>CAZCMS010000131.1:0-1011 GCA_964499935.1 uncultured Candidatus Saccharibacteria bacterium | reverse complement strand
GGATCAGTGCTTGGCGAGGGGGCGAAGGCTCTCGCCCCGAAGATTGCCGAGACTGCGGTAGGCATTCGCAAGGGTGATCGATTCTTCGGCCGCACTCCAGGGGAAGGCATCATCAAGGACACAAAGGGGATTCGCCTCGGGACGGTTACCGACAGTGCGCGCGATAAGATCTCCAATCTAACCGGGCAAGTGGAAAACATGGCCGCGGCATCCAAAGAGCCAGCGAGTCTCGGGCCGGCTCGGGGCGTTATCGCGAATGCCATCGAGACGGCACAGCGCGAGAACAACCCGAAGGCCATCGCGCAACTGCAGCCGTATATGGATCAGCTTTCCACGAATGTAACGAACGGATTGCCTCTGGCGGAAACCCAGACGCCTATCGGGCTGCTGAACATGAAGCGCGGATTTGGCGATGCTGTGAGCACATGGAATCCGGAGACAACCAAGGGAGTCAGTACGACCGCACGGCGAGCCTATCATGCGCTCGACAGCGAATTGGACCGGGCGGTACCTGGATCAGAGCCATTAAACCAGCGAATCTCCAGCCTCATTCCAGTAGCCAAACGCGCGGAATCCGCAGAGCATAACGCCAGCATTGGGCAGCGTATAGCGGGCCGCGTGGCCGCTCATACCGGCGCGGCGACACTGGGCGGCATAGGCGCGGCTGGTGGGTACAAGGAGCGGGGGATACCGGGCGCGATTATCGGCGGTGTCGCCGGATTGGCCGCTCCGGAAATTCTAATTTCTCCGGAACTCCAGCTTGCGGCTGCGCGAACGCTGGCATCTCCGACCGCCAACAAGGTAGTGCGCCCGTTAGTTCAGGGCGCGGCACTTCAGGCTGACAGATCTAAGTAATCCACAGCCAGGCGCAGAGCAGTGAGACGGAAATAGCAAACCGCCCGAATGTGGCCTTCGGCCAGTCTCGCTCGAAGACGATTTCCGCAATGCACATCAGGAACGTGATTATCACGAACCCGATAAAGACAAAGATCATTCGCGTTCCGTAACCGC
>CAZCMS010000130.1:0-1012 GCA_964499935.1 uncultured Candidatus Saccharibacteria bacterium | reverse complement strand
AGCTTGACGTTGTCGACCCAGAAGTCGTCGCCGAAGACCTCGCGGTGGGCCTCGGTGCCGTACCGCTGGAGGTACTCGCGGATCGTCTTGACCTCCGCCGGGAAGAACGAGCCGTCGTCGAAGTAGCAGCCGATCGCCACGAAGACGCCCGGGTCGTTCTTCCACTGCCGGAGCTCGTCGACCGTGACGCCCAACCCGGCCGCCGCGCTCTGGTAGAGCAGGTCGGCGAAGCTCGCCCGCTCGACCGGCAGGACGTCGCGCATGATGTGCTTCGCCCGCTCGTAGACGGTGTCCTTGCCGGCCTGCTTCGGCCCGGTCAGGCCGATCAGCATCAGTCGTCCCTCCTCGGCGGCACCGCGAGGATCGCCGCCTGGTACGAGACGACGATCGCCAGCGCCTCGGCAGGAGAGAAGCCCTGCTCGATCAGGTCGGCCCGGTAGGCCGCCAGGAGCTCGGCGATGCCCGCCAGAGCGCGCTTCGCCTCGATGATGTCGAGCGGGTTCATCCGTCCCCCTTGGGCTCGTGTTTGTCGGCCGGGCGGCCCAGGTCGAGGGCCGAGCAGCCTCCGCATCCGCACTCCTTGCGGGCGTCGTTCTCGTCGCCCGGGTCGCGGTCGGAGATCACCCGGTGGCCCTCGACGGACGGCTCGGGGACGGGCTGCCCGCTCACGGCTGCCACCGGAGGACCTCACGGGCGGCCCAGAAGGCGACGACCCAGGAGGCGAGGCTCAGGAGGCCGACGATCTGGAGGGCGCGGTTCATCTCTTCCCCTTCGGGACGGCCCGCGTGTTCCACGGGTGGTTGGCATGACGACGGTCGCCGCGGTCGCCGTTCGCCCGCCGGATCGAGCGGTTCCAGCCCTCTTGGGGCTCGGCGTCCAGGCGCGGGGACCTACCGTTCTTCTTCCGGTCGGCCCGCTCGGCGGTGGCGAGGAGGACGACGGCCACGCGGGGAGGCGGCGGCTGGAGCTTGCCCTTGACGCGGCGCTGGCTCATGCCGAACAGGCCGTTGAG
>CAZCMS010000129.1:0-1012 GCA_964499935.1 uncultured Candidatus Saccharibacteria bacterium | reverse complement strand
TGCTCGATGGCCTCTCGCACCCATTCGGCGAGGGGTGTGCCGTTGCGCGTCGCATTGATGTGCGCCATTGTCTCCACTGAGACGTAGGCGGTGATTTTTGCGGGCTGGTGGAGGACGCGGGGGCGTCCTCCTTTGCGTGGCTGGCTATCCTCTGCGGATCGTGGCATGTGCGTTAGTCCTCGCACGGCTCCCAGCCGTCATAGTCGGCTGGCATGCCGAGCACCTCACCAGAGGCGATATACGCGACCACCTCATCTAGCGTGCGGAAGTCGTGTGAAGCGTGCGGCGACATGGCGCCATCCGCTACCGCGAGCACATAGCCGCTAGTGTAGATCGGCTCGCCATCAATCTCTTCACCGGTCTCGATGTTGTCATCCTCGCGCACGCTCACGGTATAGCCGCCATAGCTCGCCACCGCACATACCTCAGTCGCCATCACGTCTTTGATCTGCATTGCCGTTGCTCTCCTCTGTACTTCTCTCGTGAGGTGTCTCTCACCTCTCTGTATATTAATACGGTTAATACCGTGCATTGGTAACATGCAATAGCTGCCAATTTCCAAAACTCATAAAAATACGCAAACGAAAAGTGCCCTGGCCGGAGATGACCAGGGCGGGGAAAGAGCCGGGGCGGCTCACGCGAGGGGCGCGGGAACGGGGGCGGGCGTCTCGATAGGTGCGGGCGCGGGCGCGGGCTGCTTCACGTCGTTGACGCCGAGCGCCTTATTGACCTGGCTGAAAAGTGCGGCCTGATCGGCTTGCATGGCCTCCCCCAGCTTCTTGGCGCCGGGGTCAGTGGATGCGCTCAGATATTTCTCGATAGCCAGATATGCCGCCGCGAAGGCCGCGCTTCCACCCGCACACAGGATAGCGCGCGGGTCGTAGTTGTGCTGAACGAGCACCATAGTTGACACCGCCGTAAACACCGCCGCAATGACAGCAGGCTTGACGGTGCCAATGAGCTTGGTGAACGCGCGCTCGCTCGCCTTAAGCGGCTGCAAGTCCTGAGCGCG
>CAZCMS010000128.1:0-1022 GCA_964499935.1 uncultured Candidatus Saccharibacteria bacterium | reverse complement strand
GCTGGCAACTCGAACGCTGACACGATTCCCGAGCTACTGAAGCGCGCAGGCACTGGCGCGGTCTTCGGCGGAGCTACTGGCGCGGCGATGCCGGTTGTGGCACGCGGCATGCGTGCGGCGGCAGAAGGCATTGCGGATTCGGCGCTCGGCATTGGGATGAAGGATCGGCGCTACGGGAAAACTCCGGCTGCGGCAATTCTTGACGAGACCAGGGGACTGCGTCCCGCGACCATCGAACAGTCGGCTCGCGATCAGATGGGTAACCTTCAAGCGCAGATGGCGGCGGCGGGACAGGGCAAGACCGTCGATATCGGCGCTGCGCAGAAGTTAGCGCAGGATCTGGCCAATGAGGAAGGGCGTGGGATCAATTCTCCGCTCGCGGGGCAGCTTCAGGAAATGGCCGATTCGCTAAGGGACGCACCCCAGAACTTCTATGGAGCCACGGGCGGACGCGGACAATATTTCCCAGCGGCATCACGCGATATCGCACCACTTCAGAATGTTCCAGACACCCAACGATTGAAGCGTGAGTTCTCGGATCGCTGGCTCTCATGGGACAGCACCCGCCCACCAGCGGTTTCGAGCAAGGGACAGCAGATTTATCGAACGCTTGATGCCGGGATGGATACTGCGGTCCCAGAGGCTGCGTCGCTAAACCAGCGCATCTCCAGTTTGATTCCAGTGGCGCAACGAGCGGAAGCGAAACAGTTGCAGGCGGGCGCAGGGCAACGCGCACTCCATAGAATCGCGGCGCATACTGGCGCTGGGCTGGGCGCGGTTTTCGGATACACACAGGGTGGACCGGCGGGCGCTGCCGCTGGACTCATGCTGCCTGAAATTGTGGCGTCTACCCCATTCCAAATGGGCGCAGCCCGCACACTCAATTACCCGACGAATAGTCCCGCCTCTGTTGATGCGATGACTCGATATCTACTTTCCCAAGGCGTGAGGCTTCTCCCGCCACTTGAATCCCCAGAGGAGAACGAACGATGAAACGAATCCTACTCGCCTGTCTGCTGGCG
>CAZCMS010000127.1:0-1023 GCA_964499935.1 uncultured Candidatus Saccharibacteria bacterium | reverse complement strand
TTGCCGTAGCCAGGGACGCCCGCCAGCGGCTGTTCGGGCTGTCGAAGGACGATGCGCGCAGCCAAGACGGCGGTAGCTTCATTGGGCGGCTATGTGTTCAGGGGCGCGGGAGCAACGGGGTAGAGGGCATCACGGCCTCGCAGTACGAAGCGCTATGCCGGTGGGAAGAACTGGCGGCTCAGCACCGCGGCGTGGTGGCGGCCCCTCGTGGCGACGGAGCCTTTGACCCTAACAAGGTCAGTGGGCGCGGCTCTGGTGTGGGCAATGGCTATGCGGCTAAGGTCGAGGAAGACTATCGCAACGCTCATGACGCGATCCAGACGGCACAGAACGAACTGCGGGGCAGCGGGGTGCTGTTCGCAGCTCTTTACGAGTGCGTCGAGCGAGACCGTGAGTTCTTCCATCTCGTGGGCGACCTGCGCCACGCGGCCAACGCGCTCATTCGCCATTTCAAGATCGGTGACAGAGAGCGCGGCGGAGCTTGAAATGAGAGGGAAGCCCGGGGAGCCGCTAGCGTGGTTGATACAGCACGTCGAGCACAAGGGTGATGCTTGTGTGGTCTGGCCGTTTGGCAAAGGAAGTTCAGGCCGCTATGGAGCGGTGTTCTTCGATGGTCGAGTGCGTGGTGCCCATCGCGTCATGTGCGAACTGAAGCATGGCAAGCCTCCGTCGCCGGGCCACCTTGCAGCTCACTCGTGCGGCAACGGCCGGGATGGCTGTGTGAACCCAAAGCATCTGCGTTGGGCGACCATCACGGAAAACGGTGAAGATCGTCGGCGGCATCTGGCGGCTGGCGTGGAGGGTTGGCCTAAGCCTGCTAAACTGTCACCAGAGGACGTTGCCGCGATCCGCGAAAGCAAAGGCGTGGTGGCAGGAAAGCTAGCTGCGCGGATGTTCGGCGTGTCGGAGAGCCTTGTGTCGAGAATACGTGCTGGGCATAGAAGGGCTAGGGCTTGCAATCCGAAGAGAAATCGTTAGTGTCAGGCAAATCAGAATGGCGCTTCGCGCCGAACCGGCCCCGTG
>CAZCMS010000126.1:0-1029 GCA_964499935.1 uncultured Candidatus Saccharibacteria bacterium | reverse complement strand
CCCCGTCCACCATTACCGTTACCTACAGCGCGGCGGGATACAAGCCTGTCAGCCAGACCATCGACACAGCGCCCATCCCTAACCTGATCGTTACGGACGGGCCGGAAGTCTAGGGGCGGTTAATCAAACACATAATTGTTAGACCAATATGGGCGCACCACTCGGGAACACGAACGGACAGAAGGGTCGCGAATGGCGACAGGCTATCCGGCGTGCTCTTGCCCACAAGTACGGCTCATACGATGAAGGGCTGCTAGCCCTGGCCGGCAAGCTGATAGAGAGCGCCGAGACTGGCGATATGGCCGCCCTGCGTGAGATAGGTGACCGGGAAGACGGCAAGCCCGCGCAGGCTATCGTGGGCGAGCCGGATGGCGCACCTGTAGCCATGTCCGTTACCTGGATCAAGCCGCAGGATTAGTGCTAGTAACAATCCCGTATCAGCCTCGGAAACTCCAGCTACAGATACACGAACAACTCGACGCCAACCGATTCGGCGTCGTCGTCTGCCACAGACGGTTTGGCAAGACAGTCCTAGCGGTCAATCACCTAGAGAGAGCGGCGCTAACCTGTGAGCGCGAGCGGCCGAGGTATGCCTACATTGCCCCAACCTACCGACAGGCCAAGGCAATCGCCTGGGACTACGCCAAGCACTACGCGCGTCCTATCCCTGGAGTGGAGTTCAACGAGTCCGAGCTTAGGGTTGACTACCCTAACAGCGGACAGGTGCGACTCTACGGGGCTGATAACCCTGACGCTCTCCGAGGAATTTACCTGGACGGAGTGGTCCTAGACGAGTTCGGGCTTATGCAGGGCAAGGTCTGGAGCGAGGTCATCCGTCCTGCCTTAGCTGATCGGATGGGCTGGGCCATGTTCATCGGCACGCCCAACGGCAAGAATGCCTTTTGGGAGATGCGCGACTACGCATCTGCCAACAAGGGCTGGTTCCTGGCTGAGTACAAGGCCAGCCAGACCGAGATTATCCCCGAGGCTGAGCTAGAAGCTGCGCGGCAGACGATGAGCGAGGACTCC
>CAZCMS010000125.1:0-1032 GCA_964499935.1 uncultured Candidatus Saccharibacteria bacterium | reverse complement strand
GTTTCTTCAATCTCCTCATGAGCCAGGGACATTATTCACCGGCTTATGTCATCAACTGTGATGACCTCGATGTCGCATTCGATACTGGCAACGGATATGCTCCGGCTGGCGTCGAATATATCGAAGTGCCCAAGAACAACTGCCACACTTCGACAAGCGTTGGTGATATCGTTGTCATCAATGGCACCAAGAAGATGTTGGTCATGCCCAGCGGTTTTGAGGAGATTTGAAATGATGCTTCGTCAAGCAAACATTGGGGATCATGTTCTTTGCAGCCGCCTAGGGGCTGAAGAGTTCAAAGTGCTAAGCATTTCGCGCGATGAATATGTCGTTGAGTCAACCGTTTCTGGTGTCAAACACGACATTTACAAAGTGCATTGCAGTCTGCCTCGCGATATGGTAATCGAAAATCGCAACCGTCGGGCTGAACGTGCCAGCACAATCGGATGTGACAAACCCCGCCCAGGAAAAAAGAAATGATCATCACCGCAAGCGAGAATTGGTTGGCTAAGATTGGCGAGGCTGCTGATCCTAGCCATAGCATCAAGCAACTGAACGGGCTTACTGCAGATGCTGCTCAGGCGGCGTTTGATGCCCAATATGGCCCCAATGTATTCGAGGTCAAATGCCATGGCACTGTCATTACGGTCTGGAGTTGGGTTGGCTATGAGCGCTGGCGGCTTGGGCGTGGAGAATCGCCTGAATCGATTGCCGAAAAAATTACCAATCTGAAGAATAAATCTTGACCACATAACTATTATTCCGTATAAGAGTGGCATAAGGAGATTGAAGATGGACATTATTCTTACTGCAATTTCGATTTTCATGATCATGTTCGTGGCCTATGAACTGGGTAAAATTGCCTTGGTTCGGTTGGCAAAGAATGAAATCGAATCGACTCCGGTTGCTTCGAATCGCGCCCGAATGATTCTACGCTAAGGATTTTTTATGAAAAAGATTGTATTGATTGGTATGTGTTTGGCGTTGACGGCGTGTGGCACACCGCCAGCTGAAACTAAAACTGGTACCAAA
>CAZCMS010000124.1:0-1035 GCA_964499935.1 uncultured Candidatus Saccharibacteria bacterium | reverse complement strand
TGAGGTACATATTTGGTGACTCAATTTGAGGTATGTACCTCATTATGAGGTACATGGTGACTCTTCTACCGAAGCTGTACCTCAGTTTGAGGTACATGGTGACTCAATCAGAAAAGCTTAATAGTAAGTAGAACAGACTTAAACTTCTTTAAATAAACATGTTTGACCTTATATACTCTTATCTCAAGACCTTTCTTCGACTCGAACGTGAATGTGCTCTCCTGACAACCAATACCTGCCTTATCTCTTCTGCATCCTTACTGGGCATGGGTGTTCTTCGTTTGACTCTATACATTTATACTATCTCTTACCATTTTCACTAATAAGCTTGTACAGCCTATCCAAAATATGTCCTCTTGTCGTCTTAGTTCTCCACTTCTTCACTCTGCTCGTGACATCAATCCACTCTGCTTTCTCCTCTTTAGCGACTGATTCAATCTTGGAAAAGCTGATATCTACCTCCAAGCCTTGTTCTTTCAACTCATCGATGAGCTGCTTATCCTATCCAGGAGTTGTGTGTGAGGTGATATGTACAATAGCTTTCTTGGTGACCTAGTCAATTCTATACTACTTTGGCTATCCACTTTCCTAAGGTTTGCTTTCCAACCCTTTACTCTCCTCCAACAGTACAGCATCATCAGCAAGTCTAGGTCTCCATCCTTCAAAGTAAGGATGATTGCATAGCTCTGAGGCAGGCTTTCTCTTGTTTGGGTCCAAGACTAACATTACAGAGAGAAGATCTACCTCAGCCTCCGTCAATCCTGATAAGGCAATGGGTATTGGTTCATCCAAGCTGTCTCTGTCAGAGAGTTCTTTCAACTAAGATAAGGTGAAAGGAGGAGACCCTGTCATAATGATATAGAAGATAACTCCGAGGCTCCAAATGTCTGACTTGAGGCAATTGATTCGAACTCCATGCTACCTTCTTTCACTGAATACTTCTGGAGCTGCATACTCTCGTGTCCCTTGTCTGTCAGTAGTGTACTTAGGTCCTGCCAGTCCGAAGTCTCCTATCTTCGGAATACCTTCTTCTGA
>CAZCMS010000123.1:0-1046 GCA_964499935.1 uncultured Candidatus Saccharibacteria bacterium | reverse complement strand
TGCGGCTGGCTAACGGCAAGATCGGGGATTTGCCGACCGGCGACACGTTGGGCGGCGGGGCGACTGGTGCGACTGGTGCGACTGGCGCAACAGGTGCCACCGGAGCAACCGGGGCCACAGGAGCAACGGGCGCTGCTGGTGCCGATGGTGCTGATGGTGTAGGAGTCCCGGCTGGCGGCACTGCTGGGCAGGTACTGGAAAAGATAGACGGCACCGACTACAACACACAATGGGCGACCCCTTCCGGGGGCGGTGATTGGACTAGGATTGCCCAAGTTGTTACGTCGTCGTCGCAATCAACTATTACGTTCTCGTCAATCCCTGGTTCTTACACGAATCTTAAAATGGTCGTGTGGGGCCGGGATACCAAGACGACGCAGGGCGATGCCAACGTGTTTCTTCGTGTGAATGGCGATAGCACGAGCGGTAACTACGTTGACACCCAATACATTATTGGCTCGGCAAGTACCGCGTCAGTAGGCACGTTAGGCGCATCCGCCAATGGCTGTTTCATCATCAAAATCCCTGGCACGCAGTCACAGGCGAATGCGGTGGGTGGTGGCGAAATCACCATTCCCAGTTACGCCAGCACTACGTTTCATAAGATATTCATTGGCGTTAGCTATGAGCGAGCATCTAGCTTGCAGGTAGCTACGGTCGGATTCACTTGGCTATCCACTGCTGCGGTTACAAGTTTGATGCTGACCGCTGGCGGCACGGCGTTTGTTGACGGCACTACAGCGACACTCTACGGATTGAGCTAACTATGGGCTTCTTTGATATCTTCTCGACTAACGGGCCGACACAGACGCAGACTAATTCTGCCGATTCGTTCTCGACGCCGTACTGGCAGCAGTACCTGTCGGGGCTGAACAACACGCTCGGTCAGAACCCGATCACGCCCTATGGCGGCCCCACTGTCGCGCCGACGAATGCCTACCAGAACACGGCCGCGAACATGATGTACCAGTTCGCGACGAATGGGACGCCCACGGGGAATGCGGCTAACTCAGCGATCCAGAATCAGGCGCAGGGGAATATGAATC
>CAZCMS010000122.1:0-1048 GCA_964499935.1 uncultured Candidatus Saccharibacteria bacterium | reverse complement strand
CCACCGGGGCGGAATATTGTAAGAAGGTTGTTGGTGAAGTGGGCAGAGTCGATGGAGCCGTTGGAGCCTGAACCATTAGAACCTAATCCTCTCACCCACTTTTGTGCAGTAGTATTCCAAAACCAAGGAATAGTAATTCCACTTGAATCAATACCCGCAAACCATGTCTGATTTCTGTATTGAGCCGGCACATTGAAGGTATCCGACGGAACTAACATTCCGTTTTTGCTACCAACGACTTTAAAAATTGATCCGTTATTGTTAACCTCCTGGTACTGAGCCTTTGCAATACCTGCAAAAAGCAAAGCCAGTGTGATCATCAGGGCCGGCAGAACCGGAATTCTGATTCTTGCAGCTGAACCATAGTTATTGGTTAAAGCCGCGAACTGTTTTTTCTTCATGACTAATTATAAGCCCATTTAAATCCTTTATGTGTCGGCTCTTTCCCACGACAGCAAGCAGAAATGTTACTTACAGAAAATCCATTTCTTTCGGCTTCCGCCATACTTGGCCATACTTTGATCAAAGCGCCTTCACGAGTTAATTGTTTTATTGCTTTTGATGACGAACTCAATTCATTAGTAAACCCGACTCTTATCGGCGGAGCGTTTAACCCTGTTTCGCACGCGTGCTTTTTATTTCCCGAAGATGTTGCCCACTCTAAGTTTCCCTTACAATTGTTTTGCTTGTTCCCATCTTTATGATTTACTTCAGGCAGATTATTTGGATTATCTATAAAATGTATTGCAACCAGCCTATGAACAGAATAACCTTTAAATTTCCCATTGAATCTCAATACGCATGTAACATATCCTTTTGGCGATATTGAGCACTTCATTATTCGGCCAATATTTACCCTTGGACCATTCCCACAGTAAACTACTCGGTCCAACGATCTAACTCGCCCTTCATCTGAAATTTGATAAAGGCCCTTCCATCCGTCAATATCTTTCCAAGTTTCACTCATTTCTTTAATTCAAATTTTATATATACACAGCGGCATATTGCCTTACTGCTTTTACTCTTGTCTCTTGCCCCGGATTGATGA
>CAZCMS010000121.1:0-1061 GCA_964499935.1 uncultured Candidatus Saccharibacteria bacterium | reverse complement strand
CGAGCAGCGGCCCGAGCCAGTCCATCGTCGTCTTCGGGTGCGCGATGTTCGTGTTGTCCGTGACCTTGCCGTAAATGTCGCTGTTCGTGACCGCGTTCGGATCGGTCAGCGTCATCTTGTCCTGCACGGTCGAGAAGCTGGGCAGATAGTTGCCGCCCGAATCTCCCCCGGAAGTCCCGCCTAGCAAGCCACCGTCGAGCCCCGGTAACTTGCTCGCGTTGTAGTCGAGCGTGTAGCCGATCAGGTTGCCTTCGCTCCCATACGTCGGGCGAAAGTATGCGTTCGGGTCGTACTTCTGTACATCCGAGAGAGCCGCCTGCGCACGCTGAGAGTTGACTTCCTCGGGCGTGATGCCGCCCATGTTGCGGTTCACATAGTAGGTAAAATCGGTGAGTGCCATCAGCCGAGTCCCAAGCTAGCCAGCAGGCCGAGAATGCCGCTGAAATTGGTAATGCCGCTTGTCCCCGGTAGTTGCGTGCTCGTCTGGTTATTCGCCGCCGAGTAGCGGGACAGGGCGTTGCCCATCAGGTCGTAGCCGGTGAACGGCGCGAGCTGGGATTGCGTGTAGTAGTTCTGCATCGCGTTCAGCACGTCCTGCGTGTTCCCCTGCTGCTGTGTCCCTATGCTGTTCAGCCCTTGAATCGCGTTCTGGTCTACGCCCTGACTCGCAAGCCCCAACTGTGCCGCGTTCAGAGCCCGTCCTTGTGATGTGTCGAATGCGTTAGTCGTGCGGTTCAGGTAGTCGTTCGCAAGACCTGAGTTGCGAGCAAGGTCAGTGCTGGACAGTGTTGCATTACGGGCTAGGTCGGTCAGTTGATTGCCCGTGTTCAGCGCTGCCTGTTGTCCATACGCAGACGTATTCCGTGCGAGGTCCTGTCCCGCGAGTTGGCCCGAGTTCAGATAGTTGTTGTACTGGAGCCCGCCGAGGGTCTGGCCCAGCGCGTTCCCGAACGCTTCCTGATTGTTCGCGGTCTGCTGCTGATAGGCCGAGCCACCATAGGCCCCGGCTTGGTTGAAGGCCGAATCCGTCTGCGCCGCAGTGCCTTGTGCGTAGGCTTTCG
>CAZCMS010000120.1:0-1063 GCA_964499935.1 uncultured Candidatus Saccharibacteria bacterium | reverse complement strand
AATGTAACTGAACATCGTTCGCATAAAAAATGTTGTGATCGTTGTGGATATATAACCGCTGGCAAATTTCCAGTTGAGGCCTATCAAACAGTTCAGTATGGTGTACAAATTAAAAGTTTAATGGTTTACATGAGTCAATATCAACTTTTGCCTTACGCGAGACTTAAAGAATTTTTCATTGATTTATTTGGACAATCAATTAGTGAAGGTACGTTAGCCAACGCAAATCAAGAAATGCATAATAAGCTTGAAAAAACAGAGAAAAGAATTAAAGGACTATTAATAAATTCAAAAGTATTACATGCTGATGAAACGAGCTTACGAGTGGATAAAAAACGCTTCTGGCTACATGTCGCAAGCACAACCAATTTAACCCATTATGATATCCATACAAAAAGAGGCTCTGAAGCTGTCGAAGCGATTGGCATATTGCCGAAATTTGAAGGGACATTGATACATGATCATTTAAAATCATATTTTAAATATGGTAAAAGCCACTCACTCTGTAATGCGCATCATTTAAGAGAGCTGACATTTATACAGGAACGATATAAATGCAAATGGGCGAAGGAAATGGAAACATTTCTTTTAACGATAAAGAAACAAGTTGAAACACACTATCAAGAGACAAGCCGATCTTTGTCAGAAAAAAAACTTAAACAAATTTATAACAAATATAAAAAAATTGTTTCTCAAGGAAGAATTGAATGTCCACGCGCAGAAAAACCCACACAAGCAAAAAAAGGACGTTTAAAAGAATCTGATGCGAGAAATTTATTAAACCGATTAAGAGAGTTTGGTGGAGCAACATTAGCATTTGCTTTTAATCCACGAGTACCCTTTGATAATAATCAAGCCGAGCGTGATATTCGGATGACTAAAGTCAGGCAAAAAATATCTGGCTGTTTCCGATCTGAGACTGGTGCAAAGATTTTTTGTAGAGTCAGAGGATATGTGTCGACGATGAAAAAAAATGGGGTTGGAATCCTTGCTGCACTTCATAATGCCTTCACAAATAAGAAAATTTTCTTGCCCAACCATCCGTAGGGTGCTGAATAGTTAC
>CAZCMS010000119.1:0-1063 GCA_964499935.1 uncultured Candidatus Saccharibacteria bacterium | reverse complement strand
CACGATTCGCAGTGGCACGTATGCTGGCCCGCTCACACCGCCCCCCAAACGCCCAGGACGAGTGCCGTCAGCGCCACCAAATAAAGCGCTGCCCCCGCAACCACGAGCGCGGATTGTGCCGCTTCCCGTTCGTGGCCGTGACTGTCCATGCGTGCGACGGCCGCGAAAATGGCGGTGAGCGATAGGGCTAGAGCGACGATGCCCCACCGTTGCGAGTGGAAGCCGAACGCGCACGAGCCAGCAATAGCCGCCCCGATGAGTGCGAGTCCCCATACCCAGCGCGACGCTTTGATGACGGCGCGGGTGAGGGGGCTGGGTGGGGTCGGCGCTTCGGTGATGCCGGTCATGTACACGGCGTCAATCTCGGCGCGCGTACCAGCCCAGTAACCAACCTCCCTGCCCGCCATGAACGCGCGCTTGGCCGTGACGCCGCCCTGGTCGCGGAAGGTGGCCCAGTCGGATTCGGCGGTCATGACAGGCCCCCCGTCAGCGCTTTGACGCGTTGGGCGATGAGCACGGCAACCTCACTGAACGCTTCGATGCGTCCCGATTGGCGCCTGAACTCATCGGTGCCCACGAGCATCGCCGCGGACTCGCCAGCACGAGCGGCAAGGACGGTGAGCATCGCTTGGAGGTCTGCTAGTTCAAGGGCCGACTGTGGGATCGCGCGACGGTCAGGGCCGCGTTCGATGAGAGCCTGGTCCGGTGCCGCAATGGCACCGTCCCAGGTTGCTTTGGTGGGGGCGGTCATTGCTTGGCCGCCTCAATGCATTCCGTCAGGACTTCGAGCAGTTGCGTGGCGCGCTCGACACCCAGGTTCAATAGAACGTCGTCCTGTTCACGACTTCCATCAATGGCAATCACCACGCCATCAGTGGCTCTGTAGTCAAGGTCGTCAAGACTTCCGTTCAGGCTGGCGGTACGACGGACGTAGCCCTTAATTGACTGCCTGCCGACGCCGCTTCTGTGGCTGATGTACTGCGAGTACGCGACATCGCGCGAACCCTGGACGAACTCACCCATCACGCACCGTCCTGTCCGGCGAGGGCGGCTAGGGGGTCGG
>CAZCMS010000118.1:0-1063 GCA_964499935.1 uncultured Candidatus Saccharibacteria bacterium | reverse complement strand
GAGTTTCCATTATGGAAATCGCAAAGTCAAGCGGAGATTTCCAAATTGGAAAGAGTGCGCGGAA
Organism: uncultured Candidatus Saccharibacteria bacterium; assembly: GCA_964499935.1. Classification (GTDB taxonomy): domain Bacteria; phylum Patescibacteriota; class Saccharimonadia; order Saccharimonadales; family UBA4665; genus CALBGR01. The sequence continues at coordinate 999 of CAZCMS010000118.1, read as the reverse complement.
TCAGTTCAGGGAGCGCGCCACGACCTTGGAAATGCTGGCGAGGATAACTGTTAGGTCGGCGGCGCCGACAGCTATGTGGAGCGGGGCGCGCTCCTCAAAGTGAAGAGTGAAGACCCGGTCCAATGTGACAGGGTCCACCCGCACGTCAACCGACAGGGGGCGGAGGGCTTTCGCTAAAAGCTCCTCCATCCCCTCTCCGGCCCCAGCCGGATCGAGCGGTTCCGCCGCCATGGCGATCCCCTATGTAGTTATTTCCCCAAACCCACGCGCCGCTGACGCCTACCTTCTGGTGCGTGCTTATCGTCGGCAGTATCCGTATTGCCTAACACGGACTGAGGGCTTTTCGCAGCGCTCGCGCGGCTGTGATCGATTAACTGAACAGCTGTGGTTAACTCTTCGACAGAGTAACCTCTCAAAAGCTCGTCGCGCGTCGGCCGTTCCGGGTCGTGGAACAACTGGCTCACTTCTAGGTTCAGAGCGTCCGCAAATTCCGCCAGGTACTCGACTGTCACCTTAATGGTGGTGCGCTTCTTGCCGACCTGAGGTGGGTCCGCGGCTCCGAGCAGCTTCGACACGGTCCCCTCGGATCGCTCCATGCGCTCGGCAAGCTTCTTATTGTTTATGTCGAGCTTCGCCATCCACTCGCGGATAAAGAGGCGGGGAGGCTCGCGCTTTCCAATCCGGTCAATCATCTTGCCATATTATTTCCAGTGCCACTCGGCATGAATGGCGACTCTGGAAATTCGGGGCGCTTGACATCCGATTTCCAATGTGGAAAGAGTTTCCATTATGGAAAGCGCACTCAAGAAGTATCGCGGTCAGCGCCCTCTCAAGGAGGTAGCGGACCATCTCGGCGTCAGCCCTTCCGTTTGCCACAAGTGGGAGAACAAGCAGGTCCCTGCTGAACGGTGCAGCTACGTCTCTGAGAAGACGGGCATTCCGCTTCACGAGCTGCGCCCGGACGTGTTCCCGGCTCCCGTGGAAGGGCAGGCAGCATGA
>CAZCMS010000117.1:0-1063 GCA_964499935.1 uncultured Candidatus Saccharibacteria bacterium | reverse complement strand
CCCCTAACAGGGGTGCTTTTCACCTTTCCCTCGCGGTACTAGTTCACTGTCGGTCTTCATCGAGTATTTAGCCTTATGCCGTGGTCGGCACGAATTCACACCGAATTTCACGTGTACGGTGCTACTCAGGATACCACTAGAGCCAGTTGAGTTTTAAACTACGGGACTATCACCCGCTATGGTCACACTTTCCAGAGTGTTCGTCTAACTCTTCTAGTCTCACATCGTGGTCCTATAACCCCGTCAGGATAAATCCCGACGGTTTGGGCTCTTCCGCTTTCGCTCGCCACTACTTACGGAATCGATTCTCGTTATTTTCCTGCGGATACTGAGATGTTTCACTTCTCCGCGTGTCGCTTTACCGGTCCTATGTATTCAGACCAGAATGACACCGTATGAACGGTGCCGGGTTTCCCCATTCGGAAATCTTCGGATCAAAGCGTGCGTGCCGCTCCCCGAAGCTTATCGCAGCTTGCTGCGTCCTTCGTCGCCTGATGAAGCCAAGGCATCCATCAATTGCTGTAACTGGTTTATGCAAACGCTCATATTCTAGGCGTTTATCTTACCCACTTACATTTACATTAAATCTATTCTATCCTAAACTTTCAAAGAACAAAATCGGTTGATTTTGAAAACATCGTCTTTCGCCGTCGCCCAACCCCAGATTTATCCTATGATAAATGGTGGGCCCAGGTGGACTTGAACCACCGACCCCGCGCTTATCAAGCGCGTGCTCTAACCAACTGAGCTATGAGCCCAAGATTGGAAAATGACAGTAACCATCAAAGGGTCGGAACTTGGTGGAGCCGGACGGATTCGAACCGACGACGTCCTGCTTGCAAAGCAGGTGCTCTACCAACTGAGCTACGACCCCATATGGTCAAGTGACGTTAGTTTATAAAGAACGATACTCTCAAAATTTACTTTGTGCGATCAATCAGGACCCAGAAGCTTGCGCTTCTTTCGACCATCGGCGCGATCACTTGCGTGATGTTGCCGTCTCCTTAGAAAGGAGGTGATCCAGCCGCAGGTTCCCCTACGGCTACCTTGTTACGACTTCGTC
>CAZCMS010000116.1:0-1064 GCA_964499935.1 uncultured Candidatus Saccharibacteria bacterium | reverse complement strand
TCTCGATTTGCGCTTGGTCGAGGATTTCGACCGTTGTACCGTAGCTTTTGGCCAGTGCCAATGCCTGCTCGGCCAGATAGGTCGGGGTACATACATTGGGTGGCAAATTGCCCAAGTCCTTGGCAAAATGCACGCCAGCGGCAATAGCCAAGCCTTGCTTGAGACCCTCTTCGGCGTCTTTAACTTCGCTGCGCGCTACGTTTACTACCAGCTTGGCCAGCTTTTTGCGGGATTCTGCTTTTTCCCTGGCCGCCTTGCCTTTCATTTGATCGAAGCGATAGGCCACGTCGAGTGCAGCTTCAACCAGATGTGCCACTTTCCAGGCAATATCGCGCTTCTTCACCGACAACTCAGCCAGGAAACTCGTTACGCTGCTTACACCGCTGCTGCTCAAGGCCTTGAGCGATGTCTTGATTGCCTGACGGTATTCTTTCTCGCGGAACTCGCGTTCCTTGCCCAGGCCAACCAGCAAGATGCGTGCGCTTGCAGTGCCCGGGACGCTTTGCAGCAGCAAGCTGCTTCCCGCCTTGCCTTCCATGTCGCCACGTTTTAAAACCGTGGTTAAATAACCATCGGATGCTGCATCCACGGCTGCAGCGGCAGCAGATAATTTGCCCGATTCGAATACGCCCACGATAACGCAGTCATTAAGCTGCTTTTCCGGATTACCGGTTTTTATGCTAAATTCCATCAACTTGTCCTTTTGATTAACCTTCTTGAATTATCCAGCCTTTTTGCACTAAATCAAAATCATATAACCCTATATTCTATGCTCTTTAAACGTTCATTACTGCAAGAGCTGGTCAGTACCGCAATCGGTGGTTTCGTTATCCTGGTTGGGATTGTTATTGCACAACGGGTCGCTTATTACATTGGCGTTGCGGCCGCCGGCAGCCTGGCAAGTGATGCGATCAACACCTTGCTGGGCTTCAGCCTGCTGCGGTTCCTGCCTATGCTGCTTTCCCTGACCATATTTCTTTCGGTGCTGCTTACCCTGTCACGCTGGTACCGCGATAGCGAGATGGTCGTGTGGTTCAGTTCCGGCATGAGCATATCCAACTGGA
>CAZCMS010000115.1:0-1064 GCA_964499935.1 uncultured Candidatus Saccharibacteria bacterium | reverse complement strand
GGGCTGCGCGTTCCCGAGCCGCCGACCGCGCGTGCAGATGCAACGACACGGCCGGCTGAGCCCGGAAGAAACGCTGGGGGGAGTTGGCGGAGAATCCGCGACGAGAAGACTACAGCCGTGTAGGCGCAGCTCCGCTGCGGACGATCCTTGATTGAGTTGCAATCCAAGGTGCAACTCCGCTCAGAGAGAGCGGCTAGAGTCGGTTACCACACCGACTGAGAAGCACCACACTTTTGACACTTCGGACTGTATACGATCGTATACAAGGCACGCAATAGCAAATCCAGCTTTCTGGAAAATACTCTCCTAGCGAGCCGGTTTCGTCGTAATCACCAAGCCGAGAGCTTCGGCGATACGGTCGGCGACTTTCATGCTAGGAGTCTGCGTCCCGTCAAGAATGCGATACAGGTAAGCTCGGCTTACTTGCGCACCCTTGGCAACATCCGCGTGGGATAGCTGCCTTTTCTCCATCTGGAGTCGTATCTGTTCGCAGAATGTAGACATGGCGGACGGTCGGCCGTGATTGGTTGTTACTGTCGCCATGATAGTATACGATCGTAGACGGTTCAATAGAGCGGAGCAGAACGGGCGTTGTCAGGGCGTGTGGTGTGCCCCCCTAGCCTTACGGCGTCGGACCCCCGTCCTGCTTCGCTTTGGCTTAATACTTTCCCATCCGGACCTTCTCGACCGACTTGCCGTCGACGAAGCGCACGGAGACCATCGTTCCGTCTGGGTTATTCCAGACGTGCTCGATTCCAGACTTAACCGCTATCGTTTCGCCGTCGCGGCCCATGATCCGAGTGACTTCCTCGACAGTCATTCCGTTCGTGACCTTGTCGAACTGTTCGACGGTCACGACCGCTTGATGTAGATAGTCCTGCGGAGCCGGCTCAACGTGCTGGTACTCGCGATCGCCGCCGCACCCGACCAGCGCCAGCAAAATCAACAACCGTTTCATTCCAAACCCTCCGAAAAGTGACCAAGTAACAACCGCGAACCCCTTCATGGATGTTAGTTGGCCAGGAAGGCCGCTTTTACTATTGGCCAGCCTCGCGGCTGGCGGC
>CAZCMS010000114.1:0-1064 GCA_964499935.1 uncultured Candidatus Saccharibacteria bacterium | reverse complement strand
GAACCGCAGACCTTCTCGATGCAGCAACCGGCTGAGGACATCGCAGCATGACACCGCGGCTCTTGCTTGACACCTCCTGTCTGGTCTGCGCCTATCCCCACACGATCAACGGACATATCTGCGCGCTCTGCCTCACAAGTCGCTACGGCACGATCCATCCCAACTGGAACAGCCCCGCCTATCTCCTCACCATGCAGGAGGCGGTCCAGGCGCTTGACGAGCGATCAGCCTACGAAATGCGACGCCGGGCAGCGGCACGACAGGAAGGGAAAGCGGCATGAGTGAGACGACCAAACCGGACATGCAACTGCTGAGCAAAGCCGATGTCATGCGCGAATTCGGCTATCCGAAACACCAACTCGACGCCGATGTCGAAACCGGCAAGTTGCCTCACTTCTGGAGCAGTGGACACTACGGGCGCTGCTACATCCCCCGGAAAGCCGTGGAAGCGCGTATCGCCGAATTGACCGCGATTGCAGGAAAGAAAAGCCGATGACACTCTTGCTCGCAACACCCCTCGATTCCAGTGACCCGCTGCTCTTGTCGACGCTCAAAGGCATCGCGGCGCATCTACAGGACGACACCTATTTTCAGGAGAAATGGCAGCAGGTGCGCCTTGCGGTTCGGCTCCGTGAGCCACACCTGACGGCGCAGATCGACCGGCTGAACGAAGCGGTTGACGAGCGGTTCGATGCCCCGGATTGGGACGCAATGGTGGAGGCGGCATGAGAGAGCACAGCGTCGTCACCATCCGCGTCATGCTCAACACCGACCAGGAAGAGAAGGCGCAGGAATTGGCCGAGTTCATTCAAAACGCCGTCATGCACCTTACGGACATAGGGGGCCGTCGTTACGCACTGGATACCGAGTACGCCGGGCACAGCTTCCACGGCGGCCGCTCGTTCCTGTACCGTGACCCATCCACGACCACCAAGGGAGACGCGTAATGGAACTTATCGGGATCGGCTCCGCGTTCGTCGTCGTCTACGCCTGCGGCTATCTCACGGCTCTGAGCATCGAACGGCAACGGCGTAAGCGGCTCGAACGGCGGGCGAAGGAAGCGA
>CAZCMS010000113.1:0-1068 GCA_964499935.1 uncultured Candidatus Saccharibacteria bacterium | reverse complement strand
CCGTTGCTGATGGAGAGACACTAAGGCAGACTGAAAATTTAGTCAAGCTAAACAATCAGGGAAAGTGAAAATAATTTGAGACAACAAAAAACCCCGCAAAAAACGGGGCTTGGCAGGTGATAGTCTCTATTGGCCGGGAATGCCCCGGTCGGTTACCTTTTCTTTTCCCCTACAACGCCCTTGGCGTAGTCCGTAATGCGTTGTTTCTCCGGTTCCGACGCCTGATGCCAGACCGGCCAGAACTCGCGCCCACGGCCTTCCCTGGGGTCAACGTCGAATAGGGCACCCACGGTCGTCCCGAGGGCCTTAGCCAGCTTTAGCAAGGTAACGTGGGAATACCCGCCATCGGCGTTTTCGATGTTGGAAATGGTCCCGCCCGAGACTTCCGCCCGATCAGCTAGGAAATCGACGGTCCATCCCTTTGAAAGCCGGTGTTGGCGCAGCCGAATCCCGCCCGTCCCCAGCTTGTCGGGGTCCGCAACGTCGCTTTCGGTCTTGTACGGGCCGCGTAACCCAGGTGGGCGGCCTAGTTTTTTAGCCATGCTGAATATTCGGGGATTCGGGGTCATGACGCCACGCATTGTGGGTTAAAATTCATTTGCAATTAAAATTTAGTCATGGTAACGCCATTGCCATGCAAATTCACCCACTTGAGCGATGGCTGGAAGCAAAGAAGCAGGCGGGCGAGAAGGTCCGAAAGGGCGACCTTGCCAAGCAGGTTAACTGCTCTCCGGCACGAATTAGCCAAATCGTCAACAACGGCGGGACGCCATCGCTTGCCTTGGCCTCGCGGCTTAGCAAGGTGACCGGCATCCCGCTCGACAAGTTTGTTGCTCAGGGCGAGGCGGCTCAATGAACGCCGCGCTTGCTCCCGTTCTGGGGCGCTGCGGTCGGCATAGCGGCTGCGGTGATGGCGCTTTCGACCGCTTCGGCGGTGTTCACCGCTGGCCACGCCAATCGCAATACCACTTTCTTGCCGTCCGGCATCCTTCGATACCCAACGCACGTCATGACGCCATCGCGAACGATGTGTTCTGTGAAGCCATCGACGTAGACCTCCAGAACTCC
>CAZCMS010000112.1:0-1071 GCA_964499935.1 uncultured Candidatus Saccharibacteria bacterium | reverse complement strand
ATCGCATATTGGTGTGGCGACGCGGGTAGCGCAATTGGAGCGGCGGTATTAGCGGTTTTTGGGGGCGGTGAGAGTATGGCAACGACAAGGAAAGGCGCGAGCATGGCCACAGTAGACTATGACCGCATGTGGGAAACCCTCACCGCTACCACCGACCTAGCCAACCGTACCGCTACCAACGTAGCGGGCCTCACGGAAGCCTCACGCGCGCAACACGAGCGCATCAGCAAGATCGAGAATAGCCCGGCGGGCATCCGGGGCTGGCTGTCTCTGCTGATCGCGGGCGCTGGACTACTGGTGAGCATGGCATGTAGTGGCGCGGGGTTTCTGCTGGCCGTCTGGACATACCTCCACCACTAGCACGGCCACGCCAGCGCCTTCCTGCGCACGCATAGCAAGCTCCACAACCCGCCTAGACGCTAGCGCCCGACTCAGGACACACCTGGGTTGGGCGCTTTTGTTGTCTCTAGACGCAACACGGCCCCTACTCCCGCCGCATGAGAGTAGGGGCCGCATCGTCACCGAAGGACAAAGGGGAAATGCGCAAGAGCTACCGCAGACTACCGTGTGAAAGCGAAACACGATAATCATAGAGACAGTATACCACGAAAAACGCCCCTCCGCCGACAACGAGGGGGCGTCCCGGCGTTGCGCATTGTCGGTACGCTTGCCTACGGGCGGGACTCGAACCCGCGACCCTTGGCTCTGCCTGCTGAGCTACCGCTACACACATTATAGCAGACACGAAAACGCCCCAGCGGGTGAGGCCGGGGCGCTACGAAGGCGCGAAGCCTTCCACCTCCGCATGCGAGCGGATTGTTGCCAGTATACCACAATCGCCGCCAGCCCGAAAGCCAGCGGCGAAGGTTGCCGGGGATACGCCCCGGCCCGCGTCGGCACCGCAACCGCCCGGAAACGGCCACCGCCACGGCTCAGGCGGGAGGCATCGGGCCGTCTCAAAGCCGCGCACCCCGCCAGCAGGGATAGGATACCACAGCGAGACGGCACAGAGAAGCCCCGGCGGCGGTGCTACTGGGGTCGAGGCAGCGCACCGGGCCGGGGCATGCGTGC
>CAZCMS010000111.1:0-1078 GCA_964499935.1 uncultured Candidatus Saccharibacteria bacterium | reverse complement strand
CCCCTAACAGGGGTGCTTTTCACCTTTCCCTCGCGGTACTAGTTCACTGTCGGTCGTCATCGAGTATTTAGCCTTATGCCGTGGTCGGCATGGATTCACACGGGGTTTCACGTGTCCCGTGCTACTCAGGATACCACTAGGTCTGCTTCGATTTTCAAATACGGGACTGTCACCCTCTTTGGTCCGACTTTCCAGACGGTTCTCCTAATCTAAGCTTTCCATATCGTGGTCCTACAACCCCACCAGGATAAATCCCGATGGTTTGGGCTGTTCCGTGTTCGCTCGCCACTACTAACGGAATCGATTCTCTTTCTGTTCCTGCGGATACTGAGATGTTTCACTTCTCCGCGTGTCGCTCTATCGAGACTATGTATTCATCTCGAAGTAACACCGAATTACCGGTGCTGGGTTTCCCCATTCGGGAATCTCCGGATCAAAGCGTGTATGCCGCTCCCCGAAGCTTATCGCAGCTTGCTGCGCCCTTCATCGCCTGATGACGCCAAGGCATCCATCATCTGCTGTAACTGGTTTATGCAAACACACTAGTATTCTAGGCGTTTATCTTACCTTCTTACACAATTACAATTCTGTTTGTCTGAACTTTCAAAGAACGAAATTTATTGCAGCGATTCGCCAGTGACTGCCGCCATCCAACCCACCCCCCGTTTAAACCGGTCCGGTTTAAAATGGTGGGCCCAGATGGACTTGAACCATCGACCCCGCGCTTATCAAGCGCGTGCTCTAACCAACTGAGCTATGAGCCCAAGGTCTGAGAAAGTGGCAGTCTAACCAAGACGGTTTCGCCAACCCAATTTGGTGGAGCCGGCGAGATTCGAACTCGCGACCCTCTGCTTGCAAAGCAGATGCTCTACCAACTGAGCTACGACCCCGAAAATTGGTCGGCTATTGCTGTAAAGAACTTTTGGTTCTCGATATTTACTTTGTACGATCAACTGGAACCCGGAAGCCAAAGCTTCCTTCGACCATGAGCTGCGTCATCAAAATGAGCAGCTCTCTCCTTAAAAAGGAGGTGATCCAGCCGCAGGTTCCCCTACGGCTACCTTGTTACGACTTCGTC
>CAZCMS010000110.1:0-1079 GCA_964499935.1 uncultured Candidatus Saccharibacteria bacterium | reverse complement strand
GATTCTGTTGCAGGTGCGTGCTAACCACATTCGCCTTTGTAAGATGACGAACAGTATTTTTTATCGTTTGCTTAACCCCGGTCATAGCGGGGGAAGTGGAATGCAACTCTTGGAATGCGTGTGCTACGGGGACGTGCCCGTATTTAGTCCTGATGCAATTTGCTCCGTCGAGCGCGTCAGTAAAAACAAAATCAGGGTCGGACTTTGCGTCACGCACAGATGCGGCGGCAAAATCGAAAACAGAAACATCCTGTATCTGGATTGGGATCGAGATGTGTACATCTCGCTTTTCGATATTTACTTGGCCGCCAACGAAATCGTCGCCCAGCCGGATTTTCCTCCGTTGCGAGTCCCGATCCTCGAATCCATAAATTGATTTTTTCATCCGACGGCCTCGTGTTGTGGAGCGGATACAATCTGCTCCAGCACGATGTTGGCCGGACCACGCGCAGGAGGGCCGTACTTTTCCCAGCGGTGAACCGTGGACTGGTTCACACCGAGCCGCGCACCGAAGCGCGCCTGCGATTCCGTACCCCTAGCCTGCTTGATCTGGTCACCTGTAATCATGCCGTTACTATGCACAACGAATAGGGCTACGTCAATGCCTAACGCATAGAAAATTTATGCAAATAGCCATCATGGAGCTAGACACCCCCCATGCGAGGCTGGCTTGGGCACGCGAGCGTAAGTACGATACGCCGCTCGATGCTGCCCGCGCGCTCGGCGTGCCCGAGGCGACCTACTATGGCCATGAGAACGGCAACCGGGGCCTGACAAGGGCCGCCCGAAGATACGCCGACTTCTTTGGCGTCAACCTGGAATGGCTACTGTACGGGCGCGGGACGTGGAATAAGGGGGTGTCTGACAATCCCCTCGCCGGTCTGGAGGGCGAAATGCTCTCCGATGCCCTGCGGTACATCGGAAATCTCAAGCAAATTCAGGAAATGCGTCGCCGGAAATAGGTCCGATTCGGGCCTAACCCGCGTTGCGCATAATATTTTCATTTTTCTATTCGTAACGCATTGACACCGTCCTATGCGTTGTGCATAGTGTCTCCATCAGATCGGAGACGGGCAATG
>CAZCMS010000109.1:0-1079 GCA_964499935.1 uncultured Candidatus Saccharibacteria bacterium | reverse complement strand
ACAGCGGCATATTGCCTTACTGCTTTTACTCTTGTCTCTTGCCCCGGATTGATGATTTTGGTCTTCATCCTATAAGGTCCGTCCCTGTAAGTGTCAAGTGTTGGCGTTGTACCATGATCTCCTTGCGTGTCTGGATATTCTCCAACCTGGTCAGCTTCGTAAAGTCCTGGCAATCCGTTTGAGCCATCGAATGTTTTCAGGGCTCTGTAGTGCATATCCATGTCTTTTGGAACTTTGAATACTCCACCAATCATGTCAACAGCGTAATAGTGTTGTTTCGTCGGGTCTGCATTCCAATCGGCAATTGTGACGTAACCGATCTTATCTACATGATCATAAAACAATCCCGGCAAATCGGAGATATTGTACTGAGTGCCATCCAAAAGGACTTGGTTCAGCCCAACCCTATCAACTAATTTTCTTTGCCCCGGTTCGACATTGTTTGGATTAAAATCAGTTACATAGCAAACGCCATCTTTAAAGAAAAAATCAATATGCTGATTCTTTCTCAGATAGATAACATTCACATCATCGCCATTAAAGTGAACCGTGTCTCCGCTTGCAAACTGAAGCTTCCAATATCGTTGACTACCTGTATAAGTTGAAAACCTTGCTTTTGTTCCGGTAGGTATTAATGCTAGGGCAGGAAATGTTGTTGTGCCAATAGTGCCGGCGAATGCAGCAAGATTCTTTTTGGAATAATAGTCACTATCAAAATCCTCATCATCTTCCACTAAGTGTATGTCTTCATCAGATGCTGCTCCGCTTCCATCTTCTACTACATCAACATCCCATATTGCAACTGCGATCCAGTTTTCAAATTCAGAAAATGTTTCGCCGTTTCTTAGCTTCCATCCTGTAGCAGTGCGTTCAAAAGTTACATCAGGCACACGCACTGCTCCACCTTCACTGAATAATATTACTTGTGTAGCATCATCAAGGCGTTCATCTACCACTTCAGTTTCGCCGGAAACAGGATCAGCCCAAACTGCATCTCCTGTTCCTTCTGTTACATTGGTATGGCCTCTGTCAACTGAGTAAAAGAATGCTTTTACTACCGTCTTTGTTTTCTTAGCCTG
>CAZCMS010000108.1:0-1080 GCA_964499935.1 uncultured Candidatus Saccharibacteria bacterium | reverse complement strand
CACGAATTCAAATGCGAAGTGCAACACGATAAAAAAGAGCGGTCAAATGGTATAAAATAGCCGCTCTGACTGGAATCGGAGTTGCTATGAATTATACGCATTTGACCACGGAAGAAAGATATCAGATAGAGAGCCTTCTGCGCGAGGGTTTTTCTCAAAACAAGATAGCTAGGCGATTAGGAAGATCTGCGTCTACGCTATCGCGCGAGCTTAAACGTAATAGAGGCGAAAGAGGATGGCGTTTTCGTGTGGCAGATGAAAAGGCTCGCACACGCTTAGTTATAAGAGGTCACGCAAATGCCAGAAAGGTATCAGATAAGACATGGGATTATGTCAAAACGCGGTTAGTTACCCATCAATGGAGTCCTGACCAAATATCAGGTCGTTTAAAATTGGAGGGTAAAGAAACAGTTAGCCATGAATATATTTATCAACGAATCCTGAAAGATAGAAGAGAGCATGGAACGTTATACACGCACTTAAGATGCCAAAAGAAAAGAAGAAGGCGTTATGCATCAATTCAGACGCGAAAGCCCAAGATATTAAACAGAATAGGCATCGAAGAGCGTCCGGAGATAGTAAATAAGCGCCTACGTATAGGTGATTGGGAAGGCGATACCATCATTGGAGGCAATTGCAAAGGAGCAATTATTTCTTCTGTGGAACGTGTTAGTCGATTAACTATTTTGGCAAAAATAAAAACTAAAAATCCGGAAGGAGTATCAAAAGCATTAATAAAAAGACTGGAGCCGCTCAAAGAGTTAGCATATACGATGACACTAGATAATGGTGGTGAGTTTAGTTTACATGAGGCTATTTCAAAAGCGCTGGATATGAAGATATTTTTCGCCACGCCTTATCGCTCATGGGAGCGAGGAACGAATGAGAATACAAACGGTCTTGTAAGACAGTATTTCAAAAAAGCGATGAATTTCGATATAGTGACAGATGAAGAAGTTCAATTAATTGAAAGCAAACTGAATAACAGACCTCGTAAGTGTCTTGGGTACCAAACACCATATGAGGTCTTTCAAAAAGAATGTAAAAGAAAGGGCATTGCACTTCGCATTTGAATTCGTG
>CAZCMS010000107.1:0-1084 GCA_964499935.1 uncultured Candidatus Saccharibacteria bacterium | reverse complement strand
GGTAAGGCCTCCCTAAATTAGTACACCATCGAAGTAGGGTTTTGTTAAAATCAAGGCTAATAGGAGCCCTACGAATGAAAAAAACCCGTTTTACAGAACAACAAATCATAACGGTATTAAAAGAGGCAGATTCTGGTATGCCGATCGGTGATCTATGCCGTAAGCATGGGATCAGTAGTGCATCATTTTATCAATGGCGTAAAAAATTTGGCGGTATGAATGAGGCTGACCTTAAACGGCTTCGCCACCTTGAAGAAGAAAACCGCCGGTTAAAGCATATGTATGCAGAACTCAGTATTGATCACCGCATTCTCAAGGATGTTGTTGAAAAAAAGCTGTAAGGCCAGCGGAGCGTAAACGATTAGCGAACTATGCAATTGAAAGGCATCAGGCAAGTATAAAGCGTGCTTGCCGCTTGTTTGGCTTAAGTCGAACCGTGTTTGGCTATAAGCCAAAGAAGAAAGTGGATGACCCGCAAATCAAGCAAGAGCTTCTCGCGCTGGCGGAAGGAAACAGAACGCATGGTTTTTGGAAGCTATATACGCGCCTGCGAAATATTGGTTTTAATTGGAATAATAAGCGCGTGTATCGCATTTACAAGGAGCTAAAACTGAATCTTCGAAAAAGACCGAGAAAACGGTTGCCATCACGCGAAAAATTGGCGCTAGTTCAACCCGAGCAGACTAACATCTGCTGGTCTCTCGATTACATGAGTGATGCCTTAATGAATGGCAGGCGATTTCGTACCGCAAATGTGATTGATGATTTTAACCGTGAAGCATTAGGAATTAGAGCAGGTTTTTCACTACCAGCTGAGCGTGTGACTGAATTTCTTGACGAGATCGCAGGAATTCGCGGCTATCCAAATGAACTTCGCGTTGACAATGGTCCGGAGAATATTTCAAGCACTATGGCAAACTGGGCTGCGAAAAATGGCGTAACAATAAAATTTATTCAACCAGGAAAACCTGCGCAGAATGGTTATATTGAACGCTTCAATCGCACTTATCGCGAAGAAATATTGAATATGAATTTGTTTTATGACATCGACAATGTTCAGGCTATAACTGATGAATGGTTAGTC
>CAZCMS010000106.1:0-1087 GCA_964499935.1 uncultured Candidatus Saccharibacteria bacterium | reverse complement strand
GATCATGACAAACCCTCGATGCAATAGGCGTACTCATCGGCTCGGCTATTCACGACGCCCAGACACTTGTTCGCCTTGATCCGGCAGTCCTTGCCCTGAGCCCAGACGTACAGCTTGATGGCTTCGCAGGCGCCCTTCAGGTCCCCGGCAAACGCCTTCCTGGACATGCTGGACTTGCAGAAGTTCGGGGGGCCGATGTTGAACCCGTTCTGGATGAAGGCAGCGTGGACCTTGGGCGGGAGTCCGGCCGGTAGACAGGCGGACACCTCCAAGCCGTGCGACAGGAGGTCCGCCGCGTACTGATCCATGCACTCGCGGTTCGTGTAGGTCTTCCCGACCACGATAGGTCCCTTCGTGCTGCCCAGGCAGCGTGTCTTGACCCCCACCGTGTCCACGTAACCTGCCGGGACCCACCCTTCCCGCTCGGCGATGCGGGGCGCAGCCAGGGCCAGCGCTGCAAGGGTCGCGCTCAGGCCGGCGACGGCGGCCTTCTGACCAGCGTTCATGTCGGGGACAGGCTCATCATGTAGTGGTGGAAGCCGGGGAAGACGGCAGCGGCGACCTGGTAGAGGAAGATCAGGAGGGCTATCGACCCCCCGACAGCACCGGTGATCTTGAGCACTGCCGACCACGACACCTCGGTATGCGCCTTGGGCTTCACCTCGCCAGCGTCCGGCTTCTCCACGCCCAGAGCCAGCGTCAGGACCCGCACCTGGGCGCCCTGCTCAAGCTGGGTGGACTGAACGCCCGCCACATCTTCCCGCAGGCCGTACACGACCTCGGTGAGCTGCTGGCGCTTCTCGGTCGCGTCGAGATAGGCCAGCCGCGTTTCAGCGATGTGCTTCTCCAGACAGCCGTGCGTCGCCTCAGCTTGCTTGAGCGAGGCGATCAGCAATTGCCTGTCGGACTTACCCTTGGGGTCGATACGCAAGAACTCACCCACAGGGCGGCCCTCCGGGGCGAACGATCTTGGTTCCATCATTCTTCGGCTCCACGCCTTCCCCTCCCACGCGTTTGACTCACTGAGGCTCGCTATGACCAAGCTTCACGGCTGAGCTCAGCCGGCTTGCCCACGCGAGCCGGGCTC
>CAZCMS010000105.1:0-1090 GCA_964499935.1 uncultured Candidatus Saccharibacteria bacterium | reverse complement strand
TTATTATATCAAAATTTAAACCAAAAATACATAATATGGAATTAGAATTTGATTTCAGCCCAATTACAGCCCCAATACGCGGGTTTAATGAATTAAGCAATGAAGCACATGAATCAGTAAAAGAATCGAAGGAAACAACCTATAATAAGATTTTAGAGGCATACAAACGAAGGGTTGATGGGATGACTTCGGAAGAATGTGCTTTTGAGGCAAAAATAAGTTACGAATCGGCTCACAAGAGAATTGCCGAACTTATTTCACAACATAAATTATACAATTCAGGTATCAAAAGAATGAATAAGTCAGGTCGTAGAGCCGAAGTAAGAAAAATAGTAATTTAATCATTAAAACATAAATAAAATGTCAATCAAATTTAAAGAAGAAAACCCTAAAGGGTTACATAAGAGGTATTATATTCAAAAAATTAAAGGTAAAAGACTTCTTGACTATGATTTCTTTGGTAATCCAAGATATGAACCAATTTTTGAAGAATGCGATGAAGATGCAGAGTATTTTGTTTTACGGCTTGACCGAAACGGCAATGATAAAAAACATATTGATGCTTGCAGGAAAGCCATAAAAGTTTATGCCAATGAAATAAAGAAACATTTACCGGAATTAGCAAAAGATTTAATAGAAAAATATGGTACATTATAATATTATTGGTATTAAAAAATAATTATGGTAAAAAGAACATTAACTAAAAGAAGAAAACAATATTATACCCAAATATGGGTGTATAAAGAGCGAAGGGAAGAGTTGTCAAAATCTATGAAAGGAATTACACAAAAAATTAGAACATGGAACACGGAAATTAAAAGGATAGACAAGTTGCAAGAGAAGATTAAAGACATTGCTAATGGAGTTAAAGAGTTTACGGGTGTTACTGTAAAGTATAGCAAGCATCAGGTTTCTGCAAATGCTAACTTTTCAAGAAAGTTATTTTATAAATATGGGATTGAATCAGGAATAAGAGTACTACATCTTCATGAATATATAGGAATTGATTATAAAGGTACTAAAAGGACTTTCCTGAATAGATTAAAAAGAGATGAAGAATTAAATGAAAATTGGCAACGGTTCAAAACAT
>CAZCMS010000104.1:0-1105 GCA_964499935.1 uncultured Candidatus Saccharibacteria bacterium | reverse complement strand
TTCTCTTGGGGTCCAGTTGAAGAGCGTGTTCTCGTTTCAGACGAGGCAACACAGATACTTCGTTTCGGGCGACCAACAGACGACAACTTCGAAACCAGCATGATTGCATCAAACTTCCTTGCTTATTCAAATGCACTCTATATCTCACGTGCAGCTGACGCAAATACATTTAATGCTTATGCAGGTGCATCTGTTCCAAACACACAGATTAAGAATCAGAACGATTTTTCAGCAAAGCAGGGATCACTATCTGCTAACGCACAGTTTTTTGCTCGTTTTCCTTCATCACTAGGAAACTCACTACGAGTTTCAGTATGTGGATCAGCGGATGCATTTAACTCAGAAATTACAGCAGAGAGCATTTCAGCTAACGCTGTAATGACAATCACATATACACCTAACTCTAACGTTGCAACAATCGTTGTGACAGATGAAGACGCTAACACATCATTAGCTACTCTAACAACTCTTCTTAACCAGATTATTGTAGGAGAATACTTCACTGTTAAGACACCATCTTCAACAGTACAGTATGTTCAGGTATCCGGAAAGGGCTCAATTGAGCCAAATACACCAGCTGGTTCAGCTTCTGTTGATATTAACCTAGTTAATAGATACAGCCTAGTTGAAGAAGTTAACGATACTAAGATTATCCGTAATTGGCAGTATTTCAACCTATTCGACAGAGCGCCAGGAACATCTACATTCGTAGAGCAGCGTGGAGGTTCAGGTGATGAACTACATATGGTTGTTATCGATACAACTGGTGTATTCACTGGTCTACCTAATCAGGTTCTAGAAGTATACAACTCAGCTTCTCGCGCTACAGACGCAAGATCAGAGGCTGGAACAACAAACTTCTACAAGGATATTATCAACGATTCATCAGCTTACCTTTGGGCTAATGCTGACATCGCTGGAATGACTCCAGATGTAGCAGCTAATATGACTCCAGTTACAGTTGCTGCTTACTACGCTAACCTAACAGGCGGAACAAATGGCGCAACAGAATCAACAATTTCACTTTCAGCTCTAGCAAGCGCATACGATCAGTTCAAGTCTAAGGAAGATGTTGATGTTTCAATCATCATCGCTGGTAAGGCTC
>CAZCMS010000103.1:0-1118 GCA_964499935.1 uncultured Candidatus Saccharibacteria bacterium | reverse complement strand
GCACGACATCAAACGTGCCGGCCGCAAGCACGCGCTCCCGGTAGGTGACGACGGCGGAGGCGGTCAAGTCCTCTTGCGTTTTGCGCACCATCAGCGCCCGCATGCCGGGATACTTCAACGCCGCGAGGTGGAGCCGCCAGAGCGCCCCGAATGTTTTCCCTGTACCAGCCGGGCCGGAGATGATGACTTCTGGTTCGTGGTGACGGAACAGGTCCGCAGACGCGCCACGCGGCCAATAGCGAATCGTGGTCGCGGGCTGCTGGGTGCTGACGGCCGCTGCAACCATCAGACATCCCCCGTATCGATGCCAACGATTTCAATGCGCAACGGTCCACCCTGCGGCCCGCCATGCTCGTTCTTTTCGACCCATTGCCCGAGTTCCTTGGCGGCCTGTTCTTCGATCGCCCGGATCTCGCGCATGAGCGGCGTATCGACGGCGTACTCTGTGACAAGTTGCGCGGATGGCCCCTGACCAACTTGCTTGTAACTCTTGACGAGCAATCCCGTTTCCACGCCAGGCGCTTCGTCCGCCATTTCCTCGCCGCGAGCTTCGATCACGGCCAAGGCTTTGTTGTGAAGTTTGTCGAGTGTGGCGAGACGCTTGTGCCGCTTGGCGATGGCAAGGCGGAGCATCGCGGCCTGTAATGCCACTTCATGCTCCTGCACGCGCTCCATGAATTCCGGGTGTTGCTTCCAGCGCCAAAGGGATACGACACTCGTGCCCGCTTCTTTGGCGATTTGTTCGTTGGTGATTTCGTCAGCAGCAACAAGCACCGCAGCGGCGAGGGCGGCCTTTGACCATCTAAATTCTTTTTCAGTTTGTTCCGTATCCGCCATGTCGCCCTTAACAAACAAAACCGCCCACCTGACGTTCTCACGTCACGAGGGCGGCAAGATGCTCGCTCATTCAGTTGGGACTATGTTAGCACGCGCAATGAATCACGCTGGTTCCGACTCCATTGCCATCAATCGCCACGGTGCGGAATAAAAGTCTCGCTCGTAAACAAACTTCATGCGGGTGTTTTTGCCTTTGGCCCGAACTTCCGCCCGGTACACATCATCGGCGAGCCATTCGTTGTACGCGGTGATCTCCACGCCGGGAATCTTCGCGACCAGCA
>CAZCMS010000102.1:0-1134 GCA_964499935.1 uncultured Candidatus Saccharibacteria bacterium | reverse complement strand
TATAAAGCTCCCTACATTTATCGTAAGACAAATTTTTGGGTTTTCCTCTTTTTATAACTTTATTTTTATTATGTTTATCCATTGCAGTCTTATGACATTTCTTTAATTTTCTAAAATTAATATGTTTACATATTTTATTTTTAATTAATTGGAGACGTTTATTATTTTCCTCATCTCTCTTAACCTTATTTTTTTCATCATTAATCTTTTTCCTTTTATTTAATTCTATTAATTCTAATCTTCTGATTTCAGCTGCTTCCTTTTTCTTTTGAGCCTTTAAATCTTCTTCCTTTTTAAATTCTTCATCATTATTCCTTCTAATAATAATGTTAATCTTTTTACCCAAATTAATGAAAAAGGCAAATAATAGCACATTATTATAGGATTCTTTAGTTTTTTGATAATTATTAATGACAATAGGTAACCTAAGAATATTAGAAAAAAGGTTTTCAACTACAACTCTTTTTTTATAATTTTCAATAATAGCTTTGATATTATCATCAGCAGAATTAGTTGGAATAAATTCTTTGACATCCTTTTTAAGGTGTTGTTTATTGCGTCCCATAATAGTAGAGAAACCATAAGACGATAAAAAATCAGCATGTATAGGATCATAATAAGCAGAATCAGCTAAAAAGAATTTAGAATGGTTCTTAATTAAATTAGGATCAATTAATAAGTTGTTGAATAAAGGTACCAACATAACTTTATCATGTACGTTACAATTAGTAGTAACAAAAGCAATAGGTACCCTATTAATGTCAACCAATACATGAATTTTGATTCCAGGTTTATTACCATAAATAGGGTTACGAGCTGAGTCGAGCCCAATAACGTTACGAATAAAGCAACTGTCAATAGAAATATATTCTAAAGTGGAATAATTAGTATGTTCAAGATAAGTTTTTAAAAGTTTAGAATAGGAGTTTCTAAAGAAACCATATTTAATGAGAAATCTAAAGGTTTCATTTAACTGTTTACCAGAAATGGAATTGGCAAAAGTTTTTTTGGTTAAAGGGTGCAAATTATGTCTGCTCCAATAACAGCTATTATTAAAAAATTTAAGAAGTTCTTCAAACTTATATTGTGAGCTATATTTATTATTAAAATTATGACGGCGCTTTTTATGTTTTT
>CAZCMS010000101.1:0-1142 GCA_964499935.1 uncultured Candidatus Saccharibacteria bacterium | reverse complement strand
TTTTATTGACACTCTCCTTCCGTCAATACTTTCGCCAGTGCCTCCGCCTTGGGCGGATGGCGCTTCATTTCCCGCGGGTTGCGCCAGGGGCAGACGCCCGTTTCCTGCCACGCACGCCAGGCATACGCATATTCTTCATCGGTGAGTTTGCGCCCTGGTCTGCCGCCGGGACGCCCTGAGCTAAAGGGACTGCGATCTTCTCCGTTTCCGGTTCTGGGCGCTCTTTCTCCTTTTTTATTGACGCTGACGTGATGGGATTGCCATGCGCGTCAATAATATTTCCTGTTGGGCGTGCAAGTCTCGCCTGTCGATTTTTGCGGCGTGCATCCACGACAGCACGCGCTTTATAGTCCGGCTGATATGCCGCGCGATAGTTGCGCTGCTGTTCACGATAAAGCTGATTGCTTGTTTTCTCGCTCGGCTGAATCGGACTGTCAATACTTTTCGTTTGTCCCAAAGTGACCGGTGCTGGTGCGGCGATCGCTGGCGTCTGTTGCTGATTCGGGAGATAGTAGGTCTGGTGTGCCACGCCTGGTACAATCCGCTGCCACGTTCGATTCGCCCATTCAGTTGCGAGATGTGGAGCTGCATCAGCGGCGATTGCTGGCGCAAGTCCTGAGATTGCACGCAATCCAGCCTCGTAGATTTTGTCCTCAGCCTCTTGCTCTTTCATCCGGCGCAAGTTTTCGACGCTGAAGAGGTGGCAGCAAAGGTATGCGGCCACATTCACTACGATGACCACGCCTACAAAAATGATGATGGCCTGAGCTGCATCGGGGGAGAGTTTCGCAATCTCGCCCTTCTGGCTTGCATCCAGCGAGAGAGCAGCGATCGTACAAACGCTGACTGCCACGATACTAAAGACGGCCATACAAATCGAGATAGAGCGTTGTGGCGTTCCCTTCGCGCCCATAATAAAGTAGTAGCTCCAGAACAACATGCCGCCCTCGAATGCGCAGAGTCCCAGCCATTGGTAAATCTGCTGAGTAGCAGGCAACGCCCACGCGAGCAAGTCCAGTGTCCGTGATCCCGTGAAAATCGAGAGTCCCAGCGCCAGAGCGCCGAGGAACAAGCCTGAGATAAATTTACCCATTCGGTTCCATCTCCTGTAAATCTGGCCTGCCCTCTCGTATAATTAAGAG
>CAZCMS010000100.1:0-1155 GCA_964499935.1 uncultured Candidatus Saccharibacteria bacterium | reverse complement strand
CCAGGTTCCAATTGTGCATCGGGCAATCCATTTTTATTCGCCGATCTCGTGTGGCGAATAAATTTTATTCGCCGGTTTGCTTTTTTATTCGCTCGTTTTTCCAGCGAATAAAATCTGCATCATCAAGCCAGGGGTGTTCGCCAGTTTCATCGAAGCGGCGAATAATCGCGTCTACTTCTTCGTCTGTTCGCTTTCGGCCACGCTGGCCTTTGGCGCGCGGTGTGCGCTCGCTGTCTTCTTCGTAGTCCCAGAATGTTGTTGCATCTGGGAGCCGCCAACTAAAGGGAGTGCATCCGTTTGTGTACCCCCTTGCTGAGATTCGCGAATAAGTTGCGCGAAGAACTTCATCATCTGGTCTGCTTCAATGACCGCCGGATTATTCGCTGGGGGAGTAGGCGAATAAATCTGTGTGTGGGCTTGCGCTTGCGCTTGCGCTTGCTGACGGCGAATAAATCGTGCGCGCCGGCGCTCTTGTTTCGCCGCCTCTACCTCCAGGCGAATACCAACCGTGATACTCAACACGTCAGCGGCCATAATGATTACCACTATGGCATATGCCCATACTAAGATACCCATGTCCACAACCCCGTGTAGAACCTGGATACTGCTCAAGTACATGTAGATAGCACTGGCCGCAAGAGCGCCGGCGAATGTGACCAGCCACATTCCTACTGCAAGGTTTTTCGCGCCGCGCGCTTTGAATGGGTAGAGCATTTCTGCCATAGCAAAAATCAGGCTCATGATATCCAGGCAGCAGACCGTGCTGATTTTCATGAATTGGTTGTCAGCGGGGAAGATCGTATCAACGAGCTGCCATGTCTGGTACGCGAAGACAATGACAACCACGCCGTAAACGAACAGAATAATTTTGCCGATCCACCAGGCTCCCGCGCCGCTTTCTTCGTCCTCTTCATCGATCCAGGCCGGAGCCGTCTGGGGTATCTCTTCCCAGCCGCGTTCCTGCGCCTGCTGGGTGCCAGGTTGATGGAAGAATTTAGGCCATGCCATTTGTACGAGTCCTTTCAACTTTTCCCCCGCTGCTACGTCTATAGAGTAGGGGAGTGTGTGGAACGCCGGGCCAATTCAGTTGAGCGAGCTGGCCCGGCCTGGTTGTTATCAGAGAATAAAGTAGCCCGGATCATCGGGCTTGTCCTC
>CAZCMS010000099.1:0-1161 GCA_964499935.1 uncultured Candidatus Saccharibacteria bacterium | reverse complement strand
GCCGGTGGGCAGTCCAAGGCGGCATCGATCACGACTGGCTGACCTGGCTCGCCGTTAGGCAGCGCTACGGCGACAAGCCGATGCGCCGCCTGCTGCCACACACCCAGCCCACCACGGCCACGCTCGAGGTCACCGGCGAGCCGCTCACCCTCGACGCCATCGGCGACGTCGTCACCTACCGGCTGGAGGCGTTCTTCGGCGACTCGTCGGCGGACCTCGCCCGGACCCGGGCCGATCTCGTCACCCAACGCCGCCGCGCCGACCGGGCCGAGAACGCCATCCTCAACTGCGACGCGCTCGCCGACGAACGCGACGACATGCGCTCGCAGCGGGACAACCTGGCGGCGGAGAACGCCCGACTCCGGCAGCAACGCGACGAGGCGCGCAACGAGTTCACCGCCGTTCGCGAAGAACGCGACGAAGCGCTGCGGGACGCACATCGAGCCGACGAAGCCCGCCAGTTCCGACTCGACACCATCGACGAGCTGGAGCGCGACCTCGCCGAGGCGCGGCGGCAGCTGCGCGAGGTCGGACGCGTCGCCTGCGAACTCTTCGCGCTGCCCGACGTCCCGCTCCTGACCGCACAGGATCCGGCCCAGATGCCCGGAGGCGACGATGCCCACTGACCTCACCACCGCCGCACAGAAGCTCCGCGACAGCGTCGCCGCGCTGCCGTTCGGCGCTCAGTTCCCGTGGCACCTCCACCGGGACGCCGACGTGGGTGATGTCCTCGCCGGCAATGGACAGCACGAAGTGTGCCTCTGTGACGACCGGAACGAAGGCGCCCACATCGCCCGTACGGCCAGCCCCGACATCGTCACCGCTCTCGCCGACCTGCTCGACGCCATCCAGCAGCACAAGGACTTCGCCGCCGATTTTGAGGCGATCGAGTTCACCGCCGACGCACTCGCCGCACTGATCGGGCGGGAGGCGCAGTGACGGACTTCAAGCCCGCGCCCGGTATCGGACTCCCTCACTCCGCTGCCCGCTGGGATCAGGGCTGTCGGTGTCTCTGGTGTACCCAGGCCCACGCCACACAGGTAGCCGAGAGAGCAGCACGGGTGCCACGTCACGGGGCGGCTGGGTGGCGCAAGGGCTGCCGGTGCGTGGCGTGCGAGTTCGGCTACCAGCAGTCCCAGATCCGGATCTCAGGCAAGGCGA
>CAZCMS010000098.1:0-1169 GCA_964499935.1 uncultured Candidatus Saccharibacteria bacterium | reverse complement strand
GAGTCCGCCGAGTCATCACCATGTATTTCCTGCGCGTAAAACAGAAACATTGCCGCCCCTGTTTTCTAAGATTTACCTACCCGCAGGCAAAAAAATTTGGTGCTTCAGCGGCGAGCGTCGGCCTCGGCAATCGCCTTGGACAGGCCGACCACCGAGCTGTAGGACGGGTCCTTGATGTACCCGTATGCGATCTTGTCCGCCGTTGATTTGCCGACCTCTGCCGCGACCGCGATCTGGTCGCGCTCTCGCTTCGGCATGTTGCGCAGGCGCTCTATTAGAGCCGGGAGGTCTATGCACATGGACCCGATTATCGCACCACATACGGAAGATTGCAAGCCACAAGTGGTGCCGTTTATCTGGTCTAATGTTCCGGATATGGATAACAAACGACCAGCCAAGCGGCTAACGCCGACTGAGGCGATCCTCAGGGATAACGTTGCGAAGCTGAAAGGCGACGCGACCTACTCGCAGTTCCCCGGTAAGATCGGGCAGGGATCAATCACGCGAGTGTTGGCCGGCCAAAATGTACGGCTGTCCACTTTGGAAGCTATTGCCAAGGGGTTTCGGCTACAGGCGTGGGAGTTGCTTACGCCAGACCTCGATCCAGAGCGGCCCCCCGCGCGCAGGATTGCCGAGGAGCGAGTAGAACTGGAGGTGTTGCGACAATTTCGCGACGACGTTTATGAACAGTCTCAGAGGATGAAGCGCGATGGACCAGTGGTGGACTCCGGAGGGCCTAACAGTTCTAATGGTTCTGGCAAAAGCAAAGGTAGCGAGCCGCAACACAATAAGAACCCTGGCCGCAAGTGACGAACAGCGGCAGCAATGCACCGGGACCTGTAAGGACCCGGACGCCTGCCCTAACGGCATCAATACCATCATCGCCAAGCTGATGGCAGTCGTGTTCCTGGTAGCGCTCGATGCAACAGCCGATCCAGCCGTCGCCAATCATGACCACTTTCTAGCGTGTGACGTCGGCGCGTACTATCTGACGGCCGCGCGGGGAGATAACCTGCCATAGCACCCTACCGCTTATCGGCCGACGCCCTCCGGGGCGTCTTTTTTTTGCCCTGAGCACACCACATGGGGAAAATAATACTTGCAATCGTTCCACATGCGGAGCATAATGGGATCGTTGTCCTACGGGACACGAAGCAGCAAGCGGCCCC
>CAZCMS010000097.1:0-1174 GCA_964499935.1 uncultured Candidatus Saccharibacteria bacterium | reverse complement strand
GTGCTCGCCACGAGATTGCCACACGAACAGGTAGCCGCCCGGATCGCGGCGATGGCGCAGGAGGAGCAGGGATGAAGTTCTTGATCGATCGAGTCTCGGAGTCGAGCGAAACGCAGCCTTGCGAGGGAACGCACCACGAAACATATACCCGCGTCGAAGTGCGGACCCTGCCAAACGCCGAAGCATTCGATAAGAAATTTGCCGCAACTGAGGGCGCCTGGCTTTCAAAGGGAACGAACCATCGCAAGATTGGGCGAAACATTGCGCGCGACCATTCCGATGGCGTCGAGGGGTGGTTTCGAGAGTTCGACACATTGGAGGAGCTGATCGCGTTTGGCGATGAGCACGGCGAGTTGATTCTCGGATGGTCGATGTGGAACGGCGATGTGCGCCAGATCAGGATTTTCGATGGATACCTCTAGCAACGAGCCGACGATGCGTGAGCGCGTCAGCCGGGAGCGGCGAGAGGCGGTGATCGCTGCAATGGCTGACGCCCAATATCGATGCATGTACGACCACGATTGCCAGAACTACAGCGAAGCGATGGCCGATGCCGCGATTGTCGCACTCCTGCCTGAGCGGACGGCGTTCTTCGATGCGGTGGATGAGCTGGTCGATGTGATCAAGGGGTTTGAGTCGGACAGCACAATCGAGGACAAGAAGATCGCCCTGCGTGATCTGGTCTACGGCGATGACGACGCGAGCGGGGGGACGAGATGAGTAAATCCTATCTGCCGAACCTCTTGCAAGGCTTTCCGTCCATGTCGCTGGAAGATATTCGCAAGCAACCGCGGCCCGTCTGGTTGGAAGTGGAGCGAGAGGCGATGTCCTTCAAAGGATTCACGATCAAAGGGTTGCTCCACATCCCATCAGCACAGCGAATGCAACCCGGTTGGCTTAAGGAGCAAGACTTCGAGCATCTCCTCGCGCTGGATGTGCCGATCACCAAGCTCTTTACCGCCGTTGCTACTCGGCAACAACTCACGAGCGGGGGGACGGAATGAGCGACGACACGCGGCAGGCGCGGATTGCGGCGGCTGCCAAGGTACATGCCAAGGATCGAAGCGGCCAGTATGCGATGAACGCAGATCAATACTGGGAGTATCTGCATAAGGATTACCACCCTGAGCATCTGCGGGTGGCGGCGCTCATGATCGACGCCGCCGACGCCGTG
>CAZCMS010000096.1:0-1176 GCA_964499935.1 uncultured Candidatus Saccharibacteria bacterium | reverse complement strand
TTATAGCCAAAATCTAATCCGAACCCAAATGGCAGGTTTTCCGGTATTGATTCAACTTTGGTAAAGTTGAATATCTCCCCTTCAATCTTTCCTGTAAGCCCCCTGGCATATACTCTGAACTTTTCCGGGTCGCTTATGCTTTCTATTTCATCATGCTTTTCTTGGCTTAAAAATGGGTTGTGCCTATGGTCTGTAATGAATCGTGTAAACTTACCATAATACTGCGTATCGGATGGTGTGGATTTTAATATCTTATAATGCACAAAAAAGGGTGACACCGGGTTATAGTCCATTATCACTTGTCCGCCAGTTGACATAGAAACATTATTAAAAATATCGTAGGTAATACCATTTACTTCATTAAAAAAAGCTATATCCCTTTTACCAGAGGTGGCTTCTAATGCAGTTGTGTAACTTGTAAACTCAAGTATTGATCCATTTGTGAAGATGTATTTCCGTTCCGAATCGTTATAAGATTTTATCCTTTCCTTTATTCCTTCTTTGCCGGAAACGTAATTTTGAAAATCTCTTAGCGCCCCCTTTTTAAGATTTGGAATTGTAGAGCCGACCACTGTAATAACAACTTTTGAACTTATTGCGGTTAGTCCTAAATGAACTAATGTATTTACCGTTTTTGAACTCCATTTGCCACCCTGTAGAATTATATACTTTGATTTACAGTTTGCAATCTTCGTATAAAGTGGCCCTGTAGTTAATTTGTTCATTTTTCATCTTCAAGTATAGGTATATCGGTATTGCCTAATTGAACAACAGTAAATGAAGCCTTAATATCCTGACCTTCCGAATCGGTAAACCCTGTTTCTGTCTTATCTTTCCAACCCATGTTTTTTAGGGCAAAAATTGAGCCGGTGCAATTCCCTGTATGTAGATTTTCCTCGTAACAACTCTCTATAAATAGTATAGAATGTTTTATTATGTAAGCAAACTCTTCTTTTATTTTGTAGTCGTAAAGCGATTGCCTACTTACAAATCCGAGATAATACGCTAATCCTGAAACGGTTATAGGTTTGCCACTTTCTATCTTTTCTTCAAAGTATGCCTGTATCTTTATCAGCATATCTTCCGGGTTGGCAAACATGGGCGGTTTCCCTCCATCGTTTCCTAAAGCGAAAGTATTTCCTTTTGGTGCCATAAAGTAAAATTAAACTATTTTTC
>CAZCMS010000095.1:0-1178 GCA_964499935.1 uncultured Candidatus Saccharibacteria bacterium | reverse complement strand
ACTCAACCCAATCAAACGCAACCTTCGGAGCCGCCTTCACCAACGCAATCGCCACCTTCTCCGGCAGTCGCGCCCAGAATGCGGAGGCGTCTTCGGGTGAGCAGGCGTTGTCGGCGACGACGATGGTGATGATGTCTTGGATGGAGCCGGTCATCGAACCGCCTCCCATTCCTTCGCAGCTTTGGCCCACTTCAGACCGTCAGCGAAGTTGGCAACGTCGGAGTACGGGTCAGCGCTCTCATCGTCACAAGGCTCAAGGCCAACGAACAGCCTGCCCTCCTGCAGAACCGTGATGCCCCAGATGGCCTCATCTCCCTTGCCGTACTTCACTTCCAGCAACGTGCCGTCGCTGCAGATGACCAGGACGCCATGCTCAGCATCGTCTGTCCCGTACGCGTCGACCTCGCCACGCACGTCGCCCTCGAACTCAATCAGGTCGTCACTCGCTCCGTAAATTCTCGTCGTCATCTCGTCCTCGCCTCCGCGTCATCAGCAGCCTCAATCAACAGCGCCGCAAACTCGCGTGCTGCTTCGGGTTCGAAAAAGTCCGTGACCTTCATGCCGTCCGGGAAACGCCACTCGACTTCCACGCGGTCAGCTGGTGCCGAGACGGTGTGTTCGATCTCTGGGCGGACTTGGCGGTGGAGGGAGTTGCGGTGAGCGGCTAGGGAGTGGATGCGGGCGGTCATGTAGACACCTTTGCGCACGCCACTTTGGTGAGCTTGTTGGCTAGCGCAGTGCAGCAATTCTGAAACCACTGCGGCCGCTGTTTCCGCCCGCGAGCCAGCTTCTCCAGTTCGCGAACAACCTCAAAAACAGCTGGCTTCATCGACTCAAAGTTCGCGCCGGCAGCATTCGCGAGCAGTTCTCCAGCGCGTTTTGCAACGCGCTCGTCTTCGGTGTCGCGCATTTTGCGGAGGTCGACGCCATGGCGGTAAGCATCACCGGTGCCCCAACACACGTCGCATTCGCCAGGAGTCACAGATGTGGTGCCCATGCCGCCGCGCCACGTCGCCCCACTGCCGTACATGACCACGCCGGAGCCCTTGCACTTGGGGCAAGGCATATCCACGTGGCGCCATGCCAGGAACCTGCTCTTCACTTCATCGAAGTCGCTCACTGACTCACCTCCATCTCCCGTTTCACTTCAACCTCCCGCACAACCCCAACGAACGCGC
>CAZCMS010000094.1:0-1179 GCA_964499935.1 uncultured Candidatus Saccharibacteria bacterium | reverse complement strand
TGACCGTGGACGGAGTTGATGTAGGGCAAGCGGCAAAGACTGTCCCTGTTGGCGGTGCTAAGGCAAATGTTCGTCGCGTTGTCGTTGTATCTGGCCTATCTCCCGGCCCGCATACCGCGACACTTGACTGGAAGAACGGTACTACAAGTTTCATCAAGGCAGCTAGCCTCCCAACGTCACAACACGGTTCGCTGATTTGCCAACGCTGTCGCGTGACGAGCGACCGGGAAATGGACACATTCCCGCAAGCTGGCTGGCCAATGATTTACACGGAGCCGCAAATATCCAGGGAGTTGGCGAGTAGCAATACTTCGACCGCGACGACGGTGACTACACCGCTATTCTCGTCGTTCCGGGTGCAGACGCGCTACGCACAGAGCGCGCTACTCATACGGTTTAGCGCGTCCGGGATCAGCAATGATTCGGTAAACGAGCTGGACAATAAATTCCAGTTATTTGTTGACGGGGCTGCGATATGCGGTACTGGCGCGTCATCTGGCACATCCGGTTTCGTGGGGGTTTCTAATGCCGGCATGGTGTGTGTGGTTCCGGTGCAAGCCGGATGGCACGATTTAGCGATCAACTGGTCCGGCGGGGCGTCTCCGGGGACAACCATTGACCCATCTGTGGTTTACCCGCACGCAATCATCTCTGCGGAGGAAGTGTTCTGTTCTGACGTAGGCAATCTCTCGGATATGGAGGGGTTTGTCGCCGCGCAGTTCGCGAGCAAGAACCTGCCGAGGGTCGGTTATGCGTCTCTACAAACGGATTTCACGAATGGCGGCACGGTAGTGCCGTTGCTTGAGCGGATGTTTTATGTTTCTGGCGACAACAGCGGCATCCTGGTCGAGTTCACTGGGTCACTTAATAGTAACAATGTGGAACCCGTTATGGATATCGTTGTGGACGGCGTGACCCTCAGTGGTTGCACGATAACAGCCACGAATGGCTTTAAGCAATTTGTGTCCACGGAGGCCGCGCTTAACGTTCCGCAGGGGAACCATTTAGTTCAAGTAACGATGAATGGGATTACGTCATTCACGCCTGCGACTAACCCGGAGTTCTCGCACGCGAACATGGTCATTCGTGAAATTGCGCGGCTGTGACGACTCGTAACCCCATCGTGCGGCTGGCTAACGGCAAGATCGGGGATTTGCCGACCGGCGACACGTTGGGCGG
>CAZCMS010000093.1:0-1185 GCA_964499935.1 uncultured Candidatus Saccharibacteria bacterium | reverse complement strand
GTGGAACGAATGGGAATATTTCTTTTCTCACCGCTGGCGTTAACCGGCTCACCGTCGACTACAGCGGCGCGTGGAACCTTGCGAGTAACCCCGGAACAAGCGGGCAAGTGTTCACCTCGAACGGCGCGGGTGCGGCCCCCACATGGCAGGCGGCCGGCGGGGGCGATGCAACGCTCGCAGGGAATAACACTTGGACCGGGAGTAACATTTGGGAAGGCACAACCCTGCTGCGTAGGTCGGGCGGTAGCGGGAGTAGCATTCTCCGCATACAAAGCTCGGGGCAACGATCTATTATTTTTGATACAGCCCCCTCGACCCCTTCGGCGTCGATTGACGATGTGACAGACGCGCCCTTCACGGGCTTGCACCTCGACGCTAAAGCTAGGCCGTTGTGGTTATGGGCCGGCGGTAACCAACGCCTTGTAATTGATGCTGACGGCTCGTGGGATTTGGGCGGGTCGTCGCCGGGCACGGCCGGGCAGGTTCTCACATCCAACGGCGCAGGCGCGGCCCCAACGTGGCAGGCTGGCGGCGGGGGCGGCGCGTCGCTCTCGGGGAATAATACGTTCACCGGTACGAATACTTTCAGCGGCGACTACACCACGGGCGGCCGGTTTGCGTTGAAAGGAAATGCGGCGGGCGTGTCCGCTGTCGCCTATGCGGAGTTTCAGGATTCAACCGGGGCGGCTGTCGGCTACGTCGGCGACGGCAGCGGCAGCAATGCAGACATTTCGCTCGCGGCATCGCAGGCAAGCTCGAACGTGTTGCTAGTTCCGGGCGCTGGCGGCGGGGCATACGTCCGCCAAAGTAGCACTAATTTTCCTCTCGTCACTTCCCCGGCATCGGCCCCGGTGCGTGTTTTCTTTGCTAAGTTCAACGGCGACTGTACCGGCTTCCTGGCAGCGGGGTTTAGCTCCTGTAGCCGCTCAAGCGCGGGTGCCTATGATCTGGCAGTAAGCATGCCGGTGACCGCTAATAATTATGCCTGTACTGGCAGTTCTACAGCGGCGGGAAACGCGGTGGCCGTCACTAACAATAGCTCTACTTTCGTCAGCGTGGGCGTCCGGCAAGTCACCACCGGGACTGCGGTAGATTCCGGCGTAAGCGTGACTTGCATGGCCCCATAAGGTAATCCCTGCCTTTCGCTGCATTGCGCGGAGTGTCTACAATGGACGACATGAACGA
>CAZCMS010000092.1:0-1194 GCA_964499935.1 uncultured Candidatus Saccharibacteria bacterium | reverse complement strand
TTACAACACCGGTGGCAACGTTGTAATCGCGTCGTACGCTGCATTATGTTCAGTATCTGATGACGCCGACTGCATAAAGGATGCAAGTGGGTTGTATTTCACAACTTCAGCAGGCTGGTTTGCAAGCAAACTACCGTTAGTACGAAGGAACTGTATCTTTTTGGCAACGAGTGAGCCGGTAACTGTAAGTGGCATACGACATTCATTGTAAGTTCCTACAGATGCAAGCATCTTAGGAGTGTAGTTGCTGTTCGCACAAGTTACTATCTGATTTCCAGCAAGAAATCCGCCGTACAAATTAGTAACGTTTGCTCCGATATATATATTGCCTTTTGCAATAATTGTAAAGTTTGGAACATGAGCCAAGTTCTCAACCAAACCTGGTTGTGCAGTGATGTTACCTCCGATATACACATCTCCGTTTACATAGAGCCGAGCGTTTGTAGCAATTGGCACTTGGCCACCGCTGATAGTAACCGAGCCGTTAGTGCTAAAGTTTTTCTTTACACTAAGCGCCATACTATTTATATCAGTCCATGCAACGGTACCTGCTGGTTTAGTGTCATAGTAGTTAGGCGTACAGTTATCTACGTAGCCACCGCCATAGGTGCCATCAGTATAGGAACCTGATCCTATTGCAGCTGTTTCGGTATTACCAAATGCAAGGTTTGCAGGAGCGCTGCCATAACCTTCACTTGATGGAATATTTTGTCCTGCAGCAAAGCCAAGGATCTTATTGTATGCATAGACTGCATAGCTTCCGCCCGCTCCAGCGAACCCTGCACTACCGTTTCGGTTCCAGCTTAGTATCGAGGCGTTCTTGCCTTGGCAACCTGCCGAGACATCACCAGCAATAGCTTGGATGTATGGGCGAGTGATGACACGGAAGCAGTGTTGGACAGTGCGGGCTGCGGGATTGGCATAGAAGTTGGCATTGCCTATGGTGAGGGTGGCAACAACGCATATCTGCCTTCCAATATCCGCATTCGTTGGGGTGTAAGAAACAGCGACAGACGGAGGGCTGCCATCGGCATTTACTTGCGCTGAACAGTTGCCACCTCGTGGAGAGCTAGCACCGCTAAGAATATAGTTACAGCCAGCAAGATAACCTCCCCATTCAGGATGGCCCTGGAATCCGGTAGTAGTAAGTTGTATAGTCGCTTGTTTTGTTTCTGATGGCTCTACGTTGCCTGT
>CAZCMS010000091.1:0-1205 GCA_964499935.1 uncultured Candidatus Saccharibacteria bacterium | reverse complement strand
CGTAAGCTTCCCCGCTAAAGCGACATTCCAAAACTAGAGTTTTCTGGCAAAATACAACCAACCAGGAGACTTAAAAATGAAAAAATCACGCTTCAGTGAGCACCAAATTATCAGCATTCTTAAAGAAGTAGATGCTGGCCTTAAGGTCAAAGATGTTTGTCGTCAGCATGGCATCAGCGAAGCCACCTATTATCAATGGAAGTCTAAATTTGGTGGCATGGAAGCAGCAGATGTAAAGCGACTTCGCGAACTTGAGGGTGAATTGGCGCAATACAAAAAGATGTATGCTGAGCTTGCCCATGAAAATTATGCGCTGCGAGATGTCATTACAAAAAAGCTCTGACATCTTCTGATCGCCGGGAGCTGGCAGAAAAACTCGTAGAAGAATACGACCTGCCAATCAAACGAGCGTGCCTAGCTGTAAAAATGAGTCGCTCAGCATGGTATCGCGTGGCAGAAGTAGCGACAGAAGATGAAGATATCAGACACGCTCTGAATCAGCTAGTTGACCGTTGGCCGCGGTGGGGCTTTTGGAAATGCTACGGCTGGCTAAGAGCGAATGGTAAGCGATGGAACCACAAACGCGTACGGCGCATTTATTGCCTAATGAGGCTTAATTTACCAAGGAGAAAGAAGAAAATGGTGCTTACGCGCAAACGGCAACCGTTGTCTGTTTTGCCTGCCGTTAATCAAAGCTGGTCTCTTGATTTTGTACATGACGCATTAATCTGCGGCAAACGCTTTCGTACCCTTAATGTGATCGATGAGGGGGTTCGTGAGTGTTTGGCGATTGAGGTTGACACCTCATTACCGGCAGCAAGAGTCGTGCGAGTACTTGACCGAATTTGTTCGTGGCGCGGCACTCCAAAGCAGCTTCGCATGGACAATGGTCCGGAGCTAATTTCATCGCAGCTTGCTGCATGGTGTCAACGACACAATATTGAAATGCTTCATATTCAGCCCGGCAAACCAAATCAAAATGCGTATATTGAGCGATTTAATAGAACATTTCGACAGGAGGTGTTGAATGCATATTTATTTACATCGTTAGATCAAGTACGAGAAATTAGCTGGCAGTGGCTGCTTGATTACAATGACGAGCGTCCCCATGACGCATTAAATGGATTGACACCGACAGCTTACAGAGAAAAAATAGCGGCCTGAACCTCTAGTTTAGATGTGTATACTTGGAGGGGAAGCTTACG
>CAZCMS010000090.1:0-1207 GCA_964499935.1 uncultured Candidatus Saccharibacteria bacterium | reverse complement strand
AGTCATCGAACCATCTTGATAGCTTGCTCATCACATCATGCATATTCTCAAGCTTGTCCAGTGACGCATAATCTCGTTTAAAAGTCTTCACAAAAGCCTCGGCCATGCCATTACTTTCCGGGCTGTATGATGGTGTTGTGCAAACATCAAAGCCCAGTGTCCTAGCAAATTTAACGGTGTCATGTGATACATAGCAAGGCCCATTATCAGTGAGCCACTGTATCGGACGTGGCAGCTTATCAACTTTTCCAAATCTGTGCTCAACACACTCAGTCATTAAATCACGAATGGCTTCACCGTCAATGCCAATTGTTGAAGCGATGTAACCAAGCACTTCTCGATCACAGGTATCCATTGCAAAAGCGACAAACACTCTATCTCCATTCTGGCATTGAATGGTGAATGCATCTGAACACCAGCGTGTGTTGCTTCTCAGCGTGATAATCTTGCCATCATGTATGCGCGACGGCTTCTTACCATAAGCTGGTAAAAGCAATTTATTTAGCTTCATGATTCGATACACACGCTTGTGATTTACCGTATTCTTACCTTCATTTCGCAAGCGATGGTTCAATAACGTCGTGATGCGTCGATAACCATAGCTGCCACGTTGATCTGCTATTTCACGTATATATGGCAGCAGGGCTTCATCTTCCTGCGGATTGTAGCGTGTAATGCGTTTTTTCATTTTCTTCAGCTTCTCCATAATATTTGAACGCGCAACTTGTAGTGCGCGTGCAATAGCCCTTAATCCAAATCTTCCAATCCGGGCAATGGTTGCCGTGATATAAGTTTTTTTTCGCGACCTATTTTTACTGCTTCGCGCAGAATTTCGATATCCATCGTTTTCTGGCCAAGCACACGCTCCAGCTGCTTGATGCGCTTTTTCAAATCATTAACCTCGCTCACTGGAACGAGTTCTTCTTCTGTTTTAACACCAGTCAAGGCACCGCTCTCCATCACTTTTCGCCAATAGAATAATTGACTCGGGGGTATACCATGTTTGCGGGCGACATACGAGACTGTGGCACCAGGTTGGTAAGTTTCTTGAACAATTCTATGCTTTTCGATGGCTGCCCAGCGCTTTCTGCGTTGGGTGTTGTAGTAAATTTCTACAGGTTCTATTGTGTTTGATATAGTCATATTACTAGTCCTATTACTAGTCGTTATTAATGACTAGGTGGACCGGTATTAGCAGGGAGCGTTA
>CAZCMS010000089.1:0-1209 GCA_964499935.1 uncultured Candidatus Saccharibacteria bacterium | reverse complement strand
GTGTAGAAGTTTAGACGTCATCTGACAGTCGCCCGTTTTTCAGTTATGGGTTTACTGTCAGGTTAAGTTGAGATTTTCAACTTTTTCCTTCCAGATTTCTTTCCCAGCAAGTAATGTTTCTATCGGCGTACGCCCACAGCACATTTTACCTTGGTGAGTTCTGTGATGATTGTAATAGTATATCCAATCATCCAAATCTTTTTGCAGTTCGTCAAGTGCCGTGTAAATTTTCTTGCGAAATGTCACTTGATAAAACTCGTTTAAAATCGTTTTATGGAACCGCTCGCAAATTCCGTTTGTTTGCGGATGACGAGCTTTTGTCTTGGTATGATCTATTTCATTTAACGCCAAATAAAGCTCATAGTCGTGTTGTTCTACTTTACCACAATACTCTGTGCCGCGGTCGGTCAGCATACGTAAAATTCGCATGCTATGCTCGTCAAAAAACGGCAATACGCGATCATTTAACAGGTCGGCCGAGGTAATAGGTGTTTTGGTTGTATAAAGCTTGCAGTGCGCCACTTTTGAATAAGTATCAACGAAAGTTTGCTGATAAACACGGCCTACGCCTTTCAGCGTGCCAACATAAAATGTATCTTGTGAGCCAAGATAGCCAGGGTGTGCTGTTTCAATTTCACCGCAAGCTAAATCATCGTCTTTTTTCCTTTCCAGGGCAGCAATCTGCGTTTCCGTTAGGACAAGGTTTTCTTCCGCAGATTTCTTTTCCAGAGCATTTAAACGCTCCTTAAATGAAGCTAAATTATTCCTTAACCAAATTGATCGAACACCGCTAGGGGATACAAAAATCCCTCGCTTACGCATTTCATTACTCACACGGACTTGACCATGCGCTGGACATTCAATTACATAATCCAATATGGCTTTTTCAACCGCATCATCTACACGATTTTTCATATTAGGTTGACGACGGGTTTTATCAAATAAAGCATCTACGCCGCCTTCTTCCACTGCTGACTTGTACCGATAAAATGTATCCCTCGAAAAGCCCATTACTTTGCAAGCTTTTGACACATTTCCTAACTCTTCGGCTAAATTTAATAAACCCACTTTGTTCTTAATGATTTTTTGAGTAGACTCGTACATAAGGTTACCTCTCTTTAGAGTTGATAATTACTAGACATAACTATCAAAACGGGTAACCTTACTTTTTTCAAGTAGTAAGTGTCAGATTAAGTCAAAACTATTCCA
>CAZCMS010000088.1:0-1209 GCA_964499935.1 uncultured Candidatus Saccharibacteria bacterium | reverse complement strand
ACCGGAAACGACTTAACGCCACCCCCCTCTTGTCGCCGCTTCAGTTCGAAGGGCAGGGAGGGAGATGGCGTCGCCAGTAGTTCGCGCAAAGGCGAACCTTGAATCTCCCCAGATTCACTCATTGTTCAGTTCACTTCGGGACTTCGAAGGTGCCCTTGAAACTGCCGCTCGTTTCCGTTGCGGCGTTGGTCGATTGCGAGAGGCTGAAGCTCTGGAACCAGCCTTTGCTCACGAGCGTCTTGGCGCCGTAAACGACTTGGACCTCGTGATACGAGCCATCGGCCACTGCGGTCGGGAAGTCGAACTCCATACCGCCGGTCGGGACTGCGCTGGTGAGCGTGAACTCGACACTCTTGGAGCCAGGCGTCTTGCCGCTCAGTCCGTTGGCGATCGTCTCGACAGCTTGCGCGCCGCTTTCGCCGTTGATGCTGATGTTGGTCGCCTCAGCCTGGAACTGCCCGTCAATGAGGGCAGCAAGCCGGATGTAGTCTTTTTGAGCCAATTTAGGCTGCCTTTGCGAAAAGGAAGGCAGCGCCAGACATCACAAGCGCATCACTGCGGAGACGTCTGGCGCTAAGGAAGTCAGTTCGGCGTCGTCTCGCTGATGCGGAACGTGGCCTGGTGATGGAGGTCGATGACGCGGCCGGCAGTCTTGGTCTGCATGCGGCTGTTGTTCGACGGGTCGATGCGGCAGATGGTCGCCGCGCTCCACTCAGTCGGGCGCTGCAAGCGGCCGTCCTGGAAGAACGCATCCAACTGACCCAGGAACCACGGCTTGTACCGGTAGGGCACCAGCACACCGGGCGGGATGAGCGCATTCACGTCAACGGAACCGTCCGCGAGGGTCGGGTTGTCCATCTGACGGAAGTTCACGTACGTCAGCGCGTGGTTGAGCTTGATTGTGTCAGCGACCTCATCGAGCACGGACACGCGGTGCGTCTCGGCTGAGCGGAAGTCGTCGAGCAGCCCCGTGGCATCCTTCGAGCGAGTCGACACCGTCATGGCCACGTAAGAGCCGGTCGGGGTCGAGCAGATGGGCGTGACGCCGTCCGTGACAGCGTCGTTCACGTCGTCGAGGTCAGGCCAGTCCGACTGCGCAGCGGCCGCTTGGATGAACCAGTCAGCGCCACTGTAGTTGTCGAAGTTGTGCGCCGTGAACGTGTTCTCGCGCTTCTGGCGGATGGCCAGGAAGTTACCGAGAAGCTCGTC
>CAZCMS010000087.1:0-1215 GCA_964499935.1 uncultured Candidatus Saccharibacteria bacterium | reverse complement strand
GCCGGACCGTCGCCGAGCCGCGCGCGAGAGCCTCGCCGAGGGAGGCGAGCTGCGCGTCGCGCGTCGGCGCGTCACCCGAGAGCGAGACGCCGAGCGCGGTGCCCGAGGCGCCGACGGCGAGCGTCAGCAGCGCGAGCGTCACGCGCGGGTCGAGGATGGCGGGCTTGGCCTTGTCGAGGTTCGGCATCAGAAGTGGTCCCCGCAAATCCACGTATAGGTGTTCGGCCCGTTCGCGCTCGTGATCGTGATCGCCGTCGACGTCGCGCTGTACGAGTACGAGTAGCGCTCGCTGCCGCTGAGCGATTGCACGACGCATGTCGGCGTCGACGACGCGAACGGAACATCGAAGGTCAGCACGCAGCCGGTCGCTCCGGTGCCGAGCACGACGTGGCCGAGCGTGCGTGAGCCCACGACGGTGGGCGAAGTACCGCAGCTCGTCGCCGACATGCCGCTCGTGACGGTCTTGGTCTCGAACCCGGTACCGATCCGAATCATCGCGCTCACGGTCATCAGGTCCGTCGACGCATTGCCGACGGTGACATCGCCGTTGAGCGTCGTGGCGCCGGTGACGGTCGCAGTCGTCCCGACCGAGAGCGAGGTCGTCGCGTTGACGTAGGTCTCGCTCAGGAGCTGCCCGACGCGGACAGGCAATTGCATCTGCCAACGCGACGCGGAGCCCTTGTACCAGAGCATCCGCGTCTCGCTCGTGAGCATGACGCTCGGGGTGCTGCCTGTGATCTGGATGCGATTTGCGGCTGTCGATCCGGTCGCCTCGTGCGCCGTCGCAACAGCCGTCGTCGTGTGAACGAAGAGGATCCGCCCGTCCCATCCGCCGGTGATGCCGTAGACGCCACCGCTCTGACAGATCAGAAACAGCGTGTCGGCGCCGAGCGCGATATCGTGACCGCAGGTTGCCTCGGTCTGGATCGACGAGCTGGCGCCGCCGAATGCGCCCACCGTCGTCGTCCCCGCGGTGAGGTCGGTGTCGCCGGGGAGCGTGACCGTGGTCCCGGACACGCCGATGCCCGAGCTGACCTGCGTCGAGCCGTTGCCCATCGGCACGACGCCCGAGGTGACGAGCGCGTGGTCGGCGTCGGGCGGCGTCTGCCACGTCGCGTCGGCGCGGAGGAACTTGCTCGTGCCGCCGCCGCTCGCCGGGACGAGCCCCTTGAGCGACGACGTGAACGCATCGAGCATCGCCGTCGCCTGCGTGCC
>CAZCMS010000086.1:0-1218 GCA_964499935.1 uncultured Candidatus Saccharibacteria bacterium | reverse complement strand
CTTTGTACACGACAAAAATCATGAACCGCCCTCTATTTTTGACAAATAAGGCTGCAAAATAAGCGAAAAAGCCTGAGCAAGCTGCTCAAATTTATTAGAAATATGCAAAATAGCTTCACGAATATGATCTAAGCCATAACGAAAATAAGAATATTGAGGCCGTTTTTCACCAATAAACTGCTTCCAAATAATCGGTTTTTTGATCGCTTTCCATTCACCAACTTTATGTGCCCAAGCAAAAGCAATCGCTAATAAAGCCGTCAATTTCGCTACACGGTCTAGTTTTGTTATATGAGTCGCTTCAAAATGAAAGCCGCGTCCTTTAAGTCCTTGGAAAAGGGTTTCTATTTCCCAACGACGCAGATAAATAACAATGGCATTCTTGGGAGATTGATTGGTTGCAATAATCATTAATTCGCCTTTCTCTGAGCGAGAGCCAGCAAGATAAACATTTGCTCCAAATAACGTAACTTTCATCGAAAAAATACTTTTTTCTTTAGGCTTTAAATGTGAAAAAAGTTTTTTTGCCTTATGAAATTTTTTATCTTTTATTTCAAGCGTTGAACCTTCTTTAATTCGAATATAAAAAGGTAAATTCTTTTTATTTAGCCAACGAAAAAGTTTTCCGCTAGCAAATTCTCGATCGGCTAATATTCCTTTTAGCCCACTTGTTTTAAAGGCTTGTAGAAAATGCAGAATCAATTTTCTTTGCTCTTTAAAATTAGAACTTCCCGCTTTAGGCAGCATCTCCCAAAACAAAGGGATTGCCATCCCTTCGTGAGCGATCCCTAACATAAAAATATTTATTTTATGCTTCCCCCAATACCAATTCGTTCGATCTATTACCAAATAAAAATCTTCCTGGGTCACAACATACAAACTAAAAATCCACCGCGCTATTTGAGTAAAGTCAATTTGAAAAAGAGCAAAAAATCGTTGCAAGCGTCTGTAGCAAGAATCAATCGAGGCCCTGCCTCCCATCGATAAAGCGATTTCTTTTAAGTTAATCGTCTTAACCGCAAATAAACCTAACAATAATTTTAAAAAACACGCTGTTCGAGCCTTGTTCCATTGCAAATACCCATTTAAACTGCTCGTTAAACCGCTTATATCCTTCATACTAAAATCCCTTGCTGTCAGAAGTCAGGAATTTTACTGAAAATATCAGCGGTTTTCTTTTTTATTTCATATGGTTATAAGTTTTTGTCGTGTACGGAG
>CAZCMS010000085.1:0-1245 GCA_964499935.1 uncultured Candidatus Saccharibacteria bacterium | reverse complement strand
TATACATTTATTGATTAAATTATATACCAAAAATTATACAATTAATATTTAATTTTTATTTATTTGGTATAGTTATTTTTAACAAATAATATAAATGATCCCAAAATCATTAATATTAATATATACCAGTATATTTATTTAATAATTTATCGGTCCACCTTTATTTTTTATAACTTCTCGCACTCTATTATCCATACTTAAAATGGTATTATTAATTGTTTCTCTTGTTATTTCTTTCCAACATTCTTCTGTTATTTCCTTAAATTGTTCAATATCTTTTATTACGTATTTTTTAACTTTTCCTTTTAGAAGAGGCCATATATTTTCTATTGGATTTAAATCAGGACTATTAACTGGCCATGGCAATGAAGCTATTTTATTTTCTTCCTTAAATTTGCTTACCAATTTACTCCTATGTTTAGAATCATTATCATCTTGAAAAACTATATTTTTATTTCTATCTGTGAACCTTTTAATGTTTTGCTTTAATATATTTTCATACAGGGTACCAGTTAAATTTTCTGTAAATATGAATATTCTAGATTCGTGTTTCATTGAAATGGCTGCCCATATATTCAGTTTAATTGTATAGCGACTTATATAATCGTAATCATTAACGTTTTCATTACGATTAACCCATCTTTTATTATTAAAACGTAACCATATAGAGGTTTCATCTGAAAAGGTGACATTAGTAAAATCATAACCAATATGATTTTGTGCCCATTCTAATCGATTTTTCATTTGTTCATCAGTTAAAGGTGGTTTAGTTGAAGGGGTCATAAATTTGTAATCCATTTCTTTTAACCGATTAGAAATGGTTCGCC
Organism: uncultured Candidatus Saccharibacteria bacterium; assembly: GCA_964499935.1. Classification (GTDB taxonomy): domain Bacteria; phylum Patescibacteriota; class Saccharimonadia; order Saccharimonadales; family UBA4665; genus CALBGR01. The sequence goes on along the minus strand of CAZCMS010000085.1, from coordinate 418 downwards.
TAGAAATAACTACATTATTTTGTTCTTCTAAAATAGTTTTAATTTCATTAGTGGTAACATATTTATTGTTATCTATTATTTTTTTGATTTTTTTAACGGGAACAAATTTTTTTTCTCCCAGAACCAATATTCCTATTTAAATGGCCTTCATTTATATATTGATTATACCATTTAGTAACAGTAGCTCTATTAATGTCCATATTAATAGCAATAGTTCTAAAAGATTCTTTATTAATATCCTTTCTAAAGATAATTTCGTATTTTTGTTTATCAGTAAGTTGACTCATTAAATGGTATATCTTTATAAAAGAAAATTAATTAATATATATTCATTAATTTAAAACAACTATACCAAGTAAAAAAATTTTAATTTAATTATATTAAAATTTTGGTATAGTTTTCAACTGAATAATATTCA
>CAZCMS010000084.1:0-1247 GCA_964499935.1 uncultured Candidatus Saccharibacteria bacterium | reverse complement strand
TCGACGGCGTGGCGCAAGGCGTATTCGTGGCGACCGCCGCGAACTATCCGAGCGCCCCAATCCGCATCGGTCTTGAAGTCGTGTCATGGATCGAACCGGCGCACCGAGGTCGCGCATGGTTCAAGATGAAGCAGTGGTTTGAGCGCTGGTCCAAGAAACAGGGCTGTCGCATCACGTCCTTGAGCAGCAAGAGCGACGAACGTTTCGTGCAGTCGATCGAACGTGACGGCTACCGCATCGCCGAATCGCATTACGTGAAGGTGCTCGCGTAATGGCATTTTTCGGCATTGGCGCACTGATCGCAGGGGCCGGCACGTTCTTCGCCGGCGTGATCGACTTCGCCGTGACGATGGCGGTTTCGGTCGGCCTGAGTTACGCCGCTGCCGCGCTTCAGGGCAAGCCGGCGACCGCGGCCGCTGCAAGTTTCTCGGTTCAGGGGTCGTTGCAGGCCGATGGGGCCGTCCCACGGTCATTCAACCTTGGCTATAGCTCGACCGCCGGATCGCTCGTCTACGCGAACACTTGGGGCAACGACGGCGAAACGCCGAACGCTTACGTCACGCAGGTCATTGCGATCTCCGACCTGCCAGGCGGCACGCTACTGGAGACGTGGGTCAACGGCGAACTATGCACCCTTGGCGCGGACACCGGCACCGGCATGGGTCTGCCGGTTACGCAATACAACAAAGACGGCAAAGACCATCTTTGGATCAAGTATTACGACGGCACGCAGACCACGGCCGACTCGTTTCTGGTCAGCAAGGTCTGGTCGGTCGAAAGGCCATATCAGTCGACCCGTGTCGGCGTCGGCGTCGCCTACGTCATCTGCACGGCGCTGGTCAACGATACGCTGTTCACGGGCTTTCCGTCATTCAAGTTCGCTGTGTCGGGCATCCCGCTCTATGACCCGACCAAGGACAGCACGAACGGTGGCTCCGGTTCGCATCGCTTCTCCGACCCGTCCACATGGGGCGGTGACGGCGACAACCTGCCCGCGGTGCAAGCCTACAACATTCTGCGCGGCATTCGGTACAACGGCGCGTGGTTCTACGGCCTGCAGCAGACCGTGCAAGCCAATCTGCCTTCGGTTAACTGGAACGCGCAGATCGCCAAGTGTCGCGATCCTATTGCGGCCGCAGGCGGCTTTGAGCCGATGTATCGGTCGGGCGGTCAGGTCATTGTAAGCTCGCAGCCAGCCGACGCGCTCGATGCGCTCATGACGACGTGTCAGGGGAAACTGGCGGAAG
>CAZCMS010000083.1:0-1250 GCA_964499935.1 uncultured Candidatus Saccharibacteria bacterium | reverse complement strand
CTAAAATTTGACTATTCGTTCCACCAGTGTCTAAACCAAAACCTTTTGAATCTGCGTTGATTACTATGGCTATCCTACTATTTACAGGGCTGTTGTTATCGTAGATTCGTGAGCTACGATTAACACCTTCCCTTAACTCTGTTTTCCATCCCTTAGCCGGGTAATCTTCAAGTTCGTTTACCTCCCATTTACTTTCTTTTGGTTTCACAAATTGTTTACCGTCTATCTTCACTTCTGAACAGGTAAAAATCCTGTTCACAAGATCAATAACATAAGGCGGTACCCCTCTTGCGTCACCAATGACTAATTCGTAAATTCGGTAAGGCGTTGAACTTAATAAAGATTCGTCGAGTGTTTGATCCTCAAAATCTTCTTCCTTTGAAGCGGGAGTTTTAAATGTATTTGATCCTTCAACACGGAAATAGAAGATAATTCCGGTTGGAAACATTACGCCTTCGTGGTATTGGTAATGTTTGTAGCCCAAATATAGGGAATGTTTGTGTCTTTCGCAAAGGTCAATTTTGTTACTTCTTAAAATTAATTTGTCATCAATTCCACTCTCCATCTGAAGCCTGTAAACGCCTTCATTATAGGCGCTCATATCAATGTCAATCTGATAAATCCAAAGTCCTGGATTGTCCTCACTTTGGGCTATTTGAGAGAAAGAGAGAGTGTCTATTGTTTCGCCTTTGTTCTCGTTAATTATTTTGATATTGTGCGGCCCAAAATCAGACCACAGAGTAAGAATAATATGGTCGTTTGTTTGCCAGGGTTGGTAATAGTCTAACTGTGGCTGCCATTCTGGTATTGAATCCGCAAACTCAAAATCGTCAATATCCCGACTCTCAAAAGAAGTATCGGGATTTGGCAGATAAAACTTTACCGGGTTAAGGCTTGGATAGTATAGAATGTTTGCCATTTAAAATATGAGTTTTGTTAGATCAGAATTTGGTGCAGCCAGTACTTTAAACTGCTGCGCCTTATTGTCGTTTGGAGATGTGCTGGCCTTTACTAAAAAGCCGCTATACTCATCACTATACCATGAAGGGAAGAAGGGAGTATTGATCTCAGTTTCCAGCGATTCAATGAGATCGTAACTAGCAACAAATTCATGGAAGAATGGGTAAAATAAAATATCCCCGGTTACTTCATAATCTGCTTTTTCTGTTATGGTTGTTCCCGAAAGAGTTGTTACCAAATCAGCATTCTTTTCTGTGGTAAGGAATTTTACTTTTTGTCCCGCCAGGTTG
>CAZCMS010000082.1:0-1251 GCA_964499935.1 uncultured Candidatus Saccharibacteria bacterium | reverse complement strand
TTCACGCGGAGGAACAGCGGATACGCAGACTCGCTGAAGTCCGTGAAGTGCACGCTCAGCCGTTCGCCGACAATCTCTACTGCGGGCGCAACCATTAGACCGCCGCCTCCTTTGCTGCCGTCCGCTTTCGCGGCGAAACCATGCGGAAATGAGCGACACCCAGTTCCGCGCCATACCACACCGGATGCGGAGTCGTAATCCGCACAACGCGAATCTCGCGTCGATATCCTTCGGTGACGATGCCTTGCAGCGTCGGCTCGGCGGGATCGGTTTCGGCCCGCAGGCGGATGGTGATGGTTTGTTGTTTGGCGATCACGACGATGCCTCCGCATATTCAAACTCGATACGCTGCACTTCCTGCGTGCAGTCGCCGCCTATGTGAGAGCAAAACATTCGCATGAAATCGCTGGCGGTCTGACCAGGAAATCCCTCGCGGGCGACATCGGCGGCGGTGATCTGATCGAGGGCTTCCGTGCGGTTGGAAATGCACCGTAGCAACGCCAGTCGCTCGATCTTTTCGCCGGGCTTAAGGCCCATCGCCTTCTTCACCGCCCAAAACAGTTGGCCGGGCTTGAGGTTCTTCCAGCCACGGCGGCGTGTCACCGTCTTAGTGCGGCTGCGGATTTGCTCAGTGGTGAGAGCAAAGCTCATATTTCTAGGCACGTTGCACCTCCACCGTCGGGAATTGGCGAACGCGAAGGTCGGCGGGCCATTCTTCCCAGTCGCCGCCCTTGGGGTCGACGTACTCGATCACCTGATGCCAGCGGACGGGAAAGGTGCCTTCGTCTCTGGCTCGCATGAAGCCATCGCCCCGTAGACATTGGCGACCGGCGGTATCAACGCACACGACGTTTTCCCGCTTCTTGTAGCGGACGCCTCCGCCAGATACGCCGCCGAGCCACGAACTAGCCTTACCTACCCACTGTTCGTAGCTCGTGAATTGGCAGTCTTCGTCGATGTCGGACGAATAGTAAGAGCGGGAGCCTAGCTGCCTCACGAAGCAGGGCACGCCCGCCGCTTGGCATTGATCGCGGATCGAACGAATCCACTCCGCGTCGCACGGCCTGGCGTTGTGTCCCGACTCGCCGCCGACGATGACCCAATCAATGCCAAACAGCGCACGCTTGCCTAACATCTTCACGGCGTCGGAGCGCCGGCTAACGTCCGAAAACTCGATCGGCCCTACCAGCGGCTCGGCCGACAGAAACAGCACCGGCGAAAGAGCGCGGAGCTTCAAAAGCTTAGGGATCG
>CAZCMS010000081.1:0-1252 GCA_964499935.1 uncultured Candidatus Saccharibacteria bacterium | reverse complement strand
GAACGGTCCCTGGTCCGCATGATTCAGGGCGCGGTGAATCAGGACTCCAACGAACAGTTACGGGACAACCTGCGCACCTCGATTGCCGTGCGGGCGAAACGGGGCCTGCATCATGGCCGCCCGCCCTATGGCTACCGCGCCGCCGGTTCTCGCGAATCAGGCAAGCGGCTCGAAATCGTCCCTGAAGAAGCCGACGACGTGCGCCGGATGTACGCGATGCGGGCGGAAGGGAAAAGCGGGCTCGTGATCGCCAACACGCTCAATGCGGCCGGATCACATCCGAAACAGGGCGGGCTCTGGCACGATAGCAGTGTCACGCAACTGCTCAAACGGGGCACGTTCGCCGGGTACGTCGTGCATCAGGGCGAGATCGTCGCTGAAGCCGACCCCACGATCATTCCGCCGATTGTCGATAAGTCGCTCTGGCATCAGGTGCAACGGACCTTCACGCCCGGCCAGCGCACGCCCCGGAGCAAAGCGCACGTCACCTCCTGGCTGGAAGGCTGCATCGAACATGGCTGCGGCAAACGAATGAACCTGCTGGCGCGTGGCGGCAAGCCTGGCTTTCTCTGCGGCTCGAATATCCGCCCCAAAGCGATGCACTGCGGTGTCCGCCCGGCCTTCATCCGCCCCGCTGCCCTTGAGGAAGCCGTAGGACGCTGCCTGCTGCACGATCTGAGTCACCGGGCGCCAGATATTGATACCGCGATTTCGGCGCGTGGCGCGGCCATGGGACGCCCGGAAGTCATCAACGAGCGGGCGATGCTCGACAAGCGTGAGGAACGCGCGCGCGCCCGAATCAAACGCGCCGATGACTTGGTGCTTGAGGGGATGCGTGACTCGGCATGGTTGCGCGAATATGAGAAAGAGTTCCTGGCGGAGATCGAGGCCGTGCAGCTCGCCCGCGCTGCCTACGTTGACGTGCCGGCCCCGGCTGATCTGGCCTTCGGGTTTCGGTTTGTGGAATCGGTTGCGGCTGAGGTCGATACCCTTGGGGATCTCGATGACCACATCCGCCGGCGCATCCTGCAAGGGCTCGGGACGGTCGTCTTTGACGGTACGGTGTCCATTCGCTATCACGAGCCCTACGCGGCGTTCTTCCCCACTCCGCTGAAACTGCGGGTATTCTGGGACAAACGGGTGTTGGAATGGCGCTTTGACCGTATTGCTAGTTAACCTCGTGTCTCGCAACAGAGATACTGTTAGATATGAACTCCCCCACCGCCTCCTACCTCGCCGAGCTGATGGACGA
>CAZCMS010000080.1:0-1256 GCA_964499935.1 uncultured Candidatus Saccharibacteria bacterium | reverse complement strand
GAGCCGTGACCTACCAGGAAACGCTCAAGATGACGGGCAACGAGATTGATGCCAAGATCAAGGCCCAAGCGGAAGCGGAGAGCCGTGGCGATCCATACATGCTCATGCAGGCTCGGATGCTTGGAGCGTACAAGGCGATGTTTTGGATGCTGCACTACGAGCACCTTGAACTGCTCAAGGAAGTGCAGCGGATCAAGAAGGAACTCAGCGAGGAATGGCACGCCTGGGTGAGTCAGGAGTAGCAAAATGGTGAGCGGCCAATACGTGCAGACGTTCGCGGAAGCGAGTCATGTTGTGTTTGAAGGCCACTTGGATAACCCGGCTTTTCGGGCCATCGCGATCCAGGAAATCGTGCGAGTCAACAAGGCGAGCGTGGCTATCCGATCTGGCAGGTTCGCCATCAAGCAGGAAGGACGCGAATACATCGCGATGACCTACGTTGACATTTTCGGCAGGCAGCGGACGAGGGGGCACCCTTTCAAAGATGAGCACAGTCTTTCCTGGAAAGAGCGGGATCAATCACCATGAGCAAGCGCATTCCATCTCGCCGAAGCAATGGGCGTTTTCAAAGGGCAACGCTGGAAAACACGTTCGGCCTGACCACGCGCGTCTGCCCGCATTGCAACGGTCTGAACCCTCACGCGGTCAACGAATCACCGCCGGAGGTTTGCGGGCAATGCGGGAAATCATTGTTGGCTCAGAAGAACGCGCCGGTCGTCTGGGAAGGCCGCTACGATCGGCGCTGCGATTTCTGTTGGAGCGTCACGGAGTGTCGGACAGTCGAGATTGCCGGTCGAGATATTCCCGCGTGGGGATGCGACGAGTGCATCGAGGAATTGACAACATGACCACCTACACCACGCACCCGGCAGAGGGCGGCATCGTGTACGTCCTGGCCCACGACGGCAGCGGAGAGCCTGGAGTCACGGTCTGCGTCTGCCCTGGCCCGGACGGGCAGGAGATGGCGGAACGGATCGCGCGGCTGCTGACGGCGGACGAGGCGGAGATTCAAGCGGCGTTGAGATTTGAAAAACAAATTGGGGAGTAACGACGATGAGCAATCGACATCAAGAAATGATCGACGGACTGCGGGAGTTCGCAGACTGGCTCGAATCCAAAGGTTCCGATGTGATTCGGGACTCGCACACTACTTTCTATGTGTTCTGCAACAACAAAGACGAGTTCGCCAAGACGGTGAAGAAAATCGGCGGCAAAACCGTTAAGTCGTCGGACGGGGTGTACTACAGCCTGCGACG
>CAZCMS010000079.1:0-1257 GCA_964499935.1 uncultured Candidatus Saccharibacteria bacterium | reverse complement strand
TCACAGTCAGCCGCAAGGGCGGCTCGAGCGTCACCGTCGAGGACTCCACCTCCCGCATGGGTACCCAGGCCCCGCCGGACGGGGTAGGGGTCTACGAGGACTCGGTCGAACTCAACCTTGAGGACGACTCGACTCTGCTGGACCACGCGGCATGGCGAGTCCACATCGGCACCTGGGACGAAGCCCGGTACCCGGTAGTCCGGATCAACATGACCGCGCTAGCAGCGCAAGGCAAGACAGGCCTCATCGCTGCTGCTGCAGCGCTGGACGTGGGGGACCGGCTACGGCTGACCAACCTCCCGGTGTGGACGGGTGCGGACGGCGGGACCGTCGACCTGATGTGCCTGGGGTTCCGGGAGACGGTCGACTGCCCGAACATGTGGATGATCGAGATCAACACGGTGCCGTATGGGCCGTACGACATCGGAACTTACGAGTCGGCGACGAACACCAAGCGGTACGACACGACGCACTCCACCACCGCTGAGGCACTTGACGCGACCGAAACCGGCGTGGACGTCACCAACACCGCAGGCGTGCAGTGGGGCACCAACACGCCATACGACATCACCATCGGCGGCGAACAGATGACGGTGACCGCGGTGTCAGGCGCCGGCGCAAGCCAGACATTGACCGTGACGCGATCGGTGAACGGGGTCGTGAAGTCGCACAGCACCGGCGCGCAGGTACGTCTCGCGCCAGCCGCAAGAGCCTACCGGGGACTGTGAGGAGGACCGATGCCTACCGCAGGCGATGAGATTCTGGTTGAGGACTTCACCACGCCGGTCAAGGACGAGCAGTCGACGAGCGGCACGACGGGCTCGACGTCGTACACGGCGACGTTGACGGGCGGCACCGCCTGCGGTGTGAGTTTCGTGGCGCCCACGTCGGGCCGGGTGATGGTTCTGAACGCGTCGGCGATGGTCAACAGTGGCGCCAACTTCTCCTACTGCGGGTTCGTCCTGCGCACCGGGAGCACCGTCGGCTCGGGCACGACCATCACGGGCGCGGTAGAGGACAACTCCGTCTACATCTCGGGCACCAACGAGTTCCGGGCCAGCGACAGTTACGAGATTGGCGGCCTCACGGCCGGGTCGTCGTACAACGTTCAGCAGGCATTCAAGGTCAACGGTGGGACGGGCACGTTCCGCCGTAAGCGCATCATCGTCGTCCCGATCCAGTAGAGGAGTCCCGGCGTGGCGTACACAACCCTTGCCGAAGAGGCGACATTAATCGATTCTCTCGGCGTTCCCGTCG
>CAZCMS010000078.1:0-1260 GCA_964499935.1 uncultured Candidatus Saccharibacteria bacterium | reverse complement strand
TGAAATAATCATCAATCAGCTTTTTCGCTGCGGCATATACCTTGGCATCACCATCAGTCAATACCTCCAAAAGATCTCGTTTCTCTTGGAAATAAACCTTAGCGAAATTGCGATCAGTGACAGCAATATCCATCAAATTGTCAATCGAATCGATCAACTTGACAGTCTTAACTTGGACCGGAGCCAAAGCAATGTGTGCCTTATCGATAGCCTTACGAACTTTCCGATTACCATCAGTCAGCTTGCTTTGATCGCTCAACCACCATACATTCTTTGCCACATTAGCATTGAACAAAGCAGTGAGCAACTCTACAGTTACATCCTGATCCTCAATAGTGTCGTGAAGGAATGCAGCGATTACTACATCCATATCAAGCCCAATCTTTCGGGCCCAGTGCCCTACTCGCTCAGTATGCCGCCAATATGCCTCACCAGATCCTTTACGGGTCTGATTACGGTGGGCATAACGTCCAAACAAGATAGCTTTTTCAATCATGCTGTCTTTTAGAACACATTGGACGTTATGTCAACACATTAATAGCTCGTATAGGAGGTCCGTTCAGTTTCGTAGAAGTTAGGATCTTCCACGAATTCTTCGTCATTCAAAATGTCCAATGTCTTTGGACATTCACGGATTGTTTCTGCTTCCATTGAAAAGGTTGCCATCGCAACATTAGGCTCAGCCAAATCAAGTTCGACTAATTCAAGATCAGTATTACCATAATAAGAAAGAATGCTTTCAAGCTCACTCAAATCAATATCAGTACCGTCAGTTGTTTCAATCATAAAAGTAAGCTCAACAGTCATCATGTGCAATCTCCATTAGTGCTAAATTAGGTATTTGTTCTTCAGGCCAGGCTGGTTCCATTGTGTAGTAGACCACATCCATTGGAGTTCTAAGTCTAGCTACCACATTGTTCCAAAAATATTCTTTCCGTTTGTTCTTGTTTGTTACTATAATGTCTGGAAGGTATCTGTCAACTGCATCTTGAAATTGTTGGGCAGTGATATCAATAATATAATCATCAGTTTCAACAAATGCATGATTGCCACCAAGAGCTAGTTCACTGACTTTAACCATAGCATTAATATTTTCATCAGCTAGCAGCTTTAAGACATACGCTGAAGCAATAGCACACGCGCCTTGCATGTTGTCCGGAAATACGTCAGTATAATGCCATTCAAGCCAAATCCTAGCTTGTTTAGCAATATGATTAATTTTTGATTCCGCTTCGCACACTTTTAAGTCGTCCTAATGAT
>CAZCMS010000077.1:0-1279 GCA_964499935.1 uncultured Candidatus Saccharibacteria bacterium | reverse complement strand
GTGGACTTCCCACTGCCCGTCCTTGCGGACCGCGAAACTGCCGTCGTCCCAGCGCAGGCGCGTCCCGTTGGGAATGGCGCCTCGCTGCTCGAGCAGATCCCGGGCTTCCGACGGGTTGGACGCGTGGCCGATCAACACCCCGTCGTCGCGGTACGCCGCCCACGTGTCCGGTGCTGTCTCGCCGTTCGGGGCGTGCGGCACCCACGTCTCTTTGCCGCTCGCGTCCACCGACCAGTGGCCTTCGTCGGTCGGGCCGCCTTCGCGGACCATGTAGCCCAACGGCTTCCCGTCGGAGCCCAGTACGTCCCGGCGGGTGCCCAGCGGCGGGGAGTACGGGGTCGCGCCGGATTCCGGGGCGTGGGCGGTGTTCTCGTCCCGCTGCGCCCGGACGTCGCTTCTGGCTTTGGTCAGCAGCGCGAGTTTCAGCGCCGGACGGCGGTCGATCCGCTTGCCCGTCTTCGGGTCGGTCCGCTGCGGCACCGGCGGCAAGCCGAGCTGCTTCGCGGCGCTCTCGAGCTGTGCCGTGGTGAAGCGCAGCCGGCCGTCGTGCATGCGGGCTTCCAGCGGATCGTCGTCGCCCGCCCCGTTCATCCACGACTCGATGGCCGCGAATACGAGCTCGGACGCCTTGCGGAAGCGCCCGCCGCCGACATGGCCGGCGGGAACCCTCAAGTTGTAGTAGTCGGCCCGGCTGATCTCGTCGCCGCGAAACCGGGCGAGCGAAGCCGCGTATGACCGCTCCGTCTCCTCGTCCGGCAAGGGAACCTCGTCGAATTCCTCGACGTCGGGCTCCAACGGGATATCAATCACGCGACCGCCGAAGGCGAGCCGGAGCCGGTCGAACAACACCGGCCCAATCCGACCGGCCAAGGCCCCGGTCGTCGCTGCGTCCGAGCCATAGGCCACGCAGATGTGAGGCGACCACGGCGAGTGCTGCTCCGGTGGCACAAACCCGACGTCGTCCAGCACGCCCGCCACCATGTCCCGCACTGCGGTCAGCGGCTCGGAGTCCTCCACGTCCCCGACAGTCAGCACCCACGCCGGTTCGTCACTCGTCGGGTTCCACAGCGCCGCCCCGAAAGCGTTGCCGCGTACGGCGAACAGGCCGGTGTCCTCCAGTACGGTGCGGATCGACTCCACGATGTCCTGCTGCATAGGCAGCGGGATGTCCGCCGCGTCGCCGAGGTAGAACAGTGTCAGGTGGAGCTCGTCGATGGGCTCGCCGCCCTGCAGCGCCAACCGCTCGGCGTCTGCGTCTGATGGCACGAGTGCCACCATG
>CAZCMS010000076.1:0-1288 GCA_964499935.1 uncultured Candidatus Saccharibacteria bacterium | reverse complement strand
GGCTCTACCCCAACTAAGGGGGCACTTTAATCACAAATAAGCTACCTTACTTGTTGACTAGACAAGAGAAAGGAGATTAAAGATGCCCCAAAAGGATATTATCCTAAGTTTGCCCGGCTTTACCATTAAAAAGGTCAGTGGTTATAACCCGCTTGTCCTGGATGTTCACTACCGAAGGAAGCCCCGTTGTGGTCACTGCGATGGGATGAAGGTGCGTAAAAAGGCAAGTTTTATGCGTCAAGTTCGGCACGAATCAATTGGCCACAGACAAACTGTTTTATGTTTTAAAGCGTATAAAGTTTATTGTTATACATGCCGACGTTATTCAAACCAACGCTTTCCAGGCATTGGCAAACACCAACGAGCAACAGAGCGCCTTCACAAACAAGCGTTTTATCACCATACGCAAGGTATTTCTCAATACGATTTATCGCGTGATTTGCTGGTTGGCAAAGCAACTATTGAGCGTTGGTATCATAAATATTACTTGCTCGCGCACAAGGAAATAAACGCACCAAACTGTCCAACTGTTTTGGGAATAGATGAACATTTTTTTAGTAAAAAACAAGGATACGCAACGACGTTTTGCAACTTAAAAAAGAATAAAATTTTTGATATTGTTAAAGGCCGCTCGCCAAAATCGTTAGCGAGTTATTTGCAAAAATTACCCGGAAAAGAGGCGGTAAAAGTAGTCTGTATTGATTTAAGTAGCACCTATCGCTCTCTTATCAGGCGCTATTTTCCTAATGCAAAAATTGTTGCGGATCGATTTCATGTTGTTCGATTAATGCTTCATCAGTGCATTCAGACCTATCAGGAAATTGATCCGAAAATGAAAAATCACCGTGGTTTATTAGCGGCATTACGGACTAATCCAGATAATCTAACCCCGGAGCGTTTAAATCGACGTGACGAGTATTTAAAGCAACAGCCAGCCATTCAATCGATTTATCAATTTAAGCGCCAGTTGCATCGCGTGCTGATGAAAAAAACAATGCAAGCGAGACGTTGTAAAAAAGTTATTCCTCTATTTTTAAAAATGATTACGGCTCTAAGGGAAAGCCCTTTTAAGCGATTAGCAACCCTTGGTAAAACACTTTGGGAATGGAGGGATGAGGTGGTGCGTATGTGGAGGTTTAGTAAATCAAATGGAATAACGGAAGGGTTTCATCGAAAGATGAAATTGATTCAAAGAAGAGCATATGGATTTCGGAATTTTGAAAATTACAGATTACGAGTTAAAGTGTTGTGCTCATAGGCGAAGTGCCCCCTAAAGTGGGAAAGAGCC
>CAZCMS010000075.1:0-1290 GCA_964499935.1 uncultured Candidatus Saccharibacteria bacterium | reverse complement strand
GAGGATCGTCGGTAGGAAATACCAACCGGCGACCAATAGCACCACGAACAACGCCGCCTTCCGCACGGCGCTTCCCATAGCACGAACAATTGAGGGGGTCTAATGGCCGCTAAGAACACCGCCTTGCCCTTTCGCCCCGCGTTCGACGGCAACGCCATCCCGATCCCCGGCGCGCAGCTTCACCTGACGCTATCGGGCACCACCACGGCGGTTACCGTTTACTCGAACCAGGCGATGACGGTTGCCGCCACCAATCCAATCGTCGCCAATAGCGCCGGGCGCTTCCCGCAACGCTGGGTTGATGACTCGGTAGCCTTGCGGATGCGGGTATTCGACGCCGACGCGGACATTACCTCGGCGACCCCGATTGAGGATTTCGACCCCTATACGCCGGTTGAGACAGGCACGGCGGGGGTTGACGCCGAGGAACCCAACTTCACGGTTGCGACCGGCGTTGCCGGCTCCGATGTCACGGTATCAGGCACCTATCCCGATCTGCTGCTGACCATCCCGCGCGGCGCCGCTGGAGCCTCTGGCGCATTGTCGGACGGCGACATGGGCGATCTTACCGTGTCGGGGACGGGGACGGTTCTCACCATCGACGCCGCCGCCGTCACGCTGGCGAAGATGGCGAACCTTGCGGAAAATACCGTCATCGGCCGGCAATCGTCCGGGGCCGGCGTTCCCGAGGCGCTGACCATCGGCGTTGCGGCAGCGGCGGACATTCCCGACCGGGCGGCGGGCGATACAAGGTGGATTCAGCGCACCGAAAGCCTGGTGCAGTCGCTGTTTATCCCGGCTTCGGCGATGATTGCCCGCACCACCAACGGCGCGGCGGTAGGTTCAACCGAGCTGTCCGGCAACAAGATCATGTTGTCGTCGCTCGATTACGACGCTTCGACCATCGAATATGCCCAATTCCAGATCGCCATGCCCAAATCGTGGAACGAGGGCACCATCACATTCGCGCCGATCTGGACGGCGGCATCGGGTTCCGGCGACGTGGTTTGGGGCCTGCAAGCGGTGTCCCTGTCCAACGATGACGCCTTGGACTCGGCATTCGGCACCGGGCAAACCTCGACCGACACGCTGCTTACGGCCAACGACCAACACACCGGCCCGACCAGCTCGGCAATCACCATCGCGGGAACCCCGGCGGCGGAAGATTTGGTCGTGTTCCAGGTCTATCGCAACGCCTCATCGGGTTCGGACACGCTGGCGGTTGACGCTAAGCTGCTCGGCGTTCGCCTCTACCTGACCACCAACGCGGCGGACGACAGCTAATGCGCC
>CAZCMS010000074.1:0-1290 GCA_964499935.1 uncultured Candidatus Saccharibacteria bacterium | reverse complement strand
TATAGACGCTGTCCGCAAAGCGCTCGCCGCCCACCCCGCCGAAAACCCGACGCCGCCCGCGGGGGAAATTGAGCGCCTTTCCTATCAGCTCGACGAGGCAATCCGCGAGAAATACGGGGCAGAGCAGGCCCTGCTGAGTCTCCGTGCCAAGACCAGCAACTTGGCTCGCGAGTGCGGCAAGGCAATCGGTATCGCGCAAGAGGGTGGAATGATTTCTGCGTCCGCTGTGCTCCGGATACTCGACGCACCATCCGACGCGCCCGAGAAGGCGGAGAAGGGAGGGGCAAAGTGAACCGAGTGCAACCAATGACGCCGGAGATGCGTGCTGCGCTGGAAGAAATCGAGACGTGGCGCCAGCCGTTCTTTGGAGAGATTGAGCGTGTCGAAGCCGAGCGCGATGAGTTGCGCGCGCAACTTGCTGCTGCGCTCGATGCGCCCATTCGATGGCGGCCGATAGCGGAGGCACCGAAGGATGGTTCACTGTTGCTGGTTGCCTTCAGGTTCGACGGCAACTGGGCATACGAGTTCGCCGTTGCCGAAGCGGAAGGGGTCACGCTTGTCGAATTCATCAGCGCTAACCCCACCCACTTCGCCGAACTGAAAGGCCCCGACCATGGCTGAGCGACCGAGTGTGGAGGAGTTTGAGGATGCCGTTGATGCAGTCTGGGAATCTGCCTTCAACCTGGGACAGCTGAAGGCGAGAGTTGATGCTGCTTTGCTTGCTAAAGATGACGGCACGGAGCTGAAGCGCGAGTTTGCTGTTTTGCAAGCCGCCGACGCGGCGCACTTGGACAACCTGCACGCACTTCAAGAATGGAGAGGCAATGTGAACGACACTGGCGAAGGTCGCTGGGTCTATCAGACCAAGCTTCACGCTCCCGGCCAGGGGCGCGGTAACTGCACCGAAGCTGCCGTTGCCTCGATCCTTGGCGTTCCCCTTGACGAAGTTGGGGACTTCCGGGCTGACGGCGACGACCCGTTGACCTTCTGGCAAGCGTTCGAGCGCGTCATCAAGGCCCACGGCTTCGAAGCTATCCGCCTCGACGGCCACAAGTGCCCCGAGGCTCTTCACCTCGCCTGCGGGAAATCTGCGCGCGGCGTGAGCCACATGGTGGTGAAGCGCGGGGACGAGCTCGTGCACGACCCGCACCCGTCAAACGTCGGGCTTCTCGGTGTCGAGTACGTGTTCGTGTTGGTCGCGCTTGACCCTATGTGCAGTCGTGCCGCCCTGGAGTCCAAATGAAAGTCATCGGCATTCACACCACGAACGACGTCACGGTGATTCGCGTG
>CAZCMS010000073.1:0-1311 GCA_964499935.1 uncultured Candidatus Saccharibacteria bacterium | reverse complement strand
CACTCACCGATCCGGTGACGCCGGTTCCGGCGCTGGCCGTCGTCGTGGTGCCTGACGCGGTGGATGACCCGACGCTGACCGTGCCGGTGGCGTCGACCGATGTCACCGGCGCCACGATCCATTCGACCTTGCTCGTTCCCGATTCGGTGTAGAGGATGCCGAGCGCGCCCAATCCCTTGATGAATTGCGGCATCGCATCCACGCTGCTCAGACTGACCAGATTTGTTTCGGTCCCGAACGCCGGGGTCGCGAAGTCATCGGTCGCCCGGTAGACGATGCCGCTAGTCTTGGCCGCGCAGACATACCACTTCCCGCTGAACGCCGTCACATCGACGCTGGTTTTGTACGGCGTCCCGGTGGCGGAGAGCGCGGCGTTGATCGTCGCAATCGAACCGATGGTTGCACCACTGGTCCCGTAATAGAAATCAACTTCGCCGCCCGTATCAATCGACACGGCCCCAATGCGATCGGTTCCGCCATCGGCAACATAGGCGATCGCGGCGTGATACAGCATGGCGGTATTGGCGCTGGCGTCGAGGTCGGTTGTGGTTCCAAGTGTATTCGCGGCATCGATGGTTCGGTAGGATTGATCGTCGGAGGCATCCTGCGAGGAGCCGACGAAGATCAGATCGGACGGACCCAGGCAGACGGACGCGGCGAGTGCTCCCGATGCCTCATACGCGGCCGGAGCGGTCCACGACGACCCTTCGTAGCGGGTGTAATAGAGCGCTCCGGCCGTGCGCGTATAGAAGATCAGCACATCCCCATCGGAGCGCACCGCGAGTCGGATCGGGAAAGCATGATTCGCCGCGTTCGTGGGTCCGCCAATGGCGTTGCCGCCTGTGAAGTCGCTCGTTTCCCAGGCATCTGTCGCGGTGTTGAAGCGGCGCACCCGCGTCGAATTGGTCGCCAATTGATAGACGATATAGATGTATCCGTTCGTAGCGGAAAAGAAACTGCCATACGAGGCATCGGCCACCGGCGTCACCGCATGGGATGAATCCTGTTCGGTGTAGGTGGTCCCGTCGGTCGATTTATAGATCCTGATCTTGTCCGTGCTCGTCTCGTAGAGCACGGCGTAGAACGCCGATGCCGTCGCCCAGACCGCATCAGCCTGCCAGGTCGTGGCAACGCCGGTGATCGTATTACTGGCAACCGTCACCGGCGTCATCGATCAGCCCTAGTAGCTGAAACGGCCGACGGCGTTCGTGCCGTCGAAATCAATCGCGAGCGTTCCGGCCGACGGCGCGAGCGCAGTATCGAAGGTGATGTACCCGATCAGGGCGTCGCTCGCGTGCGTGTCGTCGTAGA
>CAZCMS010000072.1:0-1318 GCA_964499935.1 uncultured Candidatus Saccharibacteria bacterium | reverse complement strand
GAGTCTGTAAATTTCCCTGTGTAAACGGTCATAGTGTACTATAACGTAAATTTTATTTATGGAATAACAACTGTGACTATGAAAGTAGAATTATTAGATGAGTTATTAAAGAACTGCAAGACATCGGATGATATATTTGGTGAAGGTGGCTTGGTTAAGCAATTTGTTAAAGCGCTATCAGAGCGTGCGTTGCAAGCTGAACTAACCACGCACTTAGGTTATGAAAAGCACGATGTTAAAGGTAAAAACAGCGGTAATTCGCGTAATGGGGCTAGTTCTAAGGTTATTAAAGGTGAGTTTGGAGAAACTGAAATAGCCATTCCTCGCGACCGTTCTGGCACGTTTGATCCACAGATAATCAAAAAAGGACAAACCAGGTTTGATGGTTTTGATGATAAAATTTTATCCATGTATGCGCGCGGTCTATCAACCCGTGATATTCAAGGGCAACTACAAGAGCTGTACGGCGTTGAGGTTTCTCCAACCCTTATTTCTAATGTGACTGATGCTGTTATGGATGAAGTAAAAACATGGCAATCAAGACCGCTTGATCGTGTTTATCCTATTATTTATTTCGATGCTCTCGTGGTTAAAATACGCGTTGATAAGCAGGTTGTTAACAAGGCCATTCATCTTGCGCTAGCCATTAATATGGATGGTGAAAAAGAGCTATTAGGAATGTGGTGTAACACAACAGAGGGCGCGAAATTTTGGTTGTCTGTTTTAACGGAATTGAAAAATCGTGGTTTACAAGATGTTTTAATTTGTTGCTGTGATGGGTTAACTGGTTTTCCTGCTGCAATTGAAGCAGTCTATCCAAATGCTAAGATTCAGCTTTGCATTGTGCATTTGATACGCCAATCGCTACGTTTCGTAGGCTGGAAAGAACGAAAGGCTATCGCTGCTGATCTTAAGTTGATTTATGGTTCTGCGACGCTTGAGGAGGCTGAAATGGCGCTGACAGCGTTTGCTGAGAAGTGGGATACTCAGTTTCCTACAATCAGTCAAATATGGTTACGTCATTGGGAAAATGTGACACCGTTTTTCGATTATCCACCTGAAATTCGTAAAGTGATTTACACCACAAATGCAATTGAATCAATGAATATGACTTTGCGAAAAGTTATGAAAAATAAACGCATCTTTCCATCAGATGATGCTGCATTTAAACAAATTTACCTAGCCTTGCAAAATATCTCGAAGAAGTGGACAATGCCGATTCGAGATTGGAAACCGGCACTGGCTAGGTTTATGATTGAATTCGAAGATAGAGTTTAATCAATGGGATGGCTGTTTACACAAAATATTTTTCATACTC
>CAZCMS010000071.1:782-1342 GCA_964499935.1 uncultured Candidatus Saccharibacteria bacterium | reverse complement strand
AAGACAGGCCCCTTGAACCTCGCCCGTCTCCTCTTTGATCTTGACATCGCCATTTCCTTTTTTTCCCCGGCTACGCCGCTTCCTCTCGGCGGCGGCGCGCCGTTTCGCCAGCGCGGCGCCCCCGTCCAACGTCAACACCTTGCCGGCCGGCGTCTCGATCGCCCGCCCCTCCGCCGCGAGGGCGGCCCACACCTCGGGGGGCGCGATCATCAGCGCGACCGGCTCCTCCACGGCAGCGAGCGAAACCCAGCCGGCGACGGTCACGCGGTCCACCTTTCAAAATGGCTGTGGCCCATCCAGAACAGGCAGCCGTGCGTAACGAGCTGCGCGAGGTCGTTGGCCGTGCTCGCGCGCATCCCACCGCGCCAGAACACGTCGGAATGCAGGTGTTCTGCGCCCTGAGCCGCAGCGGTGTAGGCGTCGCAACGGCCGCACGCGCAGGGCCGCAGCTGCTCGATGAGGCTCATGACCACCGCCCCGCGAGCGTCATCGCGCCGATGAAGGCGAGCGCGCAGAGCGCCATGATGAGGACGCAGCCGCAGCAGTTAACCTGAATGGTC
>CAZCMS010000071.1:0-772 GCA_964499935.1 uncultured Candidatus Saccharibacteria bacterium | reverse complement strand
ATCTCCAGCCACTTCTCGTCGGAGAGCATGCGGCGGATCATCGGGTGGCCTCGATGGCGGCAGCGCGGGCTTCGATCTCGTCGGCGAGCTCGCGGAAGAACGCAGCGCTCCCGCGCAGCGCCGATGGGAGCGCCTCGATCACCTCGGGGGCGCCGACTTTCCCGGCGGCGGCCTCGCCTAGGGCGCTCTCGATGGTGGAAATCACGCCGTCCCGTGACTTGTCTCCCATGGCACACGTCTCGACAATGGCTTTCTCTGTGGCGCGGAAACCAGCGTTGCGTGCGAATTCGGGTGTCATGACGTGGCCTTTCTGCGCCGGGCCATGCAGGAATCGCAGCGCGAGCCGCCCGGCTTCGGCTTCTCGTGCGCGGGGTTGTTGATGCAGACGCCTGCCTCTCGCCGGCGCGAGCGCTGCGCGCGGTGCCGCTCGATGCGCCGCGTGTCCGGCCCGGCCCACCCGGGCAGTGGGTCTCCGTTGCAGGAGCGGGCGTTGTGCCCGTCCGTTCCGCCGCAGCGCGTGCAGCCGTTGACGGGCGGCGTCGCGCGGTTGCGGCGGTAGCTCTCGCGGCGGTCGTAGCGGCCATCCACCATGCAGGGCGCACAGAGGACGTGCCCGGGCTCGGCCGGTCCGTGCGAGGCGCCACGAACGCAGAGGCCGGCGATCTTCCGCTGGAGGTAGCGCGAGCGTTGAGCCTCGGGCGGGTTCGCCATCTCGGGAGCGCGCGCGGTCATCGCTTTGCCCTCTCGGCGAGGATCGCCAGGTGCGCGCTGT
>CAZCMS010000070.1:0-1349 GCA_964499935.1 uncultured Candidatus Saccharibacteria bacterium | reverse complement strand
CCCCAAAACCCCAAAACCCCTTAGAGGGATAGATAGAGACCAACTTTTTTGTATATGTATTTAACATCATTATATGAGTATTAAATCACTCTTAAGATTGAATGTCAGATCCTCTTACAGGCGCATAAGAGCAATTAATCGACCTTCCAATCTGACCCCCTTATCATGGCATTAACAAAAGGGGCACCCGCACCTTCAGCTTTCTGAAAAGCTCGATGCAGTTTGTAATAAACTCAGTGTCAAAATCTGGAAAGGAACCTTACAGTGGTTTTTTCTGACAGAAGCTGTTCCATTTCGGAATTGGGCAGATCCTCTTGAAGAAAATCTCCTTCGCAAAATAAGATTCAGGTTTCAGCATCTGCTCACATATCCACTGGTTGTCTTCTTACTTCAAACTGAAGCCATTTCTAATCCTGAACATAACGCCTTTCCCGAATTCTGGCACAGGATATCTATACCTTTTCCCTAATCGGTTAAGTGTCTGAAACTTAAATTACTCAGAGCGAACTAAAGTAGGATTCGCAGCTTTTTCGAGTAACTCATGTAGAAGTAGGGTCTCTGTCTCTTGAAAAGACGGAGCCTTGCTCTCAGATTATAACTCTTAGTAGATATACTCTGAGAACAGACTTATTACATATTTGAACACATCTCCATCTTTAAAAGATGGATCTGCCAAATTTTATTGTCCCTTCTACACGAAATAGTCGAATCTAGCAAACTGCGGTCGCACTAAAGCTCCCTCGAGCAATCTAGGTTTCAGGCACCCGTTAATTTCATGAGGTGATTGTTCTTGTAGGTCCTCATTACAGCAATTGATCAACTCATCCATATTAGTTCCTTGTGATAAGGAATAGTCCAAAGAGGAGCCTCTAGCGGAAATTTAAGGGTGATCATTATTGCGTTCTTCTTGCTCCATGAAGTGGATTTATTCAGGATCCTAATCTCTATTCGTCTCTTCAAGTAACCAAGGAAGCTGATTGATATTCGCATTTGGAGCAATTACAATCGCTGCCTCTGGATCAGGGTGCTGAAGGACATGTTCTTCCCTATTTAAAGGGCCGATCTATCCTTGTATGTCGGACATGGACAAATCTTGTTACCCAGCCACCTCTCCTTAGAAGTTCTGAGAATATTCTTGGCTGTCTTCGAATTCAGGGACAAAAGTCCATCCAAAAATATTTATGAATTCTTGATTTCTTCTATCTTGTTAGAAACCTGGCACTAATGGCATTTGTAATAAATTTATTATAAATACTTGCCCGTACTCCTAATTAACCTCTTGCATTTTACGTTAACCCCAATACGATCAATCCTGTGAATCCAATCTATGGGGTTTTGGGGTTTTGGGG
>CAZCMS010000069.1:0-1356 GCA_964499935.1 uncultured Candidatus Saccharibacteria bacterium | reverse complement strand
TATTGATTGAGGGGGGATATTTATTTATTTGGTGGTGTTAATGGATAGGATGGAATCGTAACTTTTATTTGGGGGAAAGGATAAATGATATTATCTTTGCATTTATGAAGGCTAAGAAATACGATAAAGTAAATACACTTCCTGTTAATGCGTTAAAAGTTAGCGCGTACGCTGAACAAACAGGGCAAGTAAATCCACCATACATTTGTATAATGTATGATCGCTATTTGTCCGGCAAAGGAAGTAAACCACCGTTTAAAATAGTTAATTGGCAAGGTATAAATTTTGTTATTCCAGATTAAATAAACGTTAACATTATTTTAACAATCTAAATTTGGAATACCATGATAAAAGATATTATCTTTGCACTGTAATTAATCATTAAACACTTTAAACATTATCAATTATGACACACTCTTTTAAATGCTCACAATGCGGGAAAGACAAAGTACATGAATCTGAATTTTCAACAGGATACGGAACGGACAAAGAAGGTAATAAAATATGCTTTGAATGCTGCGGATTAAACAACGCTAAGGAATTGGATAATTTAAAGAAAGGTGAAAAATCTATCCAATATTGGGACGGTAAAAATATTATTAATTGGCCGTCTTCCTTAGTCATTAAACCATATTACACTACTAAGGGAAGGCATAACATAGCACGCATAAGAGAAGATATTTATTTTAACTTTAATGGGAATAAATTTCATGCTACACAATACGGTAATAATTCACAAATTGCCCATATCAGAAAAATAAAATAACCAAACGTTTACTTGTAATACAAATCACAATGAACAAACAACTAAAAACCTTTCTTATACTAATAGGGAGTATATTAATACCTGTTATTACTTTCTTATTGGTTAATAGTATTATTCATTCTTAAAAATAAAACATCATGAAAGATTATAGAACAACATGGATACAAGGCTCTAAAAGAGGAGTTTACAAAACGAAGTCATTAACCGACTTTCATAAATCTATCCATAACAACGACAAGGTAGATTATGCAACTACTGTAGAAACCGATAGCTCAATAGATTGGCCGTTTGGATTATATGCCGAAGTCATTGCCACAACTGACAAGAAGAACCCTAAAAAGAACAAACCTTTCCCTAATCAATCTTAATCACATATTTAAACAACTAAACAATGAAAAAGCTAATAAAATCGTTAAGACTATTCTTTACTTGTGACTACGCTAATTATGAATGCCCCGGCGGCATAGCGTAAAGATTAACTGACGAGGTTTAAATAACCGAAACAAGGCTTTACTTGCCTTGTCTTAATCAAAAAACTTCTACCGGATTAAAAGAAGTATAAACACCGGATAAAATATGAATACAGACTA
>CAZCMS010000068.1:0-1362 GCA_964499935.1 uncultured Candidatus Saccharibacteria bacterium | reverse complement strand
GATCGCGTCATCGCCTCAATGGACGAAGACGAAATCCTGATCTCGGGTCTAGCCGACAAGATCACCGATCTCTCGGAGCGCAAGCGCCGCCTTGACGATCGAATTGGCCGCAAGCGGTCGATGTTGGAACAGGCAATGGTCGTTGGTGAAATCCAAAAGCTCGAGTGCCCAACCTGCACGCTTTCGATCCGAGCTACCCCGCCAAAGCTTGTAGTCGAAGACGAAGCCGCGATCCCCGCGAAGTTCTGGAAAGCCGTCGCGCCGACACTCGACAAGAAGGCGCTTGGCGACGCGCTGAAAGAGGAAGGCGCCGGCCCGATCCCAGGCGTGTCTCTTTCGAATGGCGGAATATCGCTTACGAAGAGGAACAAATGAACCATATATCGCCGATGATTTCGAAGGGCTTGATGAGCTTCACGCCGAAGCAGCTCGATCTGATCCGGCGCACCGTCGCCGCTGATCTAAATACCGACGAGTTCGACATGTTCATCAGCATCTCGCAGATGAACGGCCTCAACCCCTTCAAGAAGGCCATCTACGCGCTCGTCTACAACAAAGACGACGTCAACAAGCGCAAGGTGTCATTCATCACGGGCATCGGCGGTTATCGCTCTATCGCCGCCCGGTCGGGGCAATATAGGCCGGACGAGCAAGCGCCGCGCGTCCTGACCGATGAAACTCTCGTTGATCCTGACTCCAATCCTGAAGGCATAAGTCACGCCGAGGTGACTGTCCACCGCTACGGGCCGGATGGTCGCTGGTATCCGATTACGGGTCGCGCCTATTGGGCCGAATACGCGCCCCTCAAGGAAGACGCTGGCGATTTTGAATGGATCGATACCGGCGAAACATGGGGAGACAGCGGCAAGCCGAAGAAGCGGAAGGTTCGAAAAACCGACGCCAGCGGCAAGCGCATTCTCGACACATCGGGTCAGTGGGGAAAGATGCCCCGCGTCATGCTGGCGAAATGCGCCGAGGCTGACGCCTTGCGCAAAGGCTGGCCGGAAGACCTCGGCAATCTCTATGTCGATGCCGAGATGGATCGCGCCACCACACTCGATCTGACCGCGACCGAGATTGTCGAGCAAGAGCGCACCGCGAAACGTCAAGCAGCGCTCGGTGGCCCCAACATGATCACCGTCACCTTCGAGTTCTCTGAAGGACTGCAATCCATACCAGCCGGGGAATTTGCGGATCGCTGCGTCGGCTGGGTCAAGCAACTCGAGAGCGCCGATTCCGTCACAAATTGGTTGGATTACAACCGCGTCGCTCTCAAGCAGTTCTGGGGAACAAACCCCGGCGATGCGCTCGAATTGAAGAAGGTATTCGAGGCGCGCGTCGAGGCGCTTTCGAAAAAAGAAG
>CAZCMS010000067.1:0-1368 GCA_964499935.1 uncultured Candidatus Saccharibacteria bacterium | reverse complement strand
GCGAATGCGACGTTCAATCTCCATTCGTGGCGTAAACGGTCTTGAACAGGATTTGCACTGCGCCGCCGTCAGGCCCACTGATCTCAGTGTTCGTAAGATCAGGCAGGCATTTCTTGAGAAGGCCGAGGCCGGCGCTTACCTGTGTCGCGCTCAATTCTACCGAGCCCTCGACGTGGCCAATCAACCTCTTGAGAATTTGAGAGTTTGCGATTTTAGTCCTGTGCTCGTCGGACATCTGAAAGCCGGCTGTGCGGCCTCGTTGTTTTGGCATGTTTCACCTTCCTGCCGGTCTGAGCGGTCAGTGTGGGCTTGGGAGTGGTGGAATGGAGAAAGGCCCGCAGCGGTTAGCTACGAGCCCTTGGGATGGTCAGGACGGACCGGCATTGCACCGATCTTTCTACAAGCAGCGGACCCGTGGGTCTTTTCAAGCTTAGCCGCGCCTTCCCTGCGTCTTACCGCAGCGCCGTCCTGATTGAATTGGAAGCGGCTGCCGGATTCAGCCAGTGCGGACTAGAACGGATGGAACCCGGCTTCCACCCACAATTACCGCGCCATCTGTCAACCGAATGTACAGTAGGCGTTCTGCTTCCAAACTTGGTGCGGCAGTCTCGCCGCGGAATCATGCCATGAACGAGTAACGGCATCATATAATTTCCCAACACAATTAACCTGATTTGGGTTAACGGTCAAGGGTCTGCTTTTACAGCAATACTGCTTCAACACGACCAATTTCTGCATGCCGCATTTTGTACCAAGGAGGGGCGTTTTCCTGGTCCTTCCAAACAACCTTCCCGATCTTGCAGTGACGGCTAATAATGTTCTCGATTTGTGACTTAGTTTCTGCTGCTGCGTACTTTCCTGCTGCCGTCCAATCCAGAATTGCCATCAATCAACTCCCCTCGCGAACATCAGCGCCTGCAACCCGCTCTTGAGAAGCTTCAATTGTGCAGGCGGCATAAGCCTCAACGCGTCATTGTCCTCGATGCACACATTGCGCACCGTCTGCTTTACGCCCGCTCCTGCCTTGAGCAATACGCCTTCAAGCCTCATCATCATGTTGGTGGCTCGGGTCGCGCGCTCCTGGATGGTCTTGGACGGATCGCCATCATGCCCACGGACGGCGAGTAAATCCTGGGCCCGAGGATTTGGCGATGGCATGCCCGTGGCGCGATGATAGCGCTCTATCTGTTCTGTATACCAGTTGCCTGCTTCCAGCTCGTGTCGGGTGATCTTGTGGTCAATGAACATGCGCCCGAGGGTGTAGGCGTGCAGACCGTCCTTGCCGTCCGTCTCTATACCGTGAATACGCATTGCCGCCGCTATTGCCACGCTCTTGACCTCTCGTTCTGTTTCGCTGCGCTTGATGTC
>CAZCMS010000066.1:0-1376 GCA_964499935.1 uncultured Candidatus Saccharibacteria bacterium | reverse complement strand
GTCGGCGCGGATGAGCGTAGGTTTTGCGCTCACGGCAAGGTGGAAAGGCTTGAAGATATCCGCGCCGACGATTTCGATGCAGCCGTGCGCCTCCTGAACAGCAAGAGGAGCCGTGACAATGGATGATATCGCTCAGGGTAGCGCCGAATGGCACAAGCTACGGCTTGGGAAAGTTACCGCCTCCCGAGTCGCGGACATCATCGCCAAGACCAAGACAGGGTATTCGGCGTCTCGCGCCAACTATGCCGCGCAGCTCGTCCAAGAGCGCCTTACCGGGACCGTTCAGGACAGTTACACCAATGCCGCCATGCAGTGGGGCATCGATACAGAGCCGCAGGCGCGGTCTGCATACGAGTTTTACCGCGACGTTGACGTTCAGCAGGTGGCTTTCGTCCTGCACCCATCGATAGGCGATACGGGCGCGTCTCCGGATGGCCTTGTTGGCGATGATGGCCTTGTTGAAATCAAGTGCCCGATCACGGCAACGCATATCGAAACCCTGAAGGGTAAATCGGTACCGCAGAAGTATGTCACGCAAATCCAGTGGCAACTTGCCTGCACCGGCCGGCAGTGGTGTGACTTCGTCTCGTTCGACCCTCGCATGCCGGAAAACATGCAGTTCTTCTGTGTTCGCGTCCATCGGGTGCCGGAAATCATCGAAGGTCTTGAAACAGAAGTGATCGCCTTCCTGAAAGAAGTTCGCGAGACGATCGACGCGCTTCAAAAAGAATATGGCGAGCCTCAGGCTGACAAAGCCGCAGAAATGTTGATGGCGGGCTGATCATGTCGAAGCGTACAGAAAAGCCAGTTTATGCTTTCATTCGCCACGGCAATTCGCTGCGGCCAGAGATGGCATACGACCTACAGGCGCTCGACGGTATCGAGCAAGGGCAGCGGGTGAAGGTCGAAATCCGCCAGTGGCGCAATCTTGACCGCCTCAAAGCCTACTGGGCCACGCTTCAGGACTGCATTGACGCCACAGGCTGCTCGCCCAGCAAGGAAGCGTTAGACGCCTATATCAGGCCGGCCGTCAAGTTCGTCGACACGATCCGGCTTGCCAACGGCTTCCTAGTCGGCGTCCCGCGCCCGATCAATACCCGCGAGTGCGACGAGCCAGAAATGATCGCCTTCTTCAACGCAGCAACGGAATTGCTCGCGCGTGACTTCGGTTACGTCGCTCCAGAGCCCAACGCGAAAGGACGAGCAGCATGAGCGACGCGGTATCACGTTACCTCCTGAAATATCCACATGCCAGAACATCCACGCTTATCCAGATCCGCAAGGAAGAGGACACGTTACACCTCCTTCGCGCTGAGAACCACCAGGAGATCGGCATGCAGGCAGTACAGCGGCCAGCGCATGTTTCGTGGTGGAGA
>CAZCMS010000065.1:0-1376 GCA_964499935.1 uncultured Candidatus Saccharibacteria bacterium | reverse complement strand
CTCCAGCGCACGGACGTTCCCCTCCAGAAAATGATCGGCACGGCCCCCGCGCCGTCGATGCCGATGCTCAAGTCCGAATGGGGCTGGGGTTCTCCCGACCCGTACGCGACCACGATTGCCGTGACCTGTGGGTCCGGCGATCTCACCATCACCGTCCCGGACGGCTCCTACTTCGCGGTCAGCGATACCTTCTTCTGCGAGGATGAAGAGTTGCGCGTTACCGGCATTGCCGGTGAGGTGCTGACCGTCGAGCGCGGCGTTGGCGGCACGACCCCGGCGTCCCACACGGCGGGCACGGCGATCGTCATTGGTCTCCCGGCGCTGGTCGAGAGCGCGGACGATCCGGACGGCGTGATTACGCAGGGTGAGGTTGATTTCAACTACCCGCAAATCTCGTCCTTCACCTGGGCGTTCTCCAAGCGGGCGGAAGTCACCCCGACCTACGAGCACAAGAACGGCGGCCGGGTCAGCTCCGAGCTGCGCAAGAAGATGGAGCACACCGCTCCGGTCCGCTTCGAGATCAACCTGATCCTCGGTAACCGGCAGGTCGGTTCTGGCGTCTCGCCCTCCACGATGGGTGGCCTGCGCCAGTCGAGCTTCATCACCACGCGCACCAATATCTCGTCCGCGGCCTTCACCGAAACCGACCTGATGAACGGGTTGCAGACGGTGAACAACCTGGTCGGCTCGACCCTGATGCCGGACACCATCGTCTGCTCGCCCTTCATGGCGCGGGCGATTTCGTCCTGGTACAACGAGACCCGCCAGAGCACGATGTCGGACACCAAGGCCAACGTGCGCTGGACCGAGATCGACACCTGGTTCGGCACCGTCAAGGTGGTTCCTCACTACCTGTTCACCTCCCTCACCGGCACCAACGGCCGCGTCTATGTCCTCGATCCGGGTGACATCAAACGCCGCCCGTACGCCTCCAGCACCGGCTGGAATACCGGCACCTACGAGACGCAGGGCTGGCACACGCGCGGCTATCTGCGCGGTGACTTCACCTCCATCTGGCAGCGGGCCGACGCCCGTATCGAGTTCCGCAATTGCAGCACGACCGCCTCTGATTACGCCGGCATCAGCTAGCCGAGATTTCCGGCTGGGGACACATCGTCCCCAGCCGAGACCGAAAGGATTCCACCGTGAGCGAACGAGTCGATGTCGCAGCCGTCCAGCGCGAGGGCAACGACCATCTGAACAAGAGCACCGCCCCGCGTCCCGACCAGCCGTTTACCGAGATGCTGGAGTTGCAGCAGGCGCAGATCGCGGCGGCGGAACCGGACGAGCCGGAACCGTGGGCGGTGCTGGCGCCGATCCGGCCGGGAACGTGGCGCTTCGTCACCAAGCCGGGGATCGGGAACACCAGTATCCGG
>CAZCMS010000064.1:0-1376 GCA_964499935.1 uncultured Candidatus Saccharibacteria bacterium | reverse complement strand
ATGCATTCTTTGAAGATGGTGATTGGCTAACTGTTGATGAAGTTATGGAGCGAGCACGACTCGCTATCAGCGATTATTTTAAAGGTAAAGTTCCACCTTGGGCAGTAGGTTATGATGGTGACCATTCACAATTTACGAAGCGTCAAATGGTATTCGTGGTTACAGGTGGTGAGCCTACACTTCAGCCTAATCTTCACGCGTTGCTTACAACTGCTGAGCAGGAATATAGGTGGACGCAGATTGAGTCGAACGGAGTATTGGCACCACATGTTCCAGGAGATACCACAGTTGTCGTATCGCCAAAGTGTAACGAAAAAGTAGATGTAAGTCTTGGTTTCAAACGCTTCATTCCAACCAAGTATATGGAGCCGAATCCAGACACTCTAGAACGAGCTGATTGCTTAAAGTTCATTGTCGAAGATCAACCTGATTTCGATTCTCCATATCAGACGATACCAGAGTGGGCTCATGAATGGCATAAGAAAACAGGTCGTGATATTTTCATCTCTCCGATGAATATATACAAGCGTGAACCTAAGAAAGCTGCGGAGATTCGAGCAGGTAAGAATAAAGTATCTCTTGAAGAGCGATCAATGTATGACGAAGTTGTAAGTTGGTGGGAGCCAGATCTGTTCGATATGGAATCAAATCAGCGCAATCATGAACATGCAGCTCGGTATGCACTTCAGCATGGATTTATATTTCAGATGCAACTACATCTATTTGCCTCATTTGCATAAAAGAAAGAAGAATGACAGAATTAATTTCAAATAAAATTAGAGAACGACTAAAAAGACACGAGAAGAGATATTTTTCGAATGATAATATCTCAGACTATATCAAAGAAGGTGAACTTAAGCTACTTATTGATGAAGCAGCATTAAAGTTTGAAGGTGTATTAGATTCACTTCTGATTGATCAGAAGAACGATCCAAATGCTAAAGGTACAGCTAAGCGACTTGCTAAGATGTATATCAATGAGCTATTTGAGGGTCGATTTACATCTCCTCCAGCAGCAACAGCTTTTCCTAACACAGGTGGAAACGCCTACAGAGGTATGCTGGTAGTTCGATCCGAGCTTAAGTCAGTTTGTTCTCATCATTGGCAGCCTGTTACAGGTGTAGCCTATATTGGCATACTTCCTGGTGATAAAGTAATTGGACTTTCCAAGTATACTCGAATTGCACAGCATTGTGCACGCCGTGGAACACTTCAGGAAGAACTCTGTAATGATATTGCTCGAGCAATTCAGGAAGCAACTGAATCAGAAGATGTAGCTGTTTATATTCAAGCAACTCATGGCTGCTGTGAAAATCGTGGCATTATGGCTAAGAGTTCATTAACACAAACAACTGTACTGAAGGGTGAGTTTAACA
>CAZCMS010000063.1:0-1384 GCA_964499935.1 uncultured Candidatus Saccharibacteria bacterium | reverse complement strand
TGTACCTCGATCTCCGGGAAACCCACGGCCCGCGATACGAACTCATCGTCCTTGATCTCCGCAACGCCGACACAAAAGAGAAGGTGGCGGCATGAGCGAGAAACCCTTCCTTTCCGTCAAAGAGGCCGCGGAATTGCTCGGAGCGCATCACACCACGATCACGGCCGCGATCGAGAGCGGCAAGCTCCCGGCCATCCGGCTTTCCGATGCGCATCAGGGCACGCGCATCCCCCGAACCGCGCTCTTCCCGGAAGCGCAGACCGCCCGCGATTTGAAGATCGAACGTATCCGCCGGCAGGTTGCCGACGTGCTGCGCAAACAGGAGGCCAACGAGCGCGTTTTCGCCGCCGTACTCGAACGGCAGGCGGAATTGCGGGAAGCGATTGCGGCGCTCGCGGACGAACTGGCGATGCAAGACGTGGCCGCGGCGCGGGACGCGCTGCAGAAAGCGAGTTAACCGATGACGCACACGCTTTTGATCGAAGGCGACGGCGGGCCGCTCGCTGTGAGTTGTGCCCAGAACCTCGTGCGCGACGACTACACCGCCCGCGATTGGGCCGGGATGCCGATCCGGTCGCTGGCGATTGCGCGGTTGGCGGATGCGATCGTGACCGACATGACCGGCGTCCCGGCGCTGAATGACCGGGCCATGCGCAAGGACCGGCTCGCCTCGCTGGTGCGCGTCAACGAAGCCAACGCCCGCGAGCATCTGCGGCTCGAACTGCGGGCCGTGCTGAGCGCGCTTGACGATGCCGACTTCCGGGCGCTGGTTGACCGGCTGGCCGGGCTGCCGAGCGTACAGGCCGCTTGAACCCATGAAGAAGCGAGATGTGATAGAGCGGTTCTGGTCCAAGGTTGATACCTCCGGCGAGTGTTGGGAGTGGACCGCCACCATAAACGAGACGGGATACGGATTGTTCTTCGATGGGAAACGACTTGCTAAGGCTCATCGAATCTCCTGGAATATCCATTTCGGCGAGATTCCTACGGGGTTGTTCGTCTGCCATCACTGCGACAACCGTAAGTGCGTCCGACCTGACCATCTCTTTCTCGGAACTGCCAAGGACAACTCAAGAGATATGTGCCTCAAGCAACGACAGGCGTCTGGTGAGCGCACGGCAAGGGCACGCCTAACAGCAATAGAGGTCAAGGAGATTCGCCGTATTCGTGAGTTGGGACTATTCAGCGTTCGTGAAACAGCCCAAAAGTACGGCGTCAAACCTCGAACGATACGGGATGTCACATCGCGAAAGACTTGGTTTCATGTTCATTAGATTTCTCGCTCCATCTTTCCGTTCCGCCTCAGCCCCAACCCCGCACGGACCCATGCCTCTTCATGGGGCCCGTGCGCGGGGCGACCGGAGCCTCGACGCCAGCGGACGGG
>CAZCMS010000062.1:0-1390 GCA_964499935.1 uncultured Candidatus Saccharibacteria bacterium | reverse complement strand
TCGGGGGAACGCGGCGCCGGCCGGGTGGCCTCCTCGCGCAGGCGCCACACCTCGGCCGTCAGCCTCCGCACCTCGGCCGCCAGCTTCGCGACGCCGTCAGCCATCTCCTCCACCTCGTCATCCGCCAAGGTAGCGAGACGCCCTTCCTCCAGGATTTGGTGGATTGCGTAATTGGCGGAGCCGCGGATCTCCAGCAGCCAATTCTTCGCGTCGCTGGCCTGCTTCTCGATGGCGGCGATCTCGTCCTCCGTGAGAGACGCCCGCTGCTCGGGGGAGGCCGCCGCGCGGAAGGGGGCGAGGGGGTCCGATGGTGAAGCCTCTTCGGCCTCGACCAGCGTCCACGTATCGTCGGTCAGCGACGTGCAGACCAGCGTGAGCTTGCAGCCGTGGCACCGAACCTCGGAGCCGTCATGCACATCGTCGGCGTCCACAAGGTTCTTGCACCTTGGGCAGCGGTTCCAGTCGCTCCTATCACGCTCGGTCATCGCTTCCACCGCATCCTCCTCTCACATCCACAACCCGCCCACCCTCACACCCTGCATCGCCGCATCCGCCGCCACCTCCGCCAACCACTCGTCGCTCCGCCTCGGCCCGAGCCAGCGCGCGTTCCGCTCGTCCAGCGCCGCCCGCATCGCCGCGAACTGCTCCTCGGCGTCGACGAGGTGCGCAGGGGAGAGGCGGGGGTAGAGGGAGGCGAGGAGGGTCATGTGCTTTCGTCAGCCAGCGCGGCCCGGTACGCCTCCAGCACGCGGCGCACACCTGCGGTCGACAGCGCGTTCGTGTCGAGCGCGAACCCACACCGCGCCGGCCGCGCCTCTTTGATGTAGACATGGTGGGCGCGAACGCGAATGGACCCGGGCAGGTCCCGCACGCTGGCGCACAGGGCTTCGACATCATCGTCCTCAGCCTTCTGCCGAGCCTCACGAGCTTCCCACGCGGCTCGATGCTTGGCGGCGCGAAGCACCTGCTCTACATTCACTCGCCCGGTGCGCGTCACCGTCATACGTTCGCGGCCGAATTCGCCAGATGCGAGATCGAGCGCGATACCGCGTACTTGGCCGTGCAGGCGTGGCAGTGAGACAGGCACCATTGTTTCGCCAACACGGAGCCGCATCGGGTCCGCCAGCGCTTCGGCCTGGTGTCCTGCCGCCGCTAGCGCCTTCACAATCCTGTTGAGTGCGTCGGTCGCGCTGAACTCGTTGGCCATCATCTCTCCAGCGCGCCTCGCGGCGCCGTCACTGCACCAGACCTTCAAGAATCGCCTCCACGGACGGGCGCGCCGCCGTAGCCGTCCTGGCCTTGCTACGCCCCGGCTTCTTCCCCGCACGCACCCGCGGCGCCCCGTCGTCCAGGATCGCCACCTCGCCCGGCGCCAGCTTGTCGACGTCCT
>CAZCMS010000061.1:0-1390 GCA_964499935.1 uncultured Candidatus Saccharibacteria bacterium | reverse complement strand
TTAGGTCTTCTAGACCTCTAACCTCATTCGTACTTAGCTGTCCCAACTCCCTGTATATGGTCTTTGCTTCTGCCAACGTTGCTTTCTAGAACACCTTGAGCAGGTCAATCATGCTCTATGAAGCATCGAAGTCTTGAGTCTTCAGAGTATTAAGGATCTCTTAGGCGTTCTGGTCGCTCACGGTAAACAACACTCCCTTACATGGCCCTCTCTTCCTAGAGCTACGACCAATCATCTAACTATACTACTGGATATTGTCCACGAGACAGCCGATCACTACTAATGCATCTGATTTGAACTTAGTGTCAATGCCTCTATATTGCTCCTTTCTAAGTAGTAGGACTCCTGTCTCCTTAGTCTTGAGTGTTTGGAGCAGTTCATGACTACCATCGAGGTAATAACTCCAACCTTTAGACTCCATGAACTAAGCAAGATGGCTCTCTTAGTCTCGAGTAACAAAGCATATCAGAGGCTGCTTGTAGTATTCGTCTTCGACAGTCTTCACCATTCTCTACAAGACTACATCGTCACTTGAGCAAGGTATGATAGTGCTTGCATCCTAAGGCAGAGCTGTGTAGAAGGAGTAAGAAGAAAGGAAGGATAGGACAGCTGGTTCCTACTGATCCTCCATCATCATCTTGGAGGCCACATTCAGACTCCCTTCTGAGAGTGAAGCTGTTAACCCAATGATAGTTTTACCCTGGAAGCACCATAGACCCTTCACTTCAGTTTCTTAGATATCGTAAGGATAGGCTCCGAGCAGGTCATCGAACTCATCGATGATGATCACAGGTGCATTGAGGCTATATGAATAGCTATCCTTCATGGTCCTTAACCTTACTCCACCCTTGCAGATAGGTCCGACCTGCTCAGCAAGCTGCTTCCGAAGGGTCTCATTGGACACAAGCACTAAGATCTCTTACCTATGCTGCTGATAGAAGTGAAGAGCCAGCATAGCAATGATGAAACTCTTACCAGAGCCGGTTGGGACTTCTGCGATGACAAGCTTCTCTTCTTACGAGAGTATAATACCTGTGATAGCTGCTTGATACAAGTCGTGCTTATAGACTTTAGACCTTTCTTCGGCAGTCTTAGAGAGAGTGAGAGCTGCCTCAAGTGGGTAGGGATGCTTAAGTGAATGCACTCTATCCTCATAGAAGCTATGTATCTCATCGATTGGTTTATCATCGGAGGTGCTACCTTTGCTTGCAAGCTATTCAGACAGCTTCTCCCATAGATCGTCGTTTCGTTGAAGACATTCAAGTGCTTACTCTGTCGGAATACCTCTGAGCTTGACTAAGATATGAAGGAGGGTCTTAGGTGAGTGCTTGATCTCATTCATAGTCAGTAGGAACCTAGTTAGAGAGGGTCTAGTACAGACTTCTTCGGT
>CAZCMS010000060.1:0-1392 GCA_964499935.1 uncultured Candidatus Saccharibacteria bacterium | reverse complement strand
CGGCTACCGACGTGCAGGCGGCCCTCGTCGAGCTGGACGGGGAGGTGACGGCGGCACAGTCGGCGGCCGACGCTGCCCAGGCCGACGTGGACGCCCTCGCGGGGACCGTGGGAGCCATCACCATCGCGAGCCTCGGCGGCGATGCAGCGGGCACCCCGCGGCCTCCGACGGCGCACGCAGCCTCGCACGCGAGCGACGGCTCGGACGCCGTGAGCCCGGCGGCCATCGGGGCAGCAGCGGCGAGCCACACGCATGGGGCAGGCGACATCGCCTCGGGGACGATCGCGGATGCGCGGCTGCCGGGGAGGCTGGGGCCGTCCCCGATGTCCGTCAGCGACGCGAACGACGCGCGCCAAAACGGCTGGTACGTGATCAACGGAACCACCGGGTTGAACGCCCCTGGACCTGGATTCTGGTTCGTTGATGTGGCTGGCGACACGAACGACGTGCAGACCGCATACGCCATCACCGGCACCGCGTCTGACACGCAGATGTACCGGCGCCGCCTCCTCAACAACGTATGGGAGCCCTGGTACCGACTCCGATGGTCAGAGGCCGAGCTTGACGCCCGCTACCTGCGCCTCGCAGGTGGCACACTGACCGGGGCACTTACCCTCGTCTCGGGCGGTAATGTCCAGTGGGGCACGTGGACGCCGGTCGCAACGCCGGTCAGCAACATCGACGCTGTGACCGTCTATGAGTCGCCCTACCTGCGCGTCGGAGACCGCGTCATCGGCGCCATGGTCTACGACCAGGACGCCACCGCAACGGGCGCTTTCATGTGGCGCGCGAGCCTGCCAGTTCCGAGCGCATTCGGCAATCCGCAGAACGCGGCGGGCGTCATCGGGTCCAGCGGTTCAGCGGGCAAGGTCATCGCCGATGTTGCGTCGGATGAGTTGATGATAACCGGCGGAGCAACCCAGATATCAAACTGGGCGTCTACCGCGTTCTTCATCTATCGGGTACTCTGATGCCGATTCAAACAGAAGTGTTTCCCGAGCATCCGTCCAAGTCCATCCCCGGGCTCCTCTCCGCGACGCCCACCGGCCTCACGGTGCACGCGCAGACGGTCCGGCTCGGCGTCGACGTCTACGACCTGCCCGAGACGGGCATCCCCGTCGCCTACCCGGGCGAGCCCACGGAGTACCGCGTCGTGCTCGCGCGGCAGGAGGCAGGCGCCGTGCTGGCGCTCGCCTCGCACGCCCTCGACGAGCCGATGAGGCTCGTGCCTGGCGAGGTCGTCACGCTCGCGCGGCTCACCCTTCGGGCCCCCGAGGACACGCCCGAGGCCGTCACCGTCTGGGTCCATCGCAGGGCATGCACCACGGAGACGCCCGAGGACGCGCAGAGGCACGCCGTGGGGCCCGAGGTGGTCGTGCCCGTCGAGACGCC
>CAZCMS010000059.1:0-1395 GCA_964499935.1 uncultured Candidatus Saccharibacteria bacterium | reverse complement strand
TCCCTATCGCTGCCATTACCTGCTTCCAGGCGGGGGATGAGGGAGGAGGTCATGGCGCATTTCCTTCCTGTGACTGTGATTGCCGGGCAATGCTGACGGAAAGCGCAGCGAGAACCGCCGCTGCATCACGGCATTCCGGCTCGTCGCATTGCTCGTTTGGAAATGGTCCGATCTGGTAACATGCAGGCTCGCCCATGCAGGCGCATTTCTCACGACAGATGGACCGAGCGGCCTTTGTCAAAGCGTCAGTCTCCGCCCTCTCTATGATGGGGGTCATGCGGGCCCTCGCGATCTGAGAATTTGCAGCCATGAGCATGTGGCCGATCACTTCGGCCATTGCCGGCGGATTGCTGTCTCCAAGAGCCTCTATTCGCTCTCGCCGCTCATGCACGTCTTCGGAGCGCCAAGCATCCATATCGAAAGAGGGGACGGAATCCGGGTCCCAATCACCTCGGGCAGCTGCTGACCTCTTGACGCGCTCAATCGCGGATGGTCCCGCCTGCCAGGCGACCTCCAGTCGCGGCAAGCTGGCGCAGGCAACAATGAACACTCGCCTGCGCGGATAAGGGCCACCAAGGTCCGAAACGCCGAACTCAAATCTGGCGCTGTGGAAGCCAACTCGGGAAAGATGTCGATGGACCTCGGCTTCCCACGCTGCGTTGCCGGGGGGCTGCTCCACGACAAACCATTGTGCTCCGGCGTCGAGCCCAGCGCATAGCATGTAGGGCCATAGAGAGGCCCCTGAGCGGTATCCGTGGATTGCAGCGGCAACGCTGGTCCGCTGGCAGGGCGGCCCGCCGATGATGATGTCAGCAGGAATGGCCGGCATGGTGCGGATGTCGTCATGGATTGGGGTTCCTGGGTGGAGGTGGGCAAGTTCGGCGCGGCGCCGCTCGTTGCTTTCGCAGAGGGCGACAATCTCGAACGGTCCCGCACGGAGCAGGCCGGCGGCGTGGAAGCCGATGCAGCTGAAGACGTCGAGAACCCTCAGCATGGCACCCCCTTGACACGTAGGACCAATGGTCCTATATGATCGATCATCAAGCGGAGGATGAAATGACCAAGAAGAGCCCGATGAGCGCCGAGCAGGTTCTGGAATTTATCGCTCAGATGAAGGCCGAAACCAAAAGCGCGCCCGCCCGTCGCCGCATGGCGGAGCTGGCGATCAGCCACGGAAATATTTCGGCCGAAGGCAAGCAGATCTGGCGCGACTATCTGGAAAGCGGGGCTGGCCGTTGACGCCGTCCGACCTGGAGCGCCGTGCTGCTGCCCTGTACGGTGCTGACTGGCAGTCGCCGCTGGCGCGTCGCGTCCGGGTAGATGCCCGAACGATGCGCCGCTGGAAAGCGGGCGACCGGGATATTCCCGAATGGCTCGAAGCGTTCCTTGAGCTTC
>CAZCMS010000058.1:0-1419 GCA_964499935.1 uncultured Candidatus Saccharibacteria bacterium | reverse complement strand
CTATGGATTGATTTCAGAGCGTCTTGTGATAAATTCATGAGATCTGGTTAGTCTGATTTATAATTATAGACTGCAATCGAATTGATAGGTATTCTGATCTTACTGACAATCATGAGTCCCAATTTATCCTGTCTCTCCAACTTATAGGATTTCTAGTAAGGACTAGGCTATAGGATCAGTCTGAAAATTTGAGATCAGAATCCCAGACGGACTAACTATGATAAAATATGTTAGAGCAAATTCTACTACTCTTCCAAGATATTATTAATATTGGACTAGATTCACTCTGATTTAGAGTGATAATCCCTCCAATCTCGATTAATTATCAGACTGAATTTGCCAATTTCAGAGTGGATTATTATCATAATCTTGCCTAAATAATATTATAATTATTGATTAGCTGCCAAGATAATTACAAATGTTGCTGCCAAGATTGATAATTACTTGTGATAAATCTCTCAGCGATTATCATAAATCTGATATTTGCTTGCCAAGATTATGATTCACGGTCTGCAATAATTTTGAATCTCTCCTAGAAATTATATTTCTTGCCAGATAAAATCAATCGAGATCAGTCTGAAACATGACTATAGTCCTATAATAGGTAAGCGTAATTTCATAAAACTTATAATTATAAAGATCCAATGAACAGCATGATCTTAGCCAGTAAGTATAAGAATTCAGGTAGCAGGACTATGAATTCCTCCTAATCATCTGTTAGCCCATTCGCAGAATCGACTCCTGGCCAGTCCTAAATGGGTACTTTGCCGAAAGATTCTTGTTCCTCTGAGTACTAGGGTAGTCTCACATGTAAACATGGTCCTCCTAAA
The DNA here is from genome assembly GCA_964499935.1 of uncultured Candidatus Saccharibacteria bacterium. GTDB lineage: Bacteria > Patescibacteriota > Saccharimonadia > Saccharimonadales > UBA4665 > CALBGR01. Next base: position 589 of record CAZCMS010000058.1, on the reverse strand, counting down.
AAGATCTAGAAGACTAAGAAATATACTTGCTCCATGTGTCCCAACAAGTCATTTACTAATAAAAGCAATCTCAACCGTCATAGAAAGAACATCCATCAGAAGAAAAGAAAAGATCTTGCTCTGGATCATGCATAGTCTCTGAAAAATAAAGATCAGAATTACCGAAAATCTTTGATAGATGAGACTAGTCAGGACGATCAATCTAAGATTATTGACAGTAAAGAAGAATTGAAGACTAGTGATCAAAGTACTTACTATAATCAGAGAAAGCGATAGAAGGTCCATGAATAAGGTACTTACTAAGCTCCAGGAGATATCTCTTAAAATTCTTTGCAAAATCGAACAAGTCTTGTCGACCCTAGTCCTATTATATAGGACTAGGACTAGTTGGAGGAATAGTACTTTAATAAGGTTCCTATATACTTTTCGCTTGACTATGATCCTAATGATAAGAGCCCTCTCCCAAATCTTAGCGATAGCATTAGGGTCATTCACTATACTGCTGATCATGTTTACAGAGCATATGGCCTCCAAGGATTCATCCAAAGATAAGAGGATCAACTATAATTACTGAATGAGAGACAAGTAA
>CAZCMS010000057.1:0-1424 GCA_964499935.1 uncultured Candidatus Saccharibacteria bacterium | reverse complement strand
CCCTTGCGCCAGCGGAGCCAAACTCTCTCGCCTCCTGTGATGTCCATGTGAGCACCGTACGGCCTGGCCCAAAACTCGCCAAGTGCGGTTCGGCTAATACGACGCCCGTTCAGTGCCCCGGTGACCTGTTTCGTGAGGCGCGATTGACCCTCGGATGGTCTCAGGAGCGAGCGGCCCGCGAGTACGGTGCTGCTCGGTTGACGATCGCATCGTGGGAACAGGACCGAACGGAGATGCCGGCGCGTGCGTTGATTTGGATTCAAGCGCTCGCGCGTGAGGCGCTGAGGACCGGCACATGAAAGTTTTCGCTGCGCGGCTTGTCCGGGATTGTCGGGACGAAGCGCGGCACGGTGGGGCGACGCCCGACATCGCAAGGCAAGTCATTCGTTTGCAAGGAGGAAGCAATGAAGATCGCAAAAGCAAAACTGGTCAGTGTGAGCGCGTATTCGCAGGGCAGACACTTCACCAAGGATGAAGTGCCAGCCAAGGAGAAGGAGCTGCACGACGCATACGAGCGTCGCACCTGGCGCCATCGTCTGCACGTCGACAAGGCATCCGGCCAGGTCTTCATCCCGCCGATGTCGTTCTCGAACGCAGTGAAAACGAGCGCGAAACGCCTTGGCTTGAAGGTCCCTGGCAAGGGCCAGAAGACCTACACCAAGAGCTTCGAAGCCGGCGTCATGGTGACCGACCCGCTCCTGCTCAACGTGAAGGCGGACGACGTTCCGTCCGATGAGCTGTTCGTGCCGTCCGACGGTGTTCGCGGCAGCGGCAAGCGTGTCACCAAACTCTTCCCGCGCATCGACAGCTGGGTGGGCGAGGTGACCTTCTACATTCTGGACGACCTCATCGACGAGAAGGTGTTTCGGCAGGTGCTCGACAACGCCGGGATGCTCGTTGGTGTAGGTCGATTCCGTCCCGAGAACTGCGGTTACTACGGCCGATTCAAGGTTGAACGCATGACTTGGGATGATGCGTAGTTCTCACATCTCGTCCGAGTAGGTCGGCGCGTGTCCGGACTTGGCGGGGCTCGTAGAGGCGTAGCAAGGCAATTCATTGAACAGCCCGTCGCGAGATGACTTCAAACGACGGGCACCAACTCAGCAGGACAGAGCAGGACCAGACGTGTCTCGTCGAGACTCAGCAAGACTCGTCAGGGCGGGACAAGACAGTGCAAGACAAGGAACCCATCACGAGTGGTCTTTACGCAGGTTCGACTCCTGCGGTGGTGGCCAAAGCTCAGCTCGGCAGGACCGTTCTCGGTTAAGCGCGGCGCGACAGGTCAACACTTGTCTGGTCCGGTTGAAGCTCGGCTTGGCGCGTCAGAACAAGGCAAGGCTCGCTTTTTGCGGAGGAACAATGTTCGAGAAGAACGAGGAAGTAGCGGAAAACCTGGAGCGTTTGCTGTCGTTCATCGACCAGAC
>CAZCMS010000056.1:0-1425 GCA_964499935.1 uncultured Candidatus Saccharibacteria bacterium | reverse complement strand
GACGCCGCCGGGCGGTGAGGAGCGAACCATGCAAGACGTATTCCAGAAGATCATCGCTGAAATCGAGGAAACGCAGGACCGCTACCGCGAAATGTACTTCGCGCGTAACGAACGCGCGGAGGCGTTGGCGGTGCATGTGCTGAGCCTCGCGATCAATGCGGTGAAGCGGCACGCGCCGGCAGAGCCGCCAGAGGAGTTTCGCTGGCCGGCGGAAACCGGGGAGGCGGGAGCGTGATGATCGACCTATCCCCCCTGTTGCAGCAGCGAGCCATCTACGGCAACGTGTCGGATATGTGCTACTGCTGGTTCACCGAACGGATGACGTGCTACGAGTTGTGCGGCTGCAATGAGGCGTACTTCCGATGCTGGCGTAACCGGGTGGAGTGGGCGTTATGAAAGGAACATTGGATGACGTGGCTCTACATTCCCTCTCCCTGTGCAGCGGCATCGGCGGCCTCGACCTCGCCATCGAGTCCGCCGCCCCTGGCGTCTTCGCCCCCATCGCTCTGGTTGAGGGGGAAGGCTACGCAGCATGCGTCCTTAAAGCGCGCATGGAAGACGAAGCCATACCTGCATGCCCTATCTGGTCTGACGTGCGAACCGTCTGCGATGCAGAGTTCCGCGATTACGTTCGCGAAAGAACAGGCGGCGCGGGAATCGACTTCGTTTTCGGAGGAATCCCCTGCCAGCCGCACAGCGTTGCGGGAAAGCGACGTGGCGCAGCCGACGAACGCGACCTGTGGCCTGACACCGTGCGAATTCTTGAGACGTATCGCCCGTGGCTGTTCTTCCTCGAAAACGTCCCCGGTATGCTCGGCTACGTGTCCGAAAATGTTGTCCCTGCTCTGCGACGGCTTGGGTACATCGTGCCTCGACCGCTCCTGCTTGAAGCCGCAGCCGTGGGAGCGAGCCAGAAGCGAGAGCGGTTGTTCGTTATGGGTTACGCCGCAGACGGCGGACGGAAAAAGCGGGCCCAGACCCATTCGCAAGAAAGTGGATCGCCAAACAAGAAACGAAACACCGGGAAGTTATCGCGGGGATCTTGCGGACCACGTGACGCAGTGGCCCACCCCAGCGACGCGCGACACGCGGAGCGGCCAGGCGAGCGACGAGACGATGGACCGCAACAGCCGGCCGCTGAACGAAGAAGCGGAGCATTGGGCGACGGCGATGGCTGCGGACGATGGACACAAGGTAACAGCGGCGTCGAAAATCGGACTGATTCCGCAAGTGGAGCATTGGGCGACACCGAAAGCCGCGGACGGCGAGAAGCCGAGTGCGGGCAAGCGAGCGTGTGCGGACCTGACGCATCAGGCGGAAGGCCATTCCGCTTCCCCCCAGGTCCAGGGCTGGGTGGAGCAGGCGTTGTTGATCGCATCATCAAACTGCTTGACGAGGACGGACCTGACGCAGCTCTCCGAAAGT
>CAZCMS010000055.1:0-1442 GCA_964499935.1 uncultured Candidatus Saccharibacteria bacterium | reverse complement strand
TTGAAAAACTTTAAAACCATGTTGATATGAAGGTAATTTTTTTGGATATAGATGGAGTATTAAATGTGATACCACAAGGCAGGGATGAATTTGGTTCAAAATTTCATAGCCATTTTGAAAACAACTTGAAGCACATTATTGATAATACAGGTGCAAAGATTGTTATTAGTAGTACTTGGCGGATGGATGGCTTAGAAAAGATGCAAGCGATGTGGAAAGCAAGGGGTTTGGCTGGTGAGGTTATTGACGTAACTCCTGATTGCACACAGCTTGTTAAGTACGGAACTTTTGAATACTATGACACAGTTGAAAGAGGGCATGAGATACAGGATTGGATAGACGCTCACCCCGAAACAACAAGCTATGTTATTATTGATGATGACAAAGATATTCTGACAAGTCAAATGGAAAGATTTGTCAGAACTGCAAATAATAAAAGCCATCCCGATTGCGTAGATATAGGGTATGGTCTAACAAAAAAATGTGCTGAAATGGCTATTGAAATTTTAAACGAGAAATCAATAATCTAAAATAAACAAACCATGAATAAAGAATTAAAAGATTACCTGCATTTGTATTTGGGGTGTGACGTGCTTATTAGCGTGAATGGAATGGTAAACAAAGTGGTTTCAATAGTTAGAAACCCCGATGCAGAAATTATTTTAGGAACCGCAATTTTATTAGGAGTAAAACCAATTCTTCGCCCTTTATCTGATATGACAGAGGAAGAAAAATTTGAACTCGACCAACTTTCTCCTTTCCATCCATCGGTTTCAAATACAAATACCTGCGATTGGATAATACTTGAACCTATAATTATTGAGCATCATGCAGCAAGGGTTAGTTACCTCCTTTCAAAACACTTCGACCTTTTCGGGCTACATGAAGCTGGATTATGTTTATACAAAAAAAGTAAGAATGAATAATATTACAAGAAAAGCTATTGCCGGATATGAAGACTTATATGATGTTGACGAGTTAGGGAATATATATTCTTTACCCAAAAATAACAGACCTGAATGTTTGCTTAAGTTTAAGCCTGACGCATATGGGTATTTACGAGTAGGTTTATCAAAAAATAATAAATGTAAAACTTTAAAGGCTCACCGTGTGGTTGCCATTGCTTTTATTTCTAATCCATTAAATCTTCCGCAGGTCAACCACAAAAATGGAGTTAAAACAGATAATAGGGTAATTAATTTGGAATGGGCAACGGCTAAAACCAATATAAGACATTCATGGAATCTTGGTTTATCTAAGGCTGTATTTGGGGATAAAAATGGAAACACTTCTCTTTCAGAAGGTGATCGCATCAGTGTAGTAAAATATTATGCGATGACTAACTTGACGCAGAAAGAAATAGCGTCCAAATTTAATATCAGTCAAGCTACTGTTTCTTTAACTGTTAAGAATTACTTAAAGAAACATTTTATCGAAGCCGG
>CAZCMS010000054.1:0-1442 GCA_964499935.1 uncultured Candidatus Saccharibacteria bacterium | reverse complement strand
TCAATTGATAATTTCGTGTATATTGGTAAAAGACAATCAGTATACAATTTCATATTATTACCATAAGTTATATCAAAAAATTTGACGTACTTGCCCTAAGGGCCTTTTTTAATTTTGCATACACTTATCCTTTTTAATTTACCCTTTAAATTTAATCATTTATAGGTTTTACCAATTATATGGAAAAAAATTTAGTGTATGCATATTCCATCCGATTGTAATGATGCAAACATACTCTTTTCCCATATAATTGGTTACCCATAATTTTGTGCATCATTAGTTGTTTAGTTGTTTAGTTATTTGCATGTTAATTATTTATTTTGAATCCATAAACCATGCCTTTATCATTACCATTTTATTGTATATTTAATTATGAATTCGTTATTATGCGTTACCTTTTATTTTTTTGCAATAAGTAGAGCTACCAATATATTAGTAATCTTTATAAAAAGTATCCAAAATTAGAACTATTAATATATCCTCTATACTTATCGCTTTGATATTATAACTTTATCTTCTTACCGTTAATCTTTTTGATCCTTTTGGCTTTTGTTTTAAGATTCTTTGGTAAGTCGTAAACCTTTTTATCTAAAATGGCAGTAATAATTCTTATAATTTGTGAATCATTTGAATAGCCTTTCACATACCATTTAGTATAAGGGGTCTTAGATACTCTAGGAAATAACCCCTCTTTATTGTTTATTTCTTTAATGTAAGCCTTACGGAAGGCATTATAATCTTCACCATCAATATTCCCATGAACAATATCATATAAAAGATCTTTATAAATGCCCCTAGTTAAATGGGATTCATTAATTTTAACCTTGTGATCTTTCCTTTTATATTCTTGCTCTATTATTTTAGCTATATATGTTATTATTAATTCACATATATACAGCTTTTCATTGAGCGACGGCCAGCCTTGAGCTTTGCTCTGACTGGCGCTCTAGATCCATTTTGATCTTTTTCTAATATATACCTAAATTTAAAATTCCTTTTAAGATATTTGAAAAAAACCTCTATGTCCCAGCGAGCTTTATAGATTGCAATTAATTGTTTATCAGTATATTGTTCCTCATTAACAAGATTTGTTATTAAATGACAATTTTCTTCCCGCTGCCAAAAACACACCAAAGTATATTTTATATTTTCTGCCTTCTTTTTAGAATCATACACAATTTTCTCTCTAATATATTTACAATCTATGTGCCTAACTTTATTTCTTAAATGCATAATTGTATTAAAATCTTTAATACCCTTTTTAAGAGGTGTATTAGTATCTAATTTATTAGCATCGCCTTTAGATCTAACAATAAAATAAATACCATTATCATCAAGGAACTTCATAAATTCGTAACAAAAATAAGCTCTATCATCAATAATGATAGTATCTTTAAATTTATTAAGATTGTTTTTAATATAATCAGTAGTACATTTAACCT
>CAZCMS010000053.1:0-1448 GCA_964499935.1 uncultured Candidatus Saccharibacteria bacterium | reverse complement strand
AGTAAGGATGATCTTTACAGATACATGACCAACCAAAGTAAGTTTACCTAAAAATTCTTGAATCATGCTTAGTGGCACTCTTCCTACCGAGCTACAGTGGAACGAAGATCACTTTCATCAAAGATATACTCAGGAACAAGAAGCAAGTCTTTAGACAAAATGAGGTCAAGCATATAGAAGTACCTCACTATGAAGAACTCTCAGTGAAAAACCTGTACAAGGACGCTCTCAAGGATAACGCACTCCGTTCTTACCTCCCCGAAGAAGAAGAAGACTCAAACCGTCTACCTGAGAGAGATTTCTTTTTTGGAATAGTTGGCACCGTGAAACCAGACTACCTCAACAAGATCATAGCAGACGCTAACAATGAACGATATGGGAGAGAAGGCCCCAAGAACGAAAAGACTCTGATATCTATCGGTGACTAGTGGCTGGCCGAACTGACCAAGTACCCTTACTTCTCAAGTAAGATGAATCCCTAATCACATTTTAGAAAAACCTGGTAAAGCTATATACCTGATGAAGGAAAGGGCAAAGTTTGCCAGAGCTCATGCTAGAAAGGCTAAACATAATGTTAGCATGAGACTCAGTGAGGAAGAAAGTAAAGAAGGTGAAAGACCACCTCTGGAACCTAAACCAAAAAGATAAAGAACTTTGGCACAAGTTCAGTCCCAGGCATAACCTAACACCCCTCAAGTTGCTATGAACGAAGAAGAGTAATTCTGACTTAATTTCTTAATTCCAAATAATCAAGTAAGTTTCAATATCTCTTTCAAACCTCCAGTCACACAATTCTTCGTTTTTTCCTTGTCAACAATCTTGATTGCAGCTTTCATGAATTTTACGACACTCAACCTTAGACCCTTGAGTATTCCCTGAAGTAAAGATTTCTTATACTCCTGCTTGACTAAGAACCAGTATGACTCTATCCCATTGAATTGTGGACTGTATGGAACACAGAAGATAGGTTCGATTTAATACTTCTCAAGGGCACCTCTGACTAAGTGTGTTTTGTGAACAGATAAATTATCCATGAAAATAGCAAGTGGGATTCCTGAGTTTCGCTTCCTTAACTTCTTCAGAAAAGTCACAAACACGTCTTACTTAATTGAAAGTTTGTGGATGATGTGTGCTTCTAATCCTTTCTCCTATGATATGCCAGCCACTATAGAATAAGTCTGAAGCTGGTTCCTCAAATCTGTGACATTGATGTTTTCATTCTTTCTGGACCAAGATCGGCTGAGGCTTGTTGCTGGACTAAATATAGCCTCATCCACAAAAATAATCTTTGTACCTGACCTTAGGCTCTACTCCACAAGTGATTTCATTTCTTTCTGAAGGTGGGCAAGCCTTTGAGGTCCAATCGAAGAAGTCTTCTTCTTCAGCTTAAGTTACTTGTAGCGGACCTTGTTTTTCTAGTACAGTTTTAAGAGGGTGGTCTTAGATAT
>CAZCMS010000052.1:0-1452 GCA_964499935.1 uncultured Candidatus Saccharibacteria bacterium | reverse complement strand
GGATCAGCCGGCGCAGTCCGGACAGCAGCTTCGCCCGCGCATCGTCCAGCAGCTTCACCTGGTCCGGATAGAGAGTGTGCCGCATGGCCTAGATACCCATACCCCCTACCCGTATCAAAACTGTGTACATATACGTACAAAAAACCCGATCATAGGGGGTATTGGTACACTTGTGCCAATACTGACTAAAATGGGCGATGTAGTGTTTTCTACAAGATGCAGAATCAAAAGCTTTTAGTAATTCCGCTCGGCGGTTTGGGCGAGTTCGGAATGAACTCAATGGGTCTATTGTAAGTGACTGAAAACAAGTGACTTGCTCTGTTTTTATGGCTTGTGTACAAATCCGTGTACACGAATTGCTGTACAATAACCCCAAATGTTTGAGCCATATCGCCGCCATCGGGCCAGATGCCCCGATAAGCATCGAGGCCAATCCTGGACCCGCTGCACTTGCCCAATCTGGGTTTACGGACCGCCCGCCGCAGGGCAAACGAAGCCGACCCGGAAGGCCCTCAACATGCGCGACTGGGGTCGCGCGCTCAAGCACATCGAGCGCCTGGAGGCCACTGGCAGACCGGTTGCAGCCATCCCCACTATTGCGGAAGCTGTCTCGAAGTATCTGGCGGATTGCGAGAGTCGCAAACTGGAGCCAAGCACAGTGAGGAGTTACCGCGCATTGCTGAACGATTTCGCGGCGTACTGCGCGAAACGGCGCATCACCGGACTGGATGGAATAGACACGGGCATAGTCTCCGATTTGCGGGGAGACCGGAGCGGCAAGCCTCTCACGCAACGCAAGGAGCTGGGGATATTGCGAGGGTTCTTCCACTTTTGCGAGATCCGGAAGTGGATCGACAGCAACCCGGCCAGCGGAGTGAAGGCCCCGCAGGATCAGGACGTGGCCACGCTGCCCTATGAAGATGCCGAAGTGTCTGCCCTGATCGCCGCCTGTGATCGCATCTCCAACCGCAATCGACGAATGCAGGAATGGTCCCGCGTGCGAGGCCGGGCCCTCGTCCTGCTGCTGTTGTATAGCGGCTTCCGGATTTCCGACGCCGTGAATCTGGCGCGATCCAGCGTGGACGAATGCGGACGCCTGAAGGTGCGAACCATGAAGACCGGCGTGCATCTGACGATCCAACTGCCACCCGTGTGCATGGACGCGCTTCGTGCGCTGCCCCACGATTCCTCGTATTTCTTTCGATCCGCCGAAGGCAAACTGAGCACCGCGATCAGCAGCGCCCGTGCCGCGATTTACACCATAGGCCGCACGGCTGGCGTCAAGGCGCGCCCGCACCGATTCCGGGATACATTCGCTGTGGCGCTCTTGCTGAAGGGCGAGGACATACGAACCGTTCAATTGTTGCTGGGGCATAAGAGTATCAAGACAACCGAGAATCACTATGCTCACTTCGTGCCGGCATTCCAGGCGCGCCTGGACAATGCGACCGC
>CAZCMS010000051.1:0-1468 GCA_964499935.1 uncultured Candidatus Saccharibacteria bacterium | reverse complement strand
GCTTTTCGCAGGCTGCCACGTCTTTCATCGCCTCTTACTGCCAAGGCATTCACCATGTGCGCTTAATTTCTTGACCATATAACCCCAAACATTTCAGATCGCTCTACTTCGCTCAGCTCATCATCGCTTAACGTCTTCTCTAGATAATTCGATTTCTCTCTTCATCTAGCTCAACATTATTCGATTCCTAACCCGCTACGCAGATCATCTTCGATGCTGTGATTATAAGGCTTGTTACTAAAGTTGAATTTGAGTATCACTTCAGTGTACTTCGCTTTATCTTTCTACCAAATTGTTAAAGATCAGTTTATATCTTATTAAAACTTAAATCCGTACAACTTAACTTAAAACAAAACTCAGTATCTTCTTATACTCTCAAGATACAACACACAGATTTAGTTAGTTGCCTTTCCTTAGACTCTCTACCGCTTCCCTTTAAATCTGTCTCTTTTATCTTGAACTTCTTTCTTCCCTTCCCGTTAACTCTCAGCCGGGACATGCTTTTTACTCGTTTTCTTACCTTTAATCAACTACTTTTTAAATCTTTTTTCTAACTCTTTTTCTAACTCTTTCTTAACTCACTTTCATCTCTATTCGCTGGAGCCAGTCGGGATCGAACCGACGACCCCCTGCTTGCAAAGCAGATGCTCTCCCAGCTGAGCTATGGCCCCTTTGTTCTTTCCTCGGTGTCGCTTTTATTCTTTCTACTTCTCTTACTCTTACTTCTACCGCTACTTACCTTCTACTTCTCACACCTTCGCTTTAGTTGGTGGGCCTGGGTGGACTTGAACCACCGACCCCACGCTTATCAAGCGTGTGCTCTAACCAACTGAGCTACAGGCCCCCTTTGGGGTGTGTAACCTTCTTCTCATTTCAAGTATCTAAGAGTGATTTATGTGCGCGCCTACTGCAAATAGTTGCTTTCTACTTCTTTTGCGTCGTGTTGATGGTGTCAAACACCACCAACCGCGCCAACTACATATAGTAAGGAGGTGATCCAGCCACAGGTTCCCCTACGGCTACCTTGTTACGACTTCGTCCCAGTCATGAATCATACCGTGGCAAGCGCCTCCCTTTCGGTTCAGCTACCCGCTTCTGGTACCATCCACTCCCATGACGTGACGGGCGGTGTGTACAAGGCCCGGGAACGTATTCACCGCGGCAATGCTGATCCGCGATTACTAGCGATTCCAACTTCATGGAGTCGAGTTGCAGACTCCAATCCGGACTACGAGACGCTTTTCGAGATTAGCTCCCCTTCGCAGGTTCGCGACCCTCTGTACGTCCCATTGTAGCACGTGTGTAGCCCTACCCATAAAGGCCATGATGACTTGACGTCGTCCCCGCCTTCCTCCGGTTCATCACCGGCAGTCTCTTTAGAGTCCCCACCATTACGTGTTGGCAACTAAAGATAAGGGTTGCGCTCGTTACGGGACTTAACCCAACATCTCACAACACGAGCTGACGA
>CAZCMS010000050.1:0-1478 GCA_964499935.1 uncultured Candidatus Saccharibacteria bacterium | reverse complement strand
AAGGTCGTCTGGGTCACGCCCGGCGTCGATGTGGTGCTTGATGAGGGCGAACCGCATCTGACCCTTGAAGGCTTCTTCCCTTGCCCGAAGCCTGCTTATGGAACGGTACAGCGGCGCTCATTGGTGCCTGTGCCGGATATGCTGTTCTACAAGGACCAGCTGGAGGAAATCAACGAACTGACGGCGCGGATTGCGGCGCTGTCCGAGGCCGTGAAGGTCCGTGGCTTTTACCCGGCTGGTGCAGGCGAGATTGGCGACGCCATTGAGACGGCGATCAAGTCCAACAGCAACAACCAGATCATGGTGCCCATTTCCAATTGGGCGGCGTTCGGCAATACCGGCGCGAAGGACATGATTGTCTGGCTGCCGATCGATGTCATTGTGACGACGATTACCGGGCTTGTGCAGCTGCGCAAGGAACTGATCGACGACGTTTACCAGATCACCGGCATTTCCGACATCATGCGCGGATCGACCGAGGCGAGCGAAACCTTGGGCGCACAGCAGCTCAAGAGTCAGTACGGCTCTATCCGTATTCGTGACCGTCAGGCTGAATTGGTGCGCATCGCGCGGGATATTGCCCGGCTGACGGCCGAGATCATGGCGGAGAACTTCTCGCCCAAGACATTGCTTGAGATGAGCCAGGTTGAGATCAAGACCGAGGCCGATCTTCAGCAGCAGGAACAGCAGATCATTCAGGCCGCGCAGGCTCAGGTCAAGCAGGCGCTGGCTAATCCTGAAATGGCGCAGAAGGCCCAGCAAGACCCGAATGCCGCCCAGCAGATGCTCAGCCAGCTTGAGCAGCAGACCAAGGCGCAGATCGCCAAGCTGCAAGAAACACCGACCATCGAAAAGGTCATGAAGCTGTTGCGTGAGCAACGGTTGCGCCCGTTCGTGCTGGACATCGAGACGGATTCGACCATTCAGCCGGACGAGGACGCGCAGAAGCAGCGCGCGACCGAGTTCATCACGGCGATTGGCGGGTTCCTCAATCAGGCGGCCGGTCTGGTGCAGCTGGTCCCGCAGGCAGCGCCGCTGATGAGCGACACGTTGAAATATGTGGCTGGTCAGTTCAGGGCCGGGCGCGAACTGGAAGGCTCGATTGACGAGTTTGCCGACCAGATGAAGGAAATGGGATCGCAGCCGAAGCCGCCCGATCCGGCCCATGCCAAGGCGCAGCAGGATATGCAGCTTGCTCAGCAGAAGGCCCAGCAGGACGAACAGGACCGTCAGGCTGCCCAGCAGCAGGCACAGGCCGAACAACAGCGCAAGGATCAGGAAGCGGCAGCAAACCAGCAGCGCGAGAACCAGAAGCTGGACGCTGAGCTTAAGGCCAAGCAGGCCGACGATATGCGCAAGCAGGTCGAAAACGAAATGAAGCTGTCCAATCTGGCGGAAGAACGCGCGCAGAGCGCCGCGAAACACGTTCAGGACATGGACAAGGGCGCGCTGGAAATCGAATTGCTCAAGACCAAGAT
>CAZCMS010000049.1:0-1489 GCA_964499935.1 uncultured Candidatus Saccharibacteria bacterium | reverse complement strand
CGTAGCGGCCCGTGGTGTCGCAGCCTTCGCGGGTCGTGGTGTCGCCTTGGCTGGGGTGGCCTTCTTCGCCGGTGCTGCCTTCTTCACTCCCCCGCGCGGGCGCAGTTGCACGCCCTGTCGGGTCAGCGATGTGTGCGCCAGCGTTGGGGAGATCCCCTCGTGCTCGCCGATCTCAGACGTTGACTCGCCGGCCTCGTAGCGGCGGCGGATCGCCTTGTCCAGCGGCGTCGGTGGATCGTTGACGGCGGCGATACGGGAAGCGGCCTTCTTCGCCGGCGCCTTCTTCGGTGCTGGACTGATCCGGTCGGCCATGGCCCGCAGGCGCCGCGCTTCCACCTCGTGCCTCGCGGCCGCGTCCTGCCGGTCCGCCTCGGTGGACGGGATCGACTGCTGCCGGCCGGTCACCTTGTCCGGGCCGTGGCTGTCCGGGTGGCGTAGCTGTTCGGCTGCCCGGTCGTGCTCGGCGGCCTGGGCGCGGATGTGCTTCGCCGCGTCGGCCTTGTCCACGTCACCACGACGGGCAGCAGCAGCGGCCTGTTCGGGGGACATGTCGGAGAGCTTGCGGCCCTCCACAGTGGGGGTGGTGCGCTTGCCGGGAGCCGTCTTCGCTGGGCGGGCTTCGATCTGGTCAGCGAGAGCACGGAGACGGGCGGCGTTGGCGATGAGTTGCCGATCACGGTCGGTGGGCTCGTTGCCAACCCCTCCTCCGATGATGACGGGCGTCATCATCCCGTCTGCGCGCTTGCGCAGCACACGGGCAGCGGCCGGTCGCGAGACCCGGCCCTCGCGGGCGGCAGCCTCTATGGCATCCGTGCTCATTACGCGCAGCTGAGCCTCGCCCAGCGCGCGCGGGGGCTGCGGTGTCGCCTTCGCCGGAGCCGCTCCGCCGCCTTCCCGCTGACGCACTGCCTGCTCGTAGGCGAACAGTTGCCGAGCTCGCGCCTCGTTGCCGTTGCGCATGTCCTCGCGGGCGGCCTCGTGGATCGCGTCCGCGTTGGCGAACTTCGGCATCTCGCCCTGCTTGTACGGCGGTGCCTGCTCGCTGAGCGGCTTGGCCGCGTGCCTGCGTCCCGTTCCGCCGCTCGGTAGGCCCGCCTCGCGGCGCATCTGCGGCGTGTCCGGCGTCCGGTCCGGGGCGCCCTTGAACGGCGAGTAGTACCCGTCTCCGTCTCCGTCACGGGGACGCCTGCGCAGGATGTCGGGCTCCTTCGCGCTGGTGCGCAGCCTGGCCCGTCGCCCGCGCTCGCGGAGGTCAGCAAGGGTCGCGGCCACGGCTCACCGTCCTTCGTGGTCAGTGGACGGACGGGCGGTCAGGTAGTGTGTGCTCGGCGACCCGCTCGGTTGCGCACCGGGCGGTGGAGTCGGATGGCAATGCCCCTGTCGCCGGGGTAGCGCGGTGTGAGTCCGCGCCGGTCCGGCTCCACAAATCAGCCAGGGCCTATGCGATGCCCGCGCGGGGGGTGGCCGTGGGCTACGCGGTTCTTGTCGC
>CAZCMS010000048.1:0-1493 GCA_964499935.1 uncultured Candidatus Saccharibacteria bacterium | reverse complement strand
CCCTTATTCCTTGTACCTTTCCTCCATGCACCCCAACATCATCTTCGTCTTCGCCGACCAGATGCGCGCTCAGGCCACCGGCTACGCAGGCGACCCCAACGCCTGCACGCCCAACCTCGATCGCCTCGTCAACGAATCCGTCCACATGACGCGCGCCATCTCCGGCTACCCCGTCTGCTGCCCCGCGCGCGCCAGCCTCATCACCGGCCAATACCCGCTCACGCACGGCGTCTTCATCAACGACGTTCCGCTTGGCCACCAGGCCACCTCCATCGCCCAGGCCTTCTCAGCTTCCGGTTATGACACCGGCTACATCGGCAAATGGCACCTCCACGGCAAAGGCCGCAGCGGCTTTATCCCCAAATCCGAGCGCCACGGCTTCGACCACTGGCAAGTCCGTGAATGCACCCACAACTACTGGAATGCCCACTACTACGCCGACACCCCCCAGCGCCTCGTCTGGGACGGCTACGACGCCTTCGCCCAAACCGACCAGGCCTGCAACTACATCCGCGAAAAAGCCGCTGCCCAGAAGGCCGCCATCCCCGCCAACCAAAAACCCTTCCTCCTCATGCTCTCCTGGGGCCCTCCGCACGACCCTTACCAGACCGCCCCTCCGGCCTTCAAGCGTCTTTTTAAGCCGGAAAACATCATCCTTCCCCCAAACGTCCCTGCTGAACACGCGCAAAAAGCCCGCCACGACCTCGCCGGCTATTACGCCCACATCGCCGCGCTGGATTGGTCGCTTGAAAAACTCCTCCGCCAGATCGATGAATCCGGCATCCGCCAGGACACCCTCTTTGTCTTCTGGTCCGATCACGGCGACATGGTCGGCTCCCGCGGCCAGTGGAACAAACAGCGCCCGTGGGATGAATCCATCCGCGTCCCTCTAATCATCCGCTGGCCCGGCGGGCTGGGAACCGCCCGCCGCGATCTCAATGCCCCCATCAACACCCCCGACCTCATGCCCACCCTGCTCTCCCTCGCCGGCGTTCCCATCCCCGCCACCGTGCAGGGGCGCAGCTATGCCGGCTACATCCAGACCGGCGCCAATCCACCCGCCGAAGATGTGCTCCTTTCCTGCGCCTGGCCCTTCGCCCAATTTTCCCGAGCCCACCCCGCCCACGAAGCCCGCGAATATCGCGGCGTTCGCACCACCCGCTATACCTACGTGCGCGACTTAAACGGCCCCTGGCTCCTCTACGACAACGAAACCGACCCTTATCAACTCCAAAACCTCGTCAACCTCCCCCAGCACGCCGGCCTCCAGCTCGACATGGAACGCCGCCTTCTCCGGCTCCTCTACGAAACCCAGGATTCTTTCGAACCCGGCATCAACTACATCCACCGCCACAACTATCCCATCGACCACTCCGGCGCCGCCCCCTACACCAATTAACACAACGCACACCAAAAAACCGTTGGCCCGACGTGCAAACGAGGGTCTTCGGGCACAGCCCGACCTCCCGCTCAACCAACAAAAACCCCAACGC
>CAZCMS010000047.1:0-1540 GCA_964499935.1 uncultured Candidatus Saccharibacteria bacterium | reverse complement strand
CGCCAAAACAAAAATGTCCCCCATTGAAATAAACTAGCACTGTTTACGTTTACCGAACGGAGGCAGTGTCAATGGAGGACAAGCTGATTATGAGCAAAAGAGAGTTAGAACGCAAAACGATTCTAGAGCATGTTGTTTGTGGCAAATTAACGCTAAAAGAAGCAGCGAGCCGGATGAAGGTAAGCTATCGTCAGGCAAGACGAATTAATAAGCGCTATTGCGCTGAAAAAGACGTTGGTTTACAGCATAGGAATAGAGGAAGGAAGCCGCATAATACCTACAGCAAAGAATATAGGCAAAAAATACTCGATTTATACTGTAAAAAATATATGGAATTTGGTCCAACGTTTGCCTGTGAGAAGTTGGAAGAAGATGATCATGAGGAGGTTAACGCAGAAACATTAAGATTATGGCTAAAGCAAGAAGGTTTATGGAATAGAAAACGTAAGCATAATGTATATCGAGAGCGTCGAGAAAGAAGGCCGAATTTTGGTGATTTACTACAAATTGATGGTTCAATACATCAATGGCTTGCGGGGAATAATGAAAAAAGTTGTTTATTAAATATTGTTGACGATGCCACCGGGGTGACATTAGCGCTGTTGGACACAGGCGAAACAACGAAGATTTTGTTAACGACTTTTAAAAAATGGATAGAAACGTACGGGATCCCCAAAGCAGTGTATGTTGATTTAAAAAATGTATATGTTTCATCCAAACGACTGAAAGAAAAATATGATGATGATTTACTAATACAAGAAGGGTTTAGTGTATTTCAGCAGGTGTGCAAGGAGCTTAATATTGAAATTATCAGAGCTTATTCGCCGCAAGCAAAAGGGCGAGTTGAGCGAAAGCATGGTGTTTTTCAAGATCGATTGGTAAAGGATTTAAAATTATATGGAATTAAAACACTAGAAGATGCGAACAATTATTTAGAAAGAAAATTTTTACCTAAAATAAATAATAAATTTGCTCAAGCGCCGGAAGGGATGGGAGACTCGCATAGAGATCCAAGAATATATGGTGATTTGAATGAAATCTTTTGTTGGCGTTACCAAAGACAGTTAAAGAATGATTGGACGATCCAATTACAGAGAGAATATTATCAATTAGACAAATCGAAAGAAGAGCTAGTGCCCAAGGTAATGATTGTTATTAAGCGTTATTTAGATGGCGCCATGCGATTTTGGTATGAAGGGAAAGAGCTCTCCTATGGCTTGTTATCAAGAAAGCCCGAGCCACCCTCGCGAACTAAAAAATATTACAAAACAAAAGGCGGAGCTGATCCTATCCAGAGAAGTATTATTGCTAAGAGAAATAAGCACAAGACGCCATGGGGGCAGTTCACCCCTAATTGGCTTAAAAAAGCCTCTTGATTCAATTGCTAAGCCATATTCTTATGCTAAAAGTGTGTAAAAATTAGGTAAGGAAATGGGTTTTTTCTTTAAGTGAGCCTTAATTTGGTTATGAGATTATTTAATACTTGAAGGGGACATTTTTGCTTTGGTAATAGAGAGGACATTTTCCTTTTGGTACCACA
>CAZCMS010000045.1:0-1578 GCA_964499935.1 uncultured Candidatus Saccharibacteria bacterium | reverse complement strand
GGCAGATGTTCCCCTTCACGTAGTCAATGTGATGGACCGGGAACGCTCGGTCAGTCGGAGTCGCCCCGCACAGTTGGCAGGTATGTTGATCCCGTTCCCGAATCAACTTCCTGACAATCGATCTCCACTCTATCGGATATGGCGAATTCCTAATCCGATCTGGCTCTCTGTATCGAGCCGAAACCATCTGAGCAACACGAACATTCCGACACTTACGGCTGCACGTCTTTCGTCTCTGAAACTCAGTCGTTGATTCTTTGTTCCTACGGTCGAACCGAAACAGCCGTCCGCAGATGATGCACTTCCTCGGCGCGAGGTCAAGGCGTGGCCTTCCGGTCACAGATTTATGAGCACATGATTGCGAACACGTAACACGTTTCCGGAAGTTCGATAGATCCTCACCGGGGCGACGCACGAGCGCCGCCCCACATGCCTTACACACCCGCTCGTCGCTCATGCCGTCGCGCCCTGCAATGTGGCAATCAGGGACATTGCCGAGGTGTCCTTATCCCCTTCCAGCACCATCGGAATAATCGAGTCATCAACGTAGATGATGGCGTACCAACTCCCGTCATTCTCGGTTGTCAGTCGCACACTCCAGGTGCGCAACAGTTGCGGACAACAAATCAGGTAGTTCGTGCTCATCGTTGTTCCTGCCGTCCTGTTGGCTTTGGGCTCCTACACCCGTAGCCGCTGATTACCGGTGAGACACCGCATGTCATCACTACAGTTATAGTAGCGCACTACTAGTGCGTCGTCAATAGTTTTGGTGTATAAGTGGACTGCTAGTTGTGCTAGTGGAAGGATGGTCAATGAAGACAATTCGGGAGCTGCGAGAGGAACGTGGACTAACCCAGCTCCAAGTCGCTATCGGAATTGGAGTGACCCCGGCAACGGTCTACAACTGGGAGCGGGGGAAGTTCGAGCCAAAAGCGTCGCAGCTACGTGCCCTTGCTCAGTTCTTCAATGTATCCATGGATGCAATCGACTTTGAGGTCGACCCGCTAAAAATCGCCGCCTAGCAAAGTAGGCGGCGATGCGGTGCCTCACCCGGTAGGACGGGCGAATAGCAATCATATTCTACATCCCCTCGGCAATATAGCGAACGGTTCCGCACTTCGGGCAGACGAGCCGGCCGTGTTGACCCTTTGGCACACTGGGCCGGAACGTCCCGCTGCCGCGTTTGATCTGACCGAGCACCGCGTGACATTTGGGATTGAGGCAGTAAATCAGGCTCTTACCCATGACCGATGGCTCCCCGAAGGACGGCGTTTGCCGCGTGTTCGTCTCGGGCTTGTTGGATTCCCTCATTGATGGCGTTGCGCAACGTGAGCAGTTCGAGGAATGTTTTCGCCTCCGTTCGGTAATACTCATCAGGGCGCATCGGGCTCATATCAAACCAGCGAATTAGCTCGAAATCTTCTGGCTTCTCGGGTTCTTCGTCATCTCCGTAAGGGAGGTCAAGGGCCTGCCGTTCTGACCATCTGGCGTATTTTCGGCAGTCTTGTCTTTTTTTTCCGTCGCTGCGCCTCCCATGTGGATCTGGTGCATGGTCACGAAGAGCCACGAGATCACCCA
>CAZCMS010000044.1:0-1638 GCA_964499935.1 uncultured Candidatus Saccharibacteria bacterium | reverse complement strand
TTTGGTAACTAGTCATGCAGAAGAACTTCACATTCAAAGCGAAGTAGAGAAAATGGGGATGGGTTAATTCCTAAATCATTAATAAGTAATGTCACACTTATTTAGCCGAAAATTATAGTGAGAATTTAGCATGAAAGGATACAAGCAACTTAAAAAACTATTCTCGGAAATGTCTCATCTGAATTATATTCAGCGTATTTCTTTATGGGATGAAGCGGTTATGATGCCAGTCGGAGCTGGCCCTAGTCGTTCTGTGGCAGTTGCAACACTCAATAAGCTCATACAGGCGCAACTTACTAACAAGGACATTCCTGATCTAATTGAGCAAGCCAAATTGGAAAATTTGACTTCGGAGTGGGATAAAGCAAATTTAGCTCTAATCGAAAAAAAATATATAGCGTCTAAGTGTATTACTCCCGAACTTTCCGCAAAATTTACTCAATCAATATTAACCTCATTTCAGTCTTGGCGTTTAAATCGTGAATTAAATGCGTGGCAGGATTTCTTACCAGCATTAAAGAATACTTTCGAGATATCTCGCGAAATTGCCGAGATAAAGTCTCAAGTGCTTCAGATGCCAGTATATGATGTTCTTATAGATGGATTTTCCCCGGGTTTAACCCAATCAAGGATTGACACTGTTTTTGGCGATCTTAAAGAAGAAATACTCGCATTGCGTAATCAAATAATCCAAAAGCAAAGCCTTGAGGCGAAAGTGGCTCTTGATTTGTCATTGCCAATTGAAAAGCAACATCAGTTAGGGCTAACTATAATGCATGCTTTAAATTTCAATTTCAATCAAGGTCGCCTAGATGTCAGCGACCATCCATTTTGTGATGGCATACCAACGGATATTCGCATTACAACGAGCTACGATGAAAAGAATTTTATTAGCTCATTATTTGGCATTGTTCATGAAGCTGGCCACGCACTGTTTGAGCAGGGGATGCCAAAAGAGTGGATATTCCAACCGGTGGGTCAAACTCGATGTAAATCTTTGCATGAGAGTCAGTCATTATTATATGAATATGAAGTAGGTTATTCCAAAGCATTTATTCAATATCTTGCTAGAGTGCTTCAAAATAGCAACGAAGCAAGCATCAATATTGATGCTGATAAAATCTACCAAGCTATTACTCGAGTGGACACAAATTTAATTCGTATCAAGGCTGACGAGGTGAGTTATCCTTTACACGTGATGTTGAGATATGAAATTGAAAAGGCACTTTTTAGCGGTGAAATAACTATCGAGGATTTGCCGTGTGCTTGGGATGAGAAAATGCGAGAATATTTTAATATTTCAACCAGTGAAAATTATAAAGATGGGGTGATGCAGGACATGCATTGGTCATGGGGTTATTTTGGATATTTTCCCTCTTATACATTCGGTCGTTTGGCAGCTTCTCAATTTTACTCTGCATTTATAAGAAAAACCCCTGAATTTCATGCGGAAACTAAGGTGGGTAACTTTTCTCAATTAAACGAGTGGTTAACAAGAGAAATTTATTCATTTGGTTCAATTTTATCGTCAGATGAGTTGTTGTTTAAGGCAACTGGAGAACCTCTTAACCCTCACCATTTTTTAAGCTTAATTAAAAGCCGCTATTTAACAGATTAGCCGGCTAAACCTTCCCTTGG
>CAZCMS010000043.1:0-1639 GCA_964499935.1 uncultured Candidatus Saccharibacteria bacterium | reverse complement strand
TTGCCAGAAAAAGTGGAAGCGCCTGCGACGGAGAGAGCGCCACCAACACTGAGATCACCTGCAAAGGTAGAGGTACCTGTGCCCTGGACAGTAAGGTTAGAACTAGTGCCCAGGAGCTGAAAACTACCATTGGTGCCGAGTGTGTTAGCCACAGAACGATACAGGTTAACATCGGTACCAAAATATATGCCCCCAGATGAAGAGGTGCTGCTGTTTGTACCAATATTAATAGCTCCCGCGTAGGTGGTTGCGCCAGCAACTTTCAACTTTCCGTCATAACTAAACGAAGCAGCATTCACCCCATTATTTTGAAGTTGAAGACTATCATTTGAACCACTGGTTATATTAACTCTCGCACCTATAAGCGATGTCCCTACGCATAACTTAACAGCACCACAGCCCGCACCTCCGCCCACAATAAAACCGCCTGAAGTTTGTAGGGTGTTTGAACTAGCCCTAAACAAGCTGGTATCCGTACCAAACCACAGTCCGCCTGCTGAATCACTTGTGTCAGTTCCAATAGTTAATACTCCGCCTGCAGGTACTGCAGCAGGACCAACCGCAAGTCTGTTATTAGCACCGTCTACACGAAGTAGATCTGTTGTGCCTGCTGCGTTTTGGATGCGGAAATCGTTTGTGCGGTAGTATGGGTTGTTCCGTCCAGTGCTAATCTGAATCCTTACACCCACCACACCCACTGAACCAGCCGCCTTGGCAGTCGTTGCATAGCCTAATACACCTGATGTAGCATTGTTGTCTACCATGACTCGCCCAGCCTCATCAGAAGTGACGAGCTGATCACCAATATTTACCGCTGCTGCGGTGGCATTTACTGAGGCATTGCCTGATATAGCGACAGTCGCTGTTCCGCCACCTGGAACGTCAGTTGTATTACCCACTACACCATACACTCTGCTATCACGTGCCGTGGTGGTGTGCGATGCTTGTGCATTACTGTCCAAGACCACCACCGCTCGTGCCGTGACACCACCTGCGCCAACCGTTGAGTACTTCGCCGTATACCCACCACTCAAGCTCGTGTTGTTTGTAACTAGGTTTGGAGCACTCACAACCTTTGATGACGTTATATTGCCCGTTACCGTAAGGTCACCACCAACAGTGATTACACTAGTCGCGCCATTTACCGTCAATAAGTCTGCACTACCTGCTGCGTTCTGGATGCGGAAATCATTCACTTGGTAATAAGGATTCGTATTGCCATTCACTACGTTAAGTCGAACCATTACTGTTGGTGAGCCACTTGCTTTATAGCTTATTGCATATCCCAAGACGCCTGAGGTTGCATTGTTATCCACCATAACGCGACCAGCCTCATTAGACACCACAAGCTGATCGCCCACATTAATTACAGCTGAAGTCGCATTAACTTGTGCGTCACCGGCGATAGTAACTGAACCCGACCCACTACCCGAATTACCACGGTATACTCCAACTATCCGAGTATCTCGAGGTGTCGTAGAGGTAGCAACTTTCCCTCCACTATCACTCACCAGCACTACAACATCATTTTGAGTAACAGAACCAGAAGTGCCATAAGTTTTTAATACAGAACCTCCTGGCGCCGTAAGAGACAAACCAGCACCTCCTGCGTATATCGTACTCCCTGCACGGAAAATAC
>CAZCMS010000042.1:0-1647 GCA_964499935.1 uncultured Candidatus Saccharibacteria bacterium | reverse complement strand
CCTATTCGCCCTTATTGCAGGGGCGGGATTTGAACCCGCGACCTCTCGGGTATGAGCCGAGCGCGCTACCACTGCGCTACCCTGCGATGCGCCGTGATCCGCTCACGGCGGGCGTCCAGTTATCCCAGCCTGGCGCTGGTCCTGCGCACGGGCGACCAGCCGGTAACCCATGCTCCCTCACGCCGCCTGTCTGACCGCGAGCCCCCGCTCGACCTGCGCTTCGCTCTCGGGCTCCCACGGCCAGCAGGCAGCGCACTGCCCCCTGAGTCCATCCCGCCACCATATCTGACATGGCTCACCGCACTCCGGGCACCGGATCGTCACGGCGTCGGCGGGCGGGAGCGGCGCAATTCGGTCAATCACACGCGCCCCTGCTCGCAAATATCGAGCGTCCCGTCCTCGTGCCGGTCCCTGGGTTGCAGCGAGGCGCGGCGTTCCTCGTCCGCGTACTGCCGCTGCCGGGTGGCCTGCTCCTCGCGCGCCAGCCGGAGGCGTTCGGCGCTCACCACATCCCAGTGCGCCGGGTCGGCGTGTTCCCCCGCCCGTTCCAGCACCACGCCCTCGCGACCATCCGGCCAGCGTCTCCCGATCAGGTCCAGTCTCATGCGCGCGACCCCGCGCCCATCAGCTCCTGGATGGCCCGCTCCATCTCGCGGACATCCTCGGCGGTCCGCGTCTCGCGCCGCACCGTGGAATCGCGTCCGCTCACGAACAGGCAGGTCATGATGACCCCGCCATTGAATCCCGCGAACAGCGCGATCACCACCGCCGCCAGCGCGTGGGCATGGAGCCACGCGGTCATCGCACCACCTCGAACGCCCGCTCCTGAACCCAGGTGACGGCCGTTTCCAGCACGGCATCCCGATTGACCGGTGCGGCGCAATGCGGGCACTGCTCCGGGCCGCTGTCCACCCAGACCTCGATTTCGGCCGGCTCAGGTGGCGACTCCAGTGTGGCCGGAATCGCCCGGTGCGTCTGGACGCCGAGCGTGAACGTCATCGGCTCGTCGCAGGCGTCGCAGTTGACCGGCATGGTCTCATGGCTACGCATGGTCGTCCCCCTCGAATGCGTCTCCCTGCTCGACGGCATAGGGATCATCCGCTGTGGCGACCGGCTTGAACGCGCGCGGCGGCTCGATGCTCCGCTTGTCCGCCTCGATGGCCGGTTCCAGCGTCTCGAATGCCGCCTCCACGGTGTCGACCTCCTGTGCCAGCCGTGGGAGATGCGACGCCAGCAGACGGACAGCACGACGCGCCGAGCGAGTCTCCGATGTCTTCGTCGGATCAGCGTCGCCCACGGGGTCCTTACCGAGATCGGGGCCACCACAAGCCTCGACCCCCACCACCTCCTCGGTCATACTCTTGAGCTTCACATGACACAGGCAGGCGCCCTTGGCGCTGTCGGGAATGTTGTATTGCACCCGCACCGCCAGCCGCCGCTTCCGCTCGTCGGGGAACGCTTCCAGGCGCTTGTCCTCGTTGACGTGCTCAAATCGCGCATATTCGACGTGGCCATCCGCGATCAGTTCGGAGAGCTTCCGGATATAGAATGCGCCATTCAGATAGAGCCGCCCGCCGAGAATGAAAATCTCAGTGAGCACATCGACGTTGTTCACGCGGCCCCATTCGGCCACCGCACGGGCCGTGT
>CAZCMS010000041.1:0-1665 GCA_964499935.1 uncultured Candidatus Saccharibacteria bacterium | reverse complement strand
GAAATCATCATGGGAACCGAGCCGCGAGATTGGTGGAGCGATCCAATTAAGCCCGTCGATGGTTCCGAAGATGGTGGCGATTGGATGAACGGTGATATGTAATAAAAAAGGGGGCGCGAGCCCCCTTAATCATATCCGCGAGCCCCCTAATTCTTGTCTGATTACTTGGCAGTTGCAGGCTTGGGCACCGCATCGGTAATCTTGATCGCGCCGAGTTTGTGGGCACCGGCAACCAGTTCAGCGCCGTCAACAGTGCTGGCAAGTTCCATTCGGGCAATCAATTTCTGTTCGACACCCTGCCGACCGCCCATCCAATTGATAAGCCATGCCTGACCATTATCAACGGCATACTGAATGGCTTTTGCCAACACTTCCGATCCAACATTGACATTCAATGCCTGCCCTGCCGTTGCACCCTTGGTGGAATTGATCGCGGCCTGAAGCGATTTGATCAAAATCTGATCAACCTTGAAAACGTTGAACGCCCATGCAGCCGGGCCGGGCAAT
This sequence comes from uncultured Candidatus Saccharibacteria bacterium, assembly GCA_964499935.1. Taxonomy (GTDB): domain Bacteria; phylum Patescibacteriota; class Saccharimonadia; order Saccharimonadales; family UBA4665; genus CALBGR01. The sequence goes on along the minus strand of CAZCMS010000041.1, from coordinate 1,158 downwards.
CGAGCAACAACGAATGCGATTGCACCAGCAACGAACGTCCAAGCGACCGACTGCGGATCGGCAATGTTGGCAAGCAGGATGGCGACGAAATCACCCCAATTCAGCACCACTTCAGTTGGTGGCACCGTGACGACAACACCGCCCGCTTCCTGTGCGAATGTGGGATTGATCATGAACAGGACAACCGCCAGACTGGCGATTGCAGCCGCAATAATGGTATAGAGAATTTTCATTTCGGTTCCTTATGTTATGCGCCGGAACAGTCCGGCAAGCCAAAGCATGAACTTATCAAGTCCGGACGGTTCACGCAATGGTGAGGGATCGCGAGCGGGTTCAGCGTTGCCATGCTCAAGCATGCTGAATGTTTTTGGTCCCGCCACACCATCAACAACAAGCCCATGTTGTGCCTGAAATAGCTTCACAGCGTCTTCGGTGCCATAACCAAAAATGCCATCAGCCGCGCCGGGATTGAAGCCGAGTGATTTCAAGGCTTGCTGAAGCCCCCGGACACGATGCCCGGTGCTGCCAAAACGAAGCATGTTTGAAGACGTTTCAGGAGCATTAGGTGGCACCAAAATTGTTGTTGATGGCTTGTGAAAAGCGTTCAGCGCCCGCGCCGTGTAGGTGCGCCGATCAGATAGACCGCCTGTGCCACCTTGAATGGCTTTGGTAAGCTTCAGAACCACGTCGCCACCGGCTGCAACGATCTTTGACAGCCGGTTGTCGCGCCAATAGACCATGGCACTTTCTAGGGCCGCTGGAAACGACCGCAACAGGTGCGGCGATGCAACACAGGGAATACCAGTTGCCTTTTGCACGGCAGCGAAGTTGGTTTTGCCGGTTGTCTGCTTACAACCCGATCCGCGATAGAGCCAACCATCATTCGGCGCGGTGTTACCCATGCGTCCACCATAAACGAAGTTTGCCAGCTTTTCAGGTTGGCGCACATATGGTGCGGCTGATGCATCTGACTTGAACCGGGACGGCCAAACCTGCCGTAACCGGGCAACTGTTGTGTAATACAAGCTTTCTTCAAGCCGGTTGAAGCCGCCAGTTTCGGCCGCGATATGAGCGAGACTGTGCGGAACGTCCACATCAGTCAGCCCATATTTGCGCTGCAATTCTGGCCAATATTTGACCATGTTTGCAACAAAATCC
>CAZCMS010000040.1:0-1693 GCA_964499935.1 uncultured Candidatus Saccharibacteria bacterium | reverse complement strand
TGGGTTTGGGTATGTATCGTTTCTGATCTGACCCGGCATCAGGCCGGGCCAAAAGTGGTATTGATATAAATGCAGCGGCTCAGGATACGCCGTATCCTGAGATGAGGTTTCCGAGGTCGCGGAAAGAATGGGATATCAACAAGGGGAAGAGGGCTCTGCGCCCGCCTCACGCTATTCCTGGAACAAACCACCCCCCGGTGGTATCTGCCCGGCGAAATCAATAGCCGGACAGACGCGTTCTGAAATTAGCAGCAGGGCGAGCGCAGAGAAAGTTTAGGCGGGGTTTGGTAAACGTGCCGATAATGCAACATTTGGGGTGAAGCTGATATGGGGGCGCCTACCCAATATTAGGTAGCGCCGGCCGCCCGCAGGAACGGCGCGGATTCTATAACAGCCGGCCAGGGCGTCGCGGAAGACGGAGCAGGGCCGGTCGTGATGGTATCGAAGCCGGGCCGGATCACGCGGCCTTCGACGGTGATGCGGATAACACCCAGCCGGATGGCTTCCCGCACCAGTTTGGCACTGCTGGGAATGCCCAGCTTGTGCATGATATTGCGCCGGTGCGTCTGCACGGTGGACTCGCGGAGGCCGAGGCGGGTGGCGGCCTCGCTGTTGCCGCTGCCATCGCCGATGGCGGAAAAGACGCGGATCTCGGCGGCGGTCAGCTTTTGGGAAAGAACCCCCAGTGAATTGCGATCGATAATCTGGCTGCGAAAAGCCGGGCTGACATAGACGCTGCCGGCCGCCACGAGATGCAACGCCTGGACGAGCGTTTCCACGCTTTCCTCCTGCGTATCGAGCAGGCCGTCGAATCGCGCGTCGCGCAGCGCGAGCAGGGAGTGTTCCTCGCGCCGGTGGGTGGCCACGAGCACGCGGCGGGCGAGTTTTTCGCTGGCGACACACTGGAGGACATCAATCCCATCCAGGTCGGGGAAACTGAGTGAAAGCAGGAGCAGGTCGGCGGGTTCCTCCCGCAGGGCGGTGAGCAGTTCCTGTCCCGTGCAAAAAGGCGTGGCGGCAGCCCCGGGGAAGGCGCGCTCACACACCGCCTGCAGCGCCTCCGCATAAGTCCGGCCCCATTGGGCGACCGCGATGCGCGCCACCCACGCCGACTGGTGGTCGGCGGGCATCGGAGTGATAGGTGTAAGGCTCGGGGGAGCCTTGGCGTCAGGCATGGTGGCTACTTGGGTTAATACCGGCTTGGATGGTGCCAGTTCTGACGTGCCCGAGGTGCAATGTATAACCCATTGATACCTTATTTTGATTAGGTATATCTAACTACTGATATAGGTGTATTTATTCATATCTATATAGGGTATAATAACTATCCCTGGATTTTGGCGCTGCCCGTCTGATGAACCGAACCAGGGCGGCCGACGCAAAAAAGGGCGGCCTCCGTGAGGAGGCCGCCCTTGGGATTAGGCGCTGATCAGGTCAGCAACGCGCTTAGAAGGTAAGCGTGTTGGAGAGGACCCAATTGCGGGCGGGCGAGAGGACGTAGGAACCTTCGCTGTATTTCTTGTCGGTCACGTTGAAGAGACCGAAGTTGGTGCGGATCTTGTAGCCCATGATCTCCCACGGGTAGCCGACGTTAAGGTCGAACACCACGTAGTCACCGGCTTGGTAGCCGCCGTTCAGCGGATTCCAGTCCACGTTGCGGGCGATGACCGTCTCGGACGAGTAGCGGAAACCA
>CAZCMS010000039.1:0-1705 GCA_964499935.1 uncultured Candidatus Saccharibacteria bacterium | reverse complement strand
GTACGGTTCGGGCTTTCCGAAGTCACTGGACGTGTCGAAGGCGATCGACAAGGCGTCGGGGGCGGAGCGGGAGATAACGGGTCAAGCGAAGCGAACCGGCAAAGACGCCGGAACATACGGCGTCTTTGCCGGTGACAACCTATTGACCGCACCGGCAACCGACGCGGCGAAGCAATGGGACGGCTGGGGCACGGCGCTGAAACCCGCATGGGAGCCGATCATCCTTGCCCGAAAACCGCTGATCGGCACCGTGGCCGCGAACGTGCAGGCGCACGGCACGGGGGCGCTGAATATCGACGGCTGCCGGATTGAGCATGGCGGCACAGTGACGAGCGGCGGAAAATTCACAGCAAAGCATCAGGCGGATTCAAACGTCTACGGCGAGTACGACGTAGTGCCGAATGGCCGCGCAGAGGTGCATCCCTCGGGCCGGTGGCCGGCAAATGTGGCACTCGATTCGGACGCGGCGGCGATGCTGGATGCGCAGAGCGGGGAGCGACCGGGGTGCAAGTCGCCATCAGCGGCGCGGTCGGCAAGCAAGTACCGAATGGGTAAGGACACCGCGCAGGGTCCGATTCACGCAGACACCGGCGGCGCATCCCGATTCTTTTACACAGCGAAAGCCAGCCGCAAAGAACGCGGCGAAGGCAATACGCATCCGACCGTCAAGCCCATCGCCCTGATGCGCTGGCTGGTGCGCATGGTGACCCCACCGGGCGGGGTGGTGCTGGACCCATTCATGGGTAGCGGTACGACGCTGCTTGCTGCTGAACGAGAAGGCTTCACGGCAATCGGGATCGAGTTGACCCCGGAGTACATCGACATTGCCCGGCGACGGCTGGCGGCAGACGCGCCCCTGTTGCAGGAGATACCAGCATGACCCTCAAGCTAACTGACACCATCCTCGGCGCACGCGCTGGGTTCGATCCAAACATCATCCTCGGTCGCATGAGCGGACCGGACACCAAGGATGTCGCGTTCTTCAAGGCACTTGTCAAGTGGTGCGCGGTTGCCGGGATCGATCCGGCCGTGCCCTCCGCTCAATTCCTGCTCGAAACCGCAGACGGTACGAGCGCGCGCTGGAACAACGACCTCAACGCCTCCGGTATGGGCATCGTCTCGGACGGGACTGCCCAGCCGTTCGTCATTCGCACGGTCGATGAATCGGCGCGGCTGTTCGTGCAATGCCTGTACGCGCTGGTGACGCGCACGCGCCATCCTGACGTGCCCCTCGAAGCCGACGTAGAACGCTGGTTCAAGAACGTGTGGCTGCCGAAGGTGCAGAGCCGTGCCATGCCGGACGTGCGCACCGTTCAGGACCTCGGCCTGCGCTACACGGAGAACGGTGACAGCCGCGCAACGTGGAGCTGGGAGGACGGGAAGGTTCCGCAGACCACCTACGGCACCAAGCTCGTGAACCGGCTGGCGCAGTTCTATCCCACCTTGCCCGCTCCAAGCGATCCCCCCGTCACGACACCGAGTACACCGGACGAGCCGGGAGAAGGAGAACCAATGGCCTACAACTACGACAACGGAGCGCCGCCTGCCTGGGTGGACTACAAGGTCTCCGAAGCCAACAAGTTCGCCGGGTACATCAACCCGAACGACCACATCATCCGCGCCTTTGTGATTCACAGCGCATACGGCTACCTCGAATCGACCGCGGTGTACTTCGGGCAGGGCAACGCGCTCACCGATTTCATGG
>CAZCMS010000038.1:0-1707 GCA_964499935.1 uncultured Candidatus Saccharibacteria bacterium | reverse complement strand
TGGCTGGTGGCGTCGTGACGATTGTGCTGCGCCCAACGGACGTGAAGTAACGTGACGGCGGCCTATGTCCTGCTCAACGGGCAGCGCGTCACGCCGGTATTCGTGCTGAACAGCGCAGACGGAGGCGGGTTCGTGAGCATTCCTGATTCATTCGTCCTGCCAAGCGGGCAACGGGTCGCCGGGGTGGTGATGGTGGATGAGGACGGGCTGATTGCCCCCTCGTCCCCCGTCCCCTCGTGGCGCACCGGCGCGATCTACGACGGTAACTGGACGCTCGCGGGCGGGTCAATGGCCGGGTCCGCGATGGTCGCCAACACCCTCTACGGCATGCCGATCTACATCCCCAAGGGCAGCGTCACCACCAAGATCGGCGTCAACGTCACCTCGGCCGGAGCGGCGGGCAAGCTGATCCGGTTGGGCATCGCCCGCATGAACGCCGACAAGACGGGCACGCTGGTCCTTGATGGCGGGGCGGTGGCGGCTGATGCGCTGGCCTCGCCGGAGCTGGACTTCGCGCCGGACGTGAGCACGGGCGGGTGGTACTACCTGCTGGCGATCTCGGACGGCACGCCCTCGATCATGGCGCATATCTCCAGCGCGTCCGCGCTGCTGGGACGATCCTCCTATGCGAGCACCGTGCGCAACAGCATGGCGAGCATGAGCCAGACCTACGGGGCGCTCCCGACCACCTTCACCCCTGCCGCCTACGCCACGGTGATGTTTGCCGTGGGGTTGAAGGCGGGATAAGCATGGCGTACTCGGTCGGTCCCTGGCCGGTCACGGACGAACGGATCGGGACGGCGGTGCTGACGACGTACTACACGCCGACCGCCAACGCCGCGAGAAACCGGATCGGCGTCCAGACCGTGCTGGACCGCATCGCCCCCTCGGGCCTCGGCAAGGGGGCCAAGCTCTTTGTGCCGCCCCGCTGGGACGGCGATGGCAACCCCGATCCGATTGTGGTGAACCGCGACGGATCGAATGCCTGGTGTCTCGACATTCCCAGCAACACGATGATCGAGGGGGCGGGGCGGGGCAGCGGCTTCAAGCTCGCGGACAGCCAGGCCACGTCAACACGCTTGCTGCGGGTGCAGGGCCGGGATCATGTGACGATCCGTAACCTGAAGCTCGACGGCAACCGCACGAACAATGACACCTCGTTTGAGCAAAACCATTGCCTCTTTATTTACGACTCATCCGATGTCCTCGTGGAGGATGTCGAAGCGGTGGACGCCACCGGCGACGGCATCAGCATCAGTGGCACCGTGGCAAAGAGTGCGCGGGTGCATCTCAACCGGGTCAAATCAACCGGCCACAAGCGCAACCCGGTCACGGTCGAGCAGGTCGATGACTGCTGGATCACGAACTCCTACCTGATCGCCGCCAGCGATTCGGGCGGGCAGGCGATTGACTCCGAACCGTTCAGCGATGTCATCACCGGCAGGCTTTACATCCTCGGCAACATCATCGGGCACGACAACAGCTCGGCGGACTACTGCCTGACCTTCTCTGGCAGGTCCGCCACCTATCCGCGCCGGGGGGTACAGATCATCGGCAACGACTTCCGGGGGCGGGGGATCAACGGCCAGAACGCCGAGAACGTGGTGATCGCCAACAATACCGGCGCGATCTCCAAGCTCTACTCCATCGGGTACTCCAGGCGCGTCGATGTCCTCGGCAATACGTGGGACTGCGATAGCGCCACCT
>CAZCMS010000037.1:0-1835 GCA_964499935.1 uncultured Candidatus Saccharibacteria bacterium | reverse complement strand
TGGCACGTCGAAGGCAGCGCCGGCGAGGAGGTGGGCGCGCCGTGGTGGACCGCCACCCAGCCCGGCGTGTATGGGCTGCGCGCGCTCATCCAGACGCGCTTCGAGGACCGCGCCCCCTGGCGTGAGGCGAGCGACGCCGCCGCGCTGCGCGATGCGCTGCTGGCCTACCGTGACGCGCTGGGGATCAGCTACCACCGCTCCCCCGGCGCCACCGGTACGCGGCTCCTGCGCCAGCTGCACGGCGCGGCCAACGCCACCAAGCTGGACCTGCCCGCGCCGCTGCCGGCCGCCCTCCAGTACGGCGCCGACGATGGCCCGCTGATGTGGCGCCGCGCGCTCACCCCCGCCGAGACGAAAAAACGCTACCTTCATTCATTTGACATCAACGGTCAGTATCTCGCCGCCTGCTCCAGCCTCGCCGTCGGCATAGACAAGCTGATCCATGAAGGGCCAGCCACCGCCGCGCGCCGCCTCGCCGATCCGAAACACCTGCCGCCGGGCTACTGGCGCCTGAGCGCGGCCTACACCCCCGCGCCGCTCGCGCCCAGTCCACTGGAGGGGGCGCAGCGCACGCAACGCGGCTGGATCACGACGCCGACGGTGCGCCTGCTGCTGGACCTGGGCGCCACGCTCTCTGTGCGCGAGGCGTGGCTGTGGCCGGAAAGCCGCCGCTATCTGGAGCCGTGGTACAAGGTCATGCGCGACGGGCGGGCCGCGCTCATGGGCCGCCCAGGCCCAGGCGGGGGGCTGGCGCTGGCGGCGCTCAAGCGCACCTACACCACCACGGTCAACGGCTGGATGGCGAGCGCCAACTGGGATCGCTCGGGCGATACGCTCTACCGCCCCGACTGGAGCCACGCGATCCGCGCCCAGGCGCGCGCCAACCTCTACCGCACGATCGCGCGCGTCGTCGCGGCGACGGGTGGCTGTCCCTTCTTCGCCGTCGGTATTGATTGTCTCTATCTGGTGAGCGACGAGGCCGACGCCCGCGCCGCCGCGCCGGAAGGGCTGCGCCTGGGCGATGGCCTGGGGCTCTACAAGGTCAAGGACAGTCTGCCGCTCGCCGAGGTGAGCGTGCTCCGCGCGCCCGCCTGGAGCATTGAGGGCCTCCAGCGCGAGCTCAACACCATCAGGAGGGCCAGCCATGCCGCCTAGGGTCAACAAGTTCTATCAGGGCAAGGTGCTTATCGCCGTCAAGACGCACATCCACGCGCCCGTGGATCCCGGCGCGATCCCCGCCACCGTGCGCCAGGAGTTTCGCGCCCAGCTGGAGGTGCTCGCCCCGCGCCTGCCGGGCAGCGTCGCCGAGCTGCGTGACGCCTTGCGCCCCTTCTATGGATCCAACAAGGCGGTAGCGCAGGCGCTGGGCGTCACGCCGCGCACGCTCGAACGCTACATCGCCACCGAGCAGGGCAAGGGCAGCCAGAAACGCGGCCTCTCCAGCGAGCGGCGCGTGGCGCTGGGGGAGCGCATGCGCGAGCTGCTCGCGCCCCACCTGCGCGGCAACACGGTCAAGGCGCTGCGCCTGCGCGGCATGCGCCTCTCGGGCACGTTTACGCTCGCCTGGAGCGACGAGACGAGCACGCGCAACATCCAGGGCCACATCCCCCCAAGCTACTTTTGGGGCAAGAACGGCATCGGCGCCAAGCTCGAACAGGGCGCGCTCGATGAAGCCGCCGAGATGACCGCGCTGGCCTTCCTCGCCTCCTATGACGCCGGCGGCGCCGCTCTGGAGGGGGTCACAGACCTCACCTTGCTGCTCTAAAACACCCCCGTCGCGGGGCAATTAGTACTAATTACCTATGATGAGTGTCAGCAGGGGGGACTACTGCTGA
>CAZCMS010000036.1:0-1839 GCA_964499935.1 uncultured Candidatus Saccharibacteria bacterium | reverse complement strand
GGGCGTCACGGTGCCAACGCTCACGGACGGCCGTGTCCCCGAGGCCCAGCTCCCCACCAACCTGTCCGCAGAGTCACTAAACAGCACGTATGTGACGGCCGTCGTGAACGGCGACGACGTGACCCTGTACCTGAATGGAGTGGAGCTCTGATGCCCATCGCGACGCGCAAGGACATGAAGGGTCGACGTTGGCCAGACGCCGAAGTGCTGTTCGATGACACGTTCGATAGGGGCTTCGACGGGTGGCGCGATCACATGTCGGCATCGGTCCCCACCGCGCCACTGTCCCGCACCGCGTTGCGCACGTTCGACAACTCCGCGGCCGCACTGATGATGTCCACCGGTCCGCGACCCAACATCGCCTCGCCGGATAACCCCTACGCCCACACAGGCACATACAAGAATCTGTCGCGCTACGTCGACAGTGGCTACGTGGAGTTTCAAGCGTGGCTCGCACTCGGCTCTCAGGACATCGACAACGCGCCGTACTCGTTCTTCATCGGCATCGACGCACAGACGTGGGACAACGTGTCGCGTGGCTTCCCCAAGCTCACGTGTCGCCGCTTCTCCACGCCCACCACGGGCGGCACCAAGTCGAACGACTTCGTGATCACCGACGACGCGGGCGTTGCATCATCGGGCCTGCGTGACTCGGCCGTCGCCAAGGGCTTCTGGCCCGGTGACAACGAGAACAAGATGAACTGGGGCTTCATGTCCCTGATCTACCAACTCGATTTCGTGCCGCCGTTCGTTTCGATCGCCAATGGCACCATGACCGCGTCTGACAATGTCATCACCACCAACGTGGCTCATGGCCTAACGGTCGGGCAAGGCGTCCGATTCGCCTCCATCGTCGGTGCGGCCCCACTCGCGGCGGGCACTCCGTACTACGTTAAGACGGCGCCCACCGGCACCACGTTCACCGTCACCGCGACGATGGGCGGCGGCACCGTCGACATCACCACAGACGGCACCGCACAGGTCGCCCTCGGCGACGGGTTGCCCGGCCGCTACTACGCCGCGCGCATCGGCCACAAGGTGTTCGACCTCCGGAGCCTCAACGCCGGACGAGGAATGCAAGCGCCACAGACGGCATCGCCGTTCTCCGGTGGCCTCAACTTCGGGGTCGGCGTCGACAACCGCACCTCATACACCGCAGCCGGACCGTCGTGGCTACTGATGGGTCGCGCTCGAGCGCTATGGACCGCCACCGCCCCCACCCTGACGTTCACCTAGGAGAATGCCATGACAGACATTGCGCGCCCCAAGATCCTGATGCACGCCGGGCTACTCCGGTTCGACAACACCGCCGCCGCCTATGACCTCGTGATTCCCGAATCGTTCGTGGACTTCTCCGAGCACTCGCCTCGCGGCCTCACATGGACCGTCGACATCCAATCAGTTTCCGGCACCGTCACCACCTGGACGCTCAACACCAAGTTCCAGGTCGCGGCAATGGACGTCGCGGGCAACGGGTTCAGCGCGTTCCGTTGGATCGACTTGCAGACCGAGCAAGTGACCAAGAAAATCAGTGAAGGTGTCGCCTGGTACGGCGGCGCAAACGCTGCTCCGATCGTTGCGATCCACTCCAACACCCTGCCCGTCACGGTTCAGCGCACCATCCGCGACTTCGGCACCCTATGCCGTCTGTCATTCAACTTCACCAACGTCACTGGCGCATCGGCTGGCGCCGGGCTAATCGTCTCGATATCGGCCGTCTAGCGCCCCAACCAACACCAGTTAGCCCGCCCCACTCAGCCTCGCGCTGGGATGGGGCGGGCTTTTTTTGTGTGTCTAGGTAGCCGCCGACTCTAGCAGCAGCCCCAACTTGCCTATCGC
>CAZCMS010000035.1:0-1885 GCA_964499935.1 uncultured Candidatus Saccharibacteria bacterium | reverse complement strand
GCCGGTGATACCGGTATGAGCGACCAACTCCCCGTTGACGTCGTAGACGGCTAGTTCCGATGCCCGCCAGGGCGTATTCCACTCCTTCGATGGCACTGGAGTATCGGTCATGACATGTCCTCGTCGAAGTTGCACGCTGTTGCGATCTGGTGGCCGCAGTTGGTGCACTCATTGATGTCGGTATCGGAGTCCCAGCAGACGATCACGCGCCAAGAATGGCCCCGCGTGCGGCACGTCTCCTGACGCTGCGTGTCTGTGGCATCGAACATCGAGTATTCCGAATCGGCCTTGGTGATGCGCTCACCGCGGCGGAACTTCTCGACCAGTTCGCGCTGAGAGAGCTTCGTATTTGTCATGATCAGAATCCCTCGAACTCGGGAAGGTCTTCGTATTGCTTCTCGGTCATCCAGACCTCGTCCAAAACATAGGTCTCGTCCCAGCAATCATCAAGCCAAACCTCAGCCTCAGACGGCGTCATGATCACGAACTGGCCGTCATAGCTCAGCTTGGCGTAACGACGTTTGTCACTCTTCCGGTACTTGCGATCTTTAGCCGATGCGATCCACTCTCGAACCCGTGCAAGTTGGGCTTCCTGGATACTCGCCTGATCTTTGGTGCGAAGCTCTTCGGTCATCGGCGTGACTCCTCTATGGCCTTGTCGATAGCGGCGCGGAGGTCGATGCCCTTATGAAGGCACGCCGTGGGATAACCGAATTCGTCGAAACCTTCGATCCGGATCGTTCGGCTATTCAGGCGCTCGGCATCTGCCACCAGCGCCAGCAGTTCCAGACGCGACACCATACGCATGGGCTCGCCGCCCATTGGCTGGCACAAGCGCTTGAGCTCGTCGAGCTTGGATTCCGAGGTCACTTCAGTTCCTCCCGAATCAGGCGCATGCCCTCCGCCCAGTCCAGAGACCCAGCACCGCACCGACAGCGCCATTCGAATGCCGTGCGCCAAGCTTCCGCGCGGGCCATCCAGTAGACATAGGCCTTGGCGCCAGAATCTAGCGAGGGCACCGCCTCTATCGCCCGCTTCAGGTCGTCCAGCGTAGTCAAGGAGTCCGAGGGAAGTTGCTCAGCCATTGGCCACCTCGTGGCAAAGCTCGATCACACGTTCGATACCGAATCGGTCGTTGAGCGATGCAAGTCCCGTGAAGGTGCCATCCAATGTGCCAGCTGCCGCGGCGAAATCGCCTGTGTCGCCGCCGCGCTTGTTGATGTGTCCTTCCAAGCACCAGCAGACAGCGCCAGGATCTTTCCAATGGACCTTGTTGCCGCTGGAGTCGCGAGCCCAATGCCCTTGCGTCCACCGCTCGGGATGCTCGCGAAGTTCGCGAGCGATGTCGGCCGCGATGGTCTTCGGGTCAGAAGGGACTTGCTCTGTCATAGATCACCTAGATTGCAGTGGCCATCACAGGAGCCGGTTCCGTCGACACATGCGCATGCACGCTCAAGGCCATCGCGGCTTCGGATGTATTCAAGAGCGGCAGCACGGATAGCGAGCGGAATGGGCTTCGCGTCCGAGCTCACGGAGTTGATGGCGCAGTACCCGCCCTTGCCGGCGAAGCTGATTGAAACGATGCAATCGGCGGCCTGGAGCGCCTCCAGAATCAGTCCGGCTTCTTCCCAGGTAGTAAAGGCAAGCGTGCGGATCTGCGAAGGCTCAGTGTTCCAGAACTGACAGCCGCTCAACTTGCCGCGTACGGTGCGCTTCCAGCCGAGCAGCTTCTCGCAGATCAGCTCGTTCTCGGCAGTCAACTCGTCGGGTGTGCGAAGCTCTTGTGTGTCGTTACTCATTGCCAACTCGCTGAGATAGTCTCTCTCGGATGAATCAGAGGGCCTTTCCCCGTGATCTCTCCTGATCATCCGATCTGGGTACTCGG
>CAZCMS010000034.1:0-1898 GCA_964499935.1 uncultured Candidatus Saccharibacteria bacterium | reverse complement strand
CCATCGGCAGCACAGTTACCCAATATGTTTACGATGGCGATGCGTTAATTGGTGAGTACAACAGTGGCGGAACTGTGGTTCGCCGTTATGTCCACGGCGACCAGGTGGATGAGCCCTTGGTGCAGTACAACAGCAGTGCAATTGGTGCGAGCAACCGTCGCTACTTACATACGGATCATCAAGGCAGTATCATCGCGCACAGCGACTCATCAGGGAACGTGTTCGCAACAAACGGCACTCTGGCTTACGACGCTTATGGCATTGCGGCAACAAAAAATAATTCGGTAGTCGGCGCATTTGGTTATACCGGGCAAGTGTATTTTCCAACGCTTGGACTAAATTATTACAAAGCGCGTTTTTATCATCCAAAGCTGGGCAGGTTTTTGCAGACGGATCCGATTGGGTATAAGGATCAAATGAACTTGTATGCTTATGTGGGAAATGATCCTGTTAATAAAATTGATCCGACTGGGATGTTTGAATTTGATAATTGTAAATCTACTGGCGCTGGGAAATATGAGTGCGGAATGTCTTCATCAAAAAATGATTCGAAATCAGATAAAAAAAATGATCCCGTTGTTAAAGGCGTAAAGGCTGATATGAGTCAATACAAATCTGATTTTAAGAAAAAGGAGCATTTTGGTGTTATATATATGAAGGGCACAACTATGAAAAGTTATGTTGTTACAGGAAAGCAAACTAGTGTTTCAGAAAGAGAGGTACAACGAGCATATTCAGCTGCAAAAAGTGATGGGGCTACCAAGTATGTAGGGGAGTGGCACAATCACCCTACAAAAGGAGGATCATGGAGTATGAGTCCATCTGATGTTAATAGTGCAAATTCTATTCAGAATCAATTGTCAGGAGAGTATAGGCCGTTCTTTAGTGATCCGAATTTAAGAGTTATTGAGTGGGATGCGAGCGCAACAACGGTTACACAGGCAAATAGCACAAGTATTGATCATGGAGGAGTGGATGAAGATGAGTAATAGTAAAAAACTTGTTACATCTATTGCGATGGCATTAATGTGTTACCCAGTTGCTATTAAAGCAATTGAGGATATTGTGGTACATACAATGCCTCAACCCGATATTATTCCTTATGACTTTGTAATCGATGCAGGAATTTCTGCAAGTAAATATGTTAAAAGTTCGACGAACAAAAATTTATTTATATATGAATATGCTTCAACCTTGAAGGAAATAATATTTTATAAAATGAAAGTATCGGATTTTAATGAGGATAAGCTTGAATGCAAAAAATCAAAAGATGAAAACTACAGAGCGTTGAAGTGTTCCAGAGCCGCGGCTGCGAAAGCAGTTTTTGAGAAGAAAATACCACTGAATATCGAGAGTTTTGGCTTTGTAAAAAAATCGTTTATTGGAAGAATTAAAAAAATATACGATGGACATGGTGATTTTTTGGTTCTTGAAACTACGGACGGTGATAGATGGGAATGTATATTGAGTGAGCATTTAGTGCTTGCTGAGAATACTTTATACGAATTTGAAGGCTTCCTTGGACTTGAAGGTGCATATGGAACTCGCGGTGATCTTTTAAAAAGAGAGTTTTTGGTTACAGCAAGTAGCCCGTATGGAATCTAACGAAATACGGAGTTAGCAGCAGAAAGCCATGCCCAGCCCCGATCAGTTTTACCCGGGGTTTTGTTTTTTTACCTTAGCTGCCTTTAGCTTTGCTGGATAATGGCATCCAGTAAATCGGTTGTAAGCACCTAACCAACAGCACACTACCTACCATTCCATTGTTCGACTAGCGTAAGCCTCTCAATAAATCGGAGGCTTTATGAAAAAACGCAGTGAAGAACAATGGCGGGAACTGTTTGCGAAACACAACCTAACGCTAATCCAGCCAGTTGCAACTAAGTTCAGGGAAGGGA
>CAZCMS010000033.1:0-1921 GCA_964499935.1 uncultured Candidatus Saccharibacteria bacterium | reverse complement strand
CTTTCGGCAAGCCGATCTCCACCCGGTAGCGCAGCGCGGGAAGCGATCGCAGATGCTCCGCCAAGAACGCCCGCATCTCTTCCTGCATCACCTGTTTCACGGCCCAGCCGCCGCGCTCCCGGTCGCTTGCGGCGGCTTTCGCCTTCTGCCCCCAATGACACCGGGCGTTCGGTTCCAGCCGCTTATCCGGCAGCCCTTCGATCGTGATGGTGATCATGGACGTTCTCGTCATTGTCACTCCGCCCCCCCTCCCGCGTCCGCCGCATCCGGGTCGCTGATTGTTGCCGTCACGAGAAAATTGCCGTTGTGCGGCTTCGCATCCGGGTCGCGCCCGGCGTCCGGCAGCTCTGGCGCTTCACCACGCATACACCCGCAGCCGAGTCCCTTGCGACAGGCTGGTGCGCCAATGCGGTGGATGCATTGTTCGGCGTCCGGCTGGCCGGTGAGCGCGGCGCGAACCTCACGGAACGCCGCAGCTTTACCCTTGTTGAACACCTCATCAACCATGCTCATTGACCCACGCTGCGTGTAGGAAATTTCCTCATCCAACCATTCGACCGTCACCCCCGGCGCGTCGTGGCGCTCGGGCGGGGCTGCGGCGAAGGCGGATTCAAGCATGAGGCGCGCCTGTCGCACATAGTCAGGGCGATACGACTCGTGGAGATACCCCCAATACTCGTCGGGCGTCATCGCCGTTTGACCGCTCCGCGCGTGTGCCAGCACTTTTGCGAGCGCTGCAATTGCCGACTTTGCCACTGCGTCAATCGCTTGCGCCTGCCGCGTGTCGTCGCTCATCTCGTCCCCCCGCTCGCATAAGATTCCCACCACAGCAACGGCTGTTCGCCGGTCAACCATGCCAACGCCGCCGTATCCCCAGCATTGGCGAACCCAAAGGCGATAAGCCCATCCGTTGCATCATTGACCCGTCGAAGGTGCGCACGGCTTTTCTCGGTCGAGAGCCGACAATACCCAATGCGCTCGACCCGACAGTCACCACGATCAAACCGGATGTTGAGCTGCAAGTCAGGCGCGAAGTTCACAAACACGCCCCATGACTCCGGCGCCACCGCTGGCGCATTGACCGCATTCCACACAAGACGATTCCAGACACGCCGATGCGTTTCGCTTTCTTCAAGACCGAGCGCGTCCGCAATGCGCTTTCCCAGCGGAATCCAGGTCGCCTCGTCACACCCACTCATCTCGTCCCCCCGCTCGCGTCGTCATCTCCGTAGACGAGGGCGATCAACGCGGCCTTCGATGCGGCAATGGTTCGGGCTTTCGTCATGCTGTCGTGCGCTCCGTAATTGATACCGGCCTCAATGCACGTCTCCACCGCAAGGTAGAACGCCTCGCGATCCGGCAGGATTGCGGCAGTCGCGGCATCAGTGAGGCCGTCAAGCAGATCATCGCCATAGGGCAGAACCTGCATTGAGTCATCAAGCACGTCCTGAATCGCGCGAATCACCGCCTCTCGCCGCTCCCGGCTGACGCGCTCACTCGGCATCGTCGGCTCGCTCATGATCCATACTCCATCTCCGCGATCCGGGCGGACACCGCGTCACGGGCGACGGTGAAGGCGGCGGCTCGCCCGTCCTGAAACGCATTGAGACTTTGCTCAAACGTGATCCCGCGATTCTCCGCTGCCATGTATCGCCAGAACTCCAAAGACTCAACAGCGGATTTCCACCCCGCCAGCTCATCCGCCGTCATCGATCGCTCGCTCATGTCGCCGCTCCTTCCGTCCGCTGCAATGCCTCTGGCGCAATCCAGATTCGACACCCCTCAAGTTCGCCGCTGAGCAACTCGATCAATACATTTCCCTTGTGGTCCGTTTCGCCCAACACCCGCATGAGGGCATTGCCATAGAGCCGCCGCTCCGCCGCATTCCATGTCGGGTGTTCGTCCGGCAAGGTCGCTTCGT
>CAZCMS010000032.1:0-1941 GCA_964499935.1 uncultured Candidatus Saccharibacteria bacterium | reverse complement strand
TATTGTTTATTCGCCGGTGGTCTTTTGGTTACCATCTGCATTGCTACTGTCAACGTCTGTTGTGTCACTCACTGCGGGGTTCTGGGTGCTATTGGGCAAGTGTATTATAGATAGGCAGGCCTTAAACCCCTTAATCCAATCTTCCTCTGAAAAGAAAGGTTCGTTATCGCCTACTTCCCTTGCCATTATTTCTATCTCATCATCTGTTATGACGCTCCACCCATTTTCGAGCAATGATGTCAGCCTGTCTATCTCCACTTGCTGTGCATTCATCTGATCTATATGCAGCGATTGCATTGCTTCTATCTGATCGTTCTTTTTCATTTTGATTGATTTATTTGCTTTTCAAATTCAATGTCTGATTCAAATTCTCTGAATGTTAGCCATCTAAAGGCATAACATAGGTTAATCCATAAATGCCGCCAGTAAGAGCAATTGTAGTGGCGTTCTTTCTCGTACACCCAATAAGGAAGAACGCCGTGGTATAATGCTTTATAGATGGCTCTTAGTCTCATAATTTTCCGCTTTTAAATCAATCCACCACATACACATTTCAACCGATGTGCAGAGCGTGAAAGCTCCATCTATGAGATAGTAGATACCGGCTGTTTTGG
Organism: uncultured Candidatus Saccharibacteria bacterium; assembly: GCA_964499935.1. Lineage (GTDB taxonomy): Bacteria > Patescibacteriota > Saccharimonadia > Saccharimonadales > UBA4665 > CALBGR01. Next base: position 1,327 of record CAZCMS010000032.1, on the reverse strand, counting down.
CAATGGTGTAACCTCTGTATTCCATAAAAATTATTTAGTTCTGTTATTCCAATTTTTATAAAAATCCTCCAAAGAATAGAAAGCCCTCCCATCTTTACCGTCTTTTATTTCATTAAGCTCATTTAGGACATATTGACAAAAATTTATAGCGTCGTGTTTTACGCTTACAACATCAGCCTGATTAGAATTGTTGGTGCCGGTAACATCCTTCTCCCTTTCTTCGGTATTCTGTAGGGCTGCTTTGTAAGTTTCCCATGATTTTATTAGTTCAAATAAGCTCTCTTGCATCTCAGCCCGTACAATTCTGTTTTTTCTCAAGAAAGCTCTTATCTCCTGTGGTGGTGTTTGATGGGAGGATTGGAACTGAGAGGCGTATTCACGCATGGCTGCTAAAATTCCTTCGTAAGTGTATGTTGACCTAAAGCCTGGATAAATGCCCTGATCTTTTAAAATTTCTTCCTTTGATTTTATTGTATTCATTGTCTTTTTTTTATTTTATGTTACAAGCTGAATTACTACCCTCAAAAACAGGGTATTTCATGCAGCAAGTTGAATTGTTGAATTTTTTACGGCAATAAGTCTGTTTACAAACTCCGTTTCCCACTCTATGAAGTAATTATATACTTCCAAAACTTTGTCCTCTTTAATGTTTGGTAAAAACTCTTTATAGGAATTAATCTGCTTAGTGTAATACTCTATAATTTCTTCTATGTCTCCACTCCTATTTGCCGGTTGCTTTGATAAGCGACCCTCTTTTATTTCAATAAAATAAAAAGGTTTTTCGCCTTCCGAAGTCTGTAACCACAAGCTCTCTATTCTTTCGTATCTGTCAATTACTGTAAAAACCAACTCGTGTGTCATTGTTTTTTGTTTATTGCATGTGTACAAGCTGAATTACTACTATTGAACTTTACTTGTGTCACTCACTGATGAAACAAATGGACGATATACGACGTAATAAATCTTTTCGCTAAAGAAAATCTCCCCAGTTCTGAAATACATATTCTCGGTATCATTTCCGTTTTGCATGGTTGGAGAATTGTATCTTCTTAGCCAGCTTTGCCCATCGTATTTACCACCTACCATTAATCCGCCTGGGCAATTAAATGGGTTAGATATTAAAAGACATCTCGTAAATTGATCCATTTCGTCGGTAACATTTTCATATTCTCTGTCACCGCATTTTATGGTAGTGTTATTCATAAGTGACTGTTTTTAACTTTGATGATAAGAATTACAGAACGTTAAACGGAGCGTCGCAAGTAAAGCCCAATAGTATTGTTGTCGCTTGCTCCATTACTTATTTAGATCCCGTTTTGATTAGCCA
>CAZCMS010000031.1:0-1970 GCA_964499935.1 uncultured Candidatus Saccharibacteria bacterium | reverse complement strand
TTACCCTTTTAGTGGATCATGGGTATGAAGGGTATGGTATCTATTGGGCATTAATAGAAATGATGTTCGAGAATGCGGACACAGCTATAAGCCGGAATCTTTTAAAAGGTATTGCTTACGATCTAAGGATGGATATTAAGGTGCTTAACAGTGTTATAACAACGTGTTACAATACCAAATTATTCCAAGCTGATAAAGAGAAGATTTGGTCTAATTCACTACGTAGAAGAAAGGCAGAATGGTTAGAAAGTAGAAAAAAGAAGTCAGAAGCCGGTAAGCGTGGGATGGCTACCAGATGGGGTTCCAATAACGATGTTACAAATTCTGATAACGGTGTTATAACACAAAAAAATTCTGTTATAACAGATTATAACAAAGGAAAGGAAAGTAAAGAAAATAAAAGTAAAGGAAAGGAAAGTATATATGGGGACAAGCCCCAACAGATAAGGTTTATAAAACCGACTGTAGAAGAACTGGAAAATTATTTTTATCAGATAACAGGCAGCGAACTGCACAAGGCAACTCTTACTAAAAACTTTTTAGATCACTACGAAAGCAACGGCTGGAAAGTAGGGAAAAATAAAATGGTTGATTGGAAAGCTTCAGCCAGAAAATCTTTGAATTGGGAGAACAACAAAAATTTAATTAATGGAACACATCAAAAATCATCTAACGGTAGCAAGCAAACTGGAAATGATTCCTTACTCGAAAGAACTCGGGCAATCCTTGCTGCCGGAAGAACAGCAAATAATTGAAACTAAATACAAGTCAAAGCCTTTTTGTGCGATGAGTACAGATGAACTCTTTGTTTCTGTTCATGCCCTGCTTTTAAAAATTCATGTGATAACCGGCTGGAACGCACCCGATAAAGAAGAAAATCTAAATATCCTTATCGATCAGGTGGCAAAAAAACTTACTGAGGACTATGCAACGGTAAACATTGACGAAATGGAATTAGCCTTTCGTAAAAATCCTGTAAAGGATTGGGGTAAAAACATGAACCTGAATTTAATCGATGAAGTAATGACACCCTACCTGCAGCAACGAAAAGAACTTTCCAGGATTGAGGAAACAAAGGCAAAACCTTTGGAACTACCGGCCCCTGAAATTTCAGATGAAGATTATTTAGAAGCGGTTAAATCAACTTACAAACTCACAAAAGAGTGGCGAATGCTTCCGGTGTTGGCTTACGATATTTTAGTCAGGGAAGGCAAAATAAATCTTACCAAAGAGCGAAAGTTAGAGATAAAAGAAAACGTGCAGGCTGCAAATACTGAGCTAAGCGAAGATGAAGTTAAAAACCTCTGTAAATCATTTTCCGTAAAACTTTTTTTTGATGGATCTGAAACCGTTTGACATAGAAGTTCTAAAGCATCTCAGCGAAGGCAAAACACAAACTGAGGTTGAGAAGCTAACAGGTAGAACAAAATCAGTAATTGAAACCACGCTAAAGAAAGCAAGGGATAAAAACGGTATGAACACCACGATTGAATTAGTTGTAAACGCTGTTAAAAAAAATATATTATGATGTCAGCTTATGCCATACCAGGATTAAAGTACAAATCTCCACTAACGAGAAATTATCAAGAAAGCATTGATAAGGTTGTAGAAATGTACAACGTGCCAATAGAAATTCTTAAAAGCCCTACAAGAAAAAGGGATGTTGTTTTACCTCGCCATGTTGCTATGTGCGCTTTGTATGTTTTGCATCGTTGGAGTTTTAAAAAGGTTGGCAACTACTTTAACAGGGATCACACAACGGTAATTCATGCGGTGCAAATGATTAAGGATTTATCGCAGACAGATGAAATTATTCGGAATGATGTTGACCATATGTTCCCTAGCCTTATCAGCATTCTGGATGGCAAAAAAGATTATTCACCTAGACGGTGGAAGTACGTTAAATAAGTTTTTGTGAGAACACAGATAAAGACAAAAAGAAAAGCATGAAGTGCAAACATCCTACTTGC
>CAZCMS010000030.1:0-1977 GCA_964499935.1 uncultured Candidatus Saccharibacteria bacterium | reverse complement strand
TTATACAAATTATGTTATTATACAAATTATGTTATTATACAAATTATGTTATTATTACTAGTCACATTTAAAATCGAACTTTTATATTCATACATCCTTTTGTATGAATTCTTAACTATACATTTATTGGTATAACAGCAGAACAATTAATAATAATTTTCTATAATAAATATATACAGCTAACATAAAATTGTATTCAGAAGATTTTATTAATGTTACTATTAACTTTATTATTTATTAAAAACAGCATAATTTATCCATTAATAAAAATAGAAAGTTATTCATTTAAATTAAGAATAATAAATAGGTGTACACAACTAATATGCTTGACAGTTAGTTGGTCATATTAATAGCTTAAATTATCTGATAAATAAAATTAGTCATTTAATATACATATTTGTAATACCAATTAATAAATATTGTTCAATATTATACTTTTTAAAATGTTATGTATAATATTGAAAAGTAAAACAATGAACAAAAGTTCGATTTTAAATATGACTAGTAATATTTGTAATAATCATAATATTTGTAATAATCATAACATTTGTAATAATCATAACATTTGTAATAACCATAACATTTGTAATAATCATAACATTTGTAATAATCATAACATTTGTGATAATCATACCATTTGTGATAATCATACCATTTGTAATAATAATCATAACATTTGTGATAATCATAACATTTGTGATAATCATAACATTTGTGATAATCATAACATTTATAATAATGATTACATTATTATAAATGATGACATTAATAATAATGATAACATTTATAATAATGATGACATTAATAATAATGATGACATTAATAATAATGATAACATTTATAATAATGATAAAATTTATAAACATAGGGTATTTAATAAATCAATTTATATTATTAACGCATATTAGAACATTAGTATTTTTTGATATTGCATTTTGTATTATTTATATTATTAAAATATAAATTTTGAAAGATATTACTTATCAAGATGTATATTGAAATTGTAATGTATAATTTAAAAATATTTTCTGTTTTTTCTGAAATGTCGGTTTATGTGAGAAATAATTTATATATAAATGATAATTCCAAGGCGATAAGATAAATAATATGGTAATAGGTATAATTAATAAAATTTCAGCAATTGCCATTTTTAAATTTTCAGATACCATTTCGAAGTATAATACAAAACAATTAGGACAATCGTATAAATATTTTTTATTATCTTGAAAATAACTATTCTAATTTGTATTGAAATAATATAAATATTAAGGCAAATTTCAAAAAATGGATAAAAACCAAAGGTTAAATGCATTTAGATAAAAACTCTAATAATAAAATGGTATAACATAATAAAAACTTATTCTAATTCAAATATAAAGCATATTATCTAGCAATTTATAAACTTTTATCCAAATATCTTCTGATCATTAAAATTTTTTTAATATAGAGAATTCTGAAAATAAATTTATAATCCCAAAAATTGGAAGACAGAATCATGGTTAAGTAAGCATTAATGTTTATCAATTAATTTACATCAAAATTCAATAAAATTATTTTAAAATTATGCTCTTTTTACATTTTCTTATTAACTAATTTTTATATTTTAGGAAAATATTAATTCTTATCAAAATCATGAAGACTATAAAAGTGATTACTTAACAACTGCACTTACATCCGATAATAGTCCATTTAATGAGAAATATATTTTAAATGATGATGCCGAGATATTAGGTGAAGTAAATTTTAAGCATTTTTAATAAAATTTCTTATAATGCAAATTAAATTAAATTACATTATTATAGGGAACACATACAATCGTGAAATAATGTAAATCTCGTTAGACTGGAGAGATTTTTGCCGTAAAAATATTTAGAAGCGAAGATGAAGAAATGTTTCTTCATGCTGAAAAAGAGTTCGCTATTATGTAATAACTACATAACAATTTAAACATCGTGAAAGGTAATTATTATATATTCT
>CAZCMS010000029.1:0-2030 GCA_964499935.1 uncultured Candidatus Saccharibacteria bacterium | reverse complement strand
TCAAAAATTCATTAGCATTGTAACGAATAAAGTTAACCAATCTAGCAACATTGATACGATCCAAAGCTGTGGTAGTTGGATTCAATGTTTTCTGACCCATAATTAACAAACCACGGTTTGGTTCTTGTGAAATTGGGTTAATGTTATTGCTATACAACGTATTGCGATGTCTTTCGGACAAAATAACACGAACAAATTCACCTTCATCGCTCAAATAACCAACGCTCTGAGCATTAGTTACGATACCACGAGTTGTACCTGCTGGAGCAAACCATGGATATGAAACGCTGTCACTATATGCCATAGTTCTAATTGCCATAGCACTTGGTGGAATCATGATTTCTGAACCATCAACATTAGTTGACAATCCCCATGGATAGTATTGACCAACATAAGGATTTGCAATGCCAGTTCTTCCATCTTCGCCATTAATTGCTACGTTGGATGAATTAGTTGCATAAGCTTGAACACTAGCAGCATCTGGACGTAATCTTGCAGGAGTATCACCAACCACAAATGCTACTTCCTTGATATCAGTGTTTAATGTAATCATTTCATCAATCAATTCTGGATATCCAGGGACTGAAATTAAGTTGAAATACACAAATTCTGATCTGATGTCTTCATTGCTTGAAATAGCAGCTTGAAGTGCTCTAACGACCACTCTGCGCTGTGCTTTTCTCATCATGTATGGTGAACCATCTTCAGCATTTCCTGAAATTGATACCCAACGATCACCAACCAATACGCCGTCAACGGTGTAATCTGGTGTATATTCTTTAACATTACCAGTTGAATAACGAGTGTTGAACAACAATGTTCCTGCTGGATAAAGTTTTGGATCTGGAGCGTCAGTATCAATGATATTTGAAGTCAAACCTGGAACACCACCAATTGGTCTAGCATCAGCAAAAACGATACCTTGGTTGGTGGTTTGGTCAGTGTTATCAACACGGATCCAAGCATTGTTTGTTCTTCGGTAAATCTTTGGATAATTTTCCAAATCTGATGTGTCAATCCACAAGTCATATTCAACTAATGAAGTGCCATCACTTTGAGCTGCCGGAGCAGTTGCTGACAAAATCACACCATTTGGGTCAATGTTTGGATGGGCATTTTTATAACCAATCCAGTTTGATCCGTCACTCTGCATAATATCAACAGCAAAATCGTCATTGTACCATATTGTTCCAGCTACAGGCAAGCCTGCTGGTTCATTAACTTGTGAAACATAATTTAATGCTTCGAAAGCTGTACCATTAAAGAACTTAATTACATGAGTGCAATTTGCTTGATTGTAATCAACATACAATACGCCACCAGTTAACATGTTATTTGATGTGTAAAATGAAATTGCATCAGCATCAGTATTGAACAATGGAGCATAAATTTGGGTCCATTGATCAGTAAATGCGTTATATTGGCTAATAACATAATCTGCACCATTATTTGGTTCAGTTGTTTTAACCCAAAGATGGCTTGTGTTTGGTGATGGAACAGTGTTTGTTGGTGGAACGCCAGTGTGTGGGGCATAAATTGCTTGAACTGCACCAGTGCCGCCGCCAATCAATGGCTGTGGGCCTTTTGCAGTAATCCAAGCGGCTGTACCACAACGATACCAAGTACCTGAAACCTTTTCAAACAAACCAAGGTTTTTAACAATTGATCCAGTATCAATAGCAAAGCTACCATTTACACCAGCTGAGTTAGTTACTGAGTCTGCTGTAGCATTAAATTCAACAAACAACGGAGTAACTTCAACCCAAGTTGAACCATTACCTTGGAAAATACCAAATTTTGTATTTGACAAATCAAGCCAATAAGTGCCATCTGGGGCCGGGCCTGTTGGTGCTACGCTGCTTGGTTCTAGTTGTTCTAATGCCACTCCAGCACGGAGCACATAGCCTGAGCCAAGAACTGCTAGTGATTGATAAGCAGCAATCAAACCATATTCATTTAATTCACTTCCGTGAACTGGGGTTCCTTGATTGCTTTGGAATAAAGGATTACCAAATTGTTGAATCAATTCT
>CAZCMS010000028.1:0-2192 GCA_964499935.1 uncultured Candidatus Saccharibacteria bacterium | reverse complement strand
ATGCTTACCACCTCACGCCGTGCGTTCATCGCGTTCACGGCCATCATCTGTCTAACCATTCTTGGTGTTCTTCAGAATTACGACGTTTCCGCCAGTATCGCGACAATAGCTGTCGCAATAGCCAGCAGTAACGCCATCCAGAAGTCATTCAACCGAGGTGGCAAGGGTGAACCCAATGATTAAGAAACTGTTGATGGCCTTGGGGTTGCTGGCCGCTGGAGGTGTTGGCGGCTGGTATCTGGGAAAAACTCCCAGTTACCGGACGGAAATTGCTAACACCCAAACCGTCAGCGAAACCAAGACAACCACCCGTCGCACGCCGGATGGTGTCGTCGTCATCGACAAGACGGAGAAACGTGTCGAAACCAAGGACGAACAACGACAGGTACCCGCCGCGGCACCCCGGACGGACTACAGCATAGGTGTCTCCGTGCGGCCTAGGAACCTTACGGAACGGCCTGAGATACTGGTGACTGGGGGACGTAGGTTGCTGGGGGACTTGTGGGTTGAGGTGGGGACGTCGGAGAAACTAAACGAAGTAAGGATTGGGGTAAGATATGATTTCTAAACCGAAGAAGAAAACACGCGGGGACGAAATTCTGTCCATCCTTGACCACCTGCAAGAAAACGTACCTGGACTTGCAGAAGACGAGGAAGAAGAAGACGAGGAAATTTAATCCGGCGGGATAGTTTTGGGGAAAAGGTGGCCTCTAATGCATCTTATCGGGTAGTTTATGACCAATATACCCACCTAAATATCCTAAACAGACACATAAGCTGTCAATTATAGTAGCCTCTAGGCTAACTTTTTGGCCGGGAGATTAGCCTAGGGACTAAGTCTTTCTACCAATGCGGCCAACACTTTACGCTGTGCATCCATACGGGTACGCAGCGTTTCGTTTTCCTCGCGGACGGTAGACAGTTGTTCACCCAGGTGGCCGATTAGGATTGTCATGTCCAGTATCTGCCGGGACATGGTGTAGATAACACTGTCCATACCCAGGGACTTGGGGTGGACTTGGGGGGGACTTGGGGGGGACTTGCGGCGGCGGTAGTCCTGGAGACTGACAATGTTACTAACGGTGGTATCAGGTATCATGATTGGTAATTTTTGTGAATAAGGTGTCGGGGTTGTTGTAGTAATTATACCACAAAACCCCGCCATTTGTCAAGTTAATTCGGTAAGTTAGTTACAAGACTAGGTGTAAATCGGCCAAGTTGGTGGTTAAAACTTGTTCTTCAGGACGTCGCAAATATTTTTGGGTGGTAGTTAGGTTCTTGTGTCTCGCATGTTTCTGGACGTTGAGGGGGTTGTCCGCCAGTTTGGTGTTGTGGCCGAGGTGGTATAGGCTGGCACGCCGCAAGTCCTTGAGACTGACACCCGGCATCCCAATTTCCTTCCACAACTTATAGTAATATTTGTTCGTCTTGGTGAACAGGTTACCCCCCTCCCGCAGGACACCGGCCAGCAACTCGGCCGCTTCCTTGTCGAAACAAGACACCCACCCCCCGCTGGCCTTAGTCTTCAGTTGCTTCACGTTGCCGAACTTGTCCACCTGTGACGACAGGAAGATTGCCAGACGGCCGTACAACCCAGCTTCCCGCATAATGCGGCAGCACTCCAACTTCTCGGCAGCCGGACCCGCGGCGTACTTTAAAGTTTTCATACCGAATGTCTCTTGAGGACGTAGGGAACAGAAATAACCCAAGACGGCCATCACCTTCACCTCCCTGTCCTCGACACCCTTCACGAACTCCAGCACTTCAGACGGGGTTTTCAACGCCTTCAGCGGGGTATCCTGTTCCTTCAACGTGTACGGCAGCAGGGGTAAGTCGGAATGGACATGCCTGTGCAACGCCAGCCACTTCCAGAACCTGCGGGTACAAATTAGGGTTCGGTTGATGACACTCGGCGTGACACCCGCCTTCTCCAGGTAGTCAACCAAGTTGATACTGGTACCCGGCCAGTCCGTAAAATCTCTGGCTGGGGGGTTCTGCTGAAGGAAGAACTCGAAGGTGTACTTCGTGAGACACGTCTTGTACTGCTGGACGGTGACCCTGTCCCGGCCTTGTCGGTTCAGGAGGTACTTGCAGTAGGTGTCAAGGACAGATGCCCACTCGGACGGCACTATCCTGTCCGGCGTCCATTGCTTGCCTTCATACTGGCGTTCGTAGGTGGCCACCCAGGAGAT
>CAZCMS010000027.1:0-2221 GCA_964499935.1 uncultured Candidatus Saccharibacteria bacterium | reverse complement strand
CCGAAGAGAAGCCGACCAAGCGGAAGAAATGAACGTCGAGCCGATAACCGTAGGGGGCTTCGTGCCCCCTGCGTCTTCGGGCATCTCGCCGGTCGCTTCGTTCGACTGGAAAAACCCGAACTATGTGCCAGTCTTCCAAGCGCGTGCCGACCGGCTCGTAAAGCTGCGCACTAACCCCGTGATGCTCGACGCCGTGCGTGTGTACTACCGCACGCATATAGACGACTTCATTAACGATTGGGGCATCACGGTCGATACGCGCGTCGTGTCGAAGGGCCGCTCGTCAATCATGCCCTTGCTGCTTTGGCCGAAGCAGCGCGAATACATACGATGGCTCTACGAGCGGTGGCGTAACGGTGATTCGGGCACCGTGGTCAAGTCTCGCGACGTTGGTATCTCGTGGCTCGCTATGGCGTTCTCGGCCTCGCTCGCTATCTTTTACGACGACCTTTCTATCGGCTTCGGGTCTGAGAAGGAAGACAAAGTAGACCGCAGCGGCGACCCCGATTGTTTGTTTTACAAGGGCCGAATGTTTCTACAGTACCTGCCGCCCGAGTTCCGGGGCGGGTGGTCGCTGAAACAGAATAGCGCGCACATGCGCTTGACGTTCCCGCTAACGGGCTCGTCAGTCACCGGCGAGGCCGGCGACAACATCGGGCGCGGTGGCCGTAAGGCTATCTACTTCGTAGACGAATCCGCGCACATCCCGAACCCGAAGGCTATCGACGCATCGCTCTCGGCGACGACCGACTGCCGTATCGATATGTCGAGTGTCAACGGCATGGCGAATAGCTTCGCCGAGCGTGCGCACAATCCACATATACCGCGGTTCGACTTCCGCTTAGAGGATGACCCGCGACGCACGCCCGAGTATTGGCAGAAGAAACGAAACGACCTCGACCCGGCCGTATTCGCTGCCGAGTACGAGAGAAATTTCCTCGCCTCGGTCGAGGGTGTGGTTATCCCTGCCGTGTGGGTCACGTCTTCGCTCGATGCACACAAGCTGCTCGGGCTCAAGCCCACGGGGCCGAAGCGCGGCACGAACGACGTAGCCGATGCGGGCGGCGATGCGAACGCTTTCGCCATTGGCCGCGACTTCCTCGTCGAGTACGCCGAGACGTGGAAAGGAACGGCCGACCTCGATATTTATCACAGCGTAGAAAAGTCGTTCTTGCTGTGCGACCTGCACGGGCTCGACGGATATCTCTACGACGCCGACGGCCTCGGTGCGAGTGTTCGAGGTGATGCACGCAAGCTAAACGAAGTGCGTGTCGATGCGGGCGGCAAAGAGATAAACGTCGAGCCGTTCCGCGGTAGCGCGGGCGTGTTCGACCCCGAGCGCATCGTGCCGGGCACCGACCGCAAGGCCGAAGACTTCTTCGAGAACTTGAAGGCTCAAGCGTGGTGGATGCTACGCGACCGCTTCCGATACACGCATCAAGTCGTCGAAGAGTTCAAGGCTACGGGCATCGTGCCTGCAGACATCGACCTCGAACGGTTTATTTCTATCTCTACCGAGTTCACCGAGCACGCGCGCTTGCGTAACGAACTCTCGCAGCCTGTATGGGCTACGTCGAAGCGCGGAAAGGTCATGGTCGATAAATGCCCGGTCGGCACTAAGACCGAGGTGCGCAAAGCCATCAAGTCGCCGAATCTCGCGGATGCGGTTATGATGTTGTTCGCCCCGTACCGCCCCGAAATGGTCATACACCCCTCACTCTTGCAAATTGCGAGTGCTACCTATGTTCCGCCCCGTCGTTAGTAGGATTCGAGCCGCCCTGCGTTCATGGCTCGGGGTCGTGGACGCCCCGGCCGTTACCCCCGAGCCCAAGCCCGCCGGCTTGAGCATCGCGCAGGAACTACTCGCCAAGGCTGGCGAAAAAGGGCTCGTGTTTCGTGAGGTGAAGCCGCCCGAGCTTATACCGGGCGTGGTGCCGACCTCGCCGCAGTTCGCCGACGATCCGGGCGGCCTCGGCCCGTATCTATCCCACGATAGCGAAGCCGTTGCGCCGCTGTACAGCTACGCAAATCAGGTACATTGCGGGCTCGGCTTTCCCGGCTACGCGTACCTCGCCGAGCTGTCGCAGCGTTCGGAGTATCGAGCGCCGAGCGAAACGATTGCGGCCGAGATGACCCGCGAATTTATCTCTATTGTCGTCAAGGGCACCGCGCGCCGGAAGAACTCGAAGAAAGACGACGCCAAGCTGCGCGAGGATGACCT
>CAZCMS010000026.1:0-2240 GCA_964499935.1 uncultured Candidatus Saccharibacteria bacterium | reverse complement strand
TTATTTATATATCCCGTAATTTCTTTTTCAAAAACCTTAATTGCCCGTCTTTCCTGCCCATTCCAATGATATACGATCTCGTAATTTGAATAAGGCAAAAAGAAGATAAGTTTGTCTTTATATTCTCCTGTTAAGGCTATGCCTTTATTGATATGTTCCTTTTTTAATTCTTCCGGTATTTCAAATTTATTTCCTTTCATAATCCTTTCAATAAGGACATTTCCACATACAGGAATTAAGTTACCATAGCCATCAATTTTTGCATATATTTCTTCATTAACAGGAATTGAATAAAGATTATCGTACATGAATAATGGGCTTTCTAAATCAAAATAACTGTAATTACAAATGATATAAGAACCTTCCGGTATTTCTTTATTACCTATCTCAACTAAGGCAACAACCGGATTTCTTTCACGGAAATTTTCATTATAATTCTTTCCGGTCTTTAATGTATTGCCTCCAATATCTACGACATCTTTCTGCAAAAGATTTACTGAAACTACGATATTTCCTTTTATTGGATTCATCAGTAAATTCCGTGTATTTGTTGATTTCCGTTAAGTACAGTTATTTCAGTATCGAATAATTCTATTTCAGAACCAACCTGTTTTGAGAATACGGCTGTCTTACCTTTACGTATATTTTTATCCTGCACAAGATTACCTACTGAAATTATTTTCCCTGTGTTTGGTTTTTTAAGTGAAGGTTCGGGTATATCTAATCCACCAACTTTTGTTATTGGTGCATCTTTTATCAGATATACAAATTCTCCAACGGCGAATAAATTTTCTATTTCTTTTTTCATATTGTGTCAACAATTAATGTTTCGCTTGTTAATATCATTCCGGCTGCACTCGCTGCATTCTCCAAAGAACAACGTAAAACTTTTACAGGGTCTATAATTCCGGATTCTATTAAGTTTTCAAAAGTGTCTGTTTTTGCATTATATCCTATATTGGTTTCTTGTTTAAAGTGCATTACTTTATCATAAATTTCTTGTGGGTCTTTACCTGCATTTTTAGCTATTTGTTTTAATGGCTGCTTTATAGCTTGAAAGATAAGTTGTTCGCCACTTTTAATATCTGGTTCAGAATACATTCTTCTCGAATTAATAAAAGCCAACCCTGATCCACAAACATATCCTTCTGAAATAGCCGCCTTAGTTGCTCTTACTGCATCATCGCATCTATCTTTTTTCTCTCTCATTTCAACTTCTGTGGCTGCTCCTACTGAAAGGACGGCTACACTTCCGCTTAGTTTTGCGATACGTTTTTCAATTTGTTCTTTTTCTTCCGTTCCTGCTTTTGTCAAATCCATTTTAAGGTTATTCAAAAGTTCGTTCAGTAATTTTTTATTACCTTTTGGAGAAATTATAGAAGTCTCATTCTTACCGATAATTATTTTTTTAGCATGTCCGAAATCTTTTTCAGTAATAGATTTTAATGCACGTCCTTTTTCATCGCTTATGTAAGTTGCTCCGGTTATGGCTGCTAAATCTTCCATCGCCTCGCGTTGTTTATCGCCAAATTCAGGGCATTTTATAATACAACTTCTAAACGTACCATTATTGGCATTCATAGCTAATGCTGCCAATGCTTCACCATCCGATTCGCTACACACAATAAGCAAACTTTTCCCTCCATCAATTAATGGCATTAATACGTTCTCAAATTGAGCCATTGTAGAAATCTTCTTATCGTAAAGCAAAATATATGGGTCATTTAAAACGCATTCCATTTTTGCTTTATCGGTAATAAAATATTGGCTTTCCCATCCACGTTTTATTTTAATCCCATCACTTATGATAATTTCTGTTTTTTCTGATTTACTTTCCTCAATATCAATCACACCATCGCTACCTATTTTTGAAAATGCTTCTGCAATTAAATCTCCAATAACAGTATCATTATTAGCACTAACGGTTGCTACCGCACGAATTTTTTCAATATCTCCATCAATAGGAACAGCCATTTTTTTAAGTTCATTTACCACATGAACTACGGCTGCATCAATTCCTTTTTTAAGTTCCTGTGGATTAGCACCTGCATCAACTAATTCAATTCCTTTTTCAAGAATAGATTTCATCAACAGGCATGTAGTTGTAGTTCCATCACCAGCATCTAACATTGTTTTTTCTGCTGCCTGCTTAATTAGATTCGCACCTGTATTTTCAATTTGGTCGTCTAATGTTATGTTCCTCGCTACAAAAACTCCATCTTTTGAGATTTGAGGCATAT
>CAZCMS010000025.1:0-2411 GCA_964499935.1 uncultured Candidatus Saccharibacteria bacterium | reverse complement strand
ATTGGACATACCACTGCGCGCAGGATGCAGGGCGTTTTAGCTGGAAGTCTTACACCCACAGGGGCGGCTAAGTACAACGAACGCGGAATGCGCACAGAAGAATAGAGTGAGTTTGTCTCTCACAAAGCCGCGTTGTTTAGACTTCTTAGGCGGTTAAGGCGACGGAACGATGCGAAAGCATTGCAAGAAATCTTTAAGAGACAAGCGAGAAGCATTCTTTTCTCATACATAATATTCCAGAGCCCCTAACCCCTCGTGTGCCTTGCGAGCGGTTAGCCTGGAAAGGTTAAGCATAGAATGCTTAACGCAGAGCTTCGCTCTGCATAAGGTATGTAAAGCGAAGGCAATAGAAAGAAGCTAGGCTCGTATTACGCCTAGAGAGGGAAGCATGAAGCAGATTTACATCCCGCCTCAAAAGGCTCAAGCACATTCGAGCCGAGAAGAGGCCCCTCAGCGCGATGAGCGCGAACGCCGCTCCAGAGACATGCTATCTGCTGCTCTCTTTCGCCCACCCAAGCTTAAGGTGCAAAGTCGCCTAATGAGCACTGCCGAAGTGTTGGCCGATAAACAGCGCATTATTGAGAAACAGCGGCGCACTTTTGAGAGTAGGCTTCGGATGGAAATGCACAACTCCCTCGATTGGGAAAAGCGCCGAGCCTACATCTCGCCCACAGCACAAGCCTACGGCCCGCCCACAACTCAATACATTCGCAAAACCATTGTGCCGCTGGCCGTGGTGCGCCAGAAGCGTGAGTTGATGTTTCAAGAATTTCAACAGCGGCTTCAGCGTAGCTAAGCTTGCTTACGCAGTTTAAGCTCTTTCCATTTCAGGTAATCGCGGTAGGTTGTGCTAATGTCTTTGTGCCCTAGCCAGCTAGCCACTTCCACGTAATCCTTCCCCTCATTCCAGCAATAATGCGCAAAGCCTTTCCGCCCTGCGTAGGTGTGGGTTCGACGTCCCGTTCTGCGCTGCAATTGCTTAGGCCATATTTTCCGTAAGCGTCCGTCGAGGAGAAGTGCAAAAGCTTGTTTCTGCTCTGGCCAGATAAGAGGCACCTGCTTGTAGCAGTGTGTTTTCCATTGCCATAGGTGTGCTACTTCCACCCCGTCTTCCGTGGATAGATAAGGCGGTTGTTGGGGATTTAAGCGTGTCTCGTTCGGTCGGAGTCCGAGCCAGAAGGTGACAAAGAGCCATTGCCATTGATCTTCGGGAAGTTCCGAGCGGAGTGCTTTAAGCTCGCGAGGCTCAATGCCGAGCGAATCTTTTGGGGCGAGGCGCTTCTTCTGTCTTGCTGTTTCTAGTCGCCTACGCGAATGAAGTCCGGGCTGTTTGATTTTCTCAACAAGCTTCTTCGTGTGGCGCTGCCAATGTGAGCCCCAAAAATTTAGCATGTTCACAAGCTTCTTCACATAGCTTGGGTCATAGCCCTTTTGCTCGAAATACGCGTGAAAGGCTTCGCTGGTCCACTCCTCCGGATTAGCCGCGACGGCGTTGATCGCCTTTAAGGAGCAACGCCAGAGCACCCAGGCGTGCCGGGGATTTGGTTTTTGATCGAGCAGTTTTTCAAAGGGGTCGCGGAGCCAGGCGGGCATAATGGCTTCCGCCACTTCTAGCCGGGTAGAAATAGCCGCCCTTCTCCCCCGGATCTTCTTATGTGCCTCGCTCTTATTGAGCAGAGTTAGTCGCTTTTTGGTTTCTTCTAGAGAGCGGCCAAATAGGCCGAGAGCCATAAGCTCCTCGGCCTTGAGCTTACGCGCCACGCGCTGGCCAGCCTCGTAACGCTCAAATTGTACGCGAAAGGTGTTCTTAGATTTTCGTATTATGTAGCCCACGTGATCTCCTTATCGGGAAACCAGGGTGAAAACTTGTGGTGTCGCGGTGTCGCATATGACACTAAAAACGCGCTAAGCTATTGACTTTACAGTGCTTGTGGCGTCCCCACGGGAATTCGCTCTGGTGTCGCGAGCAACATAGCAAATTTGTAAGGGAAATAGCAAGGGGGGATACGGGGGGATGGGAAACTGAATAAACGTGCAATAGCGGGCAAATTCACAAAAAGCGCAGGTTCAAAATCTCCCAGAATTTACTTCGCTCTGAGATGCTTCTCTTGAACAGACCAGAGCCAGCCATCGGAGAGGCGCACTTCATAGCGGGCGCCTTGGGCTCGTAGATCTGCGGGGTCCTGTCGATTTATGACAGTTTCAATCACGCCTGTGCGCTGCCGAGCGGGATAGAACACTCTATCGCCTGCTTGAAACTTAGGATTATTCACTACTTACCTCCCAGATAGCATTCTTTGCTTTTATTCTAACATTTCTTGTTGACAATCTCAACATCTGTTGTTAGTATAAATATGCTAGCTGGCCATTTAGGCTGTTAACTCAGCGAGTGTCAGCTAACGGTCCGGGGA
>CAZCMS010000024.1:0-2544 GCA_964499935.1 uncultured Candidatus Saccharibacteria bacterium | reverse complement strand
AGAATTTGCCAAGCGCATGAACGACACGCAGGCATATGCCCGCTCCAAAGGCTGGACACCCGAAACGGACAAGCAGGTTCTGGATTTCGCGCTCTCCAAGGGCGCGGACGCCAAGACCCTGCAGAACATCATGAGCCCTCTGACTTACGAGGTGCTCTACCTTGCCCGTCTCGGTGAACAGCTACTGAAGAAACCAGCGTCCGCCGCGAAACCCACTGCTCAACCGGCCCCTCTCACGACCGTTGCGTCAAAGGCAAACCCGCCCGCGCGCAAGGACATCGCGAGCATGGATATGGATGAGTATGTGGCGCATCGCCAGAAGCAGATGGCGGCAAAACGCTAACCACCATCCCCCCGATTGAACGTCGGATGACGTCCAGTCCCAGCGCGGCCATGAGCCGCCCGAAGGAACTACCATGTCCAACACCACACTGACTGCGGACATCATCGCCAAGGAGGCGATCATGATCCTGGACAACGAACTCGTCATGGCCAAGAAGGTCTTTCGCGGCTACGAAAACGAGTTCGAGAAGAACGTGAACGGCTTCAAGGTCGGCGAGACGATTTCGATCCGCAAACCGACCGACTTCACCGTCCGCGACGGCGCTGTCATGGCGGCGCAGGATGTCACCGAAGGCAAGACCACGATCACCGTCGACAAGCGCAAGGGCATCGATTTCAAGTTCACCTCGCAAGACCTGACCCTGAAAATCAGCGACCTGTCCGAGCGCGTCATCAAGCCGGCGATGGTCCAGCTTGCCAACCAGATCGATACCGATGTGATGTCGCTCTACAAGGACATCCCGTCCTGGCTCGGAACGCCGACGCCGCCCATCAACTCCTACGCCGACTTTGCGAAAGGCCCGGAGCGGATGGACGAGTACGCCAACCCGACCGATGGTCGCAGCGCGGTGCTCTCGCCGGCCGACCATTGGGGCCTGCTCGGCTCACAGACTGCGCTCTACATGCAGGATGTGGCCAAGGGAGCCTATCGCAAGGGTTCGCTCGGCGAGATCGGCGGCGTCGATACCTACATGTCGCAGAACGTTCCGACCCACATTGTCGGCGCGGCGGCTACGGCAAGCGCCGTGACCGATACGGCGGCCGGCGACGGCGTTCTTTCCACGACCTACGACGCGACCAAGGACACGGGTTACATGTACCTGTCCACGGACGGTTGGGACGCATCGACGCTGAAGGCCGGCGACGTGCTGGAAATCGCCGATGTGTATGCGGTCAATCCCGTCACCAAGGCAACGCTCGGCTTCAAGAAGCAGTTCGTCGTTCTTGAGGACACCGTGACCGCAGCGGGCGATACGGCAATCAAGATCGCGCCGCCGATCATCCCGACCGGAGCGTTCAAGAACGTGAGCGCCGCCCCGACCGATGGCAAGGCCATCACCAAGGTCGGGACGGGTGGAACCGGCTATCGCCAGAACCTGATGTTCCACAAGAACGCCTTCGCGCTGGTGTCGGTCCCGCTCGTCGCGCCTCCCGGCGCCGTCGAGGTGGCTCGTCGCTCCTACAAGGGGACCAACGTTCGCGTCATCCCCGTCTATGACGGCGTGAACGACGAAAGCGCCTGGCGTCTGGACGTTCTCTATGGCGTCAAGACCATCGACGCGCGTCTGGCGCATCGCATCAGCGGCTCGACCTGATCGGGAGGGGCCTAGCGCCCCTCTCTCCCCCTCATCATCCATTCAACAGAAGGAATACCATCATGGCTGTCAAACAGCTTAGTGACGGCGGCTCGGCGGGCGTATGCCTCGGCCAGGCTTCCGACAAGATCGGCTTCTACGGGCTGACCGCGCCGATTGCGAAGCAGACCTGCACCCTCGCGGCGGCTCTCACGGCCGGCACGACCACGGCTGCCAACGTCGCCGCTGCCGTGGACGAGCTCCACGCCGCTCTGGCCGCTTTGGGCATCATCGCCTGATGCTGGTCTGCATTGGCATCCCGACAATCGATGGGAAGCCGTGCGCAAACACTGTGGACTCCCTCCTCGCCGAGCAATTGCTTGGATACGGGCAGGGGGTCCACTTCATAGTGCTTTGGGAAATAGGGTGTTCCCTGATCGGGGCGGCCCGAAATCTCATTGCCCGGCGGTTTCTCGCGTCTAAAGCCGACTGTCTGGTCATGGTGGATTCAGACATAAGCTGGACGGGCGGCGACCTCGCAAGGCTGGCCAATCGTCCCGAGGATGTGATCGGCGCGACATACAGGGCCAAGCGCGACGATATCGAACTGTTCCACGTTCACGGCACCCCCGAGCCTGTTGGCGATCTGTTCAAGGTCATGGGCATCCCCGGTGGGTTTGTGAAGATATCCCGCAAAGCCTTCGCGACAATACCCGCAAATCTCTATTCGAGGGACGACGGCGAGGAGATAGCCGACTACTTCCCGACCGGGTTCCATGAGGGCCGGTTTTACGGCGAGGATTACGGCTTTTGTCGGTTGTGGCGGGAGACGGGCGGCGATGTCTGGCTCGACCCTTCCATCACGCTTCGCCACCATGACGGGCTGCGCTCCTACACTGGCAACCCT
>CAZCMS010000023.1:0-2597 GCA_964499935.1 uncultured Candidatus Saccharibacteria bacterium | reverse complement strand
GGAGGGTGAGCGGGTCAGGGGTGACCGTGACGTTGTCGGTGAGCACCACGGTGGGCGCGAATGCGGTCAGGGACAGGGCCAGCGCATCGGGCGTCACCAGCACCGGCGTGCTGACAGTGGGGGCGTAGCCCGTCAGGGTGAGCGACAGGGCATCAGGGGTGACCACCACGGGGGTGCTCACGGTGGGCGCGAATGCCGAGAGCGTCAGGACGAGGGTGGATGGCGTGACCGTCTGATGGTCCGATGCCGTCACCGTGGGGGCGTAGGTCGTGATGGACAGCGCGAGCACGCCAGGCGTGACGGTGACGTTGGCGGGGCTCGACTGTGCCGCCGGGAGCGGCTGCCACTGCCAGGCCATCAGGCGACCTGGCGGACGGAGCCGATGATGCTCCTGTCAGTGCCCGCGACCTTGGTGACCGTGAAGTCCCAGCCGTGGAGCAGGATGATGGACGGACTGACCCACAGGGGCTTCGCCTGTGCGCCGACGATGTCCCACTGCTCGGCGAGGCGCTGCGTGCCTCCACTGGACACCTTCTCGTAGAGCTTCACCCGGAACCAGTCGCCCGCGGCCAGGGCGGACACGTCGAGGACCAGCTGGAACACGCCATCGGTGGTGTCGACGTCAGGGCCGCTGGTATCGGTCGTGAACGACCACTCCGTGGTACCCACCGTCTCGGTGACGCTGTAGAGCTCAGCGATCGCCACGTCAGATGCTCCTGTACGTGATGCCGCAGACCGGCCAGTAGGCGGACGCGACGGTGGTCCCTGTCATCGAGGACGGCAGGGTGCCAGCTGACGCCTGCTGCAACAGGCCGAACATCCGCAGCAGCGGCGCCACGGTCGCCATGCGGTAGTTGGTGCCGGTCGTGTTGCTATGGGAACGGGCGAGGTAGTACGCGCCAGCCGGCAGGTAGATATCGGTAATGTCGAACACCTGGGGCGCGCTGGTACCGCTCTGGGCGGTCGGCCCGATGGACGTGAGGCGAGCGCCGGAAGCGTCGTAGATGCCCATATCGACGTCGCCATTCGCGGTGGCACCGTTCATCGTCCATAGCTGCGTCACCACGCCATCAGAGTCGAGATACATCGGGATGTAGATGGCCCGGTTGGATGAGGGCCACGCAGCGGACGCAGCGGTGTTCGTCAGGGCCATCGCGTGGCGCGAGGTATAGGAGCCGATCCACTGCTCGCCATCGGGGACGGCTGGGTAGGCGAGCGGCATCAGGCGAACCCGCCGAAGTCCACGGCCAAGTGGGGCATGTACGTCTGGGCATAGGTGGCGAACGTAACGGATGAGGGGATGGGGAACGCCGTCGCCATCTGGACGAGCCCGACCATCCTGCCAAAGCCGGCATTGGTCGGCGCCCACCGATACAGCGTGCCCGTGGTGTTGTCCATGGCGACCGCGACGTAGTAGAGCGTGCCAGCCGCGAGGGCCACGTCGGACACGTTGTACACCTGGACGGTACTGGTGCCTGACTGAGCCGTCGAGCCTGCCGACGTCAGGAGGTTCCCCGACTCATCGAGGATGCCCATGTCGATGTTCCCCGACGCCGTGGCACCGTTCATCGAGATGAGCTGACGTACCACGGCTGGCGCTTGGAGCACGAACGGGACACCGATGAGGAGGTTCGATGACGGATAGACTGCCGAGGCCGGCGAGGCGAACCCGAAGTTAGCCATCCAGTCGGTCGGACCCATCTCGGGACAGGCCACCGTCAGAACGAACGGCGCTGGCCTGCGCGGTCCTCGAGGCGTGGGGTCGGGGATGAGCGGCATCAGGCGAGCGTGAACACGCCGGAAGCGTTGGCCGCCAGGGTCAGGGTGTTGCCAGAGGTCGCCGTGACGTCGGCTGGGCTGCTGTCGAGCAGGCAGTAGCACAGGACGTTGCCGCCCACCTCGTAGATGACGGCGAACCGAGCCACGATGCTGCCACCCGAGGCGGTCCACACGGGGTCCGTGGAGATGTCCACGGTGACGGTCGTGGTGCCCGAGAGCGTCAGGGTGACGGCGATACCGCCCGTGGTGTAGCCGTTGCCGTTGGCGTGCTCGTTCGTGAGGCCGGCATAGGTCGTGGAGCTCGAGCCGATGTTGGACGTGGACAGGAACAGCGCGCACTTCCAGGTGTCGCTGTCGATGTCGAATGTGCCATCGAGCAGGGACGTCCGCCCTGCATCGGTGAAGACCCATGCGCCGGCAGCCATCAGACCGGCGTGACCTTGCCGCGTGCCCAGAAGGCAAGCACGATGCCGACGATGGACCCGACGGCCACGTTGATGCCGGCCAGCTGGTCAGGGTCGAGCACGACCACGTTGAGCAGGACCAGCACGTTGATGACCGACATGATGGCTGCTGTCAGGCCAGCAGCGGACAGGACTGGCTCTCCGTTCATCACATACCTCCGATGGGATGGTCATACGCTGCCCGCATCCGGGCGAGCGGCAGGGCTTCGAGATAGGGCGGGTCCGGCTCCCACTGGATGTCATCCATGGGGTCAGTGCTGGGCGCCTCTGCCGACAGGCCACCCAGCGGCGTCATGGTACGCCCCACCCAGTAGCCGACGACGGCTGCGGCGATGGCGATGGCGATGCGGGTCA
>CAZCMS010000022.1:0-2656 GCA_964499935.1 uncultured Candidatus Saccharibacteria bacterium | reverse complement strand
ACCTTCAGTATCTGTTCGCGCGGAACCTGGTAGTCAGCCCCTCGGGCAACGCCCAGCGCTGGGAGCAGCTGCTAGGCCGCACCCACCGGGATGGCCAGCCCGCTGACGAGGTGGTCTGTGATGTGCTCTGCCAGGCCCTAGAGCACGCGAGCGCAATGGAGAGGGCCAGACACCAGGCCCGGAACTACATCGAGGTAATTACTGGCCAGAGTCAAAAGCTGAATTACGCTGATATCGTATATCCAACCCTTGAAGACGTGGCCCTACGTCCGGGCCCGCGATGGAGCAGATAACATGTACGGAGCAGGTATGTGGGGTGGCATGGAGAATGCCCCTACTTTCGACAGGGGCAGCTACTTCCAGCCAGGGTTCCAAGGGCAAGTGGAGTTGATCCGCTGCTTTCCTAAGGAGACCCAGAACTCGGGCCTCCAGTTCCTGGCCGAATGCAGGGTGAAGACCAGCAACATGCAGGCGCACCCGGTCGGAAGCCAGGCAACCTGGTTCCAGAGCATGCGGGATGTCAAGGTCTACCTGCCTGCCTGCAAGATGTTCGTCTATGCGGTGCTTGACATCGTAGATGACATGCAGGCCAGGACCACGATTGACCCTCACATGGTGTCGATCATGAACTGGGTTTCCGGGACCCCGAACGGTTTCGGCGGCTACCTGGTTGGCCTGTCGACCGTCCAGGTGCCGAAGAAAGACAAGAACCCCTTCACCCGGCACGATTGGGCCCAGATCAACTACAAGGCCAGCGGACGCAAGGGCCCGGACATCCAGGCCGTCATCCAGGCCGCCCTGCCCTACGCTCAGGTCATCCCCGTGCCCCAGCGCAGCGGCGCGCCCCAGGGCCCGGGAGGGGGCATGTTCGGGGGTATGGCACCCCCGGCCCCTGCTCCTGGCGCATGGGCGCCGCCGGCCGGGCCGACCATGCCTCCCCTGGTCAACGGTCCGCTGCCCCCCTGGAACGCGCCGCCGGCCGCCGCGTACGCACCGCCCCCGGCCCCGGGCTTTGCGTACAGCAATGCCCCGGCTCAGGCCCCGGGCTACGGCCAGGCTCCGCCGCCCCAGGCCCCGGTCCAGGTGAGCCCCGATGGTCACTGGAAGATAGACCCCGCGACCAACACCTGGGTCCCGAACCGCTGAGGCCTGGCCGTGCGGACCCCTGTTATCCTCGACACCGAGACAGCCAGGTTTGCGCCGGGGCTCCAGGCCCCTCCGCTGGCCTGTCTGGTTATAGGATCGCGGGGGTCCGCTCAGCTGCTGGGCCGTAACGACGGCTGGCAGCGAGTGTTTCAGACTCACCTGGAGGACCCGTCCGTCGTTCTGGTGGGCCATCACATCGCGTACGACATGTGCGTGATGGGCAATGAGGAGCCCCAGCTACTGCCCCTAATCTTCCAGGCGTACGACGACGACCGGGTAACGTGTACCGAAGTCCGGGCCAAGCTCCTGGACATCGCCTCAGGGCAGCGGAAGTTCCACCAGGACGGTGAGAGCGAGGAGACGGAGCGCTCAGCCTACAACCTTGGCGACCTGTCCCGGCGGTTCCTGCACCGCCGGCTGGACAAGGACACCTGGAGGCAAGGGTACGGGGAGCTCATGCACACCCCCCTGGCCCAGTGGCCCGACGGTGCCAAGCGGTATGTCATCGATGACAAGGTGGCGACGGACGATCTCTACCACCTCCAGGAGGCGCACGCCCCTTACCTGGTGGACCAGTTCCGTCAGGCGCGCGCGAGCTTCTGGCTCAAGCTCATGACAGCCTGGGGCATCCACACGGACGCCCAGGGGGTCTATGAGCTGGCGGTCAGGACCCAGGAGAGTTACGACAAGATCCTGGAGGAGCTTCGGGACGTCGGTCCCTGCCCCGACTGCGGAGGCTACGGAAACTTCAACACCGGTCCTCGCAGGGTACGGAAGTGCCCCCGTTGCTTCGGGAAGGGGCGACTGTGCCTGATCCGCGAAGACCGGAAGGTCACACGCCGAGCCACCGGCATCGAGGAAACCGAGGCGGGCTCCCGGAACACCAAGGAGGCTGCGCGGCGCCTGATTGCGGCCTACAAGGCCCAGGGCAAGGACTACCCCCGGACGGACCCGTCTAGCCGGTTCCCGGACGGTCAAGCCAAGCTGGACGAGCAAAGCTGCGTCGATTCTGGGGATGTACTCCTGGTCCAGTATGCCAAGGCTACAAGCCTCAAGACGGTCCTCAACAAGGATGTCAAGTTCCTCCAGGACGGGTGTGTCACCCCGATCCACAGTTACTTTGACAGCCTCAAGGAGACGGGGCGTGTCGGATCGAGCAAGCCCAACCTGACCAACATCCGGCGACTCCCCGGGATCCGAGAGTGCTTCATCCCCCGGCCAGGCACGGTGTTCGTAGCCTCGGACTTCGGCGGCCTGGAACTGGTCACCCTGGCCCAGGTGCTGGTCACCATCTTCGGTCGGTCCACCCTGGCCGACGCTCTCAATCAAGGGTGGGACCCCCACTTGATGATTGCCGAGAAGATCCTGGGCATGCCCTACGATCGACTGAAGGCCATCAAGGCTGCTGGCGCGCAAGCGGACTGTATCTCAGGTAAGGGCCTGGTCTGCCCCTGCCTCTACTGCACGGTCGACAACGCCCGGCAGACAGGCAAGGTCGCCAATTTCGGCT
>CAZCMS010000021.1:0-2682 GCA_964499935.1 uncultured Candidatus Saccharibacteria bacterium | reverse complement strand
GCTGATCGACCGATGCGGGATCGAGGGGCGCTCCCCGCTCAATCGCCTTGTTGCGGTCCAGCAAAGCCCGCAGGCGATCCCGCGTGTTGGTGGCGCGGGGCAACGCCCGGTCGTTCATCAGTTGTCGAAGATTGTCGTACTGCGCCGCGACGTTATCGCCTTTGGCAAGGTCGCGTTGATAGAGTCGATTGCGTCCATCAGCAAGGATGAATCGCTCACCGTTAGAAGATGGGCCATAGCGATCAAGTTGTTTCTGGCCTCGTAAAGCAGACTCAATGTCTGGGTGAATTCCGCCTGTGCCTTTATGCGGGAGGATTGCGCCTCGCTCCAGATTAGCGGCATCGTAACTTCCCCATTTCCCAGTAGACAATCGTTCAATCGACCGGCCCGATTGCGGCCATGATTCGGGGAATGCGGCTTTGGCCGCGCTCATCCCTTCCGCGCCGCTTGACACCTGCAAGGGCACGTCGCCAAACTCGGCCCGCATCCCCGAGGTCGTCCATTCCTCGGCCATCGTCGCCTGCAATTCCATCGCGGCGAGCGACTGATCGACTTCATCGCCATTCTTCAGCGCGTCCTCGAAGGCGAGCATGTCGCGCTGGACCCGCTCGTCCCCGGCCAGGAAGTCCTTGACCAACCGGGTCGCGGCCTCCGGGTCTTTGGTGACGGTGGTGACGGCCTGGATCGCCTCATCCGTCCAGCGTTTCGGCGGGGCGTAGTCCACGACGGTCTGCCCGTCGCGGCTGGTGATCGCGGCGCGGTACATCTCCTGCGAGCCGTCACGCGGCGTGGGGGCCGCGCCCGCCGGGACATCGTTGGCGACCGTGGTTGAGGGCGGAAGCGCCTGCTCGGGCGTGTCGGACGTGATCCGCTCCACGCGGGCGGCGGGGCTTTCATCGGCCACGCTGGCGGGCACGGCGTTATCGGCGGTGTTCGCAGGTACGGCATCAGCGGCTTGCTCGTCGCGAGGACGGACGGGCGGTTCCTCCCCGGCACGCGGTCGCACCGGCTCCTGCTCGGCGGCGCGGCCATTGAGCGGTTCGTGGTCAATCAGGTTCGGTTCCTCGACCGTGCGGCCCACATCGTTGACCGCGCCGGTCACGTTCGGTTCGGTGGGCGCTTGCGTGCCGTTCACGTCCCCAAGTGGTCCCTGTCCGACCGGCGGAGACACCTCTGCCGATGACGGCGCGGGCAGGATGTTGCGTCCCGCGTCAAGCGTGGCGTTCGGCACCGATCCCGGCACAAGGCCCGGCGACGCCTGCGGCGCGGTGGGGATGTTCTGGCCCGGCGCAATCGTGGCGTTGGGAACGTTGCCGGGGACGATGCCCGGCTGGACCTG
Source organism: uncultured Candidatus Saccharibacteria bacterium (assembly GCA_964499935.1). Lineage (GTDB taxonomy): Bacteria > Patescibacteriota > Saccharimonadia > Saccharimonadales > UBA4665 > CALBGR01. The sequence goes on along the minus strand of CAZCMS010000021.1, from coordinate 1,343 downwards.
CGGCGCTTGCGATGGGTTCGGCGCTATGGTGGTGGCAGGCGGTGCAATGGACGCCAGCGCGTCGTCTGGTCCCGAAAACCCTCCGGTCACGATTGGCTCTCCCCCGCCTTGCGGGGTGATGGAGAGGTCCCATGTCCCATCACCCCGTTCGATGATGGTCACGCGCCCGGTTTCGTTTGCGCCCTGCCATATACCACGGTCACCCCTTGGGAGATAGTGGTATATGCCGTTGTTCCAGTGAGTATCACCATACTGCGCATCCTGGGGGAAGGGAGGAGTGACACCGCGTCCGGCATTGACGGTCGCATTGGGAACGTTCCCTGGAACCTGCCCAGGCTGTGCGAGGGGTGGCTGCCCCGGTACCGGGGCGATGGCGTTGGGGGGCGTGACCCCGTTCGCTGCGCCAGTGGGGGCGACCTGCTGAGGCGTCGCCCCCACTGGCGCCTGCGGGCCACCGATGGGCGGACCCTGTAGAACAAGCGGCGGTTGGACGGGTACAGCCCCTGCCGGTACGTTGGTACCGGCTGGCAGGACATTTCCGCCCATGCCGCGATAGTTCGCCTCCGCTGCATTCATTGCATCTTCGAGCGTGCCGTAGTTGCCTGTGGGGGTGTAACCGCGCCCGTTGCGAATGGAAACCACATAGTTCCCGTTGTCATAGGTGACGAGCAATTCATTTTGGTATCCGACGTAGGCAATCTGATTCGAGTTATTGCGCACCACCAGCCGGGTTGGCACCCCTCGGTCTGTCACGGTCGCCATATTTTGCGCCGCCCCCCGGTTCGAGGTCGCGGCAGACGCCATAAGTGCCTGTTCGTTCACTCTCGCCGCATTGAGGGCTTCTGCCTCGGTGGCATACGCCTGGCCCGGCGTGTAGGCATTGCCGACGCGGGTGTAGACGGTGAAGCCGCCCTGCCCGTTTCCTCCGACATAGAACGACCCAGAGTTACCAACCTGCCGGGCGGGTTGGCCGTTGATCTGGGTCGGCGCGTAGATCACAATATCATTGGCCGGGGTCCGGGCATACTGCGCGATGCCCGCCAGATCAACATCTCCGCCAGCAGCGATCACCTGCGCGTCGTGCGTCAACGTTTCACGGGCCACCCGGTCTGATTGCGTCAGGAAGCCAGGGCGTCCAATGTTGGCGAGTCCGGCCCCTCTTCGGATCAGCCGATTTGGTCCTTCGACGGTCCACCAGAGCGGATCGTCCACGCGCGACGCGGTTTCGAGCAGCACTTCAGCGTTCCGCAACCATCGCGCCCGGCCAAAGTTTCCGGCAATTTCGGCAGCTTCCGCCGCGCCCCGGAATCCCCCCGCTGCCGCCCCGGCCACAATGGTCAGGT
>CAZCMS010000020.1:0-2854 GCA_964499935.1 uncultured Candidatus Saccharibacteria bacterium | reverse complement strand
GCAATATGATTAATTTTTGATTCCGCTTCGCACACTTTTAAGTCGTCCTAATGATTGTTGAAACCAAATTAATTCTCGTTTGTCAAATGGTAATAAATGTTTTGAGGTGGTTAAAATTATTCCTAGTTGCTTTTGTAATTCTTGAATTGTTTCACCATCAACCATTGTTAAATATTTGTCAATTATTTGATCTAGCTCTTCACTAGCAGGCAGGTCTACATAGTTATGATTCCACATCATAGTGTTCATTTCTTGATACATTAAATTTTTTAATACTTTTTTGTTAATACGATCGTTGATCATTTAAGCAACCCATATAGCAAGGCGCCTTCATCTACAGACAATTTTACTCTGTATTCATCTGATACTCGCCAGGAGTCAAAGCATGGTTGTTTCTTACCCTTCTCGTCCTTCCAACTATCATTTGGCATGACTTCAAACGGTCCCAAGAACCTGACCATGTCTCCACCTTCATATCTGGACATTTTATCAGGATCCTTATATCGGCTCCTAATTCCATAACATTGTGCTAACAATTCTTCACGTGAATCTGCCTGAACTATTTCAACATCCTCAAAGCAATCATGACCACTATATCGTGAGTCAGCATTTTCACGACGACGAATGTCGATCTTGATCATAATCCAAGATGTGGTAATTTTGGTCACACAAGCTTGTCCATATTGGCAAGGATGACTTCGCGCACATCATATGGAGTGATTACTCCATAGCTGTTACGAGTTTCGAACCGCTTGCCATTAGGAGCACGAATGGTGATAGCAATATCACTTGCGCGCCAAAAGCATTCAAGCCCATTGACCTCAATAGTGCGCTCACCTTTACCAGGCTTACGCTTGCCAAGATTTGGATCGTCTCCACGAATTTTACGCTTCTTATCCATATGTGAACCACTCCGGCTTACCATCAAAAACTTTATTCCAAAAATGCTCAGATTCAGCAATACCTGAACCGACACGAGCATTAACATTCATTCGCTCTATTAGCATCCGACCAATTCCATGTCGACGAAATTCTGGCCGAACATAACAACCCAACTGAGTGCCATAATCAGACGTTTCATATCCACTAAGGTCATCATAATTCCAGAAGAGGCTAATGCCAATTCTTTTGCGGCGATAAAAAGCGGTCGCCATTTTAATAATTGAATGATTTTCATCGAGGACTTGGTGGAACATCCACCACCGGTATTGGTAGAGTTCTAATTTCAATGCTTGCTGAGCAGCATATGAAATAGTAGTAGGGACTCTTGATATTTTAATTGAAACTTCATCAATCATGTCATCACCTAAAAATAAAAAGGGACATTTTCATCAACCTTACCAAAGTAAGGTCAGCGACCTATACGCCCAAACGCAAGTTTCATTTAGCTAAAATATGTGATCCAGTCAAGCTAAAAGATTAACCAATGCCAACATTTCTTCTGTAGGCTTTTTAATATACTTGATGTTTTTTACACTTTGATGTAGAGCAGTGAAGCAGGCTTCATCAGATGGATTTTTGATGAACCGAATTGCTGCTCCACTTTTTGACACTGCTTGGATTTGTAGATCCTCTGGGGGGTCGATCAAGTCAGCAATAGCAGATGATGACCTGTCCAATGCCATCTTTTGAAGAACATAATCTTGGTCTTTTACAAACCTGATAGCACTGCCTGATTTTTTAACAGCTTCTTCGATAATGTGCCTTGGAGGATTTTTAATATATTGAATATTGTCACCACTCTTACGAACCGCTTTAAGCATTAATTCTTCAGATGGTTCATTGATATGACTAATAGCTGCGCCATCAGTTTGGACTGCGCGCATTTTGACTTTTTCTGAAGGATTAATTAGCCGGCTAATGAGTCGATAGCTGCTAGTAACAGCTTCCATCATTACCTTTTCACACGGCTTCCACATACTTAGAATGCGTTCTGGATTTCGCCGGACTGCTATTACTTGAAATTTTACTGGATACTGATCCAGGTTTGGAATATCAACAATTGAACTTTGGGCTAGCTTAGCTAGAATTCCAAGATCCAATTTTCCAGCCAACTGTAAAACAGTTCGATTAATGTAAGGAGGAATTCGAATTTCATTCATATTGGTCGTGATCATTCCCAATGCTACAGCTTGGTCTAATGGGGTAGGATCCTTTACCCAAGCAATTGCTTCACCAAACCTGCTCAAATAAGCTAGGCGGCCGCCAGGGGTTGCTGACAGCCTATCAAAGTCATTACGACTCATTTCATCTTTAATTCGATATCCCATAATGACCAGTTATTATATCTAGTGACCAGAGTCAAGCCACAATTGCAAAAGTTAGTGCTTGATCTGACGTGAACAATTCTGGATGAGTTGATGGAGTCATATGATGATCATGACCATAGTTAATATAATCCCACATCCAATCTTCATTTATTTTTCCAGTTTTATTATAAATTAAAAGCAGAGATGAACAAAATGTACGCTGTAGACCAAGATTGAATTGATCAGAAGTTTCTTTAATTATTTTAAAAATTTCTTCGATTACAAATGCTAGACAATCAACACATTTTAAATGCTTCAAATCAGCATAAAGAATTGAATTGTTATTGGCTATGAACTTTTTAAATTGGTCAATAGGAGGATATTGGACGTAACACATCGGATTGCGGTATCCAAATTTGTCATAATTTTGTATGCTGGCTCGGTGACGATTATAGCATTCCAATGAATGATTCAATAAGGTACCATTCTCATCATCCTTATAGATGGCAAGCATGAAGGAATTGAGCTCCACATCTTTCAGCTTATCAATGAAATCTACCACAACACACTCTCTTTAAGAAATGAGCAATACTTTTTGATACTCA
>CAZCMS010000019.1:0-3485 GCA_964499935.1 uncultured Candidatus Saccharibacteria bacterium | reverse complement strand
TTAATTGCGCTTTAATGTGAACGCCGCCACCATTCGCATCACCGGAAATAATGATCTCGCCATTTTGTGAATAAACGGATTTCGCTTGTAACACACCATTTAAATTAATAATGTTATCTAACACAGCAGAGGCGGTTTTGGCAGTCACTAAAATTCTACCGCCATCGGCAATCACTGAACCATTGTTCGTTACTTTTGCATTCGCCGCTGGTTTATCAATAGCAAAATTAATTAAATCATTTCCTGCAAAACTCATGGTAAATGCATCACCACTCGCTAAAACCACATGACCTAAATTCGCTTGAATCTTGCCATCATTCGTGACATTAGAACCCACGAGTGCAACCAAACCATGCTGCGCTGCTTGAATGGTACCTGCATTAACAATGCTACCGTTATAACCTGGCACGGCATCAAAGTGATAAATGCCTTTTAAGAAATTCTCATCCGTTAAATTAGAAGTGGTTGCAATCAAACTACCGACATTAACAAAAGAATTCGGCCCAAAATACACACCAGCGGGATTGATTAAAATGATTTTACCGGTCGCGGTTAACGTACCGTAAATTTGCGATGCACCTTGCAACGGTGAAATGCGATTTAACGCCACACCACCAGCAGGTTGAATAAAGTGCGTGGCTTGATTGGCACCGATATTAAAACTCTGCCAATTAATAATAGCGTTTTGTGACGCTTGATTAACGGTAGTGACATTGGGGGTTTGCTGAATAGAAACATTACCGGATGCAACATTATCTAAAACGGGATTAGCTAAACAAATAGCGGCACCAAAAAAACTTCCGGAAAATAGAAACGCTTTTTTAAGATTCCATCCCATCGTTTTGTACCGTTTATTCTTATGATACTGATATTATAGCATGGCAGCAGAAGGAGGATTTTTTTAATAAAGCTTATGTTATCAATAGCTTGAAAAACAGTGATTGCCTCACACGAGGCAATCACGTACGATTTTTATTACTGACAATACGTCGCCCCAATCGGTGTGACTAAATAGCGATTCATTAATTGTTGGTCTAAATATTGTTGGAACGTTTTCAAGGCTTGTGCATCACCTAGTACTAAATTATTAGCCTCATAATACCGTTTCACTTCGTCTAATAAACCCTGTTGATATTCATCGGTTGCATAACCTAAAACAGAAGCTAAATTGAATTTATATTCATATAAACTTCTTGTTGCTACATAAACGGTACTTTGAGATAAAACCACTTCGGTTGCTCCATAAAAATATTTATATAAGCTCTCTAGTGGTAAGCCTGCACTGAGTGTAGTTATTTCATCAGTAGAGTAAGCAATATTGTAATTTGCGGGTTTTCCATTGGGGGTTGCGATAATAGGAATGTTAGTGACATTTTGCGTGAATCCCGTGTTAGTATCTTCTTTTGCAACAAAACCCACAGAGCCTTCCGCACTACCACCAACAAAACTCAACAATACAAAATCACCATCCCAGACTGAGCCATTCCCCCAAACAATATAAAAACTCCCGTCACCACCCGTGGCGGTTTGACCAGAAAATAAGTTAACCGTTGTTGCTCCAAAGACGGTCGCTTCCCCCCAAACCATAGATAAGATTTGATAAGGGCTATTGGTTTTACCAGAAAATACGGTTGGCGGCCCCCAGGAGGGAAGATCATAGATAAACTGATGATGCGGATAAGAAGCGCCCGGAGCAATAGCCCAAAGGTTCGTTAAATCCCAGCTAGTGGTAACTAAATCAAGGCCGCCATCAACTCCCGTTAAATAGGTGGCTGGATCGCTTAAATTGGCCGTACCACCAAAGGCACAGGTGCCGCCTAATAAGCAACCGCCTATCACATGATCTAACGTGCCTCCACCATTACCCGCTGCTAAGGCCTGACCCGTTGCGCCAGTGTCCCAGAAACTATTACGGATAAGGCCACTGTTTGTGCCGGCAATACCGCCCGTCATCGTACTACCCAAGACACCATTCGCTGCATAAGATTGATCAATGATGCCGGTTGCACTATTTTCTCCAGCAATGCCACCCACATTACTGACCCCATACGTCCGATTAGAGTAGACACCGCTGTTAGAAATGGTGCCATTGTTCACACCGGCAATGGTGCCAACATTGTTGTTGCCTACTAAAGACGTTTGAGCCACTTCGATGTTGTCGAGTAAGCCATTATTAATGCCGACTAAGGCACCGACATTATTGTTACCGGTAATGGCGTTCTCAAACAGCATTAAATTTTTAATAACAGCACTTGTCCCAGTGACACCAAATATCCCAGCGTTATCGCGAGTTGCATCATTCACAGTGAGAAACCAGATGCCACTATTAAAGGGATCTTGATTATTTCCATCGAATGTACCGTTAAAGGGATCGGCTACAGTACCAATGGGAATAAAGCCTTTATTATTATTCCAAGTCTTAGCGGCGTATGTTGAAAATGTGGTTGGGCCAGTGCCTGCTTGGAAAAAATCGTCCCCACCTAATTGATAATTTGCATTGAGTAATGCGGTGCTGGTTGCAATGCCCTGTAAGCCATAAATATCATAAACAATATAAGGATCAGCTAATGTGCCATCACCACCACCAAAGCGCACAAATTCAACTTGTGAAGAGGGAAGGTTCCCATCGCCCAGATCGAAATTAGTAAATAGAGTTAAGTAAGGATAATAAAAATTTGAGATAGCATCAGTATTTAGAGAGGGTAAATCATTCTGATACCATTTTCCTTTCAAAATAAAAAGGCTATCTAGGATTATCCAACTCGCGTCGACTGCGCCTGTTGTTATGCTTTGGTCTGTGTAAGCTGCGCTTAATATCAAACCATTGTTAACTACAAGTCGTGTTAGTGGATTTTGCATAAGAGACCGATTTTGTGTTGTGGAAAATAGTCCATGTAAAATAATGTTATTAGCGGAATCGACCTTTACCAGTCTGAGAATGGCTTCTGCAATGGTTGTCTCCCAGAGCATGCTTTCTAAATAGATGTTACCGCCATTTAATGTTTTTAATGTGACTTGGTTATTATAGTTAGCTGCGAAGGGGCTAATCCCAATAATGCCGTAACTGGAAATAGAACCGTGATCGGTGGTGATGTTTCCATTCAGCGTGTAAAACGTATTAGGACCCAAGACTATATTATGGTTTGGGTTGACAATAATATCGTTACCACTTGTTGTGAATAACAAATCAGGATCATTTAACCCATTTATCGCGGCCACGACATTATTTTGCGAGAGGGGAGTGAAGTAGGTAGTGATTCTTCCCAATTTATTGTTTTGGTCTCCATAGTTTATAGCATTGCTGGGCATGGTGAGCTGGCCATTATCGGTTATCAACACAGTGTCGAGTGCTAAATTAAAATTACTTAAGCTGGCGTTATTGGTGGGGGCAACGGTAATCGTGTTGGCTTTATTACTACTACCTGTTAAGTAAGCGATAACGGGTGCGTTATCAGCAATGCTGTTTTCTAAGGTGTAATAGCGGC
>CAZCMS010000018.1:0-3554 GCA_964499935.1 uncultured Candidatus Saccharibacteria bacterium | reverse complement strand
GGTCTCGCCGTCCCACAGCGTCAGCGAATCCGCCTGGATGTTCAGGTGCCACCCGTTCGGGAATAGGTGGTCAGCGACGATCCGCCCTTTGCTTACCGTCGTCATGGCTCCGGCTCCGGCGGGGCGGGCGGGGTTAGGATTTCGGGAACCGGTGTTCGTGCAACTCGTGGGTCGGTCGCGGCCCCGGCCTCTCCGGTCGCCGCGCCGCCTCGTCGATCAGCCGGCCGATTTCCGCCGCGTCACCGTCCGAGTCCATGAGTTTGTCCGCGAGCCACACCACGTCGGGGGTCCACGCGATCAGAACCGACCCGTCGGCCGTTTTCGCCGGCCGCCCCGCCTTGATGGCTTCGATGTTGGCCGATTCGAGGACGACGATCTTCACCGTCCCGTCGGCCGACTTCAGGTAGATCACGGCAAATCCTCAGTGGGAGTAACCAACCTTTCGGAGGGGGATGTCGCCTTCGGTAATGTCGGCGTGATTCGGCGTCCAGTACACCTTCCCGCACTGCCACCACACCTGATCGCCGGGCATGACCCTGACGGCGTCCCCGGTGTCGGCCCGCCGGTCTTCACACCGGACGGCACACTCGTCGCCGTAGTGGTGATCCTTCACGTTCAGCAGGAGTTCGCCGCCCCGCCGGCTCACGCCGATCACCGTGCCGCCTACCATGCCACGCCCACCTTCCGCTCGACAACCACGTAAACCTTGGAGTGCCGCTCGGTCATCGTCTTGGCCGCCAGGGGGTTAGGACGGGTCGGTCATCAACTTCACCATCGCACTGGCGAACTCGGCGTGGTTGATGATGCCGCCGCTCCACCCCTGAGCCGGGATACCCGCCTCGGTCGCGTGTCGGGCGATCGTCTCGTACTCGTCGGCAAGGTACGACAGGGCCAGTTCGCCCTTCTCCCCTTCGTTCCACCGCAGGTTGTAAATCTCCTGGTGCAGCGCGGTCACCAGTTTCCGAATCTCGCCCTTCGCCTTTTCCATCGGGGTCAGTTTCGTCCGCATCGTCGTGTCCTCAGCGTGCCTCTTGCGTCCACCACCAACACTGTGTATGATAACCGCAGTGGACGCCGTGTCAATAGTGTCCACGGAATTATTTAGGCGGTTCCTGTTCACGCTGCGGAGGGGTAGAACATTGGGCACACAAGCCGCACTGGAACCGCCGATGTCGAAACGCCTTCCGCAGCCGCCCGACCCCAAACACGTCCGGCTCCTGGTGTCCGACGCCGAGCTGGAGCAGATGGAGCGGATGGCGGTAGACTGCCGGTTGTCGGTGGCGTCTTTCGTCCGGGCCGCGATGGTGGCGATGATTGCCGACTGGCCGGCGAATCAGCAGGCGGTCAAAGAGGCTGCCGGGCGGATCATGGCCGACGCGCCGGCGGACCGACCGCGACCTGGCAGACCGGCCAAGAAGACGCCGCCCGGCCGCCCCCGCAAGTCCTGACCCCTGGAGGGTGACGTGAACCCCTATGCCGCGTTCGACGAGTGGTTCGCCGCCCACGGCCCGAAGATGCCGACGAACGTAGAGCGGGACGTGGCACTCGCCGCGTGGAAGGCGGCGACGGCGGCCGAGCGGGAGCGGTGTGCGGGCATTGTGGCCGACGAAGAGGGGTGGCGGTCGAACGTGGGGATGCTGCGGGCCGCAATGCTCCACCGCATCCGGGCGACTCCCGCCCCACACGGAGGGCAGCCGTGAGCGACCCAGTACAAGCCCCGTTCACCCCGGAGCAGGTGGCCGCCATGAACGCATTTCAGGCCCGCGGCGACTTCCACCCGTTCACCTGCGGGAGCGGGAACCGGGGGGACGCCGCCCACCTGGACGGCGAAGGGCGGCTGGTGGCTACGGCCGACGGGTGGGTGTGCCCGTACTGCGACTACCGGCAGGACTGGGCTCACGGGGAGATGGCCGCGAACCCCGCCCCCGCCCCGCCGGTAGCCGTCGCCCGGCCGCCCGGGAGGAGAGCGAACATGAAGAAGATGACCCCCGAGCAACTGACCGATGCGCTGCTGGCGGGCGGGCCGCTGGAGCCGGTCGAACTCGTCGCGGGCACCGGGGCCAAGTTGCTCGCCCTGGAGCGGGCCGCCCGTGCCGCGAAGCGGGCCGTGGCGAAGGAATGGCCAATCGGCACCCCCGTTCGGTTCAAGCGGCACGGGAAGACGTGGGCGGAGGGCAGGGTCAACAGCCACGGGTTCAACCCACGGACCGGGGCGTGCGAGGTGCGGGTGCGGCACTCGATGGGCGGCATTTTCAGCGCCCACGCCACCATCACCGGCGTGTGCCCGGGCAAGTTGGAGCGGGCCGAACCGCCGGTCTGAGTGTGGTACGGGGGTTGCACCGGATGGCCGGTAAACCCTCTCGCCCGGAGCCGACGATGAACCGCGACCTCACACCATGGCTCCTGGCTGATCCGCTGGGCACTGTTGCCGAAGCCGCCTGGTACGATCACCTCCGGCACGACGGCGACGACCGCCGCGACGGCGACGAGCCGGGGCAGGGTGCCTTTACCCGGCCGAAAGACCCGCGACCCGAACCCGCCGGAGTGAGTGCGTGAGCCACCGCCTGTACGCCCTCGCCGCCTGAAGCAGTTCGCCCTCTGGCTCGGCTACCGGGCCGCGTCGTCTACTCGTCCATGACCCGCCGCAGCACTTCGGCGGGGGTGGGCTTTCGCTCGTGGTAGCTGTGTTTGCCCTGGTAGTTGATGTGGGCCGCAAACAGGGGGCTGAACTCGCTGTGCCACCGGGGCAAGCCCCGGCGGTCACACAGCTGGCACCCGTACTCTCGCACCAGTCGCGTCGGGTCGGGGGCGGTACAGGTCATGGGATGATCCTCTGAGGTGGTGACGGTAAGGGTTCCCGGCCGAGGATCGGAGTGCGACAGAAAATCAGCCCGGCACGGCGTCCGGCCGGCGGCGGAACGTCACGATCAGCCACGAGGGCGACTCCCCGCACGCCTGCCGCCTGGCGACGCCCCAGCCCAGCCGGTGCATGAGCAGTCGGATTTGCTCCTCGTCGGTCTCCGGCAGGACTTCTACGTACTTCCGCTTCCGGGCCGGCAGGCGGGAGACGTAGGCGTACAGCATCCCGAGGCGGACGCCCGCGGCGTACTCCGGGGAGTCCGAGAGGAACGGCACCGCGAGTCCCCAGTCGTCGGCCATAGCAGTCTCCGGGAAAAGCCCCGCCGCCCGTGGATCGGGCCAGCCTCCGGCGGTAAAGCCGAGACCGCAAGTTTACCCTTCAATGCGGCCACGGGCCGCGGGGTGTGCTCAGTACCCCCGCTCCTGTCGCTCGCGGTACGCCGCCTGTCGCTGCCGCTGCTCCTCGACACCCTCCAGGCATCGGCCGCACGCCCACGCGGTGGCCCCCACCTGCTCGACGGTGTCCGCGGTCGCGGTCTCTGCGACGGGCAGGAGTCGGCCGCAGTGTAGGCATAGGCACCGGCCCCGCCGCTTACCGCTGTCGTCACGCACGCCCATCGTCCGTCTCCCTCCAGGGTGTGCCGCCCGGGGGCGGCGGGTGGGTCAGGGGGTCACACTTCGACTTCGGCCGGCAC
>CAZCMS010000017.1:0-4266 GCA_964499935.1 uncultured Candidatus Saccharibacteria bacterium | reverse complement strand
CCAACCCAACTCTTCTTGCAACTTTGACGAATCAATAGCATAACGCATATCGTGACCGGCCCTATCGGTAACATAGGTTATTAATTTGGCCGATTCCCCTGTCGGCCTGTTTAATTTTTTATCTAATATAGTACACAACAGCTTAATTAGATCAATGTTTTTCCATTCATTATGTCCACCTATATTATAGGTTGTGCCGGCCTTAGCCTTATGAAATATCAGGTCAATAGCGCGTGCATGATCCTCTACCCATAACCAATCGCGAATATTTTCGCCTTTACCGTATACGGGAACCGGTTTATTTTGTTTTATATTATGTATAGCTAATGGGATTAATTTTTCAGGAAAATGATAGGAACCATAATTATTTGAACAGTTTGAAATTACGGTATCCATGCCATAAGTATCCTGGTACGATCGTACAAAATGATCGGAACTTGCTTTGGAGGCTGAGTAAGGGGAATGAGGATCGTAGGCAGTTGTTTCCGTAAACATGCCATCCTCACCTAGTGAACCATAAACTTCGTCCGTTGATACATGATAAAACCGGGTTTTATCATATTTCCCCTTCCAATTGGCGCGGGCTGCATTTAATAAATTTACCGTTCCTACCACATTGGTCATTACAAACTCCAGCGGATTGGTTATTGACCTATCCACGTGCGATTCGGCCGCTAAATGTATCACCGCGTCAGGCTGCTCATCAGCAAAAAGCTGGTTAATAAAAGTCATATCAACAATGTCGCCTTTTACAAATTTATAGTTCGGCGCATCTTCAACGTCTTTTAAATTAGCCAGGTTACCGGCATACGTTAATTTATCTAAATTTATAATATCATATTCTGGGTAGTTTCGTACAAAACGACGCACTACATGTGATCCTATAAAGCCTGCCCCGCCTGTAATAATAATTTTCTTCATTTTTGTATTTAATACTATAAAGGATTTTCAGCAATATATTTTTCCCATGCCCAGGCAGATGCCATCATGGTATTTACATCCAATTCTGTTTGCCAGTTCAATTTATTTTTTGACTTGGTAACATCGCCCCAAACTTTTTCTACATCTCCTGCACGGCGCGGGCCTATCTCATAATTTAATTTAACGCCCGTTGTTTGCTCAAAAGCAGTAATAATTTCCAATACTGAGTTGGCACGGCCTGTTCCAATGTTAAATACATCATAACCGATAAAACTGTCAGTAGCCATTAACTTAAACGCGGCAACGTGTGCTTTGGCTAAGTCAACTACATGAATATAATCACGTAAACAACTACCATCGGGCGTGTCATAATCATTGCCAAAAACAGTTATTTTTTCGCGTTTGCCAATAGCGGTTTGTGTAATAAATGGCACCAGGTTTTGTGGCACTCCAATAGGTAACTCGCCAATTAAGGCCGATTTATGTGCGCCAACAGGGTTAAAATAACGTAGGGATATTATTTTAAACTTGCTGCCTGCGGCAATAATGTCTTTCAATACTTCTTCGGCAATTTGCTTAGTGTTGCCATATGGTGATTCCGCAGGTTTAACCGGTGCATTTTCTGTTACCGGCAAAACATCCGGCTGGCCGTAAACCGTACAGCTAGATGAAAACACCAGGTTAACTGCCTTGCCCTCATAGGCATTTAAAATATTGAATAACGAGTAAAAGTTATTACGATAGTATTTTAATGGCTGCTGTACCGATTCGCCTACAGCTTTAAATGCGGCAAAATGTATAATTCCTGCAATATCAGGCTCGGTGGCTGCAAAATCTTTTACCGCTTGTTCAACAGAAAGATCAAGCTGATAAAAAGGAGGAGTATATCCTATGATTTTTGTAAGCTGGTCTAATATTTTAGGGTTTGAGTTTGATAGGTCATCTATAATAACGGGTTCGTAACCTGCATTTACCAGCTCAACCACGGTATGTGAACCAATAAAACCTAAACCTCCAGTTACTAATATTTTAGCCATTAGTGTTTATTATAATAAGTAAAGTCTTTATGCTGAATTTCTTTTTCGGGCAATGATTTAAAATACTCATAAGTGATTTTCAAACCCTCGCTACGGGAAATTTTAGGTTCCCAGCCCAAAATAGCTTTTGCTTTGGTAATATCCGGCCGGCGTTGTTTCGGATCATCAGTTGGTAGCGGCAAGCTTATTAGTTGCTGGTCCGTGCCTGTTAATTTAATGATCTCCTCGCCAAACTGACGAATAGTTATCTCATCAGGGTTACCAATATTCATGGGTTGTGCATAATCACTATGCAATAACCGGTAAATACCTTCTACCAAGTCATCAACGTAGCAAAACGACCGTGTTTGCGAACCATCGCCAAACATAGTTAATGATTCGCCACGTAATGCCTGGCCAATAAATGCAGGCAATACACGGCCATCGTTTAGCCTCATGCGTGGTCCATAAGTATTAAATATACGCACTATACGGGTTTCCAAACCATGAAAAGTATGGTAAGCCATGGTAATAGCCTCTTGGAAACGCTTTGCTTCATCATACACACCACGCGGGCCAACCGGGTTAACATTGCCCCAATACTCCTCAGGTTGTGGGTTAACATTAGGATCGCCATATACTTCCGATGTAGAAGCTATCAACATCCTTGCATTTTTTGAACGCGCTAAACCCAGTAAATTATGCGTGCCCAATGAGCCTACCTTTAAAGTTTGAATAGGTATTTTTAAATAATCTATAGGGCTGGCCGGGGATGCAAAATGCAATATGTAATGCAGGTCGCCGGGTACATATACAAACTTGGAAACATCATGATTATAAAACTCAAAGTTTTCCAGTTTAAATAAGTGTTCAATATTACGCAGGTCGCCGGTAATCAGGTTATCCATACCAATTACATGGTAATCTTCTTTAATAAACCTATCGCAAAGGTGTGATCCTAAAAAGCCGGCAGCACCGGTTATCAATATACGTTTACGTGCCATTAATTTACCAGTTTCCTCCCAATACTATTATAGTAATATCCGCCATCAATCATTTTTTCCAGATCGTACAAATTACGGCCATCAAAAATAACCTTAGCTTTTAACAACTGTTCCATTTGGTCAAAATCAGGGGTCCTGAATACCGACCATTCAGTTAATATTAATAAAGCATCAGCATCTTGTAATGCTTCATATTGATTGGTCGCATACGTTATTTTATCGCCAAAAACACCCTTAACATTGTTCATTGCTTCAGGGTCAAAAACAGTGATGGTTGCTCCCGCTGCTAACAGATCTTCAATGATGTATAATGCTGGCGCTTCACGTATGTCATCGGTTTCGGGCTTAAAGGCTAAGCCCCATACAGCAAACTTCTTACCTTTAATATCGCCTTTATGGTATTTTTTTACTTTTTCAACTAATACTTTTTTCTGGATGTAATTTACATCCATTACGGCATTCAATATCTTAAAATCATAGCTGTAATCACTGGCTGATCTGGCTAATGCCTGTACATCCTTAGGGAAACAACTGCCACCATAGCCTATGCCTGAGAATAGGAAACGCTTGCCAATACGCTCATCAGCACCAATACCGCGCCTTACCATATCTACATCCGCATCAACCAATTCGCAAAGGTTGGCTATCTCATTCATGAAGGATATTTTTGTAGCTAAAAACGAATTAGCCGCGTATTTGGTTAACTCAGACGAGCGTTGGTCCATATAAATAATAGGATTGCCCTGGCGTACATAAGGGCCATATAATTCGCCCATTAGTTTCCTTGCTCTTTCATCTAAAGTTCCAACTACAATTCTGTCGGGCTTCATAAAATCATCTACCGCCACGCCTTCACGTAAAAATTCAGGGTTTGATACTACTGCAAATTCGACAGTGGTATGTTCGTTAAGTACAGCAGTAATCTTATCAGCAGTACCAACCGGAACGGTTGATTTGGTTACTATAACCTTATATTCTGTTATTAACTTGGCAATATCTTTAGCCGCGCCCAATACATAACTCAGATCGGCTGCGCCATCACCACCCGGAGGGGTTGGCAGGGCCAGGAATATAATTTGCGCCTCGGCAATAGCATCCGCCAGCTTGTTGGTAAAATGCAGTCTCCCCTGGTTAATATTACGGTTAAAAAGCAACTCCAGGCCAGGCTCATAAATTGGTAGTTGCCCATCCTGCATCATTTTTACCTTTTGTTCATTAATATCAACACAGGTAACCTGGTTGCCCGTTTCGGCTAAACAAGTTCCGGTTACTAAACCAACGTATCCTGTTCCAACAACAGCAATCTTCATAAATTTATATAATTA
>CAZCMS010000016.1:0-4367 GCA_964499935.1 uncultured Candidatus Saccharibacteria bacterium | reverse complement strand
TCCTGGTAATGGCCGGATGTTACATCATTTAACCATTCTTCATTGGTTAAGTACCAATCTACTGTTTTTTCCAGGCCCTCCTCAAATGTAATGCTTGGCACCCAACCTAACTCATTTTGAAGTTTTGATGAATCAATAGCATAACGCAGGTCGTGCCCGGCCCTGTCAGTAACAAATGTTATCAACTTAGCCGATTCGCCCTCGGGCCTGTTTAATTTTTTATCTAATATACTACACAACAGTTTAATTAAATCAATGTTTTTCCATTCGTTATGGCCGCCAATATTATAAGTTGTGCCGGCCTTAGCTTTATGGAATATCAGGTCAATGGCGCGTGCATGGTCCTCTACCCATAACCAATCGCGAATGTTTTCACCTTTGCCGTATACGGGAACGGGTTTGTTTTGTTGTATATTATGTATAGCTAGTGGTATTAATTTTTCAGGAAAATGATAAGAACCATAATTATTGGAACAATTTGAAATTACGGTATCCATACCATAAGTATCCTGATAAGCCCGTACAAAATGATCAGAACTAGCCTTGGATGCTGAATAGGGTGAATGTGGGTCATAGGATGTTTCTTCGGTAAACATTCCATCTTCACCTAATGAGCCATATACCTCATCGGTTGATACATGATAAAAACGGGTTTGGTCGTACTTTCCTTTCCAGTTAGCGCGTGCCGCATTCAATAAATTTACAGTGCCCACAACGTTGGTCATTACAAACTCCAAGGGGTTAGTAATTGAACGGTCAACGTGCGATTCGGCAGCTAAATGTATTACCGCATCTGGTTGTTCATCTACAAAAAGGCGGTTAATAAAATTCATATCAACAATATCGCCTTTTACAAATTTGTAATTAGCTGCATCCTCAATGTCTTTTAAATTAGCCAGGTTGCCAGCATACGTTAATTTATCTAAATTTATAATATCGTATTCGGGATAGTTTCGTACAAAACGGCGCACCACATGCGATCCTATAAATCCGGCCCCACCGGTAACAATTATTTTTTTCATTATATATTATAACGGATTTTCAGCAATATATTTTTCCCATTCCCAAGCAGAAGCCATCATAGTATTAATATCCAGTTCTGTTTGCCAGTTCAATTTATTTTTTGATTTAGTAACATCCCCCCAAATTTTTTCTATATCTCCACTCCGGCGCGGGCCTATTTCATAATTCAATTTAACGCCGGTTGTTTGCTCAAAAGCATTAATAATTTCTAATACCGAATTAGCAGTGCCGGTACCAATATTAAATACATCATATCCGTTAAAACCATCTGTAGCCATTAACCTAAACGCGGCAACGTGTGCTTTAGCTAAATCAACCACATGAATATAATCGCGTAAACAACTACCATCAGGCGTTTCATAATCATTACCAAAAACCGTAATTTTTTCGCGTTTGCCAATAGCAGTTTGGGTAATAAATGGCACCAGGTTTTGTGGTACGCCAATAGGTAGCTCGCCAATTAAGGCAGATTGGTGTGCGCCAACCGGGTTAAAATAACGTAAGGAAATTACTTTAAAATTGCTGCCTGCAGCAATAACATCTTTCAATACTTCTTCGGCAATTTGTTTCGTATTGCCGTAGGGTGATTCCGTAGGTTTAACAGGTGCGCTTTCTGTTACCGGCAAAACATCTGGTTGCCCATAAACTGTGCAACTTGATGAAAATACCAGGTTAACCGATTTGCCCTCGTAAGCAGCTAAAATATTAAATAGCGAGTAAAAGTTATTACGGTAATATTTTAATGGTTGCTGCACCGATTCGCCAACTGCTTTAAAAGCAGCAAAGTGGATTATTCCGGCAATTTCGGGCTCTTTATCTGCAAACTCTTTTACAGCTTGTTCAATTGAAAGATCGAGTTGATAAAAAGGAGGGGTATAGCCTATAATTTTAGTAAGCTGGTCTAATATTTTAGGGTTTGAGTTTGATAGGTCGTCAACTATGATCGGGTCATACCCAGCATTAACCAGTTCAACTACGGTGTGCGAACCAATAAAACCTAAGCCCCCTGTTACTAGTATTTTAGACATTAGTGTTTGTTGTAATAAGTAAAGTCTTTATGTTGAATTTCTTTTTCGGGCAGGGATTTAAAATACTCATAAGTAATCTTTAAACCTTCGCTTCGCGATACCTTTGGTTCCCACCCCAAAATGGCTTTTGCTTTGGTAATATCCGGTCGGCGCTGTTTAGGGTCATCAGTAGGTAATGGTAAACTAATGAGTTGTTGATCGGTACCTGTTAGTTTGATGATCTCTTCTCCAAACTCACGTATAGTTATCTCATCAGGGTTGCCAATATTCATGGGTTGGGTATAATCGCTATGTAATAACCGGTATATACCTTCTATCAAATCATCTACATAACAAAACGACCGTGTTTGTGAGCCATCTCCAAACATAGTTAACGGTTCGCCCCTTAAAGCCTGACCTATAAATGCAGGTAGCACGCGCCCGTCGTTTAGGCGCATGCGCGGCCCATAAGTATTAAATATACGTACTATGCGGGTTTCCAAATCATGAAAAGTATGATAAGCCATAGTGATTGCTTCCTGGAAACGTTTGGCTTCATCATACACCCCACGCGGCCCAACCGGGTTAACATTGCCCCAATATTCTTCAGGTTGCGGGTTAATGTTAGGGTCGCCGTAAACTTCAGAGGTTGAGGCGATCAGCATCCTGGCATTTTTTGCCCGCGCTAAACCCAACAGGTTATGTGTGCCTAATGAGCCTACTTTTAACGTTTGGATAGGTATTTTTAAATAATCTATTGGGCTGGCCGGTGAAGCAAAGTGTAATATATAGTGCAAGTCGCCGGGTACATACACAAACTTGGAAACATCATGATTATAAAACTCGAAGTTTTCAAGCTTAAACAAATGTTCAATATTACGCAGGTCGCCGGTTATTAGGTTATCCATACCAATTACGTGGTAATCTTCCTTAATAAACCTGTCGCACAAATGCGATCCTAAAAAGCCGGCAGCACCGGTTATTAATATACGTTTACGCGCCATCAACTTATTTGTTTCCTTCCAATACTATTATAATAATACCCACAATCTACCATTTTTTCAAGGTCGTATAAATTACGGCCATCAAAAACAACCTTGGCTTTTAATAATTGTTCCATTTGCTCAAAATCCGGTGTGCGGAACACTGACCACTCGGTTAAAATCAATAAAGCGTCTGCATCTTGTAATGCTTCATATTGATTAGCCGCATACGTTATTTTATCATCAAAAACACTTTTAACATTATTCATTGCCTCTGGGTCAAAAACGGTGATGGTAGCCCCTGCAGCTAACATATCTTCAATGATGTATAATGCAGGTGCTTCCCGAATATCGTCCGTTTCGGGCTTAAAGGCTAAGCCCCATACAGCAAACTTTTTACCTTTAATATCTCCTTTATAGTATTTTTTTACCTTTTCAACCAGTACTTTTTTCTGGATGTAATTTACATCCATTACGGCGTTCAATATCTTGAAATCATAGCTATAATCTCCTGCTGATCTGGCCAATGCCTGCACATCCTTAGGAAAACAACTACCACCATAACCTATACCCGAAAATAGGAAGCGCTTGCCTATACGGTCATCCGCGCCAATGCCGCGCCTTACCATATCCACATCCGCGTCTACCAGTTCGCAAAGGTTGGCTATCTCGTTCATAAAGGAAATTTTAGTAGCTAAAAAGGCATTAGCCGCGTATTTAGTTAATTCAGATGAACGTTGGTCCATATAAATAATAGGATTGCCTTGGCGAACGTAAGGCGCATATAGTTCGCCCATCAATTTGCGCGCTCTATCGTCTATTGTGCCAATAACAATACGGTCGGGTTTCATAAAATCGTCTACCGCTACGCCTTCACGTAAAAACTCAGGATTGGATACTACCGCAAAGTCAACATTAGCATGTTCTTTTAAAACAGCGGTTATTTTGTCGGCGGTACCTACAGGCACGGTTGATTTAGTTACTATAACTTTATATTCTGTTGTTAGCTTAGCAATATCTTTAGCCGCGCCTAATACATAGCTTAGGTCTGCAGCGCCGTCACCACCCGGAGGGGTAGGTAAAGCCAGAAATATGATACTCGCATCGGCAATAGCTTCTGCCAATTTGCTGGTAAAATGTAGCCGTCCTTGGTCAATATTGCGATGAAAAAGCAATTCAAGTCCGGGCTCATAAATAGGTAGTTGCCCATCCTGCATCATTTTTACTTTTTGCTCATTAATATCAACACAGGTAACCTGGTTGCCTGTTTCGGCCAGGCAAGTGCCTGTTACTAAGCCTACATATCCTGTTCCAACAACAGCAATCTTCATAAATAATTTATATAATTATTGTT
>CAZCMS010000015.1:3267-4967 GCA_964499935.1 uncultured Candidatus Saccharibacteria bacterium | reverse complement strand
GTTCAATATTTTGTATTGAAGGTTTGTGTTTGTTTGCTTTTGTTTTGGGCAAACTACCCCTTAAGTATGGAGTTAAAATACTCTATTTTCAACATTTGCAAAGAGTAAAATCTACAAGTTAATGGTTATGTTTAGTACAACGATTTATTAACTTATTTTGATGTAAATATTACATTTAATAGATATTGATTGCTCAATCATTGAAATATACTCCTATCATTATCGTTGTAAATAATATTAATTAGCAAAAAGTAGGGAAAAATTATCCACAGTGAACAGATAAAAATATCGAGTAAAATTATGGTTTTTACCTAAAACTTCGACTTGTACTGCAGTGTGATATCCCCCAACTGAGCCATGGCATTTGACGTATTTGTAGCCTTTACCTTGATCCTCAAAACGGCTGTCTTGTTCGTAGTATTCCAATTACTTAATGACGAGCTACCGCACGTAGCATTTGCCCAACTAGTGCTTGCTGCCTCGGAAACACTACACATTGGCGTACCAGGACTGTTCGATACATTGTTTACAAGCAACGATACACTGTTGTTAGTTGTGCCCGAAACGCCCGTCCTGTATGCAACCGCGAGTGCATTAGTATCCCATGAATCAAAATCTGTTGGCAGTGTTACACGCACCATTACAGTGTAGTCCTGGGCTGTGGCTTGAGTGGTTGTCCAAGTATAATAATTCTTCCAGCCATCGCTGCTGCCACTATTCTCTGCTGTCATTGAACCAAGCGTATTAAACGAACCATCTGCACTGAGCGTAGCACCCGCATATTCAGGCGATAATACAATTGATCGCGTAGGTCGCGCTGTACCCTTATATGTAACTCCACCTGCTCCGCTAATATCTACTCCGTCAGTACTATTACCAATGCGTATTGTAGCCTGCACTTCTGCGTTGGAGACAATGAGGCTGGCGCTTGGTAGCGTTGGCGCTGATACAGCACCGATAACCACCCTGCTATTCACAGTATCGACCGAGAACACATTGATACTGGCTGCGTTTTGAACCTGGAAGGCAGCTGTTGAATTTTGTCCACTCTTCAGACGTAGAACACCATCAATATCCATATCACCAAGAACGTTCATGGCCTTACTGCGACCAGCTGGACTGGTCATAACCTGGCTAGTGCCACTGCTAGCCACTGCTACGAAAAGGCCGTTACCGTAGGTTACCCCAAACCACGAGGCGGTTACAGCAGGAGTCTGCAAGGTCCAGGTGATACCGTCTGGGGAGGTCATGACTTGATTTGCCCAAGTATACGCAAGTGCAACAAATAACCCGTTGCCATAAGTGATAGAAAACCACCGCCCACTATGAGCAGTTCGCAAGGTCCAGGTGATACCGTCTGGGGAGGTCATGACTTGATCTGAATACTCAGCCACTGCTACGAAAAGGCCGTTACCGTATGTGATAGACTGCCACTGATTAGTCCCGCTGACCGCACGTGCAGTCCAGGTGATACCGTCTGGGGAGGTCATGACTTGATTACTACTGCCATCGTATGTGGTCGCAACAAACAGACCATTACCATAAGTGATCGAACTCCAAGGATGAGTTTCAGCAGCAGCACGTGCGGTCCAGGTGATACCGTCTGGGGAGGTCATGACACGGTTAGTGCCGTCAAGTGACAATGCGACGAAAAGGCCGTTACCGTAGGTAACAGAATGCCAGCTATTTGCTTCAGCAGC
>CAZCMS010000015.1:0-3167 GCA_964499935.1 uncultured Candidatus Saccharibacteria bacterium | reverse complement strand
AGCACGTGCAGTCCAGGTGATACCGTCTGGGGAGGTCATGACACGGTTAGTGCCATTATACGACACTGCGACGAAAAGGCCGTTACCGTAGGTGATAGACTCCCAGCTATTTGCTTCAGCAGCAGCACGTGCAGTCCAGGTGATACCGTCTGGGGAGGTCATGACACGGTTAGTGCCACTTTGAGCTATCGCAACAAAGAGGCCGTTACCGTAAGCTATCGAAATCCAGCCATTCGCTTCGGCAGCGGTTCTCGCTGTCCAAGTACTCGCATCATTGAAATCTCCAGATACGGTGAGCTTTGCAGTACTTGTCGTTGTGCCAATATTAATTCTTTGGTTCGTGGTATCAGCGCTTAAAAGAGTATCTCCTGCTGCATTCTGTACGCTCAGCGCAGTAGTGGAGTTAGCGCTGTTTTTAAAGAGTTGGTTATTGCCTGTGAATGTTTGATTGTTTCGATCGAGAAGTACCACATTGGAACTGAGGCGAGTATCAGAAAGTTGGCCTGAAGTGATCTTGTCTGCACCAAGGTTAGTGAGGCCCGAGCCGTTGCCCGAGAAACCAGTAGCAGTGACAGTACCGTTGACTGTTTGAGAAGTGCTGAAGTTGTTGTTAGTGTTCTTTAGGGCTACGTTAGTGCTTAGACGAGCGTCGTTAATCGTACCTGTGAGGTTTGCTGCATTGAGGCTGGTGAGGCCCGAGCCATTGCCAGTGATGACTCCACCCACCGTTATACCACCTACAAAGCTAGAAGTGCCTGTGCCCTGGACGGTCAGTAACCCAGCAAAATTTGGATTTGTTTGGCCAGAAGTAATCTGAATTCGTACCCCGACCACACCAGGAGCACCCGATGCCTTGGCGGTGGTAGCGTACCCGAGAATGCCTGTAGTAGCATTATTATCGACAGTGACTTTACCAGCAGTACTGGAAGTAACAAGCTGATCACCAATCGCTACAGCACCAGAATCTGCATTAACGGATGCGTTACCAAGTAGCGATACTGACCCCGTGCCTCCTTCTGCTTGAGTAGAGCCTGCCACGCCATACACTCGAGCATCGCCTTTTACTGTCGTCTTTACAGCCTTAGCAGCCCCATCTATAATCACGACATCTCGATTATCAAAACCTCCGACTCCAGCAAGTGTAGATTTTGTGATAGCGCCACCCGAGATATCATTGTTATATATTTGGAAGCCAACACTCGAAGCAATACGCCCAGCAACTTGAAGCTGTGTGCCACTTCCTACTATTGGCGCTTGTCCGATACTCACCATACCATTCACCGTATCTACAACTAATGCGTTTTGTTGTGCAGCAGTACCACTAGCAGTACCTACCTTAAGTGCAGCAGTACTAGTAGTTGCGATTCCTGTACTATTATTAACCTGAAGCGCGCCGTTCATAGTAGACGCGCCAGTAACAGTGAGTGTGCCACCAACAGCAAGATTCGCGCCAGTGCCATTAAGCACCAACGAGTCATCTGTCTGGAGCGTATCAGCTGCCGAACGATAAAGATTAGTATCTGCGCCAATCTGTAGTCCATCAGTGGCAGTGACAGTGCCACTGACTGTTTGGGAGGTACTGAAGTTATTGTTGACGTTCTTAAGAGCGACGTTAGAGCTGAGGCGAGCATCATCAATCTGACCTGAGGTTAGGATAGATGCACTTGCAGTGACGTTTTGAAGAACGCCGGTGCTGGTGATGCGGGCGACACCACCTGTCATAAGACTACCCGAAGTATTAATGTTACCGCCCTGTACATCAAGACGTTGCGATGGTGAAAGTGTTCCAATACCCAGGTTATTGCCGATAGAAACATTACTTGCAAAATCGTAATTACTAATGCCGTACTGTGTACCGACGTCAGTAATAGCCACAACTGATGGCCTGTTATTAGTGTATGGGCCTGTCGTCCAGTTACCGACATACCTAAATGTAGCGTCATTATTAGTCACATACTGATTAGCACCAATCTGTACCCATAATGCTATCTTATTTCCTACTACGCCTGATCCAGCAGTGCGCACCATCTTAACGTCTCGAATAGTGTTTGGAATTGATGACTGACGACCTTCAAGAGTAGTAAGTGAAATGTTTGGTATCTGGAGCTGAGTATCGGCATTTCGTATACCAAACGATAGTCGCTGCCTTTGGGCCTCGAAGTCGCCATTCCTTGAGTACACATCCATCTCTAGACCCGTGAAACCAAGCCACGCACCATCTGCAATATCAGCTTCACCGAGCTTTATCCATCGGCCAGCGGTTGCCCCCTGGTTATCGCTTGAGCCAAAACGCCCAAGCTTAGAGAATACAACACCATTATTCAAACTATTAATTGTGTATCCGCTTGAAACCGTCAGTCCACCGTTAAGTGTAGTTACACCCGCGACCGTTAAAGCACCTGCAAACGTAGAAGTACCCGCACCCTGTACTACCAAGTTGCCTCCTACTGTCGTCGTTGCGCCTTGAATATTAACCGCTGCACCAGAGCGACCTATTGTTACGCTTGATGCGCTAGTAGCACCGATACTAACGCTGCCAGCCGCACCAGACGCTGTACCTGCGTCAATTATTACATTACCAGAATTGCCTCCCGAGGCATTTCCTGACTGAACCAATACGTTTCCGGTATTGCCTGTTGATGTATTATTTCCAGATTTAAGCGTAGCACTACCCGTGTTCCCTGCGGTATCTCGCGTACCACTTCTAAATTCTAGATTCGTAGTAGTATTATCGTGTGCAGTATATATACCAGTGCTCGATACATACCTGTCAGCAGAAAATATTCCATTTGTAGATAATTGCCCTGTTGCACTTCGCCAAAGCTCAGTATCCTGATCAGTACCAAACTGTATTCGCCCATTATTATTTAATCTAATCTGTCCTGCTGTGCCATGACCGGAATAGACATTTCCAGCTGCTGCAAATGATCCTGTCGTACGCAAGAAGTCTGTTGCGTGTCGATACAACTTCGCATCCCCACCAATTAGTATGCCCCCATTTGACCCCTGAGCACCTAGTACGAGTTGTCCCGCAGAGCCTATCGACAAGATATCAGTACTGCTACTCTGTATCTTGAATTGCCCATCCGAACCTGGAGAGATATTAACCAAAAAATTCCCATCCGTGGCAGTATTCGCAAGAGTGAAGGAGATGTCTCTTGCGTTAC
>CAZCMS010000014.1:0-7750 GCA_964499935.1 uncultured Candidatus Saccharibacteria bacterium | reverse complement strand
TTTACTGTTTTTGCTTGTGTTTATCGAAGCCACGATAAAAAAGAAAAAAATAATTCACATGATTAAAAAATTATTTTCCATATAAAAATAAAGAAAACCTAGAATAATAGACATGAGACACAGTAGCATGGCGGAAAACTCATGTTCTTCACTACCTAAATCAAAATGTCTTATTTTTCAAAAAATTAATAAAAAATATTGTTGAGCTGTGAATATGATAACAGTTCAGATAAAATCGCAAAACAGAGGATATTTTTCTAAAAAAGAAATAATTACAAAAAAAAATGAAAAAAGAAAAGACATTGTTGATATATTAATAGTCTGGGAAAATAAATTATTTTTTCGTTTCTTTAATTTCTTTTAAAAGAGTTTGAATAATATTCTCTTTATCGTAATTGTTTATTTTTTTAACAAAATCGAGAGATTCTTCATTTCACGGATATTTTGGGTACATTATCGAAAAGTTAAATGAAGAAAAAATAATCACAAATCGTTTTATATAAATTTCATCACCGACGTAAACGCAATCTTTGTTCAATCTTTCGTTTAATCAGATTGCAAAGTCAAAAACATTCATATTTTGTAAAGTAAAAGGGTGTAAACTTTGCGTAAAAATTGTTTTGTTTGCGTTGATTTTAAAAATAGAGTTTATAATTTGAATGGGAATCAAAATTAATGAATCAGAATACGATTTCAGTGTTAAAAAAAGATTTAAAATTGAAAAATCATTATCAAAATCTACGCAAATTGCATTTTTTCAGCTCTCATGTAAAAAAATTTTTATATTCGGAATTTCGGTCGGCTTCTGTGCTAAATTATTACGAAGTATTAATAGTCTGGGAAAATAGATTATTGTTCGTTAATGATAAGACTTTTTGTAGTTAATTTGTCATCACTAAAAATTCGTTTTTCATAACTAATTAATTTTAAATTCTTATTAACATATTTTTGAGATAAGATGAAATTTCTTTTGGAAAATTGTAATTGTTTTTCAAATAACATGTCATCTTTGTTATTATAGAAAGAGTTATAAATTTCCTGATAGTTGTGCGTTGAGTGCATAATTCCTTTAATTTTCGGTTTATTATCCTTTAATAAATAAAATTTAGGAGAAATGTATACCCCCCCGCAATAAGTTTTTTGTCATGTAACATCACCAATGTTTTCTCCTTCGCAATTTTCTGGCAACGAAACATCTATCGAATCTGTTTCCAAATATAAAAGTTTATACTTTTCTTTATATTTTTTTGTATAATGATCGTCTAATATGTAAATATTTTTATGTAATTTGTTTCGTGCTTTTGCGGCTATAAAAGCTGCGTATGCAAGATTTCTATTTTCTCGAGTGTCGTGTGTTTTTGATTCGATGCCGGCAATTATCATATTGCCGTGTTGTACAAAATTTTTTAATCGTTTTTCTTCCATCAAAAAAAACAATTCGTGTTCGTTTTGTAAAAGAACGTATTTAATTTTTTCTTTTTTTAAAGCAAAGGATCCGTATAAACTATTTATTATTTTTTTACTATATAATTTATAGAAATCACCTTTTATTTTTATTTTTTCAAAATTATTTACAAATTCTTCAAAAACGTAATCTTCGTTTTCGTAAATTAATGCTGAATGAATTTTTTCAATTTTACCACCTTTTTCCAAAAATAAAATAAATTCGTCGCGAGTGAGTCTTGCTGTAAAATTACCATTAGGATAAAGTATTCGATTGTCGGTTGATCTTAGTGGTAAAATTGGATATTTTAAATCTGAAAATACCGAAACTGTATAAAATCCTTGTTTATCGAAATCTTTTGGTTTATCGAAACGGGGTTTACCTATCGGAAATTTTTCTTTCATACACGAAGCATACATACCTGGAAAGTCGAATCTATGTATAATACCAGTTTTCGTATTTCCAAAAATTTCAGTTCTTCCTCCGAAATAAGCATTTTCAATATAATTTTTTTCATTGTTTTCTAATTTAATTTTATTTATTTTTTTTGTGTCAAAATATTTTGAAAAAATTTTATAACTATAAGAAGAAAAAGAAAAAGAATTAGCTAATTCTTTTACTTTAGAAATTTCAAAAAAAGTGATCAACGCTTCGTAAACAATTTTAACGTCCATTTGCGCGTAATCAATTGCAATTTTTTTTATGTCACACGGTTGTGATCATTTTTTATTAAAATTATCGTAGTCCTCTTTATTTTCAAAAAAATTTTCCGAAACGTACCCGATATAATTTAAAGTAGTTTCGCTGATAAACTTATGTGGAAAAATTTTTTTGAAAAGATGATTTCCTTTTTTTTCGAGAATAGTTCCGAGTTTTTCTACCGACGTTCCTAATAATTTATACGAGCATCTTATTCTTATATCCGTACCCTTATATTTAAATTCAATATAATATAAATCCAATTCTCGTAAAAATCAAACATAGTAAATGTTTTTTTTCAAAAAATATTCTATTAACACGTAACCGTCAAAATTTATATTATGGGTGTAGACTTCTATTTTTTTTAAATTTCATTCGTAACATTTTTTTTCAATTTGATTTAAAAACAAAGCAACGATGTCGTTACCATCATAATAAAAATTGTAGTAATTTTTCCCATCAGTTAAAATAAAAAGATAAGGCACGACTTGACTCTTGTTTTCGTAAGTTTCGATATCCATTACTAAAAATTTTATCTTATAGTCTGGGTTTTTTTTATTTTCCCAGACTATATAATGATAGAAATAACAGAGATGTCAGAGTTATCCGTTATGCTTAAAAATTTTGAATATAACTTAAAAAAAATATATAATTACGAAGAAATGTCTTTTTCTCAAAAATTTGATTTCGACGAAGAAATTTCCTCTCTTTTACCTACTCAAAACCATGAAATTTTTTATAAACATTACATAAATTTTGAAGAAGAAATGTTAAAAAATTCAACTAAATCCGTGATAGTAAATATTTTAAAAAAATTGTTTGATGACCAATGAATATTTTTTATATATTTGAACATATTAAATTCGTTTTCTTTTCAAGTACCGATGCAATCTTCATCAATCGAGGAGTTAAACAAGAATTATATTTTTGCGATGTCCAATTCTTATACAAATTCACATGTTATTTTTACGCGAAATGTTGAAATTTTACAAAATTTATTAATAACTCTTAATTTTTTTTTAGATTTTAAAAAAATAAAAAAAATTAAAACTTTGATTCAAGTTAGTTTAAAAATATTGATAAACGAAAAAGTGATTGATGAAAAAAAAAATTATGTGCATTTGGCGATTGGATTGCAAAAGGGATACTTTAAAACTATAATAAATTATAAGTTGACGAACGATTACTCTTTTAATAAAGTTTTTAATGTAATAAATAAATTTCACAGACATCCTTTGTCAATTAAAGATTATAACATTGAAATAAAAATAGGAAATAAGATAAAAATAGAAAATAGAACACTAACCTCCGGACCTTCTTACGTTCGCGCTGAAATTTATGATAAAACAAACCCATTTAATTCCGTAGCCTTTAATGTGAAAAATAAACAATTAAGAAATCTTTACGCTGAAACAAAATTTTATCCTGATGTTGAGTTTATTCAACATATTAAAAGTATCTTTTGAGATTATTTAAATTACGACGAAATCAAAATTAATCTAGAAATTACTAAAAAAAAAATAGAAAAAACATTCGAAATCGTCAATTGAGGAGAAAAAGAAAAAATAGAACGAGCGGAGTTACAAAAACGATATTCCAAATTATTGGAAGACGAAAAAATTTATATTTTTTTAAATCACAAATGAGAAGAAACATACTTTTTATCATCTACAAATGATTATAGAGGTCGAAAATATTATTGCTCTTCTTTAACATTTACACAATTTAAGCTTTCTCGTTATTGTTTTCATTACGGACCTGACGGAAAGCTTAGTAAAAATTATTTTAATTGGGACGAGTATGTTAAAATTTTTGTAAGATTATTTGAAAAAAAAAAACTTAAAATGTCGCAATCTTCTCAAGAAATTGTAGGATTTTATTTGATAGGAATGGGTAAATTTGATTCAATTAGAAAAACTCAAATAAACACACCCTTAGAAGAAATTTTAAAAAAGGGGGAAGAGTTTTTTATGAATGAAAAAAACATATTATATGAAAAATTAAAAATAAATTGAAGTGCATTATCATTAAAAACCAAAGCAGATGTCATAGAAATGGAGTGTTACAGATTCGGGCTTAGCGCATTTTTAAACGGAGATACTAAAAAACGAGTTATATTAAAAGATGCCACAGCATCCGGATACCAAATTCAAGTTTATAGTACCGGTTCCTCTGATTTTGAAAAATTGAAATATCTTAATTTGGGGAAAGAGAATAATTTTGTAGACACTTATTTAGTTATAGCGGATTTTTTTGATCAAAAATATTCGATTAAAGAAAATTTCAAAAAATATTTTAAAAGAGATATGATTAAAAAATTTTGCATGATAATACCTTATTCTGCCGGATTCGAAGAATGTTTTAAACACGTTAAACCGTTTATATCTGAAAATGATTGCGAAGAAGCCGAGAAAATATTTGAATTATTTTTTAAATTTATAAAAAATGAATTATGAAAAGATTTGGGGTTATCAATTTCTTTTAAAGATTTTATTAAAAATTTAATTAACAATAATAAAAAAATTAATCCCACAAACGAATTTTTTGTGGAAAGCGATACAGCTTTTTCTAATCTTTTATATTTAAAACAGGAAAATAAGCAACTAGACACCGTTTTTAAAAATAGTTTCAATAACACTGAAAGAACTTCTCGAGCTTATTTATCATTGACAGAGAAAAAAGATATGAAACAAACACTATCTTCTTTTTCTCCCAATTTTACTCATTTTCACGATTCGGATATAATAAGAATTCTTCATTTAGAACCGTATAATTTAAAATTTGCTTCTATTCATGATGCTTTTATTATATCATCTTTTGATTGCGGAAAATTAGTTTATTCCTACGGCACTGTTTTTAGAATAAAAATAAGATTTGTGCACGACGTACCGATTACGTGCCTGATGTAAATCATTTTCCCAGACTATAAATAATAAAAGAATTTTTTTCAGAATTTTTTTTAATTTTTTTTCAACTTCTTCAAAATAACATTTTTTTTGAATCAAGTTTTCATATAATTTTATTTTATAAAATTATTACCATCATATTCAGTTTTAACTTCCAATTAAATTTAATTTTTAAACAAATTAATCCTTTAAAATTGTCAAATACTAATTTGACAATTTATTTATATAAAGATCAAAAAAGAGCATTAGCTGACTCTAAAAATGGTTTTTCTAAATCTTTGAGGAAAAATTTAAAATACGATAATGGGAAATCGTATACTTTTTTTCTTTTTAAAGATAAGAAAACAGATCCGCAACATATCGATATCTTCAATAAGAGTGAGTTTATAAAAGCCAATTCTGAATTAGAACCAGAATTCAGAAATAAAAAAAAATATAAGGCCTGCTACACTTATTCAAATATTAACGAAAAATCAAAGTTTAAAAAACAAGATTACTTAATTTTTCAAAAAAAAAAATTAATTTCTATTAAAATTAATAATAACTCAAGTAATGATGGTGGAGATCCTTTTGAAAATAATTTTAATAAAAAAGATAAATTATCTGGAGGATTATATAAAACACAACTAAAAAAAATTATTGAAAAAGAAACACTTAAAGTTAACAACGATTCGGAAACTTTTACTCAAACCGACAAACCATTATTTAACGAATATGGGAATTCGCAATCTATGAATTTTGTAAGAAATAATTTAACTAATTCTAGTCAAGGAGGGTTTACTGGATCCGGATGACGAATGACTTCGGGACAACAAAATAACAATAATAATAATAATAATAATTTTAACAATCAAAATGGCCCTAGCGGTAACGGACAAAATGGAGGAAATGGTAACACTGGTAATAATGCAAATAATGGTACGAATAACAATGCTAATAATGGTAACCAACGTCGTCTTTATAATTTTAATGCTTTTAGGTTAGGGAGATTTTTTTCTTCAGCCACGGCCCAAAATTATTTTAACGCTCTAGCGGCAGCGACTGCAGCCTCAATGCTCAGATATTTGTGAAGGACGGGAAGAAATTATAATATTATTAGACATTACAACACATTTCATAGAATTCCACTCAATCGTCGATATCTTTTACAAAATAGATGAGGATTGGGAGTCAACGGTAATCAATCAAGAATCAACAGTAATCGTATTTTTTTCGATACTGTTTTTGAGCGACAAAGGATAAGGTTTAACCAAAATCGCATAATTGGTGGAAGAACCGCTGTTGATAATTTTTTTCAAGATGCTAATGATATTAGAGCAAGAACAACAATATCAGAGACTGGTATCGGAAACAACAATCGTAGAACAAGACATTTAGCCAATTTAATGGTAACTTTGTACAATTTTTTCCCGCTAGCTCAAAGTTCTTTTAATTTGATCGTTAACACAATAACACCGAATCTTATTGGAATCGTATCTTCTTTATGAAATTTTTGATGCACTTTTAGAATTTTTATATCCTCAACCTACTTTATAGGAAGATTTAATCGAGCAGCACTCCAAAGAAGAAACTTAATTTCACGCTTTAGAACATTTTCAATAAATTTAGTTTCGAACACAATCGATATCATAACCCAAACCTGAATTTTTGAAACTCAAATAAACACGAATGTTGGAATTTTTTCCGCTCGAGATCAAGAGTCTGCACCAAATTCCAGAGCGATTTTATTAGAAATAAGGCATGAAACTATTTCTCACACCAATGATCAACAATTCGCAAATTTAGATATCACTCAACTTGATCAAGCATTTGCTGCAATCTGAACTGAACGATCTGTTGACGGACCCAGAAATGTTCTTTACTTAAGCCATTTGACAGATGGTATGATTAGGACCCAGAACACCTCTCATCGTCCGATTCCTCACTACTCGACAATAATAGCATCAGACAACATCACAGATCTTTGAGACCCCTCATCTGACTACAGCAGATAATGACATAGGGTTTTAAAATATCATTAATGAACTTGTGTTATCGATCATTATCGGTTTTTATAATCAAATTTCGTCAATTTTCAACAAAAATAAAATTTTCATTTTAAAAAATTTTTATAAATTAATTTGTGTAAAGTGGAAGATAGAGTAAAACATTTTGTTAAAAAATATAGTTTTGTTTGAGAAAAAATAGACACCCCCCGTTTCTGATTTTATAATCTTACAAAAATGGAATCAAAAGCTTTTTCCTTTCGATTTGAAAAAACAGAAGAATTTCTTACACCAGAAAATATTTGATATTGATTCGTGATTTTTATTTTTAACATTCTCGCTGTTTTTCTTTTTTATATTTCTTTTTATCCGTACTATGTAAAAATCTATCCTTTTGTTCTTTTCTTCTTCGTGCTTTGTCTTTTTTCTTATTTTTAAATAAAACGATAAGTTATGACTAACGTTATAAACAACTCACTTACAAAAGTAGATGATCTAAAATCATTGAGGGATTTTCTCATACAGGGGAGAAGAGGTGCGAAGAGGAGGCTACTCGCACAATTATTAAGACCCCACACGGTAGTCCGGGGAGCGCTTCATAGGCGACTCCTGGGAGTGCAATTCTCTTTGGGGTTCTACGTCCCACGAATCATGGACGTTAAATTATTTTTTTCTTTTTTATCGTGGCTTCGATAAACACAAGCAAAAACAGTAAA
>CAZCMS010000013.1:0-12814 GCA_964499935.1 uncultured Candidatus Saccharibacteria bacterium | reverse complement strand
TACTGAACATAATGCAGCGTACGACGCGATTACAACGTTGCCACCGGTGTTGTAATGGATAAACCAACAGCAGTCGTAAAAGAGATAAATATTGAAAGTATGGGGTTTACGCACAGGATTTTTTAGAGTATAATAATGCTTAAGCATAAACTAAAATAAAAAAACTTATGCAAAACAAATACACAAAACAGTACTTATCATCACTATTCGTTAATGTCAGCGGTAAAATGCTGCTATTTTTGTTGGCGGGAATTGTTCTCGTCAGCTCATTTAGTAGTGTGCGTATGGCGGGCGCAGATAGTCTTGAGAGTCAGGTGCAGGCACTCCGACAAGAAAATGCTGCCAACAAAGCAGCTGTTAAGGATTTACTCAAGTCTGCTACAAGTTATCAAAATGCAATTGATCAACTCCAGGCACAAATTAACCAGTTGCAAGGCCAGATATCTCAGAACGAAGCGCAAAGAGCCACGTTAGAGCAGCAGATTGTAGAACATGAGCTTGAGCTTGATAAGCAGCGAGCGGTGTTGGGCGAAAACATTAAGTCAATGTATGTTAACGGTGAAATGACAACTATAGAAATGCTTGCGACAAGTAAAGATTTAGGTGAGTTTGTCGATAAAGAAACATATCGCAATGCGGTCCAACGAAAGATTCAGGAGACCATGACCAAGATTGCAAAGTTGCAGAACGAGCTTAATGCCAAAAAACAACAGATTGATGTGTTGCTTCAATCGTTGCAGCAACAGCGTTCTGTTGTTGACGCAAGTCGCGCCGAACAAGCGAACCTTCTTGCCATGAATCAGCAGCAACAAAACGAGTTTAACCAGAAGACAAAAAATAATCAGTCCAAGATCGACGAGCTTAACCGCTTAATTGCAGCGCAACGTTCGGCAAACAGTGGGGGTATTGTTCCTGACGGAGGCATGTACTTTATACGTGTCCCTGGACAAGTGCATCCGTTCAATCCGGATAGCTACCCTCATAAAAATGCAGGTTTCAGTATGCAGCTTGGTCCGTGCTCATTCTACGATGCGTATCCTGATTCACCAGACGGATGGGGATATTGTACAAGACAGTGTGTTTCATACGCAGCCTGGGCTGTAGGGGCTTCTGGCCGAAGTATTCCTATGTACTATGGCAATGCTAAGGATTGGGTTTCTAAGGCTCCTGCAAGTTACGTGTATCGAACTCCGCAAGTAGGTGATGTAGCTATTACGACTGCAGGAACATGGGGCCATGCAATGTATGTCGAGGCAGTAGAGGGAAATAGAATATATGTCTCGCAGTACAACCAGCAATTACGAGGTGAGTTCTCATATCAATGGCGCGTTTGGCGCTAGATCAAGCGCCGTAGTTGGTGTATAGTACTTACGGTAATACCGCTTGGGTTGTATGTAAATGAGAGGTGATGTCTGTGCAGAATAAAGAACAGAACAATGATGGCGTGGAGGCGGTAACAAAAAGATCCTGGCCAAAAAAAGCCATAAAATCAGGAGTGAACGTCGCTATTTTATTAGTGGTCTTCGGAATCGGGGTTAATTTCGGTAATGGAAATCTTAGCTTTACGACACCTGTATCATCGAATAAGTCATTGCCATCAAAGCTCGATACCGCAGAAACCCAAAATCTATACAATTTACTCCGCAAGAATTTCGATGGTGAATTAGATGCGCAAAAATTGCAAGATGGTATGAAATCGGGGATGGTTCGAGCAACTGGAGATCCTCACACAGAATACTTTAATGCAAAGGATGCAAAAGAGTTCAATGAACAACTTTCCGGTACGTTCAGCGGTATAGGTGCGCAGCTTGGTAAGGACGATAAAGATAATCTCATTGTGATTGCGCCAATAGCAAATTATCCTGCAGAAAAAGCCGGGTTACGCGCAAAAGATGCGATTATTTCAATTGATAAAAAGAGTACCTCGGGAATGTCGATTGACGAGGCCGTGAGCAAAATTAGGGGGCCAAAAGGCACGCAGGTTGCCTTAGAAATCGTTCGTGATAATAAGGAGCGTAAAGAATTAAAAATCACTCGGGAAGACATCACAATTCCAAGCGTAGAATATAAGATATTGCCTGAAAATGTAGGATATATCCAGATATCACAATTCTGGGATGACACGTATAGTCTCACGAAAAAAGCTGCTGAAGAATTTAAAAAAGCTGGAGTTAAAGGCGTTATAGTTGATCTCAGGAGTAATCCTGGTGGCTCGCTGGACGCAGCAGTTAAGGTATCGAATGTATGGCTACCAAATGGCAAGACTGTGCTTCAAGAAAAGCGTGATGGGCGTGTGGTGCAAACATTTACTGCGTCAGGCTCACCTATGTTAAGTGACGTATCAACAGTCGTGCTAATTAATGAAGGTAGCGCGAGCGCAAGCGAAATTGTAGCTGGCGCACTTAAGGATAATGGTGTGGCTACCCTTATGGGTGTAAAAAGTTACGGCAAAGGAAGTGTTCAGCAGATTATACCTCTTGGGAACGGGGGAGAACTAAAGGTAACTGTAGCGCGCTGGTTCCGCCCGAACGGTCAGAATATTGATAAAAAGGGCATACAACCCGACAAGGAAATTAAAATGAGCGATGATGATTACGCAAATGGCAGAGACCCACAGAAGGACGCTGCAATACAACAGCTTAAATAATTGCTAAAAAGGTTGATTCATGCGCGCGAAAAGGGTAGTATTAAGAAAAGTTTTGAGGAGTGATTAAAGTGGCTGAAAAAGCGACAAAGTATATCTTTGTAACTGGTGGAGTGCTTTCTGGATTAGGAAAGGGTATCACTGCCGCTTCAATAGGCACCCTCCTGAAGGCTCGTGGGCTGAATGTTAACCTACAAAAGTGTGACCCATATCTTAATGTTGATGCAGGTACGCTAAATCCGCGAGAGCACGGAGAGTGTTTTGTAACGAAAGATGGCGCCGAGACTGATCTTGATCTTGGTCATTACGAGCGATTCCTGGACCAAGAACTTACGCAGTCAAGCTCATTAATGAGCGGACGAATCTTAATGAGGGTTATTGGCGATGAGCGCAATGGTAAACATCAAGGCGAGACAATTCAGATCATCCCACATGTAACTGGCGCAATCCAGGATGCAATCGAAGAGGCTGGCAAAGGATACGATGTTCATATTGTGGAAATTGGCGGTACGGTAGGCGACTACGAATCACTCTCGTTTATAGAGGCAATCCGTGAGTTTAGTATGCGAGTGGGGCGTGAGAACTGCCTTTATGTGCACTTAGTGTATCTACCGTATCTTAGTGTTAGTAACGAAATTAAGACAAAACCTGCACAGAATTCAGTTCGAGATCTTCGTGGGCTTGGCATTAGTCCTGACGTATTGGTGGCACGGAGTGAACAAGTGTCTCCAGATGGAGCTCGCAAAAAATTAAGTCTCTTCTGTGGCGTGGATGAGAATGCTGTGGTCTTGTTGCCAAACGCACAGACAATATATGATGTTCCTCTTACTATGCAGGCTGCAAGTATTGATGATGTTATTTGCAACAAGCTTAGTATTGATAGCGGTTCAGCTGACCTGGAAACCTGGAAAGCAATTGTTTCTCGAGCAACCGCAAAGCACTCTCGAAGGGTTACGGTCGGTGTTGTTGCGAAATATATGGATAACGCAGATACGTATATGTCGGTGTTTGAGTCTTTGCGTCATGCAGCATGGAACAACGACACTGATATCGAGATTAAATGGATTGATGCTGAAAAATTAGACGATGCTTCTGCTACGGAAATGTTATCTCAGGTTGATGGTATTTTGGTGCCCGGTGGATTTGGTAATCGGGGCGTAGAAGGAAAAATAGAGGCCGCATCGTTTGCGTTAAGAGAGAAGAAGCCGTATTTAGGCTTGTGTCTTGGCATGCAGGTTATGGTAATTGCTGCAGCGCGTAGTGCTGGACTTGCGGATGCAAACTCAGCAGAATTTAATCCAGATACCGCAAATCCTGTGATCCACACAATGGCAGGACAGGAGGGTAAAGAGAATACCGGAGGCACGATGCGACTTGGTGACTATCCTTGCAAAATTACTCCTGGAAGTCTTGCAGAACAATTGTATAAATCGCAGGATATTATCGAACGTCACAGGCATCGTTACGAGGCTAATGGTGCGTATGTCGATTCCTACAAATCATGGGGCATTGATGCAGTAGGGCTTTCGCCAGATGGGGCGCTTGTCGAAATGATAGAAGGCGTAGATCATCCGTTTCTGGTTGCGAGCCAATTCCATCCTGAATATAAGTCGCGACCACATAAACCGCACCCTATGTTCGATGGTTTTATTGCGTCTCTCTTGCAAAGTCAGGCAAAATAAGGTAGCGTAAGCAGTATGGATATATCTGAAAAACACAAATCACATAAAATTTTGCTTGTTGAAGACGACGACGCATTAGCTAATGTATACCTCGCTCGCTTAGAAGCCGAAGGGTTCGATGCTCGACGTGTCGGCAACGGCGAAGATGCGTTGGCTATGGCACAGGAATTTCGCCCTGATTTGATTTTACTTGATGTTATGATGCCAAAGGTTAGTGGATTTGATGTTCTTGATATTATTCGAAACACACCACAGACTGCTAACATCAAGGTTATTATGTTAACCGCCTTGAGCCAGGATAGTGATCGTCAAAGGGCAGAGAGCCTTGGGGCCGACGATTATCTTGTAAAATCACAAGTGGTCATTGCAGATGTTGTTGACCGTATTAAGCAGCAACTTGGCATAGCCTAGCTCATCCGCGTAGCCTGTTCTGAACTTATTGACAAATCGTACCATTATTGGTATACTATTAGTAGTGTATTAATAAAACAAAAAGTACAATAATGACAGAAATAAACTTATTCCCAGCCGAGCAGTCGTTGCATGACGTAGAACCGATTACAGTGCCCGAAGGGCAGCTAGTGACAAGTAGAGAAGTTCTAGAAAGTCTTATTGAAGAGCCTGCTCAAGAGGCAGTTGTTGATCTGTATGACAAGAATATCCGTACGGTTTCTGCATCTGCAAATAGTAAAGATCCTTATTCTGCATATATTGATATTGATCCATCAAGTCTGTCTGATGAAAATCGGTCTATAGCCTATGCCATAGGTACTCCAGTAGAAGATCAAAACGGAGTGGTGCATGTCGTGAAGCTACACGTACAGTACAATGAGCCTCCAACTGTTAGGCAAGTCTCAGATGATCTGAAGAGCTTGACCGAGCAATTACAGCCACAAGATCTGCGGTGGGCGCCGGTGTACGGCATAGAGGACCTAAAGCGAATGTACGGATATGCTCCTGATGAAAATGTTGATCCGACCAATTTTGTTGCTGAAGGGTATTTTTTTGATGAAGCTACACAGGGATTTTATCTGAGCGAAGCAATATTTAATAAAATGAAAAATCCTCAAGCTTGAAAGCTTGAGGATCAGAGATGTTGTTACGAGCCTTATTACTCTACAGTAACTTCAACGCGTGGCACTGAACGGCCAGAGAAGGTGCGTACTTTTCGCTTAGTGAACTTTACGATACCATCGCGAGTTGCGTGGATAGTGAAGTTACGGCTCAGCATTGTACCGTCGCCAGCACGCTTGTTCATACCAACCTGACGTACGATTACCTGACCGTTTTTAACTTTTGAGCCACCAAAGATCTTAACACCAAGTCGTTGACCTGGGCTATCGTGGATATTTTTGGCGGTACCGCCTGCTTTAATTTTTGACATATATTTACTTCCTTGTGATTACTAATAGCTCGCGCGCTACGACCTGATCTGGCCTATAGTAGAGTAAGTCCTCATCACGAACGTGCACAAAACTTACTCGATTATAGCCCAATTCCTCGAGAGAGTCAAGCAATTTTAGGTGCTCGAATTTGCCATTTGGACGATGCCAGGCGGGCAGGGCGACACATAAGGGTGTTCCACTCTCGATCTGCGGAGCGATATTCTTTAAAAATCCTTTCATGATCTGGTTGCAAGTCTGCATAACTTCACGCAGTTTTTCTTCGGTAGGGAAGGCGCTAAATGGTTGCCCGAGGTAGCCTTCGCATGCGATCACGTTAAAAGCTGACTCCCATGTATGAGTTGTTGCGTCTCCAACGGAAACATCTATCAGGGTACCTTTAGGATTGAAGTTTTCTTTGAGCCAGTTCATGTTTTCTTCGGTATAACTGACCATTCTTTTTTCTATATCACTACCATGTGTCAAAAAACCCATAAGGGAGGCTTCTTGAAGTACAACTCCCGTGCCACAGAATGGATCTAATAGAGAGGGTGTTTGTATCGATCCTTTTTCGGGACTATCCTGGTATTCAGGGTTCCCTTCAGGGTTCACTTGCCCTGCAGCTAGGTTTACAATAATCTGTGCTAACTTCGGTGGCAACATGCCAACACGAGCATCGCGCTTAGGGCGAGCCTGATCGCGCTTAGTATAGGCTTCGATGTCTTGTTCTGCGACAGTTTGCGTGATGTAAGTACGGTCGCCTTGCTGGATTACGACAAGCTCGATACCACGAGGTCCGGTTAGCTTATTGTGGATCACTTGTGCGGTAGAAAGCATGGCTTCCTGATTTGGTACTACCCGAACAGACTGACTAGTCTTGCTTCTTATAATTTTTTTAAGCTTAAGAGCGGTGGCTTGAATAGCTTTAGGTTGCACGCTGCTGTCGTAGCTACTTACACCAATCGTAATTTTACCAGGTTCAAAATCACGAGCAATTATAGGAGCGCGTTGCAGTAGCTTCTTCTCAATCTGCTGCCAATTAGCTTGGTGTAGCACGTCAATGACGCACGTCAATTTAATGCTACCCCCAAGACGACGAAAGTTGATTTCGCTGGCGTCAAGGGTTAAGCCGACAAGGTTATTGCCTAATACTCGCATACTGTCCGAGCCATGCAATCGTTCGAGTTCAGCGAGTCCTAGCGCAGGCTGTCGGCCTAGGATACAGATGCTTTGGA
This sequence comes from uncultured Candidatus Saccharibacteria bacterium, assembly GCA_964499935.1. Lineage (GTDB taxonomy): Bacteria > Patescibacteriota > Saccharimonadia > Saccharimonadales > UBA4665 > CALBGR01. The sequence goes on along the minus strand of CAZCMS010000013.1, from coordinate 5,871 downwards.
TGTCTTTCATTGATAACAGTATAACGGGTTATAGCGTATAATGTGCACTATGAGTCAAAATTCTTTTATTAGACGCAACTGGAGGCTAATACTCAATATCGTCACAATTGTAGCGCTCGCGCTGTTTTTGTTTTTCATAAAAGATCAGATTGTTGAAACATTTCAGAATCTTGGGCGCGTGCACTGGTGGGTGATTGTCATTATTATATTGCTGCAAGTTTGGAATTATGATGCTCAGACGCGTTTGTATCAGGCTCTGTTTGCGATAGTTGGTAACAAATTTAAATACAAGCCTATGTACATTGCTGCGATGGAGCTTAATTTTATCAATAACGTGTTTCCGAGTGGTGGCGTTTCGGGTATTTCATATTTTGGGGCACGATTACGCTCAGATACCGTAACTGCAGGCAAGGCCACGCTTGTACAGATTATGAAATTACTTATGTTGTATGTGTCATTTGAAGTATTGCTAGTGGTCGGCTTATTCATGTTGGCTGCCGAAGGTCATGTCAATGACTTGGTGCTTATGGTAACTGTATCTGTGTCGACAGCCTTAATTTTAGGTACGGCGCTTTTTGTCTACATACTAGGCAGCAAGCAACGTGTCGAGAAATTTTTTCATTTTCTAAAGCGGTGGACAAATAAAACGGTCCGCAAAGTAACCAGGGCGTCAAATCGTCCGACGCTTGAGCTTACTCGAGTCCATTTTTTACTCTCAGAATTGCATGTTAACTTCAAAACAATCAAAGCACGCATAAAAGATCTTAAAATGCCTCTTGTTCATGCGCTATTTGCGAATTTGTCAGAGATACTCTGTATATATGTTATTTATTTAGCGTTTGGTGCATCGGTAAATCTTGGAGCGATCATTATTGCATATTCTGTGGCGAATGTCGCAGGAGCGATTTCGGTGCTTCCGGGAGGGGTAGGAGTATATGAGGCGCTTATGACAACCGTCTTGGTGGCTGCAGGTGTGCCGGTAGCGTTGAGTCTGCCTGTTACAATCATGTACCGCGTACTTACGGCTGCGATCCAGCTGCCTCCAGGCTATTATTTCTATCACAAAGCAGTAAACAGTAAGGGTGTACGGCTGGTTCCTCATGGATAATGAGCCACTCGAATTGGGTGTTGGGGAATTTGTTGCGTACCTTAATCAGACGCTAGAGTACGCATATCCGAATGTAACGATTGTTGGCGAATTAGCAAATTTTCGTATCAGTAAAAATAAATGGGTGTATTTTGACCTCAAGGACGAAGTTGCAAGCGTCAGGTTTTTTGGGACGGTATACATGCTGAAGTATCAGCTCGAAGACGGCATGATGCTCAAAGTTCGCGGTATGCCACGGCTGCATCCACAGTTTGGATTTACGGTTACGGTGCAAAATATTGCACTTGTGGGCGAAGGTACGATCAAGCGCTCAGCTACATTGCTGCAGGAGAAACTTACAAAAGAAGGCCTATTTGACGAAGTAAGAAAACGTACGCTCCCGTATCCACCTCAAAAAATAGGGCTTATTACATCAGGTGAGTCGGCTGCATACGCAGACTTTACGAAGATTATTACTGAACGATGGCCATCAATAGAGATACAGTTAATAGATGTGCAGGTACAAGGTATTGACGCTCCAGAGCAGATTGTAGGGGCGTTGAAGACATTTAATCAATTGCCGGAGATGCTCGACGCAGTGGTGCTTATTCGTGGTGGAGGTAGCGCTGACGATTTACAGGCATTCAACGATGAATCGGTTGTGCGTGCTGTTGCTGGCAGTCGCACGCCGACTCTTGTGGCGATAGGACACGAAGTTGATACAAGTTTAGCTGAATTAGCTGCTGATAAGCGAGCAAGTACGCCAAGTAATGCTGCAGAGCTGCTGGTGCCAGATCGGCTACACGAAATGCGGAGGCTGGACCAGTATCAAAATGCAATCAGTCAAGGCTTGCATGTGGTGTATGTGCGTCACAAAGAACATCTACGTAATAGAGCTTTACAGCTCCAACAGTTAATAGAAGCGAAGCTTTTGTATGAACGGTCTGCTTTGGGCCAGAAGGCTGCATTGTTGCAGCTTTTAGATCCGGATGCAGTACTACAGCGAGGCTACGCATATGTATATAAAGATCAGCAACTTATTCGTAAGAGCACCAAGCTTACCGCGGGTGATACAATAGAGGTGACTTTGCAGGATGCAATAGTGACGGCAAATGTTCAATCAATACGAAAGAGACGTTAATTTATGAGTTCAAAATCTACAGACATAGATTACAAAAAAATAAGCCAACGCCTGGATGAGGTGCTTGTTGCTTTGCAGTCGCCTGATATTTCTATCGATGAAGCAATTGCTTTGCATAAAGAGGGAAATGAATTGATTGCTCAGCTTGATACTTATCTAAAAAAGGCAGAGATCACCATTACTAAACTAAAATCATCTTAAGTATGGAGATTATTACAGGTATTGTGGCGTTAGTGGTGGGGCTATTTGCATTTGTAGTTATTTTTGGTGCTCCGTACGTTCCTACCTTACGACGTGATATAACTGATGTTTTAGATGGTTTAGATTTGCGTCCTGGACAGCTTTTGATTGATGTAGGCGCAGGTGATGGGCGTGTGCTTGTGGCAGCAGCCGAGCGAGGGTGGAGAGCTGTGGGATACGAGTTGAATCCTATATTGGCTGCATGGGCAAAGTGGCGTACTAAAAACTATGGTAAAAACGTGCAGATTATATGGGGTAATGCACTGAGTCGTCAGTGGCCGTCGGCTGATGCGGTATATATATTTGGAGTAGCAAGAATCATGCCAAGATTGCATACAAAAATTATCCAATCTATAGATAGGCCTATTAAGGTTGCGAGTTTTGGCTTTGAGATACCCGGTGCTAAAAAGATCGCTCAGAAACGAGCAGTGCATATCTATGAATATCGTCCAAGCTCGTCACCTAAAGCATAAGGTACTTGCAAAGAAGCTAACAGTTTATTACCATAAACGTAATGCAACCAGACAATAATCAAAACCCTTATTACCCTCCTAGGGTGCCAACAGAGAATCCAACACCTCAGCCAGTTTCTCCTCAGGCGCCAAATTCGGTGCAACCACAGTCTTATAATAGTAATTTTGGCAGTAGTGGGCCTGCGTGGGGGTGGATAATAACCGTGACGCTACTTACATTAGCATTGGTTGGGGCTATAGGTTTTGCTGTTTGGGCTTTTGGAGAGAGGCAGGATTACAAGAATAATTCGGATAAAAAAGCAGCAGCTGCAGCAGAGGTTGCTAAAAAACAGACTACCGAAGAAGATAATAAGCGTTTTGCCGAAGAACTAAAGAATCCACTGAAGACATATGTCGGTCCAGATTCATACGGAAGTGTTGCTGTGCAATATCCTAAGACCTGGAGCGCCTACATTGCAAGCGAAGGTCTTAGCAGCGGAGCAATTCTGGATATTTATTTCCATCCGGATGTGGTGCCGTCATTAAATTCACAGGGCGGGGGCGATCGTGCTGCGGTTGCACTACGTGTTCAGGTACTGAATCAGGGATATAGTCAAACTGTAAATACTCTTAACAGTGCTGTGACAAGTGGGTTAGTTACTGCCGAACCATATAGTCTGCCAAAAGTGCCAGGCCAAAAAGGGACTATTTTCAGGGGTAAGCTTGATAATCAATTGAATGGTACGCAAGTGGTGCTACCATTGCGTGATAAAACGTTGGTAGTGAATACTGACACTGATCAATATTTGGCAGACTTCAATACGTATATTTTGCCAAACTTGAGTTTTGAACCGTAGCCCTTGCAGGTGTATACTGGCTTGTATAGTTTAGTTGCATGACAAGTGAGGGTAACACAAGGATAATGCAGGAAATTTCTTCGAGAAATAATAATGGTTCACAAACTATATTGCTGAGATCAGTGGCAGAACAGTTAAAAACACCTTTAATGTATCTTGCGCGCCAAGCGGAATTGGGCATTGGTGCTACAGCTTTGCCTGAAGAAATCTTTAAAAGCATGCAAGTGCATGCAGATATGTCTTTGCGACTTGTCGATAGTTATTTATTGGGTCTTGATATTGCAGATAATCAAACAGTGCTTGAGCTTGAGCCAGTGTCATTGTCGGCAGTTTTATATGATGTTGCACATGACCTTACTCCGCTGGCAAGGCAGGCAAATACTGATGTTGAGCTAGTGTTGGGTGGTAAATATGGTCAAGTGATGGCACATTCGGCAGGTTTGCGTGCTGCGCTGTATGGTTTAGGATTGGTTCTATCAGAAGCTGCTACTTCGGGGGTGGCGCGCAATAAACTTCGTATAGCTGCTCATCGCAGTCGTAACGGTCTAGTAACGGGTATATATATTGATGGACTTGAAAAAACGCAGGCTTCTTTGGCAGAAATCCGTTCTTCTAGCGAGGGCTTTAGGCGTCAGGCATTCTCACAGCTAACCGCCAATACAGGCGCGGGAATATTAGTGGCTGACACTATCTTTACCGCAATGCAGGTAAAGTTACGGCAAGGAAAATATAAAGGACAACAAGGGCTGGCAGCCACATTACACCCAAGTCGTCAGCTACAACTGGTGTAGATATGAGAATCTTATTAATTGAGCCAGATATTGGACTTGCAAAGATATATATACAGGCGCTTCAGCGTGCTCGTCATGTCGTAGACTGGACGCAGGGTGCTGATAATGCAATCCACAGGGCAGATCAGCAAAAGCCCGATATAGTGATTTTGGAGCTTCAGCTCGCAGGACACAGCGGTGTCGCATTTTTGCAGGAATTTCGTTCATACGCGGACTGGGCTGAAGTACCTGTAGTACTTCATACTATGGTGCCACCCGTGCAGCTGCGAGCATTTCAAAAGTCGTTGCAAGAAATGGGGGTTTGCGCGCAGTTATACAAACCGCAAACGAGTCTTGAGCAACTTGTGAAAACAGTCAATAGAGCTGATATTGTTGAGGCAATATGAAGCAGGCAGTAACAAAAGGCATTATCTTAGCACGTACGAATTACGGCGAAGCAGATCGTATTATTACTGTCATTACTCCGGATTATGGCAAGCTTCGGCTCATGGCAAAAGGGGTCCGACGCCAAAAAAGTAAACTTGCAGGGGGTATCGAGTTATTTAGTGTTAGTGATATTACCTTTATAAAAGGCAAGAGGGATATCGGTACGCTTGTATCGGCTCGACTGGATATTCATTTCCGAGCAATTGTGCGAGATATTGATCGCACAATGCTTGGGTATGAGCTTATGAAGCAGCTCCACCGTGCAACCGAAGACGAGACCGAGGCTGAGTATTTCTATCTGTTAGAAAAGGGGTTAAGAGCGCTTGATACTGAACACATAAATAGTGAACTTATTCGCTTGTGGTTTACGGCTCAATTATTAAAATTTGGCGGACATACTCCAAATATGCAGACGGACACCACAGGTCAGGCGCTGTCGGTTGACAAGGGATATAACTTTAGTTTTGAAGATATGGCTTTTGAAGAGGCTGGCAAGACAGGAAGATTTGATGCCAATTGCATTAAAGTAATGCGTTTGCTTTTTAGTCATAATTCGCCTGGTACATTGTGTAACGTTCAGGGGATCGAATCACAATGCAGCCAGCTTGTACCGGTGGTGAATACTATGAAAAGTACACACATCATGGCATAATTAATAGTAGTGAATGATAAAATTAAAAAACGGTGCATCAACAGTGTATTCAATCCGTTACAATAGGAGCAATTATGAATAAACCAAAAATGGAAGATATTGTTAGTTTATCTAAGCGCCGTGGATTTATTTTTCAGGGCAGTGAAGTATACGGCGGATTGAGCGGTACGTGGGATTACGGCCCTTTGGGTGTGCAGCTCAAGCGAAATATCATGAACGAATGGT
>CAZCMS010000012.1:11390-13754 GCA_964499935.1 uncultured Candidatus Saccharibacteria bacterium | reverse complement strand
GCCCCCTCCGATTGGTGCGACACCTGCACACAGCATGCCACAATAAGGACGGCCCTATGGACATTAGGCCCTATATCGTGCATAAGAGTGTTCGGGCGGACTCGATGTCTCGCCTAGTCAGGAGTCTCCATATGAACGTCTATGTCAATTGCGATAAGCGCGCACTCCGCGCCGCTCTCTCATGCCTTCTCGCCCTCCTCTCCGGAGCATGCTCGGGCTCTCGTGAACAACCCGCGGAGTCCGGTCACGGCCCAGAGTGCGCCTCTCTCTGTATCGATATCTGCGGGGAGGAGATGTCGTGTAACGCGGACTGCGCGTCCGCCCCCTGCGATGAGAAGACGGCGGCCGCATGCCGTGAGGCCTGCACTGGCGAGGGCGAGCTCGATACCGAGTGCGTCGGCGAGTGTATGGGGAGAGCTGAGCGGTGATTCACGTCTCCTGCTGGAGACTGTCGCCTCACTCCGTCCGGGTAGAGGTCAGACTTCCGGCCTTAGACGCCGATGTCCTGTATGATGTCGAGTGTAGAGCCCCGTACTACATCCCCTTCGCCAGGGTTCGGGGCAAGCGAAAACCGCGCCGCGCCGTGCTGCCCTACATCATCTCCAAGACACATCTCCGCCCGATCTCGCTCCGAGAGGCCTCCCTCATCGCGCAAGCTTGGGCGATGAGGAATCCTCCCCCCGATCCGTAGTACACTATCCCACCTTTCTTCGTCTTCCCAACCTTCGCGCTTCCAAGCATCCTCCCGCCCGCCCTATAATCTCCTATCCGCCACATCATCGGCGGTAAGGAGATAGTCCATGAATCGCCAGTTACTCGGTCGCGGCGTAGTCATCGCCGGAACCGTCCTTGTCGCTCTCGGCACAGCGCTCCGCTCCGACTCCCCGCACCTCCCTCAACGTTCCGACATCCGAACCCGCGCCGTCGAACTCTGTCGCGCATACGTCCCGTGCGACAAGGGCGACGCCGTTTTCGATGAGATCTGTAGGGATTATGGCGACATCGGAACCACGTGCGGATACTTGCCATCATGGCTCATATGGCGTCTTGGGGCGAAAGCCTCCCGCCTCGTGAACCGGACCGATTCCGTCCGAGGCTTCACCTACAGGGTGGGGAAGAATATCGCCACAATCCGCTGGCAGCCAGAATTCCGGCTCTACATCTCCGGCATGCAGCCTGAGCCGGGCGATGTGTTCTTCGTTAGCGATGGGCCCCCCGAGAGTGAGCATGTGGGCATCGTCCTGGATGTCGAGGGCGATGTCTGGACGTGCGCCGAAGGTGGGCAGCGAAACCAGGAGAACCAACAGTGCATGCGCATCGTCAAGCGGCGGCTCGCCAACGGCAAGCTCGGTCGCGTGGACGGTATCGGGACTGCTCGGGCGATCGTCGGCTGGCTCGACATCGAAGCCGCCGTCAACGCCCAAGCCTGACCCGCCGCGGCGACATGTCGCACATCATCCCACTAAACTTATAATCGTTATACGAATCTCCTGGGCGGCATGCCCCGATCGGGTTACGGTTAGTTCTCCGGCCCATCGCGCCGGGCGAGAAAAGGAAGGTTTCCATGTGCAAGCACACCAAGGCGGAGAAGAGCGGGAAGCCCAGTTGCGCGACCAATGCGACCATCGAGGGGCTCGACTACAACAGCAAGGGGATATTGGATCTCTACCTCATCCTGGGTCCGTCCTATCAGAAGTGCTCCATGATGGAGATCTTAGGCTACGCTAACACCGTGGCCGATCTCTCCCTCGCAGGTATCCTGAGCATCGACGGTGAGGGAGACGTGAAGTTCACTGAGCGCGGACTCATCGAGGCCCGACACATTGCGTACAAGTACGGGCTCTTCCTCGGCTGCTGCGCCATCGCCCGCGGTAGCTTTGATCCTGAGCTCATCCCGTCAGCACTCCGCACCGGCTATGCGGATGCGGCGGACGTGGATACCGTCCACACGCTCTCTCCCTACACCAGCACCATGAGAACCGCCGGCGGCGGCTCGCGTTTCGATATCACCACCGACCAATCAGCCGAGGCGGCGTGAGCCGGAGTCGTCGCACCGTGCCGGCCGCTATCCACGCCGGCCATGTCCCCGGGTGCCAGGCATACCTCTACCTGGTGTCCGATAGCGTCCGACCGGTCAAGATGAGCGTCCTTTCCGACGAGTGCCCTACTTCCATCACCCCAGAACGGGGGCTGACCTTCACCTGTCTTCTTTCTGCCAGGGCCGAAAACTACGCGAGTGCTCGCGCGGCCCTACTCACTCTCACCCTTTCAGCGTATGGAGAAGAACGATGAGCCGGACCAAGAAAGCAGCCAAGCCCACCAATGCGACATGGATGAAGCACGTCTCCGCCAGCACCATCCCCG
>CAZCMS010000012.1:177-11290 GCA_964499935.1 uncultured Candidatus Saccharibacteria bacterium | reverse complement strand
GCCAAGCCCACCAATGCGACATGGATGAAGCACGTCTCCGCCAGCACCATCCCCGCGCACGATCTGATCAAGACTCACGTGTACGGCTCTAACTATCGGGATAAGCTCTCCGATGGGGAGATTGCCGACAGTGCCGAGGCGATCAAGGCGAACGGGCTCCCTGAGCCCCCCTGGGCGATGCTGCTGGACGGCAAGTTCTACCACATCGCGGGCGACAGCCGCCTGGCGGGGATGGAACGCTTGGCGATGACGGAATACCCCTACCGCGTCGTCGACGTCGCGGCGGCGGGGATCGAGCCCAGGGCCTTGGCGCTCATGATCAGGACCATATCGGATCAGGTGCGCCAACTCTCGTTTGCCGAGCGTGTCAGGCAGATCCGGCAGCACTCCGGAATCGGGATGCAGGCGGGCGACATCGCGGTGAGGATCAAGGTCCAGAAAAGCTATGTATCCGGCCTGATGAAGCTGGACAGGTGTCTCCCCCCCGGATGGGAGGAGAGGCTCAACGGGATGCAGGCACAGAAGGTGTACGGGTCAAGGACCCCCCGCGAGGATTACGACGCTTTCCTTAGTACAGGCAAGCTCCCGAAGCGCGACGACGCCGGAAACGGTAGCGGCAACGGCAGCGGCAGCGACGCCGGCGGAAACGGCAGCGGCAGCGGCAGCGGCAGCGACGCCGGCGGAAACGGCAGCGGCAGGGGGGGAAGGGCCGTCGGGAAGGAGAAGGCCGTGAAGGCTTTCCAGGATGCGCTCTCCGCGGAGCACGGCGATTGGGTTCGAAAACTCCCGTGGACGTTCATCACGCTTCCGAAGGGGGACGACGATGTCGCACTCTTCAAGAAGTGGCTCGATGAGCTTTTTGATGCCGTCGATGAGTTCATCGTCCGGAGCGCTCAGGATTCCGGGGACTCCGGACCCATCGCCCGTACTGAGTAGGTCCGGAGCCGCCTACGCCCGCCTACGTCTCCGGACGTGGGCGGGAGCGGGCGACGCCTAGACGCCCGATCCGGTATAATCATTATAGGGAGACGGAACCATGCCCATGAACGTATCCATTCGAGCCGCCGGCCCCACCGTTAGCGTAGTGTCCGGCGGTGTGGATCTCGCCACCGCCGGCGACTCAATATCCTTGAACTTCCCGGTTCCCGGGGCCGACTCTTGCGCGGAGTGCGCTAGACCGCTCGTCCGGACGCTTCGGATCGGGGAGTCCGGAGTGATCGATGACCTGTACGCGATTGACCACCCCACCACGTGCACCATCGCCTACTGCCCGCACGGGATTCTCAGGGTTCCCGGGGATTGCCCCATCTGCGCGGGCCGGGGGGTGGTACAGTGAGCGGCGGCAAGATGTCGCGCGATGAAGTGGCCGATATCTGGATGGCGGAAGCCCAGAAGATCTCCCCCATCCCCGAAGCAATCGCTTTGGAGATGAGAAAGGAATTTCTCCGGGATATCGACGCGACGTGTCTAGACGAGTGCGCGTTGATGGGGAGTCACGGAACCGCCTGCTTCTTTCGCGGCGTGCTCCGGACGACTAGGGAGATCTCCAATCTCGCCGCCGCGGCTTCCGCCACCGCCAAGAATCGCCAGCCACGCGCGAAGACCTAGACATCGAGCGTGAAGATCGGCGTCAGAACCCTCGCCGCCGCGCTATTGTTGCCGAGCCGGTAATAGGCCCCCGTCCCGCTAATCCCGATGTCGCGGGTTGTGATTATCTCGGAGTTGAACCGAGTAGTCGCGTCTATCCCATATTCGAACCACGCCCCTGTTGAGTAGGCGTTATCCCGGCAGAGGACTCGCACCGACTTCGCCCGGTTGGGTATGGGGATGAATCCGGAGTTGGTTGATGCGCCCAGGGAGACGGGGATATCCGTCATCGTCGGTGCTCGTGCCACCGGACCCATCCCAGAGCTGGCTTGGAAGTGCCAATCCAGGGGCCCCATATTCGCCCATGAACCAAAGACGTAGGCCTCGATGCGGACGCTGCCGCTGGGGAATCTGACCGTTCCTCCAGGCCAGGCGTCACACAGCACCATCGGCGCCTGCATCCTGTTTCCGTCGAGCGATGGAGTAAAAGCGAAGTAGGGGTTGAAGTTCGTTCCGCCGCTCAGGACGATGAGGCTCACATCGTCGGGAAAGAACAGTCCGTATTGAATGGTTACTCCGGAGCCCTCGCCGCCGAAGTCTACACTCCACTGCTTGATGCGCTTGGCGCCGCGCAGGCCGAGAGGGAAGTTATCCCCCTTCTGGCGGAATCCGTCACTCTTGATCATGGCCGGCTCCCCCTAAGTGTTGATGGAGAATACGCAGAAAGCAGTCTTGGGCTCGGTGGCGGAATTCCCGATCCTGTAGTAGTGGCTCGTTCCCCCGATCTGGATCTCCCCAAAACCGCCGCCGGAGAGCTCCCGATAGTTGGATGTGTTGGTGCCGTCTACCATGTATTCATTCCAGCTTCCGGTATCATATGTATCATCCGGAAGGCGTACGCTAACGGAGCGCGCGCGGTGAGGGATTACTCTCTGGGTGGAGAGCCCCTCAGGCTCTACATCGATTGGGAACTCGGTGAACGTGGGGAGATGTGGGATCGGCATCAACTCCGATACAGCACTCCAATACCAGAGCAGAGGCTCAACGCCGCTGGTAACGGTCCATCCCCCCGCGATATATGCCTCGATGGTGACGTTACCTGATGGGAACCGCACGGTCCCGCCAGGCCATGCATCTACCAGGATCGTAGGCCCCTGCATCCTCCCGGCGAAGTACGGGGTGAAGGCGTAATAATGCTGTAGTGAAACTCCTGGGGCGGGCGAAGGGGGAGATCCCTTAAGCCAATTGATCCCATATTGGATTGAGATTCCTTTCCCCGCCCCCGATAGATCGCAATCCCACGGCTTGACTCGCCACATCGCGCGAAGTCCGATCTGGCCCTCCAATCCGCGCTGGATGTACGCATCTGACTTAATCATGACTAGAGTCCTCCCTCGCTGATGACCGTTATCACCCTGTTTCGGCTCTCTTCCGATAGCCGGGCAAGCACGTCCGGTCCAGTCCCCGCCTCATGAAACCATAGCCCGATAGATTCGAGATCTGAGTCGGTGAATGAGGCGATTGCGGCCCTGAGCTTGGCATACTTCCCCCCGGCTTCCTGCGCCAGGGGCGGCTGCTGGTGCTTCGCGAGCATCGCGCCCAACAGGGGCATCGCCTTTCCGGCCATCTCACCGATCCTAGAAAGCGCGAACTTCTGCCCCTCGTCCTGTTCGCCGATGGTGCCACTCTCGGCCGCCGTTTGCGCGAGTTCGGAGATCGTCTGATTCTGAGCGATAATGATTCGCTCCTGGCGGTCTAGCATATTCGACATCCGGTCATATATCCCGGACTGAATTGCCCCGGCACGTTCCAGGGTATTCCCCACGAGATCCACAAGCCGGTTCTCCAGGCGCCCGCTTCCTCCTTCTCCCCCCTGAAGGAGGCCTTTCCTGCGGTAGGTCCGGGAACCGATCGCGCGACCCTCGCGAGTTTGCGCTTGTACGGTGTAGTTGATCTTCCCGGACAGCTCCTGGAGATCTTCCCTGATGACCTCCTCGATCCGCTTCTCCACATCGTCGCCCGACGGGAACGTATCGAGTATGATCGTCTCAATACCGTTGTCCCTGCTCAGGACGAAGATGGAGGGCTTATCGGCACCCGCCTGGCGCTCTTTGATGAACTTGGCAATGTCACTCATGCTCTTCATCCTCCACCATATCCAGCGCGGAAAACTCGAATTCTCCGGGCGCCCCTTCGCCCCCCGCCATATCCAGTCCGCACCCGTTATCGAGCCTACAGAACTCGCATTCCGCGGGCGTGCTTTCATCGCAGTCCGCGTTACACACCTTGCAAGGAGATCGCGCCTCGACTGTGCAGGCGGAGAGGATCAAGACTGCGAGGATTCCGGCCCTCATCGACGCCTCATAATGATTATACCGAGGAGTGCGGCCCCTGCGAAGATAGCCAGCGGAGCCGTCGCGGCCCCGGCGGCCCCCTTGATGTCCTCGGCTGTTGTGCTCTCCCGATCGGGGACTGGGGTCCCCGGCACGGAATCCGCGAACTGGCCCAACTTCTTTTTCCATTCCTGCAATTGCTCGTGCCATGAGCGCGCGGTGTTGTAGTCGTCGGTAGAGAGCCACCAATCCCCCTGCACGTCCCAAAGCCAAGTCTTCCATGATGCGTGATGCTTCCTCCACGCGGCGTAGTTTTCGACGTGCGCACTCGTGGGGTTTCCCTTTTCCCACATCCGGCCGAATTGGTCCGCGGCGCTGGCGCGCACGGCCTCATATTCGTTATCCACCTGTGCCAGGTACGCCCGTACCGAATCGTTATCCATGCTAGCTTCTCCTCCATAGAAGTGCGGCTCCCACCGCGCCGATCACGAGGAGTGCCCACCCCGAGCCGCTTTTGGGGCCCACGTCGGCGGACGGTGCGGCGGGGGAAACCCCCATGGCTGTTAGAACGTCGCGATAGCGCGCGGAGAGAGCGTCCGCATACTTGCTCTCTTCCAGCTCGTAATATCCGGCCCGCTTCATGGCGGCCGCGGTATGTCGCGGCTCTCCGGAGCTGAGGGTTTCGAGCCCGATTCGTTTGACGAGGAGCTGAGCTAGAGATAGTGCTCCCTCTCGTGGGGTCCCGTAGCGCCGGTAGCACCATGTATAGCCCTCACCGTCAGCGTGAGTATCCCCCAATGGAACGCAGTCGTTTCCGCATGGGGGCCCATGGCCGCACTGGATGGAACCCCAATTGTTGGTGCTGACAGCACCATACCCGCTCTCCACGCCAGCTACCGCCAAGACTGCGTAGAGAGCGGAGCGCGGCGGAATTCCGCCGATGTCGAGCCACGCATCCGCCAAGGTGTCGAAAGCGGCGCGGATGCGCTCTGAAGATACCCCTCCGAGGGCGGTAGAGGGGACATATCGGGAACGGATGCGCTCGGAGGGGGCCGACATGGCTATCTACCGTCTCCAGGGGGCTCGCGGCAGGCGCAGCGCCGCCATGAGGGCCGGAGTGTATCCAGCCGCTCTAGCCACGCTCCGGAGCTGGGCGGCATCCTTCACAGTCTTCGCCGCAGCCGCCCTGAAGAGAGCGAGCCTCTTGACCTGCCGTTGCTTCGCGGGCGGGAGCCGTTTGACGGCTTCCGCAGCCGCAGGTTTCTTCGCTGCCACATCGTCCGCCAGGCGGCGGACGTCGGGCGGAAGCTTTTTCGTCACGGAATCGACGGCGCGGATGGTCTGATCCGCCACGTCGAGTACGGTCCGAATCGATCCGCCGACCACCGGGATGGCTCCCGCCACCATCTTCACTACCGGACTCTTCACCACTTCCTTCACTACCCGGGAGATCTTCTTGGTCCAGTCCCAGAATCCTTCCATAGCTTCATGGGGGGATTCGTAGCTGCCGCCGAGCTTGCTTCTGAGCTTGTGGTAGGCTTTCCACATCTCATCGAACGGCACGCGTACGATTACCTCGCCACCGCCAAGCTCGATCTGCCCAGTTCCCTCATCGAGGCGCACGTCGGAATTATGCATTGGAGTTCTCCCCCGAAGCGGCCGCGCGGGCGTCCGCCCCCTGGTTATAGATCGCGCTGGTCACCGGACCGTTGCCCGATGGGTTATAGGGCGGCGGCGACTGCGGCGGGCCAGCATCCGAACTCGAATTGCTGCTCTTTGCCGCCCTCTTTGCGGGCGTCTTGGCGGATCCGCGGACCGGAGTCGGGGGGACCTTCCTCTCCGCGTCCCAGTCCAGCGGCAGCTTGAACACCTCTCCGACTCTCCAATCCTTGTTGAGGGTCACAAGGTCCTTCCCAGGGTTCTGTTTCCGCAGCTGTGCGAGGGTCCCGCCATAGTGCAGCGCCACATTGTTGGGGAAGAGACCCTCCTCCACCTTGAAGGGGGTTCCCCCCGCGGCGGCGTGCTTCACCCGCAACGCGGCGTAGAGATCGTCGCCGCGCTTCCGGACAATCGACGATTCGGCCCGCTTCCCTTGCGCCTCCAAGGCATCAGCAACGGCCCAGAGCTGGGCCGGAGTCGCATCGGGCGATCGGAGAAGCCTGTCCACGTCGGGGATGCCCGTCTCTCCCGAAGGGGCCTGAGTCCCCGAAGGGGCCTGAGTCCCCGAAGGGGTCTGAGTCCCCGAAGGGGCCTGAGTCCCCGAAGGGGCCTGAGTCCCCGAAGGGGCCGGCACGGATGCACCATACCTCTCCAGGGTCGGGAGATCGGCCCTAGTCGCGAGCCGTTTCCAGTTCCCGCCAGGACTCCCCCCTTGGGGGCCGAGTGCGAGAACGAAGTCATATTGCCCGATGATGCTGATGTCCGTCCATACCCACCCACCTGACTTGATGTGGGCGATGGCGGCATCCCGCGCCGTGGGGCCCTCGCCGTCGGACGTGCACCGGTAAGTGATCAGTCCGGAAGCGTCGGAATACTGGCCCGCGCCGCGGATTCGGAATCTCTGGAGTCTGTCCAAGACTTCAGGGATCAGGAGATTGGACGACTCCCCGCCCGCGGCAGGGGCCTTGGTACCGCCCGCCCCGGCCGCCATGAGCGCCAGGAAAGCGCCTCCCCCGATCAAGAGTTTTGCTACGATGGACATCTCTTCACCCTTCTTCTCCCATCCCAAGAATCTTGGATGGGTCAACTATCCTCACCGTGCCGCGGAAACTCTCCCGGACGCGAGCATGCCGGAGCCCTGGAGAGACGGGGGTTACGATGACATGCGCCGAGAAGTCCTTGATCCCGCGCTTCTCGGCCCATACGCGACGCTGTGCCGCGTGCGCCGCGGCAAGGTCTTCGCAGTCGCCGTTGCCGAGATCGTAGAGGACGTCGAGACATCTCCAATCCTCCACGCCGGGCGGCTCCCTGCGATAGCGGATTCCCGATGTGAGAATGTCCGGGTAGTCGAAACGTCTCTGGAGAGCGACGTTTGGGCCGGTCAGGTGGATCTCTACGTAGAACTCGAGATCCGCCGGATCGGTGAAAGGGAGCAGGATTCTAGGTCGCATGGCGTACGCCCCTCATGGGGAGCGTACGATGCTACGATCGCGCTCCCCGAAGCCGCATCACTCCGAAGCGGTTCCCCACAGCTCCATGATGGGGGTGAGCGTGCCCGAGGCGGCGCCATTCTTGATGGATGCCTTGAAGGTCGTTTTGACCGGGAACCCCTGAGCGCGGACCTTGTAGGACTGCGCTCCTGGCGCGAAGTGGGCGAGGGAGATGGGGAACTGGAGCGCGATCCAGGGGAAGTTGCCCCCATACTTGAAGTCCGTCAACGTCAGGTTCGCGTCGTTCGTCGAGAATCGGATCTCCCGCACCACGGCGGGCTTGTCCAGGGTGGCTTCGAGCACTTCGGTGGTGCCGAACGCGATGGCCTTGCTCAGGCTCAGGACGCAGATCGAGCCCTCGTATTGGAAGGCCTGCTGGGGCGAGAGATTCGCGGCCAGCGTATTGCTCCCATGGCCGACTCCTCGCTGCGCGATTCCCCGCTGGACCGCATCGTCGATGTACTTCTTCACCGTCGCGTTCAGCGCGGCCTGAACCGGAGCCCCGGTGCGCGCAGCCACCGCCTTCGCCGTCCGAACGGCCCCCATAGCCGTATCGAGATCGTACCCGAGGGCGGTGATGGCGCCGATGGTGGCGGAATCGGACTCGGAAGCATAGCCAAGCTGCGGCTCGTACCCGAGACCCATGCCGGAAGGGACATCGCCAGAGAGGTAGGAAGCAAGCTGCTGCTCCAGAGTCGCGCCCAGCTCTCCGCTATAGTTGTTCATATTCATTCACCTTTCTGAGATTCGTGAGTTGCTGATTACCGCAATGCGGCGTTCTGCGCCCTAGCCCTTGATGATGTTCGCGGCGAGATCGTCCGCCATCTTGACGAAGAACCTGGCCGAGAAGCCCTCCGCCACGCTTCCCATGGCGTTGTACATGGCGATGTCCTTCGCACTCTTCGACGACATCGCCAGCGTGAAGCAGGCGACCGCGCCAACGGCGGCCGCCGGCCCCACCATGTTGGCATACTTCTCGTCCAGCTTGCGGCGAATCAACGCCTCACCGAAGATGCCCGCCGTTCGAGCCCCGGCCCCCACACCGACGTTCGTACGGCCGTCTTCGAGCGCCGCTTTGACCTTCCCCCTGGAAACAGAAACAAGCTTCTCGGCCGCCGCCTTCATGTTGGCCGCACGCTGCCGGAGTGCAAGGTTTGCACTCTTCTGCTCGATCTCCAGGCGCTCTCGCGCCAGCGCTGCACTCGCCATGATTGCACTCTCCCTAGTTCGCGGTCTTACCGCCCGTCAGGAAGAGACTACACGTCGCGAGAGATCAGCGCATCCGCTGATAGGAGAGAGATGTTATAATGATTATAGGGGACCGCTGCGGCCCAATTGGATGCCCTCGGGCTTCCATGGCTCCTCCAGCTCATCATAATTCCACGGGCGGGAATCGTAATCCCCAAGCGCCATTCGCTTGGGCCTGCTTCCGTGAGCCGGTAGCTGGATGGAATTGGGGTGGTCTCGGCAAGGCTCTCCGCCCGTGGGGATATCGCATGTGCCGCAAACGCGGTAGAGCCCCTTGGTTATCATTCCCTCCGACGGATGGTGGCCGTCCCTGATCATGGTTTTTCTCAGGGAGTCGAATTGCCTGACAGATATGCTTCCGGCACCGTGAGCCCCGACCCCCGTCAAGTAGTCGAATTCGCGGCGGAGCAGGCGGGGAAAACCCTTGGCTTTCACCACATGGCGCACCTCCTCTTCCGGTATCACGTCAGTGATCTCCCGCCTCGCTAGCCACTTCCTCATCTTCACCAGCTCCCGCTCTTTGATGGGGGTGGTACGAGTCAGCGCGTACATCTTGCACCGGGGGAAGTGGCCGTCGATGTAATCATATTCGTGCTTTAGTTCCCCAAGTCGGGTAGAGCTCTCGAACGTGCTACGGCTCGCAAGTCCGTCGGTGTCGACGTAGGCAAGCCCTTCGGCCCGGCTGCCAAACCTGGTGATGTCGGCCCGACTCCTGGCGGTGGTGATGAGGGGAACCGGGATGTGGGTATGGGGAGGGTCCCCCGGTTCCAAGACGGCCCAGATACCTGCCGCAACCCTCCTAATGCATGTAGGGCGCCCGGGAGTATCGCGCTCATGCTCGCCATCGTGTGGGCACTCCAGCCGCTTTAGGCCGAAGACGATGCGCTCCTTATCGCCACGCTCGCCAAGCTTTCCGTACACGCCCGCGTTCATGACTATTTTCCAGAAGCCGCTGAGAAACGGATCGTCGGCGGACTTCAGTCGGAGATTGTAGATGTCCGTCACGAATCGGGAGATGTCGTCCCAAGGCTCGTAGTGATGCGCCTTGTAGACGGACACAATCTCTCCGCCCATCTCCTCCAGCAACGCGAGATCATCGTTGCTGTACCAGCCATCGAATTCACCGGTCGGGAAGTATATGCTTCCCCCATGACGAATCGGGAGCGGAGGGAGCCACATGTCAGGTACCCTCACCCGAACATGGGCGATGGTCATATCCCCAATATTCCGATCGGTGGTCAAGTGCCGACCAGGTAGCGGTCGCATCTGACTGTTCGGGAAGCTGCTATTAATGTCGTAATGACGCCCCCGCGGGCTCAATCGGCGGTAGTCCTCCACGCGCGATGCCACGTAACCCGGGCGTATCTCCGCATTATGCACGCTGCTGGTGGGGATGTCCTCGCTCAGATACCTCACGCGGAATAGCCTGAGAGACGTGCTGGCGAGCGTGAAAGATAGGGTAGAGCCGAGTGATGCGAGCGCTAACGCCGCCCTGTCAAGCGCGTGCCATAGGATACGGCAGTCCTGCTCATTATACGCCCGTAGCAGGGGATATGGGGCATTGAAGGGGCAGTCCCCCTTGGGCATTCCGAGGGACTCCCCCATGTCATCGAGCGATTGCTTGAAGAGGAACTGGCTATCGCAAAACCTTACCGAGTAGCCTCCACAGTGCACTTCTATCATTACGGCCGAAGAGCCGTTCATGATGATGCCTATGGGAAGTAGCGGGAAGTATCGCCTTAGTCCCTGTAGCAGGAAGACGTCATCAAACCGCCCGCCGAAGTGGGCGAACAGATAGGCGCCCTTGTATCGCCTTGAAAGAACATGCTCCAGGAAGCTGCGTATGTTCTGAAAAGCGCGATACTGCTTCCCATCAAAGAGGCCGGCGACCGTGATATCAAGAGATCCCGGCAGCCATTCGAGATCCCAAGTCAGGACTCGCATGGATGGGGGGCGCTTGAGTATGCGGGTTAGCGCCACGGCTATAATGATTATTGCTGCGTGCGGTCCAGCGAGACGGACAAGATACGGAACTGGAACGCGACGATCCCGGTGGTCGGTATCCTGAGATGGTAGAGGACTTCCACGTTGATGCTCCGATGTCCTGGATACTCGGTGAGGGAAACGCGCGCGCCGATGGGTGGCACGGGAGCCGAGCACCAGAATGTCAGCAGGCCTTGGATCATGGCCTCAAAGTCGAGCCGATCTACCCTGATTACCCTCATCGGTGGGGCTCTCCCCCATCGTCGGTGCATCCCATGTCGACGATCCATGACATCACATCGTTTTCAGCATTCCGCTCCCTGAGCCCTCCGGGGCCATCAAAGGCGGAGATGGCCGGCCCATACTCCACGAGCGAGGCCCACCGGGTATAGGCATCCTTGCCCCAAAACCCGTGGTATCGGTGATACTGGTCATTCTCTCCGGGGCCCTCCCCCGAGATGAGCATACCGATGCGCACGTGCCACACATTATCCAGTTCGAGAATTCCGAGGGATGAGAAGATGCTGACCAGATCTGCCCCGACGGACAGCCAGAGTGTGACGTCTCCCCCGTCATCCCTCACATCCACTTCCGCATGCCCGAATCCGCCGGCCACGGCCTGCACGGTCGCCACGTCGGGGAAGTACCCGGATTCGAGCACCTTGGGGGGTATGGGCGGCCCTTCAGGGGAGAGCTCAGGTAGCTCCCTCTCAGGAATCGCAGGCTTCTTGGCGGGCTTCCTGGCGCTCGCCTTGGTCGGCTTCTTGGCGGGCTTCCTGGCGCTCGCCTTGGTCGGCTTCTTGGCGGGCTTCC
>CAZCMS010000012.1:0-77 GCA_964499935.1 uncultured Candidatus Saccharibacteria bacterium | reverse complement strand
TGGCGCTCGCCTTGGTCGGCTGCTTGGCGGGCTTCCTGGCGGGCTTCCTAGCGCTCGCCTTGGCCGGCTTCTTGGCG
>CAZCMS010000011.1:0-14927 GCA_964499935.1 uncultured Candidatus Saccharibacteria bacterium | reverse complement strand
TTATGGACACCGATGTGCAAAGAAAACCCCCGGTGAAAATGCCGGGGGTGAGGGTTACTTTTTTCTACCAAAAAACCACCACCCTAAAATAAAAAGGACGATGAGTATGCCAAACATCCAACCGGTTCCACCGAGCAGTTGCGTCACGGGTGTGCCTACTTTCTTACCAGTCGTTGGGTCGATAACGTCCGCGTCTGTTTTGATGAGGCCGGGAGTTTGTATAATCCCTTGCACTACTTTTTGGCCTCCGGGTATTGTCCCTGTAAATAGCCTACCTACATTTCCTTCCTGAGGGTCTGGTATGGGAGCCACTAGCGGGTAATTTGAGAAGTGCGTTAAATCCCATTTTTGTCTATTGAATGTAGATGTTGGATAGAAGTTTTTCATAAGCATCACGGCTCTATTGACAGCGTTTCTGTTAGCGTCAGATGTTCCCGGTCTGGCATAGTACGCGTCCGCCCCCTGTTCCAAAGCCCATAAATCCTCATCATTAGCGATGCGGACACCAAACATTGCAGTAAAGAAATCGTTAGCTACCGGATACAGCTCGTCAGGGGCTTCCCTATATGAGTTTATGACGTTCCCGGCCCCTACTATATTGTCCATGAATCTTTCGACTAGGCGGTATTGCCCCGTCCTGTATGTCCTTCCTTTTATGAGGCTAACTATGGCCTTCCACGCGGATAATGGATTTGGGTTTGAAAGGAAAGTTTTGAATTGAGTTTTGAAGTTACCGGGAGGCAGCGAATCGGCTATCTGATTGGCTAGCGCTGCACCCATCTGTAGTTTCATGCCTATTGTTGGGTCTTGAACTGGTGCCGCCACGCCTCCGGTGTCCATTAGTGTTGATGCCATGATTAGAACTTAAATTTGTTAAATAAAATAAATGCAATAGCCGACAGTATGGCCCCTAATATAAGATAGAATCTTATCCTCCATATCTTTCTTTGATAGTCAAGCTCAGTTATTTTTTCCTTGGCTCCGGATATGGCCTTTTCGTTTTCCAGCAATACATTCCTTAGTGCTACCTCTACAGACTTGTCTTTTATAACTCTTACAACGGTATCGGTTACTGTTTTTACAATGGTCTTAGTGACCGTTTTTGTTATGTAAACAGTGTCCGTAGAAAAGGACGTATCGTATTTGTTATTGGTGACAATGTTCGTTACGGTATCGCCTTTTTTGAGAACGCTTACTGTATCACTTTTGAAGCCATGCTTTTTTGCGTAATTAGCTATAACCTTTTCCTGCTTGGCAATGTCCTTATTCACTCTGTTAACAGCGCTGCATGAAAATAAAACAGCTCCAAAAAATAAGCAAAGCAGCCATACTAAAAGTACGGCTGCGTTGTATGTTGTTTTGTTTTTCATTATTCTACAGGTTTGTATTCGTTAACCAAGAGCCGGGGCGCTCCGTAGGTGCCAATGTATTCTTCTAATGACGGCCAATAAACCGGGGTCTCTGAAGTCTGAAAGTCAACGGACATACCAAACCCGTACCAGTTTCCGGGGGTCAATGGAGGTAAGGCAAAAGCTCCCCCGTCCCAGTTGTTGTTAAACCCGTAGTCGTATGACGGATCGCCTGGGTCAGTCGGATTGTCTATTGTATATCCCGGCACATTCATAAGTATTTGCGTCATGGTGAGGTTGGGATCGCCTGAATCGGTAAAGAATCCGCCTATCACGTTTTTCAAGTCTTCGCCATCGTTGACCCCTGAGAAAACGGCGGATACTGGCACATACGGTACTGTTTTGCTTCCATATACTACCTCCTCTTCGCCGGTCGCGTTGTTCCACCTGTATAACCACACATACACGTTTTCTCCGTTTATGATGGGTTCGGGCATATTCGATGGGCTATTTGGGTTCGGATTGTTCAGGTTTTGCCACGCCTGCCAATCAGCTACCTTTCTTGACCCGAACAGCGTTCTGTTAGGCTGGAACCCATTCGGTATTTCTAGCCTAACGTTCTTAAGAGCTGCCGGGCTTCCGGGTGGAAGTATTGTATACGTCCCGGGAGCGCCCCACATGGCTCTATCGCTCTGCACAAACAGTTCCCCGGACAGCTTACGAAGCCTGCTCCATAAAGTATCCGGATCGGCTATTGCGACTTCGTCGACCCACAGCCTGACTATTTCAGAGGGAGGCATGACGAATGTCTCGTAGTTTGTAGGGATAAGCTCCGAGTTAAGATAGTTGTTAAAGTACTGCCTGTACGGGCCTTCATATGTTGTTCCCGGCGCTGGCAATGTTGTATAATTCCCGTAGTCCCTGTTTGCATACATGAACGCTATAAACATGGCCTGCCATGCCTGAGTGTATGTTTCCTGAATCCCGGCTGTCTGTATGATCATCTGGGACAAGGGGTATCCGGTTCCGTCAGATGGCATCCCTGCTGCTTGTACGGTTCCGAGTATTTGGAACGGATACGGGAAAGTAATTTTATACGACCCATCGCCTTGCAGTATCATTTGGCGGACGCCAAGTTGCATGCCACTGGCTGAAGCGTTATCGTAGTAATTTTTTCTGCACTGCAATTGTGTCATGGTATAAACCTTTTTGATATTAACAATATAGCTGAGATTATCGCTGCTTTAATGAATAGCGATCCGGTCTCTGACTGGGTTGGCTTTTTGAAGGTTACAATAACCTCGTCAAGAATGTTGTCCTTTCTGGACAAAACAATAACGCCCAGATCAGGCGAGTTCACCAAGAATTTTTTGGGATTATACCCTACGTGGCTTATCTCTACAGCTATTGGCTCGTCTTTTTTGGCGGCGTTAACCTGCGAATCTGATATAAAAAATGATCCGTCATTTCTTGTATCAAAACCCTTTATCAGTGTCCCATCTTGCTTAGTGAAGATTATAGTAGCTCCCGGAAGGGGCGTACCTGATGATTCCGTTACCTTGCCCTCGATGGGCGCATATCCTGCGACAGACATATGATTAATTTATTTGTTTAAAAATATCTTTTCCGACATAGATTATGACCCACACGGCAAGCAGTACTAATGCAGCCACGGACACTTTCCTAACGATATCATTGCCTGCAATTGGCGCAAGGTAGTCGTTTGGGTTTCTGACAATTTCAGCATCCGTTGTGTTATCGCTGCCTGTCCCTGATGCGTTGTCGTACAGGTGTTTTTTCAATATCATTTTTCTGAATGCGTTATACTTCATTTCTTGAAGATTTTATTTTTAAAAAGAACGAGTAATACTATACCTACGGCAATTGCTCCGTACCCGGCTGCTGCCGTTACTTCCGGGTTGTTGAGAAAAAAAGTTTAGCTCTGTCCCAGTATCTGAGGCGGTCAGCCCAGCCGTTAAGTCCTCCATTTATTCGTCTGGTTATTGTTTTGAACGCCTCCTCTGTGCCTACATCCGCGAGTTCGTTAAGTCCGCGAGACTTCCAATAATACATTGCGCTAAGAGCAGCGTATTTTGGCTGCTCAAGTATCTCAGGGTTATTAAGCAACCTATCATCACCGAACAGGTGACGGGACACGTCTCTGTAATTAGCCCGGCCAGTGTACATAAATATACCTCTGCCTTTGAACTTAACACCGTCACCCGGTTGCGTATTGCCAAGGTCGGCTCTACCTTCATATGCAGCGCCTGATGCGTACTCCTTCAGCGACTTAAACCCATCCGTCTCATGCGCGGCCTGAGATATAAATGCTGAAGTTCTTTTATCACTATTCAGTCCGTACTTGTGTCCATCAGTGTCTATAGTGTCCGCTATTTCGGACACGTTGACTTTGTATTTTGGGGCTATACTTTTTATAGCCGTAAGTGTATTGCTCATGATTATTTATTGCAAAGTGTTTGTATTACAATTGTGTTTCTATCCAGCGCTGACCGCATCTCTATTATGTTCTTAGTCATTGTTTCGGATACGTAACTATTCATGTCTACATAGAGCTTGAAAGTATAGATGTTGGACGAAATAAGGACAACGAAAACGAATTCCTTGAAGTACGTTTTAATAGCGCTCCCTTGCTCCTTTGAAAAATTAGGAAGTGTCATTATTTCATTTTTTTGTACAACAAATAAGCGGCTATTGCGGCTAACACGATCCACAGCCAATTGATGCTTTTCTTTGGCGCAACGGCGACTGAAGCTCCGTCCGATGGGCTGACCTGCGTTGAGCCTGAACCGGAGCCGGTAGCTACCTGAACGGGAATTGTCGTTTCGGAAATAACATCAGGGGATACCACCCGCGGATCGCCTACCACGCCTCCCGGTATCAATTGGGGCTTGGCAACGGTAAGGAGAAGATCATCTATGTTTGGGTCGTAGATGGGATTGAAGTCCTGATCTCCGTTAACGTCGATAGGTGGCGTTTCTGATACTGGCTGACTTCTTGCGATAGCGGGTGATACGGGGGTGGGAAAAAGCATCTCCCTTGGTATATATCCGGTGTCCGTCTCGTTCACCACGGTTAAGTAGGTTTGTTTGTCCATGATGTTTTATTTGTATTTTGGTAATGATGCGGCATACGAGTATATTTCCCTCAGTATCCTTTTCTGATTGTTGGTATCAAATTTTTGATCCAGCCATGTTATCAGGTCTTTCTTGAACATGACATTGAACCTGTCTGAAATAAAGGACACCTGACTTTTTGTAGTACACTGCTTAATAGCGGCGAGTGCGCTTTCTGGATCATCATAGAATACACCAACGCTGTCATATATCTGTCTGGCTAACTGATCTGCAAACGCCGACTTGAATAATTTAGAATCAGCCGGAGCGTTCTTGTAGAATGCCGGTGAAAACGGATTCGTTGGGTTTGATGTGTCTCTTAGGAAGTTCTCCAAATCGCTGTTTAACCGAATCTCCTCTTCGCTGTCCTTAAGCCCCAGACCCTCTAGTATTCCGTTTATTCCGCCAAATACTTTGTTAACAACAATGAAAGCCAGAGCAATAACGGCTACCACAATTATAAGCATTGATATCCCTTTGTACTTATCCATGTCCTTTCCCCCGGACACGGCTGATGCGGCTAATAAACCTGTCATAATTTTTCTGTTTGAGTTTTTTGAATATTTTCAAATGCGCACTTCAGTCTATACATATTATGCGGCGTGTTTTTTAGGATATTACTGAGCGCGTAGTACGCCATGCTTCTATTGTATCCCATTCTCAAGTAGTTCACCAGCGCCCACATATCGCAATACTCCTCAGTCTTATAAAACAGATGCCCCTGTTCGTGAAGAAGCAAAAATAGCCTTATGGGGGCCGGGTATTCGTAGTACTTTGGCCCGGTCTCTATCAATCCAGTTTCGGTAAAAATCCTAACCGGCGTGTCGTACAAGTTAGGATTGTAAGACATGCTAACGTCCTTCCATCTGTCCCTTTCGGGTGACGGCAGTTCAGGGTACATATCCGGAATCTCTATCGGAACTATCTTAAGTACATCGAACGGAACATTTCCTTTGTATATACCCTCGTCTGGTATGTTAAATTTTATTCTTGGCGTTTTCCCGTTGAGATACCTGAAATGATAAAGGCCATGTTTGCTATTGAACAGCTTAAATAGTTTTGGCTGCTCGCCGGTGAACTTTATGTATACGGTGCAGGGACTATTTACGTTTAGCATAAATAATAGCAATGATGATTATGACGAATATTAGGATAATGAACGGGAGGTACTTCTTCAACACCTTGTCGATAGAAGCTGCGCCAATGTCGCTACCAACATCCGTTACTTGTCCGCCAATGCCGCCTATTGCTCCGCCGACCTGCTGTCCCGCTTGTCCTATCTGTCCGCCAACCTTTCCTATCGTATCGCCTATCTTTCCGATGGTTCCAAGCAGCTTATCCAGCCAGCTCCCTGACGAGGTTGATGAGGGAGACCCGCCTCCGGTATCCCCCCACCACGGCTCATCGCCAACTATGCCCGTAGCATTGTCTGGATAGCTTATGTTACCAAGATGTGTACCGCCGGGTGATGGGCTTCCTGCTGGTAAGTGATCAGGTATGACAAAGTTTCTGGCAATGCTTGAAGCAGTTGAATCTTCAAACATATTCACTGCGCTAACAAAGTTGTTGTACGTACCGCACTTCGCTTTGATATCCTCTGTCAAGATATTTACAGCCGCTGCTGCTGCCGGGCTTAGTAACATATCTCCGTCTGCGAGGCCGTTCTTTATCGCATCTCCATCCGCTTCTTCTAATTCAAGTATCGCCTGACCATCTGTACAGTCGAGGGTAGCGGCTATTTTAGCCAAGTTTTTAATCCTCAGCAAAACGCCTTGAATACACAGGGTGCCAGTGTCTTCGCAAGGCTTTTCTCCGTGCAACTGGGCGTATCTGGCAAGCTCGTCAATGGAACCGTTAAGTATTTGGGCAGCCACCTGCTGAGGTGTTTTATTTTCTGAAAGAGCCAGAGCGTATATGGATTGCTCGCAGTCCTTCCTATTTCTTGTGAAGTCTGACGGAATTATCAGAGCCCTTTCCTTGTCCCCTGATGTGGACAATCCCTGTTCCGTGAACTTCATTGACATTGAACCGTTGTTAACCATTTTGTTTAATTTTCTTTTTTAAAAATAACAGCCCGACAGGTGCCGGGCCGTTTGCATATCAAATCTCAGGTGAGGGGCACTTAGTTGAGCGCTTGGTTTGTCCATGCGGAGATAAACAAGCCGAGCGTAACCGATTGACCAGCCAACACAACCATTCTCAGGCCGCTATCGATGCCAATGGACAGCGATACGGTAAGATCGATAGTGAGGTTCTGGAATTGGTTAGGACGGAAGTACGCGCGAGGGCTGATCCTGTTCTCTTGAACACCGCCCGCCATTGTACGACGAAACCACGTAAGGTTTTGGTCGATCTGAGGCTGGTTAGTAGTGGTCATTCGGAAGTAGGCGATATCAAACGCGGTGATACCTGAAGCAGCGAAAAGGCTGGCATACGGAATCTCACCGCAACCGATCGTTCCGCGAGGGTTGGCGGGTGCTCCCTGAATGAACAATGTACCTGTCTGATCGAAACCTACAACACCTCCGGCGTTGGCCGCAACCGCTGTAATTCCTTCAAGAGATGTGATAGGAATGTACGTATGAGCGCCTACGATGTACTCTTGTTTTTGTGTGCGAAGTTGAGAAAACAGGTAGCTGAACATCTCGAATGTCAGATTCGATGCCGTTGGGTTATTCAGTGTCAGATTGATCTGCATTTTCTGACCCGGCTTTGCGTCCGCAACGGTGGTTCCTGCTTCGTTTCCGTTTGCGTTATTGTATCGACCCTGCACGCGGGGGTCAAAGTTGTTCGCATAACCCGATGTACGAGGGTCGTATGCATTGAAGGCATTAGCTTGCATTTGCTGAAACATAATTTAAATTGAAAGATTTTTTAATTGTCCTTTGGAAAGGACTTTGATTTTGACTAAGCTGCGGTGGTTACTTTTTTCTTCTGGATTGCATTGTAAACGAACAATCCTACAACTACAGCGGCAACGGTGATAAGAGCGCCTTTAAGCATGATTAAAAATTTATTGGTTTGAATTATAAAGCACTTTGAAAAACAAAGGTGTATTATTATTTGCTCATTTAAAATCACTTACGTAATATTGCACTCAGGTGCGCATATCTGCGCATATTTGCGCAAAAAAACGACTTACAATGAGCAAAAAAATCACTAAACAGGTTAAGAGACCAAACAATAGGATACTTATTAACACATCGGTTAGTAGTGATTTGTACGGTAAACTTCATAAGTTCAGAAAAGAAAAAGCCTTGTCTACGGATCAGGAAGGTATAAGATTAATACTGTCCACGTTTCTTTCAAATCTTGGTTATTAGCATTTATCATAATTTAAAAAGACAATTTATGTCAAAACAAATGTCGTCAGTACATGAGGCGAGCGATATGCTGCCTAGCATTTTCATGGGAAGAACAGAGGGTGTATCCTTCGATGATGCACTGGAACTATTTGAAGGCGCAGACGGATCAGGCCTTGAGGACTTAAACGCCGAATATCTTAATTTTCAGGAAGGCTCCATTTACAACTTTGTCGCTACTGAAATCTACAACACTATGCTGGATGGCAAGAATGTTGATGTTGTGAAGCTGTACGAGAAAGGAGGGCGAACTTGCATTTCCGGAGCTACTGTTCTTGTTAGTGCTGCAAAAAGACTGAAGCAGTTGCCTGCGTTCATGCGGGTGGAAGTGAAGGGAAAAAAGAAGTCAGCAGCGGGCAGCTACTTCGACCTGTCCATTAAGACATACCCAATATCCCAGTAACATTTTTTCGACATAAAAGCCATCCCTGAACGGGGTGGCTTTTAAATTTACAAAGATGATCAGAAAGCTAACCCCGTCACTCAGGGAGGGCATAAAAAAAGGCCTTATAAAAAGCGCAAACCTAAGAGGTGAGGCGCTGCTGTATTGGAGAAGGGTAGATTCCTTAAAGAAGGCGCGTGCAAAAAAGAAATCGCTCAGGAAGAAAGCTGTTAAGATAGGCAAGGTCGCGCTCCCTATCAACTCAGAGATAGAGAAGATAATAAAGGCGTCCGCGAAGGCAAAGGGAATGACGGTTTCCAACTACGTGAAGAAAAACAAGAAAGCGATACAGGAATTAGTAGGAAGCGGGAAAGTTTACCTGAGCAGGGAGGTTGATTACGTAACGGGGACAGACATAAAAAAGTCCCGATTCGTTTTTGTGAAGGGGAAAAGGACAGGCAAGGTCAAGGCGAAATATCTTCTTACCATATTCAAACAGCGATTCGTGGATGAGGGAATAGTTTATCCGATCATCAATGTAGAGCATTATTACAACACAAAGGGAGATATATTTCTCGACTTCCCGTTGCCTGACGAGTACGAGAACTTAAGCAATAGCGCTTCCGGCGATGAACTAGCTGAAATATGGAGGTCGTTTATTGATAACAATTACCCTAATATTTCGTACATACCAAACGGTTAACTATGTCCCTAATGAGGAGGGGGAACGCAAAGGATTTCATCCGCTACCTCACAGATTCTAAACTACCCTTTACGCTGATCACGTCAAATTACACGATAAAAATCATGTCAGAAGTTTGTGATAAAAAGTTCGTCAGGAATAACCAAAGCAACAGGACATTCGCCGCTTTTGCGAAACTCAAATCGGATGTAAAAACTACTCCTATCCCTCGCGTAGACATGGGGAAGCTGAAATACTTTGTACATGATCTGGGACGCAATCAATTCCACCCATTTGTATATAACATCGACCTTAAAAGCGCATACGCCACGATCCTTTATAATGACGGCCTGATAACAGAGCCTACATACAGGTATCTTTCCAAAATAAATAAAAATGAAAGATTGGCTGCCGTAGGTATGTTAGCTTCTCGAAAAAGCATGTTCTTATTTAGGGACGGAGAACCGATCGATAGCTCAGAGGAGGTCAGCGAGTTCGCTCCGTTCTTCTTCTATGCGGTTCAGCGAACAGCCGAGATAATGAACCAGCTAAAAGCGATCATAGGCCGCAAGTACCTTTTTACATGGGTAGATGGTATATACTTCACGCCGGATGATGATACGTTACTTTCTTGTATGGAATATTTGGGATCAATAAATTTCCCGTTCACATTCGACAAACTGAAGGATTTTGATGTAAGATTAACGGACATGAATACAAGGGTGTTTTTCATCAAAGATGGAAAGCAGAAATTATTCAATCTTCCCCACGCATTAACCGACTTTAAAAAGACAACTATCGATGCGATAGTATTGCTAAACACAAAAATCAAAAAAGATGAAACACGCAGTCGTAAGACTTCCAAATGATCTCGTACCGGCCTTCTTTGAATTCACTTTGCCACATGCAATACGCATCATTGGCACATGGGCCGAGGTGGACTTGCTCAGTACCCGAACGCATGTATTTTTTGTTTGGGATGGAGAAGAAGTAGAGAAAACAATAATGACTTCTCAGTACGCTAAATTCATTAAAAAGTAACTATGGCAAATCTCGAATCACTATTCGGCAATTCCGTTTTTAAGCATGCAGCAATAAAGATGCTAAGAACGATGGTCAGGGAGAACAACATTAAAACCATTGTGCTCGAATACAACCCTGACGAACCAGACGAAGACATGCAAATACAGGTTCAATTGCACTCCGAAAAATGCGTTATACTCAGCGAATCGGATGTGCAGGAAGTGAAACAATATCTGGCACTCAAAAACAGCGAAAATGATATCGACACTGAGCAACCTTAAACCAGAAGACCTGAAGGTGCCGACACCCGCCCCGCCAAAGGAGGTTACCGCCGCCGAATCTACTGCACAAACCGGGCAGTCGCAGTCGGCTCCGCACCTGAAATCAATCGTATCGGCAGAAGAAGCGATACAGAGCATAGAAGGCGGGAAAATACCCCTCACATCGCCACTGCTGACCGATTCACCTTCCGGCGGAACGTCTCCGTCTCCCCTGCCGTCTGAGCCTTACGGAGGGCACCGTATGAATGTCGGAGGACTGATGAACGCCAAGCTGGTCGCCGAGCTTATGGATGCCATTATTCCGGCCTTGGCGGTATGGCTGCTGTACCGGTTCGGCAAGGTAAGGCTGAAGAAAACAGAGCTGCAATTGACCGCCAAAGAGAAGGATATCATTACTCCGGTGCTTCAGGAATGTCTGAATACCGTAAACGTAAACATGTCCAATCCGTGGCAATCCCTCGCGCTGGCTCTTATTGTCATATACGGGTCTAAAGTGGGCGAAAAAGCGGCTATGTCATGGGTGGATAGCCTGAAGCACGAAGAACCGGAAAAGCCCAAAAATGAGCCTCTGCCGACCCCTGAGCAGGTGGTTACGAAGATAGAGACAGCAGCAGCCGATTTCGCTGAAGAAGAAATAAAAGCGACCATGAAGAAAAGCAAGGTTGGAAGGGATCGGGCAATCATCTTGTTAAAGAATAAAAGGGCGGCGCATGGGTAAGCTGTTCATTGTTATTGGCGCCCCTGGCCAGGGGAAAAGCCCTTACACCCAGAAGATAATAGAAGGTCGTAGGTGCTGGGTTTTCGATATTAACAATGAGTACGGAAGCCGAACAAAATATCCCGGACAGATTCCTATAAACCTATCAACAAACCCCAACGAACTGCGCTCCCGGTTCGTTGGGGATGATATAAAAGCCTTCAGGGATGCTTGCTTTAAAAAGAGGGACACCATATGCGTGTTTGAAGAAGCTACTGCGTTCTTCAGGGGAGCTATGCAAGCAGACACCATGAGGCTTATTATAGGGAAGCTGCACACTGGGAACACCTACGTATTTTTATTTCATTCAATCAATCGTGTGCCTCCGGCTATCATGGAAATGACAGACTATGTTGTACTGTTCAAAACGCTGGATGAGGACGATACGGTAATGAGAAAGTACAGCAGGCTTTCTCAGCACTTCTTCGACCTTCAGCAGCAGCCTGACGGATCACACAGAACAATCAAAATGCTATGACGCAAAACTTTAAAAAAACAGCCGTTCTGCTGGTGATATTATCACCTGTTCTAGTCATTATAGGGGTGGTATACTTCTCCGTGTGGTTATTGTGGGCCACATCGTATGCTGCTCATTTGATACTTAAATTCATGCTCGACAAAATCAATAAGCTAATGATAGAAAAGAGAAAGCCAAAAAAGACGTTTACGAAATGTTCATGCGGATGCGGAAACTTCCTAAACGAAGCTGATGTGGTGTATAATCCGCCACCAAAACCCGGACAAGATCGAAAGCTATACAAAACTTCCTGTCTCATTAGAATGTCAAGGGAGAAAAAGGAGCAGCAAAAATGAGCCACGTAGATGCATACAGATGCGACAGGTGCCAAGAGATAAAGCATGAAAGCGAAACCATAGGCATATCGTTGCAACCCGATATATTCGACACGCTAGAATCGTATCCGTTGGTAAAAAAGCAGGAACACGCGCAGGCTCACATATGCGTAAAATGCGCAAGAACCTACGCCATAAATGTAGCGGAGCGGGACGTGGACAGAAGAAAGGACGAAAAAAAGTATGCAGCTAGGCTAAAGGAATTGATGTACGCTCTTAAACATTACGTAGTTACGAATCTAAAAAAATAATATCTCAAAAAAGTGTCCGCATATTCGGACGCTTTTTTTATATTGCATCATAATCTAAAACGATAAAAAATGAAAAAGACATTAGCACCAAAAAAACGCCCTACCTTCAATCAGAAAGCATTTGCAAAGGCCATGATCGAGTACAGAGAAACTAACGATGTTAGCGTGAGGGAGCTGGCTAAAACTGCCGGAATCGGCAAATCAGAGCTGCAAAGGATAGAGACAGGCGAGGGCCGGATAAGGGTCGAATCATTTGTAGGCATATGCTTTGCCATCCAAACAGACCCCTCCCGTTTCTTCATCACAAAATAACATCTATGCCTATCGTGTCAATCAAATTTAATGTCCCTCAAATTTTAATGGAAATGTTTGAGGTAAAGGACGAGCATGGGGATACAATTAGCGCGAATGAATTGTCCCCAATAAGAGTGCACAGCGATCTGGCTCAGTCGCTGTTCGAGGCCTCTTTAGCGAATGCGCTCATGGATCATATGCACGGAATGACCCTCAATGAGCGAAAGTCGTTCTATAGAAATAATTTTCACGTTTTCGAAAAAATTCAAAAAAATCTTGAAGATGCAGCAAAGTAAAGACAAAGATGTAGAATTCATTACGCCTCATCCATTCGTCCCGCATGTTATAGAGACAGAGCTGCCTGATGGCGTTTACTGGTTCGCTGGAATGCTCCCCCAGAAGATCGGTAACACAATAGGCTATTTTGAATCATGGATGCCCTATTTCACGGACGCGCTGGTTATGTCAGAAGATGATGCGAACGAAATGTTGAAGGTGCTTAAATCCGAAGGGCACAGGGTTGTTACCGTGGACAAAGCCAGACACAGCGAGCAGGGCTTCATGATACATGAGCTGTCAAGCCACATGAACGAGATGATTGTAGGCAGGCCAAAAAGAATATGCGACCTGAAGGAAGGCATGTACTTCAGGTTCAGAAAGGATTCGGCAAACTACATTGTCACGCGCATCGAAAAGGGAAAGCTGTTTTATGTTCTGCTATCTCAGTATGGAAAAAATAAATCCAGCTTCATGAGATGGGCCAGAAAGCAGTTCGTCTGCGCCATCATCGATACGGACAGCGTAAAAATATTGGATAACCTTAAAAACAAAAAGTATGTCAAGAATGAGACGAGTGGTTGAGTGCGATACGGACAGCATAACAATATCTGCTGTTAAAAAAAGCGATCTGCTGATCGCGGTAAACAAAGACACCGGGAGAAGGCTTATAATATTTCACAATGATGGGCAGCTATACGCGAACAGGCTTGTTAGAAACAAGTGGGTTATAGCTACGCCAAACGGGTGCCTTGTTAACCAAGCAGAGACGTTCAGAGACCTGTTCCACAACGTTAAAGGCTATTACCACGTGTACCTGCCCTCGTTCGGGGACGAGAATGGAGCTAAAATGACAGGCATAGATGATGTGGACGCGCTGAATGGCACTGATTTTTAATCTAATAAATTCAAACAAATGAAACTGACACTTAACCATGACGGCAAAACAATAGCCGACATTTTCAACATTCCGGCAGGCAGGGTAGATGAGCTGATACGCAAGGTGGGCGATGCACTAAAGGAAGAAGACGGATATTTGATATCTAAAATAGTAGAGGCGGTAACGATCGTATGCGACAACGACAACGAGGCGGCCGTTATGCTCTTGTGGGTCGGGGACAACATAGTACCTACTGCGCCCTCATCCTCTGAGCAACAAAAATCATGAGCATGAGAAATTCCAAAAACAAGAAGCAGGGCTATGTTAGCATCAGAGACGCGTTCCTTATATTTAACGCTCACTACAAAATAAAGACCAAGGCACATCAGGGGTCAGTAAAAGGCATGTTCGTGCAAAAGTACAGCTCAGATACTAAGACATACTTTGCTAGATTTTCAAAGTTCGGAGGGCTTGCCGATATCATAGTCAACATGGACAATGATAATATCTTAATAAAAAAAATAGCTGATGCCGCATACCAAAATTTCGGCCCTCCACCAGTCCCGCCTAACGGATACAAAAACTCTTAATTACAAAATCAAAAAAATGAAGCGAATTGTAAAAAACACGGACAGAAAGGAGATATTAGCGTGCGAGGTTAACATAAAATCCGGAGTTATAGTAAGAAGAAAAAGTGACGGATGCGTAGGCATGCTGATCGAAGAACTTCCGGACATTGCCACCAATCACCCCAGCTATATGCCAGTAGATAAGTGGTATCGAATATGCTTCACCACCGGCGAAGTGGTGCCAGAGGGATCATGGAGCGATCGCCCATCAGCGATTGAGAACATGCTCAACAATGGCGAATACGAATTGTATCAACTCTAAGAAACATAGCCGTCCTGAAATATGGACGGCTTTTAAATTTTAATTATGAAAATAATAATAAAATCACTGTCCCTGATTCTTCTTTTATGGGTAATGATATATATCCCATTCGCAGCAGCAAACATGGAGTGGAACCCAGCTCTATGGGATGAGACATACAGGGGGATTATGTTGTTCGTGTGGATAGCTGGACTTATCATAACGGCAGTCCTAACCTGCATGACAGTCATAGACAAAGAAAACAAAAAGTAATTTTAATCATGAAAAGTCTAATCAAATTAGCCGCCGCTTCTGTATTGTTCTGGGCGATGTTGTATGGATTATTTGTACTAGCTCACAATGGAATAGGGTGGCCCGATAACACAAGAGATATGTACGTAATACTATGCTGCCTATCTTCTTTCATCTGCGCGGTAATAATACTAATGATAGAGGATGACAGGAAAAAAAGCTAACCCACCCTCACCCCCGGCATTTTCACCGGGGGTTTTCTTTGCACATCGGTGTCCATAA
>CAZCMS010000010.1:0-19519 GCA_964499935.1 uncultured Candidatus Saccharibacteria bacterium | reverse complement strand
TTAGAGCAGCCGGATATCATCTTCGCAAACTTCAGCGCTTTCAGGCTTGAAGAACGAGACTTGTTCCCTTGCCAACTTCTTTGCGCTTGCGGCAGTTTTGGCGCGGACCTTTACCGTCCAGGTGCTACCGTACTTCTGGCCTGTTACTTTCCAGGTTTTCACTTCTCTGCCCCCTGCTCACCAGCGCGACCGGCGCTTTCCCGTCCCGTTCCTCCAGGAACCCCCTCGCCCATTCCCGATGCTGATTGCTCCCCGCAACCCATGGGTTTGCCTCCAGCGTCTTTCCCGCTCGAAACGCTTTTGCGCCGCTTATCGAAGTTGCTGAGAACGACATTCTGAGTTCTCCCGATCCTGCAAGGGCAGTCACCGGAAACCCTTATCTCAAGTCCGCAGCAAAGGCAATAGCGAACGCTCACCCTAACCCCCACTCCGGCCTAAGCGGGTTTGGCACGCTCGGGTGTAGCGGATACGATGCCGCAAAGCACACGCCATCTGCAAGCCGAACGTCAACCTGCTGGCAATGGACGAGATAGGGAAGCTGCGAAGTCGTGAGACGAAGTTTCGCGCGGAGGGAAATGCGGGTCATGACTTGGCTTCCACGAAATTGCCTGTGTCGATCAGGGCTTTATGGACCTTTTCTGCCCATTGCTGAGTGGTGTTATAAGCGGCGAACAGTCTTGAAACCAGATCGTCCAACTCAGCAACCCGCAGCTTCAACGCCTCAAACTCCAGCCTGGAGGGCGGGCCATCTTCAGCGGAGGAACTGTCAAGCTGGTGCGGGTACTCCGCGCCCTCGGGCAGCGGCTCAAGGGGCTGATCTACAACCCCTTCGATTTTCCCGTATTTCACTTCGTTAGGCGGTAGCACGAGGGATGCTCCTGTTTGTGTCACGAAACCCCGACCTTGTTTAAGGGTCGGGGCTCGGAACGAGGGAGGCCCTTAGGCCCCGTCTCAATTACTTCCGCTGCTTCGCGAAAATCGAAATTAGACCGGTTACCAGCGAGACAGCGCCCGCGCCGACACCGGCCATGTCACCTACGGACACAGCAACAAAGATGCCAACTGCGATTTGCGCCAGACCGGCCCAGGTCGTCGGCTCTTGCGCGCGGTTCACGACGAAAGAGGTTACGGGCTTTTCCGGGTTATCCATTTTCGTCGCTCCCAAAGATGTGCCGTTTGATGTTTTTCGTGTCCGCTTTCACGGTCGCCATGTCAAGCGAAAGTCGCCAGATGGTTACGATAATTCCGGCGAGTAGAGCGGCGTTTGTGGTCAGCAGAAACTGAATAAACGGATCGGCAGTATTCAACACTCTACCCCCTGGCTTCTCGAATGCCTTCTTTGAACCCCTGTGCTATAGGCCCATTTCGCAGCAATGCCCATAGGCCCAGGATAAGAAGGATCGCGCCAAGCCCTAGAAGTGCGCCTTTCGTCAGCCATGGGCCTGCAATGCCCATAACCGCCCCGCCTGCTTCCGAAGCGACGCCGCCAAGCGGGTCAAACTTGCAATCCGACCCATAAAGGAATTTGTCCAGGGGCGAGCAATCGGCTTTGCCGGAACCGCTATCGCCTTCGTCGATCTTGTATTCCGTCCCCACAAATGGACCGAGCTTCCCAAGCTCGCCTGTGGGAGCCGGGAAGCCCTTGCCGATCACGTCTTGCCCGAATGGCAGACTGTCGGACCAGCTACCTTTTTTCTGAAGCTCGCCAGCCACAGAGGAACCCTCTCAGGCTAGCCGCCCCAGCCTTGGGCCGGTCCAGGGTGCGAGCCATGTTGATGACCAGCCAGCGACGAACCGAGTTCTGCGAACGAGCGCAGCGGTTCCGCCTTCGGCGCGGCAGGCTTCGGAGCGGCCTTTTTCTTGGCCGGAGCTTTCTTCTTGGCGGTCGCCATTACTTGACCCTCAGGGCTGTTGCGTCAAAGCCTTGAACGCCGACCCGCACAACGCGGTTTCTGCGTCCCTGCCGTCCCGTATCGCCATACGGGTTCCGGCCCGCGCCGCCGATAGGCTTGGCGAGGAAGAACGAAAGATTGATGCCTTGCTCCCCGAGCAGAACCGGCCCGTAACCTGCGGGGCGAATGCTCGATTTTGGGGCCGTCATGTACGGCATGTTGGGCGTCTGCCCGTAGCCGCCCATTGTCGGGAGTAGCGGTTGACCGCCCTGCGTGCCGCCCCAGGGCCGGAAGCCGGGGGCCTGGAACTGAGCCGCCCACTGCATCCCGTTCATTTGCTGGTTCATACCGCTTGGCCTCGGGAGCTAACCCCGTTGCCGGGGTGAATGGACGGGCGCGCATTCTGAAGCGGGTTCGTGGCCCAGCCCAGCGGCACGCGCGCCGCGATGTTCTGCGGCAGGAAGCCATCAGGCGCGGCGTTGCGCGTTTGCAGATTGAACAGGCTCGTTTGTGGCGAGAAACCAGTCGCGCCGACCGGCTTTGTCCCGCCCGCGCGCCAATCGGATTGCGGTGCGCGGACCTTATCGAAGCCGATAACCTGGCCGATTACGATCATATCGCGGCTCCGTTTCCAATGAGGCTGACGGGCAGGACGCTAGCAGGCTGCGGCTTCTGTGTATAGGGGAGCATACGCTGCGTCTCCCCAAAGATAGGGTTGAGTTTCGGGACTGCGAAGTCGCCATAGGAGCCGCCACAACCGCAGGCGCTCAGGCCGCGCGTGTCAGCGCCGCCCCCGCCCAGGCTGATGTTTCGCGAGCCGGGGTTGTAATTAAACGAGGTGTTCGTGTCGCCCATTGTCAGCGGCGAGCTATCGCCGGTCGCTACAGCGGTTTGGCGATGCTGAAGCAGCGCCGACAGAACCCCGACAATGAGGGCACCAAGCGCTGCGTATAACGTGAGCTTTTCCGTACTCATCCCGGCAATGCTCCGTATTCGACAGCGAGGAACCGGCTATCCCGACCTGCAATGATTGCATTCGGCGCGACGCGGCGTGCTTCCTGAGCGATCACGCCCGCGAACCTGCCGCCGCTGTAATCACCGTGATAGGTCCAGGTATAGCGGCCATACACATCAAAGCCGCGTCCGCCCGGATTGCGCGAAGAAGTCTCGCCGGTCCACGCGATAGCTTCTTTCTTCTGCACATCGGAAAAGATACCGGCGACTGCCCCGACAGCGCCGAACAGGCTCCCGAGCATGGAATTTTTCGATTGCTTGGTAGCGGCCTTGGACTGAATGCCAACCCGCGCGGTTTCCTGCCGCTCCTGCTCAGTCATGAATTGATACTGATATTGCGCAATGTTCTGTTGCGACAGAATACCCGCCTGCTGCACGCTGGCTTGCGCTGCAATGCCCATTTGCGCCGTGCCCTCCTGAGCGCGGGCAATTTCGGTTTGCGCCTGAATGCCCGCCATCTGGATAGAGGTTTGAGACGCGGCGAGGTATTGCGCGGTCTGCGCATCGAGCGCGGCGATAGCAAGGCCGGTGTCTTGCCCATAGCGATAGTTCTCACCCTCGACGGCAAGCTGTGCCATGGCGACGTTTGCTTGCAGTTGGGCCTGCGTGTTCTGAGCGCCGACCTGGAGCGCAGCCATTTGAAGCTGTTCGCTTTGCCCGCCCGCCGAAACGTAGGAGCCCGACGAAGCGTCGCCGCCCTTGTTCCGCATCATCACGAACAGGACAAGCGCGCCGACAAGAACCATGCCACCGATCAACCAGGGCCGGAGTTTCTTGTTCTTGAAAATGGCGAGCTTTGCCATGGGCGATTATCCCCGAATGTTTTGAGGCGGCTGGCCCTCATGGCCCATGATGTACGCCTGATAGTCAATCAGGCCCTGCTGGTAGCCGCCGCCATAGACTTGCCCGTCCTGACCCGTCGCGATTTGCGCGCGGCTCCAGGTGACTTGCGGCCCTGACATGATCTGCGACGCGCCGTTGCCCTGGACGATGTAACCAGGACCGGCGAGCGAATAGGCCATCTTGGCCGAAGTCGGAAGAAGCGCCCATGCGCCTGCACCGGGCTCGGGCTGGCGCTTGAACAGGTGCGAGCTATCGCCCCCGCCCAGGCCCAGGACCGCAGCGATGGCTTGTCCAAAGGTCGCCGGGCGCGGACGCGCCCAGACCTGCGGAATGAAGTATCCTTCCATCTGCGGCATAGTGCGAGCCTCCTTGTGGGGCTGATTAGAAAGCGCGCGTGCCCGTTCCGAAGTTGCCGTAGCCGCTCGCGCCGGTAACGGGCGAGATAGCCACGCCAAGCGCTCCGCTGAAGCCGGAGAACGTATCCGTGATGATCTTCGGCCGCGCGATGAACATCGCGATAATCGCCGCCGTGACCAGGAGCGCGAGAAGGGCGAAGCCCTCTTTTGCGATATTCATTGCAGTACCTGCCTTTTCAGTTGTTCCCAGAAGCCTTGTTGAGACACGAGAAGCGCGACAATGACCAGGACGATAAAGCCCTCAGTAACCGGCCTCGCAGCTTCCCACGAAGCGCCGATAACGCCAAGGATAATCAGCGCCATCAGCCACGCCACGAAATTGTTCTGGCCGGTGAAGTCGTCTTTCAGGACTTCAAAAAGCCTTTCCTCCTGGCCACGCAGGACCGCGCCTAGCAGCGCGAACCCAACAAGGATCAAGACGATAGGCATTAGTTCCGGCCTCTCAACATAACGCCGCTTGGCCCAGCCGCGCCCGTCGAGGGCGGCTTAAGGCCGATGATTTCCAGCCATGCGCGAAGGTTCCCCTTGATGGTCGTAAATATGAGATAGGCGATAACAATCGCCGCTCCCACTCTGCCCCAAGGGTTGCCCATGGCCGGAAGCCTCAGTTTAGGGTGCGAGCACCGGAATTTTCACGTTGAAGCGCGCGGCGACAACGTAGCCGACAGCCGCGCCGATCAGAAGCGCCACGAGCGGGAAGCCGAAAACTTTCATAGTCCTACCTCCTATTAGGCTGCTAGCGCAGCCGGGAAAGAAACCAGCCCCAGAGGGAAAGCAGGGCGATGACAAGTCCAAGGAAGGCGAACCAGCCGCCGACATTCATATCGGGCCGGAATGGGTGTTTGATCCAGTCCGTGACGTTGTCGATCCAGGTGTTCATGATCCGCCTTCTTTCTTCGCAGGACTGGCAGGCCATCAAATTCCCTCAAACCTGATGACCTGCCGCCCTTCAGCAGCCCCAGCCGCCTAGCTGGATTACGCGACGCCGCCCGGCAGCGATTGCGCCTGACCGACCACGTTTTGCAGCGAGAAGGCTTCAAAGCCCAGGCCGACGAACGCGCCAGCCTGGACGTTGTTGACGTTCAAGATCACGTCGATGTTGCCGAACTGGATCGTTGCGACCGGCCGTGAGCGCGACGGAATGTAAATCGAGCCGCGCGGGAAATCGAGACCCAGCGTCGCCCTTGCCCACGTCGAGGTAACGCGGATCGGGACGTTGAACATTTCCGTGTAGTTCGCGGCGCGCATGGCGACGTAATTGAAGTCGGCCTCGGTCGCGAACGCGCCGGCCGTGTCCACGCGGTTGACGTAGGTAACAACCGTCGCAAGGAAGTCGCGATAGTTGGAATACGGGATCGGATAATCCTGCCCGTTCGTCGGCCCTGCCATGGACGAGTTTTTAATGTCGTACACGGTCTGAATGTCGAGTTGCGGCAGGAGGTAGCCATTCGGCCCGAGAGGCAGTTGGTCGTAATAGACCTGCCACACGTAAATCGTGAAGTTGCCGACCGTGACGCCAGCAGGCGGCGTCGTGCCATCTGCGGTGCAGTAGACCGAACCATGCCAGTTCGTCGGGGTGCGAGCACCGACAGCCTGTTGGTTCAGCGTGAATTGCAGGTTTTGCGTGGCGTTGACCACGTTGCAGAACACTGCGCCGCGCAAGTCCTGATCGGAGTAGGCGAGCGGGACGAAGTAGGTCATGTTCACGTCGCTGTTCGCGCCCGCCGCGATGGTTGCAGCGGCCGAAACGAGCGTCGGATACCAGGAGCCATACGACACCGGATAGGCCGCGCCGCCGACGTTGGCGAGCGCATCGACAGCGAGATACGGGATGCCGCCGCGAACGGTGTTGATGGTGTTGATGTGCCAGCCGGTCGTCTGGATGCGGGTGTTGTTCGTCAGGTCGTCGTAACGGATTTGGTTGAGGAGGTTCGACGCGCCCCAGGGGGTGAGCGTCAGCGGCGTGCCACCGCCCGCAACTGCCACGTTGGCCGAAACCTGCACCAGGAAACCCAGGATCAGACCCACGTTGCGCGGCGCGAACTGGACGACAGGCTGCGTTGCAGCGCTGAAGCTTCCCGAAGTGAGAAGCTGGGTTCGCTTCAGGCCGCTATCAACAATGGCCTGACGGGCCATCATGTTCATTGCGGCGATTTGGGCTTGGTTGGGCTGACCCTTGGTCATTGCGCATTCTCCGTAGGAACGACATGGGGCAGCGCCCGCACTGTCAGGATGACAATGGCGATGCCCGCGAGGAGCATCAGCCAGACGCGGGGCCAATTCCAGGGATTGAGAAGAACCGGGACGTTGAGAACCTTATCCATTGTTCCCGGTCCCGGCCGACTTCACGAGCGAAACCACGCCGTAGAAGATACCAGCGCCGACCGCCGCCATGAGAACAATCGTAAGAGTGTTCTTCAGCGAGATAGACACCAGCGTTTCCGACATGGAAGTCCCTGCCCTTAAATGACCCGAAGTTTACGGTTTAAATTAACTGCTGGTTCGCTGTCAAGCGCCCGCATTTCGTGCCGTTGCCTGTGCATGGCGAGAAGCCGCGCATTGATGATTTCCACGC
The DNA here is from genome assembly GCA_964499935.1 of uncultured Candidatus Saccharibacteria bacterium. Taxonomy (GTDB): domain Bacteria; phylum Patescibacteriota; class Saccharimonadia; order Saccharimonadales; family UBA4665; genus CALBGR01. The sequence continues at coordinate 12,779 of CAZCMS010000010.1, read as the reverse complement.
TCTTGTCACCCGTTCTGACGGGCGGAAGCGGGCGCGTGATCTTTTCAACAGCATCGCGATAAACGGAATGGAAGCGCTCGACGCCGCGTGTAAAGTCGTATTCCTCGACGGGGATATACTCCTGGATTTTCTTGCGATCATCAGGCCGCGTCAGGTCATAGACCTGAAAGAACGTCGCTTCGCTCAGAGCTTCAACGCCGATATTCGCAGGCCGCTGCGAGCCCATAAGGACCGGGATTTGAAGGCTGCGGCCTTGCGTGAGAATGTTCGTCAACGCGCCGCGCGTGCGAGACGGATAGACGGAATAGCCTTCGTCAACCAGCAGCCCATGATTGCCCTGCTCATGCACGGCGTGAAGATACTTTTCCAGCGCCTTCAACTCGTCATCATAACCGGGCCGAATGCGAATGATGTAAACGCCCGGCTGCGTCGGCGGGATCGCATCCGGCTCCAGGATCGTCGCCAGCGGAATTTCCTGAAATTCCTTCTCGCGTTTGCTGTCGATGATCGTCCAGGGGATCTGATCAAAGTCAGCATTCGAGAAGTGATAGAGCAGGCCGGTCGTCTTGCCCGAGCCCGTCGAGCCAACGGCAAGCGTTCGGCTTGAGCGATCAGGCCGACGCAATTTCTTGGCTGGAGGTTTGAGCGGAAATTCTATCGTCAACTCGTCGCCCCGCGCCATCCTGGAGGATAAATCTCAGAGGGATTTGTCGGACCTTGATAGCCGGGGACCGGGGCGAAACCAGCGCGAAAACTTCCATTCTTGTCAGCAGGCGAGCCATTGAGCGGAATGACCTTGTTGACTTGATCGTCTTCCGTCTCGGGAGGTTTCGGAGCCGCCATCCGCCGCGCCTTCTCCGCGCCGCGCATGAGCATGATTGTTCCGACGCGCGTGCCGTAAACAGACCCGGCGACGCCGATCAGATGCAGCCATGCTTGTGTCTTGGGATCAAGATTAAGGCCGTATTGCGCCTGCACCTTCCCGACTGCTTCGGCCAGCTTTTTGGCCTCGCTTTCGTCAAGCGTCCACATCGGGTCTTTCAGCGCGACCGCCAGCATGTCGTGAATGCCGACCAGGACGGTTTCCGCGAAGCTTACAGTTTCCTGTATCGAGCGGTTGGCGCTGCGGGTTGCTGCGCGCTTGGCTCCGGCTTCTGGGGAGGATCGGCCGTCTCGCTCGCGTTCGGCGCGTTCGGCTCGTTCGGTGGCTGTTTCTCCGGCTCCGGCTCCGGCTCCGGCTCCGGCTCCGGCTCCGGCTCCGGGGGAGGCGGTGACGGGTTCGGGCCGCTCAAACTCTCGTTCAAAGGCGTCTCCGGCGTCGGGCTCTGGGGCTCCGGCTCCGGCTCCGGCTCCGGCGTTATCTCCTGCTCCGGCTCCGGTTCCGGCAGGCGCTTCAGCCACAGGCTCGCCTCCCGCGCCAGCTTCGCCATCTTCCGCGACAATGACTGCACCGGCTTTAAGCCCGTCAAGGATGCTTGCGCGAGGTTCGCTTGCCATTCCTGAATTTCCGTTATGAGGGTTTCAACGGCTTCTGCATCGCCATCGGTTTGCGCAGTCTCTACCTGCGCGGCGAACTCGTCAACTTCTCGCGTGAGAACCTGGACGAGTTGTTCCGCGCTAATTCGCGTGACCATTGACGCGCTTCTCTGCTTCATCAATCAGCGACGGGCTGAGCGGCTGCGGCTCAATCCCAACTTTCGCTTCGATGGCCGCGAGGCGCGCGTCCAGGCGCATGATAAAGTCAATCGACTTCGCTACGCCTTCTTTCATCTGCGGGTCTTTCGACATGAACCCGAAAAACATCTTGGCGAGGGCTTCCATGAATGGTCAGGCTCCGATCTGGTCAAACGGCATGAGTGGCGTATTCGTCAGCAGCAAGCGGAACACGCCATTCCCGCCCGCGCAAGTCAATTTGATTTCCGGGCTCTCGGGCATAATCAGCGTGCGATTGCCGAAGCCCCTTGGCGCGAACTGCGTTCGGAAGCCAACGCCTGCAACGTCCATCGTCACGCGGGCATTGTTGCCGATATTGTCATAGTAGCAGGCTTGCACGCCCTCAATCTTCGCTTGGTCAATAATCAGCAACAGATTGAGCGTGTACTCGTCAGCGGCCGAAAAATCGAACTCCTGAAGAAGCATCTTCGGGCATTCGTTCGGCCAACGCTGATTGAAAATCGGGATGGCTGCAATATTGGCGGTCGTCGCAACAGCCATTACGGCCCCCTATTTGGTGGATTTCTTAGTGGACTTTGTGCCCGCTTCGGGCTCCGGCGTCAAGGCGCGGATGGTTTCGGCCTGGAGCGCGACTGTTGCGGTTGTCTCGCCCAGTTTTTGGCGGGCTTCGTCGCGTTCGGCAATTGCTATATCACGCGCCGCTTCTGCGGCCTCTTTTTCGGAAATAGCTCGCGCGGCTATCTCGCCAAGAATAGCCTCAAGTGAAAAGCCATTTTCCATGGCTTTAGCGGGTGTCATAGCGTCAGACGTGTAAGTCTGAATACCGCCCATAACTGGAACATCTTCTGCTAAAACTACATGCCACGCGCTTTGACCGCCATTGTGAGGCTGCGGCCCGCGATAAAGAAATTCAAAGACATAACGCATTATCCGTTTCTCCAAGTCGCGCCATCTGCATAAACCGGGACACGAAGTGTCCCGCCGCCCGCGACAGCAGCAGAAAAAACAGGCGCGGCCGCGCTATCAGTTACCATAGAACGCTTATTCGCCGTCGCTGCTGGAAGTGTCGCAACAGTATAAGAGTTTGTGAAGTGATTGTTTGCGGTATCTACCGAAAGTTGGCCGTTCGCGTAAAACGAAGTAGCGTTTACGGTTCCAGCGCCTTGGAAACCCCCTGTAGGAGCGCCAATAATAAGACCGTTAGAAAGCTCCAGCCCGATGCCGTTAGCTCCTGCAACGCGGACGTTCCAGGTAAGTCGCGATGTTTCAGCGCCATCAGTAGGCGAAACAATACGAACTTGCATTGCGCCGTAATTTCTCATTACACCTGTAGAGCTATTTCCTTGGCCAATCCATTGCGCAATAAGGTCTGCCGCAGCGCCTGCCGCTTTATTGTGATAACTTGTTTGAGAAACGCCGATTGCTCCCGGATCGGTGTTAACGAGCGTCAGTCTCTGTCCTACCGCGTCCGAAAAACTTATTGTCTGCGGCTGACTAAACGTGTTTGCTAAATCAGTTCCAGCAATATTGAGTTGCGCTCGGGAGCTATCCTGCCAGGAGCCACCGCCAGCAGAATTACGCCCTATTAGTTGATATTGAGCGCTCGCATTCGCGAGCTTGTCGAGGCCAACCGTATTTGCCGGAACCATGGCATTGCTGAGTTGCGTAAACGCCAGCGCTCCCGCGCTGCGCGTTAAAAGTCTGTCGTCAACGCCCGCATGAATTTCCGTCGCAGGTCCGTTAGCATCCCCGCCAATGACAGAAGGCGCATTGGAAAGCGTGATATTCGCCGGGACAATAGAGCCCCCGCCCATGCCCGAGATAATGACCGGGTCAATATCGACGTTCAACAGATGCAGCCGCGCGCTATCGCCGCTAACGCCCGTCACCTGGAAAATCATGTCATCCGAAACAATGACAGGAATGTATCCCGTCAGCCCGGCCGGAAGCTCAATGCGTTGCTGCGTTGACGGGAAGAACACGACGACCGGATTGGCGCAATCCAGCGTGTCAAAGTATGTCGAGCGCCAGCCTTGAAACTTCTTCTGTGTCCGTTGCAGGAGAAGATTGCCTTCCCATTGCAGACTGCCCGCACTGAAAGGCAGGATGCAGAACAGGCATTTGGGTTCCTCGGGATTGCTCCCGCCCATTGCGTAAAACTGGATTGGGTTGAGGGCGTTAACTTGCGCCATTGTTGACCCTCACATAAGGCGCTTGCGCCTGCGTCGTATTCATGGGCGGATAGAATTTCGCGATGCGTGCGATGGGGACTGTTCTAACGACGAACTTTGCCACGCCCTGAGCGATGCGAATGCTATCATCACCCACGATGACAAATTTTGTCATGCCCTGCGCAATGCGGTCATCCTCAGAAGGATCAACAGCGAACTTGACAACGCCCTGAGCAATTCGCGTCGTCATGAGCGTTCGTATCCAAGCTCGTTATTCGCCATGTCAGCCGCCGCCCAATTCACGCCCGTATTGGGGTTGGTCTGCCCGAAGTAATCGGCAAAGCGTTGATAGGTCGTCTGCGGCGGGTTGGTCGTCGCTCCGTCCGTGAATACGCCGCTGTCGCCAATCTGCCCATTCATACCTGTAACGCCCGCTTCCGTCCGCGATGCGTAATACTCATGCGACGCGCTGTAGATGCCAAACACATTCGTATTGGGAACAGGGCAGGTGAATTGCGACACGTCGCCGGGCGTGCCGCTTTCGATATAGGCGGCAGGCGCGGCAACAAACGTATTGCCCAGAACCGCAACAGCGGTCCCGCCTACCGGCGTCCAATCCTGGAGCGGAAGCGTTGCGGCAGGGAAGGCGGAACGCACTTCTGTCGGGCCGGGGTAAGCGCCATTCACAAAGCCCCAGAAGTCTGACCAGTCACATTGCCCGGCCGCGCCACCCGTTCCAAGCCGCCCGAACATGACGGCCGTAAAATCCTGACCGAGGAGATAGGCGAGCGTCCCGGTATAGACCGGGTTAACTGGGTCATTGATGAACCAGCTTATTTCGCCAGTGGTCGGATTGAACGACAGAGCCATGCTTGTCTTTATGCCGATCCCGATCTGCGTCGGTGAAACTGCGAGGGTCTGGAATGTACCGCCCGCGACGTTTTGGGCCTGGAGCATGTATTGCCCGCCAAGCCCGGCCGCTGATGTGTTTGGAACGATCCGGACAAAGCGCCCGGCAAGGCCGGTATGGAATAGCATTCCGCAGCCTTGGTTATCGTTCGTCGGCGCGGCTCCGCTATAGTCCAGGTTTCTTATCTGGTTCCAACTGTAGGTACGCGCCACCCCAGGAAGCGCGGGCAAAGCGTACTGACAGGAAAAGATATTGTTCGCCGCGTAACGAAGCGCCTTCCCACTATGGAAACGCGCATTCGCCACGATCTGCGGCATTGTGATTGTTGGCGTCGGATTGCCATTTGTCCAGCCCAGGCCCGAAAAGCCGCCCGGTCCCAGGTCAACAGTAGGAGCCCAGCCGCGAAAATCCTCAATCCAAAAGGCGTCGTAAGCCATTATGTCCGCCTGACTGTTCGGCTGATAAAGTGCGTCTTTTTTCGCAGCGAAAACGTGGGAGCCTGATTGCGCGTTACAACTTCACCTCCCGCCGCGACGCTTTCAATATCGCTCGCCGGAAGCCGAACGCCCTTGCTGGCCTGCTTCACGGTTGCGCCATCCTTGAAAAGAGCATACATTTTGCGCCCGGCGATTGCAACCCGGTTGGCTTCGGCCTCCAGCTTCCACGCGCCAAGCCGGTTAGGATCAATATCGCCCTGGAAATCCTCGCATATCATGCTGTCTGTGTCGCAGTAGATTGGGCGTTTAGCCTGGCATAAAGCCCGCCAAAGTTGCGCACGCGCCGCGCCGGTTACGCTCGCCGCTGTTGCCACGTTGAAGCGGAGCAGGTGAGCGGGTGTTTCAGATGGCTTGGACCATATGCGCAATTCGCCATCTGGAAACTCATGCTCCAATACCCAGCCTTCCGCCGTGCTGCGGAACTCCGTATCGCAAACCCAATCCTTGTAGCCTTCCGGGTTTTGGGCGAACTTGCCATAACTACTGTCTCGATCCCACCGCCCCTCCCGTCAGCCAAGGGAGGGGCGGTGGGCATTCATCACTAGCTTGTAGAAAAGCTCTAGCAGCTTGTCGCCATCCGCCTTGGCGCGGAGCCGCGCATTATAGAAGTGGTCAACAAACTTCTCGAATGTCGAATGTTCTTCGGCCTTGTAGGCGACATGCACGTCAATGATTTCCAGCGTGCCGGTTTCGAGGCCCGCGCGTATCTCATGTCCCGTCGCGAAGAAACGTCCGCGCGGCTCGCGGAATGTCAGCTTACCATCTTTCACGACAGGCAGGCATCCCCAGTTTCGCGCGGTCACTTCAGCGAAGTCGCAGCGCGGCAGGATCGTCCAGGCATAAGGACCGCGATAGGTGACGAATGTTGACGAAACAGGGTGCGCAAAGTTGCGCATGACAGCCGGATACATGCTGTTCACGTCATAGGTCTTGAAGTCGCCCTTGATGATTCCTGTTTCGATGCACTCGACGCGTCCGCCATAATAGAAGTCGCGGAATGTCTTGTCCGTATGTTCGCTCGCGATGCGCTCAAACTCGTGATGCTTTTCCATTTCCTTCATGGCCGCGCCTGCCATAGTCAGCCGCAAACCGAACTCGTCGCGGAACCGCTCAATCGCTTTCGCTAGAACGCGACAATCCGCCTCCAGGTATTCCATGATTTCCTGACGATGCGCTTCGCGAACATCAGGTTCCATCTTTGCGTAATCAATGTCTATCTTTCCGCCGAACTTCTCCAGCGCGACGGGAAGCATGGCGAAGCTGTCGCGCACGATCACATTTCGGATGCGGCATTCCACGACACGCGCGCCAATGATCTTCAGCGCGCCGCTCATTTCTTCCTTGAGATAATGAACGTCGAATTTTCCGCCGTTGTGGGCATACCATATCGAGCCATCTGGCGCGGCGTCCATGCAGTTAAGAAGGAAGTCAACCGTATCCTCCGGCCCTCCCCAGAAGCTTTCATACACGCCGGTATTGATGCAGTAGCATCCGACCGCGAACGGTTTCGGAATGCGCTGCTCATGCGGTAACAGCCATTCCTTGAACGGGTCCGTTTCAAAGTCGAAAGTATAGATTACGTCTTCACTCGTCGCTTCGCTTAGCGGCTCTCCGCTTAGCGTCTCGGGCGCGTTCTTTGGCGAGACGCTTTGCGCGTTCTTCTGCCGTTTCGTTTTTCCGTTTTTCACGCTGGCTTACTTTCTGCTTACGATAGCCCTTCTGCGTTCTGCGACGCGCGCGAACGAGCTCGCGTTGACGATCATCGAACGCGGCTTTTTGCTCTGCTGTCATGCGGTTATATTTCCGCTGCTTCGCTTCCTGTCTTTTCTTCTGGACGTACTGGCGCTTTTGCTCGGCGTGTTCGGAGCCGGTCCAATCCTTATAGGATCGGAACAGTTCAAAGTGACGATAGAACTGCTCGCTTTCGTCCCAATCCTGCGGCTCGAAATTGTCGTATTTTTCGAGTTCGGCTAGCAGCGCTTCTATGTCCCCGAAGCTGTTATAGCTGTCATTGCCATAAATGCGGAAATTGAACACCTCATCCCGGTGTTTGAGAATGTCGTTATAGTAGCGGTTAACGCGTATCCATTCGCGGAACTCCTGGAGGTTCGACGCATTCACCGGCAATGGTAGCTGTTCGTATGTCCCGGCTTTCAGGTGTTTCCGTATCGCCAGCACACCGCCTTTCGTGCTGATCTTCACGCCCTCCGCTTTCTTGACGACAAGCTTTCGGTTGAAGGCGACGGGAACGATGGACGATGGGGCTCCTTTCCACGCCTCGACAAGCTGGGGCGAAGCCTTCACGACTGCATAATCAGGCCCCAGGTATGGCTCCAGTTGCCGGAGCCGGGTTTTCATATATTTCGAGGGCTTGAACGACTTCGCAGGGCCTTGGTCCCGAACAAGACCTTTTTTCCTTGCGGCAACATATAACTTGCGTAGTTCGGCGTTTTGTGCCGCAACCCGTTGACGGTCGCGTTTCTTCGGCATATCTTCCGTCCCCAATAGGCTGCGGCTTACAGTCCTATTTGCAGGCGGGGTTGAGCCGGGAGGGTACGTCCCCCGGCCCTTTTACGGCTCCCCCGCCGAAGCATTTTGGAACTTAAGCACACGTCATAGGATCGGGGCAAGAGGGATGACGATAGGTTCCATAAATAGAGGCGCGGTAAGGGCTTCCTGCTTCGATGCGAACATAGCCGCGCGACGCCTGGAGAATATCGCAAACGCTCCGAACGATATGAAGTTTGATACGCGCGAACGCATGAAAACCGCCGCGAAGAAACTTCGCGAAGCAGCGAACGAAATCCGTTCGTTACTTTCGCCGGCAGAGCAAGCCGATTTGGAACAGATTTTCAGCTAACTTTCTGCTTGCGTTTGGCGCGCGGTTTGCTAGTCAGTTTCCCACCGAGTTTCGATAGGCGAAACTGGCACAAAGGAAAGTCAAATGTCCCTCAAGGAATTTACTGTTTCGGCTGTCGTCGCTGCGATGGCGAACGCGCAACTTGAAGAAAAGACAGTGGACAAGCTGTCCACCGGCAAAGTCGGCGCGACGCCGGAGCGCGCGAAAATCACCAAGGAGCCGGTCGATATCGCGCTGGTATTTGGCGAAGTGAATGGCGTCGAACAAGGCGTTGACAAACGCAACGGCCAGGAGTGGACCGCGCTCAAAGGCGAGTTCTATCTGGTCAAGACGGACGAGCCGGCCACTGTCTACTCCGCCGGCCTCCTGTTCCTTCCCGCCGGCCAAGCCAAGCTGGAAAGCGCCGTTCTGACTGGCGAACTCGACAAGAAAGACCGCCCGATTTACGGTCGCATTGAGTTTGCTGTGATGCTCGTCGCGGTTCCGGCCGGCAATGCGCGCGGCTATTCGTGGGAACTGCGTTCGCTTGTGGACGCGGAAAAGCCGGTCGAGAACAGCGCCAAAGGCCGAATGCTCGCCAAGATGGCGGCGAAGGCTCAAGCAGCCCTTCCCGCTCCCGACAAAGCGAAGAAGTAATCAGAACGGACAAGCATTCAGGGAACCCCGTCCAACCCACGTCCCCCAGCGGCTCCCTGTTTCGCCCCGTTTTGAGACGCCCTGGATTAATTTCCAGGGCGTTTTTCTTTACGAAATAGCGCTTGCGTTTTTCGTCCGCACATGCGATAGATTGGGCATCGGAAACGGAGCCCTCAGATGACAATGCAGCATGAAAACCAAACGATGGCCTGGAGCGAAGGTTATCAGGCATTTGGTATTGGCGTGCAGGAAGACGAAAACCCCTATCACAATTCAACCCAAAACTATATGGACTGGGATGCAGGGCGCTTCCAAGCATCGCTTGATGAAGATAACGGCAAACACGCCTTTGTAGTTCGTGGCATGAAAATTGTCCGTGTCTGCAAACACGGCGAACTCTAATGCCCCTCCTGGAAATCCTCCGCGCGCTGAATAGCGCCTCACTTTACTGGACCGGAAAGCCGATGGAAGTCGGCGTAGCTACAGCAACAATCGAAATCGAGGAATAACATGCTTGATCAATCGAAATTTTCGAAAGCGCTTTGGGCGACTGTGGCCGATGCCATGCTGTCAACTGACCGCAATGTCAGAAACGGCGGGATCGAAGCGATTAAATTCCTGGTCGGAAAGATGATCGACGATAACGATATAACGCCGCCGCAATACGATTACCTGCGTGGCGAACTCGATCGGCTGGAGGCTTTCTGATGGCTATGCAACATTTTGGCGCGATGGAATGGGGTTTTATCGGCATAAGCTGGGTCGTAATCGTCATGTTAACTTCATGGGCTGTGCGCGTTGGCTGGAACATGGCAAGACCTGCCGGCGATAAATCATGCTAACCTGCATCGGGTTTGCATTCCTTCTAGCCGGCATCTGGCTTGCCGTGTTTCGGCTGGCCGAAAATCACTGGCCGACGAACGGGGCGGCTTGGGACAGTTTAAGGCTGAAAATTCAGAGGAAGTGGGGACGATGAAGAAATATTTTGCCGTAGGAAAATGCTTTAAGATAGATGTGGTTTCGGAAATTAGCCGCGCTCAAAATTTAGAGGAAGCAATTGCAGTTACTTCCATAGTTTATTCGCACTGGACCAAATTGCGAATTGACGAAGTGAACTTCTCAGATCAGCGCATAACAACGGTTTGGACGAATGCACAATGACGCCCGAACAATTCCACTGGGTAAGGGATTATTTGCCATCGTATCGGATCAGGATTATCTCGCAGTCTCTCAGCTTAGCTGGAGAGCCCATTACGCTCCCCATACGATTTACGCCAAGGCAAATGTATGGGTTACAAACGCGGCCGGTCGCAGATATAGGACAACTGTATACCTTCACAGATTTATTGCCCGACCAGGACCAAAGCTTGAAGCTCACCACAAAAACCATAATGGTCTCGATTGCCGCCGGAGCAATTTACTTGTGTGTCGTCATGCTCGCAATCTTTCTGAGCGGCGTGCCTACGGAAGCGCCGACTATATCGGCGTCTCAAAGTTCCGAAACAAATGGCGCGCGTGTATCACAGTAGAAGGCGCGAAACGCTCGTATTCTAAGCACCTGGGCGTGTTCGGAACAGACGTGGAAGCCGCCCGCGCTTATGATGACGAGGCCCTGCGATTGCATGGCGAGTTTGCGAACCTGAATTTTCCGCTGGAAAGATATGAAGATGAGACAGGACAAACAGACGAGACCCGCGCTAAGACCGATATTCCTTTCCCGGCTTGGAATGATCCGTAACGATCTGCTGATTATAGTAGAGAACCTTCGCTTAGTGCATGAACATGAAAAGGCTCTACTCCCTGACGAGCGTAACAAGTTGCGGGATTACGCAGGTTCGTGCATGGCTATCCGCGATCAGCTAGCCGCGCTGATCCAGGGGACAGCCAATGACACAGTTTCGGGAACCCAATTGGGGGATGGTAATAGCGCTGCTTAGTTGCGCGCTGTTCTGGGCTGTATTGGGGAAAGGATTTGTGGGATGGCTGGTAAACGCTACTATGTGACGTATTACGCCGCCCAGGCATGGTATGTAATGGACCGCCTGGACGAGCGAGACGGCTTCGTCAAAAGCTATGACCATAAAAGAAGCGCCGTCGCATACGCCGAAAAACTGAACCGCCAGGAAGCCGCCTGCGCGGGCGGGTTTAACAAGAGAATGAAATGACACAGCCCCTGTACTTCGTCCGAAAGGAAAAGTTACACGGCTTTCCTGTGTGGCTTGTTATCTATCGCGCAAAAGATGGCGATGAAGTAGTTTTAGACTTCTTCAAAACCGCCAGAGGCGCGCGTTCAACATCCAATAGACTTAACGGAAAAACGGAATGACACAACCCCTCTGCTATAACGACGCTCAGCACGTCTGGGAAACGAAATCGGATGGGTTCGTGAAAGTTTCAAACGATCACACCTTCTGCACTGTCTGCGGCGGCGCATTCCCAACGCCGATCAAGGCGAAGGAACTGGAGCGCGCGACCGCGATGCAGGGCAACGCAGATGACATGAAGAAGGCGGGTCCGTTGCCGGGGTTGGGAGGATGAACTTTCAACCCTTCTTCGCGCTGCTATACATGGAAGCCGCCTATCAAATGTCATGCGCGAGCAAGCGCGCTATGGGCGAAGGCGCTGCGACGCGCGAGCGCTTCCGCGACTGGTTGGCGGAACACGCAGCAGCGCAAGTCTGCATGGCCGTCATCATGACGGGCGATAACTGTGTAATCATTCCTGTGAGGAACTGACATGGCAAAAGCGATAACGAAAGCGCCGGCCCCGCCTTGGTTTGTAAAGACGACCACAGACGGAAAATACGTCGCGGTAAATACGCGCGATACATACGCCCTGGAGGCCGTCGCAACGCCGGAAGAAGCGAAGCGGCAATGCGCTGCGGAGAATGCGAAGTGGCGGAAGCTTCAACGCATGAAGGTGGCGAAGTCTGTTGCGAAAGCACGCGGGAAGAAATGAAACTCAAAGAGTGGGAAACGCTAGTTGACGTAACCGCGCAGGGCGAACGCGATTATCTGGCCGGCCTCGGATTTGATAAAGGCTCGGTGCAATACGAAGGGCTGAAACGCAAAGCGTGGCGGCATGGCTGGCTGGTTGCGTGGTGGCGGGCTATGGACCTGGAGCATGGGGATTAGGATGCACCTGTGGTTTTCTGACGCGATCAAGTGCGGCGATGTGGTGGCGACGTTGAACAACGCCGCGAAGGCGGGGGACTTGCGGCCTTGCGTGAGATTTACACCGTATCCCGTTGCCGGCGGATGGTTCGTGGCGAAGTACAGCCAGAGCGATAATCCAGCGAGCTACCCGGATCAGTTTATGGGGTTTGTGTGATGATACTTTCCCTCTCAGAAGTCGTGAATGCCATGAAGCTTCAATTCAAGACGCTTAATACCCCTGAAAGCGTGAATAGAAGTATCACAACGCATCAAGTTACACTGCATCATATGGCGGTCAATTTCGGGCCTGATTACAGAGCCGAAATTTTGGCGAGCATTCAAGACCTGGAAAACATGAAGATTGGCGCAGTCACGCGCGAGACCTACCAGGATGGGACGAGGGACGGGGTATGAAAACGTGGCTAATTCTAGGCGAAATGAGCCAGGGCGGACTGGTACACGTAGTTATTACAATAGATGACCTGTGGGCAGAACAAGTCGCGGAAGAAATGAAAAATAACGGCTTCGCCGTGGAAGTCAGAGAGGCTGAAGGAATGAACCCACAACAGGTCATACATTCTCTTCAAAAAGCCTTCGCATCTCATAGACCATCCTAACCCCGCTCAAATAGCTCTTGGCAGTAAAGCAAACAGTGACGAGGGACGGGGTATGAGCAAGCTCAAATCAGAATTTTCCGTGATGGCCGTCGCGGTAGATGACAAGATGCATTCCATCTTGGTGACGGATCACGATCTGGCAATTAAGATAGGGCAGTTGCTGAAGAATGACGGAGCGCAATACGTCAATCTGGCGACGACGAATGAGCGCCAGGAAGTCTGGTTCTATCCGGTTGAGGTTTTCCCCTAACCCCTCCGC
>CAZCMS010000009.1:0-22677 GCA_964499935.1 uncultured Candidatus Saccharibacteria bacterium | reverse complement strand
TGGGATTACGGCCCTTTGGGTGTGCAGCTCAAGCGAAATATCATGAACGAATGGTGGGACTTTTTTGTGACACAGCGTGATGATATGTTTGGTGTGGATGCAGCAATATTGATGAATCAAAAAGTATGGCAGGCAAGTGGACACGTTGATACGTTTGTAGATCCACTCTGTGAAGATATGGTGAATCATCGTCGCTACCGTACCGATCACATACTGAAGGATAATGGCGTGAGCCCGGACGGTATGACTATGGAGCAAATGGATGTTGCAATTACTGAGAATGGGATCAAAAGTCCTGATGGTAATCCGCTAAGTCCATCACGAACATTTAATATGATGTTTAAAACGTATGTTGGTGCAACCACAGACGATAGTTCTATTAGTTATCTTCGGCCAGAAACTGCTCAGGGTATTTTTACAAATTTTAAGAACGTTGTTGATACATTGTATCCAGATTTGCCATTTGGTATTGCGCAGCAAGGTAAGGCGTTTCGCAACGAAATTAGCCCACGTGATTTTGTATTTCGTAGTCGTGAATTTGAGCAGATGGAAATTGAATATTTTGTGCATCCCGAAAAATGGGAAGAGTCGTTTGATGCATTATTGTCAGATATCCATGCTTTCTTGGAAGGTCTTGGCTTACCAAAAGATGCAATCCACGAGCTTGATGTGCCAGAAGAAGATCGTGCACACTATAGTAAAAAAACTATCGATATTGAGTTTGACTATCCAATTGGTCGCGAGGAATTGCTTGGTTTAGCGTATCGTACAGACTTTGATCTTGGAAACATTGCTCGAGAATCTGGTAAGAATATAGAATACACTGTCAAAGGTACAAATGACCGTTTCATACCGCATGTCATTGAGCCAAGCTTTGGTGTTGAGCGTTTGCTTATGGCAGTGCTGGTAAGTGCCTACTCGGTGGATGAACAGAATGGTGAGCAGCGTGTATTCCTGAAGTTACCGGCACACCTCGCACCAGTAAAATATTGTGTGTCGCCACTACTTAAGAATAAGCCAGAACTCGTCGAAAGGGCCCGCGAAGTATACACTACACTTAAGAAGAAATATGGCAACGTTATGTGGGATGATAACGGTAACATCGGTAAGCGCTACCGACGTCAAGACGAGATTGGTACGCCATACTGTGTTGTGATTGACTTCGAGACTGTCGAAGGTGACGGCACGGTTACGGTTCGTGATCGTGACACCACAGAACAAAAGCGTATTGATATTTCTGAACTGTAACGTATACAATCTATATCAGAGTTGAATTTAAATTGTGATTTTACTGAAGACGACGCTGGAAAAATTAAATGACTAAATATATCCTTCATGGTGGTGCGACTAAACTTAAGACTGAAGATAATAAGTTATATTTTCAGGAAATGCTGCATGGACTGAAAAATCCGAAAATATTAATGATTTACTTTGCTCGTGAACTTGACGCGTACGATGAATCGTTTAAGACAGACGCTGAGATGTTTGACTGGGCTGATACTGGTGAATCATACACATTGACAATGGCTACCGAAGAGGCTTTCATCGAACAGGCGCAAGAAAGCGATGTTTTATATTTTGCAGGAGGAACCTCATATAAGCTGATCGAAGCCATCAAAAAACAAGACACAGATGTAAAGAAATTATTTGAAGGCAAAGTAATATCTGGTTCGTCTGCTGGTGCTAATATGGTTTCGGAGTGGTTTTACGGCCATGGGGCGAGAGAAGTAGGGCGAGGCCTGGGAGCTTTACCCATAACGGTGTTTGTGCACCATAGGGCTTCTGAGGGGCAAAAATTTTGGTTGGATGACGAACGCACAAAAGAAATTGAAGATGAGCTACTATTAAAATCAGGAAGAACGGAGATCTTGCGAATCCCAGAACAAAAATTTATTGTCTTATAATAGAGCTGGCAACACACAACTATATATCGAACGCTTGCATGATGATGTCCGTGCAAAAACGATGATTACAGCAACCCTGGCTTGCTATAATTTATTATAATAATATTGTAATATTTTGCTTGTTATGTTATGCTAAAAACATGACCATTAAGACTACTCAAAAAGTAATCACTATCGGCACAAGTGCTGGCGTAACACTACCCGCCAAGGAGTTAAAGCGCGCAGGTATCAAGCCTGGTGATCAAATAAAAATTAGCTTTGAGCGTTTTGAAGAGTCGCACGATGCTGATATCATGCAAGATTATCGCGCGTTTAAAGCGGAGTATGGAGAAACGCTTAAAAACTTGGCAGATCGCTGATGTGCCACCTAACGCTTGAAGATATACTAAAACTTCATTTTCAGATAATCCAGGATTTTGGTGGTTCTCATGGTGTGCGTAACGAGCATAGACTACAGTCTGTGGTGGAGGCGCCAAAGCAAGAAATTTTTGGCGAAGAACAATATGTGGGAGTCATTGAAAAGGCAGCAGTGTATTTACGTAACATAGTTGGAGATCATCCATTCGCTGACGGTAATAAACGTACAGGAATTACCGTTGCAGCAGTATTTATGATGAGAAACGGGGTGCGCCTAACGGCTAAACCTAAAGAGTTAGAAGATTTCGCAGTACAGGTTGCGGTTGATCATTTGGACGTTGCTACAATAACACGTTGGCTTAATGATCACACTACACAGGCCTAGTGTACAATAAAAAGCATGCACCCAGATCGCCCCAAAGTTGCAACTGTTGATGAATACATTGCTCTATTTCCCGTGGAGACACAAAAACGTTTGCAAGAATTACGTACAATTATCCACACGGTATTTCCTAGTTACCTAGAAACGATCAGCTACAGTATTCCTGCGTATAAGAATGATCCAAAAAAACGAGCGTTAGTATTTTTTGCTGCCTACGAAGGACATATTAGTTTGCATGCGGTACTCGATAGCATTGATGACGTAGAACTTAAAAAAGAAATCACCCCGTATATAACAGGTAGGGGAACAATACGGTTTGATTTAGATACACCGTTTCCGATTGATCTCATAAAAAGAACACTTGAATACCACAGAGATACTCTGTGAGGAGTAGCCTTGGGCGATTACTCTAGATGAGGTACCTCAAATGATGATTGACAAATAATAATAATCAATGTATAATTTTAAGTAGTATGAGTAGACCAGGTGAACAATACCCATCTCAAGATCCCACGTTACCGACGCTTCCAATGGAGTCGGAGCTGCCTACTGGTGTCCTTGGGCTGGCGCGAGATGATCAACATAGAACTGAATTATTGGCACAACTTGCTCAGAATGATGAAAGATTCCAGGGATATCGTCGTCAGCCACGCCTTGAAGAAGTGGCTCCTGGGGAATTTGAAGATGTTTTAGTAGCGGATATTAATACGCATTATAGCGACTTGGATGAAGCACGCGGTGGGCTGCATATCGTCAGGTATGTTGAGCTTGCTCAGCAAAGACAGAGAGCTCGTGGTGTGGCTGCAGTGATGCTTGGTTTTGAGATGTTGGTATCTCGCACGCTTGAATTATCAGTGCGTCAGGCAATCCGAAACGGCACAATTCCAAAGCAATAGATATTATTGGGTGTTCTGACCCAAGAGTGACTTCATCTGCTTGGCAATAAATTTTGTGGCAAAAACTGGATTAAGTCTGTATAGTCTGTTCATTGATTTTGAGTCGCTGCCAGTAAAGATCTGAGGCTTGTTTTTCTCGACTCCCTTAATAATTATAGAGGCTGCTTTTTGTGGCGAGAGCATCCGAGTGGATATTTTGTCGCTGGATGTATCATTCATGCCGGGAGTTTTGACATTGGAATTCTCGGTAATTTTGGTGTTAGTCGCGCCAGGGAAGACCACGGTTACCCTAACAGGGGTATCGAGGAGCTCGGCGTATAAACCTTCAGTCAATAACTTAACGGCTGCCTTCGAGGCGCCATACACACTTTGACCAGGTACTGGCAAAAACCCACCCATACTGGATACGTTAACTATATGAGCTTCATTGCGCTCTAGGAGCTTTGGCGAAAACGCTTTTGTCATGTAGAGCGTACCGTAAAAATTGACGTTCATAACTCGTTCGATAGTCTCGTATTCAAGTTCGTTTATCCTGACAAAAGGTTGAATAATGCCAGCGCAGTTAATTATTCCATCAACCGCACCGTGTTGCTTTATAACTTCATCCGGGAGGCTCAGAACTGACTCTTTGTCAGTAATATTTATAGCGTGAATAGTGAGATTTTCGCCTGCATTAGCTTTGTCTGCTAACTCACGCAAACTTTCTTCTTTTAAATCAACCGCTGCAACCTTTGCTCCCCGAGACAAAAGTTCTAATACTAATGCACTACCTATGCCACCGCCAGCACCAGTAACAACAATAACTTTATTTTGTACTTTCATGTTTTTAGTATAACGCTTATGGCTGCGAGAGACCACTCAGCCTCCCAAGAGGGTGAAGTCAACGTGCTATGCTAGGAGTATGGGCGTGATGTATGAAAAAATCTCAAAACTTCCTATAGTTATCGAAGGCTTTGAGCTGGAACCACATAATTTAACAGTAGTTGGTGGCAACAATCGCCACACCACTGTAATTGCCTTAAGTGGGCAAGGGCAAACAGGTAGAGGCGAAGATGTAACATACGATACTGATAATCAACTTCAATTTCAGGAGAACGGAAAAGCTTTAGATCTCGCATATAGCGGAAACTTGGGTGGGTTCTGTGAAAGAATTAGTGAGCTAAACTTATTTTCAGATCAACCAAAAGATGAGGTGTATCGAAGATATCGACGGTGGGCATTTGAAAGTGCAGCGCTCGACTTGGCGCTTAGGCAGGCTGGCACAAATTTAGCTGAATTTCTTGAAATTACGCCAAAGCCAGTGCATTTTGTAATATCACAACGGCTTGGTAGTCCAAGTAAGATTGATCTATTGCAGGCAAGACTTAATCAATATCCAGACTTAAAATTTAAGCTCGACCCAACAAATGACTGGTCGGATGAGCTGATCAAGCAATTGTCTGAAACAGGTGCAGTCGAGAGCCTAGATTTAAAAGGTTTTTACAAAGGTACGCCTGTCGATGTAGAGACTGACCCTGAGTTATACAAAAAGCTATTACAAACATTCCCAAATGCATGGTTTGAAGACCCGGATGTTAATAGTGAAACAAAAGCTATTCTTGATCCGTATGCTAATAAAATTACTTGGGACGCCCCATTGCATATAGTGGAGGATGTTTTAAATATGCCCTACAGGCCGAAGTTCATAAACGTGAAACCTTCACGTTTTGGTAGCCTGGAAGAGTTGTTTAAGGTATATGAACTATGTGCCCAACAGGGAATCGGTATGTATGGTGGCGGTCAATTTGAACTCAGTGTCGGTAGAGTGCAGAACCAATATCTAGCTTCATTATTCCACCCAGATACTGCAAACGATGTGTCGCCCACAGAATATCACATTGATATATTACCTGAAGGTTTACCATCTTCGGTGCTAGAAGTGCCACAGATTCTGGGTTTTTCTCCCAGATAAGGCGTAATGTAATCTTGTGTGGTAGTTTTAGATCGTCACGTGCGATACGCTCGAGGTATGGATTGCTGGTAGGTGACAGAACATGTTGAATTAAAATATCTGGTAATATTAATACAAGTAATCAAGGATAGTAATTGATATGAATATAGAACAGATCATTCGAGATTATATACCAAATGTGATTCATATGTCTTTAGCGACGTGTGCCGACGGTAGGCCATGGATTTGCGAAGTACATTTTGCGTATGACGAGGATTTGAATATCTACTTTCGCTCAAAGTCATCGCGTAGGCACAGCCAAGAAATTGCTATCAATGCACGTGTGGCTGGAAATATAGTAGAGCAGCATAGCAAGAACGATGAGCCGAGGGGAGTATATTTCGAAGGGCGAGCCGAACTCCTTCAGGGTGTCGACGAAAATCACCCAGCTTACATAGCAACGAAAGATAGATTTGATAAAGACACTAAAATTATCGAAGACTCACTTCAGGAGGATGGACGTAAGTTTTATAGAATAACGGTTGATGATTTTTATCTTTTTGATGCACGCGAATCACGGCCTGCTCAAAAATATCACCTCAAATGGAAGTAGTGTAGTATGACATTATTTACGTTCGACACAGTATCCGTTTCTATTAACGCAAAACCTGAAGTGGTTTATGATTTTGTTTCGAATCTGTCGAATTGGAAACAGCTTAGCGATTTTGGAAAAAATATTGAACAAATTAGTGATACAGAATGGATTTTTCATACTCCTCAAGGCGATGTGCGTGTAATTCCAAAATTCGATAAAGATAAGCTACTACTAGATCACGTTTGTATATTAAGTAGTGGTGAAAAAAGTCTAATTCCGTATAGGGTGGTGCCAAATGGCGATGGTTGTGAAATTATGATGAGTAACTACAAAGTTTCTACAGCAAGTGATGAGAGATATGCCGAGCAGCTTAAATGGATGAAGGACGAACTTCATAACATTAAGAAAATCATGGAACGTGGCAGAACTGCGTATGCGTAGCATCGTGTGTTCACATGGCTTTGGGGTAAGGGCAGACGACAGAGGGTTGTTTACTGATATTGCTCAGGGCATGTCCGATCATACATTTATAACCTTTGACTACAATACAGTAGACTCTAATGGAAACATTACTGTTGCGCCGTTCGATAAACAGTCCAGCACCTTACATAACAAGATCAAAGAAGTTGGAAATTCAGACACAATAATTGCTCACTCCCAGGGTTGCATTACTGCAAGCTTAACCGATTTGGATGGTGTTGAGCGAGTTATTTTTCTTGCGCCACCAGCCGAGCTTAATATCGAAACGTTTATGCGTACATTTGACAGGCCTGGTGCGCGCATTGATCTCGCGGGCAGCTCTTCAATCCCACGACGTGATTGCACAACAACATTTGTACACAAAGACTACATCGATAACATATCTTCAATTGATATTCCGCAGCTATATATGCAGCTAGCCAACAGGGTCGAGCTGATAATTATTAGAGCAACAAATGATGAGATTTTAGGCAAGACTCAGTTTAATTATCTTGATGGTGTGCAAATTATCGATATGCCTGCAAGCCATGACTTCACGGGCGAATTTCGGCTAGCTTTAATTGATAACCTTAAAAAAATTCTAACAGTTAGTGAGTAGAGAGTCCGATTCTTGAAAACTAAGCAAAAAATGCTATAATATACGTAATCATACAATCGATGTTCAACGCGAGGAGAAAGTCTTGTTTGGTTCGTTCTTTCAGTACCTGTCTTGGTTCGGCTACACGTTTGCTGGGCTGGGATTTGTGTCGGTTGTAGTTTCTTTGGTTCGTCTGGTTGGGGCTGATGTTTCTGCAAAGCCGGAGAAGGCGCTGCGGTATACGGGCTTTTGCGTGCTTGTGGTGACGATGATTATTTTCGTCGTGTTCATGGACTGGGCATTTAGCCACGATCTTGTGATCAAGGATGGGAGGCCTGTACGCGATATTCCAGAGTCATCTGCCATGATCTTGTTTTATATCGTGATACCCCTCTCGGTTGCGTACATGGTTCTGTTGGCGATAGCCTGGCTACTGTGAAGCGCAGGCGTGAAAATCGTGCGACAGATGAGCATGTCAAGATGTACATAACACTCTAGAGGAGTATGGGCCCGAGGAGGCGAGACGGCTTATGGAGCAGGCAGGTCACGATAAGGTGTGGCTTGACACGTTCAAGAACTACATTTAAGGAGGAACGCCCTGCTAGGGCAATATGTAAAGACTCGCGCTGATCGTGCGATCAATTTGTACTAGAGGGTCTTTACTAAAAGAGAATTAATCAAATTTGGAGTAAGGTTATGAGAAATAATATGAATAAATTACCGGCAGCATGCACGGCGTTGGGTCTTATGTTAGGTGCGTCTGGCTGTGGTCAGAACAATGAAATCGAAGATATAAAATTACCACAAGGTGCGATTGTGACCGAGTCACAATATGTGCCCGAAGGGCGTTATGTGCAGGTAAACATTGAAGGTATCGCCCAGGGTGATGTAACCGATGACATGTGTGGCAAGCGCGAAGGCATCACTATAAAATCCAGTGAATGGCCTGGTGGTGGAAGCTGTTTTGTCCCTGATGCTTCGAAGGGTCAAGAAGATAGTATAGTCCAAGAGTACAGAAGTGCAGCCGGAGTTAGCTTAGGCGGTGCAGGCGTTGAATTTGTCGATGGGGCTGCTACAGATGAGCCTCAAGAAGGCGCCACAGCATACGAGTCGGTGCCAAACGATGGACAAAATGAGGTGCTTGGTAGATACGCTCCAGCTGAGTAATAATCTCCACGCTTTTAATACATATATCTATAGTAGAATAGGGTAAGACATTAAGGATAAGGGGCAGTCGTTGAATTTAAAAGATTATCAAACCGAAGCGTTAAAAAGTCTTGCAATAAAAGACAAGTCTTCTGCTGCACTGGCGCATCGTATGCTTGGCTTAAACGGTGAGGCTGGTATTATTGCGAATCAGATCAAAAAGTCTATTCGAGACAACGATGGTGTGTTGACTGATCAAGACAAAGCCATGCTACACGAGAAGCTAGGAGATGCTCTGTACTACATAGTAGCGTTAGCCGACATTGCAGATTTAGATATTGATGAAATATTGATTGATAATGTTGCAAAATCTCAGAAGTTCAGCAAATCTCGCAAAAAGTCATAGCTACTATCATTGGCTCCGTGCAAAATTCTTAAATTTTGCTAAACTATAGAGTAATCAATAGAGCAGTAGGGGTCTGATCTGAGCGATGACGAAAAACATTGGTGAGTTGCACGAAAAGCCTAATGTAGAACAAATGTTTACGCTTGCAAAGGCGTGCAAAATTATTGCTCAAACAGAAACACGAAATAGACAAGGCGAGGGACGGTGGCGTGCAAGTAATAAAGATAGAAGGGTACAAATCTTTTTACCTCGTTCAGTATTTGAACTGGCGTTAACAGAAGATGATTTTCGCTACACGGAACATCGATTCACCGGCAGACTTGCGTATCGTGGAATACACGGGTGGAGTATGAGAATGTCCGAAAGATACCATATACGAGCCGAGGACGAAGAGGCGCAGGTCGCTGGCACACAGGGTGATGGCTACCGTGCGACGTATAAGTTTGAGTGGACAAAAGATGCCGTGCTTGTTGCCGAAAAGCGCGTTCATGCAATATCGGTTGCATCACCTGATGCACAGATAGTTCCCGATCTACAATCGATACACAGCATAGAAGAGGTTATTCAAGCCGACTATGTTAATAGTGCCGAAACACCAGTAACGGCGGACTTCAGTCCGGTATTTTCTTCTGCGGTCCGCGAATATAATCGTATCTCACACGCCGATTGTGATGCACTGATTGCGGGCGTGCAAAACTTTCGGGCAGGTACCGTACATTGCTAAGTGGTCTGATATTATTAAACTAGAAATAGGAGGTAGTATGGGATTTTTTGGTACATTGAAGAAAATGATTGACGGTAAACCAATTTTCGAGGCAGATGAGAAGGATGAGGTTGCAAAAGAACAGCAAAAAGAACAGACTCAAGTCTTAAATAATGGACGTAAAACAATTCCATTTGTCCGTGTCGAGCGTGTAGAATCGCATAACAACGGTGATCAAATGACTGTTCGGGCAGAAATACGTAATGAATCTGGCCAAGAAATAGAGCTCGACAAAATATTTTTACTTGGTACAAAACGCGAGCTTGATACTCGACTGCGACCTCATGAAGCTCGTGAATTTTTAGTTTATTCGGGCAAAAGGCCTAATAATCGTAGCTATGGTTCGTCAGAGATTAACTACAAGGACATGCTTGGTGATTATTTTCAGGCACGGTGTGCGGTGGAATTCCGCCCAGAGTCTGATGGTACGTATAGCGTGTACCGAATCAAAGTCGTCGGGCCAATAAAAGACATCGAATAATACATCGTACACCTATTAATACGTGTAAACATTTTAAGCAGTAACATGTAGTCATGTATGATAAATCGTATATGCGTCAATATGACTACACATCGTTACGCTATTCTGTCTCTAAGCGTGAATTATGGGATGAGCTACTAGGCAATAGGCAAAAAATAGTTACTATTGTATTTATTTTAGGGTTGTTTATAGTTGCGGTGATACTCAAGGCGTATGTCATGATTTTGATATTGGGAGGGGTACTGGCGATTGCGGTGGTAGCACTTGTTCGACAAGCTATCACGTCAGTGAGTTTAAGGCGGTTTGCAGAGACAAATGGCCTATCTTACATAAGTCCGTTGCAGGATACCAACTTACCTGGATGTATATTCCAAATAGGTCGAAATCGACATTTTGAAGATGGGATTTCTGATACAAAACAATATTGGCTAATGGCGAACTATAACTATACCACTGGCAGTGGTAAGAGTAGCAGGACCTATCAATACGGAGTTATGCACTTTAAATTGGCTCGTCGTGTACCCCATGTGCTTATACAGTCTCTGAGTGGTAATTTGTATCAAAGCCTTTCAGTAGATTTTTCGTCTAGACAGAAAATGCAGCTTGAGGGTGATTTTGATACATATTTTACCACGTACGCACCGGTAGGGTATCAGCGGGATGCTTTATATTTTCTTACACCAGAGATCATGGCAATACTAATAGACCAAGGTAAGGAGTATAGCTTCGAAGTGATAGACGATAATTTATTTATATATAGCAAACCTATCGACTTTAGCGACAAATCGCTACAGGTAACAATGGAGAAATTATTGACTGTAGCTCAAAGATTCAGTGACGAATTTAACGACAATACCCAGCGTTATGCAGATGCTCGTGTGCAGAATAGTGTTCAGCTGAATACGGTTGGATTCGAAGGAAGAAGACTCAAAAAGGGTACTAATTGGACGAGCATAGCTTCTGTGGGGATAATAATAGCACTTATCGCTTTTATCTGGAAGCTATCGATAGGGTAGTAGGCTATTTTACAGCAGTATTTTCTGTCCACATAGCGTAGAATAATCCAAGAGTAATATATAGAAATAAATCTTGGAGCAAATAGTATATGACCGAAACAAATATTGATGAAACTAAGAATATTGTAGAGTCTATAAATTCCTCGGAAGAAAATTATGAAGAGACCGATGTGTTTGCGTGGGCAAATAACCTTGTGCAATATGTCGATGATTTAAAGATTGATTTATTCTTCTTTAACAAAAACTATGTGGTATACAGGGCAAAACTTGGGGGAGAAGTTGCCAAGCAAATGCGCCCGTTGTTTGTTGACGAAATTCTGGAATTTATCCTCGGGGGTATTGATAAAGGCTTAGTGGTGCGTGGATTTGAAGACGCCGAAAAAGAAGACAATGTCCTACAGCGCACACGAGTCAAAAATGTTGATAAGCTCGTAGAAACGCTCAATTGGCTCAAAACCCAAGCGCATGAGATTGAAGAGTTCAACGAAGAAGAACACGACATGAAGCGCATGAAGGGCGTGATTGCCCGCTGTTCACATAAGGATATGGGCAAATCGTTTTATTTAATAAAACACTTGCCGACCAACCAAATTATGAAGGGGCATACAGCTTGGCTTTTGAAAGATGGTGTATTTAAACCTTTTGAAAAATTATCTGCACTAAAGATTCCTGGTGAAAATCATCTTTTAGTTGTCGACCAGGATTTATTTGTATTTAATCAGGCTAAGTTAAAAAGCCTGTTCGGGTATGATGCAAAAGCAGCGGTTATTGCAGCCCAAAAAGTGGCCGAAATAGAGGCCAATTTCAAGCTCAGTTTTGCCGATGGTCTAAGTTTACAAACTTTGGTGAAGGGCAAGCCTGCAGCAATTAAGAAGTTGCAAAAAATCGAACCAAGTCTAGTGAAACAAGACGAACTTATTGAGCACGCCGATGAAATGGGTCTTGAGCTTATGACAGACGAAGCGGGCGCGATTATTATTATGGACGACAAGGACATGACAAAATTTGTAAATCTTCTTAATGATGATTACATCGAATCACCAATGACAGGCCAGCGCTACGAGATCCTGAAAAAACGACCACTCAAGCCGGTCGACGAAGAGACAGCGCTCCTTAAAGAAGTGTTGTAATTACCGTATTTTCGAGAAATATAAGTGTCATTTAAGGTCACTCAGCTATAATTATAGGTAATGGATCAAGATTTAGCGTTGGAGATTTTGCTAGAGGGGAAGAGTGCGCTTCTTACGGGCCCAGCTGGCTCTGGGAAGACACATCTTTTGAATCGCTTTATTAAGCATGCTCGTTTGGATGGTAAAACAGTAGCTGTTACTGCCACAACTGGGTTGGCTGCAACACATCTTGGAGGTGGCACAATCCACTCGTGGAGCGGTATTGGTATACATGACACTTTGCCTAAATATTTCTTTAAAGACATGCCTAAGGGTCGTCGCGACACGATAGAAAAGACCGATGTGTTAATTATCGATGAAATCTCGATGCTGCATGATTTTAGGCTTGATCTAGTTGACCAGGTGGCGCGTACAGTACGAGGCGAAGATGTGCCATTTGGTGGCATGCAGATTATTCTATGTGGCGATTTTTTCCAACTACCTCCCGTAAACCGAGGTGCAAATAATGCAGGTGGCTTTGTAGTTGGCAGTGAGGTATGGCAAGAATTAGATCCAGTAATTTGCTATTTAACAGAGCAACATCGGCAAGATGATGATGCATTTCTAGAAATACTGACCGCCCTGCGAGCAGGAGATGTGCGTCGCAACCATGCGGAATCTTTATTAGCGAGACAACATGCAGAGGTGGGAGAGGCCACAGAGCTACACACAACAAATGTTGATGTTGACGTTATAAATAATAAGCGTCTTGCCGAACTTGAGGGGGATGAGTATACGTACTATATGCAGCACACAGGTAGCGCGAACTATGTCGAAAGCCTAAAGAAAGCATGTTTAGCAAACGAGGAATTAACTCTTAAAAAAGGCGCACTTATTATGTGTGTCAAAAATAACCCAGAGAAAAAATACGTTAACGGTTCGCTTGGTGTAGTGATAGATTTTGAGGAAGATACGGATTATCCGATTGTTGAACTCAAAAATGGACGTCGGATGACAATTACTCCCGAGACGTGGGAGTTGCGTGACGGGGATAAGAAACGGGCAGGACTTACGCAGTTGCCGATCAGGCTTGCATGGGCGATTACGGTACATAAAAGCCAAGGCATGACACTCGATGCAGCGAAGATAGATTTACGTAAAGCATTTGTCGAAGGCATGGGGTATGTGGCGCTTTCACGTGTAAAAAGGCTTGATACTTTGAGCCTGGCAGGGATTAACAGGGTGGCGTTGCAAGTGAGTCCTGTTGCACTAGAGATTGATGGCATGTTGCGTGCTCAATCTAAAAAACATACCATCGAGTACAGTCATTTACGAGCGAAAGCAGAGGAGCGGGCGAAGACTCAAGACGAACCTAAGAAGAAGTCTACCCCCAAGCAAGGCCCGTGGGCAGAAAAGTTAGCCAAAATGCGAGAAACCTATCCGAATGCCTTTCGTCCATGGAAGCCAGAAGATGATGAGAAGCTGGTAGCAATGTTTGGTGATGGCAAGGCAGTGAGCATTGATAAGCTTACTCAGGAACTCGGGCGCCAGCCAGGTTCCATAAAAGCCCGCCTCGAAAAGCATTTCGGCGAAGATGCTATAGCTTAATAAATTTTACTTACAGTCATTTATGATGTATAGTTTATAAAAATTATGTCTGAGACGAATAATACCCAAGAGGTGGTGCCTGAGGAAAATGAAGTCACCACACAGCAGCCACACCGTTCATTGCTGGGCGGAGCGCTGAGTGTAGAGTATGGAGTTTGTAGTGTCGCTGCTGCCGAGCTTGCACGTGCTGTGCAGAACCGCTTACCTCAAGGCGTGAAAGCACCTGAGGACAAAGGATATTTACCACGGGGACTAAAATGGGCGACCGTAGTTTCGGACGTAAACTTTCCAGCTAAGCAGTGTGTAGCCGAAGACCCCATCCAATTTATACATGAAGATTCTTATGGACGTACAGAAACTGGAAACTCTATCAGAACTCCTTTTTCATTAGTACGTCAGTATCATAAACGTACAAAAGTGACTCCTGTATCTAGAGAGGCGGTGTCAACGACAGGTATTCGTCGCAAAAAGGTAACTATTGTAGAGGAGCAGGAAAAAATAACCTATCACCCTGGCGCTCGTATGCTCACATATCACATTGCTCGTGGGGCGGTGCGGTTACCAATTGCAACATTTGAACCACGCACAGATGGCGAATGCAGCTATGTGCAGCTTGGCCCGGAAATACATGACGATACCATATTTGTTACCCAGGGCGACGAGCGACAGACCGAACGCTTGGCGCTTATTGAGGACTTACGCAAATTAGTGTCGCCCGAACAGTCTAAATATGAGTACACTGATCGAGTTAAAAAAATCGTGCATTCTGAAATTGAGCGAAGCGCGGAAGGAATTACGATTGCGCTAGGCGGATATCTTGCAGGTGCATATAAAGGGTATTTTGAAAAACATCGGTTTACGCCACGTGGCATAACACTCATTGGGTCTAAAGATGCTCATAACTTTACACCTGAAAAACATGACGCTGCTCATATTTTTGAGCTTAATCTTAATGATAAAAGTCCAAAGAATGATATAGAAACAGGATTTGCCCTGGTGCGTCCTGATAGCACAGGGTCGAATCGGGTGTTATTATGCGCGCTCTCAAGGGGAAATGTCGGTATTCCAATAATGACAGTATTAACTGATAGTGGTGAAGCTATGCTACACAGTACTTCTGAAATGACCTCGGTTGAAAAATATAAAGCTATGATGGCGCTGACGTACATGTTGTACCAAGACGGTAATCATGGTGGCGTGAGTGATGCGCGAGTGGAATTTAGAGAAGCATTGGATTTGGTTGTTGGTATGACGCCTCACGAATATGTCGCTCAAGCATTTAATATCAGACAAACAATTCGAGAACAGCTTCAGCCGATATGCGAAAAACAAGAAAAATTAGCTCAAATCTTAGGACGTCGTACACTTGGTGCTTCTTTTGAGGGGACGGTTCCGAATGTTGACCTTGTAACGACAAGGGGTAGCGTAAGCGGATACGTACAGGTACAATCTGTCGAAGGCGGATATCAAGCAAAAATAGTCGCTAAGCCTGATGCGCTGGTAGGCGTAGAGCCTTCACAAATAGCAAGCTTTACATATGATCCAACCGAACCACTTAGAAACACTTTGCCGACAGGACGCGATGCAGAAGAATTTGCTATGCTACTCAGCGGATTTAATAAAAAGAAAATCGCATAATACCCAGATAGTCTATCAGGCTATCTAAAGTGGTATGATATAACGTATGAGGCGACGATTCCCGAAAAAGAAAAAACCGATAGCCTATGCATTTATCGATAGCCAAAACCTAAACCTTGGTGTACAAAAGGCAGGTTGGAAGATGGACTGGCGCAAATTCAGGCTCTACTTAGAAGAGAAGTATAATGTTAAACAAGCGTATATGTTTATAGGCTATATGCAAGAAAACGAGGCTTTGTACGAACAAATGCATGACCTAGGTTATTCGGTGGTGCTCAAGCCAACTGTTGATATGAACGCATTCGCGGACTCTGAAAAAGCAGATAAAGAAAAAACCGATACTCCTAAGCCCGCCACAAAAGGAAATGTTGATGCAGATTTAGTTTTATATGCGATGAAGGAACTTCCGCGATACCATAAGGCGATCATTGTATCTGGTGACGGTGATTTTTTTGGCCTTATCGAGTATCTCGAGCAGGAAAAGAAGCTGCTGCACGTCATGACGCCTAATTGGCAGTATTCGAGTTTGCTAAAGCCTTTTGAAAAATATATTGTACGCATTGATCAGCTCCGGCGGGAATTAAGCTACCACGACCGTAAGAAAAGGTCACATCAATAGAGCGACCACACTACGCAGTCGCTCTATTTGCGGTGTTATCGTGATGCTTTACGCTAGTCTTCTGCAACAGCAGCAGTGAGTGGGGTGGTATCGGTATCACGATTTCGAGGCTGCCAACCGTCTTGCTCCTCGTGTGGCTTGTTGTGGTATGAGCCATTTCCTTTGTCTTTGTGGTCATTTTTTCCATGGTGTGGCTTTTGCGGACCATGTGGCTTGTGAGGGTTGTTGGTCTGGTTGATGATTTTTGTATCAACGTTAGAGTCATTGATATTTGTTTGCTTGAGGTCACCTTTCACGTTGTTGTATGAGCCCTGATTAAAGCTATGTGAGTAGTTGGTGCTCTTATCTATGTTATTGATATTCGTACTCTTGTTGTAACTGTTGTTGTAGTTGTTATTGTATGAGTTACTGATGTTACTCGATGTTACTGGATGGTGCTTTGGTTTGCTGTATTTTGTCGGAGTGGCATAACTACGAGCTTTACTTGATGTGTACGATGATGAATTGTCTGGTGCGTTACTAGTAGCTCGAGTGGCTGCAGGTGTAGTCATGCCACTTGTTTGCTCCCCTCCTGAGCCTCCCGTAGGTACCGTACATCCAGCATTTGGATCCTCGTAGCTCCATGCCGCCCCTACGGCAGTCGGTGTAGTTCCTCTAGTATATATTTCTGAGTCGTTGGGTTGTAGCGCGGTTTGTGCTTGTGCTGAGGCAACCTTTCCTTGTACTAGGTTCGTCACGAAGATAGCAGAGAAGATAATTGCTGCAGAAATAGCGATCATCACACTTGCTAGTACTAATAGTAACTGTCTTTGTGGAATATATATTCCGTTATTTGTTTGATGTGTCATAGTAAACTCCTTGCAAAATTAAATAAATAAAATTCAAAAATCCAACGGCTCCGGAGTCTGCCTTTAGAGTAAAAGTGTTACAGTATGATTGCTGTAAAAATTATCACAATACAACTCTTTATAGTTGTAGAGAAAGGGTAACAGGGAAATGGTAACCGTTCTTGTCCCAAAAAAGGATAATGGGACTAGAAGCTTGCAGCCAGGGCAATAAGGTATCGCGAAATAATATTGACAAAACATAAACATTTTGCTACAATAGTATTGTTTTAATATAAAACAAACAAATAAACAAAAATTATGCAAAACGTACAAAAACATATATTCAACAAAGAACTAAAGTGGCGCATTACTGCTGCAGTGATTGCTTTTGCAACTAACGTAGCAATTTTTAACGTACATCCGCCATCCAAAGCGACTGCTGCAGTAACTCGAAAGGACATTCGCAAAATGTTTGAACACGAGAAGGAAACGCTGCATATGCCCCATAACTACGGTGCTCGTGGTCGCTATACGATTATCCTCGGTAATGAGTAGGCACACATAGCAGATCGCATTGATTGTTCTAGGCAAATAAAAACCTCCCAATCAAGGGAAGTGTTGTCGCATAATCCTGAACTGCCCCAAAACCAAACATAGTATACAAACTACATATACTATGTTTGGCCACAAGACCACAAGCGAGCTTCTGAATACGTACGCTGTCAGCGTGCTTCTAGCTTTGTGTGGGGTGATGTCTTATGTTTCTAGGAAGAGCGTTGGGCCGATTCTTGCCGTCCTGATCTCCTCTGATTGTGTGCTTTCTTATTCAGCTCCAGCCTGAGGCATATCAGCCTAGAGATCAAGCTGATGGAAAGGTAGATCCCAGCGAGACAGAGTAGCCATACCGGAAGGTTGGGTTCTGTGAGATTCTCCCTCCCCACAATGTACAGGGCGTTTAGCGACACGCTGCATACGGCCAAGAACACCACCGACTGCTTATTGACCAGCCTCCACCACCTTACGGATGGCCACTTGTAGAAGGGCAGCTCGTCGTCGCCCATCATGCGCTCGTACGTGATGCCGTACTTGTAGTTCGCCCACAGAAGAATCAGTACAGGCAGGTGGATTAGTGAAAGCAGGACTGCAATCGTGGCAAATGATTCTGCCATCTTTTGCTCCTCGGGTACGTAGAAAGCCTTATTACTCTCTATGTAGTTATTTATACAGCATAGACATTAAAAAAATACTAAATATCTCACAGTTTTTCGACCTAAACCTCCTAGGTCTCATCAGTAGTCTTAGACTAGAAACTGCTACCCCAATGAAACCAAAAATATAAATACTAAATATCCTTGGTCCACAGACCACGATAAGAGCGAGCTTCTGACATGTATGTCAGTATGCTTCCAGCTACAGTCGTGCTTGGGGCGTGTCTAGTGTTGCTAGGAGAGCGAAGTGTTCAGGAATGGTCGTGCGGACTGATGATCCTTGCGCGGTTAGCGAGATGATCCTCGTCCTGTATGTCGATCATCATTCGCCATGTCAGACACGCAAGTATCGTGAACATGACGAAGAAGAATAAAATCCAGATGATGAGAGGTGTCGAACTGACGTCGGGTTTGAGCACGCTATTTCGCGCTTCATCCGAGAGAGACAGCTTTGCTACAAAGATGAGGCACAACACGCTGCCAGCCACGCTTTTCAGTATGATCTTGAGGTAGTCGGGCTTCCGAAACCTCCGGCTCATCTGCATGACGCGAACGATGTCAAACACAACTGCGAACGCAAGTAGCATGACTCCCGCCAGGCTGCCAATCATGAAGCTGGTGATCACTGTACTGTTCACTTTTTCTCCTAGGTCCGTAGAAAACTGGCTGCTTTCTAATAAGTATATTATAACAAAAAAACACTAAACAGTCAATTAGTAGTAATTGATGGTATAGAAACCTATAGCGTGTCTACTGCGCGCAATACCACCATATGTTGTGGGTAATCCACAGGTTTTGGAAAACTGTGGATAAGTATGACATAACAAGGACATTTTTGAATAAATAGACTTGTAAGTGGGTAGCTGTGGGTAGTATTATCAAGTCAGTGGGTAGCAGTGGGTAACCACCAAACAAACAAAAACCACAGTAATTTAATCAAAAAAATATTATGGCCACGGTAGATTACTTCCAGCGAAAGCTCGACGACAAGAGACGGTTAACCATACCGGCTGAACTTCGAGACGAATTCGCAGGCGGGGTAGTTGTCACCCGGGGCTTTCAGTCTTATCTGCACCTATACCCAAAATCGGTATGGGACGTAGAGGTCGAGCCTCTCTTGCAGGGAAATATCCTTGACGAGAAGACGGCAGATCTCAACGTACAGTTTCGGATGGGCAAGACTGAAGCAGCCATCGACGAGAAGCAGGGTCGAGTAACGCTTGAGCAGCACTTGCTTGATTACGCGGGTATCGATAAAGATATCGTGGCTGTCAGAGTCGGGAAGTATTGGCGTATCATGGCTGGTACCGCTTAGTTTTTGATTAGTATTACGCACTTTAACAATTCGGTAGACGAATAGATAAGCCTCAACAAGGTTAGCTATTTGGCAGTCAACAGTGGAATGAAGGCAAACCACCCTAAAAACCTTTGTACTTTACTCAAAAAACACCTCCCAAAACTCCACCTCACACATAAGTCTCTCAACTTAGCTATATACAAGTCAGAAGTTATTGGATTTTTTCAAAATCTTTATTGAGCTCAGCTCAAAAACAGGCTTCTTTACATACTGTATGTAGCTGTTAACAAAAACAAAAACATTTCAAAAAAACAAACAGTTGACTGCTGATTAGGTGATCTTGTTATTAGATACAAAATAAAACAAACACCAAAACAAAAATAAAATTAGACAGGTAACTGTCTCAGTGCAGATATGCACACGGAAACCAACATAACAACTATTCCACACATACCGGTTCTACTTGAGCCTGTACTTGCGGTGCTTGCACCCCAAAAAGGTGAATCGTATCTTGACCTTACGGCAGGATATGGAGGACACGCAGGTGCTGTGTTGGAGCGCACTCAAGCGCCAAAAGACATGGTTTTAGTCGATCGTGACCAAATGGCAATTGATGCATTACACGAGAAGTTTGGCGATGCTGTAGAAATCGTGAAACATGATTTTTACACTGCAACTACCAAGCTTCACAGTGAAGCAGGGCGCTTTGATGTTATTTTGGCAGACCTAGGTATATCTTCACCGCACATTGACAAGGCGAGTAGAGGATTCGCGTTTATGCAAGAAGGTCCGCTTGATATGCGGATGGATCAGCAGCAAGCATTATCCGCTGAGACCATAGTAAATACTTATAGTGCGGATGAAATAGCCAGAATCCTAAAAGTGTATGGCGATGAGCCACGCGCAAGGAGGATTGCTGAGCTGATTGTTGCTGGCCGACCAGTGCATACAACGACTGAACTCGCACAAATAATTGCTAAGGCTTACCCAGGCTATTCCAGGATGCATCCCGCTACACGTACCTTTCAAGGGCTGCGTATTGCGGTAAATGATGAATTGGAGTTGCTGAAGAAGAGCTTGCCCTTGTGGCTCGATCTTCTTGCGCCAGGAGGTAGGCTAGGGGTTATCAGTTTTCATAGCTTAGAAGATCGCATTGTGAAAGATGTGCTCAAAGAAGCAGCTGGAGATCGGTACGACACTGATCTGCGGTTACTGACGAAACGACCGATAACTGCCGAGCAAGATGAATTAGTTTTTAATCCGCGAGCGCGTAGTGCAAAACTGCGAGCCGTAGCAAAAATAAAAAACAAAGAAAGGGAAGCGCATGCCAATTCAGGTTAAAAGCACCTCCCGCGCCTACAAAGTCAAAGTTAAGGTAGTACACCTTAACGAACGAGCCTAGTAGGAGGCAGACAAGTGGAGCGTTCTTATGAACGCTCCACGAGTCCGAAAAATAAATAAAAATAAACACAAAAAGAGAAAAATATGACATATTCAAGTTCAATGGCGACAAGCCGACAGCGATTTGTCGTACGTAACCAGAATTCGGTTTCGTTTCGGTCAACCGATCGTAGGCTTGGCCCAATTACAAACACAGTAGCGCTCATTATTCTGGCGTGTCTACTAGGACTTTTGTACTTGACGCAAGTGACAAAAACTAATGCTTTTGGTTATAGTATTGATAAGCTAGAGCAGCAGCAAACCCAGCTCAAGACAGAGCATGATAATTTAGAAGTTGCGTCAGCACGATTACAGTCTCTCGATCGCGTACAAGCAAGCGAGCCAGCTCAAAACCTTGTGTCAGTTGCACCATCTGCAGTTGTCAAGAACTAGCTTGATTAGTACCCTTAAGAAGGGGTTATACATCTTGTAACAACATATGAAGCCACAGTTTGACTATATTTCATCTATAAAACGCGTACATATATGGTATGCGGTTATTATTCTTATTTTTGTGGTATTTGCGATTCGACTCTTTTATCTTCAGGTTATTCGACACGATCATTATAAAACAGCAGCCCAGAGTGACCAGTACAAAGAGTATAAGATAGACGCACCAAGAGGGGTAATAAAAGCTCACGACGGTGATAAGGTGATTCCGATTGTACTGAATCACCAGCTATTTACCGTATATGCTGATCCGGAACTTATAAAAGACCCTACAAAGGCTGCAAGTGCGGTGAGCGAAACAATCGGTGGCAGTGCAGAGCAGTACAAGGATGCGATTGACGGAGGTGGCCGTTACGCAATATTGGCGAAGAAGGTAGACAAAGACCGTGTTGGTGCATTGCTCAAAAAAAAGTTAGCTGGTGTTGGCGCGCAGGCTCAAGAATATCGTACGTATCCGCAAGGATCATTGGCAGCACAAGTTTTAGGATTTGTTGATGATGCAGGCGACGGTAAATATGGACTTGAGCAGGCGCTTAACAAGAAATTGAAGGGTATTCCAGGTGAGCTAAAGGCAGTGACTGATATTAAAGGTGTGCCATTAGCTGCAAGCGAGGATAATGTACGCATACCTGCAAAACCTGGGAGCGACGTTGTGTTAACGCTTGATATTGGAATGCAGAAGCAGGCTGAAAAACTCTTAAAAGAGGGCTTAGAGTATGCTCGCTCAGAATCTGGTAGTGTGATAATACTCGAGGCAAAAACATCAGCAGTGAAAGCCATGGCAAGTTATCCGACATATGACCCGGCGCGCTATGCCGAGGTCGAGGATGCAAGTGTTTTTAATAATCTGGCGGTCACTGATGCGCTTGAGGTTGGCTCGGTAATGAAGCCTTTGACAGCTGCTGCTGCGTTAGATAAGGGAGTTGTTAATGCTGATACGACTTACTACGATCCCAGGCAGTATAAGATTGATGACAATACGGTGCGCAATATTGAAGAAGACGGTGGAGCGGGTACAAAAAGCGTTACTGATATACTGAATCTTTCCTTGAATACAGGCGCAACATGGTTATTGATGCAAATGGGTGGTGGCGAGTTGAATAAGCAAGGCAGGGAGGTGTGGCATGACTATATGACTAACAATTTCCGATTCGGTAAGAAAACCGGTATCGAACAAGGGTACGAGGCAGAGGGTGTTATTCCAAGCCCCACAAAGGGGTACGGATTAAATATTGTGTATGCCAACACTTCATTTGGGCAGGCAATGACAGCCACCATGTTACAGATGGCCGGGGCGTTTGCAGCTACGATGAACGGAGGTACATATAATCAACCTCATCTTGTTGAATCGTATGTGGCAGGCAATGGTGACGTGCAAAAAAATAAGCCAAAAGTGTTCTCGGATTCAGTGGTAAAACCCCATGTCAGCAAAGACCTGCAGACCATGATGGAATACGTGGTAGATAAACACAGATTTGCACGTAAGTTTAGTGATGATTATAGCGTTGGTGGTAAGACGGGTACGGCCCAGATTGCAAAACCCACTGG
>CAZCMS010000008.1:0-22805 GCA_964499935.1 uncultured Candidatus Saccharibacteria bacterium | reverse complement strand
GTTCAATATTTTGTATTGAAGGTTTGTGTTTGTTTGCTTTTGTTTTGGGCAAACTTGTATCTAATTATACCTGTTGCTACAGAGGTCGCTCAATAGAATCAATAGCCATTTTTAGATATCAAAAATAACGTACTTCTCAAGAAATAAGTAAATTTTATAGTTGTTATTAGCACATCGCTATACTGTATTTACCTATTAAGAAGTGAATAAACATTGTGTTCTTGTGTTGCATTATTTACAATTTATATTTTTTACATCAATAATTATC
Organism: uncultured Candidatus Saccharibacteria bacterium; assembly: GCA_964499935.1. Lineage (GTDB taxonomy): Bacteria > Patescibacteriota > Saccharimonadia > Saccharimonadales > UBA4665 > CALBGR01. The sequence continues at coordinate 22,537 of CAZCMS010000008.1, read as the reverse complement.
CACAGATGACCACAAAAAAACACTCTATTAAGAGTGTTTTTTTGTCATTGATACTACAATGTACTAAGCGATTTTTGTAATTTTGATTTCAGCCTGATGCTGCTTATGACCGTGCACTTTATGAACACGCTTTTTTGCTTTGTAGCGGATAGCTGTCACTTTGTCGGCCCGTGCGTCGGCGTTAACAATTTCTGCAGAAACTTTCACACCTTTCACAAGTGGTGCGCCAACCTGTACTTTATCACCATCGATTAGCAACAGTGCATCAAAATCTATTTTTTTTGCATCGGTCTTTAGAGATTCTACAGCAAGCGTCTCGCCTTCTGTTACAAGATACTGCTTACCGCCTGTATTAATTACTGCTTTTTTCATTCTTTACTTCTTTCACTAGAAATTTAACTACCATGAGATAATATCAAATTTTTACCTGTCTGTAAAGTGTTGTATCACTATTTATGAACCTTAGCTACCTGCACAGAGATTACAACTCCGTCGATTTTTGCTTCTGTGCTGTGAGTAGCATCCATATCCTTAGGCTGCAAGATGCCGAGAGTTTCCTGCTGAATAGTTTCTATATGCTCTTCAAGCGCCTGTTCAATCTCTGCACTATCTGTCTCAACAGTAAATAAAATTCTATCATCTATATTAAATCCGGCTGCCTTACGAGCGCTCTGGATGTGCCTAATAAGCTCCCTCATAATCCCTTCGAGCTTAAGTTCAGGGGTAATTACTGTATCTATAGCAACCTGCACATCACTAAAAGGAGCAGTACCCCTACTTACATCAACATGTTCTTTAAAGGATTCGTCTTCCATTACATTAGGCGACCTAGAAATAAGCACTATGGTCTTCGAGTTAAGCTCTTCGGCAATAATATCTTTCATATCGTCATCAATTTCGTGTACACCCGCGACCGACACGCTTGCGATTGGCTGCCTGACTTTAATACCCTCCTTTGCACGTTGGCTCAAGCCCTGATTAATCACTTCCCTTACCTTAGCCATTTGGTCTACCAATAGTTCGTTTAAGTGTCCACTTTCTGGCCAGTCAAGTAGGTGCACGCTCTCACCACCTGTGAGCTTCTGGTATAGCTCTTCTGATAAAAAAGGTGTGAATGGTGCAATTATCTTCGAAAGATAGACCAACACATAATGTAGTGTCTGATAGGCGTCATTTTTATCGCTATCGTTACCGCTCTTCCAAAAACGACGTCGTGAACGACGAACATACCAGTTGCTTGCATCATCAATAAACGGCAAAATTGGCTTTACTGCACCTGACAGATCATATTCTTCCATATGCTTCTCGATCTCTTGGCCAAGCTGATGTACACGACTAACAATCCACTCATCGAGAGGATTCGTAAACTTTTCTGGATGCGCCAGTGTACCGTCAAACTCCCAGCCATCAACTTCTGCATACATCGTAAAGAAATCGTACATGTTCCAGATCATACTCAGCTTACGCGCTACATCGCCCACATCTTTGTCTTGCAAGCTGTAATCCTCAGCATTCATAACTGGTGAACCAAGCAACAAAAAGCGCTCTGCGTCTGCCGAATATTTATCCATAACTTCGTTAGGGTCGGTGTAGTTGCCCCGTGATTTACTGAGCTTATATCCGTCATTACCCATGAGGTTACCTGTAGTAATTACATGCTTAAAAGGCGCCTTACCAAAGAGTCCGATATTTACTACATGCAAATAATAGAACCAAGCCCGAACCTGACCAATATATTCCACGATGAAATCACCAGGGAAATTTTGTTCAAACTTCTCTTTGTTTTCAAATGGATAATGAAACTGCGCAAAAGGCATACTTCCGCTCTCAAACCAACCGTCTAACACCTTATCGATACGCTTATAGTGAACTCCGTCCTTATCAAACTCAACGTCATCAATCCATGGACGATGATAATCTTCTAATTCAACACCGCTGAGTTCTTTGAGCTCAGCGTAGCTGCCGACCACAATTTGACGCTTCTTACCATCTACATCAACACCCTCCCACACAGGCATTGCTGTAGCCCAAAAACGATCTCTGCTCAAATTCCAATCTGGGGCTGCCTGAATATTCTTCTCAAAACGACCATGCTTTAGGTGCTCGGGGTACCAATTAATAGTTTCGGTATTTTGTTCAAGCATCAGCTGTTTTTGTCCCTGCACATCAAAGAACCAGCTCGGATGCGCTCTGTACATAAGTTTCGTCCCGCAACGGTGACAGTGCGGATAGCTGTGACGGATATAATCGATCTTTAGTACAGCTCCACGTTCATGCAGTGTCTTGGCGATTGTCTTATTGATTTCCCAAACATTTTCACCCTTCCAATCGCCTTCACTATAAAAGCCGTTTTCATCAACGACATGAACAACTGGTATTCCTTTTTCGTGAGCCAAAGCAAAGTCTTCCTCGCCGTAAGCAGGCGCTATATGCACAATGCCAGTTCCCGCCTCTGCTTCAACATAATCCGCTGCCCATACTTTATGAGCATTATCGCCTCGATTCCCAAACAAAGGCTCGTAGGTTTTACCTACCAGCTCTTCACCCTTAAAGGTTCGTGTTACTTCATACTCCAATGGCTGATGTTTTTCATCAGTCATAACTTTTTCAACTAAATCTTTCGCAAGAATATATGACTCACCCACATAGATGACTTCAACATAATCTAGTTGCGGATTCACGGCTACGGCCGTATTTGCAGGAAGTGTCCAAGGGGTAGTTGTCCACGCTAAAAGATTAGAGCTAGGCAAAGCGTCACGCCCATCTTCTTTATTACTATCGAGGTACATCGGAAATTTCACATACACACTTGGGTCCGTTACGTCCTGATACGCACCGGCGTCCATAGTCACCTCTGCCTTCGAAAGTGGCGTCGCATCGCGCGTACAATACATAAGTACCCGCTCACCCTCGTAGATCTTGCCTTTTTCATGCAGTGTTTTGAATGCCCACCAGATAGACTCCATATAGTCCTTGTCCATGGTCTTATAAGCGCCCTTAAAATCTACCCAGCGACCAATACGATCAACATATTGCTCCCATAGGTTACCGGTTTGCACCATATTGTCGCGTGCTGTGGTGATATATTCTTCTAGGCTGATTTTTGTACCGATATCTCGACGATCCTTAATGCCAAGTTTCTTTTCTGTAAAAACCTCAGCAGGCAGCCCGTGAGTATCCCAGCCCCATACACGCTCCACACGCTTACCTTTCATGGTCTGATAGCGTGGGACAGCATCCTTCACAATTGAGCTAAGCAAGGTCCCATGATGTGGTACACCAGTAATAAATGGTGGACCATCATAAAACACATACGCATTATCTTTCGATCGCTGTTCAATCGATTTCTCGAATGTCTTATTTTTTTTCCACTCCTCTACAAGGTCTTTCTCGTACTCAATCGCTCGCCTGCGTGTGCCTGATTTAAATTTCATTTATTACTCCTTTTCGGTAAATAAAAATCACTTCTTTTGAATATCAGAACCCTTTTCTAGGGCGGTACCATCTGATTTCCAAAAGAAGTGACTCTTTTAGCGCTTGTTTATTGCTATTACGGGCTACCCGTCAGGTTCTACTCTCTATAGTCTAGATTTCTTCCTGCTGCGTTCGCGATTGATAGTCGCTCACCTTACAAGAGTAAAGATGCATGTAACTGTAGTAATTATAACCTAAATACGTCTCTTCACAAAACACATGACTAAATTTATCGAAGATAGCCAGCAACATCACTCATCAAGGGAAGCATTTGCCCCTCCCACGACCGAACAAGCACTCCGTCATCAGCGACTGCTAAAAATGCTGGGTACTGCACTACGTCATACAGCGTCGCTGTAGCTGCCCCATCCCGAGTATCAAGATCCATAACTTTAAGTTTTGTATCAAGTGGATATTGATTTTGAAAGTCGTGAATAAAGGTCTCTACGCCTCGTGCATGTTCACTGTTTGGTCGATAAAAGATAAGCAGTTTCATTACTTTTTAGCATACCATATTTGTCTTAAATATTTCTTAAGGAAGATAAAAAAACAGAGGCATCATATACCTCTGTTTTTATACCTTACGGCTACTGTCTAGCTGCAGCCAGTTGTACTACCACAACTGGTACATACATAGCAGCTACCTGCTCGCTGAGTCTGGTTACCGCAGCTATAGCAAAGAGGCGCATTATCGTCTTTTTGCGTATCTTGAGCCTGAGAAGCCTTCACACTCTCCACAGCAGCAGAGCTAACTTGTGCCACCTCTGGTACTGCTACTGGCGCCGTGTCATCGACAATCTCATTATTCTCTTGTTGCTGCGATGCCTCTGCTAGCAAACTTATCTGCGTATCTGGCATATCATCAATAGATGCCAACCCAAGCTCTAGACGATCATCGAAAGATAGATAGTCAAGCGCAAGACGTCGCAAGATGTAGTCTGTAATAGAGCTTGCCGTACGGATATCCTTATCGTCTGTGATACCTGATGGAGCAAAGCTGGTGCCCATAAGAGTCTTCACATAGCTCTTTAAAGGCACACCGTATTGTAGTCCGTGACTTACACTAATAGCGAATGAATCCATAAGCCCTGAAAGTGTCGAACCTTGCTTCGCAACATTGATGAAGAGTTCACCAGGAGTACCATCTTCGTATTCACTGACAGTAAAGAAGCCTTTTAGATCAGCAAGATGGAACTTGTACGTTTGACTTGTACGTTTTTGAGGCAACAATCTACGAACAGTACCCTTTACAAGAATCTTATCTTCAATATGAGCTTCAGATGCTACAGATTCAGCAGTGCCAGTATCTTCCTCATCACTCTTCTTTTTCTTAGCAGAGAGTGGCTGCGCAACCTTACAGTTGTCTCGGTAAATTGCAACTGCTTTCAGTCCAAGCTTCCAAGAATCGATATGAAGCTGTTCTACTTCTTCTACTGTTGCCTCTTCTGGCATATTTACAGTCTTAGAGATTGCGCCAGACAAGAAAGGCTGTACTGCACCCATCATCTTTACGTGCCCAAGATAGTGGATTGCCTCTTGACCCACTGCGCATGCAAAGACTGCATTGTGCTCTTTCTTTAGGCCTGGAGCTCCCACATGTGTACTGTTGTCGTGAATATAATCAACTATCGCATCGATTTCGGGCTTAGCGTAGCCCAGTGTCTTGAGCGCACGTGGAACTGTTTGGTTTACGATAGCCATAGAGCCACCACCAACGAGGTTTTTGTGCTTCACTAGACTAAAATCAGGTTCAATACCTGTAGTGTCACAGTCCATCATAAGGCCAATGGTGCCAGTTGGCGCCAATACGCTCGCCTGTGAGTTACGAACACCATATTGTTCACCAAGCTCAACAGCCTCATCCCAAGCGCCTGCTGCTGCACTGAGAAGATCCTCGGCAACAAATGCAGCATTAATGTTAGATACAGCCTCTCTATGCAGTCGTAGGACGCGGTTCATGCCATCACGATCCTTGTGGTAGCCAGCAAATGGCCCAACAATACCCGCAATCTTTGCGCTCGTAGCATATGCATGACCAGTCATAATAGCAGTGATAGCAGCTGCCTGTGCTCGCCCTTCTTCTGAATCATATGGCAAACCTTGTGCCATAAGAAGTGCGCCAAGGTTAGCGTAACCCATACCTAACTCTCGGTAAGCACGTGCATTTTTGTCGATACCCTTTGTAGGATAGCTCGAATAACCAACCAGGATTTCCTGAGCAGTAAATACAACCTCTACAGTGTGCTTGAAGCTCTCGATATCAAAGGTGTTATCTGCATTGAGGTACTTCAGAAGGTTGATCGATGCAAGGTTACAAGCGGAGTTATCGAGGTGCATATATTCGCTACATGGGTTTGAACCATTGATACGCCCTGCATTTGGTGTGGTGTGCCAATGGTTAATTGTAGTATCAAACTGCATACCTGGGTCTGCGCATGCCCATGCAGCCTCAGAAATTTGCCGGAATAAGTCACGCGCCCTCATTGTCTTTACTACTCGACCGTCTGTAACAGCAACTAGATTCCAGTTATCATCATTCTCAACTGCCTGCATAAATTCATCAGTCACACGCACCGAGTTGTTGGCGTTTTGGTACTGGATACTAAACGAATCATGTCCATTCAGGCTCATGTCAAAACCAGCCTCTTGTAGTACTCGAGCCTTCTTTTCTTCGCGATCTTTAGACCAAATAAATTCTTCAACGTCTGGGTGATCAGCGTTAAGAATTACCATTTTTGCAGCACGACGAGTTTTACCACCGCTCTTGATAGTACCTGCGCTCGCGTCAGCACCACGCATGAAACTCACAGGACCAGACGCCTTGCCACCGCTTGAGCTCAAGCCTTCTGCAGATGAACGAAGATTACTGAGATTAACTCCAGCGCCAGACCCACCCTTGAAGATCATACCCTCTTCAACATACCAATTGAGGATTGATGGCATGGAGTCTTCAACACCAAGGATAAAACACGCACTCGCCTGTTGCGCACGACTTGGAACACCAATATTAAACCAAACCGGAGAATTAAATGCTGCGCGCTGAGTTGCAAGAATATACTTTAACTCTTCGCGGAATGTTTCTGCCTCTTGGTCAGTCGTAAAATAGCCCTCTTGCTGTCCAGCACGAGTCACTGTATCCACGATACGATTAATCAAAGTCTTGAGTGACTTTTCGCGCTCACTAGTACCAGGAGTGCCAGCAAAATATTTCTGCGAAACAATATTGATCGCGTTCAAGGACCAGCCTTCAGGGAATTCTGCATCTTTTTGTTCGAATACAATTTCCCCTGTAGCTGGATTCTTGATAAGTGAATCACGCTTTGTCCACTTCAGTTTGTCGTACGCCTTTGTCTTAGGGTCAGTAAATAATCGCCTAACTCCCAGGCTTGTTGTTTTTTGTCCCATAATACCCTCACTTTTTCGCCTATTTTGGACGAGTTTAATTAATTTTATATGGTCTTTGTTAGAGTTCTCCCTACACCCCCACGGTGAATAAGGCAAGCTCCCCACGAACTTCACAGTCCAAGTATGTATTAGTTATATTCCTGGTTCACAAAAAATACAAACCGATATTTACAACATACCCGTCTAAAGGTCGAGGGGAACCGTCAAATACTCTAAATTTTGACGTGTTCTACTGTCTTCCGCTGTTTAATTTGAGATAGTTCTTTTTCAAACCCTGCTATATCATTAAACCTGCGGTAGACACTTGCGAAACGCACGTATGCAACTTCGTTGAGTCCTGCTAATTGGTCCATGACTAATGTTCCAATTTTTAATGACGTAACTTCCGAATCACTTCCTTGATACAGTTCATGCTCTACAGCAGACACCACTTTTTCAAGTTCTAGACTTGTTACGGGGGTCTTTTCACAGGCCCTATACAAACCCGCAAGCAGCTTTTCCCTGCTAAACAGTTCGCGTGAGCCACTATTCTTAATCACGATAAGCTGCGGACGCTCAATACGCTCATATGTCGTAAATCGAAATCCACACCTACAGCATTCACGCCTTCGTCGAATCGCTTCTCCATCTGTTACATCACGAGACTCAATAACCTTCGTGTCAACCTGCTGACATTGGTTGCACCTCATGTTATTACCCTCCTTTTATTATCAATGTACCAAACGCCAAGTTTTTATATATAGCGTACACTGCTTCAATAATACCCCCATGGATAGCGTTATGCAATAACCATATTGGTGTACTATTTAGTACACTATTAGATTTTTACCTCTGTAAAAACTATTTGTCGTCAGTTTTTTCGCTGTCTTTGTTGCGACGTGTAAGTCTTCGAAGAAAAGAAGGTTTTTCAAGTTCATCGTCTTCGCTATGGTCCCCAAACAATGACCCCTCCATAGAGCTACGAGATTCTGCTTCATTGTTTATTGAAGCATCTTTATCTGGTGCGTCAGTATCATTTTTTTCATCTTCAATAGTCCACATATTTGGAGTATTATGGTTATCATCGGTAAAGCTACTCTTAGTAATATCACCTTCACGTTGACTATCGTCATTGAGTGTAAGATCTATATCTGAAATATCCGAACTACTCACAGCACCAAATGAGGGAGCACCTTCTGCAGCTTCGTTGTCTATGCCTGCCTCGGTAGAAATAGACTGCTGTGATCGCTCAGAAAAATATGAAGCATCGAAACCTGTTGCAACCACTGTAACAATAATTTCGCCATCAAGCTCAGGGTTAATTGTGGCACCGAAGATAATATTCGCATCACTGTCAGCAGCATTTGTGATAGTTTCTGCAGCAGTATTAATTTCATGCATAGAAAGGTCATTACCACCAATAACATTGAACAAGATACCCCGAGCACCGTCTATAGATACCTCAAGTAGTGGCGAATCAATGGCCTGTTGAGCAGCGTTAACAGCCCGATCCTCGCCACTTGCGCGCCCTATACCCATTAATGCAGATCCAGCATTTGCCATCACTGTCTTAACGTCGGCAAAGTCTAAGTTAATAAGCCCGTGCACGGTAATCAAGTCAGATATGCCTTGCACTCCTTGACGAAGCACGTCGTCAGCAACCTTAAAGGCCTCCAGAAGAGGCGTTTGCCTGTCTATAGTCTGTAGTAGGCGATCATTTGGAATCACAATGAGCGTGTCGACAGCACTTCGTAAATTACCTATAGCTAGTTCAGCATTCTTTCGACGCTTCTCGCCTTCGAAAGCAAAAGGCTTTGTAGCAAACCCGACCACAAGAATTCCTAGCTCCTGAGCAGCCTGTGCAACTACATGGCCAGCACCACTACCTGTACCACCGCCAGCACCAATGGTAATAAATACCATATCCGCACCTTCAAGAGCAGCCTTAATTTCATCAAGAGACTCTTCGGCTGCGCGTTCACCTACCGAAGGATCAGCACCAGCACCAAGTCCGCGAGTTTCATCTTTACCTATGTGGATTTTTTCCTTTGCCAAAGAGTGGTGTAAGGCCTGAGCATCAGTGTTGATTGCGATAAATTCAACACCTTCTACCCCCGACTCAATCATGCGATTAATCGCAGCACCCCCTGCGCCACCGACGCCAATGACTTTTATTCGTGCAAATGTTTCTATAGCTGGTGCAACCTGTGGCATATTATGTATGTATCCCTCGTATAAATATACTAATAGCTCTAGTATACTCCACCGACAAGTAGAAGTTCAATAAATTTATACGCATAATTTATCACAAATTACATGCGAACACATTAATAACTCTAGCGCCTGATCTTACGCCACAGAGTATCAATCATACTCAGCGGATTGCCACCACCCGAATAATCAAGTGATTCTTTGTCTTCTCCACCGAAGAGCATATCCAATATCATAAGCCCTGTGGCTGTATAAAATGATGGGTCTTTGACAGTATCAGCAAGTCCACTAATATCCTGAAGATACCCCACGCGCGAAGCAAGCTGCAAGCGATCTTTTGCTATCACGGCAATATTAGGTATTTTTGCACTTCCCCCAACTATTACTGCACCGCCAGGTAGTTTGCGTGACTTTTTAATCTTCTGTAACTCTTTATCAACGTATTCGAAGAGCTCTTCAACTCGTGCTTCGACAATCATTTTTATTTTTTCAACCTCAAAGGTATGCTCGTCTTTCTCAGCAGAAATTTTTATAGTCTCTTTTTTAAGAAAATCACCGTACCGCACCTTAACCATTTCAGCTATATCCAAATCTGTCTGTAGCCCTATAGCAAGATCATTAGTAACGTTTATGCCACCAATAGGCAGTACTGCAACGTGCTGTATTTCGCCATCCTCTATAACTACTATATTGGTCGTGCCTGCCCCAATATCAACCACAACAGTACCTACTTCTTTCTGTTGACGATTCAGAACAGCCTCTGCAGCCGCCAAGCCCGATATTGTATGGTTGGAAGGGCGAATTTGCGCCTTCTCTAGTGCTGCATCAAGACTGTGTGCGCTAGGGCTCGCTGCAGTCACAAGATGCATATCCGCCTCAAGACGCACCCCTTGCATCCCAACAGGATCTTTAATATTTTGCTGCCCATCAACTGAGTAGTTTTTTGTAAACGCCTGAATAATCTCTCTGTTAGCCGGCAGCTGGATGATAGTCGCTGCTTCTTCTACGCGCAGTCTATCCTGTGCAGTAATCGTACGATTTGCTGTACTAATAGCAATCACGCCCTTTGAATCAATGCCAGATATATGAGAGCCATTGACATTAACCACTGCTTGCTTAATCTGCTTACCGCAAATACGCTCAGCTTCGGTGACAGCATGGGCAATCGCCTCTGCGACATCATCTACATGAACTACAACTCCTTTGCGCATTCCTAGATTTGGCGCAACACCGTGGCCAATAATTGAAGGGCGCCCAGAAGAGGACTGCTGGTCGAGTATACCAACAACTGCTCGTACGTAAGCGGTACCAATATCTAAGCCTACAAAATATGTCGAGGCCGAATCTCGCATGATTGCAGTATACCGCCTATGGTTTACTTAGGGCAAGCTTTGATTATATCTTTGTTAAGATTTCGAAGCCATCTTGGGTGATTAACACCGTATGCTCAAAATGAGCAGCCAAAGAAGCGTCAGTCGTTCGAATTGTCCAATGGTCAGCATCAAGCTGCACCCTGTGTCCACCCATAGTAGCCATGGGCTCAATCGCGATAGTCATGCCAGCAACCAGGCGCTCTCCATGGCCTCTTTTGCCGTAATTTGGCACATTAGGCTCCTCGTGCACATGATGCCCCACACCATGACCGACAAGATCTCTCACAATGCCATAGCCATGAGCATCAAGCACAGCCTGTACAGCGCTGCCGATATCTTCGGTCTGTACCCCATCTTTTACTTGTTTAATGCCCGCCATGAGTGATTCCTGCGTTGCCTGCAATAAGTTCTCGTGTTTTTTATCAATCGCATCTCCAGCAATAACAGTTACTGCAGAATCCGTAATCATATCTCGATATTTAACACCAAAATCAAGACCAACCATATCTCCTTGATCTATAATTTTCTGCTTTGAAGGAATACCGTGCACAACTTCGTCGTTTACCGATATGCATATGACGTCAGGAAATCCATGATACCCCAAAAATGCCGGCAAGCCCCCTAGAGCCTTTAGCTCTTTTGCAGCAATATCAGCCAATTCTTTTGTAGACTGACCGGGTGCGAGTTCACGTTTTAGAACACTCAACACAGTTGCGAGCATCTGTCCGCTTTCGCGCATAGCTTCAATTTCTGCGAGTGTTTTTACTTTTGTATACATGACTGCACGGCTACCTGAATACGTTCATGTACATCTTCAACAAGTCCTTCGCCGTCCACCAGTTCAACTGTAACACCCTGATCCTTCAAGAATTGTAAGACTGGGTCAGTTTTTTCATTATAAATCTCTAGTCGTCGCTCGATCACTTCACGGGCATCGTCACCACGGCCACGACCACTCAAGCGTCGCACAAGCTCTTCATTTGACACCGCAAACGCGATAACACAGTCAATCTTTTGATTAAAATTTGGTAATTTATTAATCAGCCATTTTGCCTGGTCAATATTACGAGGGTACCCGTCAAGTACGATCATTTCACTTTTGATTGTTCCTAGTGCGGCTTCAAGTACCTTATTGGTAAGTTCGTCATCAATAAGCTCGCCTGTTTTCAGCCTTGCCCTCACCTCTGCATCGTTGGACTCACGAAATAGCTGCCCTGTAGACACCCATTGCCAGTTATGCTTTGCAATCAGCAGTTCACCCTGAACACTCTTACCAGACCCTGGCGGGCCAAAAAACAAAATCATTACTGTAAACGCTCCTTCACTAATCGAGCTATCAGTGCACCATCGGCAGCACCATTTGTTTTCGCCTTGACTGCACCGATTACTTGGCCCATCGCTTTACTGTCCTGGGCGTTGAGTTCTGAAATTACTGCATCAACATGCGCAGCTACCTCTGATTCAGATAATTGAGCTGGCAAATATACTTCAACTATCGCCTTTTCTGCAAGCTCCTTCTCTGCTCGTTCAGTATCGGAAGCTTTCTGATATAAATCAGCACTCTCTTGACGCTTCTTGGCTTCTTTTTGCAGCAAAGCAATGATTTGATCATCACTTAGCCCAGTGTCTCTCTTGCCTTCAGCGACCTCTGCGTAGCCAATGGCACTTTTTAAACCACGTAAAACTGTGACCTTGAACTTATCGCCTTCCAGTAAGGCCTGCTTCAGGTCTTGGGCGATCCGGTCTTTTATCATTTTTAGCGTTGGCCGAGTTTAATCTTCTTGAGCTTCTGCGCTTTGCGTTCTTGGCGGATAATTGCGCGTTCACGACGTTCACGCTTGCTAATTGGCTTTTCAAAATATTGATTTTGCTTTACTACAGCAAGAGTTCCAGCCTGTTGCACCTTACGGTTAAAACGACGGAGTAGGTTTTCGAGCGATTCTTTTGAATCTTTGCGTGTTACTTGTATCATCGGTAGCTATTGTACGGTAACAGATACAATTTTGCAATACCTTATTTGCGGATTATAGTTGATTTGCTTTCTTTTGGCTTGTCTTCTGCGATTTAAGAACAATGCTTTGGAGTTCTTTAAAGATAAGAAACTGTTTATTGGTGTGATAAATCTTGGTGTTGCCTTGTCGTTCAGAAATTAAGAAACCAACTTTTTCCAAGCGCTTAAGCTCGCGCTGTATATTACCAGCATCTTCTTTAATGAGTTTTGCGAGTCCGCGAACATGCGTCTTGAAATCAGGATATTTAGCATAGATCACAACGATCTTGCGACGTACTCGAGAAGTAATAAAAACATCTAACATAAGCTTCTTTATTGTTATTCAAACAACGTATATGTAGTATAGCGAGAGTTTCGTAGCTTTTCAAGACCCCTTTTAAGAAAATTTAAGATTTTAAAATGTCTTTCTTCTATAATGCTATGTATGTACTACTATTTGGTAGGTGTTGCCAATCATAAATATCATGGAAATAAACCGCTCACCTATGCCTCTGACCATCAACTAGAGCCTGGGTCAATTGTTAGTATTCCGCTACAAAAACAAACAGCCTTTGGCTTTATTGTAGAGAAAACCACAAAACCCAGCTTTCAAACCAAGCAAATCGCTACATCGTATAGCGACCTCGGGCTATTACCTAAAACTTCTCTGGAGCTATTCGCATGGATCCAGCAATACTACCCTGGTCCAATCGGCGCTACCGCGCAACTCTTCATGCCGGGTAGCCTACCGAGATCGCTCCCAAGACTAGATGCTCAAGAAGCAGCCTCTGGTCAGCCAAGCAGCGCACTACCTGTACTGACGGCCAGTCAAAAAAGTGCGCTCTCCGAGATAACCCCTGCTGGTTCGTATGTAGTGCACGGAGAAACTGGCAGTGGTAAAACGAGGCTCTACATTGAACGGGCAAGAAAGGCTATCCAAAAAAGTAAATCAGCAATTATTCTTACTCCAGAGATAAGCCTGACTTCACAACTCGCGCAAGAGTTCGCTAAAGTTTTTCCAAGTGATCAGCTCGTGATTATGCACTCACAGTTAACACCCGCAACACGACGCAACATATGGCTACGCCTACTAAACAGCGTACAGCCCATCATTATCATAGGGCCACGATCTGCTCTATTTAGTCCGGTGCGGAACATTGATTTTATTGCAATCGATGAATCTCATGAATTCGCCTACAAGCAAGAAAGCGCACCCTACTATCACGCTACTCGAGTAGCCAGCAAGCTCGCTGAGCTACATAAGGCAACTTTAATACTCGGATCAGCCACACCCTCAGTAGACGACTACTACATCGCGCAAGCGAAACAGCGTCCTATTATTCAATTACCTACGCTAGCGTCCGAACACAGTAAGTCGATCATGCAGATAATTGATATGCGAGACAGCGCCAATCTAGGCAAAAATAAATACCTATCTAGACCATTGATAGAGGGAGCGAAACAAGCACTCGATGCCGAGCAGCAGGTCATGCTTTTTATTAACAGGCGCGGGACTGCCCGCATAATTCTGTGCGAACACTGTGGCTGGCAAGCAGCCTGCCCACACTGCGACCTACCATTCACTTATCACCATGATGAGCACATCTTACGTTGCCACACCTGTGGCATCACAGAAAAAGCTGTATTATCTTGCCCGGTATGCCACGGCACTGACATTATTCTAAAAAGTATTGGCACAAAATCGATTGCCAGTGAAATCCAAAAACTATTTCCATCATCTCGCGTTGAACGGTTTGACACTGATAATCGAACTGGCGAACGGCTACATGAGGTATATGACGCGGTGCGTGATGGCAGCATCAACATCTTAGTTGGTACACAAATCCTTGCAAAAGGCCTTGATCTGCCTAAGCTTGGTTTTGTAGGTGTTATAAATGCTGATGCCAGCCTTTATCTACCTGATTTTACAGCCCAAGAACGAACGTATCAGCTACTCTACCAAGTAATTGGTCGAGTAGGTAGGAGTAGCCAATCCGCTCAATCTAGAGTTGTTATCCAAACATATTCACCCGAGAATACAACGCTTCAGGCTGCTGCTGCAAAAGATTGGGATACATTCTACAGTAACGAGATAGAAGAACGCCAAAATTTTCTATTTCCCCCGTTTTGCCATTTGCTCAAAGTAAGCTGCAAACGTGCTCGGTCAACTTCTGCGCAATCTAATGCAGAAAAACTAGCACAAACAATCGCAAAATCACAGCTTGCTGTTCATGTAGATGGCCCAGCTCCAGCCTTTCATGAAAAAATCCAAAATAAATACGTGTGGCAACTGATCATTAAAAGCCGAAAACGGAGTGAACTGTTAAAAGTGATCGATTTACTGCCTACTGACTGGTCCTACGATATAGACCCTGCTAACTTACTTTAGTTCATTCCCTAAGGGGTGGCGTCATGGTCACACATACTACTCTGAATACATTTTTTCAGCTGTTCTCTGTTATAATGATTGTTAAATGAATAAAGATGATATCATTACCCTGCCAAATACCAACTTACGAAAGCGATCACAAAAGATCGGCATCGTTACCGACGAAATTAAGGAAATTATTGAAGGTATGCAAGATGCCACCATTTCATGGGAGCAAAGTCGTGACCACGAAGTTGGCGTTGCGCTCGCCGCCGTACAAATAAATAAACTCTATAGAATTGTCGTAATCCGTAATAATTTTGACAACAAAGAAGATCATACATTCACTGTATTTATTAACCCTGTTATTACAAAATACGAAGGTGAAATCGAAGAAGACTACGAAGGATGCTTAAGTATTAAAGATGTGTATGGCAAAGTTCCGCGCCATACCAAAGTCAAAGTAAAGGCGCTCAATCTTGAAGGACAAGAATTTCGCGTAAAAGCAGAGGGGTTCCTGGCAAGAATCTTCCAACACGAGATCGATCACACAAACGGCATTGTCTTCATTGATCATATCAAGGATAATCCTGATGCATTCTTTACCCTGGAATCAGATGGCAAACTCAAGCAACTTGATTACGAGAAGAAAGTAAAAAACAACCAAAACCTATGGGGGTAAAAAATTCAGTAGTCTTTTTTGGGAGCGGACCAGTTGCTGCGAAGTCCCTAGAACTCATCTCTCAGGATTTTGTCATAGAAACAGTTATCACCAAACCTGCAACGCTCGACGAAATGAGCAATCTCACAAAAGCCCCTGTCTATGCCACGAGCTCCAAAAGTGAGCTTGATGAACTCATCCAGAGTCATCAGTTCAACAGTCGAGTTGGTATAGTGATTGATTTTGGGATTATTATCTCGCGTGATGTTATAGATTACTTTCCTAAAGGAATCGTTAATAGTCATTTCTCACTTTTACCTGAATGGCGTGGTGCAGACCCTATCAGCTTTGCTATTCTTTCGGGACAGTCTCAAACTGGAATTAGCCTAATGCTCATTAATGAGAAGATGGACGAGGGTGATTTACTGAGCCAATCATCTTACACTATCTCAAGTGATACAACTATCACGACTCTTACTAACGATCTTATCGAGCTCAGTGCAGCCTCTCTGAAGCAAGTTATCCCATGCTGGCTCGCGGATACCATACAAGCTGCCCCACAATCAGACGTCACCATAGCACAATCGACAGAGCCAACCTACTCCCGCAAACTCACTAAAGCGGACGGTGTTATCGACTGGCACAAACCAGCTCAGCAAATCGAACGCGAGATCCGAGCGTTTATCGAATGGCCGAAAAGCCGTACTACTTTAGGTGGCCTAGATGTTGTAATTACATCATCAAAGGTAGTCAATAAACAGATTGAGCCGTGTGGAAAAACTTGGGTTGAAAACAAGCAACTTTTTGTATCTTGTGGTAAAGATAGCTTAGAAATTATTACCCTCAAACCAGCCGGCAAGCGTGAAATGACAGCTGAAGCATTTCTAGCTGGCTACGGCAATAGACTAAATATATAGGTCAGCGAAGAGTCTTATTAGGGGACGCCAACTACCAAGGGAATAAGGCTTCTTGGAGAAAGTATTATTGTTGCGGAGGAAAATCCTGAGGCGGAGCCTGCATAGGTTGCTGCGGTGCTGCCTGTGATTCAGCAACGATCTGTGGTGCAACCTCACGAATTTCATGCTTTAACTTCTCAAATTCGTCAGCGACCACTTGTTTGTATGACGGAAAAGTTGTCTCAAGCCACCTTAGTGCGCCTGCTTCGTCATTATTATTAATAAAAGACTCAAACTCATCAAGCTGCTGATCACTCATCTGCTCTGCTAGTCGAACCCCAACACGCATCTCGAGTGTTTCATAGATATGCGCAAGCATCTTCTTCTTTTCATCTTCAGGTAGGGCCGCAAGCCCTATTTCTATCAGTAAATTGTTGTCTAACTTTAATGCCATATTACAATAATATCCTTATTACAGGCTCCGGGCAACAGTTTCACGGGTAAATACTTCTATCCGATCACCTTCTTGTATATCAAGCTTCGTAGTCGTCGCTATATTCATACCACACATTTCACCCTCAAACACCTCCTTAGTATCCTGTGGGCCACGCTTGAGGTTGGTTACCTCAACTTCTCCGAGCTGCTCAGAATCACGCATTACACGCGCTAATGCAGGGGCAACCAGCTTACCTTTCGTAACCTCACCACCACATATGATCTCGGTCTTTGTCGTTTTAAACACGCCTCGGACTACCAATCTACCTGTTTCTGTTTCAACGATCTCTGGTGCAAGACGTTTCGTTAGCTCGTCCCTAACATCGTCAATCAGCTCATAAATCACCTTAAACAGGCGTATTTGTACATTATCCCGAGAAGCGAGACGCTTGATGTTTGCTGGCGCATCTACATGGAAGCCATAGATAATGGCACCACTTGTCTGCGCTAAATGAATATCACTCTCGTTAATAACACCTGCACCAGATTTCACGATGCGTGTTGCGACCTCATCTGTATCAAGAGCCTTCAGACTGTCAGAAACAGAAGTTAACGATCCTTGAACGTCAGCCTTAAGAATGATGTTAAACTCTTGTAGTTTATTACTTCTATTAATGAGTCTGATGAGTTCGCCACTACTAATGTCTTGGCTACCCGCCTTGTTCTTTCGTGTTGTACTCGTTTGTTCGGCGAGCTTTCGAGCTGCCTTTTCGCTGTCAGCAACTTCAAATTCATCACCAAATTCTGGCAATGCCTTAAAGCCAGTGATTGTTACAGGGGAGGATGGCGTAGCCTTTTGTAGTGGCTTACCGTAAGAATCCTCTAAAGTGCGTATCTTTGCATAAGTACCACCAGCAACAATAAATTGTCCTTTCTTTAGGGTACCCGATTCAACGAGTGCACGAGCTAAAGGTCCACGTCCTTGCTGAACGTGTGCTTCGATAATTAAGCCACTCGCAGGACCTTCGACATCTGCGCGAAGATCCTCAACATCTGCAACTAGTAAGATCATATCGAGCAACGCATCAATACCTTGTTTTGTTTTAGCAGATACTTCAACCGCAACAATGTCACCGCCCCACTCTTCTACCAACAGATTATGCTCAGACAGTTGTTGCTTGGCCTGGTTTACGTTCGCACCCTCTTTGTCGATTTTGTTAATTGCAACAATAATTCGTGCGCCAGCCTTAGTCGCGAATCGGATCGCTTCAACAGTCTGTGGTTTTACTCCATCATCCGCAGCGACAACAATAATCACTATATCTGTTAAAAGTGCACCGTGCTCTCGAATTGCTGCGAATGCTTCATGTCCAGGCGTATCGAGAAATGTAATAGCTCGCTTATTATGTTCGATTTGATAGGCTGATATATGCTGCGTAATTCCGCCCGCTTCATGCTTAACAGCGTCTTCACTGCGAATAGCGTCTAATAGGCTAGTCTTACCGTGGTCGACATGCCCCATTACCGCGACTACTGGTGGCCTCGTGGTGCTGTTGTCGCTTGTTGCTTTTTTCTGTCTCAGAGGTGTTGGCAGATCTTCTGCCTTTTTAACAAGCGTAATATTAAGACCCAACTCTTCAACGATGATCTGAGCAGTATCAAAATCAATCCGCTCATTTACCGTAGCCATAATCCCAGATTTCATGAGCTCGGTAATAACACGACTTACTGGTAGCTTCAATTCTTCAGCCAGAGAGCCTACGGTGATCATGTCGCTAATTTCAATTGTGGTGGCCATGTCGACTCTCCTTCCTTGCTGAATATACCAGCGGTTACTTATGTATTCATGCTACTTATTTTGCATTCTTAAGACTCAAAGCAATTTTGCGAGCCTCAGAATCAATATCTAACACCTTGAACTGTTTCTTTTCGTTCAACTGGAAGATTTTTTCAGGATCAACTGCTTCGTCATCACTCATTTCACTCACATGAACAAGTGCCTCAACTGCAGGAGAAAGCTGCACGAATGCACCAAACGGTGTAATTCGAGTAATCTTACCTTCTACTGTATCGCCTTTATTGAAGGCTTTTACTTCTTGTAACCAAGGATCTTCTGACATCTGCTTCAAGCTAAGACTCAAACGATCTTTATCGATTGCAATAATCTTTGCTTTTACAGTTTCACCAACCTTGATGTACTTGCGAGGATCTTCCACACGTTCCCATGAAATTTCCGAAATATGGATAAGACCTTCGATGCCATCAACATTAATGAATGCACCGAAGTCGATAACGCCAGTTACAACACCCTCTACTTCGTCTCCGATCTTTAGCTCAGAGAAGCGAGCTTGCATATCATCTTTGACTGCTTCTTTTTCAGAAAAGATCAATTTATTATCTTTTCGACTTACATCAAGTACACGAGCCCGAATTGGCTTGCTTACTAGTGCGTGTAGTTTTTGAAGAATTTCGTCTTTGTCTGCCCCAGAAACACGTGGATAGTGCCCAGCAGCCAATTGAGAAACTGGCAAGAATCCGCGAATACCTTCGAGCTCAACTAGTAATCCACCTCGGTTTGCATCATACGGCGTAATCTCGAGAATCTCCTGAGACTCAAATGCTCGCTGTAGTTCATCCCAACCGCGATCTTTTGCAGCGCGTCTCATACTTAGCAACGCATAACCCTCTTCCATCTCTGGGTCGACTACGCTCACTGTGACTGTTGAATCTAACTCGAGTTGCTGTCCGTGTCCGATTTCTCGGCGTACAACAATACCTGAACCTCGTGCACCAAGGTCAATCCAGACCTCGTGTTTCTTAATACTTGCGACTACGCCCTCAACGACGTCACCTGCTTCGAGCTGCTTTACATCACTCGCAGCTAAGAGCTCGTCCATTGATAAAATTGTTTTTGACATGTATATTCATGCCTCCTTTAAAAATATATTTTCTGCCAAACCTAGTAATACTACTGTGCCATACAGCAAGGAGACCGTAGGCTTGAAAGATTACTTTTATTATATCAGAGGAACAGAGGTAAGGCAAAACTTGTTTAGCTGTACTAAGTACCTCATGTTATACAGGCAGTCATATCAGTTAGAGAGTCGTTGTTAAAGTGTTGGAGTATTTTTTGCGTAAGTACAGTATACTTAAATCATGTACTTGGGGATTGATGTAGGGGGCACAAAAACGATAATCGCAAGCCTCACCGATAAAGGTGTGATTAGCGAATCAACTAAATTTCCAACTCCCAAAAAATACACAGATTTTTTAACTCAACTATTCGCAGCTCTAGAAAATTTTCAATACAAAGACTATAAGGCAATCGGCATTGGAGCTCCTGGAAGAATCGATAGAGAAAACGGAATATTAGTACGTTGCGCGAACCTACCGTGGAAAAATGAACCCATAGAAGCAGATCTGATGTGCCGTCTGCACACTCCAGTGGTGCTGGAAAATGACGCAAAACTAGCTGCTCTGTCTGAAGCACTTCTTGTTAAAGATCGATATTCGCGGGTACTATACGTCACTATTAGTACCGGGATCGGTGCTGGCGTCGCACAAGACGGAAAGCTTGATCCAGGCTACCTCAATATAGAGA
Organism: uncultured Candidatus Saccharibacteria bacterium; assembly: GCA_964499935.1. Classification (GTDB taxonomy): domain Bacteria; phylum Patescibacteriota; class Saccharimonadia; order Saccharimonadales; family UBA4665; genus CALBGR01. The sequence continues at coordinate 2,144 of CAZCMS010000008.1, read as the reverse complement.
GCGGACAAGCCTTTTATGAACATCGAGGCAGAATGAAACGATGGGAAGAGTTTGCATCGGGAAAAGCAATTGTCACACAGTTCGGAAAGCGCGCCTCAGAAATCAACGACCAAAGAACGTGGCAAACGATCGTTCGATATTGGACCCCTGGGCTCACCAGCCTTATTGCGAACGTACAACCCGACGTCATGGTCATTGGGGGTAGCGTTGGCGCCCACTTTGATAAATATAAAGATCTTCTGCGTAACAGCCTGAAGAAATATGAAACCCCCTTAACTCCTACTCCAAAAATAATTGGCGCCCAAAGACCGGAAGAAGCCGTAGTATACGGATGCTATGATCTAGCAAAAGAACGATATGGAAATATTACTTAAGACACTCAGGAAAGATTTCCCACATATAGGCTTTACGTTAGCCGAAGATTTTTATTGGTCCCCCAGAGAACAGAGTGTGTATTACAAAAATGCTAAGCGTCAATCTGATCTATGGAGCTTGTTGCACGAAACAAGTCATGGAATACTGGGTCACCAAAATTTTCATACCGACTTTGAGTTACTGCAACTCGAAATTGCAGCCTGGGAAAAAGCCAAAGAACTGGCTAATAATTACAAAATTACTATTGATATAAACCACATAGAGGATTGCCTAGACACCTATAGAGACTGGCTCCATAAGCGTAGTCTTTGCCCTGCATGTAATGTAAAATCGCTCCAGGAAGACAGCAATACGTATAAGTGCATTAATTGCGCTACTGCCTGGCAAGTATCAGATAGTCGCCTATGTAGGCCTTACCGTGCTCGTATAGCTACCAAAACAGTAAATAACACCCCCTAACGAGAGTGTTATTTACTGTTGAATGCGACAGCTATTTAGTCAGTCTTCTTAGTACGACGACTAATACGACCGCCCTTAGCACCTGCAGCACGGGCTAGTTCACGATTAGCGAAGAATCCGCCAGTTCGGCCCTTTTTACCACCTGCAGCACCGATTTTAGCGTAAAAATCACTACCATATTTCTTTTTATTAGTTTCTGCAGCAGCTTTGCCACCAGCTTTTGTTCCAGCCATTGTATTGACCTCCCTTAACGTAATATCTCTTACGAACGAAAAAATAAGAGGACCCTGTACGCAAATATCGTGCAGGAAACCCTCTTATTCTTATCGAATCATATACATAATATCACGCTATTGTTTAATTGTCAATAGCATTAGCTAAATAGTCTTCTGTTGAGAGCGTTGCTTAGTGCGACGACTCACACTACCCCCAACCGCTCCAGCCTTACGTGCCAGCTCGCGATTGGCAAAAAATCCTCCCGTATGACCCCTCCGGCCACCTTTTGCACCGATCTTAGCGTAAAAATCACTACCATGTACAGCCTTATTCTTCTTCGCTGCTGCTATACCACCTTCCACCGTTCCAGCCATATGTCCTCCTTGTCCTTAAGCTTATTATCAAGTCCATCTACAGAATATCTCAGAAGCCGTATGACGCGCTGTAATAATTTTCATATTTAAATACAAAACGAAAAAACCTCCCTATAGGAGGTTTTGCTCTATAATTTGACACCTCAAGCTCTAATAAAGTATTTATCTGAGCTAAGCTATTTTTAATCATTTTCTATAGGAAAATAGCACGGTACCATAAAGAAAAAGACCCCCATGAAGGAGGTCTTAATCATAATTTGGCACCGTGCTATTTTCCCAGGGCTTGATGGCCCAAGTATTGTAACCGCTATGAGGCTTAACTGCTGTGTTCGGTATGGGAACAGGTGTTTCCCTCATGCCATGGGCACCAAATTGTTTGGTAGATAAATCATTATCCACCAAACTATTGATGTCCATACGGAGTCGTTGTTAAATCAAATTTTATCAATATCAATATGTGGATGACAAACATTATACAATGTGTTTTGATACACACCAATAACTAGTCAATGCAATCCTCTGAACCGACCTACCAAAAAGGTAGATGATTCAGAGAACGTAAAAAGTCAATGGGACTATTAGTACGCTTCGGCTCCATACGTTACCGCACTTCCACCTTGCGCCTATCAAACTGATCGTCTTTCAGTGTCCTCATAGGGAAATCTAATCTTGAGGTCAGTTTCGCGCTTAATATGCTTTCAGCGCTTATCTGGTCCGCAC
>CAZCMS010000007.1:8327-25011 GCA_964499935.1 uncultured Candidatus Saccharibacteria bacterium | reverse complement strand
TTTAATCAGGAATTTCATGATTTTATGTATAGCTGGAAATAAGCTATTGACGTAATAAGCTGATTGCCATATTGCAATGATATGGCAAGAGCATCACAAAAGAAGTATTGGAAGATACGCCAACAAGCCCGGCTAATTGTCGCGAATGTTGGCGTATCTTTGTTCTTGAAAGCACAAGACCACAAGTGTCCTATTTGTGATCAGAAGCTCAAAGCAACCAACATTACAATTGATCATGTCTGGCCACTTTGGCTTAAGAATGAAAATTATGGAAATATTTTCCTAACTCATTTTGAATGCAATCAGGAAAAGGCAGATCGTGAACCTACTCGTCACGAAATCAAAACATTGAACACTGTCAATGCTCGGCTTGGGTATGATGCAGAAGCAAGACGTTATCATTGTCGGCAGCTAATAATTAACAAATATTATAAAATGGCCATGTGGCTGCAAGAATTGAATGATCGTGAAGCACCAAAGGCTGAAATTGAAAAGATTCAGTTCAGAATGCTGTCGATGGAAGACCAGATCGGATATTGGTTGGATAATTAGTATAAATAACTCTATATTAATGTTCAGGGCCTATGTATGAAAAAGTGCCAGAGGAAAATGGAAGAGATGTGTGAAAGAACTTCTGATTTAGAAGATTCTTTTGAATCACTTAAAAATATTGTCACTGAAATAATAACCACCCAAACTAAAAAGCCAAGACGTCGACACATAAGAGTTGACTCAACACAATCAATATAATATAGTAAATTACTAAGTGCGCGGGGTTAGCTCAACGGTAGAGCCGGCCGCTCATAACGGCTTGGTTGGGGGTTCGAATCCCTCACCCCGCACCATGCTAGGGTATCCAAACGGTTAAGGAAGCCGCCTCATAAGCGGTTGCTGTGTGGGTTCGAATCTCCACCCCTAGTACAGAAAGGGCTGATATGAATACGATAAAGTATCGAGTCAAAGGAACTGATTTTGACGGGGTAGCACCTGGCACTATCATTGATGCCCTTCTTGTATGTGAAGATCCACATCACAATATGGCACTAATATTTCACGGCCCAGACAAAACTAATAAATTTAATCTTGGATGCCTTGAATTTGCTCGGAAGAATGCCAATGACATATATTCTCCAGTTAGTAGCAAATCATATGTCAACATTGAAGAAGATAAAATCCTAAATTTTATGACTGCATTGCCAATCTTGGCTTGACCTTTAGTTGAAATCTGTTAGTACAATCCTAATTGAAGGGGTCAACTATGCGTACGGTCAAATTCAAAACTCATGAAGACATTCCTGGCCACAAGGCTGGTGATATTTTTGACGTGACCCTTATTTTTGAAGGTAGTATGGGCGACGGCCTCATTTTACATCCTAGTGGTGGTGGAACTGGTTGCATTGAAGCTGCGTACTGCAATGGCGGCTACTGGGAACATGATGATCAAGGCTTTGTTAATTTTAACGAGGATAGTGACAAACTTAAGGTATTTCTTGCTGCCCTTAGCATTTTAGCTTGACCTTTGATCAAACCTTGCTAAGGTGATTTGGACAACAGGAGATTATCATGCGTAATTATAAGCCCGAAGTTCAGCTCAAGAAGATTGAAAACGATCCTAGCTTTATTGTCAAGGTTGCTAACCTGACTGAAGAAGCTGCTTGCCGTGCTGTTGAACTCGACTATGATATGTTTGGTCATTTGCCAGTAGAGATGAAGAACAACGAAACGGTTCGACTCGCGGTGTGTGATGTTTTTGGACTTGGCATCCTTCAATTCCGAGAAACTGCCACTGATGAAATGTGGCACCGCGCAGCAATGAACAATCCTTCAGTTATCCGATTTATTGATAAGCCGACAGAAGATACGGTTTGGCAAGTTCTTATGGCTGACCCTTCGCTGATTGATCTTGTAAAGGGCGCGACTGAAGAAATGAAGACTGCCGCTGCAATTATGTCATGATAGGCGCGATTAAAAAATATATGAGTGATGAACAAAAAAGAATCCGGTTAATCAAGAAGGATCCATACAATATTGCTAATATTGAGTGGCCAACTCGTGATGAACAGATGCTAGCCGTTCAAATTAATTATAAAGCATTAGCAGTAATTCAATTTCCAGACAACTTGGTGCTATACGAAGCAGTTCGGATCAACCCGGCTGCTTTTAGATATATTCCAAATCCATCTGTTGAGCTACAGCGATTTGGGTGTGAGCGCAATCCACGCGCAATAAAATATATCGATTCATTAGCTGAAGAAGCTGCCTTAGTAGCGCTCAAACAGATGGGAAATTTGATTGGATTGATTGAAAATCCTTCTATGGTATTGCAGGTGGCCGCGGTAGCCAATCAATCTGAATCAATTAAAAATATTGCACATCCGCATGAAACAGTTCAAGTGATGGCCGTACAAAAGAATTGGTCAAATATTAATATTATTCGAAATCCGTCAGTAGAAACTGTCATTGATGCCATCACTTATTATGAACGAGAATGGACAGCCAGGGGCCGCGGGCCGCGTTGGAAACAAGACAATAATATAGATTATAAAAAAATTAACCTCACTGAAGATGAATGGTGGCAAGTTGTCAAGGCTCATCCTACTCATTATGAAAACATGCCACTAACTTCAGAACAGACAGCATTTGCTCAAATTTGTTCTTGACGGCATTGCTGCTGATTGCTATAAGCAATATATAGTTTAAGGAAATAAAAATGGATCTTGAATACGCTCTTCAATTGGTCAAGATGAATGGCAATCGAATTCAGATGGTAGAAGATCCTACTCCTGAAATTCGTGAAGCTGCCATTCGTAGGACTCCAACTGCAATCGGCTATATTCCTGATGCTACAATTGATGAGCAGAAGATTGCCATTGAGGTTCAAGGTCGTATGGACCGCGAAGGAATTTTTGAATTGGTTGAAATGATTACCAATTTGGATCGTAATCTTTTGGACGACACTATTGATTATAACGGAAATTGTATCAAGCTGATTGATGCCCCAACTGCTGATCAACTTGAACGGGCTGTTACTCGTGACGGCGACGCAATCAAGCACATCGAAAATCCTGATGAAGTTCTGCAAGCTCTGGCAGTAGAAGCAGATCCAAGAAATCTGAAATACATTTCTGATCCTGATTATTATGTTGCTATGAATGCTTTGAAGGAAAATCCACGGACGATTGAATTCATTGCAAAGCCTCATAAAGATCATCAGGAATATGTCCTCAAAGAACTGCCTGATGATGGTCTTCATTACATTCAAGAAGTTGATGAGGAAATTGCGCTCAACCATATCAAAGAACATCCTGAGCAAATTGAATTGTTGAATAATCAATTTGAAGAAGCATGTTGGCTGGCACTTAATGCTAGTGGCGAATATATCAAATTGATCCGTAATCCTTCTCCAGAAATGGTTGGCTATGCCCGTTTGGTCTCCGACGGCTCTTACTGAAGCTAAGAAGCAACTTGACAAAGATGCTAATAATCTAAAATGGATTAAAAATCCACCGCGTGAGCTTCAATTTTACGCGGTGGATAAATTACCATCTTCCATTCAATATGTTCGCTATCCTGATCTTTCAGTTCAAATGATTGTGATTGAAGCTGCTCCTAAGACTGCATTAGGATGGATTCGTAATCCACATGAATCAATATTAGTTCGAGCATGTCAGCTTTACGGTGAAAACTTAGCCAAAATTAAAAACCCAACTAGGGAAATGATTATTGGTGCAGTAAAAAATGATGGTAATGTAATTCGTTATGTAACTGATCAGAATCCAGGTCTACAAATTTTGGCACTTGGATCTGCTCCACTGTCATTTGAATATTTCAAAAATCCAAATAAAGAAGTCCGAGCCCGCGCAATGATTTCTGGTGCTAGGAATATTTGCTATATTAAAAATCCTTCACCTTCTGAACAAATAGCAGCACTAGAACGTGATCCATCATTGATATCATGGTTAACAAAGCCTTGTACTGAAGCACAAGTGTTGGGAGTTCGTCACAATCCAAAATATTATAATCAATTGAAAAATCCTCACGAGTCAGTCACTATTGAATGGGTTAAACATGCTCCCTGGCATGTTGGAGAGCTAAAAAATCCTAGCAAAGCTGTCAAGTGGGCAGCAATCATGGCTAACTCTAAGGCGCTTGATTTCATTCAAAATCCTACTGAAGATATGAGAATGACCGCTATAATCTGTGGTTGACTCTGTCTAATTGATACCATATAGCAATCATATGAACATTAGAGAATTATATAACCTTGTAGAAATGCTGCCTGAGGCGGCGCTTGGATATATCGTCAATCGTATGACTGGTGATTCTAGTCTTACTAAAGATGAAGTCCAAATGCTATCTACGTGGATCACTAAGAACCAAACTGTTGACCGCACTAGCATCATCCGCCAAATTTTGTTGGCGATCGATTATGCTAACATCAAGTATATTGATAATCCGACAGAAGAAGAGCAGTATAAGGCGGTATGTAGTGAAGCTACATTGATTCAATATATCAAGAATCCTTCTGAAAACATTCAAATGGCGGCCCTCCAAGGTGGCACTCCTGCTAGCAGAATTTTCAATATGATTGAACAGCCTTCTGAAAGTTTGTTCATTGCTGTGATTAAAGAATCACCAGCTAAAATTATTGGAATGACTGAGCCAACTGAAGCTCAGCAAATGGCTGCTATTTCAAAGCAACCTAGCTTGATCACTAATACAACTGTTAAATGGTGCTTCAAGGCGCAACGCAAAGCCTTTGAAATTGAAAAGGATTATTTCCAATACCTGTCAGATCCGACAGAAGATGAATGTTGGATTGCTCTACAGCATAATCCATCATTCCTAAAACATATTACTGAGCCATCAGACGATATGAAGTCATTTGCTATTATTGTATCTTGACAAACTATTAAAATAATGTATTAATGTAATTAACCTTAAGGAGGAATTATGAAGTTCAATTCAATGGTAATCATCGCGATTGCTGCTATGATGACGTTTCCTGTCACTGCTCGTGCAGAAGTTGACGTCCCATCTGCTGCCGCGGGCGCGGCTGTTGGTGCTGTAGCTACCACGCTTATTAAAGGACCAGATGGTACTGCGCTTAATTGTAATGCTCTTGACATTAGTAATCTTTCAGATCAAGACATTATTAATGTTCGTCGAGCATGTGACAGTGTTAGAGCACCTGTAGCTGAAGAAACTATTAAGCCTGAAGATGTTCGTGAATGGGCAACCCTGGCGAAGGACTTCGGCACCGCTGTTGGTTCAGCCGCACGTGAACTTGGTATCGCAGTGAACGAGTTCCTTGTTACTCCTGCTGGCGTGTTGCTTACTGTGTACCTATTCTGGTCCAAACTGGGCGGCATCTTCATTGGTATTCCTTTCATTATCCTTATCTGGACAGTGTATCTACGGTTTATGTCAAACTATAAGCGCACTCCAACCAAGTTTGAAGTGAAACCAGTCCTCTGGGGATTGTTCAATCGCAAATATGCTATTGAGTATCAGACTGAAGACAATGGTGAAGTGGTCACTGTTAGCTTGATTACTGGTGCAGTTATGACAGCTATTACCGCAGCTATCATTGGCGTGCTCATCTTCTAACATGATTGATTTCAATGATCCAAGATGGCTTCTAGAGTTTCATGCTACTAAGATTGGTCAATATACAGATGATCAAATCCTGGAAGCCATCAAGGAATATCCTTTTGTATGGTCAGTAATAGCTAATCCAAAATATGAATGGACGGTCGCAGCCGTAACATTAAAGCCTGATCTGCTTGCGTATATTGATAACCCATCATTGGAATTACAACAGATAGCAGTGTCAAAAAATCCATATTCAGTATCTTATATTAAGAATTTGGACGATGATTTAGCTCTTGAATTATTAACTGCTAATCCACAATTAATAAATTATTTCAATGAGCCGTCAGAAATGATTAGAAATTATTCTACGATAATTCAATAAAATTACAAAAATAGTAAATTTGCCGTTGACACATTAACTATAGTGTGTTAGTTAATCGGCTGTCTTTATATAACATGAAAGGTTTACAAATGGCAAAACTCAAAACTATCGGACTTCTTTTGGCTGGATCGATGGCGGCACTTGCGTCACCAGCTATCGCAACTGGCAATCATGGCCAGCCATCCTGCCCAAAGGGCCAATATTATTGGGATGGTAAGGGCCAGAAGCCTTCAGGTACAATCAAACAATGGCAGTATGGTAGCTGTGTAACTCCTACACCAACCCCAACTCCTACGCCCACACCAACCCCTGCACCAGGTTCATGGGCAAATTCAACTGGCGGCAACGCTAATGCTGGTTCAAATTCCAACTCAGGAGCCGATGCAAATGCTGACGCAAAGGGCTATGGCTACGGCACTGGTGGATCAGTTGACTCAACCAATAGCAATTCAACAAAGGTTGGTATTGATAATGTCGGTAATGGAAACGGTTCAGGTAATAAACTGAACAGTGATTCAAATTCCAACAGCAATTCAGACTCAAATTCAAAGTCTGATTCAAACTCCAACAGTAATTCCAATTCAGGTGGTAACACTTTGACTGGTAAGCAAGATGTGAATCTGGATGTTGATACTGATATCGCATTGGGTGATACTAATGTGAATGCATCAAGCTCAAATTCAAATAAGAATTCACAGAGCAACTCCAATACATCACAGGGCAATACTACTAACGTAGACGCTTCTGATCGCAGCTCAACTACTTACGTTGACAAGAGCCGCACTATCTTTATCCCACCAGTTGTTCCTTCAACTCCACCAAGCCAGGTTGCTATTGGTAACATTATCAAGGAAACACTTGCTTGTGGACCACTACAGCGTGTAGTCCAAACCCCAATTGTTGGTACACATCGTGGAATCTTCTCCAAGTCAAAGGTTGACCAAGGCTTCACATATGACCTTGCACCATATACTGATGCAAGCGGTAATATTGTTGATTATCGTCGTGTAACCAACGATGATGGTTCAGTATCACTATTTGGTAACCAGGTCGTGATGTTCACTACTGTTATTGGCATCAGTGGTGGTGGTAACATTGCTATTGGTGGTGGTAGCGGTGCTGGCGATTGGGGCCAGGGCGGATTTGGTAACAGCTCAAGCAATACTCGACTTGTTACTAATATTCAACTAGTTCAGTGTGAAATTGGTACATTGAAGCCAACTATTATTGAAGTGCCAGTTGAAGTACCAGTCAAGAAGATTGGTGGCTAAAATGGATGTAGTCGTTGATCTAACATTAGCGACTATTTGCTTTCTATCAAATTGCTACCCTGTGCTTGTGGGTGATAATACCACCCCAGGCACATATACATTAAGCCGTCGTATCGTTCAATCAGAAGGGTACGGCGGCGATGTCTTACAGTTTAGGGAAACCAAAGACACTGTGTATGCTATACATCGTGTATGGACACTGAACCCAAAGCAACGTAGGGAACAGCGTCTTAAGTCTGACACTGTATCAGACCGCAAACGTGTTACAGCTGGTTGCATCAATGTTGATCCAAAAGTATATGACATCCTGGTCAAAATTTATCCCAAAGCTACCCTCACAATTAAGAATTGACAACGCTCGTCCTTTGCGCTACTACGATGCAAATGGAGAAAGATAATGGCTAAAGAAACTATTGTGCTTGATTCAGGATCACGCCACAAGCCTATTGTTGATGGAAATGTCATCAACAATAAGATACAATCAGAACTCCGAAATGGTAATCCAGTCTATGTAAAAATTCCATTAGGAGTGTTTGCTGGCTCAATAGGCCGCCTAAAAATAACCGAACCTGTTGATAAATTAGCTAAAGTCCTATGTCATTCGCCAACTGCTCCTGTATATGGTCCTAAATTATCTTTTAGAAAAGGCCAGTGGGAAGTTGAAATCGATGGCACGACTCGAAAATTTAAAATCGATTTCAGTAAATTCACAAAATATCAATTCAGAAATTATAAAGTTGAAATTTACCTAGGAAGGACTGAAGGAACTTTTCTAATAAAAAAACAACAGGATGAAATTACATATGATGGATTCCTAATCGACATGTTTGGGCGCCATATTAATCCAGGGGATTTTGTATTGATCAATCCTGGCCCTGCTGCATTACAAAATGATGAAGCAGTTCGATTGGTCCAGTGGACTGGCAAGCAAACTCCAAAGCAAGCATATTTCAAAGTTGTAAAGACTGCTAGTCATTTGAAAAAACAACGTCCGGCCGGTGAGGATTATCGGCTTGGGGTTCAATATACTAATGATGGAATGGCTGTCCCAGGAATTAAAATTGATGTGGATGATGATATTACTTCAGCATTGACATTAATCGAACATGACATTTCAAATTTCAAACTCAAATTTTCGGTAGGCTTGGATGTTTAATAATATATTGAAATTGTGGCTTAGCTTTTTTACTAAAAAGGCCACTCCTGCTCCTTTACCTAAAAAAGTCATAAGTGAAGCTGAAATGATGGCCGCTGTTGACAAACGGGATATTGAATTGTATTTGGATGGTCCAAGTGCTTTCTGGAATAATCCAAATCGTTATCAGCCAGATGGTACATATGATATATTTGCTGAACCATATCAACGTCCTGTAGTAGCAACACACAAAAAGACCAACAAGACAGTCAAAAGCTACGGTGATTGGAAATATGTCAACAAAAACACCCAAATTCAACATTCAGATATGAATTACAATACCCTGTTGACAATGGTAACATAATTGTAGTATATTGATGAAAATGGAGTTCACTTTCAATGTCGATGATTTATACTGTAATTGGTAGGAATGCCAAAAAAGACGTGTTGCTAGTGATTGCTGCATTTAGTGAACAGCAAGTGCCAATTGCAGTTAGGAATCTTCGCAAAGCACATCCTGATGCTGCTATTACGATTGACTCACACTTGGATGAATCACGCTTTATTGATGAAGCCAAACGATATTAATGCTTGTGTTGTCACGTGAAATATAGTATAAGAATGTGACAATAGGAGATTTATATGAAAACAATTAAAATTGATCAATCCCAAATCAATCAGTGGGCTAACAAGACCACATATGATGAGTTTGGGGAAATGATTGAACATGCCAAACAAGGCAAAGACATTTATTTCAAATGTAATGCCGGCGCAAAGACTGGGTCAATTGGCAAAGTAATTAATCCTGAAGTAGCATTTACTGAACATCAGTATTCCGGACGGTTTATGTCAAGGAATGGTTTCCAGGTTGATTATGGCAATGGAAAGATTTTCAAGGTAGCTGTAAAATCATATCATAATAATTTTACCTTTTTGCTTGATTACACTGGCGATCCTGTTTACACCTTCACAAAAGGAACCCCTAAATCCAAGGTTACTGAAACCCGTAAGCCTGATTTGCTTGGCAATACTATTCGTGTAGGTGACTGGGTCATCTTCCAAGCAAAGCGCCGTGGGCATGGCGAAGCAGCTGGGCTTGGTAAATTGACTCGATTGTCTGATGCTGGCAATGCTTGGGTGGTAAGCCCAGGCAAATATGGCGATAAAGAAATCCAGACAGAAAGTGCTAGCTCACTTATTAAAATTCATATGACAGATGAATTGATGACCACATATGCACTTTGTGATTCACTTTGGGCATTGAAAACAAAATTGGTTATGGATTTGGATATTGGTAATTTTGAAGAAGACGAAGAAGCTGAAGAAGAAGCTGAAGTAGAATAATAAAAGGCCAGGAAACTGGCCTTTTTCTTTGACTGTTAAGGGTTAGTTAATATCAAATATGTTATTATAAAACTAACCTTAAAGGTTATATTTAAAGGAGATTCCTTATGAAAAAATTAGGATTAGGATTAGCTTTACTATCATCACTAGCTATGGTAGCGCCTACACAAGCCGTTGCTAGGGATCGTGATCGCTATAGCAACCCATACCAGCACTATGACCGTGACCGTCGTGGAGGCACTGACGTTGGTGCTATCTTAGGAGCGGCAGTTGTTGGAGTTGTCATTGGTGCTGTTATAGCAGATAAGGACAATGACCGCGATGACAGACGCTCACGTTACCATCGTGAATATGAACGTCGTGGATATTATTACAACAGTGGCTATTATTATGGCCGTGATGGATATTATTACCGTGATCGATTCTATCGCGATTCAAGCCGCCGACATCATGATCGTCGATATGATTTTAGGCATCGACGCTAAGCATTATTGATGCTATACCTTGGTTAAGCTATCAACATCCAAGGCGGACTGTGTGTACGAGCTAGGTATCAACTTATAATAGCTCTGTTGTGATGCTTATGTCAATTGATTGATGTATGCTATAGCGGCACATTGGAAAACCTGAAGTTACGCTGTAATATTGTTAGACTGGTGATCGCTGTTGTGAAGCCGCCCAGTGGTAATATTGTAGAGCGGCTGGAGACCTAATTGGTTATAAAGTGTACTGATAGCCCATAAGAAAAGCCGGAGTCACTTCCGGCTTTTTTTGTCTTTCCATGTATCTTTGTAGAGTGGATGTTCCCACCAAGGGCCATTATGGTACCATGTAAACGGCTTTGGTTTATATTTTTCAGATAGTCTTGGCCTATTATCAACCAAAAATGAAAAATCAAATACGCTCCAAAAGCCTTTCCAAAAATTCTTCACCATGGATTCCTCCATTTGTTGCGGATATTATCTATACTATTGAATACTAATTCAACTTCTGCAATGGAAAATTTTTCTCCATCAAATTTTTCTAACTCAGCCCACAGTGTTACTTCTTCATCTGAAATTCTGGTAGGATGAATATCAAAGATTTCATTTTTAATTCTGGACAATTTATTAGCAAATGTTTTTCGTTTATCTAGTTTGATATAAAACTTTTTCATGGCTGGAGTAGCTTCCTGCCATTCGTCATTCGAATCTAAAACATAAAAAGTCACTTTTCAATTTCTCCAAATGCTGATCCTGAAAACCCAAGATCAATCTGAATTGGTGACCAATTTTCAAATTGTGGCTCACCTTGGTATCCTCTAGGATTACAGATATATTCAACATTGTCAACTGTAAACATTTGTCTTTTGTGTGTATGCCCGAAGCAATGAGCCACAACTTTGCCAAACCCGGCTTCATGGGCTTTAGAGTTCAGATAACAGCCATTGAGTAGTATCCACTTATGGTTATGTCCATTGTAGATGCCATTGGTATGTGGCACTGTGTGGGTCACGAGCACAATCTTTCGAACTTTGTTATTCTGATTCAATGATGCAACTGTTGCCATAATATTTGAATTATGTTTGATTGCTTCATTCTTAACCCATTCATGGTCAATATTTGCCCAGTATGAATCGTTCATTTCTTGATACCATGTGGAAATACAATTATCCGAGCTAATATTACCCCAATTGAAATCGTACCAATTGTTGGCACCAATGAATGCTACATCATCGATGATGCAAGCATTGCGCCCTTGATCCAAATAAAAGACTTTGTCGTTTCCTTCAAAGGCCTTCCTTAAAATTTGATAGGTTTCTGGAGGCATTCTATGGCCTCTATTTTTTGATTCAGATCGGTTGTCATAATGTTCATGATTACCATCAACAAAGATAACTTTGTCATAGTAGCAGGAAATACGATCAATTTCTAAAATTGTAGTGTGAGGATCATTTGAAATATCACCAGCAACAACTGCAATTGGTGAAGTAGCCATGGCGGCATAGTCCAGCACATAGCTGGGAGAAAGATCCACATGTAAATCTGACATTAAATCAAATTTCATAACATCAGCTTACATGTGGATTAATTATTAGTCAATTAGAATTCCCACCAAAGGGTTCCATCATCATTGAAAAGTGAAATTCCTGTGTTGTCTACGCATCTGATTAAAATGCCTGGCCCAACATTGTTGATGGTGAATGGTCCAAGTCCTTCAATCATTCCTTCCATTTCTTCAATTTGAAGTTGGCTATGTTCAAATTCGCCAGTTTCATCACGTAGCATATCCATAGCAACACTGACTGCTTCAGCTGGATCATCATATTCCATTCCTGAATCGTCTGCTTCTTTCATGGTATGTTTTTTTACATCTTCATCATTAGCTTTGTTGAAGTCAAATTCACCTTCTTCCTCTTCATATGCCCAGCTTGGATTCATCATAGAAAGATCAAAACGTCTTACTTTAACCGCTCGGCTAAGCAATGCTTTGATGAGCTCACGCCCTTTATTCTTTGCTAGGGTGATGTATTCATGTGCTTCTGAAGCTTGATAAACAACTTCGCCAATACGAATATATCCAGTCACTATGTCTGAATACTTGTTCATAATTGCTTTGAAGCCATTAACTTTGTCTTCGGAGAACTGTTCCCATGCTGGGAAGTTCATCAACGCACCAAAAATAGTATCCATTTGTAGATTGATTGGTTTGAAGAATGGTGAGAAAATATAGGTATTATCATCTCCGCCTAAGGTTTTTAATTCCCCAAGCATTGATGTTGCTTTTTGGATTAGACTGTCTGATGACATGGTATAAATTCCTTAATTGATATATCAAGGATATTTATGCTTTGAATGATTAATCTTGGGGTGGAGGTACTCTAGCCTTACACCTTCAACTAGGCGAGTTCAACTCCACCCCATCCCCTTAAAGCGTGCCTATAAACGCTTATGTGACCATTATACTTATAATAGCCTAGATAGTCAATTAGATGGCACTAGAAAAGTTAGCAAATCGTTCAATCATTTGCCGATGGCGGATTGCGACAGTAGCAATGCCCTGTGCTTCTTTGATTTCGTTAACCAAATCGCCCATCCTGGCTGTATTAGTGTGTAGCTCACCAGCCAGCATTGTTGCATAGCTGCTCTTTTCAGCAACAGCTAGAGCAGTCTGTTCATCCAGATAATTATCTGCTGCAATACGCTTAACTGAATACCACATCGTTTAATCCTCATCGCTAAACAGTTTTACGCATAACCGATTGGTTTCTGCGCTAACAAATGACCAGTACAACACTTCACCAGCATTGTCACGAACTTCTTCACAGAATTTGAAGAGCAAAATACGATCAGTATTTGTGCTTTTGATCATGAATCCTTTCATAGGATCACGACCGCGGCTGAACACTGTATGTTGTTTGAGTTGGTTAATATTTGCTGTAAGCTCTTTCGCTTCAGCACTCCAATCAAAATCATCTGTGGTAAGCATACTAATCTCCTATGAGATGAGCTATAGCAAATTTTTGATTTTTGTCAACATCTCAAGCCAATTATCAAATTTGGCTGCGGTAGTTGGATGGCAGAATATTTCTACCTTAGTCTTGAACCAACCTTTTTTGACCTCTACAAGACAATTGGAATCAATTACACCATTGACATAGTTAAGAAAATCATTGGCATCTTTGCCATTCTTGACCTTGTAGTTGAAAAAATCATACTCCAGCTGGAACTTGATCTTGTTCAAATATTCAGCGATATTTTTATGAACTTCTGGGCTGGCTGAAATTGTGAATTGGCTATCAAGCCATCCTTTATCCTCAACATAATCTACACCAGAGAACATTAGTGATCTCCGAAATTTGCCACGATTGAGGGCACCAATATGGTAAGATCTACGCATCAGATGATGAACGGATTTACGTATTTGATCAGAAAAAACGCAAGTTGATATGCGTAATAATTAAAAGCAATCATTTCGATCTCCTATAACTTCAGCGGTTGTAGCATATATTTAAATCCAGTCAACAGAAAAAGCATAAATATCTGGCACATGAGGTTATGTTTATGAAATTCAATCTAAAAAACAAATTGAATAATTCAAAAATAATATTGAAAATTAAATCATTTTTCGGCAAGAGTTGGGCTTGGTTACGGCGTACTATAATCAGAATGCCAGCATCTGAAGCTGAAGTAGTGCTAATGTCATTAGCTATGATATTATTGTGTGTTTGGTTTGTCACTGTTGGTAAGTTAGTTGTAACCCAATATATCGTTGATGAAAAAGTTAAAATTATTAAAGAGCAATCACAAGTGATTGAAAAATATCAAGTTAGGGAAAAGACTATACGCCTCCCAGGCAAAGTCAAGGTAGTTAACATCACATACGAAGAACTTCAAGAACAAGTTCAACAAGCAAGAAATGAAGCTGCTGGTCTTAGACGTGAAAAACAACATTATTATGATTTAATAAGAAAATATAACAAACCAATAAAGCCATCAGAAGATCCAGCAGTGCGAGTAAAATCTGAAGAAGAAATAAATGATCAATTTATTCAAGATTGGAAATCAACAAAATGAAAAAAATAATCTTTATTCCACTATTTTTATTTTTAGCATCATGCGGCGGCCGCCCACAGAACATTCCAGTGCCACCACAGGCACCTATCCCAGTCGTAGTATGTGATGTGAAAATAAAGCGTGTTGTTACGAGTTTGGATACTGCTGAACCTGGTCAACAATTAGAAAAACAAAATTCCATTCTGCGTAAAGCACTTGCCCAACTTAAGGCATATTCTATAGATTTGGAAGCAGCCTTAACTGAATGTGGCGGCAAAGTTAATTAAGATAATCTTCTAAATATTCATACGCCTCAATGCCTATAGGAGCCTGGTATGGCTCAAGGCCAAGCCCTAACCAATCTTTTTTAGCGACTAATTTTGTCATTGTTTGCTGAATTTCTGCACTATCAATCAGCTCACCGGCATCTAATTTTTCAATTAAATTTGCTGCATCAATCCATTCTTGTGGCGCATTATGCTCTTTGGAAAAGTCACGAGTAAACGTGTCTTTCCCATCAAGCAGACCTAGCCCATCATTGACCGGCATCGTGTAAATGCCACGTAAGCGATCAACGAGTCTTAGGCACTGTGTCATTATCAAGCAACTCAAAAGAGGATAGAAGCGGTGACAAAGTATCCTTGTCACCGAAGATGTAAGCACACGTCTGCTCCTCGCGGAAGCAAATAGTTTTCTCACCCAAACACTTTGGTTCCATTGTGTGGACTTTAGGATCAATCAACTTGGCGATTTCAGTATCCACAAAATATGGATAGGTTGGATCAATGACAATGCCAGCCATGCCATCCAGCAAAATTGAAGCATTGGCTGTGGTGATCATATTTTCCAATGTGCCCACGTTAAGTGCAATGGTCGTGCCAAATCCAGCACCTTCGCTGTGCCAGTTTACTACGCGCTGATCAACGGGTAGCTTACTAATGAGTGGCATCACATAACGCTGATATGTGAATAGGTTAGCAGCGTGAGCACCATGTGCAACGCTCTTGCCACGACCCATTGACGGCATGCCCTTCGTAATGGTCAGGATATAAAGGTAATCGTTCATTTTTTCTTTCGCTTCTTCTTGAATCGTTCGACATTACTTATGTGTATGACATACCGAAGCCTGGATTGCAAGTCATTAATTTTGCTTTCATTGGAACCATGCAAGATGGCAGTTTCAACTCCAGACTTTGGAGAATGAATAATTCTCGGCCATGGATTAAATGCAATACCCCATTTTTCGGTTGCGATGAAAAACATTTAACTTTCCATAATAATAAGAGGCGCACACCAATTTGTTTCGAATGCCAAATCCATTACCATATATGGGCCAGCATCGTCATCAGTACATTCAGCTGACGTGCAAATAAGAGCTCCACGGTCAAGTTCAGTTTCGGGAACCTGGTCAATCAATTCCCTAAGTTTGCGCCAAGTGATCCCATTCATAACAATTATCCAAATTCTACTAGAGTTAATGTGCCACCACGACATTCAACTTCAATAGCAAATTTTTCGAAAATGTCAACAATTTCATCCTGGTTCCCGCCGGCAATACCACATCCAATATATGGGACACCAATACGCTCACCAGGAAAGGCTAGCATGATTTTACGGAGCGAAATTTCCAATGCCGAATTGTAGAATGAACCTTTACCACCGTTATACTGTGTATAAGCATTAGCAATCACAAATTGGTGACCTAGTTCAGGCCCAACACGAACATGGGTAAAGTTTGCTAGCTTCATTGCAGGAGTGGCATCACAATCAATGTCAGCTTGAAGGGCCATAGGATAAAGCTCTGCGATTTGCTTTGCAATTCCGCCGCCCATATCATTGAAGCAATTGCATCCGTGGATGATGACATCAAACTGGCCAGCAGCGGCCATGGCAAGCAAATTTCCCTTAGTATGAATCAGCATTTTTCAATCCTTTAACAAAGTTGCCATTGCTTTAGCATTGTCGTCGACCTTAATCAATGGTCCAATTGCCTTAATGCCATTTTCTTCTAAAAACTTTGGGAATTCTGTAGGATCTCCGCCAGATTCTAGATGAGTCTGGCGAAGCTTTCCAATCAATTCAAATAGCTCGTAGTTTCCGTCACCACTTGCGAACATATTTGTATACGTCTTCATTAGACGTAGTCCACTCCTTCGACTGGATTTTCCATAATCCGAATGCCTTCGCGTTCAAGGAAAGTTTCCCCGAACTGAGTGCAAAGGGTGACCATCGTCATTGCAGGCAACGTTCCTTCACAAAAGATCTCATCCAGATAATCGATTTCACGAACTGTTACGACGCTTTCGGTAGTCTTGTCAGCACGTAAGGGAGCCTTACCAGTGTATTCGTAATCAACACCTTCTTCGAGGTTGATATAAGCGCCTTCCTTGCATTCCACAAGGCGCTGACCAAGGATCTCCAT
>CAZCMS010000007.1:0-8227 GCA_964499935.1 uncultured Candidatus Saccharibacteria bacterium | reverse complement strand
GGTTGATATAAGCGCCTTCCTTGCATTCCACAAGGCGCTGACCAAGGATCTCCATGGTGTTAGGGCCAGCGACTAGTTCCTGGTCACCATGCAATACAATCAGATCACAGTTATCTTTGTCAGTAAATCCTGGCCAGCCAAGGATAAAAATTTCATCATTTGCCTTAAGGGTCCCCTTGTTGGTGATGCCACCTTTGGGACCACCACGAATAACATACTTGAGGGGTTTGAGGATCTTGGCAGGCTCTCCCCGATACGTGCCGATAATACGGCTCGTCTTCATGTTGATTTCGTCATACCTGCCGGGAGTGAAAATTTCAATAACAGACCGTCCATCAGGAAGGGTCATCACCAATTCAGAGGGATCGGAAATGACGTAACGCTTGCCCTGCTTATTTGCTTCAGCAATTTTATCTTTGATGCTCATCTCAAATTCCTTTTATGATTTGAATTTGTATAGTGTGATTTCTTCATTGAGTCAATCATTACCAAGTGACTTTAATTCTCCCGGGACGGCCATCAGCGATATAAAAATCTTTAACTTCTTGGACGGCAGCATAATCGATTACTAGTGCGTAAGTTACCCATTCCCATTTACATTCACCAGAAAGCATTTCAACTTCAACAGCAGGTCCGCCGTGGCATTGATTTTGATGATCAACTGAAATAATTTTTCCAATAGTTCCGCCACTTGGACTGTTTCCAGCAAAAACATAATCGCCTACCTTGGCTATTGGCTGGCCATACATGTTGAGTTTGTTTGGATTTTTGTCATCAAAGGATGAATAATCTAGCTTTATATTGGCTGGCTTCTTCAGTCGATTAGTCTTAGAACGATCCCAAAATGCCATTAATATTTCCTTTCAAAAATGCTCATGGATAAGTAGCTCTCCATGGAAGGTCATCCATGGATAAGCCTGCACGGTTGCCAGTTCCTGGACCAATGTTGATCCGTTTGGACATGCCCAGCTCTGACATATTTTGCTACGTTGGAACGAAAATCATCCTTGTGAAAAGAGTCCATAGTTTGAACTACAAATCCTTCATTGACAGGGCCAAGCCTACTACCAAGCTTCATATTATTTTCAAACCACTTGCTCAATAGTTTTTCAGAATCGAAAACAGCATTGGCTACCCAAACTGGCGCCATTTTCAAATCCAGCTGTTGACAAATTTGAGCACGATCATCAAATGACAACCAAGTATCTTTATACAGAATATTGAATACTCGAAATGTTTCTGATTCACGAAACCCATCATACTCAATGGAATGGATAGCATACATATCCTCACCACAGATTTTATATTCTGGTCCTAGCTCACGAGTCTTCCAGGCATGATGTTTACGTACCATTCCATGCCAGGCATGAGCACTTGGCACGGCGGTTGAACGAGCATACACTTCACCATCACATAATGTGACATTACTGCCATCCATTTTTTCTGTGATGCTTACTGGTATGCCGATCAGCTGTTCGGTGTTTCGGTGGATCTTGTCGTCAGATTGCACCCCTGGGCTGGTAGGCCAATGTAATGTGCGCGGATATTTGTCAGGGTTTTCCATATGACTATCCTAGCATATTGTAGGATGATGTCAATCCTGATTTTAGAAAATCATGAATTTTTCAAGGGACTCCTGTACCTTGTCTTCAGCAGTTTTGATTTGTTCCGGCTTCAGCTCAACATCAAATGTTGGCATAAAATGCCTGAGGCTGGTGATAAGATTGGGAATTAGCTGTGGATCATCTGCATGACCTTGCTGGAAAGCTTCACGGAGCATACGCTCTACGTCGTCTGACCTAACTACTTGTACCATGTTATCTCCTATTGTCCAGCCCTTATATGCTCTAAATGCTTCTAAAGCAATAGGTTTTTACGGGCTAACTGGCTGATCTTCGGTCATATACAGACTATATGGCACAGAATAGCCCATAGAATGCGCTGTCGTGCTGTCTGAAAGCGAAACGATAGTCGCCGCTAGTGCGGTAATAAACAAGGAAACTTTCATATTATATCTTTCTTAAAAAAGTGAAATGGTAATTTTCGGTGGAGTTAAAAATGATTCCGTAATTATTAAGGACGCCAACACCGTCTCATCAACCTCAATTTTGATGGTCTGTTTTCGTTCAGATAACAGATATTGTGCATCGCGCCCGCTATATTTTTGACCAGGACCAGGAAGTCTTTTCAGCCACCAAGTTCCTGCATTTGACGTTCGGACGATTTGGCCTATTGTAGTAGTGTCATGTGATGTAGTTATCATTACCCAATCGCCGACGGTAACTTCTTGCTTCCAAGAATCACGGTGAATTTTTGGTTCTTTATTTCTTCCAATCCTAGCCATTGCTAGTAAATTCCAAGCCATTCATACTGCCAACATACGGTCGGCGAGTGTCTGAACGTGTCATGTTGATAGTAATATTCGTCCCAACCAGTGCAACACGAAGCCGCTTGTCAGAACGCTGGAGCACGTCAGCATCAGCATCCTTGCCGTTGTTGGTATTTGTTACCTTAACGCGATCCATAATCTACTCCATCAATTTCATATGGTATATAATATTCGAACTTAATCGTCAACATCGTTCATTGAAATAAGTTTGCCATTCATATATCTAAGCCATCGCACAAAGTCTGAACAATTAGTGCTAATTAAATCATAAAGCCACAATAGCGGGATAGTAATAGGATACAATAATATAACTATAGCATCAAATAGTAATCCTATAACTGTGCTCTCGAATTGTAAATCGCCAAACACTAATAAAATAATGATGCCCATTACATACAAGTATATTGCTATGCAAACCATCATAGTGAAAGATATTTCAATCATATGATGTATTTCCTCCAATATGAAGACATAGTCAACGGTTTTCCGAACAGATGATTAACGATTAGCATACAATCGGATTTCATGTCTGTTAGTGGATTCACTACGCTTTGTTCAAACAAGAACAGCATACCAAACATGATTGGCCAAAGGGGTGAAACTAACACCCATATGTAAATTAAAAATAGCCATTCAGCTGGCTCTGGCCAAGTCACTACTTTATTATAAGTCAGAAACATTTGTGCTGAAAACATTACAGCTGAAATACCACCAAACAGTGAGTATAACACTAATCCGATTATAATAAGAATTGTCATTCAACGACCTTGAATCTAATTTTCTTTTTAGTGACTGTAAAGTCGCCCAGTTCAAGTGGTTTGTCCCAACCGTTCTTACGTGCTTGTCCAACACTAGGGAAAATATTCAGCTCAGCCATAATATGTGCCATCAATGTCTTGCCCTGAGCCTCAAGCTCAGACTTGCTGAATACTACTGCTCCAGGAAGAGGATTGAAGTTTTCATCCAAATCCCAGCCAAATTCTTCAGCCATTTTTGTAATATCATCGATATGCTTCTGATGGATTTTTTTCAAGAATCCATCCTTGCCACCTTCACCCCAGAATGATTCATCATCATTTGAAACAACTGTCCAAGTTCGGTCAAACAATGTCCAACTTTCACCTGGAATATTTGGAACTTTGTGTGAATGAATTTCGTTGAATATTTCAGTTTTTGTTTCGATGAAATTTCCCATCCACCAGATATCTTGCTCAACTGTGAGCTCAATGTGAAACTGATGCTCACCTGGCGAAATAAGTCCGCTATTTGGGAATGTTACTTTTCGCATCGTCGGTTCCTAATATCATTTATAGTCATTATTAATTCAGCATATTGGCTTCTGAAGGACATTAGCTTAGTTCTAGCTACCCAGTCAACACCAAAAAATAATCCAATATAATTAGTAGACGCGAGCAATAATCTGATGATCATTTCTATAATAGAAGTAGTTACGGCAAAGGAATAAATGTTTGCTGCCAGTCCTATCAGACTTAATACAATTATTAACAGACCAATTGAGCGAAATTTATAGAACTGATTCAACGTAGAAGCTTTACTAGCAATAAGTATATCCCACATGAAATAATAATTCCTGCAATTAGTTTACCAACAAACATATCAATCCTTTTCAGTTTGGTTGGATATACAACATATTAGTTAATATGTCAAACAGTCATTAAAAAAGCCTTAAAGCTAAGCCTTAAGGTCCTTCAAAAACTCTAAACATTCCTGGTGGGAATGGAATTGTTTATTACACGGCGGGCTGTGAAACGATAAGTGTATCACGCTACCATAGTCTCGTATAACGCCATACCCGCTATAACGTCCCTGCCCTGGGACACGGTTGTTCCATCTGGTGCGTCTATAATATGGAAACGGGCTACCATTGTAATCAACGCCCAATATTAGGGCACATTCTTCATAAAATTCCTTACTCATTCTTCATTATAACACAGTCAGACAGTTTGTCAAGCCACGTAAATTGCATAGATGACAGTGTCCTCGTAAGGAATTGGCTCATTAGTCCAACCAGCATCAATTCGATTTGGATAACTAGTTGCCTGCATAGCAGCATCCCACTCGGCCAGAATTTCATCTTCTAGATCCTGAACAGACTTTCCAGCCTCTTCAGCCCCTTCCCAACACATACCAGTGAAGCCTTCGAATTTGACAAACTTGCCATCAACCTCTTCGCCACCAATATCGTCTGGAGTCAATCCAAAAATAAAATCATCGACATTCATATCAATTACCTCATAAGTTGGTGGGCAGCGACAGCCATATCAAATTCTACACCCTCGTTGACGAGGTCCATAATCTCATATCGTGCTCGCATAGTGAATTGGTTAAAATTCTTAATACCATTTTTGATCATTAGCCCAACAAAATGTGCTCTGAAATCACGATGTGGAATTCGAGTATTATCAATAGCTGGAACCAAATAATTAGTTTGACCAGACCCAGGGGCTAGTGTTGCTTTATACCGATAAATGGCAAAATGTTCACCATTTTCAACCAGTGCAACCACTACTCGGGGAGTTTTCAAATAACAGAATTTGGTCATCTCCCAACCAGGCATGTAAATATTGAAATCTCTTACCATATTTTCAATATTTTTTAGATGGCTAGATTTGCTTGATCCATCATCCATTGTTTCCAATGTTCCGCCGATACCTTTTTCAGTCGACATACGATATGTGCCGTCGGCTTTTTTGCTGGTCGGGTAGGTGAAAGTGATATTGTCACCATCGGTTTGAAAATCAAGCATAACAAACTCCTTGCCAATGCTCTAGCATCAGCTCAATAATAGTCAACCAATAAGTGCTGCCAATGCAACAGCTTCTTCACATGGATTTCTGATGAATCGATCTTCAATAATGCTTGGGTCAAGTGACACAGCAATTAACTGAATGTCTTTAGGAGGATTACTGATACGTCCAATGTTGCATGGGTCATATCTAACAGCAGCTTCCATTACTGCTTTGGGAGGCTTACGCATCCATTCCAGTGCATTTGGGTGCTCAGCTACCAACGCAATCAACACACAATCTTCTACGCGATTGTAAAACGTCGGGCTCTCTACTAGCCAATCATACACCTGCATAAGTGTATAATTATCACTAGCTAAGACATGTGTAGGGCGCGTTGTCATAATGTGGTGATAGCATATTATTGATCAAAGTCAACAACAGATAAGAATGGGGAGACAGCATACTACTCTGTCTCCCCTTTTGGGTTTTACGTCTAACCCAAGGCCTTTCGACCCTATGCTTTATACCAGCAACGGTGGCCCATTGTAGCATGGTACCATCACTGTCAGATTTGGTGAAACCTGACTAAACTACGACATCATTGGCCCGCAGTCGAGTAGGGCAGTTGGATTGAAAGCACCAACCCTGCTTAGTATCTCATCATTATACATTCTTTTCCAGGAATGTCAACTAAAATCTTACCGCGGTGACCTTAAATCTGTCGCTTTATAAAAACACCACTCAGCATGAGGAAAATCGTCAAGCTTCACCACAGCATAGCAAAAAGGTTTATGGAATCGGATTTGATATCCAAATTCGTCATGCCCGTCTGAATCGACATTGGCGTGAACAAACCGTAGGACTTTGCCTTTTTTACCAACCATGTGTGGCAAACGAAAGCTGTCATCAATCACTACACGTTCTTTTTTTCGAACATTGCGTAGAGCAAAGCGACCTAAGTTGCTAATTTTGAAATGGTATAAACCACTAGGCTCCACCAAACCCTTCTTATAGAGTCTGGCAATACATTCGTTTGGAGCACGAATAGCTTCAACATCCTTGAAAAAGAATATTTGAAGATTCAGATGATCGTCAAACGAAATATAATTAGGATCATATTTGATATTCATGATGCCCTTATATACAAGGCCAATATTTAAGTCAATCCTTGTGTGGATGGTTGCGTTCAACAGTCCGCTTCTTCATTTCCCAACCAGTTTCAAGGAGTGGGTTAGAAGCATTGCCCTCCAAGTTATACACATCCTTGCTGATAGACACCTTAGCAAACGAACGCATGCCTTCCTCAAAGTCTACAGGGCTGCGATGAATCACACTGGGATCCAGCTTCAGAAGATGCTTGTCTTCAAAATGCTTGATAGCACTCTGGTCGCCAAGCCTGCCAGCCAAAATGTCACAAAATTCATAAAAACGATTGCAGGCATCTGCTTGGCAATCATCAAAATAAACCCCGAAATCATTTCCGTCCATCCAATTATATTGATGCTTGACAACATGGAGAAAATCAGTCGGAGCCCGATCAGCCCAAATATAGTTGAGGTCGTCAGTGCCAAAGCCATCGCTATGCCAACCAGGACGGTTACCAATATAGCTACCACTAACCCAAAGGGTCTTGGCAGTTAGGTAAACATATTCGTCTTTGAACCGCTGCGGATCATTTTCACGAGCTATGTTAACTAGAGGACGAAATGCCCACAAATGGTCAGGAATAATGGCAACTGACATGCCAGGCAAACTGATTGGCATATACATGTGAAACAACATCTCGGTAGGATTGATATCAACTAGACCAAGATCTTCGGGAAGTTTTCCGTAACGCATAATTGCCTCCTGTTCATGCTCTTATATAGAACCACGATCAGGAGTCAACAATTATTTTCAATCATATTCGACGTCAGGATCTTTTTTGATGCCTTGGAAATGATCATCCGACACACAAGCGGTCTTGACAGTTGGGCCAACGACCTTCTTGCCCCAGAAGATACATTCTTCCTTGCTAAGGGTTGCAATTTCCTTCTTGTCAAGATAATCGCCTTGTGGCGAAAAGAAGAAAATAATAAGCCAATATTTCATATATTATCCAAACATTACATAAAGGATTGCGATTGCCCCACAAATTACAAATCCATTTGCAATTAGGTAGATTGCAGCGATGATTTGAAGGAATGCCAGCATGTTAGATGCCAAACCAATACTGGATGGCTGCAATAAGCATCACCAGCCCATTTGCATCATATGCAGGGATTGGAATAGTAAAGCGCACTTCACGCTTGGGACTAATCACGAACATTAATATTTCCCTTCAATGCCATCTACGCCACACATCTATAGCTGGCTAGTTGGATAATGTCAACAATAAAGCGTATTACTTATCACCACCAACTGTGACTGAAATGCTTTTGATGTGGGCAGGAATATAAGTGTCTTCATAATATCCACCACGACTGGAGTCGGTAATTGATATCTTCAGTTCACTGGCTGTTACATTGATACCTTGGTTAGTATTCAAATAGTCTGCGACAATATTAAGGACGTCTTCCTGCGTGAGGCTGAACGTGCGGGTAGTCGAAACATTTACCATGACTCTTCCTTTACATTTGCAAGGATACCAATCGTCACCAACTGGTCCTTCGAACATTCCATTTTGGCGAGCAACTGCCTTCTCTTCACAACAATCAGGCATCATCTTCCTCATCAAAACCGCCTTGTGCTTCGATAGCATCGATTTGATTCTGATTCAAGAACTCTTTTTTGCGAAGGTTTGCCAATGCTTGTGCAAGCAGGTCGCCTAGCGTGGGCATACCAACCAGATCTGCTGGGTTGGTCTTAGACATCGGCACATCCTCGACTGGAGTCATGCTTCCGCTCATATCATGCGGCGCAGCATACATCCAATCAGTCATGGCCGCCCACAAACGATCGCCACCTTCAACTGAAAGGACAAAGTTGATGCGTTCATCTTCTGCTTTATTGTAGGCTTCCTTGGTAGCGGTCATATCCTCGAAGATATACAGACCGAGTTCCATCTGAACAAACACGGCACAGAACCCGACATATTTGAGTTCGATAT
>CAZCMS010000006.1:23429-32890 GCA_964499935.1 uncultured Candidatus Saccharibacteria bacterium | reverse complement strand
CTGCTGAGAATCTGCTGAGAATCTGCTGAGAATCTGCTGAGAATCTGCTGAGAATCTGCTGAGAATGGCGACCCTACTCGAACAGACTCGAAAGCGTGCACGCGAACTGGAGGAAGCAACGGTGAAGGCTGCAGAACTGGCCAAAGAAGCCAAACGGAGCAGACACGATGCCCAACAAGAGATTAACGACAAGATTCATGCTATCGACACAGAACTAGAACCATTCGAAACGGAATATAAAAAGGAATTTGAACGATCTCGAATTGAAGTCCGTAAAATATATGATGAATTTTCGAAGGTCAACGGACGGATTCAGAATCTGAACCGTCAGAGAGGTGATCTGCAAGATCACGTATCCAAATCATTCGAGAAAGGATCTGAAGTGAAAGATCTTCTGGATGAATTAGGAAAATCCTACAATCAGAACTCTGAATGGGATCATATGTATTTCTTCGGATATAACAGTCCCAACCAGAATGCTCATCACGTCAAAGACGCCACTCAGAAATTGAAGGCCAGGATTGCTCAATTGACCAAACAGTTGGAACAATTTGAAGAGCGTTGCATGTGTGCAACGTCTGTTGACAACGAACGTTACAAAACTCTCATGGAAGACAAGGAGAAACGAGAGAAGGAACTGGAAGAGCAGAAAATGGCTCTTCTGCGTGAGAAACAGGCATTGGTAACGAAATACGGTTTCACGGTCGATTCTTACAGTGATATCGATTCGATCACCAAAACTAGAATTGTTAAGCCTCCACGAATGGTAGAACTGGAGACTCAGAGACAGTCCTTGATTGAGATCTGGAATACTCATCTGGCCAAGGAATGTCCCAATTGTAAGAAGAAGCTGAGGTATGGAGAGAACCATGAAGAATATAGTGATAGTATTAGCGGTTTCGGTGGCTATAGTTGGAGATGTCGCTAAGCTCCATGAAGATGTCGCTAAGCTCCATGAAGATGTCGCTAAGCTCCATGAAGATGTCGCTAAGCTCCATGAAGATGTGTATTAATTAATACACATCCTCTACTTGATACGTTTCAAAATTGAATTAATAAAAGGAGCATTTTTATAACAAAATGGCTTCGCTTACTTTTGATTTCGTTGTGTTCATATTTGGAGCACTAACCTTCAGTTATATCATGGATGGACGATTCGATCGATTAGACCAGAAACTGGATTCTCATCTTAACATGATAAAATCTACTATCGAAGACATCAAGATACTACAAGATGCCGGCAATGTAAAACTCGTCGATACATTCGTAGAATCTGGAGTGTTACTTGACTCGTGCAATCAGAAACTTGAAGATATGATTGTGAGATTGGACGATAGATCTTCGCAATAATAGTTAGATGTATTAATTAATACATCTGTTATTCGGTAGGTTCTGCTTTGTCAGGCTCTGCTTCGGCAGAAGCTTCTTTAGCATGACTCATCACTATTTCACAAGCATTCTTAAAGTTGGTTAGATACATATCTAATTTTATCTTCGTATCAAACTTACACCCTGATATTGCCGAAATATCAAAATGTATCGATCCTTTGAGTTCGAAGCGTATGAATGTATCCTGGATACACGAATCGAATCTGAGATATATCGGCATACTTGAATGGTGTGTTAGATGTACACCTGAATAGGACGCCAAGATATCTCTCAGCCATGTGATGAATTGTTGATCATTCAGTTTAGCGATGATCAACTCGAAAGCGTCTGATCTGAATTCATCGTTGACGAATGGTTGCGTACCAATGCTGCTAGCCAAGCTCTGCCGAATTGTGCCTTTCAGAGAATTTTGGAATTCATCTAATATGGTATCTTTAGACGAAGCATTCTTGAATTGTATGCTAGCTATGGCATGATCGAAGTGAAAACCGTCTGGTTCCTCTATAAATTGTTCCCAAAACTCATGACTAACGATCAATTTTTCTTTAAATTTAATGGCTATTAATAAACCCCAAATTAGGTCTGTATCAGACCGTCTAATGTGTTGTTCATACTCGCATAGAATATACGGGCGAGATTCTTGGGATGAAGAATTACCCATTCTCTGAACGATTATGACATTCTAAGGAACGATCGAGGATTTTAGGTTTCAACTGAAACTTATATACAATCAATTTCTATATACAATCAAGATACACATTACTGAAGAGCCGCTATCTGTTCGGCCAATCTCTTAGTCTCAAAGACTACGAAGGCATAGTCTCGATACACGCCATCTACACTCTGTCCGATTCCTTCGAAGATTTTAGCTCTGTTCAGGAACTCTCTAGGAGTCAGATCTCCCAAATGATTACAGTCAAATCCGACCCAGTTCCCAATACCGTATGACAGACCTCCATGTACGTCTACATCTGCACCTTCATCGAGATCGAGCTCTGCGAGTAAACTGGATTCGACATATCCACACCAGAACATCAAAGGGGTCCTCCGGACCGTACAATTCAATCCGGCATGAGAGAACTTGTATTTATCATCTTCTGTCTCGCCGATATATGGATACGTTTCTAGATCAGATGCGATCTCAGCAGCCATGGTACAGTGAACATCATTCAATCCCAACGTAACGGCTCCATCGTTGATGACGTTAGCTAATTCTAGAGGTGTGGTAGCGCCATAGCAACTGGCCATGATCTGGGCGTCCATTATGGAGATAATTCGAGATTAATCCGAATTATCAGATTCGTTTAGGTTTCAACTGAAACCTATATACAATCGATTTTTACATTCTTTACATTCTTTACATGCTGAACGCACTCATCAGGGTCATCAGACGGTACTCTCCAGCTTCTCGGACCCTCTGAGAGTTTGAGGTTTCGTAGGATTCTCTCAGATTCACATGTGAATCTCCCAAGTTCCCGAGGGAACTCCGAAGGCTTCCAGGTCCTTGGGGGCCGGTGAGCTCTCTGAGATTCCCAGATCCTTGAAGACCAGTGGACTCTCTGAGGATGCCAGAGAACGCCATACTGTCCATGTAATCGGGCAGTCCGGTCTCCTCATCATCCAGGTAGTCCATCATCTCCTGATCGGAGCATTCCAGCGTCGGATCATCGTCTTCCATGATCGACATCTCGATCTGCTCCTGAGTCCAGAATGTTCCGGCCATTTTGAGAGATTGAACACGTAGCAGGTAGTATAGATGCGTAGTAGAGGGTAGATAGCTAGCGGTTGATAGTCCGATATACTTGGATGGATTAAATGAATATATAATCAATTTCGACATACAAACTCGTTCGCGCTGAGATAACTTAGATAGCATGGAATATCGTTTATAAAAGAAGGGGATATATCAAAAAATAATCATGGGTAACTCTAGCTCTTCTCAGGATGATCAGAAGACTCCGACGGTCTTTCAGGAGCTGTACCGGAAGATCTCTGGATTGTACCAGCTAAGAAAAGAACACCATGATTCTCAGAAAAAGTTCCTGGATGATCTTTACAGACAACAGAAAATCTATCAACAGAAGCTAAATGAATTAGACGAAAGTCAAACTGAGAATCGGGCTGTATGCCAGAAAATCTTAGAATTGAACACAGAAGCTACACATATTTTCGCAGGTATGTCAAGTAATACACTCAACCCCTTCATTCAGATAACTCCAGAAATCGACCAAGACTGGAATCGTCTCATTCAGAAATTAGACGAGATTGTTAATTTGGAGGAACAATTGAAATAATAAGATGTATTAACTAATACATCTCGTATCGTAGTTATGAAATCTTCTTAGCCATCATCACCAACCAGTCCTCTTTTCCTGCATTCACAGTCTCGTGCTTGAATGTGACTGTATATCGTATGGATATCATATATGCTATGATCATATTGGTTAATCTAAATTCGAACTGTTCCATATTCCCGTCATCTAAAACTCCCCTGTTCTCTAAAGATTTTAGATCGACTACGTAATCATACTTGAAACTGTCTCCTTTAGCTATTCCTGAAATCTTAACAACTCTATTGAAGGCAGCATCAAGCTCTAGCTTGAAAACGGCATCTCGAGCTTGATCGTAAACGCCGTTTAGAGCCTGATTGAATGCGTCCATCTTTTCCTGTATTTGGATATGGTCTTTGTGGACTACGATATTGCTAAAATAACGATTACGAATATATAATCAATTTTGCTTTGCCTAGCTCGGGACTCTCGGCTGTGTATATTGATCATAATATTGGAAGTCTGATATTATTATGCCTATAGGATCCGAAAAGTCTATCTCTGCAATCTGTGGTTCGAATATGGATTTTGTAGAGAGTTCGACTCATGGGTCCCTGGGTGCCTGCTACTGTCGTTGTCTTGGCCTTACCTTTAATCGAAAATACCATCATAATATTTTCATGATTTAAAATAGAATGGCATCTAACAGAAAGTTAAGCATTCAAGATTACAACGATAGGCTTTCGCATAATCTATCGTTCAAATATCTCAATTCTAGTAGAGAAAAATCTCCGCTCAAATGTCTCATGTGCGGACATGAAGATCCAAATTGGGCAATATATACTCGTAATGCATCAAAAAGTATCAAATGTCCTAAATGTCAAAATATACCAAATAGACTCGAAAAAGTAAGCGCCAAGTTACCCCCAAATCTTCAATATATCAATTATGTTAATGCTAGGACATCTGCTACATATAAATGCAATCTATGTAGCAACGAAGGTAATATATTACCTGGAAATGCATCTTCTAATACTAAATGTAAACATTGTAAGAATACCGGGCTTACAAAGATAGACAGATTAAACCAAAAGTTAAAGTATAATATAATGTACGTCGAGTACATTAACTCTCACGAACTAGCCAAGGTCAGATGTTTGACGTGTTCTCATATTTGGGAGATTACGCCTAAAAATATCACATCTAGAACAAGATGTGAAGATTGTAAAAATGCTATCGATGAAGAGAAGTTTAGACAGTTCCTACAAGATAATTATCTTTCTGCTGATACGATTCCTAAGAGTCGGTCAGCACCACACGATTTCTGTTGTGACTTGTGTTTTAATGTGATATCTAAGTCTGTACGGGATATCACAAAAGGGATTGCATGTGCTGATTGTAATAAATATAGTGATGCTAAGAGATGCCAGGCATTTGCTGACAGAAATGGTATTAAATTTGAGTTGCAAGAACCCGAACATGGAGAACAGTACCCTAGTTGGACATGTGGCGAAGGTCATTATAGCTCTAAATTAACTTTAGGAGAAATCAAACGAAGGTTTTATGATAATACTCGGATATCATGGTGTAATACATGCAACAGTAGCAGAGAAATGATGCTTAAGTCATTAAATGGAATGGCCCAAAAACGTGGAGGAACATATCTCCCAGGAAATTCGAAACAAATTAATTTTAATCACAACCAAAGTTATCGTTGTAAAGAAGGGCATGAATTTGCCGCAGTTCCAAATCGCGTAAGAAAAAATGGTATATGGTGTCCGAAATGTGATCCTAATGATGAGGCCATATTGCTAAAAACTGAATCTGACGATAAAGGAAGCGAAGAACAGAATCAACAAAAGACATAAAAAGTATAACAGCCATAAAAATGATGGCTGTTGATAAACAGTGCTTTGATAAATTGTTGTCAGATAATTACCTAACCAGTGATACAATACCTAAGAATAATATCACGATCCATAATTTTCGTTGTAGATTATGTAGACGAGCGGTATCAAAATCCATCCGTGATATCTCGATAGATGTAGCATGCGATTATTGTAGTCATAATCTACCATTAAATGACGCTAAAAGGAGTCAGATTTTTGCAGATACAATCAGTGCTACGTTTACTCAGATACAACCTAGTCCATATCTGATACATTTCTATTACGATTGGATCTGTGACAAAGGACACTGTAATCCAAAACTGAGGTTGTGTGATGTGAAAGGGAGATACCATGATAGGAGTCGATTTTCGTGGTGCAATAGCTGTCACAAAATCGAATATATAAACATAACGGACGCTTTATCTCACGAATTAGCAGCGAGACACGGAGGAGAATATCTTCCAGATAAAAATCGTTTTAAACGTGCTATTCTTGAATCGATTAAGAAAGATGAAGCTACATTCGAACGAGAAAAAATAGCTGTAAAAAGGAGAGAGAAAGAGAAATACAGTGAAGTCGTAGATAGATTTGATGCTATGATGAGAAAAATAGAAGATAGAAATGGTAAACCTATAGACTATGAAGAGTAAAGTTGTATATACAATTATATACACGATATTTACATATTTTACATTTCATCAATCATCCAGAGTTATCATCATCCCGCTTCCCTTATCGAACGGGTACACTTTGTCCGGTGTAACTTCGGAGATCTCCTCGTACACTTCAGGATCGTACGGCCTCGCGTACTTATTACAGTACGCACCGATGTCCACGATCCCGAATGTGAACTCCTCATCCTCGTAGAAGCGGCTGAGCAGGAGAGTCAGCTCCAGCTTAATCTTGATCTTAGCTCGAGCTTCCTGTATGTTCGTTGCAGACTGCCAGACCGTGATGTCTATGACATTCACGCTGTATTTGTTCGAAGCATCTTGATCGATCGTCCACATGTATGTGGACATCTTCTGATCATCTCTCAACCGTTCCCATTCAGCTCTAGCTTCTTCCTTGATGGCTGTAATCTCTGGAGGATCTTCTGGAATTGGAAGATCATGTAAGATGCACCTCTTCACATTCGCTTTGTGCATCTTGACAGCCTTCAATCTGGCCTCTCTCTTCTCCTCCTTTCTCAGGTGCTCCGCCGCCTCCTCCTTCTTTTTCGCTTCTTCCTCCAGACGCTTCGATTCTTCTGCTTTTCTCCGTTGTTCCTCTCTCAGGAGCTCCGCCTCCTCTTCCTCCAGACGTTTTGCGTCTTCTATCTTCTGCTCAGCTGCCCGTTTCCGAGCCTCCGTGCGTCTGATGTTCCGTTTGGATGTGCGAGTATCCATTCTGAGACGGACAGTTACTGATCATGTTAGATGAATAAAAGATCAATTTTGACATGTCCGAAGTGATATTGTATATACAATTATATACACGTTATCTAACATACATTTACAGTCTCAGTTTGTTTATCAGCCCGCTACCCTTGTCGAAGGGTAGAATCCGACCTGGCTCTGCTACGAAAACAGCTTCATACACTTCTGGATCGCGCAGGTCTAGGTAGTCGTTCGAACGAACATCAATCATGACGAATCCAAATGTGAACAGATTGTCATCGTAGAAGGCGTTGTTCATGATTTCTCCACCATAATAACCGCCTCCCAGAAGGGTAGTATTCATCTTAGTCTTAATTAGAAACCGGGCTTCTGGTTTGGTAGTTGCAGATTGCCAAACCGTTAGAATTGCTCCTTCAGTTCTGTGCTCCCATACGAACGTCTTGATGGGAGCTCCAGGGACTCGACGAAGTTCTTGTTCAGATTGGAGCTTTTCCTTGATAGCCACGATCTCAGGTGGCTCCTCAGGAGGGTCCTGATTGGTCTGGTAACTCTCCCTTAGAGCTCTGTTATGTTTTTGAATGGTCAGAATCATTTCGATCTGTTCCTCCTCTGCTCTGGCCTCTTCCTCACGACGTCTGATTTCTTCTTCACGGAGCCTGGCTCCTACATCTCTTCTCTCCTTCTCTTCTACTCTTGTTCGTTCCTCTTGTTCTCTCTCCTCCGAAGCCAGTTTCCTAGCTTTGGAGCGTCTGGCGTTTCGTTTGGATGCGCGAGTATCCATTTTGGGATGGACAGTTACTAGTCATGTTAAATGAATATTATATCAATTTCGATGTACTAGCTAGTACATCGAACTTCGTAAGTGAACTGATGGAGCCATTTATTCGAATTAGATGTACTAGCATATACATCTATTTCCTCCAGCATCGTCGACTGGCCTCATCTTCTTCATAATGACGATTGTATTCTTCCCACCACCTCTGCGAATTCTGTATTCTCTGCTTCTCTTCTGTTTCCATTTTCTGCTCCCACGCTCTTTTCCGAGAAGAAGAGCGTCTGGCGTTCCGTTTCTGCGATTGAGTAGCCATTCTAGGATGGACAGTTACTAATACGATAACCTGAATAATATATCAATTTTGATATGTTCGCAGAACTCTACACAGAGTTGGATGTATATACAATTATATACAATCCCTTCCCATATCGATCCCTTTTCATCTAATCCCTTTCCATCTAGTCCCATTTATAGTTCTTGATATCTACCTAATCCCTCTCGTTCCTAAGCTCAATCCCAAATCACTCGATCTGGAACTGCGCTTCTACCGGTGTTGTCGAACAGGCCATTCAGATGCATGAACTCGATCACATCCTTCAATTCGTCTTCGAAGATCTCGATCTGATCTATGACTTCCATGTTATCACGTAAGGTCTTCAGAATGTAACGTTTGGGAATCTGATCGTTGTACATGTACACCCCTGTATCGATGTAGGATAGCTCCAGTAGTTTACCATCCGGAGCGGAGCGACCGCAATCGTAGTTCAGGTTGTACCTGGCCACAAATGGTTTCAGCCTGGTCGGAATATCCAGAGCTGTGTTGATCTTGTGGCGACAATACCATCTCCAACGGTATCTCCATTCTGGAAACACGTTCAATTGGAACCTCTGAATTTCAGCTATTCCATCTCCCATAGACGTATCCACTGTTTTCTTGGAACGTCTCTGATCCTCAATAGCCACCAGATCCTGTGCTCTCAGTAGGGTCTCATTGAGCGCGAAGAAGTTCTTGAACAGGTACACAGCGACCTCAACCTGCTGGAGACGGCTAAGGTTCAAGAAAATGGAGTTAAATGGATCGACCACGATGTACGGTCGAGATGACGGACCCCATTTGAACGGTCTGACATGATCGTACAGAGTCCTGCGATCGTAATCTGCGTTCGGATTGAAATCCATTCTGTCTACTCCAATTCTCCTGATTTCTAGAAATCACGCTAGAGCCGTTATACTCAACGATCGGTCAATATTTGATCGATTTCGACGTACTAACTAGTTAGTACGGAGATTTACCGGTTTGCTCGCAGAGCTCGATTCATGTCTAATCTATAGAGGACATATCGTATCTGTCTGGACTGTTCAGTTGGCTACGCTGACTTCCGAGCGGACTACGTTGACTGTTCAGTTGGCTACGCGGACTATCTAGTTGGCTACGCCGACTTCCGAGCGGACTACTGGGTTGATTATTTGAACTACTCGGACTGACTGTATCAGACGGAGACATTTCAGACTGTGTGCACGGATCAGATGAACCTGTAAAGATATCGTTGGTTAGTCCTCCCATAACAGAATTGCAATCTACCGAAGATGGTTCAGAAGGAGCAGGAGGAGGAGGCACAGGGGGAGGAATAGGAGGAGTTGGAGGCTGGATAAATAACACTTGACTGGATATGATTGCAATCACGGCAACCACGATCACCAGAGTCAGCACCAACACGAATACCTTCATTTTAGTATGTCAATATTTGTGCATATGTTG
>CAZCMS010000006.1:12135-23329 GCA_964499935.1 uncultured Candidatus Saccharibacteria bacterium | reverse complement strand
CAAAATGTCCACCGAAGATGATCTGGATGCTCAGTTGGATGCACAGTTGAAGGCTGCGCAACAGAAACTGATTGACATTGGGACCCAAGAAAGCCTTCTTCTCCAACAGAAACGAGAAATCGAAAAGGAGATCCAAGATATCAAATTCAAGCAGATCGAGGGCCGGACGATGTTCACGATCAATTGCCAGCCCATGGATGGAAAACATGTCCGACATACGACCGGCCTGTTCTCTTCTGCGGCTCGAGCTCAGCATTGCCTTCCTAAGCATAACACTTCCTTTGATAGCGATGATCATTGTACATGGACGTATTCCGTAATTGAAGCAGATGCTGATACCACTAAGAGCCGTATCAAGAAGTTGGACAAGTATCCCGACAATTTCCCGTACACCGGATGGTAAAGAATTAGCCGAACAGTAAGAAAATCTGCCGAACGGTAAGTCGTATATTAATTAATATACAATCATCTTAGATATCGCTCTCTAGTTGTCCGAGAATTACCATACATAGAATGTCGACACAAGAAGGTCTGGATAAATTGGATGCACAGTTGAAGACTGCGAAGGAGAAATCGATTCAAATCGAAGCCCTAGAATATTACGTCTATGTTAAAATGGCATATTCGATGATGAATAAAAAACCTGGGGCTCTTGAATTAAATTACATTGGATTAAAAGAAGCAGTACTTCGTAATGATATTTCACATCTACAAAAATGTCTTGATAAGGGTTTGGACATCAATCATTTGTATGAGAATAATCGTACATTGATATTTTATCCAATGACTGAGGAATGTATGAAATTTTTATTAGAACATGGAGCAGATCCTCACCATAAAACTCCTCAAAATATAACACCTCTTCATTCATCAGCTTGTAATGGGAAAGATAATGTCGGAGTTATTAGATTACTTCTCAGCAAAGGTATTGATGTAAATGCAGTTTCAGCTGATGGGAGAACAGCCGCCCACTGGGCATTTATTAGTAATAATATGAATGTTTTGCGAGTATTGACTATTAGAAAAGCAGATCTCTCAATTAGAGATTCGAACGGAAAAATACCTTTGGATTATTTATCTCGAACTAGGGTTTGTTGTAGTATACAATAGTTATTGTTTAATGTGAAACAGACCACTACATGTTTCAATCCAGATATCAAATTTAAACAGATTGAGGGAAAGACCCTATACACCATCAACTGTAACATTGTAAATGGATGTACTCTGTGACTGTAGCAGATGCTAATACCATATACTGGATGGTAACTTGTATATTAATTAATATACATTCCTCAGATATCACTCCAGTCCTCATCCCAATCATGGCACCATTCTGTGAGCTTCTGAACCTCCTCATCTTCTCCTTGTGTCCACTCAACCGGAGGCACGACCTCTGGAACATCGATAGGAGAAGATGCTGACAATGTTAGCGATGAGAGCATCACCGATTGGGCTTGATACATCAGTGCAATACCTGCACATATGATTGCACTGGTGTATTTCTTGTAATACCTGGCAGCTCGGATCATCACAGCTGCATTTAGATCTACTAACACGGGGTTAGTAGAGACAAAGAATTTGAATGGTTTTCGAGTTGCAGCTTTCTCTAATTTGACGTTATTCAGCTGTTCTTGGGTAATCAGGATCGATGACGCAGGAACGGTTGTACTGTTTAATTTCTGATTCTTCAAGTTTTTGGGAAGGAATCTGGCCGGTCCAGGCGGAGCTGGTGATAACCCCGGAGTGGCCTGCGGCGACATAGATGGAAGGGGTG
Source organism: uncultured Candidatus Saccharibacteria bacterium (assembly GCA_964499935.1). Lineage (GTDB taxonomy): Bacteria > Patescibacteriota > Saccharimonadia > Saccharimonadales > UBA4665 > CALBGR01. The sequence goes on along the minus strand of CAZCMS010000006.1, from coordinate 21,555 downwards.
GAGGAACAATCGAAGGGACTTCCCTCTGTTCTTCAACCAACACAACTGTATTTCCTTCTACGGTCTTGAGTTTAACATTGTCTAGTTGCTCTTGCGTGACTACTGGAATACTGGGACCAGCCGTATCTGTGCTGGTCCAGTATGATAGTGCCCAAGTATACAAGCTCGCCATCTTTTGCCTGGTTGGATATTTAATTATTTGGAGATATCCAAATTTGTGAATATCTAACTATCATCTGGAATGACCGTGTATGTCGCTGTGTACGAGTATATTCGATAATATACTCGAGCTCGGTAAAAATGTATGCACAATTTTAATGCAGGTGCTATCGACTGCAACGTTGCAGGGTCCCTCAGACCCTAGGGGACCCTAAATCCTAAATAATCTAAAAATTTCGAAGATTTAGATACAGTGACTGTATTTTCCGAACATTCAAGGGGAGCCAATTTTTCCTCAGAGGGTGCTAGACGCTAAAATGGTTGCAAAGTTGCAACACCAGATAGGGTCTGGCATATTAGGAGATCTTTAGGGAGTCCATAAATTCATCAGATAGATTTGGCAATGTAGCCCTCCTAGGGTATATATTTTGCAACGTTGCAAAATATAAGAACGGACCCTAGACTTAAACATTCATTAATATACTAAAAGACAGAATGGAGGATGGATTCTATCCAATACCTAAGGAGTATTTCCAAACTCCCGAGGAAGAAGAGGAAGAGTATATAGACTCATATGTGAAAGAAGGTCCAAATGGGGGAGTTATCGACATGGACGGTTCCTATGAGAATAGTCTAGAATTCTGCTATCCCGATATAGCAGAAGAATGGGATTATAACGCTAATGGATATCTAGCACCTTCTGATGTAGCTAAACATTCTCGTCGTGTGGTCGGATGGATGTGTAGATATGGGCACACGTGGAGAAAATCGGTTAAAGCTAGAACATCAGATAACAACCAATGCCCAGACTGTAAGAAAATTAAGAAGTCTCAGAAACAACGCGAATATAACCAGAACCGTAGAGCTCTTAGGAGAGCAAGTAGACGCTAATAGATATTGGGAATGTATATCATCGGTAGACTCTAGTAAACGTTTCAGTTGAAACGTTATTTTTGTGTTTTTGGAGCGCCTAGCGACACCCGCTGTGTTTTCTCTCCTATCAGAACTCTATCAGATCTGATTTAGATTCTTGCCACAGGCAAGTTAGATACCCTCCTCGAAGTCTCTGAAGTCCTCGTAGTACGGAGACACATCGTCTCCGTCTCTGAACTCGATGTGGTTCAGTTCATCCGTGTCGGAGTCGTCGTACTCGTTACCGTCCAGTTCTTGGTAGATCGCTTCCTCCAGTTCTCCTTCAGAAGACAGAACATCTTCACCAGAAGACAGGAGATTCTCGCTCTCGTACTCAATCTCCTCTTCGCTGTCGTCTTCCTCGACAGCCTGGAGACGGACTTCATCCCCTGTGTCCGACAGAACGAACACATGCTCTCCGTCTACAGGAACAGGGGGAGCCAGAGGCGTCAGAGGGTCCAAGGGGGTCAGAGGCTCTGACTGTGCAGTCTGTCCAGTCGCCATCTTGAGATTCCAGAACAGAACACGGGGCATACACGAAGTAAACGCAATGATATCGATGATTGTAGCAGGTAAGAAGATAGCCTAGTTAGCCAGATACTGACCAGCTCGAATGAATAAAAGATCAATTTCGATTAGCCAGCTGGCGATAAAAAGAGAGCACCTACTGAGTAGGCGCAGGAGATACCAGAGTATATATACTTCGTAGTACATAGTATACGTATACGATTATACGTATTTTTGTGTGTTATGTGTTTTATGATTATGAACAGATATGTATGAACGATATAGTGAACAGATGTTTATGAACGATATAGTTGAACGATATAGTGAACGTTTTTTGGTGTACTCTGGAGCGCCTAGCGACACTCTTTAGTACTTATGTGTTTTCTTTCCACCTCCTCTTCTCTATCTACACCTTACTTTCCGACGGTCTGGCGACGCATGGGCGGAGCCAGAGTGCGCTGCTGTCCCACGCGAGTGGGAACAGCCTGCTTGCGGGCAGGAGCCTGGTACTGCTGCTCCTCCTCCTGGTACTGCGGAGCGCCAGCGACACTCATAGGAGGGCTCTGCTGGTACTGCTGGGGAGGGCTCTGCTGGTACTGCTGGGGCGCATACTGCTGGGGAGGGTACTGCTGCATGTACTGCTGGGGAGGGTACTGCTGCATCGGAGGCTGGCCCCACTGGTTCGCGCCGCTCCACTGGTTCTTGGAGCCGCGCACAGTCTTGGGCGGAGGAGCAGTCAGGCGGCCACCGGTGGCCTCGGCCAGGGTAAGGTTCCACTCCTGGAGCTGCTCTGCCACCATCTGGCAGAACGTGGGCTTCTTGATGCATCCCTCGCAGTAGTAGCTGTCTGCCGGCTTCTTCGCACCGCAAGCCTCTCCCTTGCGCTTGCTCTTGTCTCCCATCAGGCGCTGGCAGCCGTTCACGATGTCTGGCTCATCCTTCGCCTTCGCACCCGACTTCTCCTGGATCACGATGTCCATCCCGTAGGGCGATGGAGCGTTCAGAGCCTCCATCATGTGCTCCACCGTGAAGGCCGCCTGAATCCCCTGCGTCGCCAGCTCCGCGTTCACGAAGTCGGCGATGCACTGGAGGTGCGGGTGGAGCACTGCCTGCATGGCACAGGCAGCCTGCTCTGCGCGAGCGGGGCGAGGCTTCTCCGCCTTCACCGCCACTGCCTTCACTGCAGGCTTGGCTGCGGGAGCAGCCCTCGCGGGAGGCGAGGCCTTAGGAGCAGCAGAGCGAGCAGGAGGAGCAGCAGAGCGAGCAGGAGCCGCAGAGGGGCGAGTAGGGCCAGCGGGGCGAGCAGGAGGAGCTGCAGGGCGCACAGGAGCAGCGCCACGAGCAGGAGGCGCAGAGGGGCGAGCAGGAGCCGCAGAGGGGCGAGTAGGGCGAGTGGGAGCGGGAGCCGGCTTCTCCTCCTCTTCCGGCTCCTGCGCCACCTCCTCCTCTTCCTCCTGCTTCTCCTCATCTCCCTCCTCCACCAGCTCGTCTCCCTCCTCCACGAGCTCCTCTCCCTCGTCTCCTCCCTCCACCAGCTCCTCCTCTCCCTCCTCCACGGTGTCCATCAGGACATCCTCACCCTCCTGAGCAACAACGTTGGTAGCGTCCATGGTAGCGAGAGCAGAGTAGCAGGCTAAGAGCGAGCTAAGAGCGTACAAGCGAGCCAGAGTACTAGGTATACTAGGTAGGTAGTAGTAGCGAGTAACTGACAGCAAGAGATACTACAGCGGATCGATCTAATAAAAAATCAATTTCGATGTGCTCTGGCGAGACAGGCAGTTACTAGTGCCGCTGACTGGAATAAAAGATCAATTTCGATATACCCTGGCAGCCACGTAAGGGGTAGCTCCTGGACAGAGGAATAATAAAAAATCAATTTCGTAACAATGAAATTGATCAAATATTCATTTATTCCGTCCAGTATCATGCACATTAAGCAGGGCGGATCGAAATTGATCGTTTATTCCGGCATCCGTTGCACTCTACGGCATACTAAGAGGACGATATCGGAATTGATCATTTATTCAATCCTTCCGGCTAGTACTAACCCTATCTGCCTGCGTATACCCCTGTACTATCCGAGTATACCATGGCCGCTTACAGTACTGACCCCGTGGAAAACGAGCCGTGGGAGGAGGAAGGATACGACGAGTATCAGCTTCGCCAGTGGGAAGAGTCCGGTGAGAAGACGTGGGAGAAGGAGGAAGACCAGGTGTACATCAATACGTCCGTCCGCGAGTACCAATGGCCGTGTATCGAGGATGTCCTGAATCTCTGGGATTCCGGGATGCCAGCGATTATCACTGCTATCGGTGGAGCAGGTAAGACGTACATGGCTACTGCAGCGGCGGAGCTGTGGGGTGCAGACTACGTGGTCGTGATCGGGCCCAAGGCATCCCTGCCCAAGTGGAGACTGGTTCTGGGGCAGGCGTTCTCGCCAGACAAGACACACGTGGTTACGCCACAGTCCTGGATCAAAGCGGGACCTCGCGGTTACGTCGATCCTCGAAATGGACAGCCTCCGCATCCATTCGTGTACAAAGAGGAGAGACACGGAAAGAAGGGCTACGACTTCTTTCCCTCTGATAGATGGGAATACCTGGCAGCCAACCACAGAGTCGTGTTCATCGTCGACGAGTTCCACGCGATGCAGAAGCCATCTCAGACCACGTTCGCGACGTCCGCATGTACCAGAAACATCCTGCTGAACCCGTACTCCCAGAGTCGAGTCCTGTTCCTCTCGTTTACACCCATTGATGACCTCCAGTTCGTACCGGTTCACATGTACATGATGGGAGTGATCATGCAGAGCGAGGAAGAAGGAGAGAACCCGGCCAAGGCGATGGTGGAGTACAGTCAGGCTACAGGAAGGTACAAGCTGACTGGACTGGAGGACACGATGAGATACGTAGAGTCTCTGGGGCACAATATCAAGGAGTACAGAGATCAGGCGATTCTTCTTCAGTATGCCAAGGGTCGCCACGTACACAAGACGGCGAACGAGATCGCGGGCCGCCTGTTCATGGACTTCATCCGACCTACCATGGTGACTAGTTGCACTCCAGACTTCGTTACCAACCCGGATATCCAGCCAGTGTATCGGAACGTGTTCTGCAAGGTTACTCCTCAGACGTCTGCTGTGATTCAGGCGATCTTGGGAGGAGGAAGTGCACCGCCAGAGGAGAAGGAGCTGAACCTACAGCACGAGCACGCAGACGATGGCTCTTCGTACGCAGAGATCATGAAGAAGAGACAGCGGATGGAGAAGGTTAAGGAGATGATCTATGCACAGAGAGCGGCCAGCTACTTGGAGGCCAACCCAACCGGAAAGGTGGCTGTGATGGTCGGATTCTTGGATACTCTGGACGAGGTACACAGGCATATGCAGATGCTCGAGCTCAGCCCGGTGAAGATGGAGGGCTGCATGCGAGAGAACGCTCGCACGGCATCTCTGGATGCATTCAAGGCGTACAATCTAGATTGCCGTGCGTTCGTCGGTACTCTGCAGACCGGAGGAGTCAGCATCGATCTCCACGACACCTCACCGGGTGGCCAGTTCCCTCGCCTGATCATGATCGCTCCTCCGATGAAAGTCAAGGATCTGATCCAGGGTACATGCCGTACGTTGCGAGATGGTACAACCTCTCGCTCTACGATCGAGATCATCTACACTGCCGATCCGACTACAGGGCAGTCGCTCGAGAACGACTTCTACACCAAGGTCTGGGCGAAGTCAAACGTCGTTAAGCAGTACCATGCAGAGGGGCAGAACTCGATCCTTCCCTGTGACTATCCCGTACATGTTACCGAGGAAACGTACGACACCTACATTGACTACGAGAACGAGATCGAGCAGAAGCTGGTAACGGCGGCTGCAGAGATGTTTCCGAAGCCAGTGAAGGGAAAGGTCCTTGCACCACCGCCGATCCGACAGAGCGCTCAAGTGAGTACGGCTCCACCCGCAAAACCTCCCAGGCTAACTCGGACGCCGGCGATACAGAAGCTATCAGAGAGCTCGAGGAGAACTGCTCTGCTGAACGCTGCGAAGGCTGGAGCTAGCCCTCCTCCAGTGATCTCCCGAGTTGCTCCACCTCCTCCCAAAGGTAAAGCTGTGAAGAACGGACCAGAACCAGCCGAGCCAGTCGAGATGTAAAGAGTGTCTAGCGACACCCGAACGAGAAGAGAAGAGAAATGTATAGTGTATAGTGTATAAATATAAAACATAAAACCCTAAAAACGTATTAGTTAATACGTTACTTAGTATAATCTGTGTATACTCTCGACGGCCCGTGTTGGCCAACGGTAACCAGCGATAGCTCAACAATTCGAGTAACGACATCAAAATCGATAATTTAACGGACCTAACCGCTGTAGTAACTGATTTCCCAGCTTTCCAACAAACCACTGTTTCCTTCTATTTCCTTTGTTTTACCTCATTTCCCATCAAAATGATGCAAGCTCGCTCTGTTACTCGTGGCGTTCCTGCTACCAGAGGCGCGGTAGCTTCTCGTGGTGTCCCGGCCGCGAGAGGAGGTGCTCGATCGGTGATTGCGAAGCCTCTGTCTTCGGTAGTCGCAAAGCCGCTCCCTCCGGCTATTGTGAAATCGTCTGGAATTCCGGCTGCGAAGCCTATCGCAGCCAAGATGATCACGGTTAGCCATCAGACTTCTGAGGCCATCGTTGCAGTCCTCCAGGCTGTGGCTCTCCCTCGCATCCAGGCGTACCTTCAAGAGAAAGGGTTCGAGATCGACTTCACCGGCCTGTTCGAGCAGACGGACATCACCATTCAGCACAAGCAGGTGGCTGCAGCAAAGGTCGAGATCGACATCGTGAACGGTTGCCAACGTCCCATGGGCGAGCGCAGCGACCGCAAAGATGAACCATGCGGTGCCAAGGTGTACAAGAACCAGTACACCGGGAAGGTTGCCAAGATGTGCAAGAAGTGCATGGGGATGGCATCCAGCGGCCAGTGGGCAACTGCACTGGCTGAAGAGTTGGGCCTGGAGCTGGATGACATCACTGCAGGTTGCGAACTGAAGTGGGGGAAGTCCACGTCTCCCAAGACAAACGCTCAGTTCCAGTACCCGGTTCAACAGCAGTATCTTCCTCAGCAGTACCAGCAACAACAGTATCCGCCCCAACAGTACCAGCAACAACAGTTCCAGCAAGGACCTCCCATGAGTGTCGCTGGCGCTCCTCAGCAACAGTACCCGCCTCAGCAGAGAACTCCCCATCAGTTCCAATCTACTCGAGGAGCTATCCCGGCTCCTAAGTTCCAGAGATCTGGTATGGTTCCCCAGCAGGGCGTTCGACAGGGCGCTCAGCAGGGTGCTCAGATCAACCAGAACCATCTGAACAGAATGGGAGACAATCTGATCGAAGAGGAAGAACAGTATGAGGAGGAGTTCGTGGAGGAAGGAGAGGAGGACCCGATGGAAGTCGAGGAAGAACAAGTGGTAGAAGAGGAAGAGCCGGCTGCAGAGGAGGAACCAGTTGAGGAACAAGAGGAAGAAAACCCAGTTGAAGAGGAGCCAGCGGTAGAAGAGAATCAGGTCAAGGAAGAAGAGGCGGCAGAAGAGAAAGAACAGCAGGTCAAGGAAGAGCAGGTCAAGGAGGAAGATGTGAAGCCGACTCGTCCTAGTCTGGCAGTTAGCCGCGGTGCTCACCAGGGCCGCAACAGTCCTTCGACTCGTGCTGGAGTGACCTTCAGTGACACCACCGCAGGAGCCCCTGCGAGAAGCATTCCTCGTCCCAACCGAGGAGCGTCAGCGACGCAAAATGGATCGCCTGCCTCGCGAGGTGCTACATCGCGAGGCCGAGGTCTGAACAGGATGTCTTAAACATGTCAGAGACTGTCTGTAAATATCTGTAGCTACCTGTAGATACCTGTTAAATACAACCAACCCAAAATACATATCTAGGCTTGCGAGCCTAACCAAAAAAATTGATGTAATATAATAACTATTATATTGCAAATATCTAACTTCGTAGATCTGGAATCATGGTCGTAACCGTGCGTTCCGACGTTACCAATCTGGATGATTGTGATGTCATCAGTATTCATCGTAAACTGTCTCTAGAATGTTTACGATGTCTTCCTTACGTCCAGCTTGGGGAAGAAGAGGTGTGGTACAATATCGGCGATATATCCCTGACTGAATGTCTAAATATACATTTGGACATATCCTCTTCGTCAGAGATGATTGATTCTGAATGTATTAGGGCTATTCAGATGATATGTGCATTCATTAACACGATATTCTTCCGATGTTCCAAGTGGGAAGGATACCTAGATTGCAGTGTGTATTAATTAATACACAACTTCGTCTATCTTTGTACTTGCGTGCAAGTACATCGCCTATCTCTGTGGTGTGTACGCGCTGTATCGAAATTGATCTTTTATTCAGATGATCTGCCAACACTATCTGGTATCTCCAGGAGCATATCGAAATCGATCTTTTATTCAGTTTATCTGGTCGAGTATCACGTGCTATCACTGCTACCTGGCTACTCTGCTACTACGCTGCTACTCTATTCTTGCTCTGCTGCTACTGCTTTGTCGCTCGGTACCACTGCTGCTCCACCATGGCTGACGTCGTTCCCGTGAACCCTTCCTTGAAGGACGACTACATCAAGGCTGGACATGACCTCAAGGAGGATGCTCCGGGAGTGTTCTACTACTACTGTCTTCATTCCAATACGTACGAGCCCTTGGTTGCACCTGTCCCCAAGCTGACCTGGAACACAGAGGGAGGTTTGGGCTTCAAAGCCAGAGACATCTCAGCGATGTCTCTTCCTGACTCCATCAGACAGCGTGCACGAGAGTCTCTGGATCACCTGGCTTCCATCCCCATGGCCCAGTGGGGATTGAAAGAGGAGCTGTTGAACGAGGAAATCAAACTGATCCATTCTCGCCCGCCTCCTGGCCAGGAGCCATCTCAGGAGTCCAAGGACATCTCAGACTACACTCCCACTTTCGCATCCTGTGGAAGGAAGTACTCTCGGGATTGGTACGCTGCCAAGTGGGCGATGGTTCGAGGACCATTTGAGATGCCTGATCCCCTGGCGTTCCACCTGGTGTGTGTACTCCTGTGTGAGGCAGACGAGTCTGCGATCACGATCTTGGACAACCAAGTCCAGATGATCCTCGAGAAGTTCGCTTGCGAGATCATCGACGGGAAGCCGTTCTGGAAGGGGCTAAGTGAGCTTCGGTGGGAGCTCTACTTCTCTGCCAAGAGAATGGAAGCGTGGACGTACAAGCTGAACAGCCAGATCGGATACCCCCTGCGGCCGCCCCAGAGGTACAAGGATCAGGCGAAGGAGATGCGAAAGAACGGTACGGTTCCGGAAAGGCTGTACACATCTCTGGAGCTCCTGTACCCCCAGTACAATGAGAAGATGATGACCCAACGATGGAACATTCCTCTGGCTGAGGTGATCCGAGAGATCACCAAGGAGGCGAACCCAGTCTGCATCCCTGAAGACTACATGAAGTTAAACCAAAACAACAACCACGGACCAGACCATCCTTCGAAGTATTACGCTGAGATGTCTTTTCCTGCTCAGGGGAGCTCACCGAAACCTCTGAGCGCAACCCACAACCAGAAGTCAGAAGAGAAGGGAAAGCAGGAGGAATCGGAAGAGGAATCGGAAGAGGAAGAGGAAGAGGGAGCAGAACTGGAAGGAGAGGAGGGATTCTTCGATGAAGGAGACTACTACGAGGGAGATGAGGTGTTGGTTTGGAATGCAGAGACAGGGAAGGAGGAGCTGGTGAAGGTGGAATGGTAAACTCTACCGAGGACGTGTATAGTGTATAGATCCCTCCTCTGGAGGGTGTATAGA
>CAZCMS010000006.1:10863-12035 GCA_964499935.1 uncultured Candidatus Saccharibacteria bacterium | reverse complement strand
GTGTATAGATCCCTCCTCTGGAGGGTGTATAGAATGTATAGATAAAACACAAAAACCTAAAAAGCTATAAATGTATAGCTTACCTATCTATGTACACTCTGTGTATCTCTAGCACACAGAAGCTACATCGAAATTGATCTTTTATTCGATCTAACTGTTCTAGTATCTAGTACTCTCGCCGTTACTCTGCTCTTTCTTTGCTGATACTCTGCTACCGTTCTGTTACTCTGCTGTGTTGCCAAGATGGCTCTGTATCTGTACACCGTTAGGGTGGTCCCTACCTGGAACCAGATGGAGATCAGAGGTCGGTTTACTGATCTCCCGATGGCTAGAGCACTCCTGTTGAGTCTGAAATGGCAGGTCGATAAGAACCTGGATATCGACTCTCCTGCCTCTGTCATCCTGACAGACGAGGATCTGGTTGATGCTGCAGAGGCGGCAGTCGAGCCATACGCAGATGTTCCTCATTCTGCTTTCGGTTCGGATGAAGTGAATGTTCCGCCTTCAGGGGTGGATGGGTACAAGTGGGACACTGATAAAGGTAAGATTACCATGTGGATCACGAAGGATGATCTGAACGTATGGGACGTTCAGAAGAACGGCATCGACGCCATGGAGCAGTGGATGAACATGGACGATGAGAGTGAAGTCGAAGAAACAGAAGAGTGAGAGATAATACCAGATGTATAGAATGTATAGTGTATAGTTCAAAAAACAAAATATATAAAAAGGTTATAAATGTATAACCTATATTCTCTTACTTCAGACTACGATCTGTCTCAACCTCGAACAACAGTCCTTCGGAAAGATCCATCTTCGTTGTAGATCGTCCATTCTCCAACCTGTTTGCCCTGCCTCATCATCCCGGTTGCATTGATGACACCCGATTTGTAGTAGATTACCCACGGTCCATCTCGTTGATCGTTCAGGTACATTCCTGTACTATTTAGAGAACCATCAGCATCATAAATATTCCATGCTCCCGTCATGACTCCATTCATATAATTACCAGCCATCTCTAGTCGTCTATTAACATCATAATTCATCCACAGTCCATGTTTTCGACCTCCCCGTATCCCATTGACTTGAGATACATCTACCGGGCTAGTTGGTGCTTCAGCGATCACTAATGGAGGAGGTCCTTCTCGAGGAGATCGAGAAGGAGGGGCCTG
>CAZCMS010000006.1:7644-10763 GCA_964499935.1 uncultured Candidatus Saccharibacteria bacterium | reverse complement strand
GGAGGGGCCTGAATCAATGGTCGTGCCGGGGGAGGAGCTCGAGGAGAGACGGGAGGAGGCGAAGCCAGAACACGAGGAGGAGAAGGAACACGGACAGGAGAGCGAGGAGGAGCAGGAGCTGGAGCTCCTAGCTGGGTTCTAGACAGAAAATCGTTAGTATCGAAAGATCCAATTCCCCAGGGGAGATCTGCAGAGCTTCCAGGCGTCGACCTGGCAGGAGGCGGTCCTCTGGTGGACGGACGGTTAGACATCTTTTAACCCTGGAAGATAAAATTGATCGTATAAATACTATACGCTCGTCCAAATATCGTCGTCTAGACGATTCGATTTGATCTCCTAGACAAACCTGTTTGTCTCATAGATCCAGAAATATGGCAGCTTACGATATCGGTTCTTTGAGTAATAGAGTTACTCAAATAATTGCCGATATACCTGACGATGTCCTCGAACCTCTCCTTCCCAGATCGATCGATTGGCAAAGTATGCGATCTTTGCCTACCGTGAATTTTCCCGTATGGGGATACCAAGATACATCTAAATTTGGTCTATTCGTAGATTTGCTAATTCGTATCCAGATCTACTGTAAATTCCCAGATATGACTGATATCTCTAAACTTCCCGAACATGAGCAAGTACTATTTACTCGAGCAAATAGTGGAAGTTGGAAAGATATCGTACCCGATCTGGGATACCATGCAGCCGAGATATCCCAGAGTTGGTCCCTATTCAATAAGTTCAACACTGACATCACGAGTTGTCTACAGTCTCTATCTGGTGAATCTAAGATCATCGTAGGTGCAGAGTATCAGCATCCTCTGGGTGTAGAACACCATGATAATACAGAGGATGTCCAAGATGAAACCTTACAACCTATACTGGCATTGTTGTCACAGATCACCAACGGAGGAGAAGAGAATGTTATGATAGTATGTTGTGACGATTCTGGTAATTTCGTTGACGGAGCTTTCGTAGATGGGACTTTCGTAGATGGATCTCAACTATCTAGATCTTCTCCTGCAATACAACTACCATCTGCAATTCAGGGACATCCAGACATCGTATGGATAGATCGTACCGAAGGTCTCCCAGACAGTTACGGAGTGATTGATATTAAGGCCGTCCGGAAACCGTCTACGAATTGTGTCAAGCATATGACACAGGTATGTAGCTACGCAGCCTTGATGCGGGAAGATGATAAAGTAGTGGATTATATCGGGATTCACTATCCACTCCAGAAACACCCAGCCGTGATATTCTCTCTAGACCCAGACTGGGATCATAGCAGACTATTGTCATTCTTATCTAGTAAATGTGTATTAAATTATATCCCGCATCTTCGTATTCCATTCATGTCCGGTGTAGGCCACCACGTCCACGGGTGTTCTCAGCTACTCAAATCGATCAATAACGATTATGGACGACCGATACAGTTCTATATGACACCCCGTACAGGTCAGTTTCCAAACTATGACGTTGCAGAGATTAAACGTGTGCTCACACAGAATTGTCTACTTCCGTGCTTTATCCATGGGCCTCTGTTCATCAATCTATGTAAGCCTCAGACAGCTAAATATCCCGATCCGATCCATTCTCTGGGAGCAGTGATTCGAGAATTAGAATATGGACATGACTGGGGTCTGTCTGGAGTGGTCCTCCATGTAGGAAAGAATGTGGAGGGATTTCCATTCGATCGGGCGTTTGATAAGATGAAATATTACACTCTGTGGTGTGTAGTCCACGCTAAGGAAGACTGTCCGGTTCTGTTAGAGACCCCGGCTGGACAGGGAACAGAGATGTTGGTAAACGTAGACGACTTCTGTTCCTTCTATGAAGAGATCTTGTTGGACTACCCAAATTATTACAGACATACATTCGATGCTGAGTCGTCTATCGAAGCTCCATCGGGGTCTCAGCCAAAGGCTGTTCCTTTCGGGTTATGTCTAGATACGTGCCATATCTATTCATCTGGGCAACACCTACCATACTATTTCTCTCGAGTTGCTCTACGGTTAGGTCCTAAGGTGATTAAGCTAGTACATTTCAATGATAGTCGAACTCCGTTCGGATCTAAAGTCGACAGACATGCTCCAATTGGAATGGGGAGTATTCCGCATGAAGAACTCAAATGGGTACATGCATTCTGTACAGTATATGGAATTCCGATGGTAACTGAGTAGTATCCCCACAACGTCGAGCGCTGGCACGAACATACCACATCATCTCCGTTGAACTAGTTCAACGTCGAGCGCTAGCGCGAGCATACCACATCATCTCCGTTGAACTAGTTCAACGTCGAGCGCTAGCGCGAACATACCGAAATCGATGATATATTAAGTAATATATCACAATACTTCCATCATGGAAATCGTGCGGGCAACTGTGCGAAAAGTAGATATCGATAGCGTTAAACAGATTTTAGGTGAAACTGATATTCCGTATCTTGCGTTGACGATTCCAGGTAACGGTTTGTGGATTATCGATAGGAACAACATCAATCCAGACACTCAATTGCACTCAAGAGGAAGGGATATTAAGAATTATACTCTGAAAGAGTTGGAAAGTATTATTACTAAGTACAACTTAGCCGACCAAGGACGTACCAGATCGAAGCCGGCTACAAAGTGTGAATTAGTTCGTATCTTTAGTCGCTGGCTGTATACGATTGACAGAGTGTGTGAGATTATCCATTATTCTTAAGCGAAGCTCGGAAGTCTGAAAATGCTGGTATACGCTCCAGTTGGTATTCAGGTGGTCAACTTTACGGTGTATCTGATATACACAGAACAGGAATTCTTCTCTACGACATACGAAGTTGCACCAGATAATATCAATACCAATCCTTTCAACCGGCTAACATATATCAAAGAGTCTAGACAGGTACGAAAACAACCATGCGAGATGACTCTAGATGAACTCAGACAATTTTGTGGTCATCTATCTGGGTATCCATATGACCACTGGGTGAATGCTGATAGATCTAGTTTAGAAGCATATATCATCAAACGTTTCCGTGCATTGAATGCAGAAAAGGCATTAGTGTCTAATTAGAATACATATTAATTAATATGTAATCTACGGAGTTATGTAATCTACGGAGTTATGTAATCTACGGAGTTATG
>CAZCMS010000006.1:1654-7544 GCA_964499935.1 uncultured Candidatus Saccharibacteria bacterium | reverse complement strand
TATGTAATCTACGGAGTTATGTAATCTACGGAGTTATGTAATCTACGGAGTTATGCCTGTCTGGGAGCGCCTGGCGACACTCTGGGAGTTCCGATCGGAACTCTGGGAGAGAACGGAAACTGCCTCGGAGACATCTCTGGACACGATAGGGTACGTTTAATGATAGTACGAAATCGAGACTGTCTTCGTAGTGCACGCCTACGGATTCGTTCCTTGGTCTTTCCGTGTTTGAGCAAATTCTGTCGTAGTGTATCGACTCTATTTTCGTCATTGGCTGTATTACATTCGCCATTAGCTGGATTATTCTCGCTGGTACTATTTAGTTTAATTACAAGTTGAGATTCTTTCCAGAACGACCACCTAATTCGGGCAGAATTGCTAGAATATACACATGAATATGGTAAGAATTCAGACATTTGCAAATGATCGATAACATCTGGGAATGTTTCAAATGTGAATATGTTTGCAGTCAATATAGAGCTCTGCATTCGAGGCATCTGTATTTCAGAGACATCCATCCACAGGTTAGCCAGAGATGCAGACGGATCTCTGGCTTTTATCAGGATAGATGCAGCTGCCCTAAACAGTTCAACTCTAACAGTTGCATCTTGAATACCCAACCCATTAGAGAACGGGTTTTTCTTACAGTGATCATTCCAATCTTTGATACAATCGTTGATACTAGAGATAAATCTTCTTCTTTCCTCTACCTCAGATCTAGGAGCCGCCATGATTTTGTGTTTATACTAGACAGTGTATTACACAGGGTAAAATGTTATATCTAGTATAATGTATAGAGCAAAAAGTTATGTGTAGTATATTAAAATATTAAATCAATTTTGATGATTTAATTAAATCATCAAAGCAGTCATATTAACTCCTAATATTTACCCATATCGTTTAGTATAATATTATATTGGTATAGAGATAGAAGACTCTACATACATCGAACATTCAGCTATAATCGATCTCTTTATATAATAAATCAAAGAAAGGCCTTTTAGGTCCGATATTATCACCTATATTTTCTAGATTTGAAAATCCATAATATTTCTGGAGCAATTCTTTTTGCTCGGCATGTGGTTCTACTAATATATAATCTACTTCTAACATTTGTGCTATCTGTTCAACTTTAGGAACTAACCTATCGTTGAGGCGTGGTAATCTTTTGTTCAGTGTTGGGTATACTTGTGATACGACAATAATAGAGGGCGATTTGGCTATTAATCGCATAGTCACGTACGTTTTTCCATTTTTGGTCTTGTTGGGGACTAATAGCCCATCTTGACGGTTAAAATCTATCCAGACTAATATAGATCCGTATTCTGTAGAATTGACAAAGGTTTCGACTATAAATAGAATCCGTCCATCTTTATACGTCTGAAGCATTCGAGACTTGGTACCATATATATCGTAAGCCTTGCTTAACAATGAAGATAATGTGAAAGATCTGATATTTTTCATCGCTGCCATTAGGGCTGATATATCTTCTTCCGTCCTAAATAAAAAATTGGCAACCGTGTTAACCAATTCCTCTATATCTCTCTTACGTCGAGATTTAGGGTTAAGAGTATCTAGGTATTTTTGAGTTTCATCTAGATAGCTATTATTACGCTCGATGAGTGTATCTATATCTTCTGCAGATATATTCAATCCTTGCTTAGATAGTAACACATCGTAGAAATCTTCTCTCGTCTCATTTTGTAACAATGTGATTTTGGTAGATTCATCGTATGATTTGTATGGTCCTATGTACTGATATTCGATACTTTCTTCATTCCAATAGATGTATAAATTGGTAATATCGGGATTAGACATTCCTATTTTACTATATCTCACAAGATTTACTTCTAGAATCACAATACCAACACGGCTACGTTATATACGAGATATAGTAAAAGTTATGCCTGATATGATAAAACGCTACATCAAAATTGACGATTTAATTACCCGTCTGAACAGTCGTCTTAGCCTCTAAATTTAGGATGGCGGACTCATCAAATTTAGAGGCTAAGAGTTTAACTCAGTTGAAGAAGATCGCCAAAGGGTTAGGTATAAAAGGAACTCATTGGATGAAAGCTAAAGATAAGCCTAAACTGATATCTAAAATTCTGACAATGGGGTATCACACTGAAACAATAGACCCATATGATCCCAAGAATTACATCATTATCGGCAACATAGGCGATGGGTCATATGGGTCTATCTATCAGGCCGTTAGGAAATCGGACAGACAGGAAGTAGCAATCAAAGTCGTACCCAAAGATATGATCGTATATATGGGCTCTCTTCCTAAAGAGTATGTTATAATGAAAGAACTGAGTGATATTTGCGGAACATCTAGCAACACTTGTGGAGCAGCAGAGCCGAATCCGAATATAGTTAAAGTGTTCGGTATAGAAGAAAGCGAAGATTCATTCCATATAATCATGGAATATTTCGATGGTGGCGATCTAGACTACTTTATGGATGACTATGATACACTGAACCCACAAATGGCTATGTATATTCTAGAGCAATTATTGGATGCTCTAGAATACATGTTCTCTAAAAATATCGTGCATAGGGATATCAAATTAGATAATATCCTATTACGAGATAATGAAAGTATGAAGATCGCTTTGACCGACTTTGGATTCGCTACTCATTCGAATCATCTATTGGAGGATAATTTAGGTACTTTGCATTATGCAGCTCCTGAGCTATTTTGGGGTCTACCATACGATGGACAGAAAGCGGATATTTGGTCTACAGGTGTAGTCTTATACAAGATGCTATTCGGTCGAATGCCTTTTGATGTAGAGGATGCTAAAAATGATACTCGAGCAGATTATATTAATCGTATTCTAAAAGACGATCCGTTTAAAGATATACATCACTCGGATGAAACTGTACAGCCATGTATAGACATTTTGAGACGTATGCTATTTAAAGATCCTGATCTTAGACCGACTATCAAGCACATACGTCTATCTTGCATTTTACACGCAGAAGATGAATAAATACGACAGTGCCAAGCTGTGTATCCTGGAGATGCTGACAGATCTGAAAGAATCAGTTCGAGAAGCAGAGACTACAGACGGATTGACTGATCTTGCCATCATGGCAATCATAGACGATATCGATTATATGCTATTCCAACATTCGGATAAAGGAACAGAGGCTACTATCTATGCATATATGGAAAAATGGAGTAGTCCAATATTGGTTAGAGAATTGTGTATTCATAATCACGCCAAATTACAAATACTGTGCGATTGGAAAGCGTTGGGACAGTACCTATTATTCTGTATTGAGAAGGGATATTATTAATATCCCATAGTAATTATCCTAGATATCTATTTATGAGAATGCTCTGCAGGCTTTGCTATGCTCTGCAGGCTTTGCTGTGATAGGTATGGATATAGTCATCCATGTTCATACTACTCATACTCTTATTGCAAGTTGAACATACAGGTCTGAGGTTGTCAATATTGTCTGAACCTCCTTTAGCGGCTGCTTGGATATGGCCGGCTTCCCATCCACACAGAGCATCTATTTCCCCTTTACAGCAATAACATTTTCCTTTCATCCGGTCTCCAAAATGAGATTTCCATAACTGGTTCTTAATGGCCTTCGGGATCGTCTTGCGTCGTACTTTCTTTGCAGCTTCTTTACCATTCTGTGTATCTTTGGCAGGGTCTGCAACTTTGTCATCTCTACCATCTCTACCATTCTCTGCTGCCAAGATGAACGTGTTGGCAGACACGTATTCCCTAACCACCATCTGTGCACACAGGAATATCGTAGGTGAGGAGGATACAATCTTGCAAACTTCGTCAACGTTAGAATATCCTTTCGCGGAGCCTACGGCCTTACCTGTATCGATACACAAGAATTTCTCCTTCTGTATATTGTTCAAGAATGCATTTACACTCTTCGAATTGCAACCGAACAATACATGATGTACGTATTCGAAGGCCAACTCTGAGTTGGACACAACCGGTATCAATCCAGTAAATGTTCTAGGCATATGTACAGTAATATATATCATTAAGTCCATAGAAAATACATACCCGCTCGGACACGTGGCGATCATGTGGAGTAGCTCTTTTTCCGTAAGAGACGGAGGTTGATGGGTTGCAGCCGTATGTACCAGGTAAAGTAGAGAATATCGTTTATTCTGAGGTTGCAAGAATTGGATGGCTCTGGTGATCTGTCCTCGAGAGAATTTGCAAATCTTCCCTGCAACGTCTTCTAACGTATTTGCTTTACATTTTTGTTCTTCGCTGCCAGTGGCAGCTCCGCATTCTTCTGTGACCATGGAAATCATACAACGGAGGATATATTCGAATCTGGCCATATTTACGGGGCAATTAAAGTATACTTCATTTTTAGGAGATTCGAGCTTAAATAGCCGTAATATCTGAACTACATCTGGTTCAGTGTATCTTAGGCTACAGTATAGTTTTCGATATACATCTACCTTCGAAACGTATGAGGGGAATCCATCGGTGATATCCATTTGTAGTACAAAATGTATTCATTTAATGAATTAATGAACAATATAAAATATGGGTAACAAGGTCAGCAAATCATCTACGGTCGCATCCTTCGATCCGGATGCATATGAGGGTACGTGGTATGAGATTGCCAGGTATCCAAATCACTTTCAGTCAGATTGTGTAAAATCACAAGCATGCTATCATTGGGACCCGGCAAAGAAAACGATGAAAGTATGCAATCGTTGTGTCACCAAAGATGGCAAAGTGATTAAGATTGTTGGCTATGCAACTGCCACTAAGGGAGTCCGATCAGGAGAATTGGAAGTTACATTCCCGGATGTTAAAGGTTCTGCTCCTGGAACATCCAAAGGACGTGAATCAGATTACTGGGTATACTGGACGGATTATGAGAATTTAGCAATTGTTGGAAATCGTAACAAAACTCAGGTGTGGATTTTGTCTAGGACTGAGAGTATATCATCTGCACAATTTGATTTAGTTAAATTGAGCGTTCGAGGATTGGGATTCGATACCAGCCGATTACTGGTTACACAGAATGCCGTGCGTACTCATGCACCCAAAAAGCATCAGAAAAAGGAAGAGAAAAAAGAGGAAGAGATTCTGTTCTACGATAACGATCTTCCTGAGGTTGGAGAATCCCCCAAACCTGACAAGAAACGAACAGACAGCTCTGCTGATGCCGAATTCTGGGGTATCACAGATCGGCCATCTAAAAAGCACGGCAATTATAAAAATAAGGATAGATACAATTCAGTATTTTCGCGATAGAACGAAAGCTATAGTCGTTGGAGCGAAAGCTATAGTCGTCAGAGTAGACAGCTATAGCCGTCAGAGTAGACATATTAGAAATAATTAGAAATGGATACCAAACGTCAACGGAAGGAACGGAAACCCGTTCCTATGCCAAAAGCATTGAGAGGCGGAAAAATAACTTCAAGCGGAAGACCAACATCTCCTCGAAACTTGACAGCTCCTGGGAGACCGATGTCACCTCGAAGAGATGTGAATCCTCCTAGAACGAACCTGCCCAAGGCCAATCTTCCAAAAGCTAACTTACCTCCGACAGTTCAGCCAGTGTCTAGAAGAGATGCTGGACGCGCTGCTTCTCCCAGGAAGACTCCGGCTTCTCCCAGGAAGACTCCGGCTTCTCCCAGGAAGACTCCGGCTTCTCCCACCAGGGCGGCTTCACCAGCACAGGTACAATCGCCTCGGAAAACACCTGCATCTCCTACAAGGGCAGCTTCGCCAGCCAGATCGGCGATGAGATCGCCGGCATCTCCAAGGAAGAATCAAAATGTGACCATCTCTGAGCCAGCGAAGCCCACTCCAGCGAAGCCTGTGATTCAATCAACCACTCCAGCGAAGCCTGTGATTCAATCAACCAC
>CAZCMS010000006.1:0-1554 GCA_964499935.1 uncultured Candidatus Saccharibacteria bacterium | reverse complement strand
CTAGGGCAACGTCACCGAGTCGACGAACGATGTCGCCAGTTAGGAGGCCAACTGTTAGAAGAAAATAAGATATGTATTAATTAATACATATTCTCTCAACTCTTCAGACCTTCAACCATTTTACATAGAAGCTCCAGATCCATTTCGGCATCTGTATATTGTATAAATCTGAGTTTTCCAAAATTATCAATAATATATATGGACGGAATCGAGGGTCCATCAGATGACAGAGCTGAATAAACTGCAGAGATACGCCTACTAACATCTGTGAATAGGGTGATGTAGTTGGTCTTCATATTCATACTGTCCAACCATGCCATGTGGACATCTATACTATCTACAGATACACCATATACTGTGTATCCCGTTTCGTGAAACGTATCTAACTTCTTGATTAATCTGGCATTCTCTTCCTTGAAATCTCCAGTATAGAAGAATAGCAATTTGAATCCGTGTTCTCTGGGTGCAAACATTACGTTCTTATTCAGCTCTCCATCGATTATAGCATCCGCAGTAAAGCTGGGAGCATCAGCTCCCAGAGCGATGACGATACGTGACATCTTTCTTATATATTATGTAATATATAAGATCTAATTTTATTCACGAAGATATATTCTTTAATCGTCAGAATTATATTCTGACGATTAAAATGTGTAAGTGCAAGAAAAGTCGATGTGTGATATGTATGTGTTATACAGGTCCAAGAGGCCCGACTGGACCTCCTGGTATTTATACAGGAGGGACTGGGCAAACCGGTGATACAGGACCGACTGGATATTCTGGGCCGACTGGTGAGTCAGGTCATTCCGGATCAACAGGGCCGACTGGTGACACCGGATACACAGGGCCGACTGGTGAGACTGGCCCAACTGGTCATTCAGGAGAGACCGGGCCGACTGGTCATTCTGGCCCGACCGGTGAATCGGTCACAGGTCCCACTGGTCCACCAGGTATTGCTACAGGAGGAACCGGATCTACAGGACCCACCGGCCATACAGGCCCGACTGGTCCAGGTATCGATTTTGAATTCTTTGTCGAAGTTGCTACAGGCCCGACTGGCCCTCCAACATTTGGACCATTTCCTATTTCGAACGGTGATTTTGTTAGATTGTGGAGTAATACAATTTATCTTCAGGGACAAGCAGGTTCTGCTCTAATTCAATTAGAATATACAGGAACTACGGGAGGAACAGGACCGACCGGCTTCAGTGGAGAAATGGGAGAGACCGGTCCAACCGGAGAGACAGGACCGACTGGCGAGGCTTCTACAGTGACCGGTCCCACGGGATACACCGGATACACCGGATACACAGGACCGACGGGAATGCCAGGCGAGGCCTCTAATACCGGTGCGACTGGGCCAACTGGACAAACGGGATACACAGGACCGACGGGAATGCCAGGCGAGGCCTCTAATACCGGTGCGACTGGGCCAACTGGACAAACGGGATACACAGGACCGACGGGAATGCCAGGCGAGGCCTCAAATACTGGCGCAACCGGTCCTACAGGAGAGATGGGACCGGTTGGAGACACTGGGCCGACCGGTGAAGC
>CAZCMS010000005.1:0-47075 GCA_964499935.1 uncultured Candidatus Saccharibacteria bacterium | reverse complement strand
TACTGAACATAATGCAGCGTACGACGCGATTACAACGTTGCCACCGGTGTTGTAAACCTTTAAAAAAGTGTTGTGTACTAAGTTTGCGCTTATGCTATAATCATTAGTAATATGAGTATATTAAGTGGGCTATCCTCTAACTTTTTCGGTCTTGATATCGGTACAACGGCAATACGACTCGTACAGCTTTCTGGCTCAGGGCCAAACAAGAGTCTTGTTAAATATGCCTATGTTCCAATAGATAGCAAAATCGCATTAAGCGATTCACGCGCAGATCAGCAAAAGATGCTACAGGTCATCACAGACTTGCTTACGCAAGCCCAGATTACCACTAAAGACGTAGCAGTCGGCGTGCCATCAACTCGTGTATTTACAACGGTAATAGATTTTGACAGAATGTCGCCAAGCGAAACAGCCCGAGCAATTAAGTATCAGGCAGATTCTTTTATTCCAACTCCAGTAGATCAATCCAAGATTGACTGGGCTGTAATTGGTGATTCGCCAAAAGACCGCACAAAAGTAGAAATTTTGCTTACAAGTGTCGATAACGAATATATCGAAAAGCGTCTTGATATGTTGGAGTCCATAGGACTTAATGTTATCGCGTTTGAGCCAGATAACTTGGCACTCGTGCGGGCACTTACTGTAGGTGACGTGTCGGCTCCACAAATGATTCTCGATATCGGTAATAAGAATACCGATCTAGTAATTACCATGAATAACGCTCCTCGACTTACACGCTCTATCCCAACGGGCACAGAGGCGATTATTCGTACGGCTGCACAAAACCTGAATGTCGATGATAAGCAGGCAGAGCAATTTGTGTTTAAGTTTGGTATGAGTAAAGATAAGCTCGAAGGCCGTGTGTTTGATGCGATTAGTGGGTCCATAGACTTGCTTGCTAGTGATATCGAAAAATCCATTCAGTTCTTCCAAACACGGTACGGTACAAATCTTTCCAGAATTATTGTA
This sequence comes from uncultured Candidatus Saccharibacteria bacterium, assembly GCA_964499935.1. Taxonomy (GTDB): domain Bacteria; phylum Patescibacteriota; class Saccharimonadia; order Saccharimonadales; family UBA4665; genus CALBGR01. The sequence continues at coordinate 46,103 of CAZCMS010000005.1, read as the reverse complement.
ACCGGTGGCGCATCATCGATGCCGGAGTTCCCAGTGTATTTAGCTAATAAATTTGGCGTAGAAGTAGAAATAGGCAATTCTTGGCGTAATGTTTCGTATGCGCCGAGTCGTCAGAATGAATTACTTTCTGTATCAAACCATTTTGGCGTAGCAGCAGGATTGGCGGAGCGTGTAGGATGATTCAATTTAACTTACTACCAGATGTAAAGATCGCCTATATCAAGGCGCAGCGTCAGAAGCGATTGATCGTTTCTGTATCTACGATTGCAAGTATCGCAGCAATTTCTGTGCTTGTGTTGCTGTTTTTGTTTGTTAATGTTGCGCAGAAAAAAAACATAAACGATCTTACAAAAGACATTAAGTCTAACGCTAAAGACTTGGCAGCCACTAAAGACCTTAATAAGATATTAACTGTACAGAATCAATTAGGGGCGCTCGACACGCTGCATGGTAGTGAGGTGGTAGCTTCTCGCGTTTTTGATAGCTTGCAGCAAGTAACTCCTGCGCAAGTATCTATCTCTCAATTTAAGGTGGTGTTCGAGGAAGATACTATGGAGATTACAGGGAATGCAGAATCACTCGCAGCGATTAATACGTATGCAGATTCATTGAAGTTCACCAAATATACTACATTAGAAAATACCACCAAAAGGCCCGCATTCAATAGTGTAGTGCTAGCTAATTTCTCGAGGTCAGATGGGCGTAATACTTACACGATATCGCTAAACTTTGATCCAGAAATCTTCGATCGTAGCCAAGAGATAACACTTGAAGTTCCGCAAATGGTAACGACGCGATCTAGTACCGAGCGTCCTAATGCATTGTTTGATCCAGCGGGGGGGCAATAATTATGAAAAATCCAAAAATCAACCCGGCATCACTTACAAAAAGGGCACTTATAGATAAGGCAAATAGTACGACAGTGATTGCAGCCGGACTTGCAACCTTTCTCGTGGTGTTTTCGCTTATTGCTTCGAGGTCGCTCTTTAATCAAATGACATATCAGAATCGTGTGATTACAGAAAAGAAGAAAACATTAAACCAGCTTGAGAAGAACCTTGCTGCACGTGATGATCTTGTGAAAGCATACGAAACATTTGAGAGCGGTTCTCAGAACATTATTGGGGGCAACGCTACTGGTGGTGCAAGCGATAGAGACGGTAGTAATTCAAAAATCGTTCTTGACGCGTTGCCAAGCAAGTATGATTTTCCAGCACTTACTGCCAGCTTAGAAAAGTTTGCTGCTAAACACGGAGTAGAAATAGAAAGTATCGTTGGAACAGATGACGAGGTTGCGCAATCTGGTCAGCAGAGTAGCACAAGCCCAGAGCCAATTCCGATTGATTTCCAGGTAGCAGTCAGAGGGGGTTATCCTCAAATACAGGCATTCATAAAAACATTTGAGCTTTCGATACGTCCAATGCAGGTTAGTAACGTAGAGATCACAGCAAGCGGTGGCACGGTAAGTGCTAATATTACCGCACAGACATTCTACCAGCCAGAAAAGAGCCTCGATCTTAGAAAGAAGGTTGTACAATAATGAAGCAAAAAGACTTATTACTAATAGTCATAGTAGCAATCATTAGCGGTGCTATATCGTTAATCTTATCTAATATGTTGTTTGGTACTCCTGAAAAGCGATCACAGGAAGTTGAAATTATCGATCCAATCTCAGCAGAGTTCCCGCAGCCAAACAAAGAATACTTCAATGCTCAAGCAGAAAATCCAGCACAGCCAGTAGAAATTGGAACAAGCACAAATCCTAATCCGTTTGACGGGCAATAAAAGGTAGCGCGCTATGAGTGTGCTTTCTGCGTCTACCCAGAAAGAGGTAGAGGAAACACTAGTAAAGAATGGGCTAATAGATAACGACAAGCTCAATGAACTAAGGGGTCAAGCTGCGAAAGACCATGTGCCATTATTTGGGCTGCTTGTAAGCTCGGGTGCTATTTCTGACGAGGATCTTACAAAGACGATCGCTCATGTCACCAAGCTGCCATACGTGAATTTGCTTGATGCTCAGATAGACGCTAAGATTTTGGACCTATTGCCACAAGAGACTGCAGAGCGATATATGGCGGTGCCATTAGGCGAAATGCAAAATAGATTAGTAGTTGCAATGCTTGATGCGGACAATGTGCAGGCGGTTGATTTCCTGTCAAATAAAATTGGACGTCCACTAAAGGTCTATGCAGCCAGTGAAGAGGGTATACGACAGGTCCTTAAGCAGTATGATGCAAATATTTCCAAGCGGGTAGTTGGGGAAATTAGTGATATAGGCAAAGAGGATAATCCTGCTGAAGCTACCAATGCAGCAACCCTCAAGAAACAGGAACAATCTGGAAAAGAGATCAAGACTATTGTTCAGGACTCTCCAATTAGTAAGGCGTTGTCCACAATTTTAGAATTCGCAGCACGTAACAAGGCAAGTGATATACATATCGAGCCACTGCAACATGAGTTAAAAATTCGCTGTCGTGTAGATGGAGTATTGCGTGAAATTATGAAACTACCTAAGAGTACTGAACCACCTCTAATATCTCGTATTAAAATCCTTGCTAATCTCAAAATTGATGAGCACCGTATTCCACAGGACGGTGAGTTTAGTATCCGTGTCGGTGATGCTGATATTGATCTGCGTATCGCAATTTCACCGGTTATTTGGGGTGAGCAAGTGGTGATCCGTCTGCTCGATAAGAGTGGCACAAGTTTGCAGATGGAGAATATGGGCTATGTTGGGCGTAGCTTGCGATGCATAAAAGAGGGTCTTAAGCAGTCTCACGGTATGATCCTGACTTCTGGACCTACAGGTTCTGGTAAGTCTACCTCGTTATACGCATTATTGAATGCAATTAAGACCGATGAAATTAATATCGTAACTCTTGAGGATCCGGTTGAGTATAAGATGGACGGGATTAATCAAATTCAGGTGAATGCAGAGGTAGGACTTACATTTGCAAATGGTTTACGTTCAATTTTACGTCAAGACCCCGACGTAGTGATGGTGGGGGAGATCCGAGATAGGGAGACAGCAGAGCTGGCCGTGCAGGCAGCGTTAACAGGTCACTTAGTATTTAGTACATTGCACACTAACTCCGCTGCAGGTATTTTGCCGAGGCTTCTCGATATGGGTATTGAGCCATTCCTTATAGCGAGCACTGTACATACAGTTATTGGGCAGCGCCTTGTGCGTCGGGTTGGCGAGGCGAAGGAGCATTATGAGTCTGATGTCGCACAGACGGCAGCGATTCAAGCAACCGTTGGGCGACTTCTACCCCAGTCAGAAGCAAATAGAGAGGAGATTGCGCACGATCTCGGCTATCAAAACTTGCCTCTTGCTACCCAAAACGCTTATACTTTAACCAAGGGCGTCCCTGGCCCCAAAGCCCCTGGGGGCTATAAAGGTCGGATGGGTATATACGAAGTATTTACCGTAACCGAAGAAATTCAAAAATTAATTTTACAGCGCTCAACAAGCGCGGACATTCAAAAAGTTGCAAAAGAGCAAGGCATGGTAGATATGCGTGAAGACGGCTACCTAAAAGCTTTGGCAGGCATGACAACGATAGATGAAGTAAACCGCGTAGCAGCAGGGGACGCATAAAATACAGCGAGGGTGGCAATGGCAAATACACAACCAAGAATCGAAATTTTACTCGAAGAAGTTCTCAAGAAAAAAGCATCAGACTTACACTTACAGGTAGGGTTGCCTCCAATGTTGCGTGTTGATGGTTCTCTCGTTCCAGTAACTGGTGCAGACCCTCTTACCGACGAAACGGTTGAAGCGCTCATATTCGCGATTCTCGATGAAGACCAGAAGCAAATTTTGTTAAAAGATAAAGAATTTGACTTCAGCTTTGCCTTTGGAGATCTTGGCCGATTTCGTGTAAATGCGTTTCACGAGCGAAATAATCTTGCGGCAGCACTGCGTTTAATCCCGACAGATATTTTAACCGTAGAACAACTAAAGTTGCCGGAGATAGTTAATAAATTTGCAGAATATCCGCGTGGTTTGGTGCTTGTGACCGGCCCTACAGGTTCTGGTAAATCTACTTCGCTTGCAGCACTTATTAATAAGATCAACACAGAGCGTGCAGAACATATTATTACTATTGAGGATCCAATTGAGTATACGCACAAATCTAAAAAATCAGTGATTGTGCAGCGTGAAGTGCACTACGATACATTTTCTTTCTCGGCTGCGCTTCGGTCTGCGCTCCGGCAGGACCCAGATGTAGTGTTGCTCGGTGAGATGCGTGACCTCGAAACAATCGCAGCAGCAATTACCATTGCCGAAACAGGACACCTTGTGTTTGCGACACTACACACCAACTCTGCTGCACAAAGCATTGATCGAATGGTTGATGTGTTTCCTCCGCACCAACAGGCGCAGATTCGAACACAGCTCAGCAATATCTTAATGGCCATCTGTTCGCAGCGCTTAGTGCCGGCTATTGGTGGCGGACGAATTGCAGCTGCGGAAATATTGGTCGCAAACTCTGCAGTACGTAATATTATTCGTGAAGGCAAAACACACCAGCTTGAGGCTGTTATACAGACAGGTGCAGAATACGGTATGCAATCTATGGATAAGACGCTTGCAAACCTTGTGCACAGTGGCACTATTACATATGAAGAGGCTCGCAACGTTGCTGTTGATATAGAGGAACTAGATAGGCTAATGAGGGGCTAACAAACATGCTTTTATACGATTACGTTGCGAGGGAGCCAGCGACCGGTAAGACGGTTAAAGCAACGGTACAAGCTGAAAGCGAGTCAGCTGCTGCTAAATTGGTTACTAAAGAAGGTCTTGTTCCGCTGAGTATAAAAATTAGCGGGCAAGGGCAGTCATTGCCTTCTTTTTTGCAGCGTAAGCGTGTCAGTATCAAAGAGAAGGTTCTGTTTTCTCGACAACTATCCACACTGATTAATGCAGGATTACCACTTGTGCAGGCGCTGCGCAATGTTGCTGCACAAACAAAAAGCAAACCGTTTCGTATAGTTATTGATCAAGTAATCGCAGATGTTGAGGCAGGCTCAGCGCTATCAGTTACGCTCGCAAAGCATCCGCGGGTATTCAATGCGGTGTACGTTAGTCTTGTAGAGGCAGGTGAAACATCTGGTACGCTCGATAATTCTCTGGAGCGTCTTGCGATCCAGCAGGAAAAAGACGCGGATATTATCAGTAAAGTACGTAATGCGTTTATATATCCAGTTATCGTACTGATGGTAATGGTAGGTGTGGTTATATATATGCTACTTACAGTACTACCTCAGGTAGAAGCGCTCTACGAAGGTATGAAAGGCACTCAGCTGCCGATATTTACCAGGATGCTATTATTTGTATCTGATGTAATTAAGAATTTCTGGTGGTTACTTGCAATTCTAGGTGCGATCGGGGCGTTCTTTGGTGCTCGGTGGGCACGTACAGGCCCAGGGAAATCATTTATTGACCGAGTAAAAATGCGTGCTCCGTTGCTAGGTCCGCTATACATGAAGTTGTATATGGCTCGCTTTGCTCGTACGGGTGCAACACTTATCGGTAGTGGTGTTCCCCTTATTAGGGTGCTGGAAATTACAGGTGATGCAGTAGATAACGTACATATCAAGGCTTCACTTAAGCATTCTACGGAAAAGGTGAAAGGCGGTAAGGCGCTATCGAGTACGCTGGAGGGTAATGACAACTTCCTAGAGCTTGTGCCAAGCATGCTCCATATTGGTGAAGAGTCTGGATCTACAGAGGCAATGATGTCCAAGACAGCAGAATACTACGAAAAAGAGGTAGATGATCAGATTAAGGCGATCTCAACAATTATTGAGCCAATATTAATGGTGGTTATGGGTATTATGGCGCTTATTATTGTGGCGGCCGTACTGTTGCCGGTATACACGTTATCTGGCGATTCAATCATGTAAACTTTGATAAACTATTGATTTTTTCGTTGTAAGTTATATACTGTGAAATAGAGATTTTAACATAAGCGCAAAGGGGGCATTTGCAATGCTGAATAATCTAAAGAAAAACAAAGACGGCTTCACTATTATCGAGGTCATGATCGTGTTGGCGATTGCAGGACTTATCATTCTCGTAGTTCTATTAGCGATTCCAGCATTACAGCGTAACTCGCGTAATACTACTATTAAGAACGACGCATCTGCGGTAGCGGGCGCGATTCAAGAGTTCCAGGGTGCTAATAATGGTAAGATGCCAACCACAGTCACGGTCAGTGACGGTACCGTAACGGTGAAATCAACTGTAACTGGTACTACTGAAATCACTGGTAAAGTGAAGGCGGGTACCGATGTAGAGGTAGGTGCAACTATAGGTAGTACAAAAGCTGATACTGGGAAGATTGTCGTAGTGCTTGAGCGTAAATGTACTGATGCAGGCAATGATGTTGACACTGCTGTAAACAAACGATCGATAGCATTGTTATACAATGTTGAGACTTCAGGCAACCCAGCAAAGAATTGTTTAGACGCGTAACAGCAGAATAATATGTATATAAAATCAGGCTCCTCGGAGTCTGATTTTAAGTTATTGTGCTATAGTTATTGCTAATGTTTACTATTATATTTCTTGTGTTTTTAGGCCTCTGTTTAGGTAGCTTTGTAAACGCGCTAGTCTGGCGTATCCACGAACAATCCAAAACCAAAGACAAAAAGAAACTTCGTGAACTCTCCATACTGCACGGCAGATCCCAGTGTACCGATTGTGGCAATCAACTTGCTGCTATTGATCTTGTGCCAGTGCTTAGCTGGCTAAGTACGCGTGGCAAATGTCGGTATTGTCGTAAGTCGGTTTCTCCGCAATATCCACTTGTGGAATTGTTGTCTGCAGTCTTGCTGGTTATGTCGTATATTTTCTGGCCATATGCATTGCAGGGTTGGTCGGGTGCGGAGATTGCTAGTTTTGCGTTATGGACGATAGTCCTTACGGGTCTGCTTGCACTCTGTGTCTATGATATTCGTTGGTATTTATTGCCAGATAGGATAGTTCTCCCACTGACGGTTGTCGGAGTAGTATACGCGTTAATCTTATCAACAGTACAGGCTGACAACACGGTACTTTTAGATGCTTGCTTGGGTGCGTTTACGGTGTTCGGTATATTTTGGCTACTGTACCAGATTTCAAAAGGTGCATGGATTGGTGGGGGGGATGTAAAACTAGCCGTGTTGCTTGGCTTGCTTGCTGGTGGGGTGATGAACGGCTTACTATTGATATTTTTAGCCTCAGTTTTAGGCTCGCTCTACGCGCTATTTACAAGCATCACAAAAAAACAAAAAATCACCAGCAAAACACGCATACCATTCGGTCCTTTTTTGATTCTTGCAGCCTATATTGTCGTACTGTTCGGTGCTGAACTTATCGAATGGTACACAAGCCTGATTTTGTCGGTGTAGTTTACGCAACATATACGAAGCGCTTATGCTATACTTATCGGTATGATAGGTGGCTTGTATCATCTGAAAAAGATCAATAAAAAAACTGCATACATCCTTAGAAAACACACAAAGGATAGTAGCGGATTTACTGTAGTAGAAACTCTTATTGTTCTAGCAATTACAGGTGTCATGTTTGTAGCAATTATAGGGGTGGTCTCTGGAAGACAGAGTAAAACGCAATTTAATCAGGCTGCAAATAATATTACGGCTGAGATTGAGCAAATAATTAGTGAAGTGCAAAGCGGTTACTACCCAGATACAGGGAAGTTTAATTGTCGAGGTGCAGAAGGTGTTTCGCAGGGCGCAAACAAAGATTGTGCAAACTTAGGAAAACTTGTGCAGTTTACTGCAGGTAAAGACACCTACAAAATAGATACAGTGGTAGGCAAGAGGTATGCTGCTGACTTTGGGAATGCGGAGCCATACTTAGATACAAGTTCAACACAAAATCAGCGTCTAACTTTTGGCTTAACACTACAGTGGATGAGAGCTAATGGTGGAGACATAGCTTCGTTTGGCGTGATATCTGAATTTGCCGGGACTGACAGCGGAGCCATGTATGGGTCGCAAAGTATAAATATTGTGCCCGTAGCTTCGCGCCTTGTAAACACAGGAGTATTAGTGAGTTCCTACGGCAATAGAAACCCTGCATCAGGGGTTGAAATTTGTTTTGACGGGGGAATCGATAAGTCTGCGCTTGTAACTGTGGGTGGTGCCAATAAGGTAAATTCGGTAACGCTAGCGATAAAAAATGGAGATAGCTGTAATGGTTAAGGCGCTAAAAAAGACATTAAGCACATTGCGTACTGAGAGAGGGGATACAATCATTGAAGTGGTGATTGCAATGGCAGTTTTGGGCCTTGTTTTGGGGGCTTCGGCTGTGCTGGCCAGTAGAACTTCAAAGACTATGCAAACAAGCCAGGAAAATGCAGTGGCTCTTCGTGCTGCACAGCAACAACTTGAATTCTTGCAATTCTTTGCAGGCACCCAACCGGATAATTTACCGACGGATAGCAAAGATTTTTGCATGAAAGACGAAAAAACTCATGCTACAAACAGTGCTGAATGTACTACTGCAAACGGCGGTGCTTCGTATGTGCCACGCATCACAACTACGTATCACGAGGAAGAGGGCGGATATTACGATGCGCACGTAGCTGTCAACTGGGAAACACTTACTGGTGTTCCCGGAAGTGTTGAGCTTTCACAAAGAATATATAAGAAACTTGGAGCTAAGATTCCTGACGGAGGAGGGGAATGTCCATTGGGGTATGCCTTGGTTGAGGGTGCTTGTATACCAGCACCCACGCTTTCTTTTTCTGCAAATATCACCAAAATTTTAAGCGGAGAGGCTGCAACACTCAGCTGGAGTGCTCAAAATGTTACGTCATGTGTAGCTTCTGGTGGCTGGAGTGGTTCGAAGGCTATAGCAGGCAGTCAAAATGTAGCGCCAAACACGGCTACTACGTATGTTTTGCGTTGTACTGGTCCTGGTGGACAGGCGTCACGCACGATAAATATTGCAGTTGACCCTGCTAGACAGGCACTGTACAGGTGTTACCAGTTCTGGCATGGCGGTAGTTATCGTATTCACACAAACCATCATTACTCAACAAATCCTAGTTTTTGTGATAATAACGGCTACGGTCAAGGTCAGGATGAGGGGATAGCTGGCTACACACCACTTGCCTCAAACAGTGGTGCAGTTCCGGTTTATTCTGCGTACAGCGGTGCAGATTCAAATCCTGCCTATGGTGATACGTTCTATACAGCCTCAAGCTGGGAGTATAATAGCGTGGCATTGCCGAACGCTCATAACCACGCTGGAGGAATAGTGTTTTATGTGTACCCGTATAACAACGGCTGTTCCGTGCCTGGCACGGCGCCGATGTATCGGTATTGGAGCGAGTATGTCGGCAACCACTTCTATACAATTAATGCTGGTGAAAATCCTAATGGATTTGCTCCACAAGATGGAGGGGGGACATTTAGGTCCGAGACACCTCTAGGGTGTATATTTAGGAATGCGAGGTAAATATGAGTAGGGTAAAAATAAACAAAAAAATAATTGCCGTAGTAGTGCTCGCGGTACTACTAATTGTAGGTGCAGTAGTAGCCGTGCTGTATATACGGAAAGATACTAATGGCGACACGACAACAGTATCAAGACAAATGATAAAAGAAAAGGCCTGCGGACTTGTTTCTTTGAATGAAGCTAAGCGAATATTCGGTGATGATATAAAACAAGAAAACCATTCGCCAACAAAAAGTGACCCCCTGGCGACTGCTAATGCAAAAAAACAAACAGTACCGCCTTCGGTGTGTGTGTACACGAATACAAAAAAACCGAATCAGCATCCTACTATGGTAACTGTGCTGCCTGTGAGTAATGATGAGCTCAGTGCTCAATTACAGTCAATGACTGCTGGAGAGAAATTCAATAAAATGAATGAATATGGTGATAATGCATTTCAAGAAACCACAGCGGACTTGACTGGTAAAAAATACAGCAGAGTTGTTATCGGGTACAATAACGCAATCGTTACAATTTCACTCGATGAATCAGAGGGCAATAAAATCAAGCCCCTAGTCAATGTAATGCAGGCAAAGGTACAGGATGAATAAAATACAGCTACATAGATCGTACAAAGTAGGTAGTCGGGGATTCACTATTGTGGAGCTAATGATGGCAACAATTGTTTTTTCGGTAATTATGCTGCTGGTTGCAGCAGCGGTAGTGCGTTTCACGGCAAGTTTCCAGCGTGGTAAAACCCAAACAACTACACAGAATGCAGCAAGAAGTATCATTGATGAAGTATCTCAATCACTTCAATTCAGCACGGGGTACCAAAAGCTTGCTCTGAACGGGAGTAGCGAGGGGTATTATGTTAATCCACAGCAGTATAGCTATGTTCTTGGCAAACAGATAGGCGACGGAAATAGTTATGCACTTGTAGCAAGGCCAGCAATCAGCCCGGCTGATAAGCCACAAGATTTATCTCAGGGCGTATCAACTAATAGTAAGGAGCTGCTGAGTCCAGGCATGAGGCTTGCACGATTTGAGATTAATGAAAAGCGCATGAATTCAGTATATGAAGTGACTATTCGAGTGGCATATGGTGATGACGATTTATTGTGTAGCCCAACAAAAGGAAACTGCAATAACGGTGTTATTATGACCGCAGGCGATTTTTCCAACCCCAATTATTTAAAGGATTTACAATGTAAAGGTCAGAAGGGTAGCCAGTACTGTGCAGTAAGTGAGCTTTCCACAACCGTGCAACGTAGGATACAATAGGGTAAATAACATAAGCGGATTAATATTATGAAAGCTAAAAATAAAATATTCAGCAATCAATACGGAATGGTATCCATAACGGTAACAATAGTCTTTATTGTTGTAATTAGTCTTGTTGTGCTCGGTTTTTCGCAAGTTTCACGTCGTAATAGCCGAGAGACTCTCGATAGGCAGTTGAGTAGCCAAGCATTTTATGCAGCTGAAACTGGAGTGAAGGATGTGCAGAACAAGATCGCGACTATGTTAGAGCGTGGAGAAGAACCTGCAAACCAGACAGAATGCAAAGATACTTCTAAATACACAAGAAATGACGGTAAGGTGGGAGACAAGAGTGACGCCGAATATACTTGTCTGCTTGTTGATGTAGAGCCAAAGACGCTTGATTACACCAATGTTAGTAGCGGTAGCTCTATCGTCGTTCCGCTAAACTCTACCGAAGGTACGCTTAACGAAAACGAAATTGTCTGGAAGCGAACCTCCGCAGCGGTCAACAGTAATATAGCGAATTGCCCATCTATTAAGGGGGGTAATCCATGGACTAATTTCCCGAAATCAAGTCCGACTACAAACTGGAACTGTCCATTTGGTGTTATTAGGATTGAACTAATGCCGGTTGGCAGTGCTACTTTATCAAGCGCTGATGCTGCTGCAGCAGCAAGCATGGTGGTGTTTGCGTATCCTCGTCAGGGTAATATTAACGATCCTACTGCCGTGACTTATAGTCCTGGGAATACAGGAAAGGTTATAGCTGCTAAATGTAATAATGATGAATGTCGTATCAAGATAGATGGCTTAAACTTCGCTAGCGCCTTTATGCGCGCTAGAACGATGTATGCAGACGCTTCGTCCTTCCAGATACGCGCAGATGGATTTGACGCAACTGTAGATAGGCCAAATAGTGACAGTACAGTTTCGAGTGGCAACGCATTTAAGAATGGCCAGGTAGTCATTGATGTAACGGGTAAATCCCAGGATGTCCTTAGGCGAATCCAGGTTCGTGGCTCACTTACGGGCGGTACTTCAAGAACTGATTCTTCAAGCTTCTCTGACTTTGCGATTCGCTCCAATGAATCCATTTGTAAGCGATACGAGACAGCTCCTAGTTATCTCATGCATGTCAATGCGCAAGGCTCTGAGTGTAATTAGCGCTGAGTTTCTGTCCTAGGCAGCGCTAGTGTCATGGAATTTTTCGTGAACGTTCTTTAGATGAGGGTCGGTAATGTGAGTGTATATCTGGGTGGTTGATATATTGCTGTGTCCAAGCATCGCCTGTACGCTTCGTAGATCTGCTCCATTCATAAGTAGGTCAGTTGCAAAGCTATGTCGCAGGGTATGCGGAGTAACTTTTTTGGTAATTCCTGCTAGTAGCGCATAACGAGCAACAAGACGCTGCACACTGCGTGCAGTGAGTCTGTGATAATTACCACTGAGATCAACTTGTTTTTTGCCACTATATCGCAAAAACAAGGGTTTCACATTGTCTGTTCGCATATCGAGATATTTTTGTATCCAATCGGCTGCTTTTGGGCTAATAAATATAGGCCGATCTTTTTGTCCTTTTCCACGAACGGTAAATTCGCGACGCTTAAGGTTTATGTGGTCTTTATCGAGCCCAACAAGCTCCGATACACGAAGTCCACTCGAAAAAAGTAGTTCAAGAATTGCCTTGTCGCGCGTACCTTGAGGAGTGTTAATATCAGGCTGAGCAAACAAGCGTTCAAGCTCTTCAGGAGATAGAAAGGTGACCTGCTTGCGCGTAACGCGCGCGAGCTCAATTTTTTCAGGACTTGCTGAGGCGATATTTTGCCGAGCACAAAATTTTAAAAAACTACGAAGTGCAATTAAGTGGTAGTTCAGCGTGTTCTTGCCTAGTTCATCCGACGTGTTGGTGCCGAGACGATTAAGCCATAAACGCCACTTACGAATCAGCTCAGGTGTTATCTCTGCAACCGTAATATCTCCAGCGTAATCAATCAGGCGGGTGAGGTAGTGGTCGTAGTTGGCGATAGTTTTCTGTGATCGGTTTTGGTCGATCTCGAGATATTCCAGGAAATCTGTTTTTGCTTTTGCGAATAACATAACCACTATATTGTACGACATTAAGGGGCAGCAGCGATAGCCTGCAAGAGTCATATCTGTTACAATAGAAAAAAATTAAACAGGAACATATATGGAACAAACCCTTATTATTTTGAAACCAGATGCATTACAGCGAGGTATTGCTGGTGATATTCTTACACGATTTGAACGAGTAGGCCTCAAGATTGTTGCAACCAAGATGTTGTCTCCAGACTACGAACACTACTTCAGGCACTACGAAACAATTGGTAAAATGGTATCCAGGAGAGGGCAGCACGCTTTCGATGTAACGCTTGACCTTATGACATCTGGTCCGGTGATTGCAATCGTTCTAGAGGGAGTAGAGGCGGTAGCTCAAGTTCGTAAAATGGTAGGCACCACAGAGCCTAAAGGAGCACTTCCGGGCACAATTCGTGGCGACTTTGCCCACGTAAGCTTTACGTACGCAGATATCGAAAACACTGGTATTGCTAATCTTATCCACGCATCAGGTGACGTTGACGAGGCTAAAAAAGAGATTGCTCACTGGTTTGCAGATTCTGAGATTTACGACTACGAAGCTACTCACGAGAAATTTACACAACCTAAACAAAAATAATATACAACCAGGGTGCTGACCCTGGTGTACGGCCCGGTAGTTCAGCTGGATAGAACACCATCGTCCTAAGGTGGGTGTCGGGGGTTCGAATCCCTCCCGGGTCACCATTCTGATACAATAATGCTTATGCCAGAAAAGTACTTTGACGACCAGCTTGATGATGAAGAAGTGCTATATGTATTTCGTAAACACCCGATTGTAATGCGTAGAGGGCTTATTTTGGGGATGTTTGGGCCACTTATAGGCGCGTTGCCAGCAACATTTAAGCCAGAATTAGGATTTGGATGGTTTATAGGCGGTATGCTCCTTGGGACGTTACTAGGCTTTCTTATATATCTACCATCATGGATCAGGTGGCATTTCACAGCCTTTGTTGTAACAAATCAGCGTTTTATACAGCTTATCCAAAAGGGTATTTTCCATAAACAGGTGAGTGATATCGGTCTGGAGCATGTCCAGTCCATGAACTACGAAATCGCCGGCTTCGAGCAAACCCTCTTCGGATTTGGTACAATAACAATACAGACATATATGGGGGATATTCACTTGCATGATATTCATCATCCAGCCAAGAAGCATAAGAAGATGCAAGATATTATGAGAGAATTAGATATTGCGCCTAAAAAATATGGGAATCAAGAAGAGCAAGAATAAATGAAGCGAAAAGCCAAGAAAATAGTAAGCCGTGTAAAAAAACTTCCTTCGCCGAGACGTAAAAAGCAGGGAATTGCATCAACCGCTCCGCGTATTACCAATGAAACAATCGCAGCACATCGTGATGAGGTGCTTTCGAGTGCTCGTAAATATATCTATCCATTACAGCATTCAAGGCATCGTATCGTGTCGATCTCGATTGCTATTTTTGTACTGGCTGTAGTTGCCTTCTTTTCATATACACTGCTTGCGCTCTATAAATTCCATACAACATCAACGTTTATGTACCGTGTAACGCAAGTTATACCATTCCCGGTAGCACGAGCAGACGGCTCCTGGGTTGCATACGAGAATTATTTGTTCGAGGTACGTCGCTACATGCATTATTACAAGAACCAACAACAGGTTGATTTTAGTAGTAATGCAGGTAAGTCTCAGCTTGCAGATTTTCAGAAGCGCGCCCTGGAGAATGTCGTAGATGCTGCTTACGTAAAGAGGATTGCAAAAGAAAACGACATTACTGTTAGCCGATCTGATGTTAATGAACAGGTGGCATTGTTGCGTGCCCAGAACCGTCTCGGGGGTAGCGATCAGGTGTTCGAGGATGTGTTGAAGGAATTTTGGGGTTGGTCGGTTGCAGATTTCCAGCGTGAACTAAAACAGCAATTACTTGCCCAGAAAGTTGTATCCAAACTAGATACGGATGCACACAAACGGGCAAACGACTATCTTGCTCAACTTCAGTCTGGTGCTGATTTTGGAACATTAGCGAAAGAGCACTCAGATGATCCGACAGCTAAAGATAACGGAGGTGATTACGGGGCGGTTATTGAAAAGACCAATAAAAATATCCAGCCCAAGGTGATCCAGCAGTTATTCTTGTTGCAGCCCGAGCAGACCTCGCCAGTTGTCGAAACTCCTGTAGGACTTGAAATTCTGAGAATGAGAGAAAACAACGACGGCAAAGTACGCGCATCACATATATTTGTAGCATTTAAGCCTGTAAAGCACTACATTGACCCTAAAAAAGAAGCAAACAAGCCAAAACACTTCATAGGCTTATAGTTGCTATCGAGCAAAATAACAGTCTAGCTAGGATATTGGTTGCATTATTGCTCTAAAGTTGCTAAAATTACCCCTGTTGCGCTAAACGCGTTACTAAGCGCTCGTAGTGAAGTTGGCCTATCACGCCTCCCTGTCACGGAGGAGATCGCCGGTTCGAATCCGGTCGGGCGCGCCAAATAAAGTGCCCCAGCTTGTCTGGGGTATTTTATTTGGTTTAGGTCTCCCTAGACTTAAACTAAGAGTAATCTCTTATTTGTATTTGCTGTAGCAAAGATGCAAAATCGCCGGTTCGATTAGTAAAAGCTCTTACAGAAGATACAGGCGTTACGTGCTGCTTATCTGTAGACAATAGTTGTTTGTTATAGTTACAGTATGGAAACGCCAAAATCTTTTCACAACGTGCAAAAAGTAGAAAGTCTTGTGCCTGATGAAAACGCTCAAATTGCTGAGGCCGTAGAGGTGCTGAGACACGGGCTACTACGGATGAATCGAGGTGGCAGGCAAGGTGGAAAAGGCCGAAATCCATCCATGCAATACAGTGGCTCGCGCAGTCGAAATCCTCGGGAGTGTTTGCGACGAGCGTATGAAGATCTTGGATTTACATCGCTGCAAGAGGCGAAGGTATGGCTGGAGGAGCAGCCGGTTAGCTGGTCGAGAAAGTTACAATTAGCGATAAAGCCACGACCACGGAATGTAGGCGAGGCAAGTCCTGAGATTACTCATCCTGCAGTGCAGATAGAATACCCAACTCGGGTACAGACATTTTTGAGTCATCTGAATCAGGGTGATCTTGCGGAGGTTCGTCCACTTATTTTTGGTATCAAGGACGCTAGTGGTGAAACCTCTCAGTTTATGATGCGGGTAATGTCGGATCCACGTCCAGATGATAGAGATGCCGTACTTCTTACTGGACGTTTAGTCATGAACAAGGGGCAAGCTGTTCATTGTCTCGACGGAGAAAAGCATGCTATTTTTCCGGGTCATATGGCACGTTTGCATATAGATCCTGAGCAAGATTTGCGCCACGTGGAGTTTCTGGACATACCCGTTGAGGATGAAGCGGTATAACAGAGGTGCGGTATTGCCAATTATTGCCAGAACATGCTACCGTTCAAGTATGAGTGAAACAGCATTTCCACCAGAACCATCTGACGCACAAATTATTGAGGCGAATAGAAATGCGCCTGAAGTGCCGACGGATTCAGCTGAGCTGAGAATTGGTGAAAATCTTGCTGATATACGAATACGTGGGGCATATATAACTGACGGTATTTTCACTAGTCCGTCAACGGGTGAAACAGTGGCAATCTTATATTCTGGCCCGGATATTAGCAGGGCAAAAATTTCTGCAACACATGTTATGGCGCCGTATGGTAAAAATGATGGACCTGGAGGTCAGCATGGGATTTGGCGTTGGGCAGATTACAAGCAAAGAGAGAAGGAGGCGCAAAGGGTTGTTCTAGAAGCACAACAAAGCGATCGCGGATTATCTTTATCACGAGCTATCGAGCTAGAATCAGATGGCTTAATAATCACCAACACCGTACATAATACAGGTGGAGAAGAGCAACGTACGAGTATCGGAGAGCATGCATATTTTAATCTTACCTATGGCGATTTCAGCAACCTACGCATAGATGGACAGGGAATTGACGAATTGCTTGGCGAGGGGAGTATGGATGTGCTTGCAGATGATGGCACGCTCTATTATGGCTTGCCCGAAGAAGGCGTAGTTGTTCACTTTCCCGATGGCTACAGTGTGCGTATTGAGGCTGAATTTGCTGGAGAAACGAAATACCCATTAGCATTATTGATGTGGCAGCGCCAGGGTACAGAATCGATTTGCTTTGAGCCTGTTGTTGGGGTCGATCGTGATGAAACAAACGATGGCGTAGTGATACTACCCGGGGGCAGTGCTTTTCTTCGCACAAAGATCTCGATTCTGTAGACTCTGGATTTTCGTATTATGCCACTGCTAGTTTAGATTTCTGTATCTGATTCGTCATCTTCTTTGCGACGTGCAAGATAGTATAGGAGTACAAGTCCGAGCGCCACTAGCCCTAGGGGTATTAGCCACTGCTGAAGGCCTTGGTCTTCTACTGTATTCTTCTTGTCTGACTGAAGTGTAATGATATCGCGATTGTCATTATTGCTATCATCTCCTGATGTGGAGCTACTTAGGACAGATTGCGGTGCATAAAAAGACATGCTTCCACCGTCACTGTTGCTGCCGTCGTCAAAACCGGTAAGATAGCTGGTTACTGTGCTGAATGTTCGTGATGACTTATGTGATGTACGATGCTGGCTATTGGCCGTTACAAATGTTAGAGCAGCCCGAGGGGTGTTCGCACTGCCATTGTTACTACTCGAATTTTGGTTGCTACCTGATTGACTTGGAGTACTGGGTGGAGGCTCTGTAGCGACTGTAGTTTGTGTGCCAAAGTTTCCGACCCATTCTCCGAATACATTAATAAACAGTATCCCAAACCAGTCAGAGAGCGATATTTGAGAATTGAGAATGTTCAGTAGGTTAACCCCCGTGTTCGCACTGCCAGAATTTATATTTCCAACAGTTGTGTTTTGTTTACCTATAGCATTGCCACTTGTCGCCGAAGCGTTAATGGTATTGTTAATCTGAAGATTGCTTGCTGCATTAATGTCGGTAGAATCTGTATTTACACCGTGTGTAGCATCATTGTTGCCTAAGCTCGCAGAAGTTGTACCAGCTGGTGCATCAAGAATCAGCCCAACCCATTTCCCCATAACGTTCACAAACACTAACAAAGCATTTTTACTGGTAGTTTGATTGCTTGTCAGGTTAAGGATAGTAACATTTGTGTTCGCCTCTCCTGTGCCGACATTGCCACTTGTAGAATTGCTGATCGATGACGCTGCGCCACTTTGTGCACTTGTATTGATATGGTTGGTGACAGAAGCGGTGCCATCTGTTGTGACGTTTGCTCCTTGCATATTGTTAGTTGAGGTTCCAGTGCCAAGCACGCTATTTACAAATTCGGCAGGTACTAAAATATCGCCGTTGAGGTTGCCATGAATATTAATCATTCCTATGAACGACTGGTTAGCGTTGATGGCACTATTAATAAGATTGACTACGTTGGCAACGGCATTGGCTGAGCCTGATTGCACATTACCTGCAGTGGTATTTTGAGCTGCAGTTGCGTCTCCACTGGTTGCATTCAAATTAATGATGTTGTTAATGGTTGCCTGTGCTGATGTATCGATATTTGACGGTGTTTCATTGCCGTAAAGCGGTGCGGTTGACCCAAGTGAATTGGCAAGTGTTTCAGGATCTATCAACAAATTGCCATTAACTGTGCCGGTGACATCCTGGACAAATACAATAGGCTGAGCACCGTTTAGATTGACGCTGGATTGAAGTAAGTTAACAATTGTCGCGAGTGCAGTTGCGTTACCGGATGTTACGTCTGCAACAGTGGTATTTTGAGCTGCAGTTGCATCACCTGATGTGGCGGTGGAATCGATAGTATTATTGACCGACGTCTCAGTATCAGAAGTCTCATTGGAATGTGTGGTTGGTGGTGTTTGTGTTAGTGGCGTAGTGTTTTTATGCCCAGTGCTTGTGGTACTTGATGGAGCATTAGGGCTGGCAGGAGAATTTTGATCTGATGTCTTGGCGCTGCTGTTAGTAGGCGATGGAGGAGTTGTCTCATCTGTTTCTTGAGTCGTCTGCGGTGTGGCTGGCGAATCGGTTGATGGTTCACTGGTTAGGGCTGGAGTAGGTGTGTCTGTTGGTGGTGTTTGTGTTGATTGAGCTACTGATTCATCTTGCGGGGTAGTCGTCTCTGCTGCTACCGAAAGAGGGTATATCAGTGAGAGTAGCATCATGATACTTACGATGATGGCCGAAATTCGCTGCAAGGTAGATCGAAATAAATGTTTGTGCATACATGCCTCCTGTCATTGCTGCATAAATTGTAGTAGAGGAGAAGCGGGGTGCTACGCCTCTCCTCTGAGCACCAGTAGGAACGCTACTTAATTTGTAACGTTAAGATTGATGCTTGTTGAGTTAGTATTTGTGGCGTTGCCTGTAGATACAGAGCCCACGGTTGTATTATTGGAGACATATGCACTTCCAGATTTAGCAACCTGCTCATTATGATTTTCTACACTAATATTATTGTTATTTGTTACTCGTGTAGTCTCGCGACTAGTAGTAGAGCTACGGGTAGGTGAATTCGGTTTATGATTGCCTGTGTTTCGGTTGTTGCTTTCGTAGCCCGATCCTCTGTTGTTATTGAGTGCAGCTGTCGATGATGGACTATTATTCACAGTAGCTGAGACTGTAGTACTGTTGTTGTTGCTTGCCGTGCCTGTTGATACGCTGCCCGTAGTTGTATTGCTGCGTACGTATGCACTGCCCGTACGAGCGTATTGGTAGTTGCTGTTTTCTACCGAGACATTATTGTTGTTACGCACTTTTGTGCTCTGAGATTTGTGTGATGATGTCCAGTTGGGTGAGTTTGACCCGTGATTACTGTTTGGGCTTGCTGAGGCTGCACCAGCTAGGCCTGCAACGATACTTAATGATGCGACGGAGCTTGCTCCGATACGTGATAGTACTTTCTTCATACCATCCTCCTTTGTAATTAGTTTATATACCCGAAAAACAATAATCTTTCGGCTACCAGAGGTAATGATTTATCTCAGGTGGTCAAAGGACTATGCAGTGCTAATTTCTTGTATTTGAGCTGCGATAAGCACAAAAAAGCCAGCTTTGTTGCTGGCTGAAGAGCGGTCCTGAGCTTTGCGGGACGCTTTTGGCTATCCCCGGTACTACCAATAAGCTATTGGCAATAATGAGTTCTCTGAGTTGATAGGCTCTCCCTGTTTGCATAGTGTGCTCCTTGTGCGTAGATGCAGTCATGTATATTTAAAATTAACAACATAGACTCCATTTAATGTCTTATCACAAGGTTTTTCTATAACATTGCTCACAGGGTAGTTGTGAAATATGCTACAACTCTACATATCAAAAGAAGTTGAAAATCTGATATAATCTTCTCTCATACGCCACCTTAGCTCAGTTGGTAGAGCGACACATTCGTAACGTGTAGGTCAGCAGTTCGATCCTGCTAGGTGGCTCCAATCTGCTCCCAGGAGAGCAGCCCGAGACCTTGGCTTTGCTTGTGTCTCATGGGTTTTTTGCGGGTATCGTATAACGGCTATTATGTATCCTTCCCAAGGATGAGACGAGAGTTCGACTCTCTCTACCCGCACCAGCTCGACGTTTTGCGCCAGAAAGATTACAATAGATACATTCATATGCCAAAAAAATATTTATATGACAAATTAGTGCTCGCTCTTTTAAGTGTAGTGGTTTTCTTAGCGACAGTAGTTATTGTAAGTATATTGCTGCGTCTTGGGGGCGGACAGGGAATCAGTGAATACTATATCGAATATCGCCAAGGACCTCACCACTCACCATCTGGAGACTTCAGTCCAACGGCCTCTGTTTGGTCTATGCTTAATTTCGTATGGTTCACCGTAATCGTAACGGCTGTTGCGAGTGTTCTAAGTGTAAAAGCCTATAAGATTAAAAGAGAAATATCAGTAATTGTACTACTCTTGAGTTCGCTGTTGCTGTTGCTAGCACTTATAGTAAGTAATGTATTGTTGAGTCATCGTTAGTTATGAAAAATATTGAAATACCCTACAACAAAGACAGAGGCTTTAGGTACAGGCTCTTCGAGATTTTACCGGGCGCTTTAAGCTGGACAATTCTTGTGCTGCCTCTGTTATTAAGTCTTATTAATGTTACTGTGGCTGCTTTTTTTGTTTTGGCGTACCTCTTGGTCTATTTTAGTCGAGCAGTAGGCGTGAGCTGGCGTGCGCTACAGGGACACAAAAGAGTGGAGCGCCATATGAAGCGAAATTGGCTCCAGCTTCTAGATGAGGTAGAAAATAAAGAAATTCCTAAAAGTGCTAAAAGACCCAAGTGGCATCGTGAGAATATTCAGCGCCTCCATGAGGTGCCACATGCAGTGAAGCCGAGCGATCTAATACACGTTGCAATGATTGCGACATATAACGAGAGTCGGGAAGTGCTAGAGCCGACAATTCAATCTGTACTTGCATCGGAATACGATATGAAGAAGGTTATTTTGATGATTGCCTACGAAGAGCGAGGTGGCCAACATACCAAAAAGATCGTCGAGGACCTGATTGCCGAATATGGCAAGGAATTTTATTACGCAACCGCAGTGTGTCATCCAGCAGATATACCAGGAGAGTTGGTTGGAAAAGGCGGAAACATTACATACGCAGGTCGCGAGCTGCAAAAGTATGTAGCCAAGAAAAAGATTGATCCTATTAATGTGGTGGTGACGACTTTAGACGCAGATAATCGTCCGCATAAAAAATACTTTGCTGCCTTATCTTATATTTACGCGATGACCCCTGATCCAACATACGTGTCGTATCAGCCAATATCGATGTATACGAATAATATTTGGGATGCGCCAGCGCCTATGCGCGTTATTGCTACCGGTAATACGTACTGGAATACTGTTTTGTCTTCTCGC
Organism: uncultured Candidatus Saccharibacteria bacterium; assembly: GCA_964499935.1. GTDB lineage: Bacteria > Patescibacteriota > Saccharimonadia > Saccharimonadales > UBA4665 > CALBGR01. The sequence goes on along the minus strand of CAZCMS010000005.1, from coordinate 24,400 downwards.
CCACATATTTTGCGCAACTTCTCGGCGCATGCGCAGGGGCTAAATGCGCTTATTGATACAGATTTTTGGAGTGTACGCACGATTGTAGAGGATGGGCACCAGTTCTGGCGCACGTACTTCCGCTACGACGGCCATCACATGGTGTACCCAGTATACGTGCCTATTTATCAGGATGCAGTGCTTGCAGAGAGCTATATAAAGACTCTAAAGGCGCAGTTCATTCAGCTTCGACGCTGGACATGGGGTGCTTCTGATGTCGCATATTTTGCGGATAAAGGATTCTTTAGCAAAAATAAAGTGCCAAGAATAGATAAATGGTTTAAGTTTGGCCGACTACTCGAAGGGCACGTTACCTGGGCTACAGGGCCAATTTTACTGGCGTTCGCTGCATTTATACCAGTAATGTTCAACCCTGAAAATTATGCAGCAAATGAATTGCCGATCGTTGTGAGCTATATTCAGCGGATTGCTCTCGCTGGCGCGCTCGTTTCTATATACATATGTTTCAAGACACTGCCACCTAAGCCTGCACGCTACAAGAGACACCGTACGCTCTTCATGTTGCTACAGTGGGTGTATATGCCTGTGACATCGCTTGTGTACAGCTCAACGGCTGCATTGTACTCTCAGACGCGCCTTATTTTCGGCAAGTATCTCGATAAGTTCGACGTCACAACAAAGACTGTCGTTACCGAAAAAGGTGACAAAGTCTCTCGAAATTAGCTGTAGTAAGCTTTGTAGTACGTCGCTGTTACGCTATCAAAGTTTTTTAGGGTATCTTGACACTGTGTAATGATTGCCTCGCTTGTAATAAGTCCATTGGGGCTGGGTGCTCGTAGGAGGCGACTAATAATTGTGTTTGTGAGCGCCTCAGCGTCCTCTAGGGGCGTATTTCGGTGCCCGCAGCTCTTGTATACGCTAATGAGTAAATTATTGCGATTAAAGCGTTCTATGGAGCCGTTGGCATGTTGTACGACGTGAGTTTCGGATAAGTCTGCGGTTTCTCTTGAGGTAAAAAGCGCGTTGCATTGCAAGCATTGTCGTCTGCGCCAAGTGCCTGGTGTGCGCTTGCTGGGGCGAGAATTAGTTACTTTGGTTTTTCCTGAGCAATATATACATACCATGTCAATATATTGACATTACGGTGTAGAAAAGTCCAGTGGAAAACTTGAAAAAGTTCCGTGGATAACCACAGAGTTTATGCAACGCACCTAAAAAACACGTTAAAAACGGCAAGTGTGTTGCCTGAAGAGTGCTTATGAGAGGTTACTTCGCGATCGCTCGATGTCGGCGAATGCGGTTGATTGATTCCGAAGAGGTTAATTCTTCGTAAAAGAGCTTGAAATCATCAAGCGCGTTTGACTTATTGGTACTCACCAAAAATCCCTGTTTAACCCATCTAATTTAACAAACTATATAATATATGTCAATACTAGGCAAATCGCATATGCTTATATAGATGGGGTCTATGTAGGGCTTTTTATTGAAAGTGTCAGTGGTTATAAGTAGATGCCTGCACACATTTTCACCAAAAAGGTCTCGCTCCTTGAATCTTCCTGCAGGAAGGTTCAAAGACCGCTCACTCGGCTGAGGCAGCCTTTTCTTGCGAAAATGCGTGCAGGCATCTACCCGCGTGCCTACTAGTTGCTTTTATGTTGCCAGCTTGCTATGATTGCCTCTGTTACTCAAGGTAGGGGCGATTAGCTCAGTTGGCTAGAGCGTCGCATTGACGTTGCGAAGGTCACAGGTTCAAGTCCTGTATCGCCCACCACGAATCAGAAAGCAAATAAACGCGACATACCGCGTTTATTTTTTAAATATTGTTAGGTAGCTGTCGAAATCTAGCATCCTGATTGCAAACTCTCAGTTTGATGAGTATGCTTAAGCTAAATGGAAAGCTATAAAACATTAGTGGGTATGGTTGCCGTTGGCGTGGCAGCTGTTAGTTACATTCCTTATTTTAGAGATATTTTTGCAGGTAAAACTAAACCTCACGCCTTTTCTTGGCTTGTCTGGGGTGTGCTGAATGGCATTGTTTTTATCGGACAGATAGCTGACGGTGGCAGAGCAGGGGCTTGGGTCGTAGGCTTTACTGCTGTAGTGACCTTGAGTATATTTTTTATTGCCCTCAAGAAGGGCGAGAAAGATATCAGGCTGTTTGATTGGCTTTGTCTTGTTGGCGCGGGCATTGCGTTGATACCATGGCTTGTAACTAATGATCCGCTCCTCTCTGTTATTTTAGTCACGATTATTGATCTATTTGGTTTTGTGCCGACAATACGAAAGTCGTATACGAAACCGCACGAAGAAACATTAATTACATATATCTTGAGCACAGTTAAATATTTTTTGGGAATCATTGCACTGCAAAACTATTCTTGGGTAACGGTGTTGTTCCCTGTTGCAATGGTTGTTGTGCATATCTTCTTTATAGCGTTGCTTATTGTTCGCCGGCGTCAAATCGGTATTAGGTAGATGTGGTAGAGTAGGGGTATGAAAGCAATATTTTTAGATCGAGACGGAACGGTAAACGTCGGCGTACCAACATACGAAAGAGTAAGTTCATTAGATAAGGTGCAGCTGCTACCAAACACAATAGAGGCTCTGAAAAAGTTAGCACAGCTTGATTACGGGGTTTTCTTTATTACCAACCAGGCTGGCCTAGCCGAAAAGCTGATTACAGTAGAGCAATTTCATGAAATAAATAATGAAGTTTTGAGACTTATTGAGCCAAGTGGCATCAAGATTTTAAAAACATATTTCTGTCCTCATGATGACGATAGTTGTGAGTGTCGCAAGCCAAAACCCGGGATGCTCTTGGAGGCAGCCAAAGAATGGGATATAGATCTATCACAATCATTTATGATTGGAGATCGACCTTCAGATGTGAAAACAGGCGTTAATGCTGGAGCAAAGGGTATTTTAGTAAAAACTGGAGTGCCTACCGTTGAGTCCGATGAGGCAGTATATACTGCACTCAGTCTGCTAGAAGCAGTAGAATTTATCGCTGCACAGAGCTAATTAAACGTCATCTATTTCTCGTCGTGCGTCTTCTAGTATTTGGAGTGCTTGGAGATGACGCTTCCTCTCATGCGGTGTGATGAGGTGGTCTAAGTTCGGGGGTTCTGTATCGGGAAGAGGGGCGGGCGGTTCTGGAAAGTGTTGTCCTAACGATTTTGTAGGTGGAAGTGCCAAGAAGACTCTAGGGAGTGGAGGCACGTATTGTTGTTTTGTGGACTCTACTACGTAATCGCTCGGAAGTCTGTCGTTTGAAGTGCCGTCTTGTTTTAGAACAGATCCAAGAATAAATTTTACTATTGCAGTAACGTGTGTCCTGGGAGCTTTAGCTAATGGCTCATGTGAGATGCTGCGGGGCTTCGGTATTCGCATATTGAGGACAGTATAGTACACCACAGTTAGAAGGAGCAATCAATTATTATATATCAAATACGGTATAAATGTTACCAAACAGGGGATTCTAGTTTTCCACAGATGCTGTGTATTATTCACAATACTTTAGTACTAGCCATATAGTACTAACCTTGCTATCATATATTTGTGTTAGGCGGGATTTTGCGATGTGTTACGCATCACAAACAAACATCGTGGTTATTTGCGAGAAACCACGATGTTTTTGTTTTAAGAAGTAAATGATATAATTCCCTCAGACGTTAAAGGCGGATTAACCAACTGCTTAGTCTCGTAGGAGTGGCAACAGAGGTACGTAAACCAATGCTGCAAGAGTATAAGTCGAGGTGGAACCACTCTAATAATAGAGTCCGAGACGCACATAAGATTGAATATATTTGCGAGAATATTTAATCCGGTGTGCGTCTTTTAGTTTAATAAGGAGAAAACATGAGCCAATCTCAGGAGAATAATCAAAGCGACCTTCATGCTATGCGACACAGTTTGGCGCATATTACAGCTGCAGCAGTGCAAAACATATGGCCGGATGCAAAATTTGGCGTTGGGCCTGTAGTAGAGAACGGTTTTTATTACGATATTGATCTTGGTGATAATAGTCTGTCTGACGAAGATTTTGGTCGTATTGAATCAAAGATGCAAGAAATCATCAAGGCAGATGAGCCGTTTGAGCGATTTACAATGACAATTGACGAAGCAATTGCGTGGGCTAAGAAGTACGAGCAGCCGTATAAGCTAGAGCTTTTAAACGACCTCAAAAGAGCAGGTACCACAGTCGCAAAAGACTTGGATGCAGATGAATTGGGGTTATCTACCGATAAGGATAGTCAGGTAGACGAGGTTTCGTTTTACAGGAATGGTGATTTTACGGATTTGTGCCGTGGCCCGCATGTTGCATCGACTAAAAAGGTCGGCGTGTTTAAGCTGATGCGAATCTCAGGTGCATATTGGCGTGGCAAAGAGGGGAACCCGCAAATGCAACGTATCTATGGGGTCGCATTTAAAACCCCAAAAGAGTTGCGCCAGCACTTGGATCTCCTGGAGGAAGCTAAAAAACGTGATCATCGTAAACTTGGGCAAGAACTGGATCTTTTTGTAGTATCAGACTTGGTTGGGCCGGGGCTACCACTGTTTACCCCAAGAGGCACAGTATTGCGTAACGAGCTTGTGAAATATTCCGAAGAGCTACAGCGAGCGATTGGCTACGAAGCTGTATGGGCACCACATATTACCCGGGTTGATTTATATAAAAAATCTGGCCATTACGATAAGTATCCAGAACGCTTTGATGTATCGAGTGTGGAGTCGGACGATGAATTTATGATGAAGCCTATGAATTGTCCGCATGTGACGCAAATATACGCGTCGCGCCCACGCAGTTATCGCGATCTGCCTTTACGCTACATGGAAACAACTACGCTATATCGAGATGAAAAAAGCGGGGAATTACACGGATTGTCTCGAGTGCGCGCGTTAACCCAGGATGATTCGCATGCATTTGTGCGACCTGACCAGATTGAATCAGAGATACAAAGTATCATTACAACAGTAAAAGACATGTATATGACGCTTGGTATGGAATTAACGGTTGATCTTTCGTTTAAGGACGATACAGATAATTATTATGGCGATCAAAAACTATGGGATGATGCGCAGGCAATTTTAGAAAAGATTGCCAAGAAAGAAGAGTTGGATTACAAGATTGAGCTTGGTGAAGCTGCATTTTATGGCCCGAAGATAGATATTCATGTGTCTGATGCACTTGGACGAAAATGGCAGTGCGCAACAGTGCAGCTCGATTATGTGCAGCCTGAGCGGTTTGAGCTTGAATATACTGACGACAAGGGCGAGAAGCAGCGACCGGTAATGATCCATAAAGCCATCCTTGGTTCAATTGAGCGATTCCTCAGTGTATATATCGAGCACACGGCCGGCAGGTTCCCGGTGTGGCTTGCCCCAGAACAGATAAGGATTATTACGGTCAATCAAGAGGACTCTACAATTACATTTGCAGAAGATGTACACACGAAGGCCAAAGAGTTAGGTTTGCGTATAACGGTAGATAACTCAAATGAATCAGTTGGCAAAAAGATCCGTTCTGCTGAACTTATGAAGATCCCTTATACGCTTGTTGTTGGTGAAAAAGAAATTGAGAGTGGCGAGCTAAAGCCACGTATACGTAAGGATATCGCTGTCCAGGAGACAGATAATACGTATACAGTAGACGAATTGCTTAAGACCGTTGCCCACGAGCACAAAAGTCGCACGAGCAAAACGTCGCTATAGGAAGATTTGCGATGATAAAGCCAGTACTTGCTGTTGATGTAGATGAAGTATTGTTTCCACTGCTCGACGGATTTACAATGTGGCATAACCAAAAGTATGACACCAGTCTTGCTACGCACATGTTTAAAACTTACAGATTCTCGGATACATTGCTGTTAGACGAGGCTGAGTCTATCGGACGAGTCCGCAGTTTTTTGAGCAATGGTCACGCGTCCGTACGGCCTGTTAAAGATGCCCAGGGTGCAATCGAGCGACTTGCGAAAGTCTACACGGTTGTTATAGTGACTGCTCGATTTCCAGATCTGAAAGGAGTTACAAAAGAGTATCTCGACAGATATTTTATGTCGCACATACACGACATCCATATGGCTGGATATCCTGGGGGTAGCTTGAGGGTGAGACCGAAGGTGGAAATATGTTCAGAAATTAACGCAGTTGCTTTGGTTGATGACTCGTTAAGGCATATTCGTGATTGCGCACGCGCGGGTATGCAAGGGGTCTTATTTGGGGATTACGCATGGAATAGCTATAGCGAGCAATTGCCTGATCGCATAGTTCGTTGTGCGAATTGGAGTGAGGTTGCGGAGTTTTTTGATGTATAGCAACCCCGAACCTGGTTTTAGAGATAGGGTGTATGCAATTGTTGCTCAAATTCCATATGGCCGAGTGATGACGTATGGGCAAATTGCTGCATTAGCTGGCAACAGTCGTGCTGCGCGAATTGTTGGTGGAATCGCGCACTTTGGTGATCCTGATATACCATGGCAGCGCGTAGTGAATCGAAAAGGCGGGATGGCTTCGGGCTATCCTGGCGGTCGAAAAGCTCACATGCAGGCGTTAAAGGACGAAGATGTTTTGTTTGACGAGCAAGGATACATCTTGAATTTAGAGAAAGTTCTATGGCATTTATAATTGTTAAAAAAGCAACAAGTAAAATATGAGCGATTATAGTAAAAAACAATCATTGATAGCTGTTGTAGGATTTACCGCCTCTGGTAAAACGAGTTTAGCGATTGACCTAGCGCAGCGATTTAATGGTGAAATTATAGCTGCAGATGCGATAACAGTGTACAAAAACTTCGACATTGGCAGTGCCAAACCGACCAAAAAAGAGCAGTCGAAAATACAACATCATATGCTTGATATCGTGGATGCTACGACTCCATTTTCTGCTGCTGAATATAAAGCACGAGCTGACGTGATTATTGATGATATTACGGAGCGTGGTAAGGTCCCGATTTTGGTTGGAGGGTCTGGGTTGTACATTGATAGTATTTTATTTGATTATGAATTTCGCGATGATGTAGATGCCGGGCTCAGAGAGATATTGAATCAAAAAACACTAACTGAACTTACACGTATTGCCCAAGAAAAAGGATTACGCTTAGAAGGGATTGATGCGCAGAACAAGAGGCGACTCATACGACTTATAGAGACCGAGGGGCAGGTAGTGTCTAGAAATCCCTTGCGCTCAGATACTTTAGTGGTAGGTATAGATGTTTCACGAGAGGTGTTGCGCGCAAGAGTTGAAGCGCGTGTACAAGCAATGTTTAACGATGGGCTTGAAAATGAGGTAAGGGCTTTGGCTCAGAAGTTTGAGTGGGATATTGAGCCTATGCGTTCAATAGGGTATCGAGAGTGGCGGGCGTATTTTGATGGCACCTCGACACTCGACAAGGTTTACGAGGACATAGTGACCCACACAATGCAGCTCGCTAAAAAACAAAAAACTTGGTTCAAGCGCAACAGGCAAATAATTTGGGTGAACAATAATAATGAAGCTGTTGCGCACGTAACAACATTCTTGAATACATAATACATACCTGTCGGCACACTATCTGCTACAATATAGGTATGATAGATCAATTATTTGGGTCGAAAACAAGGGTCAAGTTGCTGGAGCTTTTCTACAGTAATCCTAATCGTGCCTTTTATGTGCGCGAAATTACTCGCAAGATCGATGAGCAAATTAACTCTGTTCGGCGTGAACTAGCTAACCTACTGAACGCAGGAATCATTGTTTCTGAAACTACAAACAATAAGCTTTATTATGAAGTGAATCAAGAATTTGAGTTTTTCCAGCCTTTAAGTGAAATTTTTGGTAAAGGAGCTGCAGCTCCTAAAAAAGCAAAAGGGAATGCTGCAAGCGCTGAAGATGACGAGTTGAAGGCGCTGGGGAATGTTGAGATTGCACTTCTGACTGGTCAATTCACTCGTGATGAGTCGAGTGGAGTGGATCTTTTGCTAGTTGGTAATGTCAATGAAAATCAGGTGACAAAATATGTTTCAGACCTAGAGGCAAAAGAAGGTAAGGAGATCCGGTATGTTATATTATCTCCGTCGGATTATGATTACAGGGTGAAAATTAAAGATCGTTTTATTACTACAGTGTTAGATTCAAAAAAACAGATTCTGATAGATAAAAACGAAGTACTGAACTAGGAAAGGAATAATTTATGGATATACAATTTTACGGAGCAAACTGCATCAGTATTAGTGGAAAGAAGTTTCGGCTAGTTGTAGATGATAACCTTGCTGACCTTGGAAAGAAATCAATCACCAAAGACGGAGATGTAGTGCTCTATACAGGACCTCATAGTGCGCCTGCTGTCACATCACCTTTGATTGTTAATCATCCAGGCGAATATGAAGTGGCTGGTGTATCAATATACGGTATTGCTGCTCGTGGTCATATGGAAGAGTCGGGGGCAAAGAATGTAACGATGTACAAGATTATTGTAGATGATATACGGATCGCTGTGACCGGACACATTTATCCCGAGCTAAGCGAGAAGCAGCTTGAAGATCTAGGTACAATTGACGTGCTATTTGTTCCGGTTGGAGGTAATGGATACACAACTGACCCTGTTGGGGCATTAAAGTTGATTAAGAAAATTGATCCAAAACTAGTTATACCAACTCACTTTGATGCAAAGGGGCTCGATTATGCTGTGCCACAGCAAACAGTCGAACAAGCGATTACTGGGTTGTCTATGGAGCCAAAAGAGACTGTAGACAAATTAAAGCTCAAAGCTACTGATATTACAGAGGTAACACAGCTTGTTGTCATAAGTCCTTCGTAGGAGTCTGTATAGACGACAATAAAAATACCGAGCGATATGCTCGGTATTTTTATTCGATACTCAGTATTAATTGCAGGTACTTAAGAGGCGATTAGTCCTTTTTTCTTAAGAGTACGGATAGCTTGTGTACTGATTTTCATAGTAACTTTTTTGCCATCGACTACGATGGTTTTAGTTTGAAGATTTGGTTTCCATACTTTTTTAGTATGGCGCTGTGAGAAGCTCACATTGTGACCAAACTGCTTGCCTTTGCCGGTAATTTCACATTTATTCATGGGTTATATATCCTTTGATTCAGTTTCTTAGTATACCGTATGACCTCTAGGCTGTCAATAACACTAAAAAAGGGACTTTCTCGGCATATGTTTGTAACGGCATTAGCTCAGTTTCAATTCTAGATTAGGGTAGTTTCCTGCTATAATTAATATCGTTTATGGAGTTCTCTCTCGATATATTTACGCTTCTTATTGCATTTATCACGATAGTGATTGCTATTAGTATTCACGAAATGATGCATGCATATGTAGGGCTGAAGCTTGGTGATACTACGGCGCATGAAGAAGGCAGAGTGAGCCTAAATCCACTAAGACATATTGACCCTATAATGACTGTATTGTTACCGATAATAACCCTGGTTTTGTTTCAGGCACCAATTTTGGCAGCTAAACCAGTGCCGTTTAACCCTGATCGGGTAAAGTTTGATGAATTTGGTGCTGCACTTATCGCTGCTGCAGGACCATTTACAAATCTTGTTCTAGCAGCTATAGGCGCGGTGATCGCACATGCATTTTCAGGAAATATTGATATTTATAATGCGTTAACCATTTTTGTAAGCATCAATATAGGAATCTTTATATTTAACATGGTGCCAATTCCGCCTCTTGATGGCTCGCGCGTCTTGTATGCGTTTGCGCCGGATTTTCTTCGAGGTATTATGGCTCAGATGGAACAATACGGCATATTTATCGTCTTTGCTTTGATCTTGGCTGTTCCTGCATTTGGGCAAATAATTTTTGAGCTGAATCGCACTATATCTTTGTTCCTTCTCGGATTATAATAAGAGCATGGTCCTGCGGGGCGTTTGGTCATCTAATGATAATCTGATATCTATCATTAGGGAGCTCAATATTTTGTCAAACTGTGGTTTGGCTGTGCGGGCACCCACCTGGACTTTTTGCCAGGTTGTCATCTTGATCAAAGCAGCCTCGAAGGGCCATTTTGTCAGGGTGTAGCTTAGTTGGTAAAGCGCGCGACTGGGGGTCGCGAGATCGGAAGTTCAAGTCTTCTCACCCTGACCAGATTTGAAGTATAATGATTACAGATGAAAACACTTAAACTAGATCATGAGCTTGCACAACAGATTGCGAGCGGAGAAAAAACATCAACCTGGCGTATTAATGACGAGAAAGATATTTCGGTTAATGATGAAGTGCAGCTGATTGATAAAGTTGATCCGCACGATAGGCGTACATGGCAGGTAATTGGTATTGCAACAATTGATGAGGTTGTCCAAAAAAGAATTGGTGAACTTACTATTGAAGACATGGAAGGACATGCAAAGTACGACTCCGTAGACGATCTTCTAGATGAATTTAGGAAGTACTACGGTTCCGATATTACAGAGCAGACAGGGATAAAATTGATCAACTTTAGTTTCAAAAAAATCAAACCTGCAAAGAATGATGTATCTACAACAACACCTAAAGTAACAGAGGTAAAATTATATGGAGATGGTGGTTCACGCGGTAATCCCGGACCTTCTGCAAGTGGTTATGTGTTGTTTGACATGAACGGAAATGAGCTTATTCGGAACGGTGTGTATCTTGGTATTACTACTAATAATCAGGCAGAATATCTTTCGCTTAAATTTGGCTTAGAGCATGCGCTAAAATATGGAGCCCAGATTGTGCATGTTCATATGGATAGTTTGCTCGTCGTAAATCAGATGACAGGGAAATTTAAGGTAAAAAATAGAGACTTGTGGCCAATATATACATCTGTGCAAGAACTTTTGCCTAAATTTAAGAAAGTAACCTTTGTGCATGTACCGCGTGCTCTTAATAAAGATGCAGACGCTGCTGTTAATGAAACTTTGGATAAAGAGCAAGATAGAAACGAGCAGAGTTCACTAATGGTATAATAGTAATTGCTAGGCTGTTGGCTGATCGCCTGTTTTTTACAGGAGGAAAGTCCGGGCAGCGCAGGGAAGGATAGTTGCTAACGGCAACCGGAGGTGACTCTAGGGAAAGTGCCACAGAAACGAAACCGCTCTTTCGGGAGTAAGGATGAAACGAGTGGGGTAAGAGCCCACAGTCCTCTATGGTGACATAGGGGAGAGGTAAACCCTATCTGCTGCAAGGAGGCGTAATCTTAAGCGATGTGTAAAATCGCGGTTCCCGCCAGATTACGCCACAAGAACCGCTTGACCTTGGTGGTGACATTAAGGCTAGATAGATGGTCAGCAAGGTGTCAAAGCCTTACAAAACCCGGCTTATAGATAGCTCTAGCAATTATGACAATAAAAAACCTCTTCAGATGAAGAGGTTTTTTAGGTGATAAAGCTAGGTGATTTATTTAGCTTTTGCGTCTTTTACGACTGTAGCGAAGGCTTTTGGCTCATTCACTGCAAGCTCTGCTAATATCTTACGGTCAAGAATGATATTCGCACTCTTCATTGCAGCAATAAGGCGACTGTAGGTAGTGCCATTTTCACGCGCTGCAGCGTTGATACGAGTATTCCATAGTTGGCGAAATGTTCGCTTACGATTGCGTCGGTCGCGATATGCATTTTGTAGCGCACGTGTAACGGCCTGTTTTCCTCGTTTAATACTCGATCGATTGCCACGGGTCATGCCCTTGGTGGCTTTTCGGATTTTCTGATGGCGTTTGTGTGAGGTTACGCCTCGTTTAACTCGCATATTACTCCTACACTCCTAATTTCATCTTAATATTTTTGGCAACTTTACCTTCAAGGTTTTGAAGACCAGCAAATGTTCGCTTGCGTGAAGCACTTTTCTTTTGCAAAAAGTGACTACTGTGTGAGCGTTTAACTTGCGCTTTACCATTCTTGGTTACTCTAACGCGGTCTTTTGTTCCGCTATGCGTCTTTAGTTTTGGCATTTTGATTACTCCTTAGTACAAAACTTAATTGTTTTCCTGCTAACTGTGGTGCTTGCTCTACGATAGCTTTTTCGCCGAAACTTTCGATGATTTTTTCTGCTAACTTAAAGCCAATGTCTTTGTGGGCCATTTCTCTTCCTCTAAAGAAGAGAACAATCTTAACTTTATGTCCAGACTCTAGGAAGTCAGTAACTTTTCGCATTTTAACGCCGAGGTCATGATCACTTATCTTGAGCCCAAGGCGCATTTGCTTTAATTCGAGTGATTTTGCGTTCCGCTTATTTTTCTGCAGCTGTTTTGTTCGTTGGTAATTGAATTTACCCCAATCAACAATTTTGGCTACAGGCGGTTTTGCATTGGGCGATATTTCGACAAGATCAAGATCTTGCTCTTGCGCCATCTTTAGTGCTTCTTGCTTAGTGAAGACCCCAAGTTGTGCGCCGTTTTCGTCAATGACTCGTAACTGCGATGCCTGAATTGCATGATTCAGACGTGTTCTAGTACTGATACAAGCACTCCTTTTCTAAAGTTAGACTATGACGTTATTTTAACAGATGATTCAACAGAGGTCAATGACTTAATTACTGAATTTTGCTTGTTTACAGTTGGCTCCCTGAGAATTTTTAGCCTTAATTGTGAAAATTGTGGCTACGATATTGCAAAGCTTCACTAATATGTTCAGGAGTAACACGGTCTGTATTGTCTAGGTCTGCGATGGTTCGGGATATTTTAATTATTTTCATATAGCTTCGGGCGGATATGTCTAGTTGCTCCGATGCGTTATCTAAGAATGTTTTAGCGCTTAAGGTAAGTTGCGCGTAAGTTTTAATATCATGATTTGTCATGGTTGCGTTTAGTGTGTCTTGATCTTTGTACCGTTGTTTCTGCTGCTCTCTTGCGCGGATAACGTTAGCCTGTATCTTCGCAGATTCTCTACGAGAAGAGGGTGAAAGTAAAAGACCGGAGTGCTTTACCTCGCTCACATTAACGTGTAGATCGATCCTGTCCAATATCGGTCCAGATAATTTTCTTTTATATCGCTGAATCTCATTTGGAGTACAGCGACAATCTTTTGAGGTTCCGTAGTATCCGCATGGGCATGGATTGGATGTTGCTATAAATAAAAAGTTTGCGGGATAAGATACGGCGCCTTTTGCTCGTGTGACACTGATGGTTTTTTCTTCGAGGGGTTGGCGCAACGATTCGATGGTGTTTCTACTAAACTCTGGTAGCTCATCAAAAAATAATACGCCTCTATGGCTGAGCGTAATTTCCCCGGGGCGTAGAGCATGTCCTCCTCCTGTGATCGCAACATGACTTGCGCTGTGATGTGGGGACCGAAAAGGGCGGGTGGTGAAAACTTTGTCATAATCTTGGGCCGCAAGGCTGTGTAGATGAGTTACCTCTATTATGTCACTATGATCCATTGGGGGTAGGAGCGAAGGTAATGTTTTAGCAAGCATGCTTTTGCCGGTTCCAGGAGGACCGTTGAGTAGTATATTGTGGCCTCCTGCAGCTGCAATCTCGAGTGCTCTCTTAGCTTGTTCTTGTCCAGATACGTCCCCGATATCGGCTAAAGTATGTGTTCGAAATTGTAGGGGAGGGATTATTCCGTCGTTCGTATGGAGGCTAGATACATCATCGTCATTATTTAAGTATTCGTATAGCCGGATAAGGCTATCTACAGGAGTAAGAATTACACCAGGCACCATAGAAGCTTGAGTAATGTTTTTGGTTGGTACAACAAAGTGAGTTAGCCCATTAGCTTTGCCAGCTAGAATTTTACCGATTACTCCTCTGACTGGCCGGATAGTACCATCTAACCCAATTTCACCAAGAAACCCTGTAGTAGGGAGTATGTCTCGGGTTGTTTGTCTGGAGGATGCGAGAATCGCAACTACCATAGGCACATCAAAGCTCGTACTTTCTTTCGGAATATCTGCCGGCGCAAGATTTATTGTGATTCGTTTTCGGGGCAGAGTAAGATTATTAGACGCAAAAGCGCTTCTGATACGTTCTTTGGCCTCATCAATGGATCTATTGGTAAACCCAATGATAGTAATGCCAGGTAAGCCATTCGATAAATGACACTCAACGCTAATGTTGACTCCTGCTGTCGCACTGTCCCAGGGGGTATTGATAATAACCATGAAATCAGTATAGAGAATACGAAAAATTATTTGATTAACTCTCGATTAAATAGGTTAAAAAATCTAAATAGGGCTTTCGGCAATTTTGCCTTAAAAAAAGAACAACGGCTTGCGAGAAGCCGTTGTTTTTAATCGTTTTTGTTTTTGAGCACTTTTTTTGTTCACAGTGCTATCCTTATCTTATAAAGTACTAATTTTAAAGTCAATACTATTTATGCTTAATATGAAAATACCTGTGCATAAGTCATGTGCTCTTAGGACTGATTTTGGGCTCCAATAGCATGTATTATGTATTGATTAAGGCATTGGTAGCTCGTCGCTGGGTCTTGTTCTTGGCCTGCTCCGTGCGGTGTGTGATTATTTTGGCGGATGATGGATCAATTTGTGATAGTGTATCGCGTTCCATGTTCGACGACATACAACATGTTACTGCGTGTGGCAGTTGTAGGGCTGCCAGCTTGTTTCAGAAACAGCAGGCATAGTATTGATTAAGTTGACTTTAACGTAGTGAGTGCACAACTCGTTGGTTGAGGGTGGTGCGGTTGTGTGCAGGTAGTATCTAGTAGTATGTAGTATTAATGTAGTATGACTTGCTTAGGCTTGAAATATAGCAATGAGTTGAGTGAAGGGGAAGATAGTGTGTGTCTTACCGGGCCATTATTAATAATAGCTCATTGCCATTTGTCGTAGTAATGTGTCCGGGTTGGGGTAAGCTAGGAGCTTTTTAATAAGTACAACACGGTTGGAGGTGTTACGACAACAAGAGCTCTTTTAGGCGCAGGGGTGATGATTTGAGTTTTATTGGATGTTATGGTTATTGTATTGTGCACGTGAAAGCAGGGCTTAAGGAATCTGGGCGAGTTTCTTTATTAGGCATTATGCGTAAAGTCTAATAAAAAGATCGGATAGTTATGTTTGTCATAAGTTAGCTAAGATAAATCTTACTCATGCATCATGGGCGGATCCATGGGCCGTCGCTTTTCAGCAGTCGTTTTTAGTTATTCGAAGCGGATCCTGAGGCCACACGCGATAATATGTAGTGCGAATTCAGCTACGTAGATTTAAAAGAGTGTATCGAAAAAATATTAAGTAAAATGCAGGGATTAATAGAGCTATTTCTGGCGTTGTAAATATTTCAATATAGAAAATACAAATATCGTAGTATCTATGACATCATAATTTATTTTAATTTTACTACTGTTATGTAGTGATAAATACTCAAAATGGTCTTGACATTATCCACGTGTTGTAGTAGTCTTGTACGTAGAAATGATTAAAACAAAAACATTTCCATAATTAAAAATAACGCTCAAACTCGCCTAAAGCGAGGATGAGCGGTCAGTCAAGCCAATAGGCAACAAGCGCCCTAATAGTCTAATTTTTGTGAGCGGATTTGTTGCCTTTGGCATCTAAAAATGAATAAAAGAATGCTACCTACCTAGGTAGTGTTTATTTTTTTAAGTCAAAGGCTTACACTTATAGAAAATGATACGCTTTCCAATTGCTGTTATTGTATTCACGATTGTGTGCGGAGGATTACTACTTATTGGAACTAATCCAGAGCAAGTGCCTGCCGTGGTATTTATTCTGTTGTTTCTTTTGCTGTATGGATTTTGCTATGGCGTACTAGGGCTGTTGGGCAGTGTGCTGTCAAGATTCGAGGTGATTACGTGGAGCAACACAAGAGTGCAACGCACTGCACTGGCGGTGGCATCCTTTCCTGTATTTTTAATCATTCTTCAATCGATAGGACAGCTAACGATTAGAGATGTATTGCTTGCAAGTGTTTTTTTTGGGCTGCTCTACGTTTATTTCAATAGGGTTTTGACGATAAATAATCATACAAAATAAGAGAGATTTAATACAGCGACCTGTGTTGAGTTTTGGTGTGTCCTGTAATTTTAAGATACACTCACAAGATAGGTATAATACGCACAAAATCTCTATGTATGATAACAAAGGTGCCAGCCTCAATAGGGGGTGTTGTGCGTTACTCAATAGAGGTCTATACTGTAAGGTATACATGAATAATAATCCTCTACAGCCTACGCCAGGTAGTCTTCCTCAGCCTATTGCTACTGAGGAGACTTCTTTGCCGGTAGGTCATGAACAGGGTGATTCTACTACGACGAGCGTGCAAAATGCTTCGTCATTGCCACCTCAGATGGCTCCACAACAACTAGTCGCACCAGATGCTGACGATTTATCTCCTGAATGGATTCAGAAAGTTAATAGTGTAGTTCGTCAAAATGTCAATGAACCCAAGGTGTTTAGCCAAGAATTTGAGCGACTGAAGGCTCAGTATATCGCAGGTCGATATGGGAAAGAATTGAAGCAGCAAGGAGAAAAAGGATAAGCGGTGATTGTAATTGTAATTACCTTTTTGTTAGCTGTAGGAGGGGGGATTGGGTTCCTTCTTTTTAAGAGGAGTGAGCAACAAGCACAGGCTGCAAAGAATATAGAGCGTGGCCTTAAGATGGTGCCTTTGATGATATATCTGCCACCATCAAGTGATGATGTTGAGTCGAACGGGCGAGACATACGTGATGTTGTCGACGAAAATATTTCGAAAGCTCAAACTATATATAACATTATCGCCAGTACTGTAGAGAAGAGTCGTAAGATAAAAAAATACGGGCAACGTCATTTTTCTTTTGAAATTGTTGGCGGGCATGGCACGGTAAATTTTTATGCAGTAGTGCCTGTTCCTTTAATCGAAGTAGTAAAACAAGCTGTTGTTAGCGCATACCCTTCTGCTAGGCTCGAAGAAGTGCCAGACCATAATATCTTTAGTGAGGTAGGGAAGCTTAACGGTGTTGTCGGAGGTGAATTTGAGTTAAAAGAATCGTTTGCGTACCCGATAGCAACCTATCAAGACATCAAGCGAGACACTATGCAGGCGCTCTTAAATGCACTCGGAGGACTTGATAAAGAAGATGGCGCAACGGTACAGATACTTTTCCGTCCTGCCGATCCTTCGTGGCGTAAAAAAGCAAACGAGACTGCCGATAAAAAGAAAAAAGGCAAAGAAAAGAAAAACTCGCTTATTGAAAACTCGGGATCTTGGGCGAAAGAAATGGTTACTGCACTCGCTAAACCCCCTGAAGGAGGAGAGAGTAAGCAATCAAGTAACGAGCTGTCGAGTCTTGACCAATCAATTGTTGACGCAATTCATGACAAAACCAGATCTCCTGGTTACGAAGTTTTGATTCGAGTAGTGGTGTCTTCGAATGTAAACCAAAGAGCACAGGCGCTACTTGGCAATATGCTCGCTAGTTTTTCGCTTTTTGATGCACCTGGTAAAAATGGATTTAAATTTAGTGCTGCGCCGGACTCTGCGCAATTAGTGTCTGATTATGTATTAAGGCTGTTTCCTCAGAACAAGAACAAAATGGTTCTTAATTCGGTTGAGCTTGCGACATTATTTCATTTTCCTGACCAGCGCAGTACTCCTACGTCCCAACTGGAGCGTCAAGATTCAAAGCAAGTTGACGGCCCGCGCAATATGCCTAATGAAGGATTGCTGCTTGGCTATAACGTGTTTCGCGGAGTTAAGAAACCAGTCTATCTGTCTTTAGGTGACAGGCAACGCCATATGTACGCAGTAGGACAAACTGGTACAGGAAAGTCTACTTTTCTTGAAAACCTCGCTCTACAAGATATGTTGAGTGGTGGTGGCTTTGCGTTTGTAGACCCGCATGGCGATACGGCAGAAATGCTTCTTTCGATGGTGCCTAAGGAGCGTACTGAAGATGTGATTTATTTCTGCCCGTCTGACACAGATTATCCTATGGGATTAAATTTATTTGAATATCATTCAGCCGACCAGAAAGATTTCCTTATTCAGGAAGTGATCGGTATGCTCTACAAGCTGTACGATCCACAGCGCCAGGGTATTATGGGCCCTCGCTATGAAGATATGTTTAGGAACGCTGCATTAGCGGTAATGGCAGACCCCAAGGGAGGTACCTTTATTGAGATACCGCAGCTTTTCCGTAACCCAGATTTTATTAAGCAAAAGCTAGAACATGTTACAGATCAAACAGTGCGAGATTTCTGGCTTAAGCAATATCCTGCTTCGCAACGTTCAAATGAATCTGGTGAAGTAACTGCATGGTTTGTGAGTAAATTTGGTGCTTTCCTGAGTAACGAAATGATGCGCAATATTATTGGGCAGACAAAGAGTGCATTTGATTTGCGTACTATTATGGACGAAGGCAAAATCTTGATCGTGAACCTAAGTAAGGGTAGGCTGGGAGACTTGAATTCGAAATTACTTGGCATGATATTTGTGATGAAATTCCAAGCAGCTGCTATGAGCCGTGCAAATATTCCTGAAAGCGAACGACGTGACTTTGCGTTGTACGTGGACGAGTTCCAGAATTTCTCCACAGATTCGTTTGCTACTATTATGTCTGAGGCGCGAAAATACCATCTTAATCTTATTGTTGCGAACCAGTTTACCACACAATTAACCGAAGAAATTCGAGACGCAGTATTCGGTAATATGGGTACAGTAGTATCATTTCGTATCGGACAAAATGATGTTGACGCGTTGTCGAGGTACTTCCAGCCACAGTTTGATGGAGATGATCTTTTGAGAGTGCCAAATCATAATACCATTGTACGTACTTTAATAAAGGGTGTCCCAACGCAACCGTTTAGTATGGCGACATTGCCTCCGCTTGGGTCGCCTAATCCGCAACTTGCAGATGCATTGAGGCAGCTTTCAGCTGCAAAGTATGGTCAGCCAAAAGCAAAGGTAGAAAAGGATATATTTGAAAGACTGAGAACCGAGCCTTCTGCGGGCGCGACGACTCAGGGCGGTCGTGCTTTTGGTGCTGGACAAAGCCAGGGCTTTGGTCAACAGGCTGCCAGGCCACGAATGCAGCCAGGCGCGACTTCTTCAATGTCGGGTTCCGGTGGTGCAGCTCCTGCTCCTCGACCTGGCACAGGCTCTTTCTTGGATGAATGGAGGCAAAAAAAGCCTTTAGGAGGAAGTGGCATGGCGCAGCGACCTTTTCAAAGTCGTAATGCAGGAACTCCTACCACGTCTAGTGCGCCTGTGTCTGCGTCCGGTCAGTATAATGCCTCTGGTGCAGGAGAGGTTAATATCGGGCACAAAAATGCATCAGGTAGTAATGTTAAGAATGCTAAAACTCAAAGCAGTAATGCGAGCGATACAATATATATAGATCGTGATGGCAATTTTGGAGCGCAGAAGCAAGGAACAAATAACAATCAGTAAGTTGCTTGTATTGCGAGAAGGCTGTATAATTATTATTAAGTAGTGGGTTGTATAAATAAATACAAAAGCGAGGGTTACTTTTAACGTGGCAAATCAAAAACAAGATTATAAAGCTGAGCAAATTCAAGTTCTAGAAGGGCTAGAGCCTGTTCGAAAACGCCCGGGTATGTACATTGGTGGCACTGGAGTCGAGGGATTACATCACCTAGTATGGGAAATTGTTGATAATGGTATAGACGAAGCGCTTGCTGGTCATGCAACTGAGGTATCGGTTGAAATGCTCGAAGATAACGGTATTCGAGTGACAGACAATGGGCGTGGTATTCCTGTAGATATTCATCCTAAGACAGGAAAAAGCACCGTAGAGACGGTATTGACTGTACTTCATGCCGGAGGTAAATTCGGTGGCGGAGGTTATAAGGTGTCCGGTGGTTTGCACGGCGTGGGTTCAAGCGTGGTGAATGCACTCTCTAGTAAGTTGCAAGTTCGAGTGTACCTTAACGGTAAAATACACGAACAGCAGTATGAAAGGGGTGTTCCACAGGGCGACTTAAAAGTAGTGGGCAAAACAGACCGGACGGGTACAGAGATTACGTTTTATCCTGATGGATCAATTTTCGAAACGACCTCATTTAGTTATGACACAATTTTAGACCGTTTAAGACACGCTGCGTATCTCACAAAAGGCATTAGAACATCACTACGAGACGAAGTCAGTGGTAAAAGGTATGGTTTTTATTTCGAGGGAGGTATTAAATCATATACAAAACACCTTAACATAGGTAAAGACGTAGTCGATGATGACGTGTTTTATGTTGATAAGATGGTGAATGATGTGCAGGTTGAAATTGCTGCGCAGTACACGGAAGCTTTTAGTGAGACAATTAAGGCTTTTGCAAATAACGTATTGAACCCAGACGGTGGCACGCACTTAACCGGTTTCCGTGCAGCTTTAACACGTGTTATTAACGACTATGCACGTAAAAACGGGCTGATTAAAGAGAAGGACGAGAATCTTACAGGCGAGGACTGCCGAGAAGGTTTGACTGCTGTTATTCTTGTAAAGCTTCCTGATCCGCAATTTGAGGGACAGACAAAGAATAAGCTTGGTAACCCCGAGATTCGTGGGTACGTAGAACAGGTGATGAACGAATATCTTACGTATTACCTCGAGGAGCACCCTGGTGTTGCAAGAAAGATAGTTGGCAAGGCACTATTGGCTGCACGTGCACGTAAGGCAGCACGAGCAGCCCGCGAGAATATTATACGAAAAGGGGTCCTTGAAGGATCTGGGTTGCCTGGCAAGCTTGCAGACTGTTCGAGTCGAAGTCCTGAAAACTCAGAACTCTATATCGTTGAGGGAGACTCTGCGGGTGGATCTGCAAAGTCTGGTCGTGACAGTAAGACGCAGGCTATCTTGCCACTTCGCGGTAAAGTGCTCAATGTTGAGCGAGCACGCTTGGATAAAATGCTTGCAAATAACGAAATCGTTACTCTTATTAAGGCACTTGGTGTTGGTATCGAGGAGCAGTTTAGTATTGATGGCCTGCGCTATCATCGTATTGTTATCATGACCGATGCCGATGTGGACGGAAGCCATATTGCGACATTGCTCATGACCTTCTTCTTCCGGCATATGAAAGAGGTTGTTGATGGTGGTCATTTATATCTTGCAAAACCACCGCTATACTTACTGAAGGGCCAGGGAAATAAAAAGTGGTACGCATACAGTGATGATGAGCGTGATGAAATAATAGATAAGTTGATCGCTGACCGCAAAGCGCGAGGCACAACCGTTCCTGAATCTGATGATCGTCGACGACAGGCTGGGCTCTCTGACATTCAGCGATATAAGGGTCTTGGAGAAATGGATGCCGAACAGCTTTGGGAGACTACTATGAACCCTGAAAACCGCGTCCTAGTACAGGTGCGCTTAGAGGATGTCGAGAAAGCTGACGCTATTTTCAATAAATTAATGGGTACAGAAGTAGAGTTGCGCAAGAACTTTATTCAAACCCATGCAAAATTTGTTAAAGATTTGGATATTTAAGGTAAAGTTATGGACGATCAAACACCGCAAGAAAATACACAAGATGAATTCCATACAGATAGTAAACCTGCTTTGGAAGTTTTAGGCAATCAAGATCACTCTAAGACTGTAGAATTGCGCACAGTTGAAGACGTTATGGAAGATAGCTATCTTCGCTATTCGATGAGTGTCATTGTTTCACGTGCGCTACCCGATGCTCGAGACGGGCTAAAGCCTGTGCATCGTCGTATCCTCTACTCCATGGATAAAAATAACTGGAAACCAGGGTCAAAATTTGTAAAAAGTGCTCGTATCACCGGTGATGTTATGGGTAAGTATCACCCGCACGGTGATTCTTCGATTTATGACGCGATGGTACGTTTGGCCCAAGACTGGTCAACTCGGTATTTGCTGGTAGATGGCCAGGGTAACTTTGGGTCGCTTGACGGTGATCCGCCAGCTGCGCAACGTTATACAGAGGCTCGTATGGCAAAAGCTGGACAGGCATTGCTTGAGGATATTGATAAGGAGACTGTGCCATTCCGCGACAACTACGATGGCTCCGAACGAGAACCAGAGGTGTTGCCGGCTAAGCTTCCGAATCTTCTATTGAATGGTCAGATGGGTATTGCTGTTGGTATGGCGACTAACATTCCACCGCATAATGTTAGCGAAGTAATTGACGCGACAGTCTGCCTTATTGACAAGCCTGAATCAACTCTCGATGACTTGCTTGAATATGTAAAGGGTCCTGATTTCCCGACTGGCGGTATCGTATTTGGACGTGATTCAATCCGTGCAGCACTTGCAACAGGTAAGGGTGGCGTAGTTGTTCGTGGGGTAGTTAGTACCGAAGAGACGAAAAAGGGAAAGTCTCAAATTATTATTTCCGAAATTCCGTATGCACTGAACAAAGAAAGTTTAATTCTTAAGATAGCTGATCTAGTTAAGGAAAAGAAGGTTGCTGGCATATCTGACTTGCGCGATGAAAGTGCTCGAGGAACAGTGCGAATTGTTATTGACCTTAAGAAAGACGCATATCCTAAGAAAATACTAAACCAACTCTATAAGCTGACTCCACTACAGACAACGTTCCACTACAATATGCTTGCGCTTGTTGATGGTATCCAGCCACGTGTCTTGGGGCTCGTTGATGTATTACAGGAATATATCAAGCACCGACAGGTCGTGATACGAAAACGAACTGAATTCGAGCTTCGAAAGGCCCGTGAACGTGCGCATGTTCTCGAAGGCTTGAAGATTGCACTTGATCATATTGATGAAGTGATTGCGACCATACGCGCTTCTCAGACTACAGATGAAGCACAGGCGAACTTGATCGAGAAGTTTAGCCTCAGCGAGATCCAAGCTAAAGCAATTCTTGCGATGCAGCTTCGAACTCTTGCTGGGCTTGAGCGCCAGAAGATAGAAGACGAACTTGCTGAATTACTTACTCTTATTGCAAAGCTTGAAGCTATTTTGGCTGACGAAAAAGAAGTTCTAAAAATTGTTAAGAAAGAACTGCTTGATATGAAGAAGCAGTTTGGTGACGATCGGCGTACTCAGATTATACCAGGCGAATTGGGTCGCATGAGCGATGAAGACCTGATTCCAGATGAGCAGGTTGTTGTAACGCTTACAGCAAATAATTACATTAAGAGAAGTCAGATTGCAGATTATAAGCGACAAAACCGTGGAGGCAAAGGGCGTAGAGGTATGGCAACGCGCGAAGAGGATGTAATTGAACACGTTGTAAATGCATCTACTCATGATTACCTACTGTTCTTTACTAATAAGGGTCGTGTATTCCGTATAAAGACATATGAAGTGCCCGCAGCTTCTTTGAGTGCTAAAGGTGTTGCAATTGTGAATCTCTTGCAGCTCCAACCAGAAGAAACCGTAAGTTCAGTTATTAATGTGAGTAAGCAGGCAGATGGCGGAAACCTCTTTATGTGTACGCAAAGAGGTGTCGTAAAGAAGACACCTTTCGAGCAATACAAGAACGTTAGAAGTAGTGGATTAATTACTATCAATCTTGATGAGGGTGATGAGCTTAAGTGGGTAAGAATCACCGACGGTGATAACGAGGTGGTTATCTCAACACTTCATGGTCAGGCTATACGATTCCACGAAAAGGATGTACGCCCAATGGGTCGTGCATCACGAGGTGTGCGAGGTATACGCTTACGTACTGACGATCATGTAATTGGCATGGATGTGATCGAAGAGGGCTCCAATATATTTGTAATCAGTCAGTACGGCTATGGTAAGCGAACAAAAGTTTCACAATTTACGCCACATGCTCGCGGCGGTGTAGGTATACGATCGGCAGTAGTGAACACAAAAACTGGTCGACTAATAGGTGTCAAGAGTCTCGATGGCAGCGGAGAGCAAGAGGTGATTATTATTTCAAGCCAAGGTCAGACGATTAGATTAGGTCTTAAAGATATACCTGAGCTTGGGCGAGCTACGCAAGGTGTGCGTATCATGCGCCTTAATGACGGAGACGAAGTAGTGTCACTCGCTCTTGTCGATAAGGTAGTTGAAGATGACGAAGAAGAGGAGAGTGATTCTTCGTCAGACGCATAGGTCTACAGGCAGGAGACCCTACTAATATAGCCTGTGTTAATTAATACATCATTAATAGTCGTTTTTATTCTTGACAGTAGTCAGTAATTGACGTAACATTGGATGAGTACTTTCGAGGTGATGTGTTAAAACGTCTCTGAAATGCCCCTTAAAAATCTAATAGTGCAAATCAACGTCAGTTCATTTATTTGAATTGTTTTAATTAGAGAGTCTTTCCGGACTCTCGCAGTAAGTCAGTGTAGCTTCGGCTACATGTTCACTGCAGTTAGAATCACATTCTTTTTTGGAGAGTTTGATCCTGGCTCAGGATGAACGCTGGCGGCGTGCCTAATACATGCAAGTCGAGCGGTAAGGCCTCTTCGGAGGTACACGAGCGGCGGACGGCTGAGTAACACGTAGGAACGTACCCCAAACTGAGGGATAACTGCTCGAAAGAGTAGCTAATACCGCATGTGGTCTTCGGATTAAA
>CAZCMS010000004.1:0-53197 GCA_964499935.1 uncultured Candidatus Saccharibacteria bacterium | reverse complement strand
ATCGCTCATGGATGGCATCGTATAGACCCATTTCCAGGCCCTGATCAGCCCAAGGGGATCGCGCACAGGGTACGTGTAGATGGCGAATTCCAGTGAATTGAGCGCGATATCACCATCACGCACGGATTCACGAATGCGCCGTGGGAACTTGATCCCCGTGCTGTCCTGCACGATGCGAATGACGTACCGAAACGCACGCACAAGCTGCGACGTGTCAGGCGATCCGTAGTCGTTGTTTTCGTTGAAAAACGTGGTGGGATTGCCATCTAGGTTCAGATAGTATTTCGGCCTATCCTTGTCCTTGCGCAGCACCAGATTCATGCCAGATGCACCACCTTCAGGCGGCGGCACATAGATCATGGTGTCTGTGCCAGCTTCTAGCGCATCCGCTGCCTGCATGATCTTCTTGATACGCTTAATCTCCGTACCATGAATCTCTACTTTCATCCCCTCTGGCGCTTCTTCGTACCCTAGGCCCATCCCCGATCTTGAGCTATCCAGCATCATCCTGTACTTGATAGTCGATTTCATGCATTTCCCTTACGTTGTGTGTTTCTACCCTGATTAACAAGAATGTACAGGGGTAGCCCTGTGTGCCCCCACTGGCATTGTCTGGGGGAAATGCACAGCCCTATCCCTATACGCTCCCACTGGCATTACCTGGGGGAAATACACAGGGGTAGGGCTGTACGTTGTAAAAAGTGCGCTTTTCTGTCCTAGTTGTGGCTTAGGGTTCTGATCGCATTAATAGGGGGAACCTGGGCGCTGTGGATGCACATGGATGCATTGGCACTGTATGGCTGCACTGTGCTGCTGGCTATCAACTGTTCATCCACTGGTACTGCTGGCTATCAACTGGTACTGCTGGGTTGGGATTTGTGTATCCCGGGGTCAAAAAGCCAGAGCAGCCGTGGTGTGATCGAACTTCATGCGATTCCGGGATGCTTTCGTGTTCTGGTACATCTCGTTTGCGAATTGGATGATGGCAGCGCCGTGCACATTCGCACGTGCAATCAGCGCGTTGTTCGCCCCGATTCCAGGCGTTCGCATCAGACCTTCAAAGAAGCGCGATTCGTCTTCCGATTGCGAATCCATGTGGTAGAGAAAGGCGATACGGCACAGCGCGAGCGTCCAATGCGAGGAACTACCGTACAGGCCGTAAGACTCCGATTCGTTGAAACGCGACGAATCAAACAGAAAATCCGCCACCGCTTCGGGCGCGATCAGTTCGTGCGACATGATGTTTAAGAAGTTTTCATTGCCCCGAAACCCGCTGTTGCCATCACCACGAAATCCCCACAGCGGCCCAACGGTTTTGTCTTGCGCAAAATGCCATTCAATGCAGCTTTGCGACAGATTCAAATTCACGTGCTCATTGTTGAGACCGTAGATACACCAGAACGATTCAACCAGCATATCAAGCCGCTTCGCGCGCGGTTCGTTCGCAAAATTAAACATGTTGCCCTCATGAAAAGGGCCGCTCTAGAGCGGCCCGGATCGATTAGTATTTGCCGCTCACCGCGTCTTGATAGGTCTCGGTCTGCGCCCGTCGCACCGCGCGTTCAGCGTCTTTTCGCGCCTGCGATTCCAGCATGATGCGCGTGGTCTGTTCGCTGACCGGGAAGAACACCACTTCGTCGCGCGCAAACACGCGCGTGTCGCCAGCACCGTAACCGGTCATGAAACGACCCAGAACGCAATGCGGTTCCAGCGATTCGCAGCGAAACAGTTCTTCGCGCCACGAGCCGTCACCGTTGCGGAAACCCATCATGAAGTGCTGATCTTCGGCGGGATACCACGTGGACGCTTGCGACTCTTCGTAGTTCGCCAGGGCATCGCGGCGCTGGCGCATGAGCATTTCGCCGTGTGACGTGTCGTCGCGCTGGTAGCGGTACGTTCCAGTCGGGAGATTGGGAGACGCCAACTGCGCGACACCCGCGCCGGACGGCACCGACTTTTCTTCACCGATCAGGGAAGACCGGAGCGAAATCAGTTCACCGTGCTGATCTTTTGCCATGATATTTCTACCTTACGTTAAAAGGCCGGAACAAGTCCGGCAGGGTTGATCACCAATCGCTTTCGATGTTGTCCGCGATTTGGCGCAGTTCCGTGTAGCGATGCCGGTGGTTGTTGATCGCCAGTTCGAATTCTTCAGGGTCAATCGAAGCGGCTTCGGTTTCGCGCACCGAATGGTAGTTCGCGAGCGCGCGCAGAACATCGGGATTGCGCGCACATTCCTTGATTTCCTGGGCGGTCAATTCCACTTCTTTCGCGAAATTGCCCACCTTCACTTCACCTTGTTCATTCATAGCAGGTCCACCTTGATTCCGATTCTGGTGACAACGGTGTCGCCCTCGACGGGTTTGTACGATCCTACAGGAAGAGACTTCTTCGGGTTAGCACGATGAACCCGAGTTTCGCTGCACTGAACTGTGAAGCCAGCCGCGTGCAGACGGGAAACCATCACGTCTTCAACTCCGTGCCATCCGCGAATGTCCTCGGTTCCTTTCTGCGGGTCTGCGGCTGCGAATGCGCGCAGGGCTGCATACCGCACAGTTAGGGTGATAGTAGGGCTGAGCGGGAGTGAATTCATATCTTTAGGCGCACGCAGTGCAGGCCACACCTGTTCGACCATGAGCGCGTCGCCCAACGTTTCGATAAGCGTCAAGAGCGTAGACTTGTGTTCACGCAAAAACGCACGCACGCTTTGCGGGGTGGGCAGGCTTTCATCCATTTTTCATATCCTTGTACTGCTGTGCAGCACGCACAAATGCTTCAGTGGGCGCGGCGGGTTCGGCATCAAGCGCGGCCTGTACCGTGGCGGAATCCCGCTCGGACAGGCTCAGCACCCACTCTTCGCGTGCTGCGTCTGCTGCCGTCTGGTTTCGACGTTCTTGCACCCATTGCGGCGTAGTGTCCACAACGCGAAGTTGCGGGTATCCCATAGGCCCAGTAGGCACAGCCGCGATGTAAGTGGGATAGTCCTTATCGATCAGTTTGCGCGTGCGTTTTTCGTTCTTGCGCACGTCTTCCGTGTAGAACAGCAGTTCGCGGATCGACGCAGGAACACGCTTACGCAGCTTCTTCATCTTCATCGGGCGCATCCTTTCCGTTTCCGGAACCTTCAGGGTTGATATCGGTGGGCAGGCCGTGGTGCTCGCGGAACGTTTCGACCAAATCCGTGATAGCTTCGCCAACCGACGCCGGAAGCAACCCCACTTGCACCAGCGGGTCGATATGGCCCTGGCAGTGGCTGTAAATGTCTTCCAGCAGATGCGTGTTGCTGCCTTCCAGCGCTTCGGCCCACTCACGCAGTTCGTTAGGCGTAGGCGTGCCGTTCTGTCCGTCCGCGAACTTGTACAGCTTTTCCGCCGTTTTGATAACACCGGTTTCGAACTTGTACACTTCGCGCGTGGTGAAGGGCAAAACGTCCTTGTGCACGAGCCGATGCGCAGCAAGGTTGTCCATGATCTTTTCCATCTTGCTGCCGTTCCACAGGCGCAAGGTGTGAGCCAGATCACCCATCACACAGTAGGCTTCAGCGCACACCAACTGCGCATGATCGCGGTCCATCTTCAGCTTGGAAATCAAGCTGGAAATCTGCGGCGTCATCGCGCCGGATTCTTTAAGCAATTGCCGCAGCTTGTCGGCGGCGTCGATCTTTTGGGTAGGCATTACTTCCCCTGCAAACGACGATTGATCGTGGTGCGAATCTGCCCCAGAACGCTCATCGAAGTTTCTTCGACAGCGCCAGCGGCGACAGATTCGATTTCACGCAGAAATTCGCGATTTTCCGGCGACAGCGAATCGCCTTCGCGTTCCTTGTCGCGACCATGATTGTCGGACAGGCGAACGTGCAAAGCGACGAGCAGTTCCGGAATGGTTGCGTCGCTCAGGATCAGATCGGGATCGGGCGTGCGTGCCATGCGGAGTTCGCGCACCCGGGTCAGACGTTTGATCAGAACTTGGCACAATTGCCAAGACGATACGCTACTGAGGGGCAACGAGAACAGAGAATTTTGGGCGCTTCGCATGGTAAAACTTCCTTATGCACTAGAGAATTTTGTATGAGGGTAAACAAAGGCTCTTACTGGCCCTTGACAACTTCAGCCCAGGCGCGAAGCTGGGCGATGTGTGCTTTCACGGCGGGGTCGTTGGCCCAGATGGCGGCGGCGTGCTTGTCTGCCTGTTCGTTAAGCCACGCATGCAGGCTGTCGCGACGGTTGTTGACTTCAATGTGCACGTTGGCGATGACCTGATTGACGTAGCGTTCGTGCAGCGTCTTGAAGTCCTGAATCAGCAGACGCAGGCCACCGGCATCGGGCGTGTAGGGCATGCCGGATTCGCGCAGCACTTCGACCATTTCGGCGTTATTTTCCATCGTGGATTCCTTGGCGCACGTTTTCGATGCGCTTATCTTCACGCTCATTGTGCTCAGCAATAAGCGCAGCATGATAGTGATTGTTGAATTCGGCAACCGACCCGGCGCGGCGTTCTTGCGCATCGGGGTGGCCGTGCCAGTTAGCCAGATTCTGGATGGCGTCCTCGTGGCGCAAGTTCTGGCGGTGGATAGCCATCTGCTGCGCATCTTCGTTGCCGACAAAGCGCGGCGGTTCCATAGCGCCCAAGAACGTCGTCAGACGCACCACGTATTCTTGTATGCACTTGCCTTCGTCCGTGATGGACCAGCACTCCATGCCACCTTCGCCCGGCTCCGTGAAGGGTAAGCCGTCCAGCCCGATGACGTATTGCGTGCCGCGTTCCATGTCGATTCCATAGAACGCATCGGTGCGAAACTTGTGCTTCTTTTCGTCGTACACCGCGCCGGTGATCCAGATGTAGCGCCCGTTATGCGCGCGCCACACTTGCCCACGGTCAACGTTGGGGCGAAATTTCTTCGGAAAGGGTTTGCGTTTCATCGGTGAATTCCCAGCGCCGCACGCATTTTGCGTTGTGCTTCTTCTTTGCCGTCTTCGTGGCCGTAGTCGTACTCTGCGGCCAGCATCTGCAAGATGTGCTCGGGCTTGATGTATTTGAGTACGAAAGCGTCGATCAGCGCGCGAAATTCGGCGGCGCTAATCTCCTTCTTTTCGTAGTAGCGTTTGTACTCGGCGCGCAACATGTCTTGGGCTTCGCCAAAAACGCGCATGCGAATGCGTGCGTGCGCTTCGTCACGGTGGTCACCCGAACGTTTCGGATACCAATCGAAATCGACGTTGCGCATAGCGGTTCCGTTGTTGTAGCCGCGCGCTTTGTATTGCTCTTCGGATTCGAACACCGTGTAGGTGCCCGTGACGAAGCGCAGATCAATCGCGGCGTCGTAGCAACCGCAACCACTGCCGCCCGCAACCCAGCCAGCACCCACCAGAATTTCCGGCGCGTTCACTTGGCACCCTTCAGCGGCGTTTTGACCACGACGTAGGGAACGCCGCCCGGAAGCCCGGCCCACAGATCACGCGGCAGCAGGAATTCGCACAGCCCCAGGCCAATACCCATGCACAACAGTTCTTCAGCGTTGCGCTGTTCTCCCCACTGTTCGCCGGAGCGGTCGAACGGCATGTGGACGAACGACATGCCACCACCGCCAGATTCCATGAACGCGGAATCCAGCGCTTGCAGAAAGCGGGAGACTTCCGCGCGGTGGGCTTCGAGATTTTCGGGGTGAAAAGCGAGATGTTGCATGATGCCGTGAACGAGCACGGATTTTTCCATCATGGCTTTTTGATCGTGACCGGCAGCGGCCATCTGTTCTTCAGTCCACAGGGACGCGCGAATCATCGCGCTGATACGCTTAGCATCAATCATTGCATTGCCTCAGATCATCAGAATTTGTGAAAGCGCCGAATGAGGCCCGGCGCGTGAAACTTTCCTTGAGCGGAATTTACTTCGAGGCGTAACGTAACACGCTACTTACAGAAAATCAAACCGGGAATTACGCCGGAATTGCAGAGCCGAACACCGCCTGCATGAGTCCCTTTACCACGTCCTGCCGGATGCGCGCGAGTTCTTGACGCGCCCAGCGAACACGAGCGCGACATTCCCACGCAAGCACAACCTGAGTGCGCTTCCCTTGCGTGCCGCGCGGACACGTTTTTGCGATGCTGAGATAGCGCGATTTGTGCGCCGATTGCATACCGATTTCTTGCGCCAGATCGCGTTCGTCGTAGTTGCCAAGTTGGGCGCGGAATTGATCGATGATAGGGTTCATTTTAGATCGTCCCTTTGATGGGGTTTGCTCTCAAACTTAGATGAAAAACACCGTCAACCGAACGTGACACCTGATAGCCTCTGCGTCTCAAAGCACCTACGGTTCCAGCGGTGTACGGTCCCTTTACTTTCACGGTGAATTGCACCGTGCTTTCTGCGTCAATCGCCAAAAGGTCATTCAATTTGGCGATCAAATCTAAATAGCTCTTCATGAGATTCTTGGAAATTCACCGCAATGATCAGCGGCATTTCCGAATCATACATGAAATCTTGCATCTGTGAGGATGCGTTACAACTTCGGCCCCGACACAATTTCGTAGGAGTTCGAACCCGCGCCGGGCACGCGATGCACGCTGTAGCCACGGCGGCGCAGGGCGGCGACCACAGACGGGTTGTTGCCGGTGAACTTGCCTACCTGAAAGCGCATCGGCAGACCGTTTGCACGACAGCAATCATAACCTGCGATCAGTTGGGCGGTGTTGGAAACGGGGCGTTGTGACATTTCAGTTCCTTACAAGCGGCCCCGAAGGGCCGCAGGTTCTTACAGGTGGGTATCCAGGCCGGTTTTTTCGGTGAACAGGCTTTGCAGCATGTCACAGTAAACGTCGGTGACTTCTTCCAGCATCACGCTGTTGATGCCGCGAATGTTCCAGAACTGCACGTCATACAGGTCGTTGTCGTTCACGATGATTTTGACGTTGGTGATCTTCTTGCCGTTGATCTTGCCAGCGGTGGGCAGGCGGAATTGAACAAACTTCTTGGTATCGCAACCGACGAAATCCTTAGCGCCGGTCATCACGCGGAACTTGTTGCCGCCCAGTTGGTTGATGATGGTGTTTGCGATTTCCAGTGCCATGATGATTTCCTTAAGTGGTTTCGTTTGCAGGTGAGTCGTTGTGATCACCATGAATAGAATTATACATGAACTTTTGAGCTATGCAAGAGAAATCACAAAGAAAAGTGTAACGCCAAAAAGAAAAAGGCCCCGAAGGGCCTTTGCTTACCACGCGCGTTTCAACTGATTGAACGGGAGTTTGCCGGAATCTGCCAGGGCTTTGTTTGCCGTTCGGATGGCTTCCAGGCGCAGCGGGCTGAACGCGTTCACCACTTCGTCTTCCTTGCCTGCAAGCACGGAATCGAAGGCGGCGTGCCACATCTTGCGGCGTTCGTCGTATTCGCTCAGGTCCACCACTTGCACAGAACGTCCGTCATCAATAGAGCGGGCGCGCAGGTAGTCGATCTTGCGCGTGGCTTCTTCCCAGGTGTAGCGCTTGTCTTTGGGAAGGTCGGTAGCTTCGACCCAGGCAGCCAGCGGCTCATTCGGCAGGAAAAACCACTTGCCGCGAATCTCTTCGAAGATGCCGTAAATTTTTTCGGTGTTCATGACGTGTTCCTTATGCGGAATTGAGTTCAGAAAATTCAGTGTATTTCGATCACAAAAGGGCGTCAAGTTCTTTTTGAAAACGTGCGAGCGTTTCGCGATGAATTTCGCCGTTGAACTTGCGCACCTGAGTTTCCCAGTGCCTGATCTTCCGGCGCAGTTCGCGAATCTTCGCACGACGTTCCATTTCGTAGTCGTTGCGCTGGCGCTCAGCTTCGGCGTCGCGCAGCGTAAAGATGGCGTTCACTTGGCTGCGCAGTTTCACGATGGACATGATCTGTTCCTTATTCGATGGTGCCAGCGCAGTAGTCGAAGATGATTTCGGCGTCGGCTTCGGTACGGATGCCGTTAGCCAGGATGAAGAAACGATGGCCTTCGGGCAGATCGTATGCGCACGCATCGATCCAGCCAACACGCACCGAACCGTTGTCCAGTTTGGCAGCGTAGTATTCGTTGCCCTTGACCAGAAATTCAGTGATGGTTGCGTGTGCCATGATTTCTTCCTTAAGTTGGTTCGTGATCTGTTTCGATCACCATGAACAAATTATAGCCGGAACTTTTGAGCCACGCAAGAGGAAAAACAAAGAAAATTGTAACTATCAGGCCCTGTCTCAATTTTAGACCAAGGGATTGGGCCGGTCTATCCGGCAGCGTCCCCGCCAAGCCTGGACCGTAATGGGTTCAGGCTTTTATCGCTTCTAGGGAGTCAAAATCATGGCCGGACTAGCCGAAGCGCTCGGGTCTGCAAAGACCGCATACAAGGGCGCAGCCTCTGCGGTGGGCAATGCCGCGAAATCAGTTGGTAAGGCCGCGCAGACCGCTGTGAATTCCGCAGTGGGCGCGGCAGGGATCGGCAACGCGGGGCGAATCGTCAACGCCGCAGGTGGTGCCGCAGCCGGTGCACTAGGGCAGGCGGTAGGTAACGCAACGCTGGGCGCAGCTAAGAAACTTTTGCAAGGGGATATCTTAGGGGCGGGTCAGGAAGTGATTGATCAGATCACGAGCCTGGGTGGTGCGCTCAGCGGCCCCGGTGGTGGTGCTTTCGAAGGTTATTCGTTGCTTGGCACGCAAATGCGCGCAGACCCGCTAATGAACTGGTCGTGGTATTGCGTGCTGCCACCTGTTGCGAGCGCGTACGGTTTTCGTACTCTGGGCTGGAATTACGTTGAAGAATGCAACGTGCCGTTCCGCCAGTTCGAAACGCGCAGTGTCTACGACCAAGGATTCACGAAACACTACGCTGGGAAATACTCCGTTGATTCGCTGCGTCTTGCGGTCTATCACGACAGCCAAGGTGTGGCACTGAACTATTTCCGCGCATGGCAAGCAGCGATGATGATGCCGTTTCCGGCAACGAGCGCGCAAACGAGTGGCGGTTTCTTCTTGCCCTCGATCAACTACAAAAAGAACGTCTACATCTACCTGCTGAACCCGCGTCAACAGGTGGTGGCGCAAATCATGTGTACGGGTTGCTGGCCGACAAGCCTGGACAGCCTGAGTCTGGTGTCTGGTCAAAGCGGACGCCTGATCGGCAACGTCACGCTTTCGGTGGACGATGTTTTTCTGGACTTCACCGGCGCAGCGTCTGATTTGGTCACTGAAGCTATCAGCGCAATCAACAGCGGTGGGTTTGATTTCAACAACCCGGCAGCCGCTGGTGCAGCCGCAGGTGCAGCGGTTGCAGGGCTTTTTAACCGCTGATTGCTTGTTAATAGTGATGTATTTCTGAACCATAAATAGGACCGACAATGAACGCACCCAAAGGCGCTTTTCGCCCCTACTCGCAATCGCAACTGGCACAAACCGCACCCAAGCAACAGTCACGCCCGCGCGCGGTTCCGCTGAGCAGCCACACGCCGACTGTCTCGCCCCATGCGGCACGCCACACGCCGCAGAAGCAAGAAAAGTTGGTGATTCCGAATGCCACCGCTGAAGCGCCGTTCGGTGTGGACGTGAACGGTCGTCCGCTGACGGCAACGGAATTTGCTGATGCACGCATGGCACAGTCTGGGCATCGTCCGGTGGGGCCGATTCCGCAGATCGCGCCGCAAGCGCAGCCTTACGCACAAGCGCCCGTGCCCGATCTGTACACGCCGCCACAGGCGCAAGAAACCCTTCAGGTGATGCGCAAGTACGGCGAGCCTGTGCCGCTTGAACTGCCGTCGCTCTACATGCCGTATGTGGGCCTGTTCAACGCGCTGTACGTTCGTCCGCTGCGTGGCTACAACATGTCGCTGTTCGCGCGCGCATGGGCCAACAAGTCGAAGCGCCAAGAAGTCGAAGCGGTATCTTCGGTTCTGGAAGCGGACACCGATTTGCCGCTGCCGCCCGCGTTCTATCTTGCGCTGGGCGATTACTACTGGCTGCTGTATCGGCTGCGCTTCACGAACTACACGCGTCCGATCAAGCACACCGATCTGTGCAACAGCGCGACGCATCAAAACGATGTGCGTGATGGCAAGGCAAGCCGCAAGAGCCTGATCATCGATACGATGGTCACCGCTGACATGCTGGAAGAAACGCAGATGACTGTGATGCCAATGTACGACATGGAAGTCATGCAGGATATCGCGCTGCGTCCGGCGACGATGCTGGACATGGTGGAAACGATGGAACACCCGAATTTCGGCAGCGCGCCGGAATGGGACTATCTGTCGCAAATCGCGTGCTACATCGTGGGCGACACCTACGAAGAACGCATCGAACTTGCGCGTTCCATGACGCCCGATCAGATCGAGCAGCTTCAGAAGTACGAAACGGTGCTCGCAGGGTTCGGCATGAAAGAACGTGTGAAGGTGACGTGCAAGCACTGCGGCCATTCGCACCTCAGCAAAGTCACCATTGACGCGTCCACTTTCCTGCCGGGATAACCATGTACGTGCCGCAACCCCTAATTCGGGTGGCAGAGCCTGAAGGGGTGGCCGTAGAGCTACCCTCACGGTTCCTGTTCTACCCGTTCAAAGACCTGTTCATTCATCCGCTGCGTCTGTTCCATCTGCCGAAGGTGGCGCAGGCGCGCAACGACCGATCCGAATTGGTGTTGCTGGAAGTCGTCAGTTCGATTCTCAGCACGTCGCATACGGAAAAGAAGGGCACAGCGCTTGCGTTTGATCTGACGCCGGAAGATTACCACTACGTGTTGCACTGGGTGCGTAAACAGAACTTTACCGGCGTTTCGTTCGTGCATTCGACGTACTGCCAAAACGTGCAACACGTGGCGCAGGTTGAACGCGGCGAAGTGGACCCGTCCACGCTTCGAATTGCTGAGTCCGTCACGAAAAGCAAACTCGAAAACATCATGCTTGATCGTGATTTCGAAGTTCCTGTGGTGAGTGGTGGCATTCGTGTGCGTCCGCGCACTATGGGTGCCATTGCCGATGCACAGGAATTTCCGGATCGGTTCAAGACTCACGATTTCGAATGGCGGCAAGAAATCGCACAGCGTCTTGATCTGCCGTTCATGGCAGCACTTGAAGCTGTGGATCAGCTTAGTTCCAAGGATATCGAAACTGTCCTTGGCTTTGACGATCATCTGGGCACGTATGGGATTCAGGAAAAAGTGCGTGTGCGGTGCCGCCACTGCATGACCGAACGCGAAACGCTGACGGCAATGAGTCCACCTATGTTCCTACCTGTGGTCGATCTGGATCAGGTCATGAGCCGCAAGACTCTTCTTGCTGCTGAATTCAAGGTGCTGATCCCGGACACCGCCACAGCGTTTGATCTTTGGTATCTATCAGATTCCGCGCACAAGCAACGCGAAGCGCGCCGCAAAGCTGTGCAGGACGGGTTAGTTTGGCACGGATAACGTAAGGAAACGATCATGGCGGAATTCAACACAAGCCAAGCGCAAAACCGCTGGAACAACCTAGCCAAAGGCGATCAGGCAACGCTCGAAAAGATCATGCGCGGCCAGGGCAACATGCAAGACTTCCGCAAGATTCAGAGTCTGATAGGCCGCTATGATCGCCTTGCTTCCAGCATCTTCAATCAGGCCGTGAAGGCTCTTGAAGTGGCGGCAAAGACGCGTGTAGACGACGTGGCAGCGCGTCGTGCGGATCGCGGTAAGCCGCTGACCGATGAGCGTATTTCGGAACTGCTGGATATCGCAAACAAAAAAGCGTTTGACGATGCAGGCCCGGAACTCGTGGTCATCATCGAAGAATCGATGGCGTCGCAGTTGGAAAAGCAGGATGCGCGCCTTGACAGCATCTTTGCCCAACGTCTGCGCGAGTCGATCCCTGATCAAGAAGAGCTTGAAAAGCAACTGGATCAGATTCAGGATCAGGGCGCAGTAGACGAAGAGGAAAAGCGATGGAATGCTCGCGTTGCTGAATTCAAAACGTGGATGGGCGAACAGCTAAAGCGTTTTGATGGCATCGAAGAGCGTGTGGAACAACGCGCGGGCTTCGCAGTACGGCAGGCGCTGAACGGATGGAAGCTCAGCAACGCGTCTGCACCGTCTCCGGAAGAATCGCGGCAAGCGCACGCAGACGAAGCCACAGCAACCGCGTTTGTTGGAACAGAGGATCGCGGGCCGGTCGTCGGCTCAGCAAACAAAAGCTACACCGACGAACAACTGGGGCGCATCGGGGATTCGCTCGCGTCGATTGCTGAACAGGGCGATGACGATGAAGAACAGAAGAAGGCGAACACGTGGTGGCGTTCGTTCAAGTCCACCATAGGTGATTTCGGTTCGCGCACGAAAGACGCCCTGAAGGCTTTCGGCGGTAGCGGGCTTCTGGGATCGCTCGCAAAGATCGTCGGAACGGTGCTCGTTGCGGAATTGTTGGGCGGAAAGGTCTTCGAAAAAATCGGGGAGTTTCTTTCCTCTGGCA
Organism: uncultured Candidatus Saccharibacteria bacterium; assembly: GCA_964499935.1. Taxonomy (GTDB): domain Bacteria; phylum Patescibacteriota; class Saccharimonadia; order Saccharimonadales; family UBA4665; genus CALBGR01. The sequence goes on along the minus strand of CAZCMS010000004.1, from coordinate 40,771 downwards.
AGCTTCAAGAGTGGGGCGGGCAATTCCTGAAGTTCATCACGGACAACGCGAAGAAACTCACGGATTGGGTGGTGGGGCAGTTCAAATCAGCGCGTGAACAGCGCGATGTTGATGCGGGTGTTGCTGAAGGCGATAGCGAAGCGTTGGTGGAAGCGAAACGCGATCTACTGGTGCAGCAAAAGCAGTTGGAACACGGTTCGCAGTATTGGGGCACCACACCTGAAGACAACGCCAAGCTTGTCAAAGAAGCGAAAGAGCGCATCGCCAAGCAACAACAGAAAGTTGACGAACTGGAAAAGCAGCAGGCCGATGAAAAGGCCGCTTCGTCCGGCAAAGTCGGCGCAGCACCTGACGCCACTACGGCCACCGGTGGCGCAGGCGGAAGCGGTGGAATTCCTGGCCCGTCTTCGAATCCTGGCGCGCCGCCCGGGTCTACGTCGTCCCCTGTCACATCCGCTGATGGCAGCGTTGCAGATGCGGCCACCGCCACGAGCGCAGGACCGCTTGCATCGAAGGGCGCGGATCAACCGTTCATTCCTGGCCTTGGCACCGGCGCTGCTGACACGCGCAAGGGCGATCCTGCTACGTCCATGTACACGATCAACAACAGCCCGACGCTGAGCCTGGGGGATTCGATCACGACGCAGGCGCAAGGCAACCAAACGGCAACGCTGCCCGGCTCCGCGCCGCAGGTCAACGGTTCTGCATCTCAGGTCAACTTGTCGAACTTCCGACGCACGCCCGGCGATGACACGCTGACGCTGATGAATCTTGGCATGTACACGTCTTAAGAAAAGGAGGGGCTATGGCTTCACCATCCGACTTTAGCCCCACCGGGGCATACGGCAAAGCGCAGCTTGATCGCAATACACGCCGTGATGACGAACAGCCGTCAGAAGAAGCTAACGCGTGGGACCGTGCGATTGCAGTTATGCGCCGATCTTCTGAACAGGGTGTGCCTGAACTCATCCTGACAGAAGTGGGAAAGCGTTTGACTGAAGACCCACTGGCAGAACAGCCGGAAGACCATACAACTATCTGGCAAGTCGCGAAGCAAATCGGCAAAGCGGGCTTGCGCCTAGCGTTCCAGATAGGCAGCCGTTTGGTGACGTTCGTTCTTAACTTCGCTAAGCGGCTGCTGTTCGGTTTTGCCCGATTCATCATGCGCGGAATGATCGTTCCGCTGCTGCAAGGTCTAGGTGCGTTTTTGCTGACACCTGTGGGCGCGATTGTCGGCGGTCTGGTGGCGATTGGTGGGCTTTCGTATTTCCTCTATCGCACGTTTTTCAAAGGTGATAATCCCGCGTCGGTGCCGACAGGTGAATCCGAACAGCCAGAAGAAGAACCCAAGAAGTCCGGCAGCGTTGGACAGTTCTTTGATTCTTTGGTTACGCGCTCCGGTCTCGAAGGGTGGTACGAAGTCACTTTGAGCACGGATGGTGTGGACCTGAGCACGCGCACTACTGGCCTAGGTTCGATTTTCGGTCGTTCCAGTTCTGCAACCGGCGCAGCGCCTTCGGGCGCGCCTGTGCCGGGAACCCCGGGCGGTGCTAAGCACGTGCCGGAGCCGAAAGGCAATTCGGAAAAGAACCGACAAGCTGTGCTGCGTGGCATGGACGAAGCCGGAATGACTGATACGAACGAACGCGCTATGTTCCTGGCGCAAGTCGGGCACGAATCGGGCAACTTCGTTTATCAGCACGAATTGTGGGGACCAACTGCGGCGCAACGTCGATACGAAGGCCGTAAAGACTTGGGCAACCTGCAACCGGGTGATGGCTACAAATACCGTGGACGAGGATTCATCCAGCTTACGGGACGCACGAACTATCAACGCGCAGGCAAATACCTGGGGCTTGATCTGGAAGGAAATCCGGACATTGCCGCAAATCCTGATGTGGCGGTGAAGATCGCGCTTTGGTACTGGCGCGTGGAACGTCCGAAGATTCCTGCTGCTGCGCGTCGTGGCGACATTAACACCGTCACCAAGATGATCAACGGCGGTTTCAACGGTCTTGATGATCGTCAAAATCGTTATGCGTTTTATCTGAACGCGATGAAGCAAGGCAAGTTCTTGCCCGGTGGTGCAGCGCCTGCGGAAACGAGCGGCACAGCTAACGCGCCTGACGCAGGCAAACCCATCACGACGACACCGCCGCCCGCAACGAAAAGTGCCGCGCAAGTACAGCAAGGCGGCGCTCAGGGCGCACCGTTCACGCAGAACCAAGAAACCCAATATCTGAAGACCAAGCACGGACCGTTGCCGATTGGAGCATGATCATGGCTGAAAAAAATTACAACCTGAACTATCAGGTTCAAATCATTCAACAAAAGCAAGACGCGGCGCAGACCGTGCGAATTATCGCGCCGCTGGCATCGGAACAATTCATGATGGATATCGCGGCGCAGTACAGTGCGCCGTGGTCCGGTGGCCTGCTGTCTGATCCGAAGATTGCGACTATCAGTTCCGCAGCCTTCGGCATCGTGCCTATCGTGCAAGGCATGACCGCGCAGGTGTGGGCGGGCGCAACGGAAACAGAACTGGGCATCGATCTGGCGTTGCAGGCGCAAAGCGATGCGGAAATGGAAGTGCGCTTTGTGATCAAACAGCTATTCAAGCTGGTCACGCCCGGTGTCGGTTTTGGGGGCTTCTTGACGAGTCCCGGACCGAAGGTTGATTGGGCCGCTGTCGGCCAAGCCTCTGCATCCGCACTGCAATCTATTGGCGTTGACACGTCGGCGTTCCAGTCCATGCAGGGCAATCAGCAGACGGCAAACCCGAACCCCGCGCCTGTGCAAACGTCGAATGGCTTTGTCGCGCGTGGCACGACGAACCCGAATGCGCCGGGCACACAGAAAGAAGGCAAGATCATCGATCAGACGCAAAGCTCAAACGATGGCGGTCAGGCCGCATCGCCAGTAGCGAACCCGTCAACGGATCAGAACCTGGGCGCTGGCGAAAACCCGATCAACAAGTATGTTTCGGAAAAGATCAGTCTTCGTATCGGTCGCCATCTGTTCTTCGATAACGTGGTGATCACGAACGTGCAGGTGACGGAAGAAAATCAGTTCGACTATCGCGGATATCCGATGTTCGCGCGCGTGTCGATCCGCTTCAAACCCATGTTCATCATCGTGCAGTCCGATCTTGATCGTATCTTCGGGGCCACTCAACAGAATTCGCCTAACTCCGGAACGAACAATTCGACTGCCCCACAGCAGAACAAAGCACCGGAAGGTCAGATGCCGCAGGGTGGTGATGTGCAGGCCAATCCGATTGACGTGCCGCCGCCGCTTACGCCTACGACATTGCCGCCGCCCGGCGCACCCGTGGCGCAGTCGAATCCGGTGAGTAATCCGCCTAGCCTAACGCCGCGCCCGCTCTAAGGACTCGTCATGACTACTCAGAACTACTCATACACGCAATACACGCCGCGCACGTCGGACGGGGGATCGCTATCGATCTGGCGCAGCGCGTACAAAAACGTTCGCTTCAACCTGAAGCTTCAGACCGTTCGAACGCTCACGGAAACCGACGCATCCGATTTGCCGGGCTTGTCATATCGGCTGTATGGGACCGTCGATTACTTCCGAATCCTGCTGCACTACAACGGATTGGCGTGCCCGATTCAAGACGTGTACCCGGGCATGCAGTTCCGCGTGCCCACGCAGGCAAGCATCGTTGCATGGCTGACGCGCCAGCAGAACAACACCACAGTCACTCGCATCATTTAAGGGGCAATTCATGGGCTATATCTTGCAGGACAAGCTAGAAATTAGCCTGTTCTTTAGCGGTGAAGAGTTCAAGATTGATGCGTACAACGTGCTGTCGTTCCTGCAAATCGACTTGTCGATCAAGCAGATTCTGCCGCAACTCACAATGGCGATCACCGATGCGTCTATGGTGCTCAGTCAGAAAGGTTTGCTTAAAGACGGCGGACGTGTGTCCGTCGTTCTTAAGCCGATGGGTTCCGCAACGTCCACTACCTACAACTTCCGGATTTTCAAGTTCCGTGAAGTCAAGACAGTGACGGGCGCGCGCTATCAGATCGATGGAATCTACGACAACATCCGGTATTGGCTGACCACCACCAACATCGGCGCACGCGGCACAAGTCGCGAGCTTATGGAACACGTGGCCTTCCGGTGCAGTTTCGATTCTGATATGACGGATACCGCAGACGATCAGCTATGGACGCCGAACAACAGCACTTACGGAATTTGGGCAAAGCGTCTAGCGCGTCATGGCTACGCGTCAGATCGTTCGTTGATGGTGCACGGTGTCGATATCGTCAACAACCGTCCGACGCTGCTGTACAAAGATTTCAACTCGATCAAGTCAACGCCGCTAAACATGGCTATTGGCAATGTGGGCGCGGGCGAAATCTCGTGCGTGGATTTCCGGGTCAATGCGAACAGCGGGGCCGGAAATAAGAACGCAGGCTACAACATGTCGCGGCAAACACAGTCCGCGATGGGCGCAACAGATGTGGTGGCGAATGACAAGATGGAATTCACACCTGACAGCCGTTCGCCGCTGTTCTCTTTGGATGTGAAGGAACAAGCACAGCGCGGTTCCGTGTCCTATTCCGGTATCGACTTCGGGAACACGAATCCCAACTCTTACGAGCGCGGACGCTACATCAATGCGCGTAGCGCTGCGCTGCTGTCCGCCAAGATCGATGTTATGGCGATCATGCCGACGAATGTGCGGCTGTTGGATCGCATCAACGTAGTCGCGCGCAACGAGACGAAAGACCGGGCCGTAGATAGCTCGTGGTCCGGCGTCTACACCGTGACTTCGGTTTCGTACCGCATCGAAAACACAAACTACTGCGAAGTGGTCGAAGGTTACCGGCACGGCACGAACTTGCCACAAGGAAGCTAATCATGTCTATCGGTTCGTTCAACGATCAACAAATGGCATTCGATCAAGATTACAAGGGAAAAGTTTTCCTTGGTCGTGTGATCGAAAACATCGATCCGGAAGGTACTGGCCGATTCAAGGTCAGCATACCAGACCTTTACACCGAAGGCGAAATTCCTTGGGTGGGCGGCGTGCGCTATTCCCCCTTCGGCATTGGTGGCGGATTCGGCTTTTACGGTTCGCCCGCCATTGGATCAACTGCGATCATCGAATTGCAAGACGGCGATTCGAACATGCCTATCTGTCACGGGTTCATCCTGACAAACACGAACAAAGACCCGCGTTTTGCGAGTGAAAAAGTGTGGGGCTATGTGGACCCTTCAGGCAATACGCTTGTGGTCAACATGGAATCGCAGGACTGGACGTGGACGCACAGTTCCGGCACGAACTACAACGTGAATCAGCAAGGTGACCTGACTGTTAATGTAGTGCAGCACCAGACGATCAACGTCACTGGCAACAGCACGATGAACGTCACGGGCAACACATCGGTTATCACACAGGGAACCACGCTCGTTCAAAGCGGCGGACAGGCCACGATTCGTGCGCCGAAAGTTCTCGTTGATGCGCCGGAATCGCAGTTCACGGGCAACGTGCAGATTGATGGAAACCTGCATATCGACGGCACCACCACTTCTGAAGGAACCATCTTCGGTAACTCCGGCCTGCGCATCATCGGCAACGCCGGTGGCGGTACGGGCATCTTTATCGGTGATGTGATCCAGACCAGCGGCGTCATGAGTTCTAACGGCGTGATCTTGCACACGCACACTCACGGTGGTGTCGAAACCGGTGGCGGCAACACGTCCGGCCCGAACTAAGGAATTGCTATGGGACTCACTCCGTACCAAACAAGCTTGCAGAAAGCTATCTGGATCGATGTGAACACGATGCTTGCGCTGAACGTTCTTCCGGATCGTCTTCCGGACGAACAGGCGATCATCTACGGTTCGCTGACCAACCTTTTCAACTGCCCCATCGGTGCGCGTTCGAAGATTTTTCAACCGGAATACGGTCTCATGCTGTGGGAACTCATTCATGAGCCGATAGACGAGACCACTGCGCGCCAGATCAACACTGGGCTGATCCAGTCCCTAGCGCGCTGGGAACCACGCATTCAGGTTGATATCGCGAATTCCACGGTGGTTCCGAATCTCGATATCCCTGGCTACGAAGTCACCATTTCGTTCACGCTCAATCTCACGCAACAACGCTACACGCAAGCGTTTGTGCTGTCCCAATAACGGAGCTTAATCATGGCACAGACTGTTTTGCGCCTGTCCAATCTCACGGTCGATTTCAACGACTTCGTGACCCAGATGAACAACTATCTGGCGACACAGAACACGTGGAAGGGTCAGCTTACGACACAGACCAGTCAGACGCTGGTCGAACTCATCTCAACCGTTGGTGTGCACGACAACGCACGTCTGATTCGCTACGCCGAAGATGCGTTTGCTGAAACGGCAGAAGCTGATGAGGCGATTCTTTCTATTGCTGCTATGCAGGGCCTTCGCATCACGCGCATGCTGCCCGCGCAGATCACGGTGAGCCTCACGGCCACCATTACCGCAACCATAGCGCCCTACACGCAGTTCACAGTAGGCGGCGCGCGCTTCTTCAACCGCGAGCAACTGGAAATCCAGGCCGGGCAGACGATCAACGCCACGCTTGCCGAAGGTCAGGTGTTTTCGGTCAATATGTCCGGCGCAGGTGGCCCGTATCAATCGTGGGTGTCGGAAGAGGACTCTTTCGTTGTCTCCGATGTGGACACTGTGGTGCGCATCAACGGGCAAATCATCCCGAAGACTGCGGGCACGATGTGGAACTATCGTGGACAAGATGCCTACGCCGATTTGACGCTGCCTGATGGCCGTCTGAACGTGCAGTTCGGCAATACGCAATTCGGCACGATTCCGCAGGTGTCCGATCAAGTCACCATCACCTACGTGATCACGAATGGCGCGGACTCGAATTCGTTGCAGTTGGTGGGACGTTCGGTTTCGGTGAGCGGATTCACCGTGATCACGGGCGCTGTCACAGCCAACCCCACCGGTGGCGCAGCACAGAATCCGGTTGTGGTTTACAAGAACGTCGCAGCGGGCGCATTCGGCACCTATGAAAGCGCAGTGACGCGCAATCAGTACGTTGCGGTGGTGAGCGCATATCCCGGGGTTGTGGACGCCGTTACGCAGTCGCAACGCGAAATCAATCCGATGGACCTGCAATGGATGAACGTTGTGCGTGTGAGTGCGCTCACGTCGTCACCGTGGACGCAGGCACAGCAGCAAGAGTATTTGGACCACCTACAAGGCATCACCATGTATGCCGTGCGGTTCTTGCTGGTGGAAGCCGAACCGATTGATCGTGATCTGGATATCGACGTGTACGCGTTCAACACCGCTACGCTGTCGCAGGTTCAGGCGCTGTCAGAAGACGCTGTGCAAGCACTCTTTCAGCCGCAGCCGAACATTCTGATGACGGACTTTTTCGAATCCGACATTGATACGGCAATCAAGAAGGCGAATAGCGGCCAAGTCAGCTATGTGATCGTGAATCAGCCCACGGCCCCGATGTATGTGAACGCACCGGGTGCGGCGTCTGTGCAATATCAAATCGTTCCGGGTGGTGGCACGCTGAGTGCGCGCGTTTATGCGTATTCAGTTGCCGTCACGAATTCGCGCGAAGAAGGTCCGCCGAATCAGTGGGTGTTTCCGCAGATTTTGGGCACGGGTGCGGACAACGCGATCCGTCTGACGTGGAATGAAGTGCCTGACGCGGTTTCCTATCGCATTTATGGGCGCGTGGGCGGTTCACTGGGGCAACTCGGCCCGGTGATTCCGGCAGTAGCAGGCGGACCGCCACAAAGCTTTATCGATGACGGCTCACTCACGCCCACCGGTGGCATGCCGAACACCCTGGACCAATCGCCCATTCGCTACAACCGTTTGCGTTCGCTCACGCTGCGTGTGCACTACGCAGATCGTCAAACGCGTCTCAGCGTCCATTCGAATCAAACGTAAGAGGGTTGTGATGACAACAGAGTACGAAACCGCGCGGCGATTGGGGTATAAGATTCCCCGATCCACGCTGCTGCCGCCGTACCTTGAATTGAATCCGTATTACGCAGAGTATACGGACGCAATCGATCACGTGTGGACCACTCTGCACGACAACGGCGCGGAAGCACTGAAGCAAATTCGCAACCCCTGGGCGACGAATCCGCAACTGGAACAAAAAGTGGTGGACCGCACCACCATGATTCCGGTGGAAGATTGGTCCATTCAAGAACGGCAAACGCTGGTGCGTCAGGTCAACATGCTTGGCATGAAGCTGAAGACGGCTGGCGTGCTCACGGATGAGAACTATCAGACCGTGAGTCGCTATCTCGGCATGTACTGGCGCGGCAAGGGAACGCAGGCATTTATCGATTTCATCGACTTTTGTCTGGGCACCACGCTGACTGTTTCGAAGTTCTGGGCCGAAGTTGGCCCGGAGCCGAACAGCTACAACAACATGACGTTGGAACCGTCGCCCGGAACACCACCGGGTACACCGATCTGGGAAGGCGGCACGTGGTTCCCAACGACGCACGTGAACATCACGGCACTTGATGGTTCGTTGGGCCACGTCGATCATTCGACGCTTGTGCAGTTCTTCTATGAAATCGCGAACTACAACCTAGTTCTGCAATCGATTGTGAATCGCCATGACATGCCCATCGTGGCGTTTCCGGGCGACACCACAACGCAGATTGTTGCGGTGGGCCTGTACCGCGTGCATCAGGTGGTGATTTCGAACCAGGGCCGATTTGGTGGCGATCCACCGCCGATTCACATGCTGGACAGCATTCCGATGATGGTGCTTGCACCTAGTGTTGCGACGGCTCAATCCGGCCCGTATCTGGGTCGTCCGGATGCATGGTTCCTTGATCTGAATGACCGGTCTATTCCGTTGTACGGACCGCCCCAGGCGCTCACGCCACCCAGTCCAGCAGGTTCACTACCTACGACGATGATGGGACCGCTGACGGCTGATGAATTCGATCCAGCAACCTACGTCCTGTTGGCGATGCCTGCCGGATGGACAACTGTTCCGACGTTCCCGACGAGCCGCCAGCGTATTCCGTACTGGACCGTGCAGCCCGTCGCGCGCAACACGTTGGGCACGTTGGGCATCGGTATGTATGGCAACCGTGACGCTTTCCTGACAAATCCTGCCGGTTGGTTAGAACTCAATCCCGGTCAATTCGTGCCCTACTGGTAACGGAGAAAAACATGGCATTTCAAACACCCCTTGTGTACCAGAACAACGCGCATTCGCCTATGGTGACAGGTGATTTCGTCGCGCCTGCGGTGCTGCCGGTCAGCACCAAGACGGGCAACACTCTGGTTGCGCGCACGGATGGTCTGTACGCTGGCATCGTTCCGGATCGCACCGCCATCTACATCAACAGCACCGGCAACGACGTGACGACAGCCGGTGACAAGGCCACGCCGTACAAAACGCTCGATTATGCGCTTACCCAACTGGCAACCGTGGCACGCGCAGGGCAGCGCATTTACGTTGCCCTGCAATCGGGCCAAACGTTTGCGATGGCACAGCATCACGTGCTGCCGTGCGATGTGGTGTTGACGTGGTACGGCGATGCAACGTATGGCGATTTCAACAGCGTCAACGTGAACAACGCACCGAACGCAACGATGTTGAATCTGGTGCGTCCGATTGTGGCCCCCGCGAACCTGATCACGAACGGCCAGAACCGTATCGCCAGCCTTCGCACACCTGTTCTGATCGTTCTGGGCGCACAAGTCAATCTGCCCGCTGTGCCCGGCACGCTGCCTGATCCGGGCGCTTACGGAGTCATGGATTTCTACTACGCGCCGCCTTACGGCAGCGGCAGCCTTGTGCTTGAAGGCGCGGTGGTGAATGCGACAGACACGCAGGGCTTTTCCGGCATCGTCGGCATCCTGAGCCGTTCGCAAATCACGCTCGCGCAGTTCGCTTCGCAGTTTCTGGTGAACGGAGCGAAGGTAGAAGGCGGCGTGGACGCTACTGTGCTCGCAACGCGCCCGCGCTTCGTTCACTTTTACTCGGACGTTCCCGGTACGTCCAACATCGCGAACATGCCCCCGCTCAATCCGACCGCGTTGAACAGTTCGAACGGTTCGGGCCTTCTGACGCTGCACTGGACAGACACGCCCCAGCAGCAGATCGGCGCAACGAGCAACCTGGGAACGTTCCCGATTCTGAATGACGCAAATTTCGGTCTGCGTCAGTACATCACAGGCATCCGCAAAAACGGCGCTGTGCCCGTCAACGTCATTTGCCCGCGTGTGGGCCTGTAAGGAGCAATCACTATGCCGTCCCCCGTCTTTGTCGTTAGCGATGTGGGCCTTGCCAACACGTTCCCCGATCCCAACTATCCGAATCGCGTGGTGATCAACATCACGGAATTCGAAGTTGGTTCGGCGTTTGGTCAGCCTGCACAACGCACGGATACCGGCCTTTACGGCAACCTGCTGTTCGGTCCGGAAACGCCCACCACGTATCAAACGCTGCAAGGTGGCGGCGTGGATATCGTGCTCACGATTCCGCCTGACGCTGGCCCGTTTGATTACGGCGAAGTGGCGATCTACAACGAAGGCCCGTTGGGTCGCACGTTGTTCGCGCACGCCGTATTCGATGAACCGCAGACGAAATACAGTTCGCTCGAAACGAACGTGGGTTCGTCGGAAGTTTTCCACGCCCTGTTGCGTCTGGAACAGTCCACCGCCGTTTTTCAGATCAATTCGTTGATCGACCCCACGCTGATTAGCGTGGACCTGTGGTCCGACGTTGTGCCGCCTGTTTTGGGCCTGAATCCGGCGCTGCCTTTGACGCTGGTGCGCGAAAAAGACCCTGCCGGAAACACGTCGTTGCTGCATCGCGCAGATGACAATCGTTGGACCGTGGGCACCACGTATCAGCCTTTCAAGACCACAACCGTTGCGAACGCCACCACGACTAGCGTGGATGTTCCGGCATCCATTTTTCAAGCTACTGACCTGACGAGTACCAATCGAAAATATGTGGTTGAATTCTCGTCGGGTCTGTTCCGTTCTGCGACGAATTTTGTTGTGGCAGGTGCAAACTACCGCTTCAACTTGAACCCTGCGGCGCTGCCGGATATTCCGCAAGTAGGGTCAGCAGTTCGTGTTTACCTTTCGAACTCGTTTCCGCTGCAAATTCCGCTCGCAACGACGACAACGCCCGGTATCGTGCGCCCTGGCAGTGGCATTGCACTGCCTTCGGCGGGTTTGTTCGAAACATACGGTTTGCTGCACGGCGTGCCCGGTTCTGGCCGTCAAATCGGCGCAGGCACCAACCTGAATTTGACCCCGGCTGACCCCGGTGTGCTGGCGTCTGGTGTCTACGCTATCGCGCAGAACGATATGCCGGTTGGCATGGTCCCCGGAGTGGATTGGCCGGGCCACATCGTGATCCAAAGTTTCGGGGACTATGTGGGTCAAGGTGGCGTGGCATACCGCAACATCAACCAGTTCTACCACCCTGCGGGTTCCGGCCAGTTCGGTGACGCGTTCGGTGTTGGCGGTTTGCCCATCTACTGGCGCAGTTGGAACCCGAATGCGGGCGTCTGGACGAACTGGTTTCCGTTCACCATTCCCGGCAAGGTGGCACCGGGTCAGCCCGCAGCGCCGTTCCTTCAGGCGGGACAACTTGCGGTGGCAGGTGGTGCGCAAGCCGTATTCACTTTCCCGCAAGCCTTCGCATCGATCACGGCGATTTCGCTGGGAACGCAAGGCGGTTTTCCGGGCATTTTCGAAAGCACGCTGCGCATTACCGGCTATTCGAACGCAGCCGTGACCATCGGCAACCAGTACACCGGCGATACGGGCGGCACTCGTCAGCCGCTGACCGCACACATCATCGCCTACGGCACGCAGCAATAAGGATAGAATCATGCCTACTTTTTATGCCTACGATCCGAAGACGCTTTATTACACGGGAGAAGTCACCGCCGATGCTTGCCCGCGTCACGCGTCTGCGGAAAAGCCGGGTCTCGCGGAGGGCTGGAAAGCCTACATGGACCCGCAATTCAAGCTGTGGCACGTTGTGCGTGACATTTCGAACATGTCGTTGGCAGAGGCGAAAGCTTCTGTCCAAGAAGCCGCTTACGCCAGCTTCCAGCGCGACGGCAGTTCGTATTCGCGACAAGAGCGCAAAAGCTGGCCGATGCAGCGTGAAGAAGTGCGCATCTACCGTGACACCGGCGCGGTAGGTCCGTTTCTTGAAGCGCTTTCGCAGGATGAAGAAAGTGTGGAAGCATTGGTGCGCAAGATCGAAGCGAAGATTCACGCTCGTGACACCCGCGTTGCGAAACGGGTTGCCGCACTCGCACGCGTGCGCAATCGCATTGACGCGGCTACGACCGTGGAAGAACTGCCGGACATTGTGGAATTGATGCAAGAGTCCGGATGCTTCAACTGACGTGAAAAACGGCCCTATTTCGGTTCGCTGTGATAGGGCCGTTTTCTTGTTAATGCATGTGTCCCGTAAACGAACACACGCAAAAACACATGTCTAGCTCATCTTTCGCAGAACAGTACCGCCCGAAAACTCTGGCGCGGGTGATCGGCCACGATCAGGCAGTTACGCGCCTGCAAGGCATGATCAATTCCGGAAAAATCCGGAACGCTTTGGGTTTGTTCGGCTCTACGTCTGTCGGTAAGACCACGCTCGCTCGCGCGTTCGCAGCTTCGGTGAACGGCGTCAAGTCGTATCAAGCGCTCGGCCCTGCGTATCTGGAAATCAACGCCGGTTCGCAAAAAGGCATTGATGATATGCGCGAACTCGAACGCCTTTCGCGCTACAAAACCGAAATGAAATACCGCGTCATCGTGATCGATGAAGCGCAAATGCTGATGACCAACAAGCAGGCCGCACAAGCGATCCTGAAGCCATTGGAAAACCCGAAATCGTCTCAGATGATTTGGGTTGTGTGCTCGATGGAACCGGAAGCGTTCCAGAAGTCGCAAGACGGGCGCGCCATGCTTGGCCGTCTGAATCAATTCATGCTGAAAGAGCCTGACGATGCCGCGCTGACCAAGTTCGCGAAGCGCATCGCCAAGGGCGAAGAAATGACGTACATGACCGACGAAGCGATTGAACTGGTCGTGGGTGCATGTGGGCGTCAAATGCGCGTGCTGGCCGATCTGATGCAGTCGGTAGACCAGTATGCGCACGGCCTGGACAAGAAGCCGAAGAAGTTCACGCCTGACATGATTTCGGGCGTCCTATCCGGGTCCGTCACTGCTGACGATGATATCGCACAGGCGATTTTAATGGGTATCTACCAGGGCGATTTCGACAAAGTTCTGGTTGCTTTACTTGATGTGAAAGACGCCTATCCGATGGTTCAAAAACTGTTGTTTGGCAATAGCTACTTGCTGTATCGGCAAGCGCTTGGAGGCAAACCGCATGCGTGGCTCAATTCTCGTCAATGGGCACCGCTGAACAAATCCTTGGCCGCAGCAACCAAGGGCAAAAAGATCAGCCTCGGAACACTCGTCACCGTCAACGCGTCATTGACGCAGCTTAAATCCGAAGTGATCGCCCAAGGTGCCACTTTCCAAGAAGTGGCAGCCGCGCGCCTTTTCGAACTCGTGCAGCAGTTGGAGAAGTAACGATGGCGAACAAGGTTCCCGCACCCAAGAAGCAAGGCAAGGGCAAGATCAAAGACGGCAAGAAGCACAAGAAAAACAAGCGTGTCGATCTTCAGCAAGAACAGGAGCTAGAAGTCATGGAAAGTGACCAGCAAGCCCGAAAAGAAGGCCCCAAGAAAAAGACTTGGAGCCATCTGGATATGCAGACGTTGCGCGCCGCCAATTCGAATCAGGCGGAATGCATCGAATCTTGGGTCAACGGCGACAATCTCGCCATGTTGGGGACCGCTGGCACCGGCAAGACCTTGCTGAGTGCCTACTGTGCGTCTTCCGTGGTATTCCGTCGCGACGAAGAGTGCGATCACATCGTGATCGTGCGCAGCGCCGTGCAAACGCGCGATCTGGGGTTTTTGCCCGGCACGCTCGATGAAAAGCTCGCTGCCTACGAACAGCCTTATCACGACGCGTTTTCGTGGCTGTTCCGTCGCAAGGCCACCTACGAAGACATGAAAGAGGCTGGCAAGATCAGCTTCCTGAGCACGTCGTTTTTGCGCGGCGTCACGCTGGACAACGCCGTCATCATTCTTGATGAAGCGCAGAACCTGACGTTCCACGAACTGAGCACGGTGCTGACGCGTGTGGGCAACAACTCACGCATCATCATTACCGGTGACACGAATCAGTGTGACTTCGACGGCAAGCGTGAAGCTTCTGGTCTGGGAATCTTCCGGGAAATCGTGAAGGATATCAGGAATTTTTCCGTTGTGGAGTTCACCCGAAACGATATCGTGCGTTCGGGATTCGTGCGTTCGTGGATCACGGCTGTGGAGCAACACGCTGAAAAGTACAACGCACACCGAAAATAGAAGAGGCAGCAGATGAACAGGCTCGAACACCTTCTGGCAACGCTGGCCGAAGAGGCAACCGAAGTCACAAAAGAAGCGCACAAGTGCCAGCGTTTCGGAATTCACAACCATTTCGAGGGTCGCCCTAACGGTGACTGGCTCATGACCGAAATGGTGCAGTTGATGACCATGCTTGAAATGGTGCTCGAAGAGTCTGGTTATCAAATCAATGAGGATTTCGACACGGACGCGGTTGCCAGAGACAAGCGCGAAAAGGTCGAAAAGCACATGCACCTTGCTGAAACCATATGGGGGACGGTCGAACCGGGATCGTCCCACTATTGGAAACGCAAAGAACAAGAAATGGCCCCGGTTGATCAAGATGGCGACGAAGAAAACGACGAAGAAGAAGACTACTGCGACGAACCCGATACCGACCCGGGAACGGGTGGAACGGATGAAGATAGCGGTAGCGCGCCATCTGGTGAAGCGGGGCCTAGCAGTCAACCTTGAAGTCGGCTTAGAGACCTGGGGCCGTCGTCGTGCGGATGTTCTCGCTATGGATTTCTCTGGCGAGCGCATAACGATAGTTGAAATCAAGAGTGGCGTGCAAGACTTCAGGACGGACCACAAGTGGAAAACGTACCTGTCACGCTGCACGCAGTTCTATTTTTGCTTCACGCGCGACACCTGGGAAAAGCTGAAAGACGAAGTGCCCACCAGTAAAAAGGTGGGCGTTTTTGTGTTGGAAGAATGTTCGAATTATTGGCACTACAACGTGCGCGCAATTCGTTCATCAAGTGTGCGCGAAATTGATCCAGAAATCGCGCACGAAATAGCGCTGCGTTTAGCATTCAGAGGGGCAAAGTACCGCACCAAAGATGATGTTATGCGCGGTGGAAACAAACGTTAATCAAAAAAAGGAACGCCATGACCGCACGCTATGTGACCGACCACATCATTACCGCAGCCGACACGCTGCAAATCGCTGTGACCGATGAACCGGGTTCCGGTGGGGGCAATCACCGCTATGAAATCACCGGCATGAACATGGGGACGAATGCATCAGCCACACCCGCTGACAGCGATGCAGCCCGGATCACAGTCCTGTTCCAAAACGGCACCATTCCGGAAAACGGTGTCAACGGCGTCACGCAAGAAGTGCTGATTGCTATCGCCATCGACCGACTGCGTTCGTTCCAGGCTGGCCCGTTCGCGTGCAAGGAAAACGCCTGCGCGCTGACGCATCTGGAAGAAGCGATGCACTGGTTGCAGCAACGCACCATCAAGCGCATTCAGCGCGGCGTAGAAGGCACCTACAACGCGTAAAACCTGCGTTTTTGGTCCGTTCTGTTAATTCGGTGACTCGTACCCACTGAAGGAAACAGGATGGATCACTTGCTTAAGGTCGAAGCGACCGAAACCCAAAACTTCTACCGCTTTTTCAAGTCGCGGGGCGGCTCGTTCCGGGACAACAAAACGGTGATGTTCGGCTATCTCTACGGACGCCGATCCGGCAAATCCACGATCAGCGAAATGATGGTGCGTCAAATGCTGGAAGACAACAGCGCCTATGTGACCATCCCTGCTGAATGGGACGCTGAAGGCGTGAGCACGCGTTTTTCCGAATACCTGAAGCACCTGGGCGATTCGGTACAGGACAAACCCCCTATCGTTGTTCTCGATTCTTATGCGGAATTTTCCGAAAAGGAAGACACCATGATCAACCAGAATGTGAATGAACCCTGCGGCGAATCGCTGCTGAAGCTGGAAGCCTTCGAACTCGATTACCCGGAAACGCTCAGCGCTGAAGACGAAGGCGATCAGTCCTGCGACCAGACGCCGACCGGCAGCGCAAACGTCAATCTGACGTTGCAAACCGGCGACACGCTCACCGTCAACGGCTTTCCGTACGTATTCGACGGCGTGAAGGTGATCCCTGTGGGCCATGTTGACCGCAGCCCTCTGCGTCAGGCTGTGATCACCGGCGATATCGTCACGTCTGGCTACGTGCGTACCACTTCCAGAACCGCTTGCGGCCTGGGAGAAGGTATCGAACCGATGCCGATGATTTCGGCGGGTACTCCCACGATCAGCTCTGCGGAAGCGGCGCGTGCTCTGGGCCTGCTGAGCGAACACACCCACTGCGGGACGGTTTCCGGGCGCATCACGTCCGGTGTTTCGATGGGGATCGTCAACGGCAGCACGAAGCCGGGCTACAAGCCGTTCGGCGGGCGCAGCCTGATGGACTTCGTGGGCCACGCAGAAACGAACGAAATGCCCGTTATCAAGCCCCTGATGGCTGGCGCTGGCGTGACCATCCGCGATGATGGCACCATTTCGGTTGTGTCGCCCATTACCAGCATCAACAACAAAACTGGCGATGTGATGCTGAGCTACAACGATTTGACTGATCGCCCGGCCAATCTGGTTACGGAAGAGACGTTGAATTCGCGTCTGGAAGCGCATGCCGAACGCATGACGAACGATCTGATGGCTATGGTTCAGCGCCTGTTTCATCCGGAAAAGTAATGGCGGAACCGAAGAAATTCACCATCAGCATCACGCGTGAATTCCAGACGCGAAAGTTCGAAAAAATTCAGTTCACGGTGCAAGAATTTTTTGAAGTGGACGACGAAGAATCTTACGAACGCCAGCGCAAGCGTGCGATGAAAGAACTGTCTCAGTTCGTGATGAGTGAGCAAGAACGCCAAGAAACGCTGTACAAGGCTATGGACAAAGGCCGCAAGACAGACTGATGCACCCCGGGCACCCTTCCTGTTAATGGACGGGTGCCCATTTCTTTTTGACCCAGATCATGCTCCTACTGAAACGATTCACTGTTGAAGGTGTCTCCCCCTTCCATAAAAAGCAAACTTTCGAGTTCCGGAACGGCATCACTGTCGTGTACGGACTCAACAAGGTTACAGCCGCATCTAAGAACGGCAACGGTTCGGGCAAAACGCGACTGCTGAAGACGATTCCGGGCGTGTTTTTCCAGAACCCGCTAACGGGGACACCTGCGGATCGGGTCAAAACGGGCGTGCGTACTGTCGAAGCTGAATTGCACGGTAAGGACTACACGTTCATCAAGACCGGCTCTAAGCTGAAGGTTCTGGACAGCAAAAACAAGTCTGTCGGGCGGGGCACGACAGAAACGAAACAATGGTTGGCCGAAAACCTGCCGCTGAACGAAGATACTTTCGCGGCGGTGACATACATCGATTCGCTGAAGCATCATCCTTTGGTGAAGGGCACGACCGCTGAACGCAAAGCATTTCTGAACGAATTTTTTGAACTGGACAAGATCGACCGCGAGCGCAAGCTTATCGATGCGGCGGTGAAGAAGTATGCACCTGCCGTTGATCGCGCAGTTCAGATCGAAGAAACGTTGGCGAAGCTGACCAAAAATCTAGAAGACAAGCCGACGCTGAAAGAACTGAAGGAACGATTCGAGAAATCATCCCAAAAGCTGACGCGACTTCAAGAGAAAGCGGCTCACGCAATGGAAGTGCGCCGACTGGTAGAATTCATGCGCGATAACAAGCGCCTGATTCGCGAGTTGGATCGCGCGCTTAACGGCGAAAAGCTGACCGAAGAATCGTTCGCGAAACTGATCAAGAATACGCGCGAAGATTTGCGCGAAAATCAAGAAAAGTTGGAACTCGCGCGCGGGTGGGAAGAGTACAAGCGACGCAACGCGGCGTATGAAGAAGCGGTGGAAGAACTGCCGAAAGCCGCACGCCGGGCCTTGAAGGACGGTAACGCGGACAAGTGCGCAACGCACTACCGCAAGTATCTGGAAGCGAAAGAAGCCGTGGACGGCATGGCGAAGCTTAAGAAGCCCGTCAAGCCCGAAACTGTCGAAGAGCCTACATCGGACCTAGCGCAGTGCGTGGCGAAGCTCACGCGCCTGGAAATCCAGCTAGAACACGCGCAGGAACTGCACACCGGCACCTGCCCCACGTGCGGCCAGGACGTGCAGGCTATGGACACCGACGACCTGAAGGGTAAGCTTCGGTATCTGCGCAAAGAAGTACAGGCATGGGACGCCTGGAAGCAATATCGCAAGGAACGCGCCGAATGGAAGGCGGACCGCACGGAATATCTGGAAAAGGTGGCGCAGCGCGAACACTGGGAAAAGCGCATGGCAGCCTACGAAGAGGGCTACCAGACGCACAAGGTATTGCGTGATCTGCCAGCAGCGCCGGAACCGTGGACAGGCAAGCGCTACCCGCGCAAGGAATACGAAGTGATGGTAGAGCAGGACCGCGCGCGCCTGCAAACGCTCAAGTTCCTTGAAACGAACGTGCACACCATCATCGAATTCCGCAGCCGGGAAGATACGGACTACGACGACGAAATCATCAATCGCGTGGGTGAACTCGCAGACAAGCACGCGCGCATCGGTGCACAGCTTGAAATCGTGCGTGAGACCCGGCGTCAGATCAAGGAATACCGCGAACAGGCGGAAGCCCTGGAAGAAGACCGCGCGCTGTTGCTGAAGCTGAAGAAGATTCAACAAGGCTACGCGGACAAGGGCATCAAGAAGATGGCGATTCAATCCATCAGTTCGCTGCTGATGGTGCAAGTGAACAAGTTCGCCGCTCGCGTCATGCCGGAAAACTTCCAATTCGAATTGAACTGGGACAACACCCAGTTGGATATCGTGGTTCATCGCAAGTATGGCAAGCGTGTGGAATCGTCAGATGTGCGCGATCTGTCGGGCGCAGAATCGCGCCTGTTCACCTATGTCATGGTCTTGGCCCTGATGACGTTCATTCCGGAAAAGCGCCGCAGCAACGTGCTTATTTTGGATGAGCCTACGGCCAACATGTCTGATGAAACCATCGAATCGTTCAAGACCCTGATCGAAACCATGTCCACGGTAATTCCGTCGATTGTGAT
The DNA here is from genome assembly GCA_964499935.1 of uncultured Candidatus Saccharibacteria bacterium. Taxonomy (GTDB): domain Bacteria; phylum Patescibacteriota; class Saccharimonadia; order Saccharimonadales; family UBA4665; genus CALBGR01. The sequence continues at coordinate 21,425 of CAZCMS010000004.1, read as the reverse complement.
CGTCACCCCGAACGCCGATGAGACCTATGACGGCGCTCATTGCGTCACGTTGGTCAAAAAGAACGGTCGTTCGATGCTCGTGGAAGGTCACCCCAGCACCATAAAAGGGTAAGAGATGCCGAACATCGTGAAAGCTTGGGCTGTGACGCATTACAGCCCCATGCAACTCAGCAATGCATTACGTTTTCTGTCAGTCAGTCATAGCATCGTTGGGCAAGCGGAAGACAAGCGCATGAACGTACTGCGTGTGGATGGTTTGGCCCAGGAACAGCCCGCGTGGCCCATCATCTACCACAGTGTTTCCGATTGCCGTCGCCTGATGCTGCCGGACAGCCCACAAATCCATCTCGTATGCGATTCTATTGCGGCTCTGTCGCACACAAACCTGTCCGGCTGGGATTGGACGGGCAGTCCGGAGCGTGATTTGCAAAAGATTTTGCGCAAGGCCGATCCGGAGCCGTTCGTATTGAAGATCGACGCGCCGACGTACATGGATTTTGTGAACGTGGCGTCGAAACCTTCGTTCCTGCGCCTATTGCAGACGGCCTACTACAAGATCACCCCGTATGCGGACCAAAAAGCCATCAAGAGTGCGTCCCTAGCGTATCTGGCGGGCCTGATTTCGCAGCGCGCTTTGAACCATGCGCTATCGACCACGCTGAAGTCTGAGCGTGTGCGCGAATTGCTGCAATCGGAACAGGCCAAACGGTTGATGCAAGCAGTTGAAAGGGCGCACAGCGACGGTGATATTGAAGCGGCTGCGGAAGCATTCGATATGGATGCTTTCGAAGTGCGCTACATCATGTCGAACAGGGCCTGATCAATTTCATGGCATAACCATTTACCCCATTGGGAGCATGATTATGCCGATTCCGACCAGCGCGGCCATTTTTGGTCAGCCCTTTCCTGCCCCGGTCAATCACACGGTTTTGCCCGTGGGCATCAACTTTCAAGACTCCGTGCGCATCATCGGCTACGTGCCGATTGCAGCGCACGAGTTCGACGGCACCGAAACCACTTATGATCTGGGTGGCACAGATGGTGAAGTGCCGGTGACTTCCGTGCAAAAACCGCACGTGTACACCGACCCCACGGACTCCGTTGGGCTGCACGAATCGCTGAACTACATGGCCGTTCTGTACGAGCGCAACACCGAATACACGACGCGTCCCTGGCTTGGCCTGAGCACCTTCATTCCGGGTTGGAACAGCGGTTATTACGACCGCTACATCACGACCAGCACCGAACGCGTGACGAACGTTGACCTGGGCAACATCATCGGTTCGCTGCGCATCGGCATGGATTCCACAGTGCCGCCTACCCCGATCCCCACCACGGCACCTGCTGGTTCCGACGCCACGATGCGTTGGGCGGCTGCGCTCGATTTGGGCGGTCAGGGTCCGAACATGGAAATGTTCGACTTCCAGTGGATTCCGGTTTTCAACTCGATGCTTGAACCGGGCACCGTTCCGGGTTCTGTCTACCCCATGAGCATCGCCATCAAATCGCAGCCGATTGGCCGTGAGTTCGTGGCGACCATCATGCAGACGATGGTGAATTACGTGGGTCAGGGCCTGCCCATGAACCACGCCATCCGCATCATCAAACACGTGCCGACTCCGGAAGCGAAAGACTACGTTTTCGAGTTCACCATTACGATCAATCGCGACGGTCAAGTGTCCACCAAGGACGTTGTGTTGACCCTTACCGTGGTTTAAAGAGCGTCGGTCCCGCGCTCTTTGGAGCGCGTTTTATGGTGGCATCCTTCATTGGGTGCCACCTTTTTTCATTTCTGGCTGGTCCTGTTAATAGGGCTAGAAACTAGACGCTTTGGAGTGGCGCACATGCTCATCAAGACCACCGGCCCCGATCTGTTGGAGGCTATCCGAATTCTGCAACGTCTCGCCCCGTCCACGGAAGGGCTGATCACCGTGCAGGCCGAAGGCGATACGGTGTTGCTGTACAGCTTCAGCGACCTGAACACCGCGCGCGTGCACCTGACCGGCTCTGTCGAAGGGTCCGGCGATTTCGGCATTGCCGCCGACGCATTGAAAGACGCCATCAAAGGCCACAACGATCTAGAACTGTCGATCAAGAATTCGATCCTGGCAGTTAAGGCCAAGTCTTACAGCGCAAAGCTCGCGACCATCGATAGCCACATTCCTGACTTCGCATCTAACAAGAGCGGCACCCCGATCAAGCTGGATGCCGAAACCGTGGGCAACATGCGCGCCGGAGTACAAGCCGTGCAGATGAAGGAATCTTCGCTGCTGGCTCAGATCATCCCCATAGGCATCAAGCTCACCGAAAAGGGCGGACACTTCGCATGCTTCGACAACCAGCGCATGAACTACGTGCGTCTGAAAGAACTGCGCGGTGATCTTGAATTCACGTTGCCGCTGCCCACCGTTCAAGCCCTCTTGGATACGGTGGGCAGCGGTTCGTTTTCGCTACGCGTGCTGTCGTCGCATGTGGAAGTGAAAAGCCCGCTCGTGCGCGCGAACTTGGCATTGCCTGCTGAAGACCCCAACGCAATCAGCTTCACGACCGTTCTGGAAAAGGCGCGCGTGCTGGCAAAGATGAGCAGCGACACGATCAAGATGAATCGCGAGAAGCTTACGCGGTTCCTGGCGAACTGCCGCGCGGTGGCGCTGAAGGAACGTTCGGAAATCGTGGTCAAGATCGAGGACAAGCGCGCCACGCTGACCGTTACGACCTATTCCGGGACCATCACCACCACATTCAAGGTGGACGCCGCAGACACGGCGTTCAACGTCGATTACGAATTCTTTTGCTCGCTGTTCGAAGGTGTCAAGTCAGACGAGCTTGAATTCATGGTGGAGTCTGACGCGTTTCTGATGGCACGCAACGCCGACACCGTGCGCGTCGTGTCGCTCAACAACGAAGGAGACGACGATGCTGCCGAAGAGTAGGACCAAGAAGACAGTTGAACGACAAGCAGCCGTCGTGGAACAAGTGGAACTGCCTATGGACATGGGTCCAGGGCTTTTCTACCGCTTCAACAAAGCGCATTGGTCATTCAATGCGCCGGTGCTCAGCGGCCAGAAACTGGACGTGCACGAACTCGGGTTGGACTGTTCGTTTACGGTGCATCAGGTGCGCCAAGGAAAGAAGGTGCTCGGCTATCGCTTCAGTGGCAGGGGCATTGAAAACGGCGGTGCCTACCTTCTGTTGTCGAACGGCGTACCGGCTACGTCATGGCGACTGGTCAGCAAAAGCCCGGCACTTGTCATCTATGAATTCCCCGGTTCTGGTGCGCTCGCCATTTTGCCCCACGTGGGCGAACGCGTTGAAGCCTTCATACAGGATCAATAAATGTCTATCACAAAACAGTTCATCAACAAAGTCAAAGAAGATGAACGGTACGCGCAGTTCAAGCGCATCGTGAAAGCTTCAAGCAGCGCGCTCGATCTGGAAGGGGATCGCAAGATTGCCCTCAGCCTGCATCAATCATTGCTCATCCGCACCATCTACGGGCGCAAGCAGTTCAGCCCGAAGGAAATCATCGAATCCGTGGCGCAGCTTCAGCAGAACAGAAGCCGCATGGTGGAAGTGCGCGAAAAGTCGGCGGCGGTGATCTTCGATCTGAAAAAGGGCATGAAGGAATTCCGTTCATACCTTGCCACCGAATACACCGAAGTGCTTGCCGGTCTGCGCACAAAGGACCAACGCGATTCGTTGCTTGATCGTGTGGTGGCGAAGGCCGAAGAACTGGTTTCAGACGGCGAAGCTTTGCATAGCATGATGGATCGGTTCATCGCAGACATGGACAAGGCAGGATTCACGCACACGCACATGATCGACCTATTGCAGCTTCTGGAACGCAAGGGCGCACAAGTCGTTTGATCTGTTAATCATCGATCACAGGGAACTACACACATGGACAACAGCATAGCTAAACGCTTGACACCCGGAATCAGCATCACCGAATACGACACTGCGCCCGTGCAAACGATCAACGTGGAAGCAGCGGTGGGCGTCGTCAAAGACAGCATCAAGGCGTTGCTTGACAAACCTGTTATCGCTACGGCGGACGAGATGTTTTCATGGTTCGGGGATTTTGACTATTCCCTCAATCGTGAAAAGCTGAGCGCGCTGGGAATCAGCCCTGAATTCCTAGAAAGCGATTCTTACGGTCCGTTGTCGCTGGACAGCGTGTCGGAATATCTGGACATGTGCGCCAACTCCGAGATGAGTCCGGCACTAGCTGATGCTCTTGACGAGGCAAGCCGGGAGACGGAAACGTTGCGCGGCCAGAATCGAAACTTCGCTGTGATGGATGAGTTCGCGTACTGGCCGACGCAGGTTTCCAAGGCCGTTGAATCCTTCGCGAAAGCCGAAGATGATCTTCATCTGAACATGGCGCGCGCCATGTTCAGCAGTCAAGATGGCATCACGTGGCGTGTGCTTTCGATCAAGGAGGCAGGGGAGACCCGGGACGGCGGCATGACCTTCGACGTGACGTTTACGCCGACTCAACCGCTGGGACTTATTGAGTTGTCGTATGTGGTCACCCCGTATTCCGTGGTGTGCGACGAGACGAACAACCCGCCTGAACCGGAACCCATGCGCACGCGACCTTCCGTCAAGGAACAATTCCTGGCCCTGAAGTATGGTCGCAAGCCGTGAAGATCGTAAAGCGCGAATCGCTGTACATCCGCAGGGACGCGCTTCCCAAAGATGTACGGCGCGAACTCATTGACGAATACAAGCTGCGTTTCTACAACGAAAAGGCATGCGCTAACTGCGAGTGGATGCCTGATCGTCACTGCGATATCTGCGACACGTGCGGTGGGTTCAAGGGCGGTGCCGATCTGTCTGTGGTCAAGACCGTTGGGGCAAATCGCTACGTGACGTTCCCGCGTGGCGATCTGGAAAACCTGTTGGCTAAGCTGCGTAGCCACAAGGTGATCGGGCATAACGAAGAACCCCGCATCGTTGAAAAGCACCCAGACACCGATTTCTACAAACCGTTCGAGTTCACGGGCAAGCTACGGGACAAGGAACAACGCAACGCGGCACGCGCCATCTTCGACAAGAAGGTTGGCGTTTTGTCGTTTCCGGTGCGCGGGGGCAAGACCGTTATCAGCACCTATTGCATCACGCAGATCGGCAAGAAAGCGATTGTTATCGCTGGGCAAAAGGACTGGCTAGATAACTTCTATGAAACGTTCTGTGGCTCCGACACGGAACAGGCGTTCACGACGGCGCGCGGATCGGGCCGTATCGGACCAGAACGCAACGCAGCCCGGCGCAAGTTCAAAGCCACAGGCAAGCGCTACCACGTTGGCTTCTGCAACAAGTACGAAGACTTCTTGATGAACGATATCTGCCTAGTGACGGAACAGACGTTCCGGACCGAAGGCGGACAGAAGCTGTTGGAGAAGATCAAAGACCTGTTTACGGTGCTGGTATGCGACGAGATTCAGGACGGCTCAGCGCCGCTATATACGCTGCTGCTGTCGAAGTGGAACGTTGAATACTGCATCGGCCTGACTGGGACACCGGACCGCAAGGACGGAAAGTTTCTGGTCATGGAAAAGCTGATAGGACCGATCATCTTTCAGGGTAAGGTCAAGCGCGAGCGTCCACAGTTGCGAACCGTGCAGACGGCGTACACGGACAACCGCGATATGTCCGCATGGACTTCGATCAACACGCGGCTAGATGGCGACAAGAAGCGCCAGAAGCTGATCGCGGAATACGTGCTGAAGGACGTGAAGAACGGCCATATGATCTTCATTCCGATGCAGCGTGTGAAGCACATGGAAAGTCTGGTGAACCTGATCAACAAGATGGCGGGCGAAAGGATAGCTGCGCCGTTTCATGGTCAGGTGCCGAAGGACAAGCGCAAGAAGACCATCGACCGGGCGCGTAACTACACGATCAAGGTTCTGGTAGGCAGTCTGAAGCTTCTATCTGTGGGTATCAACGTGCCGCGTGCATCGTGCCTGTACGAAGTCACCCCAAGCAACAACTTGCCAAAAGCTGAACAACGCTTTGGCCGAATTCTCACGGAATTCGAGGACAAACCAACACCGCTCATCCGCGTTTTCATGGACCACATGAAGGTACGGCGTCGGTGCTTCGCTAGTGAGTTCTGGGGCGTCCTGAAGAAGAAATTCAATCCGATCATTTCGGACAAGGAAATGCACATTCTCAGCGGCTGGATGAACAATCGTGTGAATGTGAAGATCGATCTATAGGAGTTGAAGAATGGCAAGCAAGCCACCGATGATTGACGTGCCGCGCAGCGAAACGCTGGTAGGCATCGTGCCCGGCTCTGTGTGGGCGCAAAAGCCCTTTCGGTACGCTGCTGAACCCTTCGTGCCCATGTCGGAACGTCTCGAATCACGCCTGATCAAAGCGGAAGTGCAATCGGATTCGTTCGAGCACTTTCGCGAAGACCCCTACAGCCCGATGGTGTACTGCATCAGTGGCACCCCCGATGATGCGCGTGCGCGGTACTTTGCTGCGTACCTGACGCATCTGCACATGAAGGGGCGCAAGGGTACGCGCCCGAAGTGGATTCCGGCCTACGCTGGTGGTCGTCAGGTGGAAGCGGAAGCCGACCCGACGCTACTGGTCATCTACAACGTAGCAGCCAACAGCACAGCGTACAAGCTGGACCGGGTGCGCGATCTTCTGGTGCAGAACTCGCACATCCCGTGCCTGTTAATAGTGGCAGGGGAAGACCCCATTTCGTTCATGAGCACCCGCCTCTACCACCCGGTACAGGCGGTTCAGTTTTTTCCCGTGCTCGAATTCAAAAAGACGATTGTGACGGTCTGACGATATGGCAAAGATTTTTTCACCACGAAGCGAGTTGGACGTGCTGCGCGGGCTGTTTCACAAAGAAGCGGCAGTTGCGGGCACCATTCTTTCATCGATTGATGAAACGTACTTCTATCGCGAAGAGGGTCAGGAACTCTATGCGAGAATCAAGAGCACCGTAGCGGAAGAAGGCTCAGTGCCCCGCTATCGGCTGATGCTGGAAGACCCTGGCATTAGCAAAGAGGCGCGCGACTATCTGCGCGAATCTCAGCAGAACATCACGGACGTGCAGGACGCAAAACGCGCGGTCCGTGTGCTGTCGAAGTATCGAAAGATTCGTGGCGTTCACGAAATCGCGCACCGCATCAGCCAAGAGCTACAGCGTTCGAAGGTGGATATCGAATCGTTGCTGGGCGACACCGCCGACGCTCTGACAGCCATTCGCGCAACGCGTTCGAACAAGAATGCGATGTTGAAGTTCGGCACGGGCAACAACACCCGCGAGTTCATCCACGAACTGTTCTACGGCGAAGACAACGACCAGTACATACCAACCGGCATTGCGGCGTATGACTCCGTGAACCTGGGGTTCCCGCGCGGCGGTCTCGTCGTGATTGGTGGCGCATCCGGTTCGGGCAAATCGCACGTTGCGACAGCCCTAGGCATCCATCAGGCCACCATCGGTTATCGGGTGTGCGTGGTGCCGCTGGAAATGAACCACAAGGAAATGTCTGGCCGGGCGATGGCGAACGTCACCGGTGCGGACTCGTTGGCGATCAGCGGTAAGACCCTGGCGACGGCTGAGAAAGATCGCTGTTTCGCGCGCTACGAAAAGTGGATCAAGAAGGTTAAGGCCAACGGCGGTCAGTTCACGGTCTTCAAGCCCGATCAGGACATGGACATTGAAGAGTTGTTCGCCGCCATCAGCGCCGAAAACTACGACGTTGTGATCATCGACTATGTGTCGCTGCTGAAGGGCACGGACGGCGAAGATCAATGGCGTCAACTGTCGAAGGTCGCGCGTGTGGCGAAGATCAACGCCGAACTGAACAACCGCGTGAATATCCTGTTGGCTCAGGTGGACCAAGACGGACGCATCCGCTATTCGCAGGGTATCAAGGAGCACGCTTCGGTCGCGTGGTCGTTTGCACCGACGAAGGAAGAACGCGAACTAGGTCTGTTAAAGATTGAGCAGATCAAGAGCCGGAACCAAGTGGCTTATCCGTTCACGGTCAAGATGGACTACGCGCACAGCCGCATCAGCGATGCAGACGATGACGGCGTGATGAAGTTCAACCATCAGACGCGGCCAAACCTGGGTGCCGATGAAGAACCCTACAAGAAGCCAAAGAAGCGCGCCGACGACGATGAAGACGACGGCGACGACGATAAACCGCGCAAGCGCAAGTGGAAGGATGTGTGATGTTTGAACGCAAGTTCACCTACTCCGCAGACGCGGACGAATTCAACCTGCAACTAGCGTATGATGCCTATTGGAAAGAAGGCAAAAAGCGCATCTTGATCCTGATGCAGACGGTGCCCACGCTGTCGCTCAAAGAACGTTCGCTGTTGGGTCCGGCCATCGTCCGCAACACGGTGGTGAACAGCATCAAGTACGCGCGCAAGCTGGCGGACTCGTGGGGCGCTCAGACAGAGGGCACGCAGTTCGCCGTTGCCAACTTCAACGCAACCAAACACTTGCAGCTTAAGGGCCGCGCGCGTCAGGATGCTGAAGTTGGCTTCGCCAAGCGGGCACACGAAATCATCGAACGTCTGAAGCCCACGCATGTGCTGGTCAGCGGTGATACTGCTGCGCACCACATGATCGGACTGCCTTACCACGAGTATCAGCGCGGATGGGTAGTCAAGAAAGATGGCATCAAGTGGGCCGGGACGCTTGACCTAGATGACCTGATCAAGAACGATGGCGAACACGCGGACCTGCTGGGGTTCTGGTGCCGTCATCTGGCGTCGCTATGGCTGGGACGCCTGCCGTGGGATTTGAAGGACGTGACGCCCACGCCCGTCTACTGCGGCACCGAAGACAAGGCCATGCTTGCGCTCGATATCATCGAAAAGCGCATCGGTGCGGGCGACTGGATCGGGATGGACATGGAAACGCGTTCGCTGAACGTGCTGGACAATCCCATCTACACAATCCAGTTCGCAACGCAGAACAAGCCGGATCGCGGATTCGTGATCCCGCTTGATCACCCGATGACGCCGTTCGACGCGGACGAAATCAAGCGCATCAAGCTGCGCATCCGTCAGTTGATGGTCCGAAAAGACCTGAAGCTGATCACGATGAACGGCGCATTCGATATCCGAAATCTGCGCGTGCAGCTACGCATCCCCATCGTGTGGGGGCAGGTCTACGATATCCAGGCAGGGGAACACCTGCTGGACGAGAACACGTATTCGCTGAAAGACGTTGGCCCGGCGCAAGGCGATCTGGGTTCGCTGTTGACCAGCTACGGAAACGCGTTTTACAAGTCGGCCAAATTCGGCAAGAGTGATCGCATGTCTATCGGCACGCTGCCCCCGGACAACGCTGATGTGCTGCTGTACTCGTCTATGGACGTGGTGTGTATGCAGCACATGCGCAAGGCTCAGATCAAGCGCGCGGCCACGATGGAACACGCTGGCGGACCCTACGGCCCGATCTTCGAAAAGCACGTGATCCACATCATGGGCGATACAATCCAGACGCTTTCACATCTGAAGCAGGATGGATCGTATGCGGATGTGAACTACCTGCAAGCGCAGAAAGCGAACGACTCCGATATTAATCGGGAAATGGCTACAGAGTCGCGCAAACTACGCAATCTGGAAGTCGGACGCCAAGCAAACCGCGTGCTGCTGCGTGAAGCTGGGCACAAGGCTAAGGGGCTATTCGAAAACCGTGAAGAGTGGATTTTCAGCCTCAGCAAGCCGATGCACAAAATCAAGCTGTTCATCGAAACGATGGGCCTTGAAGAGTTGGACGTTAGCGAGAAAACTGGTCTGCCGAAGATCAACAAGGAATTCATCGCCCACTACATGGGGCAGCATGAAGCCGTTGAAATTCTGCACAACTGGTCCAAGCGCGCGATGCTGTATCGGACGTTCATCAAAGCGTGGCATCACACGCTGACGCACGATCCCGATGCCCTGAAGGACCGGACGATTAAGGCCGATTACTCGTTCTGGAAGGTGGCAACGGGGCGGCTGTCGTCAAGCCGTCCGAACTTGCAGCAAATCCCGTCGCGTGGCCCGCTCGCCAAGATCGTTAAACGCGCATTCGTGGCACCACCCGGACACATGATGGTTCGGTTCGACTACAGCGCGCACGAAGTCCGCATGTGGTCTGTGGTGTCCGGGGATAAGAAGCTCGCGGAAGCGTTCAAGATGGGTCTGATGCTGCGTCAGAAGCTCATCAAAGACCCGGCCAACGAAGAGATTCGAAAGGAACTGAAGACCAAGGGCGACATTCACATTCAGAACGTGTATCGCTTCTGGAAAAAGTGGGTCAGCAAGGATGATCCGCTGCGTGATTCGGTTAAGGCCATTATCTTCGGGCTGCTGTACGGGAAAAGTGCGAAGTCTATGGGCAAGGACGTTGGTCCGCGCGCACTGGCTCGCAAGCGCATCCACGCGTTGAAAGATACGCTATATTTGGCAGCCGATTCGGACCTGACGCCCGCTGAAGTCATCAAGCTGGCGAACTCGCTGAAGAAGAAAGACGCGGAAGCGTTTGCGGATGACAAAAAGGCGCGCGCGTTCATCGGTGAATGCGTCAAGAACGTCAAGCAAGAAATCAAGACGTTGCGCGCCACGCTCAGCACCGAAAAGGCTGACGAAAAGGCGGATACGAAGTACGCCCAGGACATTATCGATAAGACGCTGCAAGAGTTTGCAGACGGCGCGCGGTGGACGGACCGCATGAAGGAACTTGCTGAAAAGCATTTCTACGTGTATTCGCCCATCGGACGCCGCCGCCATCTCTATTCGGCGTTGATCGGAGATGAGAAGATCACAAGCCGTGCTCTGCGTCAGGGTTCCAACGCTCCTATCCAGGGCTTTGCATCGGAACTGGGCGTGAAGGCGGGCCGCTTGATCACGAAGGCGTACTACACCGAAGCAAAGAAGCTTTTGAGTCGGATTGCGCCGGAGCGTACCGTGTGGAATACGCGCCTGAAGTCCGCGCGTCTGGTGCACGATGCGTGCTACTTCGCGGTGCCGTACTGCATGGTGTTGCCGCTGATCCATATGCTGCAATATCAGGCCACGTTCGGACTCGAAAAAGCGGTTGAAGAAGAATTGGGCGTGTCGTTCACGGTCGTTCCCGAAATTGAAGTTGAAGTGGGATTCTGCGACACTGAAACGATCAAATGGGATTGGACTTTCCCGCACCTGTTCGATAGCATCCGCACTTCGGTCGAAGACAGCGCCAAGAAGGGCTTTGTAGCGGAACCCGTTGATGAAGTTCTTGAAGAAATCTTCGCTCCGTATCGCGACAAGAAGGTGCGCAAGTACCTGAACGAGAAGTATCCGATCCTGAACGTGGAAGGCATGGAACCCCACGCGTTGGAAGCCCTCAAAGCTTTCGACACGAAGGCCAAGCAAGCCGCACTCACCCCCTAACCCTACCTGCTGTCTTCCGGGGCCTCATTCGTGGGGCCTTGTTAATTGAAGTAGACAAGGAAGACCGTATGTCAAAAATCAAAAACAACGTGGTCGCGCAAAGGTTCAGTCACCTGATGTGGACGATTGCAGGCACCGAAGAAGGTTCCGCCGATTATTTGCTGTACGCGCAAGCCCTTGATGATGACTGGTGGGAATTTTTTCTCGTGCAACTTGGTAGCGAAATGGAGCACGATTATTTCGTCTTTGACGTGGAAGTTTTTCGAGCAAGAATGTACGCGCGCGAGCAGGTTGGAGTTCGAGCCACTTTGAAGCACATGGCCGAATCGCTCGTGAGTGATCAAACCGATATCACGAATCCTGTCGATTTTGTTGAGCAGCTTGGAGGCGAAATCGTGCAGTTCGGGCCTATGGACCAGCTATGGCATTGAGATATGACATGATGGCATTTTCAGCATCAAAGATCATCGACAAGCAACGTCTTGTTGAAGATCAGTTGAGAATGTATTCCGGGAAGAAAGTACCGGGGCCGGAAGCGACGGCGGTGCTGTGCCCGTTTCACTCAGAGCGCACACCAAGCTGTCGCATTTTTCATGGCCCGAAATCCTATTCGCCGGGCTATTTCGTATGCATGGGATGTGGTGCGAAAGGCAAGTGGGATATCATCGCGCCCGCATTGGGTCTGCAACCTTTCAAGGGCGGACCCATCACGGCTCTGGAAGCACGCATGATCGCGCCGCTGAAAGAAGATGAAACGCAGGACAGCACCGATTTCGAGTTGAAAAAACTTCCGTCAAAGCGGATGTGGCGCGGCTTCGAAACGGATTGGCTGGCGGGTGTTGGCTGCAAGCTCATGGTGACTTCGTGGGGTTCGAAGTTCGTGTGGATGCCGGTAAAGGTTGGCGGTCGCACGAAGGGCTACATTCGAGCGCGCCTGAAGAAAGACCCGGAAGGGAAAAAGCCCTCGTACTTGAACAAAAGTGGCACATGGTCCAAGACGCACGGCCTGTTCCCTTTTGATTACGCAATTGAGATGGCTGGGCGGTCAAGAACGATTGTTCTTGTTGAAGGTCCACGGGATGCACTTCGTCTGTTATCATACGGAATTCCTGCGATGGCAATCCTGGGCACGAACACTTGGTCTTCGAAGAAAATGGACCTGTTGGAAGTGCACGGAATTCGTCGCATAATTCTGATGTTGGATGGCGATCCGGCTGGCATTGCTGCCACAGAAAAGATCGCGCCGGGCCTGGACTCGATGTTCAGGACGCGCGTGCTTAAGCTGTGGAACATGCGCGGCAGCCCCTACCGGGAATGGTGGAAGGCACTGGAAAAACGCGACCCTGCGGAAGCGAAAGCGCGCAAGGGTGAACTATGGGACGCTTGTTCTTGTCCTGATTGGGTTCTTGATGGCATCAAAGAACGGTTTTTCAGCCGTTTGGAGAGCAAATAGACGATTCTGTTAATGACCGCAGGTTGCCCATTGTCGGCCGACCTTGATGGGCAATCGAACCTATTCCATGTGGAGAATTCAAGCATGCAAGCACAAGATTTTTTGGTTTCCGGCGCAATCTGGGCGCGCACGGATGAAGGCGGCAACGGGCGGCGCGCGACGATCCTGCTGGTGGCAAACCAGCACCTGAGCGACAAAGCCGCCAAGAAGTTTCCGCCCGTCGTCGTCTACCTTGACGACCGGGGCCGCGTGAACGCCGTGGGCATCGAACGTTTCACCGAAACGCGCGAATTCTGGGACATGGATGACCGCATCGTCGCCCGCGCCGCCGCACTGTTGGCCGAAGAAGACGAAGACGATACGCCGCTGGCCGTGGTCGAAGATGAACCCGTGGCCGCGCTGGCGCAAGCTGCGCCGAACGCCAACGTGATCACCGGCGTGACCCGTACCGGTGGCACCGGCGACATTCTGTCGTTCGGTGATGAAGACGACAACGACGCCATGTCGGACGCGGTGGCCCTGGCCGCGCAAACGTACCACCAGCAACCGGTTACCGCTGCACAGCACGATGCCCCCGCGCAAGTCGATACGCCGGTGTCGCCGCAAGACGTGGCCGACCTGCCCGCACCCGCGCTGGACGCCGTGTTTATCAGCAACGCGGAAGCCTATCCGATGCTGGCCCCGGAAGTTCTGGAACCCGCTGTGGTCCAGTACGAACAGGAACCGCACGTGACCGAAGACGGCCTGATCCTGCGCCACAAGGTGCACGTGGCCCTGTCGGACACCGTGACCATCGACGCGCTGAATGCGGCCTTCAATCCGGAAGCTGACGTGTACTACAACGCGTTCAAGGTCAATGGCATCGTCGTGCCGTGGCAGTCCTATTTGGGCGCGTGGCCGCTGATCGCCAGCCACGGCTATTACGCGCTGATGGTCTTCACGACGCGCGTCGGTGAAGCTGAAGTGGAAGACACGGAAGCCACGCCCGAAGTTGCGCAGCAGAACGAAGAACGCATGCTGACCGCGCTGAAGGAAGCCAACGCCCCGCAAGACCTGATGGACTTCCTGTCGGACCCGGTATCGCTCACGCAAGCTGCGCCGCCCGTCGAACCGCAACAGCCCGCACAGCAGCCGGTGCAGCCCCTGGCCGTGCAAGCACAGCAGCCTACGGTGATGGCAACCCCGGTGCAGATCACCGCCGCCCCGGCAACGACGCCCACGCCTCAGCAGCCGCAAATCCAGGCGCAGCAACCCACGGTGATGCAAGGTGCGTTTGAAGCCGCTGGCATCACGACGCCGCAGCAAGCTGAAGTGCTCGATCTGGTGGGCCGCAACACGTTGAACGTGACGCCCGCACAGTAAGCCCGAAGCACTCCCCTCAGCCCGGCCCGGTTAGTTACCTGGGCCGGGCTTTTTATTTCCGGGAACGAAAATGAAGATTAAGAAAGCCGACTATGTGATCATCGAAACCGATGACAAGAAGCGTACAGCGCTCGCCAAGGTGAAGCAGGTTGACGGCGATATCGTGAACATCTTGTATGTGGAGAACCAACACATCCAAGAACTGCGCCACAGCGAAGAAGTGGATGTGAAATACGTGCTGATCAACCTGGGGCCGAACCCGCGTGCGGGCAAGGTCTATGGATGCGATACGGCTATGCTGTACCGTGGTCACACAGAGCACGAACGCTTCGGCAAGCTGTACTGGTTCTACGAACCCGAAAAGGATGTGCGCAAATCGGTCAATACTGCGCTGAACATCACGTTCAAGAACCTGAAAAAGTTCGGCCTTGAAGGTCTGGCCGAAGACGAAATCATCTGGGAAATGCACCCGGCTGGAAAGCAGCGTTGGGCGGGGCGCTACCTGCACCCCAAGAAGGGACGTTCGCGCATCCAGATCGCGCCTGAGCATGACGCACCGTCGAACTACCCGCTGCTGTTCGCCCACGAACTGGGACACCGCCTGCACCGCGCGTGGCTGCGTTCGATGGAAATCGAATCAGAGTGGATCAAGCTTTACAACACGTCCATCAAGATCACCGAAGTTGATCAGAAGATTACGCGTCGATTCCTGAAGAACTTGACGCAGGATTTCACGCTGAGCCATCTCAAAGGCTCGCTTGACGACGATGACGAAAAGCTGGCGCTGACGGCGATTCTGCGTAAGATCAAGGCAACGCACGGACTCAGCCCGAAGGAATTGAATATCCTGCTGAAGACGGGCGAAGTGGAAGAAGTTGCTTCGGTGTGGCCCACGCACATCGAACGCAAAGACCTGAAGCCGGTGATCACCGAATACGCGACAGTGGCCTACACGGAAACCATCGCGGAATCGTTCGCCTATCACGTGTGCGGAATGACGCTGCCGAAATCGGTCGTGAAGCTCACAGAAAAGACCATTTCGAGCGCAAAGCACAACCTGCTGCACGGCCCGGATGAAGAGCAGTCAGGGGATGACGATGAGTGAACCCTATCGCGCGTTGCGGCTGGAAGAACTCGGCATCGAACTGCCGATATCAAAAGCCGTAGCGATCCGCGCAGACATTCCTACGGTTCTGAATCTGGAACGTCTGCCGGATGGCACATACAAGCTTCTGTACAACGAGCGTGTGATTCACGATATAGCGTCGCTGGACACACTGCGAATCATCCGTAAGGACTAACGCATGGGCACCCTGTACGCAGCTATCAATGTCGAACGTCGCCACGTCTACTATCTGGGCAAGTCGATTTTCTTTCATGAGTTCGTTCAGAAACTGATAGAAACGCGCGGCAATGTGGTGGAAGCCCGCATCTGGGCGGAAAACCGCGTAAGCAATTCTGGTGCGAAAGATTTCGTTCTCTGGGCGGATGAATTCATACCACGAGTTGCGCAGATGAGTCCCGATTTCGTGATCAATGACGGCATGGAAGAGTGGGACGAAGAGTATGCGAACTTTCTCGTTGTCGGCACCATCTTCTATGACGACGGCGAACGCATCGGTAAACCCCTCAGTTGGACAGGCCATGAACCCTCTGAATCGTGAAGGCTATTGGGTATCACCACGTGAACCCAAACTACCTACGCCACGTGCGCAAGCGCTGCCGTGGACAGGTCAAGACGAATTCTTGCGTGCGCTGGACAGTGTGCAAGAACGTTGCCGCGTGGACGCATATCGCGGTTCTTCGCGCTGCCGCATCTGTGAGCAAAGCAACGGCCACGAAGAGTACACGTGGACCGGGTGGCAGTGGCCAGCAGGATATCGCCACTACATCGCGGAACACAACGTGCGACCTTCGCTCGCATTCCAAGAAATGATTCTGAACCAACGTGTTGACGGAAAGGCTCTATGACCCATCCTCGCATTTATGAAAACGGCCTGGGCTACGTGCTCGAAAATGGCCGCAAGAAGACCGACCGCACAGGCACCGGCACCCTCAGCGTGTTTGGCATGCAGATGCGTTTTCCGCTGCACAAATACTTCCCGGCAGTGACCACCAAGAAGCTGTTTTGGAAGGGCATCACGGTTGAAAACTGCTGGTTCCTGAAGGGCGACACGAACATCAAATATTTGGTGGATCGCGGCGTGCACATCTGGGACGAATGGGCGGATGCTGACGGCAATCTGGGGCCGGTGTATGGGTCGCAGTGGCGCGCTTGGCCGGGCGAACTCGAACTGAGCGGTATGCACTGGGAAAACTACGGGCAAGAATTCCGTCCTGTTGAATTCACCGATGGTACGGCTTACGTGACCGAAGGCGATGTGCGTTATCGGAAGATAGATCAAATCGCCAACGTGCTCACTTCGCTGCGTGACAATCCCGACAGCCGCCGTCACATCGTCAGTGCATGGAACCCTGCGCAAGTTGACAACATGGCACTGCCGCCGTGCCACGCGCTGTTCCAGTTCTATGTCGAAGAACTGACTCGCATGGAACGGGTCATGTGGGCAGAGGCAAACGGATGCGACAAAGCGGCCCTACGCGGTTTGTCTGAAGAGCCTCAACATAAGTTACTGGACAGTATGAACGTTCCGCGCCGCCGTCTGTCGTGCCAGCTTTATCAGCGCAGCGCCGATATGTTCCTGGGCGTGCCCTTCAACATCGCTGGCTATTCGCTGCTGACACACATGTTCGCGCAGCAGCTTGGCTATGCAGTGGGCGATTTCGTGTGGACCGGTGGCGATTGCCACATCTACACGAACCATCTGGATCAGGTGCGTGAACAGCTTTCGCGCGAAACCCTGGCCCCGCCGCAACTCAAAATTCTTCGGAAACCTGCGTCGATTTTTGAATACGAACCAGAGGATTTCGAACTCGTCGGATACGAACACCACCCGGCCATTTCGGCACCTGTTGCCGTATGAACAAAAGTCCGACACCGGAAGAACTTACGCAGCTTCGTACCGAATCAGGAATGACGCGATATGAAGCTGCTGAGTTCATTAGCGTACATAAGTCCGATTGGGTGAAGTGGGAACGCGGCAAGGCTGAAATGCCTTATCACGATTGGCAACGCTTCAATTGGAAGCTTGAAGCAAAACGAATAAACAAAGGGTACGACATGAACATTTCTCTTGATTACGACGATACCTACACCCGCGATCCGATCATGTGGAATCAGATCATTACGATGATGCGCATGTGCGGTCACCGTGTCTACGTGGTGACGATGCGCTACGAAAGCGAAGGCTATGCAGTAAAGGCAGCGCTCGAAGGCAAGGTGGACGGTATCTACTTCACGAGCCGTCAGGCCAAGGCCGAATTCATGTACAGCCACCACGCAATCAAGATCGATGTGTGGATTGACGATCAACCGTTCTTTGTGCTGCACGGCGCTGCACGTACCGACCAAACCCCCGCAATCGAGGACTGATCATGAGTCTAGAAGAAGGCTTGGCACACGCCATGAAAGCCGCAGGGCTGACGCTGGACCAAAAGGCCGCGCCTGCGGAAGAGAAAGAATACACCGGTGGTAGCGTCAGCTATTACAAGGTGACGATCCAGAACCCCACAACCGCAAAAAGTCCGTATGTCGCTGAGTGCAACGATATCATCGAAGCGCTGGGGATGAACTATGCGGAAGGCAACGCGTTCAAGGCGATTTGGCGTCTGTGCGCGGCTCGCCAGGGTCTGGCTAAGCGCGGCTATACCGATGGCAAATACGACGCTGAAAAGGTCGTGTTTTTCGGTCAGCGCATGGTTGCGCAGAACAGCAAAAGCTAGGCGCAAATTTCATCGCAGAATAGGAGCTAGAACATGCTTACCCTAGATTACATTCTGCGTCTGACCGATCCGCGTCGGAAATGGAAAGCTGCCAATCTGGTAAAGATTTTGCAAGCCAAGCAGGGCATCACCGAAGACCCGCAATTCGGTCCGGTGCCTTACTTCGCAGCAAAAACGCAATCCGTGAAAGAGCAGATGCCCAACGGCAACATCATCAAGCTCACGCACAGTCCGAAGTACCTTTCGATGTTCACGATCATTCCTGATCGGAAGAAGCGCAAGGTGTTTGTGAAGGCTGATTGCTCGTGCTTCGATTTCCGCTATCGCTGGGACTACGCCTTGCACGCTAAGGATGGTTCCGACCTGTTGCAAGCCATCGATCAGCCCCCGGTCATCCGCAATCCGCAGATGAAAACCGCGATGTGCAAGCATCTGGTTTTGGTGGCGACGCGCCTGCGCCCGCAATTGGTGATGATTGCGACGAAGTTCAACAAGCAGATGGACGACTTGCAGAAGCAAATGCGCCTCGAACAGTTGCGCCAGAAGCAGCGATGACCCAACGCCGGGCCTCAGAAATGGGGTCCGGCAATCTTTTTGCATCCTGTTAATAGGTGTATCTGACCACCTGACACAAGGACGCGAAATGAGTGCCTACACGCATTCCGAAACCTTTGCGTCGCTAAAGACGCACAAGGAATCCATATCGGACAATCTGAGTAGCAGCCAGTATCTGCAAACACTCGATATGCTGATCTGGAAAGCACTTACCCCGATCATCTTCGAATGTCCGGAACTGGTACGCAACATGTTTGCGAAGTTCTGTGCGCGCCAGACGCTGGCCCCGAACACGAAGCTGACTTCGGATCAGAAAGAAAAGCTGCCTACGCTGTTGTTCAACGCGATGGCACTGAAAGAGCCACAGGATGCGTTAGACGCTTATCGAAAGCTCTACTTCAATCGCGGTCTATTGTTCGGCCTGCTGTCCGTCTTTCTAGACAAGGGCGCGGAGTACGTGAAGCTGCACAACGCTTTCTACGATTCGAACGATCCGGCGTTGCAAATCCGCTTGCGTGAACTCGAAATCGAACTCGGGGCGAACACCGACAGCGGACTGTATGCCGCCGCCAAAGAATCCGCTTTCTGGGATGAGAAAGCCAGGACGTGGCGCGGCAAGATCATGGAAAAGTACACACGTATGGCGCTGCTGAGTGCAAAGCGCACGTATGTGGACTACTCGCACAAGGTCAAGCTTGATGATGTTGCCCAAATCCATTTGATGATGGTGGGCAAAGCGATTGATCGCTGTGACGCACGTTTAGGCGTGCTCACAACCTTCATCAATCCGTGGCTGAAAGGCGCGCGATCACAAGTCGCTGATGAAGCTGCGGAACAAGAACACGAGTCCATAGAAGATTTGCAAGAGCGAACCGATATGGAACCGGTGGCCGATTTCGATACGACCAGCGAAGAACTGGAACACATCGCATATCGCGCGCGAATTATTGACCCTGTTGGATTGGTGCGCACGATGTTGGGGATTCCCCAATGGATTCGCGCAGCAGATCGACAAACCCTAATGAGCTTTGTGCTCGAACCAAGGAAAAACACATGAGCGTAACCATCAACCTGATGCCGGGTGATTTCGTGCAACAGTTCACGACCGTTGTGGGCATGCAATACGAACTCGGCTTCAAGCTGGCCGGGCCGCAATGGCTGGTCGATCCCAAGGTTGACACCACTTCGGCCATGCGCGACGAAGCGAAGGAACTGGCCGAATCCGCCGGATACGCTCCGTGGTGGGCGGCAGGCAACGCCGCAACCGATGCGGAGAACTGCAAAACCGAAGTCGTGGACCTGCTGCATTTCCTGATTCAAGGTGCATTCCGCGAAGCATGGCCCGCGATGGTCAAGTTCCACGCGGACAAGCTGGTCAACACCGATCCGGCAGAACGTCACGTGTTTCTTGTGCAGACCGTTGCACACTGGTTCACGACTGGCTACAGCGAATTCATGGACGCTGGCAAGACCCGTGAACACATGGGTGACGTGGAACTGACGAACCACTGGTTGGGCACCGTCATCATCGGTGGTCCGCGCGCGTCGATTTCGGTCTTCTTCGAACTCGCTGATCGTTTCGGCCTGGGCTGGGAAGAACTGGTGCAGCGCTACATCGTCAAGAACGTGCTGAACCACTTCCGTCGCGCCGCCAACTACAAGGGCAACATCGAAGGCATGCCGCCCTACGTGAAGCTGTGGGACGGCGTGTCGGAAGACAACACGCATTGCCTGCGCTGGGCCGCTGCAAACCCGGACAAACTGGGCGAAATCTATCGGGCCATGCAGTTCATGTACTGGCGCAACACCGGAATTTCGGTGGACGGTTTCCAGCCCAGCGAAGGCTAAACACGATCCTGTTAATAGGGTCACAAGATCAACCCAGCGTAAGGAATGAGTCATGGCAGGTAAAGGCAAATGGCGCGAGATGGACGACGTGCAGACAGGCGGTAAGGAGAAGTCCGCCCGTCCCGCCGATCTCGTCAAGATCGCAGAATTCAAGGATGGCAAGTGGACGCAAATTCGTCTGCTGCCCGGCGTCGTTGTCAGCGCCCAATACTGGGTGAAGGGCAAGAAGAAGAACGGCGAAAAGACGAAGTTTCCGAAGACGGTGCCGGGCTTTGACAGCAGCACCGGCAATCAGGATTCGGAAGTCTACGATCCGTGGCGTTCCGCTGCCGAACAGCTTAACGTCTATTCGGAAGACCGCGACAAAAGCGAAGTCGTTGTGCAGTTCGACAAGAAATTCTGGATGAACGCCATCATCCGGAAGGAACAGGACAACGAACCCAGCAAGTCCCCGAAGCACACCAAGGCCGAACGTGAAACCGGTGTGAAGGACAAGGACAGCGATTCGTGGACGCCGGTTCAAGTCGTGCGCATGCCCAAGACCCTGATGGAACGCATCCAGGGCCTGAAGAGCATGAACGTCAAGAAGAACAAGAAGACGGGCGAGACGAACAGCTACAGCATGTCGCACCCCAAGTTCGGTTGCGACATTCTGGTCAAGTACAACAAGGACGCGTCTCCGGCGTCGCAGTGGGAAGTTCAGAAGGGCGAGCGCACCGCGCTTACCGAAGAAGAAGCCGCGCTGCTGGTCTATGACCTGGACTTGCTGGCTAACCCGGAAGTGAATGAAGCCGACGTGCGAGCCGATTTCGACCGCTGGGTAAACCAGAACGGCATCAAGCTGAAGGGTTCCAAGTCGAAGAAGTCTCGTGACGACGAAGATGACGACGAGGATGAAGACCCGAAGCCGCGCAAGGGCAAGAAGTCCCGCGATGACGAAGACGAC
>CAZCMS010000003.1:50484-53872 GCA_964499935.1 uncultured Candidatus Saccharibacteria bacterium | reverse complement strand
TCGGTCGGCTCTGAATACGCTTCGAACAGACGGTAACTTTATGACTAACGGCAAGCTTTCGGTAGGCACTATTACTGATAATAATATTAAACTGAAAGTTCGATATGAAGTAACGGATCCAACGGCGAGCCAGCAAGGTGTTAACGCTACACTTATCAGTACACAGACTGCAGCCAATGCTCACTCACTGTACGGAGTAAACGGGCAAGTTACTATCGAGGGCAGTGGCGGTAATACAGGCATAGTGACAGGCTTACAGGGACAAACTCACTATAATAATAGTGGCGTAGGTACTAATATTAATGGTGGCTCTTTCTATGTGAATCAACAAAGTGGTGGCGGTGGCATAACGATAGCTCGAGGACTATACTCAAGGGTCGATAATAATAGTACAAATGCCATCGGAGAAGCTTACGGATTGCAGCTAGCCAATAATGCAGGCACAGGGGCAATTACTAATAATATTGGGCTCCGAATAGATTCATTGAGAGCAACTAACAACGCTTTTGGTATTCAGGTAGCAGCTCCAAGCGCAGGTACCACCAGGGCTGCGATAAACTTATCTGATACTTCAGGTTCGGCGGCAGGTGGCTTATTATTTGGTACTGATACAAACCTCTATCGCTCTGGTGCAGATATTCTTGCAACCGATGATAGCTTCAGTATTCTTGGCCCGAGTAGTCGATTGTATGTCCAGGGCGTTGGAGCAACATCTGTATTCGAAGGGCATCTACAAGTTAAGAGCAATCTTATGGTAAGGGATTTCAATAGGTTGTACGCTACTGATCTAGTTAATACCTATTATTCGGGCATGCCTACTGCATTGGCTCAAAGTCCTATGGGCCGTAGCTGGCACGATATATTTGCCTTTAACCGAGGATACGGCGCGCCAGCATTTGAACAATCTCCTGATGGCAGTACCTGGAATGCTGCCACACTCAACTCGCAAGTGTTTGCACAGACGGAAAATGTTAGCGCTGGGATATTGGACGGTACGACCAATGTAGCTGCACGATATACGTGGAATTCACCTAACCTGCCGTACGCTGCGCAATCATGGGCATGGCTTGTGCTTAAATTCCCGTACATAGGCGCAACAGCTGCCAATAAAAATGTCTTAGTTGAAAGTTCAGCAGATGGGGTTACGTGGACAACGAGAGCCACTGTATCGGGAATTGCAAGCCAGCAGAATGCTGTGTATATGCCTGTAACGGGATGGGGAGGTCACACAAGACTCCGTATTACGATCACAAGCACAAACGGGCAGCCTATATCTCTCGGTGGTTTACAGATGCTAAGTGACCGTGTGGGTAATCAGGGGCTTGGTAGGGAGAATGAGCTGCCTTATGCATGGGATGCAAACATGAATTTAATAACTCAGGGAAGTGGTAGCGCTACTGGCGCACTTAGAATTGGCACCAACACAACTTCAGCAACTAACGGGTTGTACTTTGGTAACGATGTTAATTTGTACCGTTCAGGAGATAACGTGCTTTCAACTGATGACACATTTAACATTCAAGCAGGCAATCTTCGAGTAGGTGGTATTACCGTTATTGATGCTTCGCGAGCGCTGCAGAATGTTGCAGCTAACGCAGATATTATTACTACAGGTACCCTTACAGTTGCACGAGGTGGTACGGGAGTGAGTGCTGTTGGTTCAGCAGGCTCTATTGCTTATAGTAATGGCTCTACGTATGCATTTACAGGTGCAGGCACCAGTGGGCAATGCTTAGTCAGTGGTGGCACGAGTGCGCCAACTTGGGGGTCTTGTGGTGCAAGTGGCAGTTTTGTTGATTTGCAGTCTGTTACTCCTGGCGTTGCACAGACTGGTCATATTAATATCTCTGGAACGGTGATTGCTGGAGGCTTCACTGGCAACGGCTCAGGCCTCACCAACCTCAACGCAGCTAATCTTACTGGCACTGTAGCCTCCGCTCGTATTTCGGGTAACTATACGGGCATTACAGGCGTTGGTGCATTGACGACTGGCTCGATCGGTTCAGGCTTTGGTACGATATCTACGAGTAATACAATTACAACCACATCAACGGTAACAGGTGCTAACGTAAACGCAACAGCAAATATCCAAACTGGTGGCACTACTCGTATCACTAACGCTGGCGTACTCCAGAATATTACTGGTATTGCAAATTCGGGTGGGTATGTACAGAGTGGCAGTACTGCCAATGTCTTTACTGGTGCAACTACTATGAGTGGCGCGCTAACAGTGAATAATAGCGTTACTGTTAGTGGTGGTGTTAACGTTGCGGGCTATGTAACTTCAGGCACATCAAATCTTTATTCCAACCAATATACGAAGCTAGGTACCTGTACGATTACTGGTCAATATAATGATTGTCGAAGTATTGCGACAGTAGTGGCTACGCAAGATGGTAACTCGTACGGCTCTAGGGCTACGGTAGATTTTAGAGTGAAGCAGCAAAATGCTATGGGCGGAGCGCCATTTGTGAGCGTTCAGGTCACAGATACTGCTGGTAGTATAGTTGGTTCTCATTTTGTGGCAGTAACAACTGTAAATGACACAAGCTCAACAGTAGTTGAACTGTATGGGCAGATATCTTCATCGTATCAAACATGGAGAATTAGTCCGCTGATCAATACATCTACGGCAGTACTTTGGGTTTCTGGACAGCCATTTGTTCCAACCTTGCCAGCAGGCACTCAAACTACAGGCGTTTACTACAATATAATTGGACAAGACATAAATGCACTTACTGGTAGCATTCAAACTGGCGGTACTACCCGTATCACTAACGCTGGCGTGCTTCAAAATGTTACTATGGATGCCACGCTCATTACTAGTGGTACGTTTGCCTCCGCTCGACTTTCTGGTACATATTCGAGCCTCACTGGTGTAGGTGCACTCACTGTGGGCTCTATTGGTCCTGGCTTTGGCAATATCAATATAGGTACCAACACTTTCACTGGCAACGGCTCAGGTCTCACCAACCTTAGTGCAGACAAGATCACCTCAGGTAAGCTCGATGACGCACGCCTTAATGACACGGTGGCAATGCTCAATCGTAACAACCAAGTATTCATAGGTAACGATCAAACATTCAGAAACGGCACTAACTCTACCAGTGCATTTAGAATACAGAATTCAGGTAGCCAGACACTATTTAATGCAGATACGACGAACCAGAGGATCAACATTGGTAGTGCAACCAGCAACGCCAAACTAACAGTATCAGGTGATTTTGCGGATGCGAGTGTGTGGACTGCTCGTACTGTGCCAGCTGGAGGCTGGAGTTCAATCGCATACGGCAACGGCATATTCGTGGCGGTTGCTAACTCTGGCACTAGCCACGTTATGACCTCCCCAGACGGCATCACTTGGACCGCTCGCACTGCAGCCGAGGCT
>CAZCMS010000003.1:0-50384 GCA_964499935.1 uncultured Candidatus Saccharibacteria bacterium | reverse complement strand
CTAACCGCGTTATGACCTCCCCAGACGGCATCACTTGGACCGCTCGCACTGCAGCCGAGGCTAATAGTTGGAGTGAAGTCACCTACGGTAGCGGTCTCTTTGTCGCGGTATCAGCTGATGGCACTAACCGCGTTATGACCTCCCCAGACGGCATCACTTGGACCGCTCGCACTGCAGCAACGGCAAACTACTGGAGTTCTGTAATCTACAGCAAAGGTCTATTTGTAGCTACTGCTGCCGATGCTGTCATGACCTCCCCAGGTGGCTACAGTCAGGCTATGAACGTTCTTGGCGATGTGGATGTTTCCGGTACTCTCCGCCAAAATGGCCACGAAGTATGTACTACAGCAGGTAATTGCGGTAGTATCACTAGCAATGTTCTTCAGGGCGGAAATTCGTTTGGAGTCAACATGTCTCTTGGTACTAATGACAATTTTGACTTACAGTTTAAGACTAATGGTGCCACCAGGCTCACTATATCCAACACAGGGAATGCCACATTCACTGGAACTATAACAGTAGGTAATGGCTCTAATGGTGTAGTCCTCAGTGCTACAACTGGTATTTCATATAATGGAACGGCACGCCCAACTCGTTCAATTGTATTGTCGCCTGAATATGCTGGCGCAGTGCTTGACGGCACTGGCGTAGGTACAATGACCGCAGGTCATGATAGCACGCGTCGAGAAAACTACTATAAGTGGACGACCGCATCTGGCAGCTGGGAAGAATACGATATTGTCATTACTTTGCCGGTGCCATCTGATTGGGATGCATGGACAGCTTCGAATGCGCTCTCTATTAACACTTACACAAGTGGCGCTGCAAATGCAGGAAGTGACATCAGTGCTATAGGTACATCCGGTGTTACAGACGTGAATCTAGGTGCAGCAACTCCAGTGAGTGGGTGGTCTACCTATAATTTCAATCTAACGAATGCACGATATGCAGCTGATGGCATGATGACGGTCAAAGTTCGTGTTGGTGCACAGAGTGGTGGTGTAGTGCAGGTCGGTAACATTACACTTACGTATTTGAGCAAGTTTTAGGAAAGACTATTCTTTGCCACTGGTTTTTTGGAGTGATCTTGGTCTTGTTAGCTAATAGACTTTAGAGCTTGAGGGCGTAGAGTTGTTAGGTGATGGAGTTGTATTTTCGTAACGTAAAGACGCTTGGTATATCAAGCAGCATGAGTGCAGCGCTAGTATAGGCTTAACGTATATTTTGCGACATGCCACAAGAATCGTAGAAGGGATAGGATTTACGGATCTTGTTATTTGATTCTCAGCCTCTTCTTATGTACAAAACAATAATAGGGCAATAGTATGCTACGACTGTATTATACTAGTATAATAATGCTAGTATAATAATACTAAATAAATCGAACGCTTTCATCAGTATTCGATTGAGGTGTAGTGTTCAACTGTAGTAAAATGGAGTAATTAGCATAATCAATATGAAAGTCGAATATCTCTGATGGTATGAGAAATTGTTTGCAAAACGTAGCAAAAAACAG
Organism: uncultured Candidatus Saccharibacteria bacterium; assembly: GCA_964499935.1. Taxonomy (GTDB): domain Bacteria; phylum Patescibacteriota; class Saccharimonadia; order Saccharimonadales; family UBA4665; genus CALBGR01. The sequence continues at coordinate 48,868 of CAZCMS010000003.1, read as the reverse complement.
TGCGATACTCCTATTAATGGGGGTGCTTTCTATATCGTTGTTAGGCCTTCAGACTTCGGCAGCGACAGTAACTCAGGCATACAAAACGCACAAGAAACTTGCGAAAGGTACAATCGTGAGTCTTGATAAGGGTGCAAGCTTGGTTGTAGAAGCAAATCGTCAGAATTTATCAAATCTTTATGGTGTTGTGGTCGAAAAAGGGGATTTGTCATTTGGGCAGACGAATGAAGCGAGCAATACTACTGTGGTTGCAAACGCAGGCGTAGTTGAAACACTCGTAAGTACCAGTAATGGCTCTATAGATTCTGGTGATCCTATAACAGTTGATGCAATTACTGGTGTCGGTGAAAAAGCTACAAAGTCAGGCCGAATTATTGGTGTGGCGCAAGATAAACTAGATAGTGAATCATCGAATTCGCAGGTATTTACTTTGGGTGCAGATAATTCGCCTGTTAAGGTAGGGCTAATTCCAGTGAAAATAGAGGTGAGAAATTACGATATTACAAGTGGCCAAGTGTTTGCTGCAAGTGGCAAGAGTCGAAATAAGCTTTTGCAGGTAGCCGATAGTGTGGCTGGCAAGCAAGTAAAGCCATATGCACTCATTATCAGTGGCCTAGTGCTGTTGTTCGGGATATTTTTAGCCACATTTATGATTATGTCATCAGGGTACGCATCTTTAATTGCAATTGGTCGTAATCCTTTGGCAGAAAAAAAGATAGTTCGATCGCTCATCCGTATGTTGCTTGCAGCGGTAATAATTTTTGTACTCAGTTTAGCGCTAGCATACGGTATGGTCACGTTGCTATAGAGGTTACAGGAATAAAATAGTTGCCTTTTGGTAGTGTAATAGGCTATATTTTAATGTATGCGTGAATAAAAACAAAAAACGCTAAAACAAAAAACAAAAAACAATGAATAATGACGGGCTCGACAGTGGCGGACCGAATGAAGTCCTAGAAGACGCTTCTAGGGATATTCGTTCTAGTCAGAGTAGCAATCCAGGTATACTGACCTTGGACCGTATTCAAGACGGTTCTGAAATGGCGCTGGATGTTGGCGAGGGAGAGTCGCTTGACGGAATAGACCAACAGGCAAAATTAAGTTATGTGCCAGTTGCAGAAGAGGGGCAACGAAAAGCATATACAGGCAATAACTTTATTGGGAAAAAATCTAAAAAGCGTATCATTGTTGCAGGCGGAGTCGTATGTGTATTAATACTTATGACGGCTGGCCTGACGCTTGGTGGTTTTTTCCGCGACAAAGAAGAGCCTATTAGACCAGTAAGCAATATATCAAGCGAAGACTTGGCAAAATTATCAGAAAAAAGTGTTCAGGACGCAAATCAGGTGACTATTAATGGCGCATTGCAGCTTAATAACCGGTTTGTAGTTACGCCATCTGCCAAACCTCAAAATGCAGAAGCGGGACAAATCTATTTTGATAAGGAAAGTAATAAATTTTTATATTACGATGGGCAGCAGTACCAAGGAATTACAAATGATCAATCGGTTGATCAACTGACAATGCAGCTGCAAGAGCTAAGAAACCAGCTGACAGAAACGAGTCGATCAAATCCGGGTAATGGCTTACAGTTGGTTGGCGGGGTAATGAGCAATGCTGGGGTGTTGAGTATTCAGGGCACCAGAGGTGACGTGACATTTAACGCAGGGCCAGGGATTAATGTCCAAGGACTAACCATCACGAATACCGGTGTTACGGCACTGAGTGGTACGGCAAATCAGATAACCGTTTCGGCTGCTAATGGCGCAGTAAAGCTTAGTTTGCCACAGAATATATCTGTGACTTCAAGTCCAAATTTTGCTGGCATGACGCTAGCCTCAGCACTAGGTATCAGCAGCGGTGGTACCGGTGCAACTAGTTTTACAACAAACGGAGTGGTGTATTTCAATGGCACAAACCTAGTGTCAACGGGCGCTGCTTCAACTACTGGCCTTTGTTTGATTAGTACGGCAAGTGGCCCGGAGTTTGGAAGCTGTTCTGGTGCGCCATCGTCAGGCGTCACCACCCTCGGCTCCATCCTCACAACTGGCACTAAATATACTAACGGTGGTCTTATCTCTGGAAGTACTCTTAGTCTTCAGACTGCCGATGCAAGTTACGCTGGTCTTGTTAGCACTGCTGCTCAGACATTTGCTGGTGTAAAAACATTCAACGATGACATTGAGGTTGCAGCTAGTAAGTCGATCAAGGGTCTCGGTGCGCTCACATTACAATCCGCTAACAACACCGACCTCACGCTGACTGCTAGTGGTACGGGCCGACTGGTATTCACCGGACTAAATTGTAGTGGCAACGCAAACGGCGGTAAGCTTACTGTCGATGTCAACGGTAGAGTTTCGTGTGCTGATGATACAGGTGCAGGTCCCGCAGGTGCCAATACGACATTATCTAATCTCACGAGCCCAACAAGCCTCAACCAAGATCTTATTGCTAGCGCTGACAATACTCGTGATCTTGGTTCAAGTGCAATTAAATTTAAGAATCTCTATCTTGCAGGCACCGTCAATGGAACCACAGTAAGTGGTACAAGTATTCAGGGTAGTGGCTCTGGCGATTTCACTGTCTCAGCTGCATCTTCCGGGAATCGTGGACTAACACTTGCTAGCGCAGGCACAGGCAATCTCACTCTTAGCAAAAATTCAGGGAACATTGTGCTGAGCGGAATGAATTGCTCTGGGTTTGGTAACAACGGCAAATTAACAGTTGATGGTAGTGGTATATTGATGTGTGGCGCTGACACAGGCGGAGACGGCGTTGGCATTAGTTCGGTTAGTAACACAAATGACTCCATAACAGTAGACAATACCGACGGCAGTAACCCTAAAGTTTCTGTCAGGTTGCAGGGTAACGGTGGTCTCATAACTACCGCAGGACAAGGTGTAGGTCTCACTACTACATGTAACTCTGGGCAACTCCTAAAGTATGGTGGTGCATTGGCTGGTTGGGAGTGCGCGGATGATGAAGAAGGCGAAGGCGATGGTGTAGGCGTCACCACCCTCGGCTCCATCCTCACAACTGGCACTAAATATACTAACGGTGGTCTTATCTCTGGAAGTACTCTTAGTCTTCAGACTGCCGATGCAAGTTACGCTGGTCTTGTTAGCACTGCTGCTCAGACATTTGCTGGTGTAAAAACATTCAACGATGACATTGAGGTTGCAGCTAGTAAGTCGATCAAGGGTCTCGGTGCGCTCACATTACAATCCGCTAACAACACCGACCTCACGCTGACTGCTAGTGGTACGGGCCGACTGGTATTCACCGGACTAAATTGTAGTGGCAACGCAAACGGCGGTAAGCTTACTGTCGATGTCAACGGTAGAGTTTCGTGTGCTGATGATACAGGTGCAGGTCCCGCAGGTGCCAATACGACATTATCTAATCTCACGAGCCCAACAAGCCTCAACCAAGATCTTATTGCTAGCGCTGACAATACTCGTGATCTTGGTTCAAGTGCAATTAAATTTAAGAATCTCTATCTTGCAGGCACCGTCAATGGAACCACAGTAAGTGGTACAAGTATTCAGGGTAGTGGCTCTGGCGATTTCACTGTCTCAGCTGCATCTTCCGGGAATCGTGGACTAACACTTGCTAGCGCAGGCACAGGCAATCTCACTCTTAGCAAAAATTCAGGGAACATTGTGCTGAGCGGAATGAATTGCTCTGGGTTTGGTAACAACGGCAAATTAACAGTTGATGGTAGTGGTATATTGATGTGTGGCGCTGACACAGGCGGAGACGGCGTTGGCATTAGTTCGGTTAGTAACACAAATGACTCCATAACAGTAGACAATACCGACGGCAGTAACCCTAAAGTTTCTGTCAGGTTGCAGGGTAACGGTGGTCTCATAACTACCGCAGGACAAGGTGTAGGTCTCACTACTACATGTAACTCTGGGCAACTCCTAAAGTATGGTGGTGCATTGGCTGGTTGGGAGTGCGCGGATGATGAAGACTCAGGCGCTACGGCTGGAGACATTCTCCATAAAGGCAATTTATTTGGCGAAGATATGGTAATTGGTACAAACGATAATTATGCACTTAATTTTGAGACAAACAATTCAGTTAAAATGACAATTCTCGCCAACGGTAATGTAGGTATCGGAGAAACCAGCCCAGCAGCAAAATTACATGTAAATGGAGGTAGCATGCTCGTTCAAGGAACCTTCGGTGGCGGTAACGGCATCACTGTAACAGGCGCAGGTACTCGAATGTTCTTTGATACGAACAAGGCAGCGTTTCGTGCGGGAGATGTCACAGGAACACAATGGAATGATACGAATGTTGGTGCATACAGTGTGGCAATGGGCGGAGATACTACAGCGAGTGGTATGTATAGTACAGCGCTTGGCTATGGCACAACTGCAAGTGGCCACTACAGCACAGCACTCGGATTTAACGCAACCGCTCAAGCCTTTGCAAGTACAGTAGTAGGTCGCTACAATCTTATCCAAGGTAACGCTTCTGGTTGGACTGCTGGTGATCCGCTCTTTGTTGTAGGTAATGGCACGGATGCAGGTAATCGCTCTAATGCACTGACAGTGCTTAAGAATGGAAATATGCTTGTAGGTGGCAGCGAGATACAGAAGACCGGGTCAGGCTTCGATTTAAATATTCTAGATGCGGGTGACTCAACACTCAGGGTTACAAATAGTGGTGCAGGTGTTGCCAATCTTAATATTGTCGAGGGATCATTACAAACCAATGAAGTAACGCGACTAACAAATAACGGTACATTACAAAATGTTAATATCGTACCAAATAGCACTGTGACAGTAGGTAGTGCAATGGGTATATTGTTCACGAATGCATCTGGTGTGGTGCAGTCGCTAAGCGTGACAGGGCAAACAGGGAACTGTGTGGGCTATGATGGCGCAAATATCGTGTTCCAGAGTTGTAGCGGATCTGGCGGTGGTGGCACAGGCTTCAATAACGGAGGTAATGTTTATACGACAAATCCCGGAACAGCGACTACAAGAATAGCGACAAGCTACGACGCCGTGATTGCGAACCCCGTACTCGGATTAAGCTCAAATTCTGCACTCGATATCATTACAAACAATAGTAGTCGAATCAACATCTCAAATGCGGGAGATGTAAAGATACTTTCAAATTCCGGTAACTCAACCGAGAAGCTATCGGTTCGAACCCAGAATACTGGTGATGCTTCGCGCTATATTAATTCGCTTACCGTGGACACAAGTAGTGATACGCTAGGGCGCGTCGGTGTAGGTCTCAAAGTTGGCTCTGCACCTCAAGTACGTCTAGATATTGGAGGTAACTTTACAGGAAGTGGCTCAACAAGTAATGGCGGTATACAGATTGGTGCAAGTGCTGCGCCAGGATTGTCTGTTGGTGCCACGCTTGGTGGAGGTAGCGTAGCAACAGGACGTATTTACTTCGATGAATTAACAGGGAAGTTTAAGGTGTCAGAAAACGGTAACGCCTGGGTCGATCTTATACAGGGTGGTGGCGTCCCTTCCTTCACTCGAAATGGAAATAGTTTTGGACAAGTTGCTACACTGGGTACAACCGATAGCTATGATTTACGAGTGATCATGAATAATACTGAAAAACTGAGGTTTGATACTAGCAATAACATTACATTTAAGACAGGCGGAGTTATTGATTTCAGTGATGCAAATGGCAATAACCCACTGCTACGTGTCGATCGAAATGGAAATTCTGTGCTCGTGGGTACTACCACATCGGATGGTGGTAGCAAATTGAATGTTGGAGGCAATATAAATGCCACAGGCTACAAGGTAAACGGAAGCTCTGGACTTAGCCTTAGTTGTGGAAGTGGGCAACAGGCGCTTGGCGCATTTACGTTCACAGGCGGTATTCTCACGAGCGGTAGTTGTCAGCCTAATACATCAGACCTTGCTGAGGCTTATAACTCAAGTGATGCACTAGAGCCGGCAGAGCTTGTTATGGCTGCTGGAACATCTGTGACAAGCGTAAGTCGTGCCACTGTTGCCAACAAGGGCGCACTTATGGGTATAGTTTCTACTGCCCCTAGTCAGACACTGGGAACCCATGATGTTCCTAACGGCTACCCTATTGCTTTAACTGGTCGCGTGCCAACAAAGGTCACTACTGAGAGTGGCGCCATAGCAGTAGGAGATAAGATTACCATCTCTAGTATTCCGGGCGTAGGTAAGAAAGCGACCACTGCTGGGATGGTCGTGGGTACCGCCATGGAGTCGTACGATGGATCAGGTGTAGGCTCTATCGAAGTGTTCGTACACTTAATGTACTATAACCCTGTTGATGGCAACCATCTGCAAGCAGAAAGCGGAACGTTTGGCACACTAAACATCTCTGGAGAGGCAACAATAGAAAAACTAGTCGTTACAAATAGGGCAGAATTCAAGGGTGATATTGTCTTGGGCGGTCACCTGGTAACATCAGGCGGTATAGCAGATTCACAGCCTGAAGCAGCTGCAGGAACAGGGGCAGTAGTTACGCTAGATGGCAATGATACTGCTGGTACAATTACGCTTACTACTGGCTCTGGTACAATTACGGCTGGAGATCTCGCTACGGTAACGTTCAATCGACCATATACAAAAACTCCAAAGATTATACTATCTGGTCAAGACGACAGAAGTCTCGCAGCACGGATATTCCCCGCAAATAAATCGCTGTCTACCTTTAAGCTCAAGACAGAGCAGATATTACCGCCAAACACAACGTACACATTTGACTATGTAATTGTAGAGTAGCTTGGTATAAAATTTACCTATATAAACATTAATGGTATGATTACTTTATAGTTAGGTGAATACAAAAAATGACAAATATCATTGCAGTTAGTAATCAGAAGGGTGGAGTTGGTAAAACAACGACTACTGTTAATTTGGCTGCTGCATTAGCGAGCGAGACTACTTCGGTATTATTGGTGGATTTAGATCCGCAAGGTAACGCGACAAGTGGACTAGGGGCGGATAAAGAAGCGTCAACCACTAGTTATGAGGTTTTACTTGGGAGTGAATCTCTTGACAGCGGAGTGCAAGAGACACGCATCAAAGGACTTTATATTTTGCCTACAAATCAGAATCTTGCCGGAGCTGAGGTTGAGTTGGTTGAGCTTTCTGACCGCGAAACACGACTTAAGAATGCGCTGTCGATGGCTACCTACGATTACATTCTTATCGACTGTCCACCTGCACTCGGATTGTTGACAATTAATGCTCTTGTGGCAGCAAACAGTGTTTTGATACCGGTACAAGCAGAGTACTATGCACTTGAAGGTTTAGGGCAACTTCTGGGAACAATTCAAGCTGTGAGACAAGGGGCTAATTCGCAGCTGGATATATTAGGAGTTGTGCTTACTATGTACGATAAGCGCACAACTCTATCCGATCAGGTGCAAACAGAAATAAAAACGCATTTTGGTGATAAGTTATGTAAAACAGTGATTCCGCGAAATGTTCGCCTGGCAGAGGCTCCGAGTTTTGGGCGTACAATTTTTGAGCATGACAAGTGGTCAAAAGGTGCAAGGGCGTACAAAAACTTAAGTAAGGAGATTGTAAAACGTGTCGGCTAAAGGCTTAGGTAAGGGCTTTGCAGCATTAATGCCCGATAATTTTGATAAAACGCTTTTACTTGATGAAGGCGAAAAAGTTTTATCGCTTGAAATTGTTAGTATTATTCCTAATCCAGATCAGCCACGACAGCATTTTGATCAAGGAGCACTCGAACAGCTTGCGGAGTCTATTAAACAGTTCGGGGTTGTGCAGCCTATTGTTGTAACGCCAGCACAAAAAGACGGACAATATGTTCTTGTCGCTGGTGAGCGCAGGTGGCGAGCATCACAAATCGCTAAACGTAAGAAAATTCCTGCGTTAGTACGAACACATAAAGACTTGGAGCAACTAGAGATAGCTCTTATTGAAAACGTGCAGCGTGTTGATCTCTCTCCACTTGAGCAAGCTCGTTCTATAGAGCGATTACACCAACAATTTAATATGACATATGAAAAGATTGCAGAGAGGTTAGGGAAGGCGCCGTCAACCATTAATAATATCGTGCGTTTACTGCAACTTCCAGAAGAAGCAAGACAAGCATTGGCGGATACCCATATTACCGAAGGTCATGCACGGGCAATTCTTGCGCTAAAACAACATACAGACAAGCAGCAAGATTTATTAACAGCAATCATGAAACACGACTGGTCGGTACGTCAGGCGGAACGATACGTAGCATCTATAAAGTCGGGTATTAAAGAGCAAAAAACTGTCCATGCACGAGTGAAGACAGAGACACCTGAAACCAAGCGCCTCGGTAGGCGCCTCGAAGCACAGGTACATATTAAACGCACCGCAAAAGGCGGAAAGCTCGAGATAACATTTAAAAATGATGATGAGTTAGCCCGTATTATCAAAACCCTTGACGCATAATTAATTAATAGATCTCAGTAGGTTGGTTTAGCTGCTTTTCACAAGAAAAGGCTGTCTCAGCCGAGTGAGCGGTCTTTGAAAATTTTCTTAACAAAGAAATATTTTCAAGGAGCGAGACCTTTTCGGTGAAACTAATTAAATCAACCCAACCTGCTTACAGGCTTAGTTATCTTAGAAGCGTTCTGCGTCACCCAGGGGATATACGCGCATCACGAGTTTACCTACAATGTCAGAGGCGTCTATGGGGCCAAACACCCGGGAGTCCATTGAGTTGTTGCGGTTATCTCCCATGACGTAGACCTGATTACGCCCTACAGTTTGGTTAACTTTTTCGTCAGTATCGGTTTTGAGATCGTTTCCCTTGCCATAAGGAAGGGTGGTGTCTGGGCGAAAGCCGTTAGGGTGTTCGTCATTAAAAACAGTTACAATGCCGTTTTCGATAACAACTCGATCGCCAGGCAGGCCAATAACGCGTTTAATTAATTCCTTGGTCGAGCCATCGGGTGCTAGAAGTCCTTGTTCACCAAAAACAATAATATCTCCTCTGTTGGGAATATAGGCGTTGCCAGTTATTTTGGCTATTGTACGAGGAACTTTCCATATTATGAGACGGTCACCGTTATGTAGGGTAGGCTGCATACTCGGCCCATCTACCTGGTATGATCGAAAAACAAACACCATCATGAGAATGGCTATGAGGGCTGCGCCTAAAATCACACCAAGTGTAGAAAAAAAGTTTTGAGAAGCGCTTGGCTGCTTCTTGGGCTTTTTAATTGGTGAGGTTTCATTCTCGGTCGTAAAATCTTGGGTATCCATATATAAACTTACTCCGTCAGACCTTTACTATATAGTATTTTATCGATATATACTATGTTTACGCTTGCGTTTGAAAAAGGTATACTTAGCTCTGCGTAGTTATGAATGATTTTAGAAAAAACCCCTCTAGCAAACGATTTGCTCGTCAGGCAATAGATGGATTTATACATACACCAAGTCAAAATAAACAGGGTGTGTCTTATAATCTAACACCCGTAAATAAAAAACCGGTGTTTAATGACAGGCTACGATCTAATTTGCGGTCTGATCTGGTAGGCCAGCCTACTTTGCGTAGGCCATCCTCCACGCTATCTTCACAGCCCCAACGTCTTCGTCCGCCAGAAAAGCCGAATCCAATAGCCAAGAAAGAAAACATACCAGCTCCTAAAAAGCATGTAAGCGACGAGCCAAAGCGCAAAAACCATGCTCGGTCTCTACGGCGTGGACGCTCCAAGAGGGAGCGGTCTACATGGCGCACCTTTGCGGTCCGTGGTGCAATTGCAACATTTGTTGTTACATTTGCGTTAGCTGGGCTATTGATGGCAAAGGGCTACCTCAAGCTCAATCAGATTTTAAAAGGTGGTGGTGCAGCGGCGGCTATGGATGCTAATGTTGATCCAACAAAACTTAAAGGTGAAGGTGATGGGCGTATTAATATATTGTTGCTTGGTCGAGGTGGCGAAGGGCACGATGGACCCGACTTAACAGATACGATTCTTGTTGCCAGTATAGACCCTGTAAATAAAAAATCTGCGCTTGTCAGTGTGCCTCGTGATCTATGGGTTCAGTCGAAAAATGGAAACTCAAAATTAAATGCAGTATTTGCGAATGCAAAAAATAGCTCGCTCAGAAAAAACGCATCTAAAAATGATGCTGAAAAAGCTGGCGTAAAGGCAGTCGAGAATACAGTTGAAGATGTCTTAGGTGTTAACATGCACTACTACGCAATGATTGACTTCAGGGGCTTCGAAAAGGCTGTCAAGACAGTCGGTGGCGTCACTATCGATGTGCCAGAGGAGCTGCGCGATCAAACAATGGCCTGGGAGAATAACCGTAATCCTGTGCTTGCTAAAAAAGGCATACAGGAAATGGATGGTAAGCAAGCACTGATGTATGTCCGATCTCGACATGGCAGCGCACGAGGGGATTTTGATCGGTCCGAAAGGCAGCGTTTGTTTATTATGGCCCTTAAGGACGCGATTATGTCGAGCGGTACCTATAGTAATCCAGTGAAGATATCTCGACTCATGGACGATTTCGGCGATCATGCCAAGACGGACTTTGGGATGAACGATTTACGTCGCCTTTATTCAATTACAAAAGGGATTGATACCAATAAGATGGAGTCTATCGGACTTGCAGATCCTCCGCATGATTACCTGACAACCGGAACGTATGCAGGGCAGTCTATCGTGCAGCCAAAAGAAGGGATATTCAAATACGGAGACATACGAACGTATATTCGCCAGAAGCTTCCTGACGGATATATCGTAAAAGAAAAAGCACCAATTGTAGTTTTGAATGGTACCACGACAGAAGGCGTTGCGAGCAGAGAGGCAGACGAACTCAAGACATATAGTTACAATGTTCAAAAAACAGATAATGCGCCGACACAAAATTACACAAAAACAGTAATTGTTGACCTGACTGGTAAAAATAAATACACAAAAAACTATCTCGAAAAACGATTTAAAACGAAGGTAACGCGAACATTGCCAGAGGGAATAACGATTCCAGAGCAGGAGCGAAAAGGATTTGTTATAATTATCGGAAGCGATGAAGCCAATAATTACTAAAATACGTCCTATGAGCGGATTCTCATGGTTCGCTCATATTGCATTACTCAGTTTGTTGCCAATTATTGTTTTTGTGTTGGTGCGTATTGACTTTGTGATTCTTGCAATATTAGTGATCATCTTGAGTAAATGGCGTATGTTTGCAGTTAAGCCTCGATTTTGGCCAGCAAATGTTAGGGCTAACTCAGTTGATATCATTGTTGGGCTTTCAACACTAACTTTTATGGTCGACACCCAGAGTCAGGTTTGGCAGATCGCGTGGACAATCCTGTTTATTATCTGGTTGACGGTTATTAAGCCATCCTCAACAACACTTATGGTTGGTATTCAGGCGCTTGTAGCACTATTGTGGGGCTTGGGTGCCCTTTTCTTAATTGGCGATAAGTTTTCAGCATTCTATTTAGTCACTGGAGCGGGAGCAATATGTTATTTGGTAGCCCATCATTTCTTTGACGCATTCGAAGAAGCGTACACACGGCTACTTTCTTATATATGGGCTTTCTTTGGTGCAGGAGTTACATGGATACTCTCTCATTGGTTATTGTATTATCCGGTGAATGGCGTAGTATCACAGCCTATGCTTCTGATTGTAGCGATTGGGTATGGTTTGGCAGTAATCTACTATCTTGATCATACCGACAAGTTGCCGACAGTGGTGCGTAATCAATTTATTTTTGCTATTTTTGCGATTACAGCATTGATATTATATTTTTCAGACTGGGGTGATAAAATTATATAAAGACAGTCATGCGCAAAGGAGGGCACAATGAGCGAGGGCAAAAAGACAGCGAAGGCACCGGACGAAGTAGGTACACCTGCTGATGACACAGTGGCGCAACAGACGCCTCTCTATCCCACTAATGATTCGTCGCAAGATCAAAATACAAAGCCCTCCAAGGCGTTGCATACTGCATTCTTAGTGCTCATGGTGGGCATTATTGGTTTTAGTGGAGGATGGCTTGGTGGGGTAAGTCAAGAGTCAGAAAAATCTAATTCACCTGCAGCTCAGAAAGTTGTCCTTGATAAGCAGAGCAATCTGATTAGTACTATAGCGCAAGATGTAGGCAAGAGTGTAGTGTCTGTGAATGTCACTAGTCAATCCGTTTCAAACGGATACGGGTTTTTTGGGCAACCACGTAGTGTGCAGCAACAAAGTGCAGGAACAGGTATCGTTTTGTCAAAAGATGGGCTCATTATTACAAATAGGCACGTGGTACCAATTGGTACTACTATGGTGAACATCGTTATGTCAGACGGGACCGAGATAAAAGATGTGCAAGTAGTAGGGCGTACAAACGAAAATGATACTCTTGATGTGGCGTTCCTTAAGATTAAAAATGCGAGTAAATACGACTTGACGCCAGCTCAACTCGGTAAGTCGAGTGATATGCGTGTTGGTGATTCTGTTGTGGCAATCGGCAATGCGCTTGGTCAATTTCAGAATACTGTGACAACCGGTATTATTTCTGGGTATGGCAGAAGTGTTCAGGCAAGTAGTGAATCTGGTTCTGGCGCAGAGAATCTTAATGATTTGTTTCAAACTGATGCAGCGATTAACCAGGGTAACTCCGGGGGGCCACTTGTAAATCTGAACGGGGAAGTAGTAGGTATTAATACTGCAGTTGCAGGTGGAGATGCTCAAAATATTGGTTTTGCTATCCCAGTTGATAATATTAATGGGTTGATTCAAAGTGTGTCTAAGACTGGTAAATTAGAGCGACCATACTTGGGTATAATTTATATTTCTTTGACTGATAGTGTTGCCAGCGAACTCGATGTATCGGTAAAGCGAGGGGCGTATATCCCGGATTCTGCTACGTATGGTCAAGAAACAGTTCTAAATGATGGACCTGCGGCTAAGGCGGGCATTAAAGAAGGCGATGTAATTACTAAAGTTAATGATAAAGAAATCAATGAACGAAATAGTCTTGCTTCGCTCCTGGGGGCGTATCAGCCTGGCGATACTGTAAAGTTGACGATTAATCGTGATGGCAAGAATCAGACGGTCGAAGTAAAACTCGGTGCGATGCCTAACTAAGGGTTCATAGACTTAAAGTTAGACTACCTAAAGTATATCCCTCGGCACTTGCGGGTCTCGCTTCTTGTGGTTTTTATGTAACACAAGAAGTGCTTCCGATGTGCCTTGGAGATATGTATTAGGTAGCCTGCACGCTAGGTGCTGGGGACATAGTTGAACTGCTGAATAAGTATGTCGGTTTTTTGTAGCGTATAGCCAGCTTTCTGGGCGAGAGGTATCATGTTGGCGTGTTGAGACTCAAGTGATTCAACCAGAATAGCCTCCGGTTTTACAGAAGCTTGCTCTACTTGTGTCCAGAACTTTCTGTAATGGTCGAGTCCATCAGATCCAGAAAAGAGCGCCTGTTTAGGTTCGTGAGTAATTTCTGGACTCGTAATAAGTTCGTCTGGTACATAGGGCAGGTTTGCGATAATAACGGAATCCAATAATTGTTCGTCGTTCATCGGTTCTAGTAATGATCCGGATACAAATTGTATATCAACGCTATGTGCTGTGGCATTTTTTTGAGCAATCATTAGTGCATCTGAACTAATATCCGTTGCTATAACTGTAGCAGACGGTATCTCTAGTTTTGCGGTTATAGCGAGCGCTCCGCTACCTGTTCCAATATCAATTATTTTTTCAGGAGGTGTACTCTTTAAAAGTTCAATAAAATCCTCTGATTCGGGGCGGGGTATCAATACCGAAGAATCTACTGTAAAAAAGCGCCCATAAAACCACGCTTTGCCACGAATGTATGCAAGTGGTTCTCGCTTGAGTCGTTTTGCGATAAGTGTATCGAGTTGCTGTATAACTTTTGAGTCTAGAGGGTGCTCCGGGTGTGCCACTACCCACGCACGATCTTTTTGGATGGTATCTTCGAGCAGCACCAGGCAATCACGACGCGGTGCATCTACCCCGGCATCCTTGAGTTTAATCATGTTTGCGATTAGCCATTCAGCAATCGTCATGTTATTTTTCCTAAAATTACATCCACTACTTCACCCGGAGGTGGGGTGGCATCAATAATGTGTGCATCATTATCGCGGGCAATAGTTGCTAATTCATCTCTCCACTCTAAAATGCGCTCAATTTGACCCTCTCCTTTACCGTAGTCGTGCTCGGTGCGAGCCATAACTCTTTGTATAGTAATCTCAGGGGTGATGTCGAGTAAAAACACAGTCTTGAATAGAGGCAGGAAGGATACCGTATGATCAGAACTGCCAGCTAAGAACACAATTTTATTCGTGGCAGCACCACTAAGTTCGCGAATTTTTTCTTTGTCCCATTCCCAGTAGTGTTCATCTACCCATCGAACACTAGTAGGAAATTTCTCATTTGGAACAGTACCTGTTTTTTTATTCACCCAGCGTGCGATCGTATCACCTTCTACTGCGTCGAACCCACGCTCGCGCAACTTTCTCCCAATTGTACTTTTCCCGCTACCAGAATGTCCGGTAATGAGATACAGGCCATTAGCCATTGCTAATAAGTTCTCTTTCGGCTGCTTGGAGTTTTTCGATAATGTCATCTATATCTCCAGAGAGGGCAGCAGGGATATTTGATCGACTGTAGCCAATACGGTGATCAGTGATTCGATCTTGAGGGAAGTTATAAGTACGAATTTTTTCCGATCGGTCACCCGAGCCAATAAGTTTTTTGCGTGCATCAGAAAGTTGTTTTTGTTCTTCTTCAATTTTGGCCTGCAGCAAGCGAGAGCGCAAAATACCCATAGCTTTTTCTTTATTTTTAATTTGGGATTTTTCATCTTGGTTTGTTACCACCATGCCAGTAGGCAAGTGGGTGATACGAACTGCGGAGTCTGTAGTGTTGACGCTTTGTCCACCATGGCCACCGCTACGAAATACATCAACGCGCAGATCATTCGGATTAATTTCAATATCGGTCTCTTCAGCCTCTGGCAATACAGCTACTGTCACAGTTGAAGTATGCACACGACCCTGAGATTCAGTAACAGGTATACGTTGTACTCGGTGCACGCCAGCCTCGAACTTCATATGTTTAAAAACATCTTCGCCTCGAACACTAAAAATGACCTCTTTATAGCCACCAGCTTCGCTTGGCGATTCATTAAGAATTTCAACTTTATAGTTATGATTTTCGGCCCACCTGGCGTACATACGGTACAGCTCTCCGCCAAACAAACTCGCTTCGTCACCACCTGCAGCTGCGCGGATTTCAACAATGACATCACGTTCGTCATTAGGATCTTTTGGGGTAAGAGCTTCATCAAGTTGTGCAGAAATTGCTTCAAGCTTGGTGCTAAGTTCTTCTTGTTCGAGACTTGCCAGTTCGGCAAGTTCACCGCCTGCACTTAATAATTCTTGTGTATCACTGAGTTGCTTGCTCAATGTCTGCTGTTGGTCATAAAGAGAGATAATTTGTTCCAGATTGCTCTGACGTTTAGCAATTTTTGGGTATTTCGGACTACTAAAAATACTAGGGTCTTTCAGTGTTTCCTGAATTTCCTGAAGCTCTTCTTTAAGTACTTGTATCTTTTCTTCCATGAATACCTCTTAGCATACCAAAAACCGCCAATATTTTATAAATATCGGCGGTTTACTGAGTAGTTGTTACTTGTCAGCTTTAGTGGCAGCTTTTTCAGCTTTTGCTTCTTTGCGAGCAGTTTGCTTCTTTGCTGCAGCTGCACGTTTTTCGCGAGCTTCTTCGGCAGCTTTTGCGCGAGCCTTAAACTTATCAACGCGTCCTTCGATATCGACAATTCGCTCTTCGCCAGTAAAGAATGGGTGAGAACTGCTTGAGATATGTACTTTTACAAGTGGATATTCAACACCGTCGAGCTTGATGGTGTCGTCAGTCGCTACTGTTGAGCGAGTAAGGTATGTTTCGTTGTTATTCAAATCTTGGAACACAACTGGACGATAATTTTGTGGGTGGATATCTTTCTTCATGATTTCTCCGACTCTTTATTTGTTTTGGCTGGTTAGCGAGGTGAGTCATGCGCTCGCAGTCAGTTATTCCAAACAATTTTCTTAATTTACATTATACGCTAACAAGGGTAAACAGTCAATATAGTTACCTCCGGTGTGTTATGCAAATATATCAGGCATATCTGACTCTGTATGTACTTTAAAAATTCACGAGGTGTAGGATTGCAATAATAGCTATAATATGGTAGTGTATGTCGAGCTATGTGTCATTTTGACATGAAGTGCCCTTTAACGTCTTCAATAGAGTGAAAGTGAGTGAATAATGGGATTGTTCCTTGTCTGCATTGCAGGCGGGTTGATTCTGGGTGGCGTGATTGCTGCCTGGTTGCACTACCAGAAGTCCCAAGATAGCTACGGGAACCTCGTTCACATTACGGGACCGGAGTATGCCCTTGGGGCTATCGGGATAGTGGTAGTTTCGGCCGTTGTGTCGTTGTGGTTGGGCCCGAATATGGCTCGACAGGGCGCCATCGATGGCTACAAGCAGTTCTTCAATGGGTCGGTTACGCAGGTATATAGTGTGGAGGATGTCTGTCGCAGAGACGGCTCCTGTGCGCACAACTACCAGTGTGATCCGTATCTAGAGAAGGTCGTTACCCAGTCTGCCTATACGGATTCGAACAACGTGTATCACCCCGAGGTCTCGCATTACGAGACCAGGTATCACAGTTGTCCGTATGCGACGAAGGAGATCGACTATGTGATCGCTGACAGTATCGGTCGTACGATCGCTATTGGCAGTAATCATTTCGAGGCCAATCCGAAGGCTTGGAGAGGCGATAGGCGTGTCCCGAGTGACGTACCGCGAAATCCGCCCGAACGGTGGGTGCGCGCGAAGCGGAACTTGGAGGCTGGCAATTCTGATCCGGTCACGGACGTTCGTAAGTACGCGAACTACGTGCTGTCGGCAGATAGCGAGCTGTACAAGCAGTACGACGGTAGTGTCGAACAGTACCGCAAGGCAGGACTGCTTCCGGTGCATACCGTGAACATGGAGCGTGGAAACGTTCTGTACGATCACGGAACCCAGGCTGCGAAGTTGCAGGCTGTAGCGGGTGTAAAAATCAATGATCTCCAGAAATGGCAAGATCGACTGATGCGTTTCAACGCTGCTTTGGGGAGTGATCTCCAGGGTGACATGCATGTGCTCGTGGTGCCCGCTGCCAAGGTGAGTGATCCGGACAATTACGTCAATGCCGTCAAGGCATATTGGACCCGCCTCGGCAAGTGGAGTATTGCGAAGAACGGCATCATTCTCGTGATTGGCGTCAGCGATGACGCTTCGGTCGTGGAATGGTCTCGTGCTGCAACCGGGATGCCTGGAGGGAACGGCGAGATGATCGCTGCTCTCAATATGCAGCTTGGTAAGCATGCGTTTACGCC
The DNA here is from genome assembly GCA_964499935.1 of uncultured Candidatus Saccharibacteria bacterium. Classification (GTDB taxonomy): domain Bacteria; phylum Patescibacteriota; class Saccharimonadia; order Saccharimonadales; family UBA4665; genus CALBGR01. The sequence goes on along the minus strand of CAZCMS010000003.1, from coordinate 31,458 downwards.
GGACGTCTTGTTCGGTGAAGTGAAGGCTGCCGTTCGCAAGGAAGGCAAGAAGTACAAGGCTGTATACGATTATGGTTCTGGCGTAATTGCCACGATCGTTTTCACGGATTTCCCGTTCAAGCGTGCCTGTATGGTGTGTGAAGACAAGGATGACACGGGAACGAGTTACATTGGGCTGAAGGAGCTTGTACCGGTTTCGACGGGTGCAAAGATTCTGATGTTCTTCGTGACGATGGTCTTTTCTGCCCTGATTTGGGTGGCGATGGCTATGTTTGACCCGTTCTCCCTGGTCATTACCAGTAGTAACCGTAGTAAGCCGTTCGATCCCTTCGTTCGGTAATTCAATTCAATCTGGAGAGTCATATGACGCTTTTGGCTGCAGTAAAGAAGTTCTGGTGGGCAATCGCTGGTTCGGCAGTCTTGCTTGTTTTGCTCGTCTTGTTTTTGATCTCTAACGGGGTCACGAACGACGGCAAGAAGAAGCAGCAGGACCTCATCGTGCTTTATAACGACACGAGTAACGTCCTGAGCGATTGCCTCGTCAAGACGAAGTCGGCTGTTGGTTTGACGAATGCTCAGACCGAAGCGCTCGACAAGGTGATCATCGACGCCGTCAAGGGTCGTTACACCGAAGGAGGCAGTGCTCAGCCTGGTCGTGGCCAGCTGTTCAGTGCAATTTCCGAGGCATACCCTGACACGAGCGCATTGTCTGCTACGTTTGACAAGGTGTTGATCATCATCACCGGCTGCCGGAGCAATTTCAAGGATTCGCAGGCTGCATTGCAGCGTGGGCTTGCACGGTTCAACCAGTGGCGGTCAGGGTCGCTTACGGTCCGGACGTTCGGTGGCAAGTTCCCTGACGACGAACTGAAGATCAAGGTTGCAGGTAATTCCGTGACGAGCGAAGATGCGCTCGATCAGATGGGTGAGATGGTGATTGTCGCTGAGGCGTCAACCGCCCGGGATACCGGCGTCCTGACGAACGACAACCCGTTCGAGAAGCAGTAACTCTAGCGAAGACAAGAAGGAAGTACGGATAGGGCGTGCGAGGTTTGATTTGTGGATTTTCCACCCATTAGACCTCGCACCCATCCGTAAACGTATACAGGAAGAATGATGGTCCTGCTGATGAGTTGTAGCGCAACGAAATACGTAAAAAGTAGAGTAATTAAGAAGATATAGACTGGAGCTGTGATACGCTTGTTACATCTATGTCTGAATCGACGATTAGTATCATTGTCTTTATATTTGGCTTAATAGCGTATACCACAGCTGTTGTACAGATGCTCCAAGGAGTGTATCAGCCGAGCTTCTTTAGTCGAGGAGTGTGGTTCTTGTTAGGGGTTATTAGTTTTGCGGGTGTCTTCTTTGGCGACGGTAGCAGTGCATCGATAGCTTTGGCTGCAACCTTACTCATAGGGAATGCAGCAGTTTTTGTAGTGAGCTATAAGAAAGGCTCAAGAGAGTTTGGTTATGTTGAGAAAATAAGTCTCGTATTGCTCTTTGTGGCCGTAGGCGCATGGGTAACTTTCGATTCTCCATACTTAGCCCTGGTTATTAGTTTAGTAGCGCATTTTATCGGCGGAATACCTACGGTTTGGAGAGTGTTTAAGCGACCAGAATCCGAGCAGGCATATCATTGGTATTTCTTTTTCACTGGCTGTGTCATTTCAATTGTTGCGAGCGAAGATAAAGCACTGACAGCCATTCTATTTCCGGTATATTTTGCAGCATTCGATGGATTGATTATCATACTCGCAAATCGCAAAAGAGTTCTTGCTTGGCGCTAGGTAGTTGTCACATCAAATGACATCTGTTATAATGCAATTACTAACTAATTAAGCAGGTTGGAAATGATTCTCTTTGCGGTAACCCATGTAGGGGCTGTGAGGCATCCAATTGAAGATCAAGAATCAAAGAAAGGTTTCTATTTATGGCATCAGTAGATGTAGATATTAAACAATTGCTCGAAGCGGGTGCTCACTTTGGGCACAAAACAAGTCGTTGGCACCCTAAGATGGCACAGTATATTCACAGCAAGCGAAACGGTAGTCACATTATCGATCTTACAAAGACAGTGGCTGGCCTTGAAAAGGCACTCGATTTCTTAAGCGATACTACAAGCCAGGGTAAGCAAGTGCTTTTTGTTGCAACCAAGCGACAAGCGCAAAATATTGTTAAAGAAGCAGCAGAATCAGTAAACATGCCATATGTAACTGAGCGCTGGCTCGGTGGAATGCTTACTAACTGGAACACTATTGGCGCACAGATCAAGGTTCTTAAAGATCTTGAAGCTAAGATGGAGTCAGGTGAACTGAACAATAAATACAGCAAGCTTGAAGTGCAGCGTTTCCAGGAAGAAATCGACCAGATGAACGAAGTGTATGGTGGTATCAAAAACATGGCTGCTCGTCCTGGTGCGATCTTTATCATCGATATCGTACATGATGTAAACGCAGTACGTGAAGCAAAGAAGCTTGGCGTTCCAATTGTAGGTATCGTTGACACAAATGCAAACCCAACTGATATCAACTATCCTATTCCTGCAAACGATGACGCTATCAAGTCAATCCAGCTTATTACTGATTATGTAAAAAGCGCTGTAGAGCAGGGTAAGGCTAAGATAAAAACAGATGACAAAGATGAAGTACCAGCTAAAAAAGAAGGGGAGAAATAAGCATGGCAGAAGTGACAATAGCAGACATCAAGCGACTTCGTGAACTTACTGGTGTAGGCATGACCGATGCAAAAAAAGCTTTGGTTGAAGCGGAAGGTGATTTCGATGCAGCACTTAGCGCGATGCGTAAAAAAGGCCTTACCAAGGCCGAGAAAAAAGGTGAACGTGAAGCTCGCGAAGGTATCGTAGAGGCATATGTGCACAGTAATCGAATCGGTGTAATCGTAGAAGTAAATTGTGAAACAGATTTTGTGACTCGTGTAGAAGGTTTCAAGGATTTTGCGCATGATGTAGCAATGCATATCGCGGCAGCAGCTCCAGAATATGTAAGCAGCAACGATATCCCTGAAGCTGCAAGAGAGGCTGTAAAGGCTGAATTCGTAGAGAAGGTAAAAAGCGAAGGTAAGCCAGAAAATATGGTGGATCAAATCGTTGAAGGTATGCTCAAGAAGCACTTTGCTGAGAAATGTTTGCTCGATCAGCCGTATATCAAGAATCCTGACCAGACAGTCGGCGAGTATCTAAAAGAAAACATTGCCAAGATTGGTGAAAATATCGTAATTCGACGCTTTAGTCGCATCGCACTTGGCGAAGTCGCCTAAGTCGAAGGGTGTACATTATTGTCACGGAGGTGAGAAGTGGCTATAGAAAACGTAACTGTTAGAACACTTGAAGAATATACTCCTCAGGTAGCAGCGCAATTAGGTGAATTAGTTTGTTTTTTGGCGCCTACTATTTCAGGCGAGCCAATAGGCGAAGCCCAACTACAAGAGATTATTGAATCAGATAATCACGAACAGTTTGTAGCCGAACTGGGCGGACATATCATCGGGGCTGCAACACTATCAGAAGTACGAGGGCTTCTTGGCAAAAAGGCCTACCTCGAAGACTTTGTGACAGATGAGACGGTTCGTGGACAGGGTGTTGGGCACCAGCTTTGGGGCGCAATGATCGAATGGTGTAAGGCGCGTGATATTTCATATCTGGCATTTACGTCTTCGTATAGTCGTAAGGAGGCACACGCATTTTATGCTGCTCATGGTGCAGTCATGCGCGACGAAACGGCCCCGTTTGTGGTGGCTATTAAAAAAGAAGATTAGAGGGTATAGTTAGAGTATGAATCCAAATCAAATTATTACTGACAGCAAGCAAAAATTCACAAATGCCATTGAGTATTTCAAGGAAGAATTAAAAAAGGTTCGTACAGGGCGTGCGCATCCAAGTATGCTGGATAGTGTAATGGTTGAAGTGTACGGTACACAGATGCCACTGAATCAAACAGCGACAGTAACTGCCCCTGAAGCACAGCTTTTACAAATTTCGCCGTTTGACCCAAGCAATATTCAGGCAATCAGCACTGCAATTCGCAATAATCCGGGGCTTGGCTTGAATCCATCGGATGATGGTCGTGTGGTTCGTGTACCGATTCCACCACTCAACGAAGAGAGACGACGTGAAATCGCGAAGCAGCTCGGTGGTAAGATGGAGGATGCAAATATTGCTCTACGGAATATACGTCGTGAGGCATTTGATGCAGTTGCGACTCTGAAAAAAGATAAAGAAATAGGCGAAGACGACGCAAAGCGACTTGAAAAGCAGATTGATGATGCAATGGCGACTGTCCGTAAAGAGATTGATGAACTTTCCAAGACAAAAGAAACCGAAATAATGACGGTATAGATCTGAATGTCGGCCAACTCACGCAAGGCTTCTGCTAGTATTTCAATCCAGGATTACAGGCCAAAAATTGATACGGCACTGAATGAGTTTTTTGTTGAGTTACCGAGTTTATTGCATAAAGATTTATCAGATCAGTCCCTTGACGCAATTGAAAAGCTAAAAGAATATACGCTACGTCCCGGTAAGAGAATCCGTGGGTCGTTGGCATGTTTTGCATACGATTATGTCACTAGTAAACAGTACGGCGAGGAAGGACTGCAACTTGCGGTTGCGCTTGAGCTTGTTCAGAGCTATCTGCTGATTGTCGATGATGTGATGGATCGATCTGATTTACGCCGGGGCTTACCCACGGTGCATCAGCTATATATGCGTGAACAGCAAGACGCGCATCTCGCCAACATGCTTGCGGTTAATGTAGGGCTTATTGCGCAGCATCTGGTGAATATTACCATCGCACGAATATCAGAAAAGCCAGAGCGTATTCAGAAAGTAATTTTTACGTTGCACAAAAATATTGCAGCAACTGGTTTTGGGCAGATAGATGATGCGAGTCAGATTATCGGCAAATTATTTACCGAGGAAGATATCTTAAGAAAGTATCGCATGAAGAGTAGCTACTACACTTTTGTGAACCCGTTGCAGCTTGGGGTTACATTGGGTGGTGGCGATACCAAAGAAAATATGCAAGAAATTGAACAGTTCGGAGTGGATGCTGGAATCGCGTTCCAATTAAAGGATGATTTACTTGGTGTGTTTGGTGCTTCAAAAGAAACGGGTAAGTCTAATACCGATGATCTCGAAGAGGGTAAGTATACTTTGCTTGTACAGCGTGCGCTTGACTACGCAGAAGAAGCCGATGTGCAGTACCTCAAAGATAATCTAGGGACTTTAACCATATCCGAAGAGGTGGCGCAAAAAATTCAGGAAATTTTTGAGCGATGTGGCGCAAAAGAACATATTGAAAAAAAGATAGATACATATGCAAATCGGGCAGTGCAGCAGGTGATTGCTAGTAAGTTTTGGGATGATGGAGCAAAAGACGCACTACTTGCTGTTGTTGATTATTCAATCGAGAGGAGCCGATGAGTCAAGTACCTAATCATGTAGGAATTATTATGGACGGCAATCGCCGTTGGGCAAAAGAGAACGGGCTGTCTGCTCGCCAAGGTCATGCAGCTGGACAAGAAAATCTCCGTGCAATTTCAAAAGCTGCATTTGAAAGTGGCGTGAAGACCGTAAGTGCGTATGCGTTTTCTTCTGAAAACTGGCAACGCACTAAAGAGGAAATCGGTCACCTTATGAAATTACTGGTGCGTGGAGTTGATAAGTATATGGACGAGTTTAACTCAGCAGGAGTGAAAGTTATTTTCCTGGGTGAGCGCGACAATCTAGATGACAATATCTTAAAGGCAATTGAAAAAGCGGAGCAAAAAACCAAACATAATGCCAAAGGAACATTAGCAATCTGTTTTAATTATGGTGGTCGGCAAGAACTTGTTGAGGCTGCTAAAAAAATGATAACTAATAATATTAGCTCGGAAGATGTCACAGAAGATCTCTTTGCATCGTATCTGTATCAGCCTCAAGTTCCAGCAGTAGATTTACTTATTCGTACGTCTGGAGAGCAACGATTGAGTAATTTTATGCTTTGGCGCGTAGCGTACAGCGAACTATATTTTGTCGATAAGCACTGGCCTGACTTCACTCCTGAAGACTTACAGAAGGCGATTAATGAATATGCTCATCGTGGTCGTCGCTTTGGTGTGTAATTACGTATTGCCTGTGTTAAGATCTAATTAAGAATAGGGTTTGGGCAAGAAAGTATTTAAATCTAAGAGAGGAAGCGTAGGAGAGAATGTCTAGACCTGAGGAACTTTCACTTGAAAATGTGTATATTGCAAGCGGAAGCACTTATCCACGTTTAGCCACTGAAATTGCAGAAGCAGCAGGGGTTCAAGAGGTCGCAGTCGACCATAAACAGTTCTCCAACACTGAAGTCAGACCACGATTTAAAGAATCTGTACGAGGTGCTGATTTATTTATAGTACAAAGTTTTGGGTATAAGTTTGCGGGCGAAGATGACTGCCACAAAGATTGGTCCGTGAATGATGCAGTACTAGAGTCACTCATTATGATAGATGCTGCGGTACGAGCTTCAGCACGGAGTGTTACGTTAGTCGCTCCTTATTTTCCGTACGCTCGTCAAGATCGCAAGGCAGCTGGAAGAGAGCCAATCAGTGCTGCAGTACTTGCAGATATTATGACCAGTACCGACAGAGCAGATCGCATTATGAGTGTCGATCTACACTCTGGACAGATTCAAGGATTTACAAAAAAGCCATTTGATCATCTTACTGCAGAACCAGTATTGAGAAAATGGATCAAAGGACATATTGGTGATGCAGATCCAAAAGACTTCGTTATGGTTGCTCCAGACGCAGGACGTGCAAAGATTACCGAAGCATACGCGAGCCACCTTGGAGCTGATTATGCTGTGGTTAATAAGCGACGTCAGGAAAGTGGAGTAGAAAGCCTCGGCCTTGTAGGGGAGGTTGCTGCAAAGCATTGCGTCATTATTGACGATATGATCGATACTGCAGGAACATTGCGACTTGCAGCAGGAACATTACGGGGTCAGGGGGCTCAAAGTATCGTAGCCGTGGCAACTCATGGTGTTTTGTCAGGGGCTGCAGTCGAGAATATTCGCCAATCAGATTTAGATATGGTTGTGGTGACCGATACATTACCCCTAAAAAAGAGACAGCAAGAGTTAGGCGCGCAACTTCACGTAGAGACTATAGCGCCTATTGTAGGCAGGGCTATTATGGAGGTTGCCACAGATGGTTCGGTTTCTAGATTATTTGAAGGGCGTAACCACAACTAGAATTTAATAGTTGTAAGAGTTTAGGTAAGGTATAATAATCATCGTATGATGTTACTTATTTTGGGGATTGTATTATTTATTGCGCTTATCTTGGTGCACGAGTGGGGTCATTTTATCGCTGCTCGTCGTAATGGCGTTGAGGTCGAGGAGTTTGGGCTGTTTTTCCCGCCTCGGGCTAAGATTTTAACCAAAAAGAACGGCACAGAATACACCTTAAACTGGCTACCATTAGGTGGATTTGTAAAACTCAAAGGTGAGAATGACGAGGATCGTCGTCCGGGAACTTTTGGTGCTGCTTCGACGTGGGTAAAGACAAAAATTATGATGGCGGGCGTAGCGATGAACTTACTAACAGCATTCGCGCTACTAACACTTCTGGCACTTGTTGGTATGCCAAAGCTTGTTGATAACCAATTTACAATTCAGAGCGACACTAAAGTCACTAAAAACGAAGTACTTGCTGCGCAAGTTGCTCAAAAATCTCCAGCAGCCAAAGCAGGAATCGATCAAGGCGATGTCATTGCATCTATAGGGCTTCCTGGCCAAAAGGCGTCCGCTATAGAGACGGCTGAATCATTACCCGACGTAACAAAGAAATATGCCGGGAAAAAAGTCGAGATCACTTATATCGCAAGCGGTGATAAAAAGACAGGCACAGCAACATTGTTAAGTAATGACGAGGTTACTAAAAGCAAAAAGACAGATACACCTAAGGGATACTTAGGGGTTTCTCCAACCGAATATACCTTACAGAAGTCAACTTGGTCTGCGCCAATTGTTGCAGCAGGATTAATTAAGCAATTTACGGTTCTTACGTTCCAGGGCTTAGGCACGGCGATTAGTAGTCTGTTCCACGGAGATACACAGAAGGCAAGTGAACAAGTGTCCGGACCAGTAGGTATATTTGTAGTGCTGAAGCAAGGTACCTTACTGGGAATTCAATTTATTATTATGGTGATTGCAATTATTTCACTGAGTCTTGCGATTATGAATGCGTTGCCAATTCCTGCGCTTGACGGAGGCCGGTTGTTCGTTTTGCTTGTTTCGAGAGCTATCAACAAACCACTAACCAAAGAAGTAGAAGAAGGAATTCATGGTGCTGGCTTCTTGTTTTTGATCGGACTCATTATATTAATATCTATAGTCGATGTCAGACGATTCTTCTAAAGCACTACCTAAGGTCCATCTGTTACTAAAAGCCTATTCAGTTGTCTCGACATTCATTATCGGGCTTATTTTATACATTGTGCCACCAACAATTGCAGTAGTGTTTTTATGGTTTGGTGTAAGTGCTGTAGGGATGTCGTCAAGCCAGGCTCAGCAGTGGCTGGAAGGCTCAGCAGTGGCGCAATTTGTTTATGTACTCATCACTGAAATAATTGTTATATCGGCCATTATAGGACTCCTAAAGTTCACTCGAAAAACCTGGCGAACAATCGGGCTCAAGAAGCCTCGGTGGCAGGATATCCAATATGTAATCTTAGGCTTATTTGCGTATTACGTTGCATACATTGTGGTCATACTCTTGGTTAAGCAGATTGCGCCGTTAGATTTTGAGCAAAAGCAAGAAATTGGGTTTGATACCTCAACAACAGGTATTGGGATAGTTTGTGCATTCATGGCGCTTGTAGTGCTGCCTCCAATTGTGGAAGAGATACTTTTTAGAGGATTTTTGTATACACGATTTAAGGACGTATTACCAAAGTATGCTGCAGCGTTTGCTGTGAGCATATTGTTTGGCGCTGCACACCTTCAGTTTGGCTCAGGTAATGCCTTGTTGTGGGTCGCTGCTATCGATACATTTATCTTGTCACTAATGCTCGTTTATTTACGCGAAAAAACTGGTACAATTTGGGCTGGTGTAGGGGTGCATGCATTGAAGAATTTTGTGGCCTTTGTGATCTTGTTTAATGTAGTACAATAGTAGCCATGAAGTTAAGAGTACTCATATATCTTATTCCTGTCACTCCGGCCTGCCGGTAAAGTCTGTACTTCAAAAATCGCTAATCAATAAATATATACAGGAAAACTTATGAGACTATCACAACTATTTACGAAAACATCCAAAACCATGCCTGCAGATGAAGAGGCTAGGAACGCACAACTTTTGATTCAGGCTGGTTTTATCCATAAAGAAATGGCCGGTGTATATGCCTATTTGCCACTCGGGCTGAGAGTGCTCGAAAATATCAAAAAAGTCGTTCGCGAGGAAATGAATACAGTTGGCGGACAAGAAGTCGCAATGACGACATTGCAACCACGTGAGATTTGGGAAAAAACTGATCGCTGGGATGATGCCAAAGTAGACAATTGGTTTAAGACAAAGCTAGCCAACGGTACTGAATTGGGAGTAGGCTTAACGCACGAAGAGCCAATTGTAGATGCGGTGAGGGATTACCTTAGTTCGTATAAAGATCTTCCATTCTGCGTCTATCAGATTCAGAATAAATTCCGAAATGAGCTGAGGGCTAAGAGTGGCTTACTGCGTGGACGTGAATTTTTAATGAAAGACATGTATTCATTTAGTCGTAATCAAAGTGATCATCAGGAAGTATATGAAAAGGTAGTCGAAGCATATCACAAGGTGTACAAACGACTCGGTATAGGTGATATAACATATAGAACGTATGCGGATGGCGGAATATTTACATCGCAGTTTAGTGATGAGTTCCAGACATTAAGCCCGGTCGGTGAAGACAAAATATATGTTGATGAAGCAAAAAAGATTGCTATAAACGAAGAAATTATGACGGATGAGAATCTGCAAAAACTTGGTCTGGAACGAGATAAGTTAGTCGAAAAGAGGGGTGTGGAGGTAGGTAACACCTTCCATTTGGAGAGTAAGTATACTGACGCACTTGACGTCTATTACACAGATGAAAACGGAGAGCAGCAGCCTATTATTATGGGGTGTTATGGCATAGGAGTAAGTCGCCTCATGGGTGTGTTGGCCGAGCATTTTTCTGATGACAAAGGACTTGTGTGGCCAGAGAGTATTGCGCCCGCAAAGGTATATATTGCGGGTATTGGTACTGACGATGCAGTGAAAGAAGCAGCAGATTCTTTGTATAAGGTCTTGACTCAAAATGGGGTTGAGGTATTATATGACGACCGTGACATACGGCCCGGGGAAAAATTTGCCGATGCAGACCTGCTCGGCATACCGTATCGTGTTGTCATAAGTAATAAAACTATTGCTGCTGGACAGTTAGAAATCAAACAGCGCGTTGGTGGGGAAACTGTCATGATGAGTTCGAAAGAATTTTTAACAAAATTTAGTCAGCAATAACAAACGTACCGTACATTGAAGAAACAACAGATAACGAAAGGAAAAAACATTATGATAAGTAAGCCATTTAGACTAACAGAATCAGGCATTAAAGAATTACAAGCAGAGCTAGATCATCTTATAGCTGAGCGTAGTGAAGTTGCTGATCGTATTAAGACTGCACGTGAATTTGGCGATTTGAGTGAAAATGCAGAGTATCAACTTGCACGTCAAGAGCAGGAGAAGAACGAAGCACGTATCAGTGAGCTTGAGCATATCCTTGCAAATGTCGAGGTGATTAAGGCGCCAAAAGGTGACAGTAAAGTACAGCTTGGCTCAATCGTTACACTTACAGACAAGGACGGTAAAACAAAAGAATTCCAGGTAGTCGGAACGGTAGAGGCCGATCCCCTAGAAGGTAAAATCTCTGACGAGTCACCAATAGGTCAAGCGTTATTGAATAAAAAAGAAGGCGAAGAGGTTGAGATCAAAACTCCAGCCGAAACAACAACCTATACAGTTACGCACATAAAGTAGCTGTTTCTTAGGTCTTATCATGTAGCTAGTGCTGCTGTAACGAGCATTAAAATACTAGACCACAACTATAAAAACCTATACCCTATATCTATATGGCTACACTAAAAGAATTGCGCGATGAGCGCTTACGAAAACTACAGGACTTAAAAGAGCTCGGTATGGACGCATACCCGGCGAGTGCGCACCGGACGCACGATACGCAGCATATTATTGCTGATTTTGACGAACTTGAAGGGCAAACGGTTACAGCTCTTGGTCGTATAGTTTCAATTAGGAAGTTTGGCAAGATTGCATTCATTGTAATTAAAGATGATGGTGGTGAAGTGCAGTTATTCTGGCGAGCTGGCCAGACTACAGAAGCAAACAGGGAGAACAGCGAACTATTAATAGATGATATTTCCTTGCTTGACTCGGGTGATTTTATTGAGGCCACCGGCAAGGTCATAAAAACTCAAACTGGTGAAATATCGGTAGAGATTTCATGTCTCCGTTTACTTACAAAATCGCTACGACCATTACCGACAAAACAAGATGGCTTTACGAATAAAGAAGAACGCCTGAGGCGACGTTATGTCGATATGAATGTAAACGAAGATGTGCGCCAACGGTTTATTCGTCGTAGTAAGTTTTGGCAGGCAACAAGGGATTTTTTGAATCAAAACGGGTTTATAGAAATTAATATTCCAGTTTTAGAGCATACTGCCGGAGGGGCAGACGCAAGCCCATTTGTGACGCATATGGATGCGCTCGATCAGGATTTCTACCTACGTATTAGCCATGAGTTGCCACTAAAGCGATTGCTTGTTGCGGGATATGAAAAAGTGTATGACATTGGTCCACGATTCCGTAATGAAAATTATTCAGACGAGCATTTGCCCGAGCATGTGGCAATGGAATGGTATTGGGCATACGCCGATTGGCGCGATGGTATGAAGCTGACACAGCAAATGGTTCGTGAAATTGCAGATAAAACCTGGGGTACTAGGCAGTTTGCATTGGCGAACGGGCAAGAAATTGATCTTGGCGCTGATGATACCGATTGGCCAGAAGTTAGTTTTGTAGGTGTAATAAAAGACCGATATAACATTGACGTTTTTGATACGACACTCGAAGAAGTGCAGGCAGCAGTAAAAGCAAATAATATCGAAGTAGAAAAAGCCGATAATGTTAACCGCTGTATTGATAAGCTGTGGAAAAAGATTAGGGTGGAGATTGCTGGTCCAGCATTTTTGGTTGATGTGCCAACGTTCTTGCAGCCACTTGCTAAATCTCAGGCGAAAGACTCACGGTTGAGTGAGCAGTTTAACTTACTTTTAGGTGGCACTGAAGCTTGTAAGGCATACAGTGAGCTTAATGATCCTGTTGACCAACTGGAGCGTTTTGCCGAGCAGCAACGTATGCGCGATGCAGGCGATGAAGAGGCAATGATGTTGGATATAGATTTTGTCGAAGCGCTTGAATACGGCATGCCACCAGCCTGTGGTTACGGAAATAGTGAACGGCTCTTCTGGATGCTCGAAGGCGTAACAGCTCGCGAAGGTGTGCCATTCCCTCAGCTCCGTAGCGAAGTAGACGAAGTAACTAAAACTATCTACCCCGAACTTAACCTTACCTAAAATCTACTATGATTGCAGTACCTATACTTTAGCTCAAAATAAAGCAGCTCCGAAGAGCTGCTTTCTTAGAACAAACGTGCTGTAGTTACGATTTTTTAACTGCTGGTTTTTCTGCAGTTTTTGCAGCAACTTTTTTGCCAAGATACGCATCACGGATTTGGAAGAGTAGGTAGCCACCAATAGCAAATCCTATGAGTGATCCGATGAACCCACCAAATCCACTGCCGTAGTTGTCTATAAAAATGCCGACAATGCCATGTGCAACACCTATAAGTAAGGCGTAGAATAATAGATTCCAGCCGGCTTTTTTTCGATCCTTAAGAGGCTTGTAGGCAAGAATATAAATCACACCGAGTAACGCCAAGATAGCGAGCGAAACCCAGAGCATAACGCTCCAGCGACTCGTTTGTACTGGATCAACTCCAAGGGCTGCGCCCCATTGGTTTACCGCATCAATATATTTATTAGCCTGATGAGCCCAGTGCCAGATATTCCACGCGCTCCATAGGCTGAAAATACCTCCCAGTAATGAAAGGTAGGGAATATACTGCACAAGAAAATCCTTGCCACCTTTTGGCAGTGCAGGTGCATTTTTTACAAATATTTCATTTAATTTTGTTTCGAGCTGGTCTGTTTGACTAGACTTGGCCATAACTCTTCTCCTGTATTAAATATCGCTATAAGCATAAGCGTAAGCTGATTTACGGTGTTTTGCAAGCAGTTTCTAAGCACAAGTGGGAAAAAGATGCTATAGTGACGATATGGTTAAAAAAGCAGTCACTTCAAAAAAGACAAAAAAGCCTGCAGTAAAAGCTGCAAGCGCAAATAAAGGAACAAAAAAAGTTACATCAGAAAACGTAAAAACTGTCGCAGCAACGCCGAAGGAGAAGTTGTCGATTGCTTCGCTTCACGCATGGAATAAGTGGGTCGCATTTTTGTATATATTACAGGCAATAGCGCTGGTTGTCGCAGGAAAAGCAGCTTCATTGCCAGTAACGATTAATTATCTTACTAAAGATACATTTGTAAGCAAGCCAGACGAAGATCCTGTATTAGCACTCGCCACAAGGCATTTATTTGATATCAATCTTTTGTATCTTCTTGCGGGAATTTTGGTACTTGCTGCAATAGTACATGTTGTGTATGCAACTTCATATCGCTCTCGATACGAAAAAGAGTTGCAAGCAGAAGTTAACCGATTGCGTTGGGCAGGGTATGGTGTGATATCATCCGGGGTTGCGGTCGTTATCGCATTGCTTGTCGGGGTATACGACATCTCATTATTATTCGCATTTGTTGCATTAACCATTCTTGCGAGCCTCTCTGGACTAGCAATAGAGGTGTATGGACAAGGTAAAAATCGTCGTCGACTCATATATACAATTGGTGCTGTTGCTGCATTAACTCCTTGGGTGGCAGTAATTGGTACGCTTGTGTCGGCTAACGTCTACGGTAGTGGTAATATCCCAGCATACGTCTACAGTACGGTGGGAAGTGTATTTGCACTTCATGTCGTATTACTTGGTATGATGTATGGAAAGTACAGGAAAAGTGTCCAAAAAACAGATTACCTACGCACAGAACGTGCTTACAGTGTGCTTCTGTTTGTGCTACTCACTGTGGCTACCTGGCAAGTATTTGTAGGCTTGCTTCGTCCATAATTCCGTTAGGTAAGACTCGTTCTTTTTCTGGTTATGCTCTATACTGTGACTAGATGAAAACAGTAATATTTGATTTTGACGGCACTATCGCAGATAGTCTGGGGTTGGTTGTCGAGATATATAGACAATTAACAAACGATACAAGGCAGCTAACATCGGCGGAATATGAGGCGCTTCGGAAATTGCCTGCCCAGAAAGTGGCTCGTTCAATCGGTGTCCCGTTGTGGCGGATACCGTTTTTGGTGCGCAAGGGCCGTAAGATTATGCATAGTCGACTGAGCGAAGTCCAAGTATTTGAAGGATTACCACAGGCCCTAGAGCGACTACAGGAGCAGGGCTATGCGTTACGCATAGTAACGTCTAACAGTGTAGAGAATGTGCAAAAATTTCTTAACGAACATGATTTAAGCGAGTATTTTTCAGATATTGTTGGTGATGTTGGTCTGTTTAACAAGGCAAAGGTGCTTAGGAAAATTATAAAAAATGATAGGTTAGACGCTGTGCAGAGCTACTATGTTGGCGATGAGGCAAGAGATATCGTTGCATCTAAAAAAGCAGGGATTCGTATAGTGTCAGTGGCTTGGGGGTATAATCACGAGGATTTGCTCCGAGATTTGCAGCCTTATGCCATTGCGCGTACACCTCACGAATTAGTCAACATCATTACTACCGAATAAATTTATTTCAGGTATACTATGTAGGCTTATGGAAGAAGTAAAAATTGAAAAATTAGTACACGGCGGGCAAGGGCTTGGTACGTTTGCAAACGGACAAAAAGTTTTTGTCTGGAATGCGCTACCTGACGAAACAGTGAGAGTGCGAATCATTAAAAAGAAGAAGCATTACGTTGAGGCGATTGCCGAAGAAGTACTTACTGCTTCGTCGGAAAGAATTGCGCCACAAGAAGATAATTATCTTGCGACAAGTCCGTGGCAAATGATGTCTTTCGAAGCTGAAAATACATATAAAAAACAGATTGTTCAAGATTTGTTTATGCACGAAAAAGTCACAGTGCCTGATTTACCGGATACCATATACGAAGATCAGCAGTGGCACTATAGAAATAAAATGGAATATAGTTTTTGGGGTGATGACGATGGGTTACACTTAGCTCTCTATCGCCGTGGTTCACATGGCAAACAGATTGTCCAAGGTAGTCAGCTTGCCTTGCCAGCGATTGATGTAGCAGCTCGTGCCGTGTTGGTGGAATTACAAAAACACAATGTACGCGCCGGGCATTTAAAAAGTGTTATTGTGCGCTGTAACCAGGACGGTGAAGCGGTTGCCAGCTTGTTTGTGAAGCCAGGTGCTTTTCCAAAAATTTCCTTACCACAAGAGCTAAAAGGACTACGAGTGTATCATTCTAATCCAAAAAGTCCGGCTTCTGTACCAACAAGATTATTGTACGAACTCGGCACTGCTTTACTGCAGGACGCATTGCTTGGAAAGACGTTTACTTATGATGTTGATTCGTTTTTTCAGGTGAACATCCCAGTCTTTGAAAAGGCTCTAGAAGCAATCAAGGAGCATAACCAAGAACCAAAAATAATTGATATGTATGCAGGAACGGGCAGTATTGGGCTGAGTGTTGCGGGGGAGTCAGTAGATTTGATTGAGCTTGATTCAGCTTCGGCCAAAATGGCTGACGTGAACGCAGATAAAAGTGGCTTAGAGGTAACAGTGTATGAAACTTCTGCTGAAAAGGCGCTTGATTACATCGCCTCGGATGTTCCAGTTATTTTTGACCCTCCTCGTGCAGGTTTGCACAACAAAGTTGTTGAACGTGTGCTCGACGTATTGCCACCTAAAATTACGTATCTTAGCTGTAATCCTGCAACACAAGCACGTGATTTATTTTTATTACAAGAGAAGTATGCAGTAGAGCTCTTGACGGTGTTTAACTTTTTTCCGCGCACACCGCATATCGAGACACTTGCTGTACTGTGTCGTCGATAAATAGTGACTAATTATTACATTGTTGTGCTTTGCACTGCTGAGCGTATAATTTAGGGTAATATTATTATGCAGTAAAGGATACACGAATGCACCCACAGGTTCCCGAAGATACACATAACCAATGGGGCCATGATGCCCACGATCAAAATCAGCACATCCCAGAGCAACAACATGATGCGCAGCCTCATACCGTGCCACATCAGGTGGTACCACAGCCAGTAACTCATAATGTGCAACATTCTTACGATCAACCTAACCATCACCAGGTGCATCAACCTGCGCAACCTGCTGCCTCCCTGTTTCGACCCGCAGATCCAGTGCCTGTTCAGCAACCACCGACCACTATACAACCAAGTAGCACAGCAGAGCAAAACACCGTGGCCCCAGTCCCTGTTGTGCAAGTCTTGAGTCCGCGTGGCGTAGAATATGTGATGCTAACATTTGCGTTATTTACAACTGCAATAGGGCTTGCCTCAACGCTAGTGTGCTTGGTGTATGGCCAAACAAGCATGATGAGTCTTTCTTTTCCTGTTGCACTCATGATAGTTGGTCTGCCGATTTTTGCCATGTTATTTTTACGATTGAAAAAAGCGGAATTAAGAAACCCGAGTCTCAAGTTTGATCAGAGTAAGAGACGTAGTACACAAGCAACTCAAATTATTGCATTTCTTATATCTCTCGCCACCTTAATTGGGATAGTAGTAAGTATATTTGCAGGAATGAGTGGAGCTGGCGAGAACATCGGCAAGGCTATCGGAAGTGCATTCCTTGTTCTCGCCGTATTTGGTGGGATATTAGCATATTACTGGCACGACGAACATAAGGCATAACAATAGGTATGAAAAATTTATTTAAGTATCAAATTGGGTTGGCGATTCTTGGAGTTTTTGTAGCATCAATGGCGATAATATTGTTGGTACAATCGGGCGCAGCAAAAGACGATGCCAAAACATACAAATCTGCCGAAAAAATAGCCGATGAACTCAATAATTATATGTACGAAGAGTACAAAATACCTAAGTCCCTAAAAGATGCCGGTATTTCTGAAAGCAATCCAAATATAACTTACAAAAAATTATCTGATGCAAGATACGAATTTTGCGTAACGTATCGTACCAAGAGTGGCGGGGTAGACGGTGCAACAATGCTTAGTGATGCTATTTTTGGGAGCTACGACGATTATTATGAGGATGACTACGAACCGTCCAGTTTATACTTAGACCCAGTCTATAATAGGGGGAAGAACTGCCAGACGATAAAACCGTATGTTGACGACATGTATCAGGATGAGCAATCATTGCAACAATTTGACGACGAACAAATTACTGCCTCTGATCATTCTGTTGATCGATTACAGCCACAGATTGAGTACATTGAATTTACCGACGAAGGTATCAAATCGCTGAATGAAGTCACAAAAATATGTGCAGAAAACTACACAAATCACGAGGACAAAGAATACCATTCTTGTATGAAGAGTGCGTATAACGCGTATCGTTAGCCGGCGGTCTAAAACCACGCTATACTGTATAGATGGCAAATAACTATTGGAGTGAGCGAAGCAAGCCGTATCAGCCTGGGCAAAAGGCTGCATTTAAGGTATCACGTTCAAAGATTGAGTTGTTTACACAATGTCAGCGCTGTTTTTGGCTTGATGTGCGATTAAAAATTAAGCGACCCGACGGTCCACCGTTTAATATAAACAAAGCTATCGACGAACTGTTAAAAAAAGAATTTGATAGCTACCGCAAGCAACGCAAAGCACATCCGATGATGATTGAGCACAAAATCAAGGCGATTCCATATTCGCACAATAACTTGGACGCTTGGCGACATAACTTCACGGGCGTATTTGCAGTGCATGAGCCAACAAATTTGCACGTATTTGGTGCAGTTGATGATATATGGGTTAATGATGCGGACGAACTCATCGTTGTGGATTACAAGGCGACTTCAAAAGATAGAGAAGTAAGCATTGATGCAGGGTGGCAGATTAGCTATAAACGCCAGATGGAGGTGTACCAATGGTTGCTCCGTCAGAATGGCTTTAAGGTGAGTGACACGGGCTACTTCGTATACACGAATGGCCGAATTGATCTCGATGGTTTTAACGATAAACTCGAATTTACAACGAAAGTAATTCCGTACACCGGTAACGATGAGTGGGTTGAGCCAACCATTAAAAAAATGAAAGAGTGCATGGAGAGCGAGACTATGCCTCCGGTCGGCGATAATATCATGGGTGGCGATTGTCAGTTCTGTACGTACGCACGCCAGCGCACCGAGTTAACACTACAGCATATCCAATCGGCTAAAAAATCAGCGAAGCCATAGCAAGAGATTATTTTAGTGGGGATGTTTATGGTTGCTGCTCGGCACCATGAATGGCTGTTGTAGCGACTACTTGGGCGATTTCTTCGCGACGTTGCTGCTCGGATTCGGTGTGGTTTCTTCCTTCTTCCGACGAAGGCAGGGCATGGGCTTGGCCTCTAACCTCAGTGAGTAGGTGACCGGGAATATCCTCAGTCTCGGATATTGGTACGGCACCGCTGCCGTCAACTTCTACAACAGGTTGAGCATCTGACTTATTGAAGGGCATATAGTTTGGATCTTGATATAGCTTTTTAAAATTTGCTGCTGGTAGTTCTTTTGTTGCCATGATTGGCTCCTTTTTTTGTATGTTTTTATTTAGTTCATACTACTGTCTACTGTAGCACAAGCGCTTTACAAAGTCAATAACATATCGTATAAAACTGTTTTTTGTGAGATCTATCACATCTTGGCAGAGTGTTGCTATACTAGTGGCATGATAGACATTCAGATAATACGAGATGATCCCGATATGGTTCGGGAGAAGTCAGAACAAAAAGGGTATGAAGTTGATATTGATCGGTTGCTGGCGCTTGATGCTGAGCGGAAAGATATTCTGCAAACGGTCGAGCAATTACGCGCACAGCGTAATGTGATCGCAGAAAACATGAAAGCAACGGGTGGCAAGCCCGACCAAGCTGCTATCGACGAAGGTAAGCAGCTTAAAATAGAGCTCGCAAAACGCGAAGAATGTCTGAAGGAGACTGAAGCAGAGTGGTTGCTTCTGCTAAAGGCGGTGCCAAACATGCCAACAGATGATGTGCCTGTAGGTGCAACTGAAGAAGAAAATGTGGTGAGCAAAAAAGTGGGTGAGCCTACCGAGTTTGATTTTGAGCCCAAAACACATGCCCAAATTGCAGAGGCAAAAGGCTGGCTCGACAAAGAGCGGGCTGCAAAAGTTACGGGTTCTCGGTTTGCATACCTTAAGGGTGATCTTGTAAGGCTACAATTTGCGATTATTCAGTTTATTATGGATAAGCTAAGCGATCAGCGGTTTATTGATGAAGTAATTCGTGAAAATAATCTCGAAGTAAGCAATAAGCCGTTTTTGCCAATATTACCACCGTTTTTGATTCGTACAGATTTGTACGATGCAATGGACCGGTTGGAGCCACGTGACGATCGCTATAAGATTGAAGATGAAGATTTGTGGCTACAGGGAAGCGCTGAACATGTGCTTGGCAGTATGCATGCAGATGAGATTTTTACGGAACAGGATTTACCACTGCGCTACATTGGATATGCATCAAGTTTCAGGCGCGAAGCAGGTACGTACGGTAAGGACATGGAAGGCATGTTCCGTATGCACCAATTCGATAAGCTCGAAATGGAAAGTTTAGGGCTAGCGGAAGCTGGACTGAATGAACACCTGTTTTTGGTTGCGCTCCAGGAAAAAATTATGCAACTTTTCGGTATTCCATATCAGGTATTAACGAAATGTACGGCAGATATCGGTAAGCCAAATGCACGTGGAATTGATATCGAGGCGTGGCTACCGGGCCAAAACAAATATCGCGAAACACATACCGCAGACTTCATGACAGACTATCAGGCGCGTCGACTGAAAACACGCGTGCGTCGCGAGGACGGTAATATCGAGCTCATTTACACAAATGATGCAACTGCATTGCCACTCAGTCGTGGGCCAATCGCAATTATCGAAAATTATCAGACAGCCGAAGGCGACGTGATAGTTCCTGATGTATTGCGACCATACATGGGTAATAAAGAAAAAATTTAAAATAAAAGGAGATAGTTATGATTGAGAAATTAGAAATTAGCGCTCAGCACACAGAATTAACCCCAGAGTTAAAAAAATATATCGAGAAAAAAATTGGCAAACTCGATCGGTTTGTGCCAAGACATGCAAGAAAAACAGTGCATGCAGAGGTGAAGCTTAAAGAGTCTCGCGCAAAAGACAAACGACAATTTGGCTGTAACGTGGTGCTGTATTTACCTCACGAAACACTCGATGCGAGCGAGACAACAGTAAATATGTTTGCAGCGATTGATATTGTAGAGACAAAACTTAAGGCTCAGTTAAAGAAGTATAAAGATACGCACACGAATAAAAAACTACGACACAAAATTTACGCTCGTATTCGTAAATAGCTTATTTCTAGTAAGTCCAGGTACCATATATGTTGTAAAACGTGTTTTTATTCGCGCTTCTGCCAGATAAGAGGTACAATATATGCTTAAGTGAGCAATTCTAAAGAGGGAGTTTTCAGAAGTGCATATTGTTTTCAAGAAAATGCTTGGTGATCCCCAGGCAAAAACAGTCAAGAGATTGCGCAAACGTGTTAAAGAAGTTAATGCGCTCAGTGATAAGTACAAAAAATTATCTGATGATAAGCTACAGCAGCAATCAGAGGTGCTAAAAAAACGACTCAAAAAAGAGTCGTTAGATGCGATTCTGCCAGATGCATTTGCGGTTGTGCGTGAATCTGCGCATCGTGTTCTAGGAATGAGGCACTTTGATGTGCAACTTATTGGTGGCATGGTGCTTCACGAAGGTAACGTTGCTGAAATGAAGACCGGTGAAGGTAAAACTTTAGTAGCAACGGCACCTGTATACCTCAATGCACTTACAGGAAAAGGTGTGCACGTGGTAACAGTAAACGATTATCTTGCACAACGTGACGCTGGGTGGATGGCGCAGGTGTATAGTTTCTTGGGTCTTACGACCAGTGTGATTATCGCAGAGGAATCATTTATATACGATGAGTCATTTGAAAATAAAGACCACGAGGACAAGCGTTTTCGTCATTTACGTCCATGCTCACGTCAGGAGGCATATGCTGCGGATGTAACGTATGGCACAAACAATGAATTTGGGTTTGATTACCTGCGCGACAACATGGTTCGTGAAGTTGATCAATTACGGCAGCGACCACTTCATTTTGCGATTGTCGACGAAGTTGACTCTATCTTGGTTGATGAAGCAAGAACGCCACTTATTATTTCTGCGCCAAGCGTGACGAGCGGTAGTGCGTATGCGCAATTTTCTAAGGTTGTGCGTCAGCTGAAGCGCGATGAGCATTATGAGGTAGACGAAAAACGAAAAACAGTCATCTTAACAGATGAAGGTGTTGAAAAGGCCCAAAAAGTACTTGGACTCGAGAGTTTGTATGCTACGCAGAATATTCGTACTATCTACCACCTTGAGCAAGCATTGCGCGCACAGGCACTATTCAAGCGCGACAAAGATTATGTCGTAACAAAAGAGGGCGAAATCGTTATTGTCGACGAATTCACTGGTCGTTTATTGCCAGGTCGTCGATATAATGAAGGCTTGCACCAGGCTATCGAAGCAAAGGAAGGCGTTGAGGTGCAGCAAGAGTCTATGACACTCGCAACAATTTCTTTCCAGAATTACTTTAGGTTATACGAAAAGCTTTCGGGTATGACTGGTACTGCAATGACCGAAGCAGAGGAGTTCCATCAGATATATAAGCTGGATGTAGTTGAGATTCCACCAAATCGTCACATTACTCGACAGGATCGCAGCGACCGCATTTATAAGACCGAAAAGGGCAAGTTTAAGGCAATTGCAAAAGAAGTTAAGATGCTGCATACCAAGGGCCAGCCGGTGCTCATCGGTACAGTTTCAATCGAAAAAAACGAATTACTTGCTAATTTGCTCGAGAAAGAGGGTGTGCCTCATCAACTATTGAATGCAAAGAATAATGAAAAAGAAGCCCTAACAGTTGCAAAAGCTGGTGAAAAGGGCGCGGTAACACTTGCTACAAACATTGCCGGACGTGGTACAGATATTGTGCTCGGCGAAGGTGTAAAGGAGCTTGGAGGTTTGTTTGTATTAGGCTCGGAGCGTCATGAGTCGCGACGAATTGATAATCAGCTTCGCGGACGCGCAGGTCGCCAGGGTGATCCTGGCGTGACACAGTTCTTTGTGAGTACGGAAGATGATTTAATGCGTATTTTTGGTGGTGAGCGTATCGCAGGGCTCATGAATCGCCTCAAGGTTGCCGAAGATATGCCTATCGAAAATCGCATGATTTCTCGTAGTCTAGAAGGTGCGCAGAAAAAGGTGGAGGGTTTCCACTTTGACCAGCGAAAGAATGTCGTTAAGTATGACGATGTAATGAATCGTCATCGAAAAGCAATCTATGCAATTCGGCGTGATATTTTGCATAAAACAGATGTAGCAAAGCGGATCTCAATTTTTATTGAGGAAGAAGCAAAAGCGATGCTGCAATCATCTTTAGTTGCGTCAGATCAATTCGAAGATGTCATTAAAAGCGTATTTCCTTTCGATGAGCCAACACTTGATCGCCTGTTCGACTCGGATGCAGATAAAGTTGCGGATGTACTAACTACAGAAGCCAAAGAGCTTTACGAAGCGCGTGAGGCAGCATTTACTTCGGAAATTATGCGAAAAGTAGAGCGGGATGTGTATTTACAGGTTCTTGACAATCTATGGATGCAACACCTAGAAAGCATGGAGCATTTACGTGAGGGTATTCACTGGATGAGTGTTGGGCAGCGTGATCCGTTGGTGGAGTATCGCCGGCAAGGTCAGCTGTTGTTCGATGAGATGCAAGCCAACTTGCGTCATGAAGTGTTGCGTACACTATTCCACGCTGAGCCTATTTCAGCTGAGCAACTTGATCAGCCAATTGAAACAGAGCTAACACGTGCTGCGCGCCAGTCAGTAGCAAATGCAGATCAGATTTCTGAAAATAGTAGCGATTTAGATGCTGATAGCTTTATTTCGCAATCACAAACACAAGCTACGCAGAAGAAGACAACAGCCACCAAGAAAAAAACTCGCAAAGCAGAACGTCAACGTAAGGCAAAAGCACGCAAGCGTCGCTAAGAGATAAGCAGTGAAGCATACAGTTAGCGAATTACAGCTGAGTAACGGCGCACGAGGACTTCTTGTTCATATTCCTGACGCGAGCGTCATGACATACGAGATTAACTTTCGTGCAGGGGAATATCTTGTAGAGTCCGATAAGTGGGAAGCACCACATCTCATGGAGCACGTATTGCTTGGGGCAAATAAGCAGTTTCCCAGAGCGCGCGTGTTTCAGGCAGAATTTGAAAAGAATGGCGCCTATAACAATGCATCAACGAGCGCTTACGATATTACGTACGAAGCAGAATGTGCAGATTTTGAATGGGAGAGAATTCTCGACCTAACGCTGACCGCTATTAGTCAACCTTTGTTTCTGGATGAGGAATTCCAGGCAGAATTTGGTAACGTACGTGAAGAGTTGTCGGCCCGATCAAATAATCATTTTAGGCATTTAAGCCTTGCGCTTAGGGAGACATACGGTTATGCAGCCAAGACCGACCAAGAGCGCTTGCAGCTTATGGAAAATGTAGTACTTGCAGATATCCAAGCTCACTACAAACGCACGCACACGGCAACAAACATGCGATTTATTATTGCAGGTAATATTACGCCCGGTCGTGTAAAGCAGATAGAGTATAAGTTTGAATCGATTGATCTTCCAAAAGGTCGAAGTCGTTTCGTGCTACCAAAAGAGGTTCCGAAACATCTTAGGCACCCATTATATATCCATAATGATAGTGTAAAAAATGTTTATTTTTATCTCGATACTTTTATGAATAAACAGCTTACCGAACTTGAATCTGATGCCTTAAGTTTGGCGAACACATTATTGGTAGAGACGTTGTACTCAAAAATACTTGGTACGGCGCGTGAACATGGTCTTGTGTATGGCATGAGCTCGGGATTTGGACAAGCGCTTTTAAATAGTAACTGGTGGGTGGGCGCACAGGTTATGCCAAAAAATGCAGCGAAACTTTTCGAAATAATGACGAGAGAGATGAATAATGTCTTCGAAGGTGATCTTGACCAGGCGGATATTGTCGCAGCTCAACAATATTCACTAGGACGTTTTCAGCGTAGTGCGCAGACGGTTGGCGGTACGGCGAGTGGCTACAGTGGGCGTTATTTCTTCGATGACAGCATAGAGGATTACTATCAGGTGCCACAACGCATTAAGCGCATAACAAAATCTTCAATTGTTGATATTATGCGAGCCATGTTCGCAGACAATGTATGGGGGCTTGGGGTGTTAGGGTCCTGCGGTGAAGAGTTTGCAGAGCAAATGCAACATCAAGTGGCAGTACTCTGGCCACACGGTACGAAACGGTAGGCGGTTATGGAAGAAATTTTGAGCCAATTACAGCAATTGGACCAGCAAATTTCTGATGCTTGGCAAAAATTGAATATGGATACACTGATAGCCGAAGAAAAGCAGCTTTCATCGCAGATGCAACAGCCAGACTTTTGGAGCGACAGCCAGTCTGCGCAAACGATTTCGAAGAAACATGCAGGTTTGGTAACTCGGATTGAGCCATGGACAAAGCTTCGACAGAGCATTGCAGATATGATTGAACTTGCGCAAACGAATGACGCGTCATTACGTAGCGATATTACAGAACAAACACAGAAGTTGCAGGAAACGTTCAATCTACTAAAGGATGAGCTTAAATTCACTGGACCGTACGATGATCACGATGCGATTCTGTCTATTCATGCCGGGGCAGGAGGAACGGATGCGCAGGATTGGGCGCAAATGCTCATGAGAATGTATATACGATGGGCAGAGAAATCCGACTATACCGTAAGTGTTATTGATGAGTCATCTGGTGATGAGGCGGGTATTAAAAGTGCTACTTTGGAGATATCAGGTGAGTTGGTATTTGGTAAGTTGCGTTCCGAAAACGGCGTCCACCGTTTAGTTCGATTAAGTCCTTTTAATGCAGATAATTTGCGACAAACAAGCTTTGCAAAAGTCGAAATATTGCCAAAAATTGATCAAATTACAGAAGTGGATATTGATGAAAAAGACTTAAAGATTGATGTATATAGGGCAGGAGGGCATGGTGGTCAAAGCGTCAATACTACCGATTCGGCGGTGCGCATTACGCATGTTCCAACGGGCATAACAGTGGCTATTCAAAACGAGCGCAGTCAGCTGCAGAATAAAGAAACAGCAATGACAATTTTGCGCTCTAGGCTTGCGCAATTGCAACTCGAACAGCATAAAGACAAAATCAGCGATCTAAAAGGGCCGAATCAATCTGCTGAGTGGGGAAATCAAATTCGTTCGTATGTGTTGCATCCCTACAAAATGGTAAAAGATTTGCGCACACGGTATGAAACGTCGGATGTGGACGCGGTACTCGATGGCGAACTTGATTCATTCATTGATGCCTACTTGAGTGAATTTGTGAGCTAAGGCAGATAGTCTCATCTGGTGTATATATAGGTAGACTTCAAGAACCGCTCATGGTTTGCTATACTAGAGAGTGATGATTTTATTAGATCGAGTAACGAAGGTATACGGTAAGGGTAATACGCCAGCCCTTGATCGCATCAACTTACATGTTGAGGCGAAAGAGTTTGTTATTGTTGTGGGGCAGAGCGGTGCTGGCAAATCGACGCTCTTAAAACTGTTGACACGTGAAGAGCGACAAACAAGCGGTAAGATCATTATTGGTGGTATCGATTACGATAAACTCAAGGATAAGAATATTCCGTTACTTCGACGCAAGATAGGGGTGGTGTTCCAGGACTTTAAGCTTCTGCCGAACCGAACAGTATTCGAGAATGTGGCGTTTGCGCTAGAAATTGTCGGTATGAGTAGCCACGAAATTAAGCATACAGTGCCAAAGGTGCTGGATATTGTGAATCTGAAAGGCAAAGAAAACAGTATGCCACGTGAATTATCTGGTGGTGAGCGCCAGCGTGTAGCCATTGCGCGTGCTATTGTGCGTCAGCCTAAGATTTTGATCGCAGACGAGCCAACAGGTAACCTAGACCCAAAACACGCATGGGATATTATTGCCGTGCTCGAAAAAATTAATCGTTTTGGCACTACAGTGCTACTTACGACCCATAACCAGGAGATAGTTAATAAACTTAAACGACGTGTGGTAACGATTCAACATGGAAAAATTGCAAGTGATCGTTCGCATGCAAGTTATAAATTGTAAACATAGGTGCATATGAGAAGAAAATGGATCACATTTTGGCGTATTGTTTATACCGGGATAGTTAATTTTTTCCGGAATGCATCGCTCGCTATTGCTGCAATGGCAGTAATGGTGGTGACGCTAACAATAATTTTGCTATCTTTAGTTGTGAATACAACTTTGTCTGGTACTATCGCACAAATTACCGATAAAATTGATGTGTCGGTATACCTTAAGGATGATGTAGGTGTTAAAGAGCGTGTGGCGTTTATAGATCGCATAGAAAAGCTTCCAAATGTAACCAGTACTAAGTACTTGTCGAAAGAAGATGCTCTGGAGGCATATCGCCAGGAAAACATAAATAATCAGGAACTGTTACAGGCGATTAATCAGACTGACAACCCTTTGCCAGCAACTATTCGTGTAAAACCAGCAGACCTAAACAAGGTGCAGGATATTCAGAAGTTCTTGGAGGAGAAGGAGAATAAAGATTTACAGTCCGAAGCGCCTTCGTATTCAGGGGACCGCAAGGAGGCAATCGATAAGATTAGTCATGCTGCGAATATGCTACAAAGAGTAGGTATTGCAGGTATTGTCTTGTTCGCAGTTATATCGGTGCTGATTATCTTTAATACGATTCAGATGGCAATCTTTAACAGACGGGATGAGTTAGCTATTATGCGCTTGCTTGGTGCCAACACCTGGTATATCAGGGGACCGTTTGTGGTAGAGAGTGTTATTTATGGTTTGGTATCTGGCCTGATATCAATTCTCATTATTAAATCGTTATTTATTGCTTCATCGAGTACGTTAGAGGCAAGTAGTTTAGGCTTGCTCGATATTCGTTATGCGCAAGATTACTTTAATAATCACTTCTGGCTACTACTCTTAGCGCAGCTGTGTATTGGTGTTGCTATTGGCGCATCATCTTCAATTATTGCAACGCGTCGCTATCTGAAGTTTAAGACAGCCAAATAAAGAGTAAATTAAACAAAGGTACGCTTAATTAAAGGGTAGGTAGTGTCTACCTACCTAAGGCTTTCTGCCGTACGCTCGCTATCTTCGACATAGACTGCCTTGCAACACGCGATACCGCAGCTAGCTCATCTGCTACCCATACACGCTTGTTGCCCGTGTATCCTGCAAGGGTACCGTCGTTACCAATGGCAACTTTTGTTGCGTTCCCAATATTCCAGGATTTCACTTTTTTATTGCCTTTTGCGATCACAAGACTGTTGCTAGATTTAGACTTTTTGACTTGAACTTTGTTGCCACCCTTGCCACTGGTTTTACTTTCCCAGACTTTGCTATAGTCTGACTTTTTGTCATAGGCAACAAGATTGCCTTTTTTGTCTAACAATACACTGTATTGTTTATTCTTGGATTGGATGTATGTATTGGTACCCAGTGCAGTCTTCACATCAATCTTATTGGCTTTAATGCGTTGTGCATCGAGAAGAGGGGATGATTCCTTGTTATTGGAGGGGTTTTCTGTTTCTTCTGCAGGCTTTTGAGGGGCGGGGAGTTCGAAGTGAGTAAATGTCCATGACTGTACTTCTGGATTGGAGCGTTCAAGTGTACGAATGCCATATTTATACCGGCCACCATACCCGTTATAGTCAGAAACAGTAATATGGGTATCAGTCAGGTCTTCCACGTACATTATATGACGACCATCTGCTGTGCCTGCAGCTGCGCCGATCGCAGGATTATTGTCGATAATCTCACCTGTAACATCTGCATTAAATAGTCGATTAGGATCTCTTTCTGTGCTTTGTAATTTCCATGCTACCCAGCCTGTGCAGTCTCGGATTGGGAATCCATTTGGTCCTATTTCGAGGGGTGTATCATCTGCCCACGGATACCCGCCAGTCCCATAGTCTACTTCTGCCGCATGCGCCTGTGGCGCTTTATCGACAATGCTTTGTGCAGCAGGATAGCCTATGGTTAGTGCGATGCTTGCTGTTGCTACGGCGCCGATTCGTTTAGAATTTTGGCTTAATGCTTGTGCTTTTTCGCTAACTAAAGAACGCGCTCTTTCGAACGCGCCCAGTACAATATTTCTTTCAGTTTCTTCTGCTTGTCCATGTGGAACCCTATCAACATCAACAGTTGCCTCCCAGTCATCTGGAGCGTCGTTTTGTCGTGTAAATAAATGCGGGCTATTTTCTAGTCCTGAAGCAGGGAACATGTCAATTGGTTGCGTTGCACTTGTCATATGCTGTATCCACCAGAGATTATGTAGCTACTATTACATTAACTACTACTGTCTTTATACCATATATAGTAAGAGAAAAAAATTGCTTATGCTTACTTTTGTGCGTGATATTCGTCACAAATTATGAAAAACAGCCGGTTAATATGTAAGAATAAGCGTTAATGACATAATAATCTGGAAGTGCTCATGCTATAGTTAAGCTTAAGTAAATTAGTAAAATAACTTCAGGTGTGTATAGTAATGCTGCAAAAATATAGAGAAGCTCATGACGAACAGCAGGCAAAACAGGTACCAAAAATAAAAAGGAAGCGCAACGTTTTATTAGTAGTATGTATAGCAATCGTGGCAGTTATTGCATACGGCGTATATTACCAATTACGCAGTAACGACATAGTCGTAGGTGATACACGTATTACGGCGAAAGAGAGAGATGCGTACGCAAAGTTAATAGAAGATATTAAAAAAGAAAATCCGGATCTTGACTTTGGGGGTAACGCAGGACAAGTAGCGCTCAATGATTTACTCTTGAGCGCAGCATTCAAGCAAGAGGCTAAAAAACGAAATCAAACGCTCTCAGATCAAGATTTGCTTGCAAGTGCAAATAGGAATTTTGAAGACAAACAGTCTAGGGCTAGCTACCTAGATAGTCTCAAAAGTAGCTCAAAACTTATTGTGGTAAGGGCTGAAAATGAAGCCTATAAGTATAAGTTTAGTGACGTATTGATTACAAAGAGAGATGTACTTATATCGAGTGTAACATTCGATACTCCTTACCATAACCAGACACCGGCAGCAGAAGTACAGCGCTTGTACAGCCAAGGCCCTGAGCTATTGCAGAGAAAGATAGTGCCTTTGATGAGGGAAGGTGCAAGCAAGGAGGAGATTGGTCGTAACTCTGATGTCATTCTGTTTGACGAGGACAAGACTGACGACCATGATTACGAGCAGTATTTTAAGGGGCCGGTTATTACGACTGACTTGCTTAAAGGATATACTGTTGACCAGAAGTTTAACGATATGGATGATAGCAGTAGTTATTTGCGTGGAAAAGTCGGTGAACTTAAGAATACTACAGACGAAATTGTTAAGTTAAAAAATGCTGGAGATGTAAGTCCAGTTTTTGCTTCCAAAACAGGGGCACATATGGTTATAAGACTGGAAAGAAAAACTCGTGGTGCGTTTGACGACTGGGCAGGTTTTCTCGATCATTACAAAAATCAATATGTACGCAAGAAAGTTAGTGCTGATATGCTGCAAGCAAAGCTACAGACGGCAGCTAGTGCCACCGTACGCTTGTTGACGTCCGCAGGTTTAGAGAATGCAAATGCGCAGGTACCTGGTGGCTGCGCTGATCACAAGGCTGTTATTACAGGTCGTGCCTATGACTCTACGCACAATGTATGGATGAATAACGCCACCAGATTCCGTATGGTTGCATTGGGTACAGGTCATGATGTTGGCGGGCCTTGTGAGCCTGGGCACGGAGACAAGACCGCCCAGGCAGGAACATCAGATAACTCAATTATCGATAACTGTTTTACTCCACCACCTAAATGGCAGATTGATTCTCACCCGGATGGATATGAGTTCCAGTCACAAAAAACGAATCGTTCTGCCGATGGAAAAGGTATTAATGTAGGGCTCGCAAATGGTTGGCCAGATTGGACAGGTAGTAAGCTTAATGGCTATACCTCTTATGTCATATTCTATTACACAAAAAAGGCTACTGACTGGAGTCTTAAAGCTCCTGTAACAAAAGTTCAACGACAAGATGGAAAATGGACAAGTGGCAAAGCTAGCTATCGTCCTGGCATGAAAGTCAAGGTTCAATACACGGTTACAAATGCGACGAATAATACAGCAACCTCATTTAATCACTGGCGTGAGATGAATTATCGCGAAGACAGATCAATTATCACAGGAAGCAATTGGCGTAATGGCGGGAAGAGCACAGCAGGGGTGCCTTTAGGCGGTTTAAGAAGTTTAAGCTCTGAGTTAAGCTTTACTGTGCCAGATGATGCTCCGCGTGGGCGTGCATATTGTTGGCGGGCTACTGCCGATCCCCGGGCTAGTAGTAATAATAGGGAGATAACGGGCAACCAGGCGTGTGCTGTGGTCTACGGTGAGGATGACCCACCTGATCCATCCTGGAGCCTTACCCTAGGCTCTTCAGTACCCTCATACGTAGAACAAGGAGGAGCAGTTGGATGGTGGCACGGTATTTTAAATAGCGACCCTACAGGCCAAGGTGGCACAATTGCAGACGGATTTACTCGATGTATGGTGTTCAACTATGATCGATTTAATCCAAATGCAGGAGCGGGAGGTGGCGGAGTGTGTGGAACTAATCATTCAGCCAGCATTCCTCCCGGCGGAGCATACCAGATGACAGACGATGCATACATACTGCAGACAGATGGTAATACTCCTCTTGGAACTCTGTATTGTCAGAGGTATAGCGTCGGGAAGCAGGCCGAGAGTAATCCAGTTCCAGCTGACTCTCCAGACGCATGTACAAAAGTTGTCGGAGGTAAAACATCTATCAACGTTACAAGCGACACAGGCAACGTAGAGCCATCAGAAACAAAACAAGCGACTATACAACTTACTACTA
>CAZCMS010000002.1:63133-76146 GCA_964499935.1 uncultured Candidatus Saccharibacteria bacterium | reverse complement strand
CCTCCTTATAGGTGATGCCGGGCCGAGCTGTATTGGTGGCGAACTGACGGATCACGAACCGGGACGGATCGGAAAGAAGATCACGGACAGGTCTGGCCTTGGCGCGAAAAAGATCGAGGATGGCCATTAGAACTTGTACCTCTTAACCGTGGTCTTGATATTACCGCGAATTTCTTCTGTCGCGTAGCGAACCGCGTCCCATGCGTGGTTATCACTGTCGCACAGAATGGGCAATACTTTCTTAGTCTGTTTGTCGGTCTGCCAACTATAGAGACGCGCCTCGTTCTGCATATTAACGCATTCTGGAGCTATGACAATTTCATAACCTTGCAGCCACGTGACGCCGGTTTTTACACTACCAGCTCCCTTTTTGGATGCAACTACGTCATATCCCTTTGTGCGCAGAAATTGAATGTCTTCTGGGCGCGAGCTGTCTGCAGTGATCTTGAAACGGCGGACACCATTAACGGTTCCCATCATTTCCGGAAGGTCTGTCAGCGAATACTTGCCGTACATCTCTTCCGCAATATAAATCTGCTTCGTCTTTTCGAAGACGTAAACCTTGATCAGGGCAGAAGGATCACCAGAGAAGCCGAAGTCCATCCCAAAGCGAGGACGATCAGTTTCAGTGACCTGAAGTCGACCGACTTTCCAGTTCGTGAAGACGCGGCTGTCATCGAGTTCATCGTAGTCCCCAAGCCAAATATGCTTATATCGCTGATAGTTTGCAAGCCGCATGCGTTCCATGTCAGCGGCCATGCGTCCGCCGGTATAGAACCATGGGTTGTCATTGACGCCAACGCGGCAGATGTACGAATTTTTCGGAGGATGCGCGCCACGGAAGAAATCATCGATAGGGTCTTCTGGTCTTACCGGGTTCCAGGAAGCCCATATTTCAGCGCCCGGCTTACGGATGGTTGGGATCAGGATATCCAAGCTCTCCTGCGAGACGTTACGCGCTTCTTCGATCCAGAAGATGTCAACGTCGTCGAGAGACTTGATACTTTCCTTGTTGCGCTCCAGACCGACGAAGGTGAAGCGACTATCGTTCTTGCGATGAACGATCTCGTTATGCGTTACATTGAACTCGCGAGAAAGCCCCAAGGAGGCGATACGGTTTTCAATGGTAGACTTGGAGCTGTCTCGGATCGAGTTCTGGAACTGACGACCGCATACAATACGCATGCGACGATTGCTAGAGATCGCGGCCAGTGCAGTCGCGATCGCATATGATTTGCCCGAGCCGCGACCGCCGTAGAACGCCTTATAATCGTACGGCTGAAATAGTGGGCCGAACGCGGCACCCATTTGGATGTTGAGAGCCGCGCCCATGCTGCATCAGACCTTGGTGCGCGTCGGCGAGTTCGGGTTCGATGCGACCGGGTTGTTCACGCGCTTGGAGGTAATCGACTGACTGTCGACGACGCGTGCTGCCGGAGCAGGCGCGGAAAGGCGCGTGCCAGAATTGCGATTGACTGGAGTGGTGACGGTCGAGCGAGCGCGACCGCCGCAGGAAGAGCAAGCCATTCTATTCTCCTAACCTATGATGAAATAGACGATGGCTGCAAGCCAAAGTCCGAGGAAGAAGCCGAATGTCGCACCGCGATAGAAAAAGCAGATGGGGCAGAACGGCTCAAGCCAGAACATTTCTGCGAACAGCGTCCACCGGGAATTGTGGGGCAGCTCATAGCCGTTCAGTGCTTTGGTGAAAATCCAGTCAATCCAAGATCGAACACGATCTCGGCAACGCTTGGCGTCACGGGCGCGATGTATCCGTTCACTCTGGCTGCGCATCAAAGACGATCCCTGCCTTTTCCGCTTCCTTCTTTAGAACAGAAAGACGGACATTGATGCTCGTCATCTTGAGCCTGATGCGATTGATCTGCGATTGTGCAGCCCGACGCTCAGCCCGGCTCAGGTCTTTGCGCTGAACCTTTTCGTTGAGCGCGGCAATGGCCTCATTGAATGAGGCCAGCCCGGCAGCAATCACGGAGTATTGGTCTGCGAATTTGATAGAAGTTGTGCCGACTTCCATAATGTCACCTCTGTCTGATGTCGCGGACCGTTTCCTTCAGCTCCGAGCGGAGTTCTCTGAAACCTTCGCGCATGTCGGACCTTAGCTCATCTACGCCTTCACGAAAAGCGTCGATTGCAGCGACATTGTGGTTAAGCGTGCGAGTATTTTCCCGCACGGCAGAGATCAATTCGTCGGCTTTGTCCTTGTCGATGACAGCGCCAGCCAGTTCGAGAAAATCTCCGCCTTGACCGGGTGTCTTAGCAGCCTTCCGCCCGTTCTGGATGCCGAACCACGACAAGATACCGCCGAGCAGCACGAGAAGGCCGGTAGCAGCATCTTCAAGAGTGAAGGGCATTTCAGTGGTTCCTGAAAACGTCCGATAGTGACCTGTAAATATTCAGGTATTCCATCAGTACGAAGGTTGAAAATGCAAGCGGTGCCGCCCAAGAGGCGTAACCCATCCAAGCAGCTTGCAGGAACCCGAGGCAGTAAATCCCCCAAAACAAAAGCCCGCACCAAGAAGCCGCAGCTCTTAAATGAGGCGAGAACTTAAAGCTGGCAAATGTCCCGTTAACGACGAGAGCGCCTAGCCTTACAGAAACGCAAAGGAGCAATGCGAACGCCCATTGTGCCTGATTAGCCCAAGTGCGTACGATAGCGTACCCAGAGAAATCGAACATATTATCCTGAAACAGCAAAATGAAGCTCAGGAAAAATGCCGGGTAGATCATTACCCATTCGGTTGCCCGGATGTGCCAGTGCTGTCTGATGCCGCGTGCCACGCGAAGTACGATCATATCGAGCTCCAAGCGCATGCGGGATAGTTCCTTGTTGTTGGCGAGATCACTGCATTAGAACTGCAATGCCGAGCGGTTTGCCCGATTGGTGTGCACAGTCTGTCCAAGTTTCGCCTGCATCGTAGCTAATGCTGCCGACGTTGTAATCAGACTTGTATGCAACGTACAAGGTATCGCCATTTATTGCAACAACTCGATTATCAGGTGAGGTATTTTCTGATAATCCAGAACCACTATCCCAGGATGCGCCTCCATTGTCGGTGAATAGTACGTTCTCCGTTGAGCCGAACAGGATTATCCGACTTCCAGAACGCACACTATACGCCGCCCATGTGCCTTGGACAACGTCGGGTCCATTAGGGGCGCCGTTCCATACCAGCCCATTAGTGGACCGATAGCAATTGTTGGTGCCATTCATGAACGCGAGGAACCTGCCATTGATGCCGTCCCAAACGGGAGAGCCGCCGCCCGGCATGCCAGTAAGAAATGCACTCCAATTGATGCCGCCTGCATCGGCAGCGTACATGTTGTAATCGTCGCCCTCAACTGCGACAATCCCTCTGTTTCCAGTAAGATTGACAGCGAAGCCAGAGGCCTTACGCATGACGTTGCCGCGCGCAGGATATTGCGTCCAGTTGATACCATTTGTGGAAATGCTGACGCACGAGCGCGAGCCTTCCTCCATGATAGCAATGAACTTGTTCCAGACAGGAACCCAGAACACATAAGCGGGGTAGCCCTCGTTCGGGTTGGCAACTCCGACTTGCCAATTGGCCCCAAAGTCAGTGCTGTATAGAAACGGTTGACCGGGGTCTTTGTTCCCAGCCACCAGAAAATCTGAGAATGGCTTTGCTGCGATGCCGGTCATCATGCGACGACCAGTGGCGCGAACCGCTTCCGTGACCTCTGGCGGGACCACACCTACCGGGCGATGAATGCCGTTGCCTAGAACAATGAAGCCGTCATCGACAAGTCGATTGCGCGGGTGGACCATAAGGTCCATTGAATTGTTCCAGGGATGCGGCATGCTGCCTCACGGCTGAATGATCATGAAAGTAAGCAGATTATTGGAGACAACTTCGCCAACGACTTCCATTCCGTAGGAGCCGTAAGAGAACTCAATCTCCGCCTTTTTGATCATGGAGCCGCTCAGCGCCATGCCGTAGTGACCATACGTCAAGCGACCGTCGAGGACAACCGGCGTAGTGGCAACGACCTGCATTCCGTACGCGCCATACGAGAAGATGATGGAGTTCGGCTGCGACATGGAAGCCGCCATGTCGTAAGCGCCATAGGTGAACGTAACGTCAGCGACGACCGGAGCCGTGCCCTCAATAGCGATTGAATATGCGCCGTAGGTGAAGTCCAGATATGCGGGCAGCGACACATCACCGACGAAGTCAATGTCGTATGCGCCATAGGAGAAGTGAACGATAGCGCCGAAGTCAGCGTCGCCTTCGATTTCCATCGAATACGCACCATAGGCGAAATTCACCAAAGCCCCAATCGGCTGATAGCCCTCGATATCGATCGAATAAGAGCCGTAGCTCCATGCGATATGGACCGCATTGCGGCTTTCGAGGATAGCTGCGATGTCGTACGCGCCATAGGAGAAAACGATCTCTTCTGCTTTGATGCCCTCGAGAATTTCCATCGAGTAGGCACCATAGGTGAACTCGATTTCCATATTTTCGTACAGGCCAAGAATGATCTCTGTCGAGTACGGAGCGTATGTAAACTCGATCTGTGCCAGCGGCAGGAACACGCTGCTTTCTTCCAGCATCTCAGGCTCGAGTGCGATAACCGGCGAGCGGAATACTTGCGGCAGAGCGGGAACGATGTCGCCATTGGCATTGGCGAGGATGCCGTCCATACCGATCAGAGCGATCGTGAACTCGCCATCAACGGACGCCTCAGCGCCGAGCTCAGCCGCCATGCCAATTATCGGCATTGTGAAGCTAGCAGCGAGATCGAGACTGCTCGGGGCCGGTACGTCAACTGTATAGATGACTACGCTGCCGCCGCTGCCGGAAGTTCTTGCGAGAGCGAAGACACCAGCGCCAGCGCCCGCGCCGCGACCAGCGCGAGAAGCATGCGTCGCCATAGCTGGCATGCTGTTCTTGTCAGCAAGGAAGTTAGGGTCGGCCCAATTGTCAGGCACGTTCGAATTGTTGGAGGTCGTGAACGCATATTTGCCGAGGATGTAAGTCGCACCGACAATGTTGTGCGCAGCCTGCAAAGTCTGACCGACCCAAGTCGGTGTTCCAGTAGGATTGAGAGTAAAGCCGCTGGAAGCATTGCCAGAGAAAATTGAGCCAGAAATAATGCGGTCGCCCGCTTCGTTGAACTGAACCGCCCAATTGGCTACGCTCGCCCCGCCACCAGTGACCGGCATGCTGGTGAACACGTCAGTAATTGGCGTGCCGCGATCATAAACGCGCAGACCAAGGCTCTGGCAGGCAAGCGCGGCATAGCGACCGTCAGACGAGAATTTAGCGTCCTGGATAGTGTCTGCAACAGCAATGTTCTGTGTGAGCGTGTCGCTGACTACGTTCCAGACGGTAGCCCCGCCGCTTGCAGCACCGATTAACAGAAGACGCTCGTCCTTGTCAATATCGATGCCGTTAGCTCCGCCATGCGTGACGGCAAACTGTTTTTCGTAAGTCCAGACGCCACCAACTAGCTTGCATCTATGAACTTTATCGTTGACAGGCACATAGAGGCTGTCAGAATTCGGGCCGAACACTGCATCAACGATCGCACCAGACGCCAGCGGCAATCCGGTAACGGTCTGCATGCTGTCATAATCGCCGGTCGTGTCGTTGCGGACCAGAATTTTGACCGTCGTGGTCGCGGTAGAAGGGCAGCACGCAACGTACTTGCCGTCAGGAGATACCGCTACGCCG
The DNA here is from genome assembly GCA_964499935.1 of uncultured Candidatus Saccharibacteria bacterium. Classification (GTDB taxonomy): domain Bacteria; phylum Patescibacteriota; class Saccharimonadia; order Saccharimonadales; family UBA4665; genus CALBGR01. The sequence continues at coordinate 70,426 of CAZCMS010000002.1, read as the reverse complement.
TAGTATTCGATCGCAGGCAGCGAGGCCGTGACAGTTCTTTGTTTGAACGCAAGGGGAGCCGTGAAAATACGAGCGCCACTCGTTACGCCAACAAGAACTAACGTCCGACCTAGACCGGTCTTGGGAGATGCACCCCCACCGGAGCCGCCAGAAGGTTGAGCGAGGACAGAAAAGTCGACCCGTTCAGTTACGGATGTTACATCGTCCTGATAAACATGCGGTGCGGCGGTGCTGACCGGTGAAAAGTTTATGAGATCAGCGCCAGAATAAGTGTAGAGCGCAGCAACCGACGCTGGAGTAGCGATAAGCGTGCTTGGTGTCCAATCAGTGGAGCTGGTCAGTGCGTAGATATACGCGCCCGTGCCGCTCGAATTGGCCGAAGCGACGAAGCGCTTGCTATTGCGATGCCAGCTGAGCTGCCAGCTACCTTTCGTCGGCGTCGACCCGCCAACGATTGTCATGAGCGTGTAAACAGCCCCGGCGCGTTGGTAGACACTCACGCCAGCAAATCTGTCTACAGCCGCGACATACTTACCATCTGGCGAATACTTGACGTCTTCACCGCTGGTCCATGCCACGTTTTTGATGACAGTGTCTGAGGTGATATCGTACACCACAAATGCGGTCAAGAATGCGCACGCGATATGCTGCCCGTCTGGAGAAATACTGACGCCGCGTACCGCCTGCCCGCTAAGGACAGTTATTTGGGTCGCGGTCCAAGTGTCAACGCCGCCCGGCGCTGTGTAATCAAATCGATAGAAGTTCGAGCCAATCGAGCCATATGCCTTGATATCGCTCGCAAAGGTGATATCAAGGCATTGCCCGGTAGCGCCAGTGATCGCGACCGCCGTATCGTAGTTACCGGCAGCGCTGCGCTTGAGCATATAGCTCGTCCCGGCATTCGCGCAAAGGGCGACCCATTGCTCGCTGTCAGAGATAGCCGCGCCAACGAAGTTGATGCCGCTTACCGCCGCTGCGACTGTCCGCTCGATGTATGGGAGGGCCATTTCGGCTCCTTACTGGCCAGTGGGAACCCTGATGTTGAAGCCGATAACCAGCAAAGTTACACCGAGTGCGATTGTTGTGGAAGTGATCGTCATGTCGCCACCGCCGCCCGGCGCTGAGACCGAGCCGTCGAAGCGGACCGTGCCGCCGCTATCCTTGACACGGACCCAAGAGGCAGTTCCGGCGGCGACCGGAGTGATGTCTGCGATGGCATTTGCGGTCGCGACAGCTACGACACCCGACATGGCAGCATTGCCGAACGCAGGGTTCGGGAAGGTGCCTTCCGCGAGCTTGGTCTGCGTGGTGACAGCGGTCTGTGGATTTGCAGGACGAGCGCCGTTGTAAATCTCGAACTTGCCCCCATCGAGCAGATCAGCCAGATAGTTAGCGATCGCCAGGGCGTCGGTCTGAGAAAGGATGACTGTCATAGCGACCTCACGTAACGTATTTCAGGAGGGTGCCGTCAGCGCTGGCGATGGTCACCGTGACATTGGAAGGCACGACAATATCTTCGCCGAATGTGACGAAGACAAGAGGCGTGTCATTGGTTTCATCGTAGATCAGGATTGACTGATAAGTCAGTCCGCCCTGAGTAACGATCTGTATGACCGGATCGAACGAGATCGAGACGAGGTCGCCCGGTCCCGGAACCAGCTGGACGTTGCTCATCAGCACGCCACCCGCTGGCCAATTGTTCCCGTCGACTTCATCAGCCGCCAGAATGGTCGCAGCGGAGCCAGCCGACGCATCGAAGACGTAATCTCCGTCCAAGAGCGCAAGCTTTATGGCGTCTAGGTCAGCTGTCTGCAGCGTGAACGCCTGTATAGCCGCGCTGTAAAGGTTGGCAAAGGGTACTGGCTGCGCAACGTGGTCAGAAATGGCGTCGACAACCACGCTGGCCGGAAGATTGGTCATCATGGTGTCTACGTTGCTGAAAGAGCCGTCTTCAGCCCGCAAACGGGCCTTCTTCTGGCCGCTGTCGAGCAGGAAGCGACCGTCAGCCGACCATTGCAGCGTCTTGCCGAAAGTATTGAGCGTCTGGCGCTTCTTCAGGTAGCCGCCGATGCGCTCATAGACGCAAGTCGTATGGACGCCAGCGTTGTTGAAGCTCATTGCTATCCACTTGCTGTCGTAGCGAATGGAAATCGCGTTGGCATTGCCGATGCCCGGCTCATTGATGCGACTGATCAGCGAGTAGGTCTCATCGACGATGGACCAGACTTCAATGGTCGTGTCCTCAGCAGCGATCAGCCAGAGCGCGTTCGGTGTGAAGGCAGCAATGTCTGGTTGAATTGCCATCTCGCCCAGAACATCGGAAGGCGTGAAGATCGGAGTGCCATACGTCGGGTTCACTGTGTCGGCGTGGTAGACCAGCGACTGTCCGACGATCGACCCCAAGAACAAATTCTTTTCGGAGGCGGCGGCTACGGAGAAATTGCCATTGCCGACAATGTTGGCAAGGTTCTGCCATCCGAGCTCAGACGCCTTGGCGGAGTTCGGGATGCTATTGAAGCTGTTGAAGATCATCCACAAGTCGCTCTCGGGAGTGAAAGCGCCCTTGTAGATCGCGTCATTGATAGTCGGCATATTGGTGTCTTGGATGTTGACACCGCTGAGATCGTACATGGAAGAAATGGAGCCACCGAACGAGCTGGCGTTGGTGATGTGGAAGCCCATGACGCGGGTGCCTTCAGAGTTGAAGGCAAGCACCGGCTTCGGTACGGGCGTGTGCGTCATCGTGGCGACGCCAACCTGCTGGAACGAGCTCTCGTCGGTAGCGAGCTCGAAGATGCGGAGCGTATTGTCACCGGCAGTCCAGACTGCCAAACGTGGATTACCAGAAATCATTGCCCCGCCTCATTGAATTGTCCGTCGGCGACACGAACGGGTCAGGATGGAGGCCGACCCGCCGTCTGATCGCTCGACTTATCTCATTCCGGGTGAGTGGCGACCCAGGAAACGACGGTGACGGCAACGCCGGAAACGAGGCTGGTATTGGCCAGCTTGACATCGCCGCTGCCGGAAGTGTCAGTTACATCGACGTCGCAGACAGCATTGTTGTCGCGATCGAAGCAGCGGCCCCATGTTGCAGTGCCGGTCGCGACGGCATTGGCGTCGGGCGGCAGGTTGGCAGAAGCCTGAGCGCCGCCGGAAATCTGCACGGAAGGATCGAAAAGCGGATTGGGGTTCTCGAACTCGACGAGAAGGTTCTGCGTCGTGACCGCCGTGACGACAGAAGCCGGACGGACGCCGTCATATAAGCGAAGATGACCGGGACCGGCAGAGCCAAGGTCGAACTGTGCATTGATGGCGTCGCAAGCAGCGCGAGCGGCCGAATTACGGATTTTCGTAACCATGTGGTTTCCCTTTTCTACGGCTCAATCGCCAAGCTGCGCAATACTACGCTACAAAGTCCAATTGACGCAAGCCCTGAAGTGTCACCGCAACATTAGAAAATGCTGCATCCTGGAATGCAGATACAGTGAAAACATCATTGGGGTCAAAGGTAACATCAGTGGTGAAGTCAACGCTGATCGACGTGCTGTTGATGATCAGTGAGCCGATGTGCACGTCGTTCTTGAACATGTCCAGCGTGACTGATTGGCCTGCCGTACCGCGAAACTTGTAGCCGAGATCAGGCAGATTTGCCTTCAGGACTATTGGCTTGGTAGCCACGTATTCAAGGATAATCTGGTCTTGCAGCACCGGGCCGGGCCGCGAGATGACTATTTCATGAACTACGGTACGTCCGTCGGCGCTGAACGGTAGCGCCTCGTCGATCGCTTGCAGATACTCATCGAGCGAAGGGCCGGTCGGGAAGAAGTTCGTGGCCGAATATGACGAAACAACGTTTGCCGTCAGGGGATCAGTGGATGTGCCGTCCCCACCGAAAGCAACTGAAGGGCTGTCCTCCGTCTCGAGAGCCTGACCGCCCTCGGTGCCATCAAGCTGCGTCCATTGGTCCGGATCGAATGGTCCAGGGGCGATGGTCCCGTTGGCACGATAAATCGTTCCGTTGAAAACGACCGCGTTCGGATAGGTGTAGGAGAGCGCAGGGTTGAAGTCAGGAATGCCGTTGCTGTCAACCGGTCCTGGAGGAGCGGGCATGTTGTTTCCCGGCAGCGCTACCGGTTCGGTATCTTCACAAACCGGATTGCAACTAAGAATACGAACCATGTCCCGCTCCATGTTAATCGACCCGGAGCAAGGGCCAGCCAATTACGCCCCGAGCCTACTCTAAGATCAGTTGCATACGCTTCTCGAAGAAATCCGAATTAGGCGTAGGAAACTGGATCGTTTCGCTGTAGAAGTCCTCGTTTGTCAGCGCTTTCAATTCCTCTGATGGGAAGAACTCGACGATGCGCCTTGCGGGGACAAAATACTGAGTTTTCTTGTAAGGGGTCCACCGCCAATAGCCGGGACGCTCCTTGACATAGAAAGTGCCGAAGTTCTTTACTTCAATTCTGCCGCCGTACCGGGCTAGGGTGTAGGCTACATCCTTAATCGAAATGTCCTCTGGCGGGAACATCTTCTTGTCCAGAACTTCCTGAACCCTAGCATCAATGGTCTTGCGTTGCAAGGCTCTTTGCGCGAAGTCGAATATATCCTGACATCTGCGGTCATTACGCTCGCCGCGTGGAATTTCGTTATATTCCAGCCCTTCCGGGCGGTTCGGCACTGCGTAAGCGCGATATTCCGGGTTGCCCATGGTATAGTCGCGGGAGCTTTCGCTACGGACTTCCTCGACCTCTGGCCCCAAGAGAATTCCGCTTGGGGCGGGGCGCGCGTCTACCACTGTATCGGGGAGATCAGGGTCGCCAAGCTTCTGGATTTCTGCGGCAATGTCGATCTTAGGTTTCCGCGCTCGACGTGTCATCTTCATCTCGTAGCGAAGCGTGCTGATCGCGGGCCGCTTGCTCACTGATGAACGAGCCGGTCGGGATCAGACCAATATTGATCTGAGCGGGAGCAAGGTCCTTGCCGTCCGCGCCGGTGAGTTCCATCTGCGACTTATCACCGAAGACCTTGGGCAGCATTTTGCCCATCATCCATTTGCGGACATTGATCTGCAGTTCGGCCCGGCGGATGGCCTTGCCGTTGATCGTCGGTCCGGTAGCGCCCATGGTGGCGTCATCGGTGGCGTCGTCGGCAATTTCTAGGATTTCGTCAAGCTGCGCATACGAGCGCTCGCGCACGGCGAACTGATACAGCGCCTCGAAGCGGTCGAGCGAAGTGCGCCAGCGACGAATTTGGTAATGGGTCAGCCCGTCGACAGCCTCAACGGCCTTCTTCTCCGACATGCCATCGACGATATAGGCGAGGAATTGCCGAGCGAGACCGTCGTCGAAGCCTACTTCGAGCGCGGTGCCTGCTTCAAAAATGTCCTTCAGGCCGATATCGGATACATCGTCAGCCATTTGTCACTCCGGGGTTTCCAGAGTGACTATATAGGGGCGCTATTCGATCCGCAAGGGCAGATTGAGGCGCTGGTGCAGGAAAACGTCTACCAGCTCGACCAGATTGCTGACAAACTCATGATTATCCAGCCAAAAGCAATCAGCGACAGGAAAACCCAACCGCCAGTGTTCGGCCCAAGAACCTGGAACAGCATAGCCGCGCCAATTCCGATCGAGCTTAATACCAGTAAGCAGACAAGCACGCCCGCCTGCCAGAGCAAAGTTGTGGTGCCACGTAATCTGCGACGGCCGGACTTCCCGAGGAAACACACGACCATTTTTCACAACTCCTACCTTGAGTTCGACCGGCAGAAGCTGTTTCGACCGGTCGTGCATTAATTGGAGGTCGGGATATCCGGTTGCGGACCCCGTGCCCGGCTCATACGGGCATCCCCAGAAGGGATAGGCCCCAAGGACGTGCCGCTTAAAGTCGATTTCATCCTTTTTCTCATTGACCGGAGGCCCCAAGTCTAGGTCTTCCCAGTCATTTTTGCTTTTCGGCATTACCAGAGCCTCCCTACGAGCTGCAAGGCCGCGCTAACGTACAGGCAGCGCATGGCCGGAGTGTCTAGTAGGTTTCTCAGCCTTGATTGGCCGCGATCATAGGGCCAAGTCATCAAAAATGAGCTAATAATGGCAATCCAGCTGCCGAAAAAGCAGAAATTACTCATAGAAACTGCCTCGCGAAGGCCAATTCGGCCTCTCCAATGCCTACTTCCGGCGCTTTTTCGCCGTGTTCATTCAAGAATTTTTGGATATTCTCCCGCATCTTGGCCGCGCCCTTGGGCGTCATGACGATATGGCACTTCATCAACTGCTCCATCGGCATGATAATCATCACTCCGGTCGAGAATGTGGCCTCGACGAAGCCGCTAGGCGTGCGCTTTTCAAGCTTTATCAGGTCCCCGTAGGCGGTGCAGTCCACCTTTTTGGAGAATTTCATGTTCAGTAGCATGTGGAACCAAGTCCTCTTTGAACGGGCCGCGCGCCTTGAACGCATATTTGCCGGTCTGGTCACGCAATGAAGGGTCTAGCTTGAAGCGGATATCAACGAACATGTCATTCGGAACCCGCATCATGTTGCCAGTGTCGAAATGAACCCAAACAAAGCCCGGCTGCGCTACGCTGTCAAAATGAGTTGCGTGCCCCAAACCGAATACGTCTGGATAAACGTCGGGGGTTAACTCAATGCCCGGACCTAGTTCCCGAATGAGGTTATCTTCCAGGATGAATGTCCCCTTGGCCGCTATCTTGTTCGGGTCGCGGTTTTCTTCGGTGACGATTTCATAGCTCATCGGTATTCGCCCTTGGCGATCCGCACTAGAACTTCGTCGATCCCGTGCGCCAGCCGGTCTTGTTTGATCTTGGCCAGCAGCTTTGCCCGGTCTCTCGCTTCCTGCTTGATGCGCTCGTCGTCCTCGCGCTCATAGGCGTCAGAATAGTGGCCCATGTTGCTCCTCGTATTGCTGCAACATACGATTGACATCGGTGTTGGTCATGGACGGATAGTAATTCAGAAAAGCTTTGCGGATGTGGCTCCGCGAGCAGCCGTCAGCGATCATACGCGCCAGCTCCTCGCCTGCATTATCCCATGGATTGGGCACGGGCTGCTGCATGTAATATTCACGATAAGCATGCTGCAATTCATGCTTCGCGTAGCCGCGCACATATTCCCATGCGTTGGGGTGAATATCAACAGCCTCATCGAGCCAGTAATTCTGCTCGGAAGGTGTGCGCTCTACCGCGATTGATTTAATTTGTGGATCAAACCAGTTTTTCTCAGACACAATTGTCCCTCATCAATAGTGGAGCGCGGTTGGGTGCCGGTCGC
>CAZCMS010000002.1:0-63033 GCA_964499935.1 uncultured Candidatus Saccharibacteria bacterium | reverse complement strand
TTCTCAGACACAATTGTCCCTCATCAATAGTGGAGCGCGGTTGGGTGCCGGTCGCTCAGCACTTTCGCCCGACGAGGATCGGACCCAACCTTCTTTTCCGGACAAAGGCGGTAGCCCGGACGGCGACTACCCTCCATGCGGCACGGAGGGTGGGGCAGTTGGTCAAGATGACTAGTCCCTACCAACCACGCGGCGGGAGTGGAAATCCGCCGCTGAAAGAGACAGGCCCGAACGGAGCTGGGTTTCCTTTTCCGCCGGGCCTGCTACTATGCTAGTCAGTGCAAGCCGTGATGATTGCCCAGACATCGCATCTCTGAAACTAACCCGCCACCCTAACACATCTAGTCACGGGCGCGGGACGGCTCGCTCCTGTCACCCGTTCAGGTCAAGCCGTAAGCCTGAACGCGGCCAGCCTCGCAGTGAGGCCCTCTTAAATCTACGCCCTGATGTCAACATCTTCCAGTCAGCACCGGCCTAGGACAAGCGCTGATTTAAACTGAGGCGCGGAGCCACGCCTAAGACTTCCCGACCCCTGCCGATCGGCCCGTTGCGCTGCCCCAAGGCCGTAAGACTGAGGGATCCATGAACCCCAAAGCAGCGCAACGAGTGGAGCCTAAACTACAAGTTATTTTACCAAAGGCAAGCGGAAAATAAAAGACCCGCTGCCGGGATGCGACAGCGGGCGAATTTGAACATTTCAGGAGAACAATAACATGCCATGGGGTGCAGACTACCGGGAAGGAAGAACCCATGAGACGCTGTCGTACGTCCAGACTGTAACCGTTCGGCAGCTATTTGACAAGCTTTTACCTCACGAAACTGGCAGGGGTTAAGCGGTCAAAAGACTTGGTCCTTGGTCGCTGGCCCTCGATTGATCAAATCTTGCTTCTGCTGGACCGTCAAGGTGCCTCGGGCAGTATCGAAGATTTGTTTACGTACTTGCATCATGTCGTGGAGGGCATCATGGATGTCCGCCAGCTCCGCGTCCGTCAGCCTTCGATCAAAGGCCATGGTATAAACGCGATCATTATCTGCTGCTCTGCTAACGCCGATGAGCCGTGGCGCTGAACAGTCTTCCGGTCGCCTCAGTCCGTGACTGGTCATATCTTGCTCCTTCAACAGGTTGGCCTCATCTAATGGCCAGTTGCCGGAGTTATTCCTGTATTCTATTCGATCGCGCATGCGCCATGCTACTCCTCGCTCGAAGGATTTGGCACCGGGAATATCCGGTCTATTTCGGCCCCAATGAAGGACTGGACCTCCCGCACTTCGCGCATCAGCTTCAGAAGCTTATCCCGATATTCAGCTCGCTGGAAAAATGGATAATTGCTAGACATCGCCACTGCCTGACAAACTTGGGCATGGGCTTCTGAGAGTGTAGCTTGGAGTTTGAAATAGTTTTGCTCGCTCATTGTTTCTCCTGTTCTTTTATTCTCGCGTCGAAATGCAGCAGTTGCTCAAGCTCCTCCTTGGAGAAGTAATCCTCAGAGCCGTGGTCGTGGACGAAGGTCGTGCCTTCGCAGATGTGCACCCAACGGAGGTACTTTTCCAGTAGGACGTAGAGTTCGTCGTCTGTCATTGGCATGATTAAGGTCCGTACTTGAACATTGCGAATAGGAGGAACAGCAGGAAGGTCCCTACGATGAAGGCCGCTGCGCCGATGTTCCCTAGTGTGTTATAATCCATGGTGCCACCGTTCCAATAGCTGTTCTCCATTGATTGGCGCTAAGGTGGACGCTTCCAGGCGAGCCGCGCGATCATGGACCTACTTGCCTGCTAGAGGAACATTTCAGCCATTCGGTGCTTCCGGATGTATTCTCAATCGAGTAATCCGGCATTTGGTCGTCTACTAAACGCAAAAGGCCCATGGCTCCGGTTGCCATGGGCCTTGAGTGACTAGCCGCTGCAGACGGCATGTGCGGTATGCGACCCTCTACCAGCTGAGATTACACACCTTCCGGGCATGGGCGGGCTCGAACCGCCGACCTTCGCCGATCGCACTTCGTCATAGGTAGCGCCAAGTTTGACAAGCAGACCGGGTACTTGTGGCCGGGATTGTCGGTCACTGGCCTTCGCCGATCGCCCATGGCGCATGGACCTCTATATATAGGGCGGACTAATAAAATACAAGGTGTTTTTGTGCCAGAAATTGGAAAACGTCTCTCGGCAAATCGTCCATGGCCGTTCCCCAACCGGCATGGTTTTAAAACGCACAACCTTTCGTTGAAAACAATTTTGGCAGAATTCAAAAGACACCGAGACGTGAGGCAGCGGGGCACTAGATCGTCGCTAGGAGTAGATCGATTTGGTGGCATTTTAGTTAAATTGTGTGCGTTAACGATCTGTTAAGCACGTCTAGGGTGCCGAGGGCCAGCGGCAGGGATTATATTAGCTTTTGCTGTTGTTGCATAACATGCATTATGGAACTACATAGCATTCTATGAATGTTTGTTTGCCACGGAGCGGGCCGTACAGCGCGTTTGTGTGCTGGCGGGTGCATGGTACTAGGGCCATGGCCCATTGCGCTCCTTGGCTGTCTCCGTGGCAGTGAGGGCATGTCGCATGGTGGCAGGTAGGTGGCTGCTGGCCCACGGCGCACGGGGCAGGCAGTAGGCTTGCAACAGTATATCAGTATTAACACCAAGGCCGTCGTAGAGATGCCGAGTATGAGAGGGAGAAGTGCGGGTTAATTCCCGCATTGGCCAGCCTGCCCGGCTAGTAACGACGATGTATAAACCAAAGCCCAAAACAGACGGGTCCTCAAGCGGGTCTGGAAAATCCCATATTGGCCAGCTTATATTAGAGAACCATATATTCAGGCACAATGTGGTGCTTCCTATACTACTACAAATTTCTTTACTTTAAATAATTATTTATTTATTTAAAACCAAATATTCTCAGCTAGCCATAGGAATACGGAAAGTACACGAACTATGGTTCTCCATACCCCTCTTCCGCCGCAAGCATTTGTTTTTGTTGGGCCAATTGGCGATGCGCCAAAAACGTACTGACAAGTACGGATAGTTAATTTGCCTTACAAATGCAACCACGCCATTGTAAGACCTATCAGCGCCACTACCCCTAGCACGTTGCGCCGCTTGTTTAAAAAAAATAAAACTTTATATAACAGCCATGTATATTAGCACCCATTAAACGCCTCTCCACTGCCAAACCGCCCTCAAACGTGAACTGCCCTTATTGAGCCCTTGCCAAAGGGCCATGGGCCAAGGTGAAACTGCCATGAGCCAAGACCATTATGAAGCCATAGAGAACGCCTATATGGACCTGCAGGACGCGCTTGACGCTTTGTCCAGTGCCATTGCCCGGCATGCCGTTCTGGCCGTCAACGACAGCCCAGACGTCGCATATCCGCGCCGCCAGCAAATTCGGCATTGGAACAACGAGGCCAAGGTCAAACTAGCTAAGCTAGTCGCCGATGCAAACGAGCGCACCAAAGGCGTGCCTCAGCCCAAGCGTGACCAGCGCGCTAAATCAGCCTACTACCGCCAACTAAGACAGATGAGGAAAGGTAAATGACCAATACCCGATTTAACCCTTATGTGCAGGAAGAGCCGCACAAGGCCGATGAGCTACTGGCGCAAATCCAGCAGCAGTATGACCGCACCAAAGCGGCAACGCTCGCTCTCGTCGATCTAATGGAAAGCAACTTGCTTTTATTGGCCCGTCACCATGTGGAAAGCCGCTACAAGGTTGAGGAATTGCTTGAGAAAATTAGGCTTGATTTCCGTGCCGTGGACGCCGAATACAGTGCGCGCGGATATGGCGGCTGGCGCTCAGCGCTCAAGTCCGTGGACCGGGCACGCAAGGAGCATTTCGACCGTGAAAGCAAGGTAAGGGCGCAAGCTGCCAAGGCAGCGCGGGAAGCCGCGATCCATCAGGAGAACGGGGAGTATTTCCGCATTAAGGAAACGGAAGTAGTCGGGCCTGATGGCCTCGTCAGCGTCAAGAAAAGCCGCATACCAATGACCTATGATCAGGTCCTAGCGTTCCAGTCCAAGGCCAGCATTCTATAGGCGCGTCAGCGCCCTCAGCGCCGCCCTCCGACGCAGTCGGAGGGCCTCCGGCTACCCCTACCGCTTGAAGTACTGAGCGCCAGCCAGAAACGCTCTACGCTGGCCTTTATCAAACGTGCCGTTTGCGGCCACGGCTGCAAGTATGCGCCGCGTACGGACCAGCAAGCCGTTCTTGTTGCTGGTCAGGAACGTGCCCTCGCTGTTGACAAATCCGAGTTCGGTCACGCCATCGGTCGCCCAAATCTTGCGGATTTCGCATTTGCCTGAAATTGCAGCCAGCTCGCGGGCATGTTCGCGCTGAGCCTTGAGGTATTCGCGGGTTGCCTTTGTCATTGTCATGTTCTCCTGTTGCGCTCGGGGTTACTCGCTCGGCTCAGTGCCAAGCGAGGTATCCGTTCGTGGAAAGCGTTACCTTGCGTGCGCCTACCGTGCCGACTGCCAGCCCGTTGTTGCCAAGATCCTTGTGCGTAACATCAGTTGCGCCATTGTCGAGCAGCCAGCCAGCGGCGGCAGCGCCATCGAGGTCGGCATAAGCCTGAAACTCTGCGCCTGCGAGGTAGCCATTCTTGAAGGAATTGATGCGTGCCATTTTCGTTCTCCTTGGGTAGCGCCTCAGCGCCGTTGCTCATGGAGATCACAATACTGATTTCTCCGGGAATGTAAACCCTCCCAGAGCCCGCTTATCCGCTTATGGTTAACGAGGAGTTAACGGCAGGCCACTAGCAGCTCTGCGGCGAACAGGTCAACGCGCCGGGCCTCGGCCAGATCAGCCGCTACGATCGCCGCGATGCGGGCCTCCATGGCTTCGGCCTGCCGCTGCTCGTAGACCGCCCGGCTGGTCACGCTGAACGAAATGTTCAGGCGTCCAAGGCGGAAGAACCGGATGCCGCCATGCTTGGCTGATGAAAAGTTAAACATTTACATAACCTCCTTGGGGTCTCGGCCAGCGGCGATCAGCCGCGCACGGTAAATCAATGCCCTCTGCGCTTCCGTGGCCATGCATTCGGCCATAGGGTGCTTTGCCAAGTGCGCGTGCACCCTCAGGGCGGTCTCCAGCGCCGGATTAGCGGCGAATGCTGCTACTACCTTTTCCATCACTTGGCTACCTCCTCAATCGTCGTGCGCGGCTGCAACCACGAGCGCTCCCACCGGTTGGCAACGCGCTCAGCGGCCTCGCGGCTGTCGTAACGGTCAGCCCACTTCTTGGCGTGCACGGCAGGGTAGACGCCCGCATCGTAAGCCGGGCGCTTGGCGTCCTTGAACATGAGAACTACGATAAACTTGGTCATGTGCGTCACTCCTTGTTGGTGACTTCACTCTACTGATTTCCACGCGCCTTGCAAGCCCCAAGCTTGGGGCCTGTTCAGCTATGGTTAACGACCAGTTAATAGTCGATGTCCAGCCATGTCGGGCTGTCGTTGTCCTCAGCGCGGGTGAAGTACGCGGCACGCGCTCCCCACTTGGCTTCCAGCTCTGCCCGGCGCTCTTCGCTTGCCGTGCGGTATTCGAGACCGTCCAGCTCGAATTGTTCGTTAGTCAGCTTTTCCATACTACTTCCTCCCGGTCGTTGAATGCGGCGACGGTCAGCTGCATGTGGTCCCAGCTCTTAGCCGGAATTTCCCAAGTAGGCATATCCATGTCGCGTCCGCCTTCCGGGAACTGATAATAGAACCTGATCGCGTAGTGGCCAGCGCCGACGCTCGTGCCGATTGCCTTAAGTTCGCTCTTCATTGCCGTGTTCTCCGTTTAACCTGAGATCACTCTACTGATTTCTACGATAGGCGCAACCGGCTTATCGGCGTATGGTTAACGACCCGTTTATTTCCGAAGTTTTGGGGCCTTGGGCCTTTGCTCGCGCTCGGTGCGATATTGGCCTTCCGGCAAGGCGTGATCAAACGGTACGGTTGCGCCCTTGATCACAAGCACGAGCGGCACGGGGTCCCAATAGCGCGGATCGCTGCTTTCGTTCTTGTTCAGCTGCGACCAATCCTCGTATATCCGCCGCGTGACCGTTTCACCGGCCAGCCGCACGAGATATGGACTTTGCACAAGGCTGTTGCGCATGGTCGCGCCACGCTTCGGCGCTTGCTGGAAGAACCGTATTTGATCGGCCATTGCCTACTCCCGCTCGGGCAATTCGTCGTCAGAAAAGCCATACCAGCGCGCGTCAGCGCCTTCAGCCTGCCAAGTATCGTAAGCACAGCTTTCCAGCTTATCGGCAGCCGTGACCCTGAATACGCGCCGCACGACGCTTGGATGTATGGTCTCGGGCTCAAGCGCCACGACCGAATGCGCCATGGGCCAACGGGCCTCAGCCAAGTGTATATCGATCTTTGCCACAATGGCCTTTGCCGTAGTGTCGGCGATGAGCGGCGTTGCGCCCTTATCGTGCATTACCAGAATTTGCCACATGTTAATTTCTCCTTACAGTTTGAGGCCACGCGTGAACCACATGCCGCCACCGACGACAAGTACCAAGACCGCCGTGTAAATTGCAATGATAATTTCCATGTGCCTTGCTCCTTGTTGACTGAGCGCACCATAGCGCCAATCTGTTAACAACAGGTTAACGGCCAGCGCCTTCCCATTCTTTCTCTTCCAGCAACCGCGCGCCTTCAGCCTGAGCGGCTTTAAGCGTGCGGAAGCCGGTAATCTTCTCGTTCTTCCAGCTGAGCTCCAAGGCCCAAGGGAACACGTCCGCGCCGGTATGGTAGGCGGTCACGACCCACGAGCCGGTCCATGTGCGGTAGTGCTGCGATTTGAACAAGCGCCACTTACGCATCGGTCACCTATACCAAAAGAAAAGGCCATTAGCGACCCACTGGAGCGCGTTGTCGCTGCCCGTAAGGTATTCTACCCCAAGGTCAGCCTCTCGCGCGTCCACGGGGTTCTCTGCCCGTTTTATGATGCGGACCCGTACCTGTCCAGCCGCAACAGCGTCCACTTTGCCAATCCACATAAGCTGATGGTCATGGGCCATGCAGCCACGGCAGTCAAAGGCGACCACTGTAGCGGCGCGCAACAGGGAATATTTTCTGGCAAAGGCAAAGTCAGCCATCGTTAACGTCTCCCATTGAATTTCTTGTTCGCTCGGTAGCGTAGCCGCAACCGTTCGCGCTCGGTAAGCTTATCGGTTATGTCCGTATAGCAGCCGGACAAATGCACCCGGCCATCGCGCGTCACATAATAGCGCACGCCCTTGTCCATCACGTAAACGTGGTCGCCTTTGCGGACTGCCATTAGGGGTCAACCTGCCACTCGATAAGCCCCAAAGCGGGGTAAACGTGTGCGGGCATGCCAGAAAGGTTTGCAATTGCCTGCAAGTCGGTTTTGCCCATATTGCGGACCACGCCATTAACGCCATTGAATGAAATTTCAATAGCAATATTTTCGGCGTGCGGGCCAAGGGCCTTGAGGATTGCGGCGAGCGCCTGCTGGCGCTTAATAAGGTACGACATAACGTTCTCCTTGTTGACTGATGCAACAATACTGATTACCTGCCCGGTTACAAGGGCAAGTCACCAGTATGGTTAACAAATCCTGTTGCGCGGCGGTTGAAACGTGCTATGGTCCAGTTGTGCTCCACGGCGCATCTGACCTCCTCCCAATAGGTCCAAGGCCCGGCTCGATCCCTAGCGAGCCGGGCCTTGCTTATTCCGCCATCCCCTTGCTCGATACCCCGCAAACGCTGCATACCCTGAACCCGTTTGGCGGTGCCTTGGGGTCGTCCGTCCATACATGATCATGCGGCGGTGCCGGTTCTTTGTTGAACGGCGGAGTGCCGCGCACAACGTAGCCGGGCGCTTTGGCCATGGCCTCAAGTTTCTTCTCAACCCGCTCGCGGCGCTCCTTGGCTTCCCGCAAATAGAAGCGCCTATCGCTTGCGCTGTCGGTCTCTATGGCCTTCTCCAGCCGTTTCATGCTGTCGCAGAGGTAGGCCATCTCCACGACCAGTTTCGCTATATCTGGATCACGGGCCATGGTCAGTCCCTCATGAATTTACCGCACTTGCGGCACGTCTTGGTAGGCCCGTTCATGCTAAAGCCGTCTTCCCAATCGTGGTCGCAGCCGGGCGGCTTGCGGCGCTGCAAGATAAGGTTATGGTGCGCGCTGCCGCCTGTCACGCTGGCCGGTATCTGCAACGCGCTGACGACCTGCCAGCCTGCCGCCGCAAGGCTCTCCACGCGATCCACGTTATGCGACCACACGTTTTCCTGCCGCATTTCGTATTCCGGCTCAGGCGCGGCCTGTTCTGGCTCGTCGCGCTCGAACACCATGTCCCAGAAACATTGCTGGTCCTTGGTCACTGAGACCAGCTTCCAGCCTTCGTCCGCATGCTTGTTCAGCACGCGCTCGGCGTTCTCGGGGTGAACGTTGCGATGCACATGGAATTTTTCTTTCACTGCACTGGTCCCTTCGTAATGGCGCTCTGCCTAATCATTCCACCCGCGATAGTGTCGCCAGCGTTTGCGCGCTATGATGTATTTGATAACCGCTGTACTGTAACCGTTGGATATTTCATATGGCGAGCGTTTGCTCCAACTACGGGAACCTCGCCACCAAGCTAATATCATTCTACGGCAGTCGAAAACGAACTTTAGCCGTCTAGCGCGATTAGCGCGCATGCTATCCGGCAGTTCACATTTTCTGCGGAATAAGTCCGTCACCGCTCTAATCCGTGTGTGATGGCGCTTTGCCCCAAGGGCAGGCACGCCGCATCCGTCACCGGTATTTCCTCCGGCTGGCCATCCTCGCCCAAAGCTTGCACACCTTGGGGATAAGTTACGTTAGGCCAATCAATGGCCCATACCTCCTTTTCAGCAATCAAGCACTGCTGTTCCGGCATGGTAATGCGGACGACTTCCGTCTGCCCGGTCGGCGTGTTGTGCAGCAGCACGAACGTCAGCAGAATTTCCTTCACGCTGGTACTCCTCAGGTAAAGCCCTGCAACCGTGCCAATCACGATCGCCGAACCATAGATAGCACCGAATTTCCGCCAAGGAAAGGCACCATGTCGCCAATGGTCAAGCATGGTTAATCTTTCTCGTCGCCCGGCTGGCGCTCGTGCTTGATCACAAGGGCCTCGATGCGGCGCAAGTGGTTAACAATGTCGTTAACCGCATCGATGCTGAAATTGCCCTTGGCATGTAGCGAGCGAACAACAAGGCGCTGGACGTCATGCGTACCCTGCAATATGCTGAGCAGGTCCTCCAGCCGTGTAAGGTCGGCGTCGTTCTTCATTTGCGCGGGTCCTTCTTTAGCCACTCTATTGTCTCGCGCACTTGCACGCGCGGGTCGGTGCTACCGGTTAACGTGCCCGCGATAAACCAATAGAAGAACGCAAGGCAAAATATTGTTTCTATCATAGCAGCCCCACGTCTTTAGCCTTGACGCGCCCGCCATGGGCGAACGTTACCAGCGCATCAAGGCTTTGCGAGACCATAGGCGCATCCAACGGATCGTCGCTGTCCATGTGCCATCGGCCTTGGTCCGCCACCCAATAAATCCGGTACGGTCTGCGCCGCCGCACGGGCTTCCGCCTGTAGTCAATAACGACCAGCGTATCGCCATAAGTGCAGTTCAGCTCCACGTCGCGCCGGTCGAAAATCGGCACATGGTTTTCGTCCAGCACATGCCCGCCTTGGGCATACAGCTCGTCCATGTCGCGCTCAGCCGTGGCCAAGATCGCGGCAACGTTTGCCCGCGTGGCTGGCTTGTTGAGGAACTCCTCAAGGGTTTTCATACTGCCTCCTCGCCGCGCTCGTAGCCAAGGGCCTTGAGCCGGTTCAAGTGTTCAACTTTTTCACGGATCAGCTTATCCAATTCATCGCGCCGCGCAATCAATAAATTCAGCTCGGTCCGATTACGGTTAACGAGAACCTGCAGATTTTTGGTCACTTTCAATTTCCCTAAGCAAATCGCGGGCCGCGTTGTCCGCCTGCCGCTTCCAAAATAGAATGTCGTTCTTTGCCTCAACAATGCGCTGGCTCTTGCCCTGCCGCCGGAGGATATAGCAATGCTCCAAGAACAACCGTGCCGCCTTAAGTTTATCAAGGCGGCGCAGCAGGTTGTTTTCAAGTACAGTGCGCCTATTGTACGACAATGCGCTCTCCGTCGAGGAACCCGGAAGCAATGGATATTTCAAACCCGCAACCTTTGACATATGGCAGCTTGCAGATATACTCGCCGCCGCGCCAGAACAGGGCCTCGTCGCCGCGCACATTCAGCTTGAAGTCGTAGCCGTGGCAGTCGGTAAGTAGCCGCATGGCCTCAGGGGTAATGAACCCCTCCTGCTCGCCTTTCCTGTAGCCGTCTAGCGCGTCCAAGGCCTCGGCCAGTACCTCACTAGCCAAGCTAGGTGCAAGCGCGTCCTTGGCCGTCTCCGTGGCTTTAATGGCGCGCTCCAATTTGCTTATCGGCTTGCCAAGTGCGAACTTTATCTCGCCAAGCGTTACCGGGCGCACGCGGGCTGCATCAACCATGCGTTGCTCTTCTTCCTCGAACAGCTCATGCATGGGCCTTGCGGCTTCCTCGTAGCTTGCCGCCAGCGAGTGCGCCCAAATCACGCGGGCCTCAGGGTCGACCAGCGCAATGCAGCAGTCGCCCAAGGTGTCGAACTTGACCAGCGTATTGCCCGGCCCGCCGACAAACTCGAAGCTGTTGAATTGGTCCGCCGCATGCTGCTTAATTAGCACGCGCTTAATCTTGTCAATATCGCTCATTTTCGCTCCACGTTGCAAAACGGCTCTCCCGCCCGGCGAAGGATGATTTGTTACATCGCCGGGCGGGAGCCATGCCTTGGGGTCGGTTGCGGGGTCAGGGCTTTAGCCCCCAAGGCAGTTAGGGCGGCAGGTTGAATTAACCGCCCTATTCGGTTAATGGTGTTCCAAGGCCAGCGGCTTGCCGTCCTCGCCATCGGTAATCTGGCCTGCCAGCGAAATTTCGCCAGCCAGTTTTTCCGAAAGCCCGTTGACGGTCAGCTCCATGGGCTTGCCAGCCTTGAGGCCTTCAACGTTCGCCTTCATCCATGCTTCGGCCTCGTCCACAAGCACGAGCGCCCGGCCATGCCCACCCGTTGCCGCTGCCGTGGTCTCTTGCGCGCGGATCAGGTCTTCCAGCCGGGCGGTAAAGGCGTGCACAATGTCGTTCATGCAGCGCTTGCGGCTGAACAGCGTATGCTTCTGGTATTCCAGCGCCTTTTCGCGCACTTGCGCCAGTAGGAACGGGAACATCTCAACGGCCATAATGCGACCGCTTTCCCGCCCGACTGCCGTGTAGGCCACAACGCCGCGCTCGTGGAACATCACGCATTTGCAGCCGTAGAACCGTGCTATCACGTTCGGCAGCAGCTTGTGCCATTCCTTTTGGGTCTTGGGGCCAACGAAGATGACCGAACGCTCGATCGGGTCCGTCTTGATGACGTCGCCGATTTCCAGCTGATGCTCGGTCAGCAACTGTTGCGCCTTGGCCGCGAAGGCTTCTGCCTCCATGGCATTGTCGGTCCCGCCAGCCTTCGCAAGGAGGGCGGCGATCTTCTTCTTCAGCTTTTCGATATTTGCCTTGCTCATGTTCGTTCTCCTGAACGCTTGTTTATTTATGAGATCACTCTACACTTGTCCCTCACAAATGCAACCGCTATTCCGGAACATAGTTAATTTTTCAGAACAACCATCCGGTCGGCTGCTCTTCAACGACCTGTTCAAAGCAAGGGCAGATCGAGCAGTGTTCGCCGACTAGCACTTGGCTCTTGAGCGGTGGCCATCTGAAATCGTAATATCGAGTAACGCTGGCTGGCAAGGGGTACTCCGGGATAGGGAACCTACACTTATAGGCGTAGTTCTTCCTAACCCTAACCGTGCCGTCGGCGTCCGGTTGCACTTCCAAATGCCTGCATCTATTCGCCGCCATCGTCCGCCTCGTGTACCTGCCTTGGGATCAGCTCCTTGGTCAGTCGCACGCCTTGCACGGGCACGCGGCAACGGGCCTCAGCCTGAACGCGATGCGGGCCGTCGTCCGGGAAGTCATCAGCAAACGTTACCTCGACTTCAGCCGGTTCAATGCGCCAGCCGGTCGCCATGGAAATGTCCACGGCAACGGCAGTAAAGCGCCCGTTCTTCATGCCCTTGATCACCTCGGCATTGTCGAGCGGGTGGCGCAAGCCGGACATATACTGCCCGTTATTCTCCCGCGCCCAAAGTATCGCCGCGTTCGTGGTTTTCGTCCAATGGACCCTGAGCATTTCCGGCCTCCATGCGCCAGCGGCCAAAGTCGTCGATGACCCCGCCTGCCGTGTTGAAAATGTTGAACTCTTCCGTCGCGTACTGAATGATCGCGCCGGGCGCAAGGTGGCGCAACAGTCGCGCCACCCGCTCAGCTTGGTCGACGGCATAGAGGCAGGAGCGCCATGTGCGCCCGTTCTCCAGCTGGACCGTAAAGCATGCCATCTTACGCATATAAGCGCTCCACGTTGTCGTCATAGAACCGTGCCGCCGCTTCGCGCAACGGCAGGTCGTCGTTTGTGGCCACGTTATCCAGAACCCACGATGCGGCCTGCTCCACCTGCTCAGGGCGGAAGCTTTCCGGATGCATGAGCGCAATGGTGGCAATCGCCTTGCGCTTAAGAAATTCTGCAGTCATTGCCGTTCTCCTTGTTGACTGATAATCCTTATACCGGACTTTTCAGCGCCCGCAAGGGCTATTCGTCGCCAAGGTTAATTTCTAGTGAATAGCAGAAAAGGCTAGCGCCCGGCTCGCTGCCGCTCAGCGTGCGGTGCCAGTCGCCAGCCCATATTTCTGGGCCTTCCTGCATATCGTAGCGCAAGCCAAAGACCAGCCAGCCCCAAGGGAAGACGCTGTCTTGCGGCTGGAACTCGATATATTCGCCGCGCAATATCCCTTGCGCCGGGACCGGCTGCACCTTGCCGAAAATGTCCTCCTCGGCGTGGCGCTCAATGCCAATGTGGATATCCATGCCCGGCATGTAGTTCGGCGCGCGTCCGTCCCAATGGAGCGGCTTGTGCCAAGCTTTTCCAATCATGCCGTGCGTATCGTCGTAGTCGAACCGGATCAGGTTCTCGGGGCTTATTTCTTTGGGGTAGATGATCCGCAAATGTGAAAGCATTTTACTTCCCTAGCAAGTGTTCAGGCACCAAGAAATACTTGGATATTTCTTCTATCTTCTTCTCGCGGACCCAAAAGGCATGGTCGCCGATTGGGACCTCGAGGAACTGGATCACTGGCGGTTTAGCGCCCGGCCTATGCAGGCGGCTCACGTGCTGCTCTGGCGGCTCCAGCGCCGGAAAGCTAGGATGGTAGCCAGCGCCCACGAAACGCATTCTGGAACCATTCTTGGGCAATCTAAAGCTCTTCGGCATTGGGCGGTAGCCGCGCCGCTCAAGCCATAGCCGAGACCAGATTGCGCCTTTGGTATCATGGGCAGTCTCGGCCCAATACGCCTCACGCGCCGCAAGGAAAACCAAGCGGCGCGAGTTGCGATTATGTGACCTGCCCTTGCTCATGCTGCCATGGCCATGTCGAAGTCTGCCATTTCGAGCAGGTCCTTGCGAATGTCCAGCTTGACCTGAGCATTCTTGCCGAACGTGCCGTTGATCAGGCGCTGCGTCGGGCTGCGACCGGCAACGTGGTCGAAGTAGTGGGTCACGCCATTCAGCAAGCCCCATGCGCTTTCAGGCAGTGCGCCCGGCGCTTCAACTACCGAGTACAGCACGCCGCTCAGGGCTGGCGACTGCGAGGCCGGGACCTGCATGAGCAGCTTCACGTCCATGTCGTCCTCGGCCATTTCCGGCTGGAAATGCTTGGCCAGAACCTTCATCGCGTCGAAGGCGCTGAGCTCAAGCTTGCTGAGCGCAATGGCTTCCGCCTTGTGCAGGTCCACGGCTTCGCGGGCCAGCTCGATCGTCTGCCGTGCGGCGCTTACGTCAAAGTCCTTGACGTGGCTCTGGCGATACTCGTCCTTGCCCTTGCTATGGGCGAGGCTGAGCGTGTTCTGGCAAACCACGCGGACCATCGTAGTCATGACGCGGATGGAAGAGCCCGGCTCGTGGCTGTTGCTGAGCAGGATGTAGCCATCCACCTTGTCGCGGCCCGAGATGGTGAAGCCCTTGTTGATGTTGGCAAGACCCCAGATGATCTTTCCGTCGCGGAGCGAGCCAGCGGTTTCCAGCGTGGCGGAACCAGCGTCCACGTATTCGCGGAAGAACTCCATCAGGTCGCGGTTCTGCAGCGGCTTCCATGCGTCGGAAGAGACCGATAGAATTTTCTGGTCGGTGTCGCGCGTTACCGCAACCTTGTTGGGGATCGCCACTTCCTTGTCGCCGATCTTGCAGAACATTGGATGCTGCGAAACCTGCCAGTCGAGGCCAGCGGCCTTGGTCATTTCATCCACCGAAACGCCCTGCTCCAGTTTTGCGCCGAGACCGTGCCACGGGGTAGCGCCAACATATGCCATCGTTTCAACTGCTGCTGTCATGCTAGTCACTCCTTGTTTGGAACCGAACCGGTATCCGTTGTTGATGAGAACAACATAACGTCTCGGTCCAATAATGCAAGCTTTGTTTTGGAACTAAATGCATAATGGTTAATGAGAAGTTAACAATTATGCATGCAGTCCAGAAAAGGCCAGAGCAGCCCAAGGAGCCGCGCTAGGGGCTGGCCGGTATGTTGGCCTAGCCAGCCTGCCAGAAGCCGCTCCACGGCGCTCTCTGGCAGGCGACGGCAGGTCGGGCTAGTTGTTGCTTTTGCCCTCTGCCGGTTGTGCGGCTTCTGGCCAGTTGCCATAGCAACGACCGTCCATCAAACTATGTATTAGCTGATTGATAATTAGCTCTTCGTCCATACCTTCCGCTCGCAGAGAATTGTAGAGCCGGGCGAACGCGGCTTGCTCCTTGCCGGTAGGACTTAGCTCTTGGCACATGCCAAGCACGCGATACGATTTTTCGTTTTCCATTTGCGCTCCTATAGACCGCTCCAGCCTACTAAAATACAAGGTATTTTACAAGCCAAGAAAAGCCCGGCTGTTAACCGGGCCTTCCTGCAAGCGTTGATTACTTGGCTTCGGTCGTGGCAGCGGCCTCAGCTTCGGCCTTGGCCTTGGCTTCGTCTGCAGCCTTCTTGTCGGCGTCGGCCTTGGCCTTCTTGTCGGCCTTTTCCTTGTCGGCCTTGGCCTTCTTTTCAGCGGCTTCGGCTTCCTTCTTGGCCTTCTTGTCGGCGGCTTCCTTGTCAGCCGCTTCCTTGTCAGCCTTGGCCTTGGCTTCGGCACCGACGCGGGCCTCGGCGAGCGCCTTGATTTCCTCGGCGCGGGCCTCGGGCGTTTCGCCCTGAAGGATCACGATGTTGCCGTATTCCAGATCGTACTGGAGGTCTACGAAACGTCCGCCGCCAGAATTGGCGATGTAGTCCTCGGTCGATACGCCCGGATTGGCGATAATGTACTGGAGCGCCTTGATACCGACGCCGCTGCCTTCAAGGCGGCGACCACGGATGGCAGCGCCGGACCGCGACCAGAACTTGCCGGAGAGCGGGGAAGAGCGGCCTTCGCCGGTCTTGTTGCCGCCAGCCTTTTCCTTCGGAGCCTTCTTCGGCTTCAGGGCGCTGGCCAGCTTTTCCTTTTCGCTGCCCTCGGCCGGAGCATTCGCCATCTGCTTTGCAGCTTCGCGGAGAATGCCGTCCAGTGCCGTCGCGCCGGTCTTGCGGTCCTTGAAGCCGGAGACCTTCTTCTGCGAAATTTTGTTGTACGATGCGACGATGGAAGCCAGCGGGATCGTGTCGCTGTCGATGATACCCTGAAGGGTCGTGATCGGCTCGACGCCCGGGAACTTTTCGTCGAAGGAAGCACGGTCAAGGGTAGCGCGCAGCTCTTTGCCGTCGAAAGTCATGTAGTATGCCGGGCCGACTTCGGTCTTGGCAACTTCGTTCGTTTCGGTGTTTGCAGCGGTTTCAGTGTTAGACATGCCGATTACTCCAGTTGGGTTGAACTAAGCGGCGTGCTTGCTTGCCGCCGATGAGTTTCGTTATAAAGGTTTCTCCGACCATTGCAAACGAAAAATGCATGGTTTCGCAATAAAATTTCTAACCCATTGTTTTCATTAGGAGAAAACTTTCCTCCTACCCCAAAAGGGCTAAGCCTCGGGGCCAATGGCCGGATATCACACTCTATATATACGCGGGAGCGATGATTACAAGTTTAGTCAACGTTTAATAAAGTTTTATGAAAATCTGTATAAAAGTTGTGCGGCATTTAATTAAAATGCGATTTAAATCTTAATTAATTTTTCGTTAAATTTGTTTAAATATTGATTAAAATTTGCATAAAACTTTAATAAAAGTTTAGCGGTTTCCCTCCTCGCGAGCGCGAGCGGCGCGTGACGCGCGTGCCGGGCGCGGCGTGCGGGCTGCGGGGCTGGTCGGGTTGGCCGCGCGCGTTGTCCAAAAGGGTCGGATAGATAGATACACAGTGCGTTGAATATAGAAACCCGCCGACCGGACGTTACCTCCTTACGAGATAGAGGCTGTTGCAACGCAGATCGACGGGTTCACAAAGCGGCAAGAACATCTTGGCTCAGCGCTTTTAAACGCTTTGCCATGTCACCAAAATTAATCACCTTCCTTTCATAATTACTAATTCGTCTATCGGCAAAATCAGACCGGCCATTTGTCTCTCAAGAAAATCGGACCGGCCATTTTATTTTGCAGAAATTCAGGTTTCGGCAACAGCGAGCAGATTGCTCTGGAGCGCCTCGTATTCCTTGCCGAGCTGCGCCCGGACTTTGTTCACGGCTTCCATCTTGTAGCTCAGCCCGGTAGCAATCAGCTCAGCGCGCAGGGATCGTTCCGCAAAGGTGATTAGCTTCTGGCAGATTGGGGTCGGCGGCAACTCCTCGGTCGGCACATTGACCGTAAGCGAGAACCGCATGTTGGGGTCCAGCTCAGGGTCACGCCGGGCTGACCAATCCCCAAGGATGCCGCTGAGGGCTTGACCCATATCTGCTACATGATTGATCATCGCATAGCGACCGATCTTGTAGACTTTCGGCATGTTGACCGCCCATACCTGCCGCCCTTCGGCCAGCGCGCAGCCGAGCTCGACGAACAGACCGGAGTGCGTTTCGCCATCTTCGAAGTAGGCGATGAAGTAGTCTGCGCTGGAGGCTTCATAGATGCAGTTGCTCCAAAGCCGGGTCCAGTCGCTGGTCTCGCCCGGCTCGCTTTCCTGCACCCACGTCATTACGAATTGGGGCTTTCGTTGCGGATCGTGGCCGTTCTGATCCCAATGCTCAATCAGCTCCTTCCACTTCGAGCCGTGGGATGCTTTGCTCGCTATGTAGATCGTCGGTCTTGACATCGTATAATACCTTTAATGCCGCCATGTCCTGTCTGGCGCGTTTCAGTTGGTCCTTGAGCGCATTGATCTTTTCCATG
Organism: uncultured Candidatus Saccharibacteria bacterium; assembly: GCA_964499935.1. GTDB lineage: Bacteria > Patescibacteriota > Saccharimonadia > Saccharimonadales > UBA4665 > CALBGR01. The sequence continues at coordinate 45,562 of CAZCMS010000002.1, read as the reverse complement.
CGCTTCTTGCTGCGATGTTCCAGCGCCTTGATCCGTGCATGCAAGCCGCCGTTACTCAGTGAAAGCAGATTGTTCAGCTTGCGCAACCTGCTGTTTTCTGTCTTAAGGTCCTCGATATCCATCAGGCCCACCCCACAAGGATCGCTAGGGCGGCAGCGACCAGAAACGCTTCATGGATCATGTGCGCCGCCCCAAGATGTAATCAGGCCGTCTCTGCGAATTCGGTGGGCAAACGGCGATGATCCGCCAGCCACACTCCAATTCGTCGTTAAGCGCGTCGGTGCAGCAATCTTCCAGGACCTTAACCTCGGTGATATGCATCAAAGCTAGGTCGGGGATCGCTACCTGAATGAGCGTGCCGACGTTCATATCGGCAGCGCCCTTGATCTGTGTTTGATATCTGCCGACTGGCTCGCCAGCGAAATACGCGCCTTTGAACCGTTTTACCTTGAAGTCAATGCCAAGTTCGGCGATGACCTTGCCGTCGGTCTCGAGGTCGATCATGGCACTGCTGCCGACGCCATACCACGTAGGAGCTTCGTTCTTGCCTTCCTGCCATTCGGAAAGGTTCAACGCCGGGATGTCTTGCCGCACCCGCTCATAGGTATCCCGATCCATGGCCGCGATCTTATGGCGTTGCGCACTGTAGTAGTCAATCTCGATATATGCCAGCAGCGCCATGTCATTCGCTCCTGACTAGATCTGAAATAGGGCATGCACCGCAACAACCGGTCTTGTCCCATACGACATCTACGAACCACGTTCCGCCTTGGCCTTCCCACGGCTCGCCGTCAACCGTTCCCGTGTCTTCAAGTAGCTCGATTTTGACGACCTTGGTTTCGTGGGTGAAGTCTTCGCGACTGAAGGTGCCAGCGTGGATATTAACCGGGAAATCTGCACAGCGATCGAGGTAGGAAGCGCAGATAGTTGCAGCTCCAATGATGGCTTCGTAGGTTGCCGGATAGTCCGTACGAATGGTTTCCCAAGGAACTGTCCACGCTTCACCTGCTGGCGATCCATCCACCGGGTCCGTTTCCTGTTCGATCGTGGGCTTGTAATCATAGAGCGCTTTACCGATGGCATCGATCCTGTCTTCCCTCTCTAACATTGTCCTTAACTCCTCAACGAGTGCGCCGCCTAGCGGAACTCTTTCCATCGGAACGTCTCCGCGATTTGTTCAAGGGCTGTTACGAAACGATCCGCAATGTCGATCAATTCGTTTACATCACGCTGCGCGTCGTCTTGCGTTGTGCCGCGACTGTTCCTTTCTTGCTCCTCACGCCGCTTCTGGCGTTCTGCCTTCCGCGCCTCGTATTTCTGCTTCGGGGTCAGCTGGTCCTCTTCCTCCGGCAGCAATGGGATATTGAAGGTCATGTAATCTCTCCTGTTCTTGATCTATTCTCTCTTTGGCGAGTGCGGCCTCGCTCTTTCTCTTGGCCTTAAATTCGTAAGGCTGGATATCATTCAGGTCCATCGTTGCGCCCCAACGATCGCTCGGGTCCCCAAACAACTGGAACTGCGCTTCAAACTTCACGCGCAGAAGCCGCTTGCGGGTGTACCACAAGGTCGCCTGCATCTGATTTGGCAGCATAGAGTTCAGCCGGGCGCAACGCTTGACGGCGGCTGCGACGCGGTTATACATCCCTTCGTTCTTGACGATGTTGTCCTTCATGGTGCCTTCATTATTGAGGAAGATCGCTACCATGTGACCATCAATGGTGACGTAGTCCGGATTGTTCGGCCATAGGATGTTGTGATAAAAGGCGCGCGTCTTGGGGCCACGGGCCGTCAGCAAGAAGTCGTCAGCCTTCTGTAGATATTTCCAGGCTCTGGTCCGGCACGCAATATAGGTCGACACCGAAGCATGCTCCACCGGAATACCGCGCCGGTCTGCCTCCAGCAAGGTCTTCAGCGAACGCAGATTGCCGACGTAATCATTATTCGGCGACAATGCCACAAAGGCAGCGGTCACTTCCCGTATGTCATGGCTGTATTCGGCAGCGAACCGCGCCATCATTTCCCGGTAACGAGGATAGGCTACCAATCCCTCTGATCTATCGATCTCGTCGGCCTGCCGGAACATTTCCCGGACGTTAGCGTAGCCTGTCTCCCTCATGCCGCATCACTTCCGAGCAACAGTTGATTAGCCACTTTATGATCAAGCGGCTTTGCGGTCTTGACTTCGCCCGTGCACAGTCGACCCATTGCGTCGCTGAACAAGTCTTCGTCAAAAGTCATATGCACCAGCCGGACCTTGGCCTTGGTCGTTGAGCCGTCGCGGTTCAGACGAACAAAGACATTGCCAGACTTAGCGTAAAGATATCCGTCTCGTTTGTAGATGTCGTTCTGTGTCTCGCCGCCGTTCTGTGATAGAATGCAAGCCACGCCCTCAACCTGCTGAAAGAAACCCATTTCATTCCTCGTTTAACTCGATCCCAGATGGCACGATGTCGGGCTTGCGCCGGGGATCAAGGACGCAGGCACCAACGAAAATGATGATGAATATTACGGCAAACCTAAGACAGAAGAAAAGACAGCCGACCTCTGGCTCGTTGCGGCTACGCCAAATTCGGAATGACTGCTTCCAGGAAGGCATGAGAGATACACTCCGCTGCTGCAATATACTACCGCGCCGGGCTGGCGCTGCCTACGGGCGCGCTCATTCAGGACTTGCGATAGCGGGCTTGGCCGGAACCAGCTCAGTGCCCTCGTAGCCAAGGTATTGCATCTGAGTGATAACGAGCGTGCCATAGCATTTATCGTTATTCTCTTCCCACCATTCGTAGATGTCGTGGACAATGCCATGGACAATGTTAGTATTGTTGACGACTTCAAACGAACGGGCTGTCGCAGTTCGCATGATGTAGATATCTTCTGAAACCTGATGCAAGTCCCCATAGACATACGCTCCGTAATTCGCCAAGTACAACTGAGCGCCGGTCTTGATGCAAGTCGCCATGGTCGTTCTCCTTTGTTGTTATATTAATGACGGCGGCAAGTCGTGCCACTTGCCGCCGTCCCGCCGCATCATGCGTTGAAAGCTTCTTCCATTTTCGCGGTGATGCGGTTCTGTGCAGAGTTGAACCGCGCGACGGCTACCGCAAACAGCGCGACCGCTGCTTTCTGCTCACCCTCTGGGAGCAGCTCGATGTCCAGGAAAAGCTCCTTGACTTCCTGAGTGAAGACCAAGGCGTCGCGCTCTGCGGCGGCAATGATCTTGTCTACAATTTCATTGGAACGAGCGTTGAGCTGGTCCAGAGTTTTGGGCTGACGCTCCACTATTTCTTCAGGCGGCATGCTGTTCTCCCTAGACCTTGGGGATCGCGCCCCAAGGTCGGTAAGTGTTGCGGATTAAAAGTCGAACGCGAAGTCCTGCGGATTGACGCCGAGGATACCGGCCAGTACATCCAGCGCCTTCTGCTCGCGCTCGCCGATACCGCCGTCAGCATTGGCAACGTCCTTGGCCATCAGATAGACCGCCTTGGCGTATTCAGCGCCCTTCTCGTGGTTTTTCAGGTCCTTGAGCTCGTTGACCAGTTCGTTCTTACCGGCGCTGTCGGAAGCCTTGTCGATGTAGGCATTGACCATGGCCTCGACCTGCTGTTGGCCGAACAGTGCACCGAGCGTCTTGTTCTTGGTGATAACAGAGATCGCCTTGTTGCGCTCAGCGCTGTCGGCATTGCCGTCGACCGTGGCGACCAGCGCCGTGCCGGAAGCAGCGGCTTCCAGGAAGTCGAGGTTTTCCTGCTGGCCAGCATTCATTTCCTTGAAAGCAGCCGATGCAGCTGCGCCGAGGATAGACTTCTTCTTACCAAACATACCAAACATAGTTTGTTCTCCTGTTGAATTTCTTGACTAGACCCGGTCAAGCGTCGGGGTTCATTTTCCGCTTCACCGACCAGCGGCCGACCTTGAAGACGGTATAAGTGTAGACAATCCCCAGAAGCATCTCCGGAAGATTATTGAAAATTGCGATCAGCATCTGGAATTAGCTCCTTGGGGACAGAACGAATTAGCTCGTTCATTGCCATAGTGATCGACTTGTTATGCCGCGCGCAGTAGCGACGAACCAGCTCTGCGCAATCGGCGTCAAGCCGGACGTTGATGCGGTCAACCAGCTTTGAGCCACGGCCCGAGGCAGGTTGGCCTATTTCTTTCAGCATGGTATAGACGGCATGCTGCTTAATGCCCATCGCGTCGGCGATCTCTTTCGGCTGCAGACCCTTGTTCCGCAGAGATACCACCCTATTGAGGGCTTCTTTCGGCCATTGCTTAGTATAGACCGGTGACACTCCGCCTTTGCTCACAGAAGTCTCCTTGCTACTGGAAACATGCCGGGCAGCGGTCCGTGCTGGTGTTCGATCATCTGTTCGAACTGAAACAGCACGCTTTCCTTCGGCAGGTCTTCCTGATCAAGTAAGGACCACAGCTCGCGGCCCTGTTCATCTGTGAAGCCGATATGCTCGTAGAGCGGTCGCCAAGTGGGCCATTCGACAATGCCCATATGGTTCCGGATATGTCTGGAAATGTCCGTATTCAGCGTCATATTGCTGTAGTCAGGATCATTCTGGCACATTTCCAGAACTGCATAAGCGTTTGCTTTCGTGTCCATTTTGGTTCCCTATTACCGGCTTCACACTCGCATCTCTTGCAGTAAAATGCAAGGTCTTTTACGTGGTCTCCTGCACTTCCTCAGCTGCCCGGCGCAGGCTTTCAGGCAAATAATGATCGATGTAGTCGACCACTGTTGCGCCATTCATGGCGTACTCTTCCGGCAGCTCTGGCATCCAGAACGTATCCGTCAAAATATCCTTGGGGGCATTGACGATCGCCGTGCGGACCCCAAGCAGGGCAGAAATAACTCCGTCATGCTCCGCGTCCATAGAATACGGACTGTAGTTGGGATCGTCCGGCGGCAGCTCGGTCGGTGCCCGCTGCAAGCCGCTGAGAAATGCGATCGTGTGGCTGAGCGCAACAGCCCATTCGAAGTTGTTCTGCATGAGCGCCTTGTTCCGCAACAGGATCACATTGTCGCGGTGCATGGATAGCTCCATGTAGAACCCTTCTTCCACGTCTTGCGTCGGGAAGGTGATGTCCATCAGAACTTTTTCCCACCGACGCCTTGGCGCGCTTCCGGCTTGTGGTCCGGCCGCACGGTATTGAAAGAGGTCTTGGCGAAGAACGCCTCAATGATCCGGTAGCCGCGAGCGCCGCAACGGTCGAACAAACGGATAAGCTCGTCCGCCGCCTCGCATTCTTCCATGGTGAATTGAGGCAGCTTGTCGTCTGCCAAGTTCTTGCGGAACCCTTCCATGCCTTCGGCCGTTTCAGAAACGCCGAGCATCATCTTGGTGGCGATGAAGTACGGATAGAACGGATGGTCGGGCGAGTTCTTCATGTCGACTTGCGAGCCATCCGGCAGCTTGACATGCCACCAGCCCGCATTGTACGAGGCTTCATGGCAATACTTGGTCAGCATGGCGAGGCCACGGGCCATCACCGTATCCTGCTCGTCGACGTGCACCTGCAGATCATGCCCGCGCGCATGGATCATCATCAGGTAGTTAGCGGCGTCGACCGGACGACCTTTGCCGATGTTGCGGAGGAACGCTTGGGTCGCCTCAGCGGTCGGGAACTCTTCTTGATCGTCCCAGCCGCATTTGCCGTTTTCCTCGGCATTGGCCATGGCTTCCTTCATTGCTGCTGCAAAGAGATCAATTTCTGTATTGTAGTCCATTAGTATCTCCTGTCGTTTATGCCCAAAGCGGCGCGAATTTCTGCTTTCGCGTCCTGGACCCCTTGATCGTAGACGGTTTTCATCGCCCACAATATGTCTTGAAGCCGCGCTCTACCTGCTTCGGTATTCGGGAATGAGGCGACTTCTGAATGTTGATTTGTCATCAACACAATATTTTCTGCCTTTGAGCTTTCAGCGCGATCCCATCCGTTGCGGGTGGTGATCACCAGCTTGTCTGAAACTTGGCACATAGACCAATCGCCTACGGGCGGAACTTCAAAGTGCGTTAATTTGATGCTAGCCATTAGGGAACATCTCCATCCAGAACGCCTCGCCCTTGGCGGTCCGGTAGTATGAGCATCGCGAGCCAAGAATGCCCGGATGCAACTGAATATATCCCGCCTTCTCGGCAAACTGGATATCCTCGGCGGTGTATCGCGCCATGTTGGGGCGCAATTCGGTCGTAAAAGTATCTTTGCTGAACTGCCGCATGATACGCTTTACTTGTTCCATGCGATGCGATTTCATACCAGTGATCCAGGATGGCAAGGCAGCGGCCAGCTTTCGCCGTCAAACTGAACCATGACGTAGTGCAGCCCGTAGGCCGGGTCAGGGTCCGCCACGGTGCCGTCCCGGGACATGGTGTCGCGGGCGTCGCGCCGCTCCTCGAACTTGACCCGCTGACCGCTCTCGAAGCGTTTGCCATACGCGCGCTCAATATAGCCGTAGATCATTCCCCACTCCATACATGATATAGGCGGTCGCTATAATAGTCTTCGGTCAGCTTGTAACCCGGCAATTCGCTCCTGCTTGTCCACACCTGTTCCTTACGGTCGGGAGCAATCGGCCCGTCATAAATCTGATACGGCCGGTTGGGCGGGAAACACCAGTGATGTTGCTTCGTAGAATTGTCTGCCCATTTCCTATTGATCGGCGCTCGCAGAAACTCGTCTTTCATATAGACGCCAGTATCCGGCTCGGGCGGAACCTCGAACAGCCACTTCCAAATTGTCCGGATCATAGCTTGATCTTTCTTGCTACCTTGGCCGTCAGCTCTGGCACGGTAGCGCCGCTTTCTGGCCGATAGTTCACGATGCAGCTCTCAATAAAGACCTGCTTAACTTCCGAATTGTTGGGGCCGAAGTGCTGAGCGCGGGTGTACGCGGCGCGCAGATGAACAGGCATTGTCCTGCCAGTGCTGCCATCAGCGACCTTGGTGCCTTTGCCGTCGCGTCCGTAGACCGTGCCGATGCGGACTGTTGTGTAAGGCAAAATCTTGGCCTGCCCTTTGCGCTCGCGGATTTTGTTGAACTTGTCGAACGTGCGGACCTCTTTCTCGATCCCCTTGGTATTGAGGAAGAGCAGCGCCATGCATACCGCGCACGCAATGGCATTGCCGTCTTGGTCGGTGCGCACGCCCTCGATATGGAATTGCTGATCGTCCAGTGTTACGGTCGCGTCGCGAGAACTGTAATAGGTCTGCTGCGTGTCCAGATGGCAGAAGATCGCCTGAGCGAGGAACTTGTCGCCAAGGTCCTCCAGAAGAATGAACCAGCGGAATTTGTTGGTGGCGCTGTACTCAATCATCAATGGATTGAATGGCAACTTGAGCATGCCCGCCCGCACGAGGGCCTGAATAGAGCTCCATGCGTCGCCGCGCGTTATGACATTTACAACGTCATCGCCTACAAAATACTTGGCGGCTTTTTCCAGATATTGCGCCTTAACCTTTGGGGGCACCTTGGACCAGTCAAGCTTATGCAGGGCGGTATGGATTACATCGTTCGCCATTTATTTCTTCCCGGTGAAAATCTCTGCTACCAGCCCCAAGGCCATGCCGAAGCATACGGTCGCCGTGCCTATGTAGATCAGGCCGCCGATCCAATGGTAGAAGTCTTGAAAGAAGAATTCGAGGAGTTGAAGTATCACAGCAATGATCCTGTTTTGCCCTTAAACCAATTGTCCCAACCGAAGGTCGTGTTGGGGATGTTCAGCACAGCCGCCATGAATATGTACGTGAGGCGCGCGAAGCCTTGCTGGTCTGTCGGAATTTCCTTTACGCCGTGCAGCTCGATATGTGCCATAAACCGACGAATGAGGCCCTCGTCCAGAGCAGCTTGCTGATTTAGCTCGTACTCGGGATGCGTCTCTAATATGTTTTCCCAGACCTGTCTGTAGGTCCGCTCAAACAACTGCAACTTTAGTTTGTTGGTGACAGCCGCCATGCAATTAACTCCCTAACCGTGGCCTAAACTGCCACATGGCAAATTAAAGTGCAAGGTACTTTATACACAAAATTTCGCAACAAAAACAATGTCTTAAAAAAATAAAAGTTTTTAAAGTTGCGCCCGGCGTGCAAACCGTTAAACATGGTAATTGAGCCAAAATGTGAACGGATTGGCCGTTTTCAAGCGCTCCTTCAACAGGTAAACAATGTCAAAAGCTGTAGCAAAAACTGAGGAACCGTCGGTTCCTTCGACGATGTTCTCTGCGTCCATGTTTGACACAGGGAAGACCGGTCTGGAAGAGGTCAAGAGTTCCGACCTCCTTATTCCACGCCTCACGATCCTTCAGTCAAATTCGCCCCAATGCACCATGGGCCATGCGAAATTTAACGAGGCTTTTCGCCCCGGACAGATTATCGACACTGGCGTTGGTGACGTGTTCAAGGACGGCATCCGGTTTTTGCCGGTTTTCTTCCAGAACCTTTGGCTGGAATGGGCACCGCGTGACAGCGGCAAGGGGCTGCAGAATGTCTTCGAAACCGACGACATTATGGAGCAGACCGAGCAGGACAGCATGGGCCGAGACGCCCTGCCGAACGGCAACTACATCGTCGAAACCAAGCAGTTCATCGGCCTGAACCTCGAAGCGCAGTTGCGCCCGTCGTTCATTTCGTTCGCTTCCACGCAGATCAAGAAGGGCAAGCACATGCTGACCCTGGCGACCTCCGAGGAAATCGCACGACCGGACGGCAGCTATTTCCAGGCACCTCTTTGGTATCGCGCGTACAAGCTGGGATCAGTCCCGGAAAGCAATGCCAAGGGCAACTGGATCGGCTGGACCATCGAGCGCGCACGCTCGATCCCTGAATACGAGGCAGAAAATCCTGCGGCTGCGAAGCGCCTTTACGAAAAGGCCATGTCGCTCCGCGAACTGGTCGAGCAGGGCAAGGCCAAGGCTGACACTTCGTCGCTCGAAGAAGAGCATGCAGGTGGCGGCGGCGGTCGTTCCAAGCGTGGCGAAGCCGACACCGGACAGGAGATGTAACTGCTATGTCAGACCTTATGGATGCAATCGCAGCCAAGGTCGAGCAGGAGGAGGCCGCTCGTGCCTCCTCCGACAAGCTCGATCGCCTGAAAGAGCTGGTCAAAGAGGCTGGCGGCTTGCAGGAAGAAATCCGAGAAATGGTCGAACTGCTTAAGGTTCGTATCGGCCGCTTCAATCGGATCAAGCAGTACGAACTCCCGGAAATCATGAAGGCTTCCGAGACCGGCAAATACGAAACCGTTGACGGCAGGATCAAGGTTAAGCTTGACCAGTACGTTTCCGGCTCACTACCCAAGGAGGAATTTGACCGCGAACAAGCGATCCAGTACCTCCAGGAAATCGACGGCGGCAACCTCATCAAGGCTACCGTCGAGTGCGACTTCCCCAAGTCCATGCATAACGTCGCGCAGGCGGTCATGGGCACCATGGTCGAAACCATCAAGCAAATCCAGAAGGAGATGCGGGCTGACGTGGAAGCCGCTGGCGGCACCTACGAGCCGGAGGACCTTGAGCCGATCCTGAAAGAAACTGTGCACGCGCAGTCCCTGCAAGCCTTTGGGCGTGAGCGCCTGAAGAAGGGCAAGGAAACAGACTTCCACAAGCTCGGCCTCGCTACCGGCGATATTGCCAAGTTCGAGTTCTTTGGGGAAGACGGCAAGAAGCTCAAAGCCGTCAAGATCGAGGACCTGTAAGATGCAGAGCCTCATGGAGAAGCACAAGCTACCAAGCAAGGCGGTCCAGAACGCGTTGGAGATTATTGCGCAGCTCAGCAATGTACGGCGCTACTCCCGGGATTTCATGGTAAAGGAAGAAAGTGTTCTGGAGCATATCGGCTTCACGGTAATTTTCTGCCTCGTGATTGCCCGCCGCCTGCTAGAGCAGGGCTATGGTGTTGACACTGGCAAGCTGCTGGTGCGCGCCACGCTGCACGACTTGGAGGAAACGATTACCGGCGACGTTTCACGCAAGACCAAGTATTGCAGCGTTGCCGTCAAGGAAGGCATTGACGACTATGGTAAGGTCGCCATTGCCAAGATCGAAGAATTGCTGGAAATCAGCATCTCTTACGATTGGGAGAACGCCAAGGATGACAGCTTCGAGGGACTGATCCTCAAGGTTGCAGACATGGCTGCTGTTGTCTACAAGACCATGACAGAAGTTGTCTTTTATGGCAACAAGTCGTTCATCCGCGTGTCGGAAGAAATCGCCACAGAAATCCACCGGTTGGAGCTGGCCATGAAAGCATCGCCGCTGCACCCAATCGTGGTTGAACTGCACGATGTCCTATTGCAGGCTCGTCGTGGCGATCTCACTTTTGGTGCATTTTTCAGGGGACTATAACAACAATGGCCGTTCTAGGAGAACATATCACTGTCACGCCTATCCGCATTCCGGATGGGCTGATTGCTGCTCGGGCTTGGGGACACTCGCGCCCCAACGAAACAATGGTAATGGTCGAAGACGTACTCAAAGTCGACGTACCTGTTAACGAGCTGGAAGACTTCATCGTTGAAGTACGTTGCCCGATCATCATTCGGGAAATGTTCTTCACGCAGCGGGACCATGTCGCTTGGGCCAGGACCAGTCGGGTTGATAACCTCGACGATTGGCCCGTGCACTATCTATGGGCTGACGACAAGTTTGTTGTCGCTGCCCATGAGCATATGCTGGAGCGCCGCAAGACTTCGCCGCAGGACCACTTCCGGCTGGAACTGCCGCTTTGCTACATGACCGGCTTCACGGTCAAGCTTTCGGCTCGTACCATGCTGCGCTTTATCAACGCGCTGCACCATCAGGCCCGGCAACGTTTCAGTGGCGACCCGGTCCAGTTAATGCTGGACGAAATGGCTTCGGCATTGTACTCGGTCGTGCGGATGACGCCTTATGGTGAAATTCCGGTCGATACCTACCGGATGGTCGATTTGTTACCGCTGTTCACGACGCCTTCAGGCGACATGGACGTGGGGCACTTCATCATTGTCGATACCGGTGAAATCCCAATCGCATTGCGCGCTCAGATCATCCGCCATAGACCAATCATGTATTGCGACACGCTAATCAAATATCTTGATTACGTGCACATGCTCAGCCCACTGCTGGCCAAGGTCGAAGGGCAAATAATGATGACGCGGGAGACCGCGCTCGCCATGGTGCGCAAACGCAATTGCTGGATCGCTCAGGAGGACCTTTGGGCACCTGTCGTCCAGAAAATCAATGACGTGCTGAACGGCGGCTATTTTGAAGAAGATCGCGTGCCGTTGCCGTGTGACACCTGCCTTGAATGCCCTGTAGGTCGAGACAATCTATTACGGCACGAAGGCAAAGACCCGGCTCCGCCGTGCCCCATTTGGCTCGGCCAGCAGCATATCGCACCTACCGCTGAACAGCGGATCGAGATTGTCAAGTACATGCAGCATCGGCCATTGACGCAAGCGTTCTGGCAGCAGACGTACATGACTTACACGCCGGACCAAGGAGCATGAGCCATGGGCGCTGTATCAGAAGCGAAGTACGATTTTTACCTTGCTGGTCCGTTCTTTAACGATCAGCAGAAAGCCACCATGGATAGCGCCAAGGAAGTCCTCCAGACCTTCGGCTTGGTGATCTGTGACCCGCGCGACCTCAGCCCGGTGCTGGTCGACATGGACCCCGGTAGCCGTGGCGAATGGGCTGCGGAAGTCTACCGTCGCAACATCGACGCGATGGAGGACAGCTTCGGCATTATCGCCTGCATCGACGACCGCGACACGGGCACTTCATATGAGCTAGGCTATATGTCGGCTCAGCGCCGTTGGCAGGATCAGGAAGATATCTGGTCCGGCCCTATCATCACGTTTAGCGGCTTTGGCCATGGTGCCAACGTCATGTTGTCGCAGGCGACCGACCTGCACTTCCCTACTATCACTGACATGATTGCAGGCTTCAACACCTGCATCACTGCTCTGAGAGAAGCGCACCACGACCCCAAGGTTACGATGTTCGGTTGGGGAATGTGGTTCGGAGAGATCATGGGCAAGCGCTCCGGGCAACATTTGGAGACGACGGAATGAGCCTCGTCGTTATCGCAAGTCTGGAGGGCGTGCTGGCGGACAATTCTCACCGCCAGCATTTGTTCAGGGCCGGTCAATGGGATGACTATGAGGCCGCATGTGTTGACGACGTGCCCTACGCAGGGACCGTCGAGGCCGTCAATCTGATGCTGCATGGCAACTACCGGTTCGTCATTACGACCGTGCGTTACCAGCGTTGGGAATTTCAGACAAACGCATGGTTGTCGAAGCATGAGATTTACCCTGATTGGGTTATGTTTCGTGACAAGTATGACATCCCCAAGACCAAGGAACCCATTCTGAAAATGGGCTACTTCGAAGAGATACGGCGCAACTATTGCGACGGTCAACATTTCCTCGTTCTCGAACACCGCGATGACGTGGTCGAGGCTTATCGCAACGCTGGCATTGAATGCTGGCAAATCCGCAATGGAGTTTTGTCATGACCGTTACCTCTGTTCCGGATGATCTCCGGGCTAAGGCCGCTATCTATGAAGAGCGCAACAAGATATATGGCGACAACTACAAGCGCCATGGTGCCGTCATGGAGGCGCTGTTCCCGACCGGGATCGAACTGCATGATATCCACGATCATAATCGCTTCGGCGTGTTCACGCAGGTCATCGCCAAGATTACCCGCTATGCAGAAAACTTCCAGCGTGGCGGGCACGTTGACAGCATTGACGATATGATCGTTTATGCCGCCATGCTCAAGGAGCTGGACGCGATCGAGCAGGAAGCCATGGCCTACGGTGTTATCGCAGACGGCGAGCCGGAGCTTACCGGCCCGGCAAGCATCGAAATTGGCGCATGGACCTTCCCTGATGCACCCGCCGTACCTACCAAGCCAGTCGTCTTTGATGATAGCGAGCTGGCGCTCACCACGCAAGGCGGCAACCTGCAACCGGTAGCTGAGGAGCCGCCAGCGCCAGTCGTAGCAGAGGGCGATTTGCCGGAAGCAAAGACGCCGCCCAAGGTGCTTTAATGAAAGCGTTCGTGTGGGATACGGAAACGACCAATCTTATCGATAACATTGGTCGTCCGCTCAAGAACCAGCCTTACATCATTGAATTCTTTGGGATTACGGTTGACCATGACCGCATGAACGAAGATGGCTATCTTGATACTGCCCCAACGCTGAGCTTCCTTTGCCGACCGCCATTTGTCATTGGGCCAGAGACGACCCGCATTACCGGCATCACTGCCGACATGCTGACCAACGTCCCTGAGTTCCGGCACTTTGCGCCGCGCGTGAAGGAGTTCATCGAGCAGCACGATCGCGTCGTGGCCCATAATGCGGGCTACGACGTTGACATGACCAACTTCGACATGAAGCGGGTTGAAATGTCCATCGATTGGCCGGAGGTAATCTGCACGATCGAGGGCACCGAGTGGCTCAAGGGATACCGCCTAAACCTTGGGGCACTTCACACCGAGTTGTTCGGCTTTGACTTCTCGGACCATCACAGAGCGGAGCCGGACACAAGAGCTCTCGCCAAATGCTACATTGAACTTGTCAATAGGGGAATACTATGATCGGCACACGGAGGAAGCAGGGACCAAACCTGCACATGCAGACTATCACCAAATGCTTGGAGCTGTTCGAAAACGGTGGCCCCAAGACGCATATCTTTCTGGTCGACAGCCAGCACATGTCAGAAATGGTGCAGCGGGGCGGCAAGTCGATAGAGGCCATTGGCTACCCGGCATTATTCTCGCGGCACTTGGCCCAGATCACTCTCGGCAATAACGATAAGAAGAAGGGTCTCGGCTTTATGATCAGCTATATACCGCTGAGCGAAGAGACCCTGGACCGCATCCGTGGGCGGGAGGCCATGGTCCATCGGCTTTACGAGACCACGCCCGGCCATCTGCTTGAGAACTACATGCAGGCTCTCAACGCATATATCAATACACTGAACGCAAAGTGGGAACCAGCGCAATGAAGGTAATGACGGGATATTCATACAACCACTCGGTCGGCCACATCAACGAAGTGATGGATCGGCTCGTGGAGTGCGGCTATCCCGCCGCTCCCATTTCCGACTTTTGTTCAACTTTCGGCTTTGTTCAGTGGAAGAAGCTCGCCAAGAAGAAGGAGCTTAAGCCGATCTACGGAGTGACGATCAATGTCACAACAGGCATCCATGATAAGAAGCCCGCAACTTGCGAGTTTACGTTCTATGCGCGGGAAAAGGTTTCGGCGATCCACGACCTCATTGAGCTTGCAACAAATCAGTTTCGTTATACGCCATTGCTCACCTACGAGCAGGTCAACAATGCCAAGGGCGTTTATATCATTGCCGGGCATCGGGCCAATTTCGAGCATCTCGTTCCGGCCGACCACGTATTCGTCGCGCTTTCTCCGGCCGTCTATCCCGGCTATCTGCGTGCGGCCAAGGAGCGCGGGTTCCAGCTCATTGCCAGCAGCGAGAACCGCTACACGAATGACGGCGACCGGTTCCTATACGAAACTCTTATGGGAAGAAATAAATCTACGCAGAGCTATGCGCAGTATATTCTCGATCCGTACCAATGGCGCTTGGCCATTGCCAAGTCTCAGGCTACGGAAGCAGACATTGCTAATGCATGGCGCGGCGTCAAGACCGTCGTTGAAGGTTGTAGCGCCGACCTCCCAATCGGTACTCTGCTCTCCCCTGTCAAAGAAAAGACACTCCGTGAACTCTGCGTTGAAGGAGCGGCGCGCGTTGGGTGCGACCTTACGGATGAAGTCTACGCTGCACGCCTTGACCGCGAGCTTGGGCTGATCGAAGAGAAGGGTTTCGGTGACTATTTCTATATCGTTTCGGAGATGATCCAATGGTCCAAGCAACATATGATGGTCGGCCCTGGACGAGGCTCTTCATCTGGCAGTCTGGTGTGCTACCTCTTGGGGATCACTATGGTCGATCCTATACCATACAGCCTGCTCTTCGAGCGCTTTATCGACATCAACCGCCTCGACCTGCCGGATATCGACATCGACTTCTCGGACCAGAAGCGCCATATGGTATTCACGCATATGGAAGAACTGTATGGCAAGGAACGTACCGCGCGTCTAGGGACTGTGTCTCTATACAAGCCGAAGTCTGTTATTAAGGAAGCGGCTGCATCGCTCAACGTGCCGGGCTGGAAGACCACGCCAGTTCTGGAAAGTATGATTGAAACCTCCTCAGGTGACGCGCGTGCTTTGCGTGCCATTGAAGACACGTTCAATCTTACTCCTGCCGGGCAGCGCCTTATGCAGGAATATCCGGAAATGTCCATCTGCACCCGGATGGAAGGCCACCCGGCCAACAAGTCGCAGCACGCGGCAGGCGTCATCGTGACCGAGCTCCCAATCAAGGAGTACGTGGCGGTCGATAGCATGACAGGCGGCACGTACTGCAACAAGAAGGATGCAGAAGACCTCAACTTGCTTAAGATCGACGCGCTCGGTCTGACGCAGCTCTCCATTTTCGAGGATTGCCTAGCAATGATTGACAAGCCTCATAGTTGGCTTGACACAATCCCGCTGGACGATCCTCAAGCGTTTCAGGTGCTAAATGACCGAAAGTATTCGGGGATATTCCAATTTGAAGGCGCTGCGCTTCAACGAGTGGCCAAAGAAATCAACGTCACCTGCCTTGACGACATTGTTAGTCTCACCGCGCTCGCGCGTCCCGGACCTCTTTCATCCGGCTCGACGGCACGATGGCTCAAGCGCAAGAACAAGCAGGAAGAAGTCAAGATCGCTCATCCCGTTTTCGAGCCCTACCTCCTTGACACCTTTGGGGTCGTGGTTTATCAAGAACAGATCATGTCTATTGTACGCGAGGTCGGTGGTCTTTCTTGGGAGGACACATCTAATCTACGCAAAGCCATGTCGAAGAGCTTGGGCCGAGAATACTTTGACCGATTTGGCGATCCTTTCAAAGCTGAGTGTGCGCAAAAGGGAGTTCCGCCGGAGATTGCCTACGAAGTTTGGGATAGTCTCTGCGCCTTCGGGGCATGGTGCTTCAATAAATCCCACGCGGTCGCTTATGGTATCATCTCGTATCAGTGCGCATACCTTAAAGCGCATTACCCCTTGGAGTTCGCAGCTGCGACGCTTACCCACAAGGACAAAATCGAAAGCCAGCTTGCAACACTCCGTGAGATGCTGGACGAAGGTGTCCGGTATATTTCCGTCCATCCTGAACACTCGACGGACAAGTGGCGCGTGGCGACCATTGACGGTGAGCGGTTGCTGGTAGGACCGGTTCAAAACGTTAAGGGAATTGGTCCAAAAATTGTTCAGGAGATTATGACAGCACGCGCAATGGGCTTGCCTTTGAGCAGCCGTGCGGCTAAGCTGCTTAGTAATCCGACAACTAAGATCGATAGCCTATCTCCAATTGCAGACGCATTTCGGAGGGTTATGCCTGACCCTCGCGAACGGAACATCAACACTCCGCCAACGCGCCTCATTGATGTTCAAGTAACCGGGGAAGAATATGACGTCCTTGTATTCGTCGTTATGGCGAAGATCAACCCTAAAGACGAAAACGAAGAAATCAACGTGATGAAGCGCGGCTATAAATACAATGGCCCGCACCTTTCGCTCGGCCTTCATCTGGCGGACGACACCGATAACATTTACGCCAAGGTCAATCGTTTTGATTACGAGACCATTGCCAAGCCGATCATTAACCGTGGTCGTGCGTTGAAGGCGCTGTATGCGATCAAGGGGACCGTACCGCGCGACTTCCGCATGATCAACATTAAGTTGGTCCGTTACATTGGGGATATCGATCCCAAGCATGAGGATCAGGCAAGTGCAGAAGCCAACGCGAGCCGGGCCAATTCTGGAGGAAGTTCTACGAGTTACGGGAGCTATAGCCGGGCAAACCAGCTTAGCTCTGGAAGTGCGTCGGCCAGTGAGCCGGGATCAACTAGTGAAGTGGCAGCGGGAGCTTAAAGAAGCTTCCAAGAATATTGAAATACTATTGGGCGGTAACAGAGAATGATCTCCGATCTTTATGATATCCCGGATGTAGCCCGCTACCTTCGGCGATTTAAGGCTGAAACACGAGGACTTTATTCTGCAGTAGTCCAAGAAAAGCGCGGCGCTTACAACATCGATAAGGCCCGCATCGAGTTTGATCCCCAAACCGGGGAACCCAAGGCTTCCGAGGGGTACGAGCCAACCGATCAGGAAAAGCAGGACATTATGGCGACATGGCCCGTGGGCCAGTTTCCAGAATACGTCCGACCGGCCCGAGCAACCAATCTGCCGAAGGAGCTGGAAGAAGCTGACGTTGACAGCGTGTTCGAGTTCAAAGATCAGTGGGGCAATATCACAATGCTCCAGCTGCGACTGGACCCTAAGACCGACGAGCAAGAGAAGCGCTACGTCCCATATACGTTCTGGTCTGACAACAAATGGCGACGCGCTGAGCCGCCCATGGGCCTGCCGCTGTATGGCCTCGACCAGATCGGACACCATACAACGGTCTTCATTCACGAAGGGGCAAAAGCTGCCCGTGCGGTACAACGCTTAATAGCCAACAATGGTTCCCATCCTTGGCTTGAGGAGCTACGGGCAGGCGCGCACGTAGGTTGGGCGGGCGGCGCGTTTGTGCCGGGCCGTACAAACTGGAATGTGCTGAACGAAATGGGCATTAGACGCGCCTACATTGTTTCAGATAACGACAAGCCCGGTCGCGAGGCCGTAGCCCCAATCTCGCAGCGCTTGCGCATGCAGACGTTCCATGTCCAGTTCACTGACGAATGGCCAGCGGCCTTCGACCTTGCTGACCCGTTCCCGAAGAAGATGTTCAGCGAGATTGAGGGCAAGAACATCTACATTGGCCCGGCGTTCGAAAGCTGCATCCATCCTGCTACGTGGATGACGGACGAAGTCAAACAGCCCAAGGGCAAGCCGATTGTTATCCTGCGCCCGCACGTGACGGACGAGTGGTTCTATGTCGACAATGCTGACCTGTTTGTCAATCTGGAGCGCCCGCATATCCAAGGTTCCGACAAGATCATCAACAGTGTGTTGTCCAGCTTCTCCAATACTTCCGACACCTGCAAGCTGATCCTCAAGAAGTATTCCGGACGCCTGAGCCGCCTGACCTACCGGCCCGACGTTCAGGGGCGCAAGGTAACTGACGACAGCACGTCTGCGATCAATATGTACGTTGCCCCCAACGTCAAGCCGATTGCTGGCGACCCGACGCCATTCCTGGAATTTATGCGTTACCTATTTGTCAATGATGAAGAGCGGGAGGACGTGCTGCGCTGGTGCGCTACGCTCATCGCAAGACCAGAAGTCCGCATGGCCTATGGCCTGCTGCTGGTCTCCGAGCGCCAAGGTGTCGGTAAATCAACGCTTACCAACCGCATCCTCGCGCCGCTGGTCGGCATGAACAATGTCGGCTTCCCGACGGAAACTGATATTGTCGAAAGCCAGTTCAATTCGTGGATGGCTAACAAGCGGCTCGTGGTCGTTTCTGAAATCTACTCTGGCCATTCCTGGAAAGCCTACAACAAACTCAAGACCTATATCACCGACGAAGATATCATGGTCAACGAGAAGAACCAGAAGCGCTACAAGATCGAGAATTGGTCGCACTATTGCTGCTGCTCCAACTCGGTCAAGGCAATGAAGATTGAAGATACCGACCGCCGCTGGCTTTGCCCTGAATGCACCGAGGTCGCTTGGCCGATCAAGAAGTTCCAGGACTTCAATCGCTGGATTGATGCTGGTGGCTTGGGGATCATCCTCAATTGGGCGCAGCACTATGGCGATTACGTCTCGGCAGGCTCTCCGGCCCCAATGACCAAGAAGAAGCGCGAGATGATTGCTGCCAGCCGCACACCGGAAGAGGTACGTGCTGCCGAACTGGCCGAGCGTATTATCTTTGAAGGCGCAAAGGTCTGCATCACCACGCGCGAACTTGAGCTTTGGGTCATGCGCGACAGCAAAGGCAAGTCGTTTAGTACGGCCCACGACCTGCGCAAAGCGATGATCAACGAGGGCATGTTCGCTCACATCAAGCGGATACGTATTGCGGGCAATCTGCAGTACGTACTGGTCAGCCCGGCGCTGTACGAAGAGTACAAAGCGCTGTTCGAAGAGCCTGAGCAGAACGACAAGATCATCACCGATCTTATCCGTGATCACATCAAGTTTCCGGCCGATCTGGCAGGCATGCAGGTTAGCGGCGTGATGTAAAAGAACCTTGCCTTTTAGGCAGGGTTATGCAAGAGTACGGCACAATCAAGGGCATGTCATGAAACTCACAACAACGAATGAAACCTGCCTCGTCACTATCGATCGTGGCGAGGTATATGGCACACGGCTGACCCGCTTTCTGCTTAAGGTTTCTGGTCGCAAGGGTTTCAAGAAGGACGGCAAATCCTATTACTTCGAAACGACGCAGCGCAATATTGAGAACTGGCTCGAGATATTCCCAGAATGCGAGCATGACGATCAGCGCCAGAAAACCAAGGTGCTGAACCTCAACAATGACTTTCTGATGATTAACCGTGGCAACCGCCCGCCGTTCCAGACGGCCATGCCCGGCTATGACCATCAGAACCGCGCGTTCGAAATGACCAAGGATCTGGAATGCTCGGCCCTGTTCATGGAGACCGGCACGGGCAAGACCAAGGTCACGATCGACAAGGCCGTCTGGCTTTGGTGCAAGTACGAAATTGACGTGCTGTTCGTTATCACCAAGAAGGGCGTGCACGAACAATGGATCGATGAGCAGATCATCGAGCATATCCATTCGTCGATCCCTTATGTAGGGCTAGCGTGGGAAGGCGGCAGCACCAAGCGCGAGCTGGAAGCCATCGACCGGCTCATGCGCGTGAAGGATAAGCTGATCGTATTTTCGATCAACATTGACGCCATCTGGAACAAGAAGGGCTATGCCGCCTTCGTCAAATTCCTGCGTGCGTTCCAGGGCCGGGTCTATGGCGTAGTCGACGAGAGCCAAGAGGCCAAGGACCCAGAGACCAATCGCGCAAAGACGCTGCTCAAGCTGAAGCCGTTCATCGCCTATAGGTCGATCCTCAGCGGGACCCCAATCGCCAAGAACTTGGAGGACGTTTGGGGTCAGTTCTTCTTCCTTGACAGCGACATCATTGGGGAAGAGTACAAGTCTTCGTTCCGCAAGGATTACTGCCGCATGGGCGGCTTTGAAGGCAAGAAAGTCATGGGCCATAAGAACTTGGAGAAGTTCTATATGCGCATCGACCCCGTGACCTTCCGCGCCACCAAGGATGAGCTCGACCTGCCTGAGAAGGTCTACGAGCGCAAGGCGTTCAAGCTGACCAATGAGCAGCAGGACGCCTATGGCAAGCTTAAGGAAGACTTCCTTGTGCGGCTGGAGAAAGCCGAAGAGCTGGTGAAGGACGAAGTCACTGGCGAGGAATACAAGGTGCTGAACGAGCGCGTCATGACGGTCGAGCATGCGGCCACCATGATCCTGCGCCTTCAGCAGATCACATGCGGCTTCATGAAGCTGGACGACGGCACCAAGTATGAGTTCTTGAAGAACCCGCGCTTGGAGCTGGCCGAAGAGCTGGACGAGATGATTGGGGTCGAGCGCAAGAAAATCATCTGGTGCCGGTTCCAACATGATGCTACAGTCCTCATGAAGCTGTTCGGCAACAGAGCCGTGGACTACATCGGCCCTACTTCTGACGATGATCGCGCCCGCAACAAGGCTGCGTTCCTCGACCCAAAGTCGGGTAAAGACATTTTCATCTCTAACCCGGCAGCGGGCGGCACCGGCCTCAATCTTCAGGGCCTTTGCACCCATGCCATCTACTATTCGAACTCGTTCAACTCAGTGCACCGCTGGCAGAGCGAGGATCGCATCCACCGTATCGGAACGAAGGAAGCCTGCCACTTCATCGATCTGATCGCAAGCCGCACCGTGGACACGGGCATTCTAGCCAACTTGAAGGCGAAGAAGGCTCTGTCTACTCTGGTGCTTGACGACATCCGCAAAATGATCCACGAGGCAGGCAATGCTCCGATTTTCTAACAAACAAATGGCTATTCTCGAAGCGATTGCCCGGCTACAGAAGCAAGGCAAGGAAACTGTCGAGGTTGACGAAATCTGCGACATGGTGAAGGGCGAGCTGGACCCTGACAATTTGCAAGTCAATTTCCGCTCTGGGATTTGCGCTTGCATGCGCGACCTTGAGCGCAAAATGAACTATGCGCAGTTAACCTTGACTAGTAACCATATGATTGGAAGAGGTAATAAACTGGCCTTTACAATTCGCGGGGACTATGCCAAGCTCGTTGGGACATGGGCGAGGGAGCCAGCGTAAATGGGCAATTTCAAAGTCAAATTCGAACTTCGGGCAAGCGGCAAGATCGACACAAGAACGGTCGCCGCTTCCGATCCTATATCTGCAGCAGACACGGTTCGTAAAATGTTTCCGAACCAGCAGATAGTCGTCGTGACGGTAAAGGCACAAAAGGCCGTCGCGTAATTCAACAATAATCAGGAGCGTAACATGAATGACATTTCGCAGAAGCAGAACGAAGAAATTGACAGCGGCATTCGCGGTGTACTGGCGGCAGCTGACGCGCGCGGTGAAGCTCAGAAAGCCGCGACCATTCCGGCGCATCAGCGCCCGGCCGCGCCAGCGCCGATGAAGGCAAGCGTGACCCCGGCGGAAATTTCCATGAAGACCATGGAGAACACCATGAGCGAGAAAGACCAGATCGATCGAGCCATCAAGGAAAAGCAGGCTCGCGTGCAGAAGATTGCGGCCGAAATCGAACAGGGTTTCGTCGACCTGCATTTCCACATGACCGAGCTCGGCCAGATGCAACACCACTCGACCGTCCTGGCCCTGCAAGGCATTGCGCATTCGTACGGCGCACAGGGGGCCAAGGGCAAGCAGTAAGGGCGTTAGGCTACTACCCTAGCCAGCGCGGCTAGAAACGCCTCTGAGGCCGCTAGATTTGGTTTCTAGCGGCCTTTTAATTTGCCTGCCGGGCGGCAAGCCGTTGCCCGTGGGTAGCGAGGTCTCCAGCGGTATATATCTTTGCTGCACCAAGGCGGACCACAGTTCGGTTAATGTTATCTTGATCTTCAACGGTCGCTCCCTTGACCCCAATCAGGTCAGTTCCTACCGTTCGGCGCATTGCCGCCACATCGATTGTTCCGCCAGTCCCACAAGCGGTTAGCCCGCTTGCAGTCATCATAATCGAGAGCAGCTTTATCCGCGTCCGTGCCGAGACGTTCATTGTTCTTCCTCACACCGTCAAGGGCCGTGTCGCGCCCGTAGTTGTAGACATTGTGGATGACGTAGCCCATAATGAGCAGGGCTACGATACCGAGGCCGATCTTGATATAGCTGTTGATGGTCATGCCATTGCAACCTTATCTTCGACCCCAAGGGAGGAGTGGCGCTTTTTCCAGAGACCGTACCCGGCATAGCCCAGACCGCCGATCAGAACGACGACGCCTGCAATGGTCAGGTACGTCATCATGTTGTCGACAAAGGCATTGCCGACATATGGCGCAAGCTGATCCTTGGCTTGGTCGATGGTCGACTTGACCGCGCCCGTGCCACCAGCGCCGCCGATAGCAGAGAATAGTCCCTGCTTGACTTCGGGCGTGTCCAGCGGCTTGAGCTGACCGACCTTCTCGCCCGGCGCTTTGAACGTCTGCAATAGCTGCATGGTCTGCGGACCGGCGACGCCATCTACGTCAAGGTTGTTCTTGGCTTGGAACGACTTCACCGCGCGCTCAGTGGCAGCGCCGTAGTCGCCATCGACGTTGACCGCATAGCCAGCGCGGACCAGCAAGCCTTGCAGTTCGCGGACCTTTGCGCCCTTGGAGCCGACGCGCATCATGCCAGCGGAAGCCGGAGCCGGAGCGGGTGCCCCTTCCAGCTTCTCGAAAGCTTCCTTCATCTTCACGTCGTATTTGTTCTTGGCATACGCCTCGCCGTTCCAGATGCGGGCGACGGCAGACCAGTCAAGGCGGCGCAGATGCTGGATGATACCGCTGACATCCATGAACGCGAACATGATCGCCAGCTGACCGCTAAAGCCAGCCTGCGCCGTGTCCTCAAAATCCTTGGCTGAAGCGAAGCCGAGCTTCTTCCAGTGCGCGCCCATGACCTGCCCAACGCCCCATGAGCATGAGCTTACGGCGGCAGTGTAGTCGAGCTTCTTGCCTTCGTCCAAGATCAGGTATCGAGCCTGCTGTGAAGCCGGGTTCGGAATGCCGCCAACCTTGGGGCTGGCCAGCTTTAGCTTCCGGGCTGTCGCTTGCAGGGATGGCTTGATAAGCCGATCGAAATAATGGCCTTCCCAGCGAATGATCGCCTTCACCACGCCATCAATGAGCGTGCCTGTCTGCATGCCGGTTTCTACCTGCATGAAGGCGAGGCTTGCGTTCAGTTTCACGCCGCGTTGCGCGGAGTATTTGCCGACGAGGGCGAGCTCTTGTGCCGAAAGAGACATGTGTTCCTCAGATGGAGAGCAGGTCTCCCGAAAGGACGAATTCCTTGGGTTGACCGCTTGCGATGGAAGGGCCGATGCAGTGAATGACGAAAGTGGCGTAATCAACGTCGCGCAGAGACAGGGTCTCAGGCGTGTGAAGGACATTGCCATTTCCGGCTGCGAATGACAACTGGCCATTTGTCGAATAGCCGGTGATCATGTCGCCGTCCTGGAAGTCCAGGTCGTTGATCGTATAGGTCTTGACGCCCGCCGCCGTGAACGCCAAGTGGCGATCGAGATGGTTGTTGACCGCTTGGGATAGGTTGGTCGAGATAGTGAGCGTTGGGCGACGCTTGTTCATCGAACGCCACGTTGCGCCCGCGAAATTGTGCTCAACGAACGCGAGGCCAGCCCCAACATTCGCATTCGCGCGGAAGATGCCCCAAGGGGTAATTACAAGCTGACCGGCAGCATACGACTTGGATTGATCGTACAGCAACGAAGACAGGTCCGTTGCGTTGATCACTTCCCAAGTGTTCATGGTCGTGCCGAGAGCAAAGGCAGTGCCCGGCGCAATGTCTGAGTTAGCGCGGACCAGTGCGAAGGCGAACAGGCCAGCGGCGGGCGGCGCAAAGACAACGTCGTCTGCTTTGTAGCTGCCGTCGACGGACCAATCGGCCCTGAACTTGTTGCGCTCGCCGATCACGTCTGCATACTGGTAGCCGAAGATAGAAGGCTGCTTGCCTGCCGCCACGGTCCGGAACAGAGCGCGCTGTCCAGGAATTTCGGTCTGCCGCTCGAACAGCTCATTGCCGACGTAAGTGTCGCTATCGCTGTACTGCTTGAGGATCAGCTGCGAGACGCTGAACGGACGCCATGTCGCGCCCGTAATGCCGATATTGCTGCCGCTTGGCGGAGTGTTGACCGGGATGGCTCCATTGGCCACGTAGAAGTTGCCATTATAGCTGACAATATTGCCAGATACATACGTGCTGTCATTGTCATACTCAGTACCGAGCGACGGCGAAATTTCGCGCCAAGTAGCGCCGGTCTGGCCTATCGTGAATGCGGTGTTTGCAGGGATTGCGGCATTGGCCTCATACAAGCGATTGTTACGCTGCACAAGGTCAGTCACTCGATAGGCATTGCCGATGGCCCATGGGCCACGGTAGATGTTCCGTTCGCCGCCGATCTGGTCCCACTGCGCAGCGGACCACGGGCCTGGAGACGTGGGCTGATTGGCACGCCAGATAACGCCGTCCTTTACGACGACGTTGTTCTTGCCATAGGAGAGGGCGGCAGACCAATCATTGATGAATGCCTCGCTGAGCTTTACCTCGCGCCACGTTGCGCCGGTCGTACCGATCGCGAAAGCCGTATTCGGCGGAATATCATCATTGGCAGCATAGAACTTTCCGCCCTTGTCGATGATGGTATTGATCGTGTATGCATTCGCCGGATTGTACGGCACGCTGATGCCAGTCGGGCTGACTTCGTACCACGTCGCCAGCGAAGTGCCGATCACGAACGGAGTGTTGATCGGGATGGCAGCATTCGGCGAATACAGCCTGCCGTCCTTGCGCACCATATGGTTCGTCGTATAGGAGCGGTTCTGCACCCATTCGCCCGTGAACCATTGGAAAGAAATAGCAGAAGTCTTGGTGACAACGCCGTCACGGCAGAACAGGAGATAATCGCTGTTGCCGGTGGGCGCATCGATCTCGGCCGAGCAGAGCTGCGCACTGACCAGCTCCTTAAGCGAGCCTTCGCCAGAAATCAGCAGCCGCTTGATGGTTGCGCCGTCGCAGTACAGAAGAGCAGCGCTGTTTTCGCTACCGTTGCCAAGGGCGGAAGAGCAGACGAGCGAACCTTCACCGCCGCCCGCCAATCCAGCGACGAAGTCCCCAAGGGCGTCCTTCAAATTCTCCAGCGATGTGCAGTCCCATCCGCGCTCGGGCGAGAGGCCGGTGAAGAAGTTGATGATCTCCGATACGATCGCGTTGATCTGCGAATTGGACGGACGGACGTTGCAGTCCTCCGGCATTGCAGTGAGATCGCACGTGAGGCCAAACGGGAGCGGCGGCACGGCAGCATTGTATACGTTCGGCTGCGTGATAGGCAGGCCGGTCGTCGGGTTGCGAACGATAAGTCCGCCTTTGGACTGGTCAGGAAAAATGCCGGGCATTTCAGCTCCTAAAGGATAAGTCCAGCAGAAATTGCCAGCGATCCGCTACCATGGAATGAATAGTCAAGGCTGTCGCCGCCGACCAAGAAGCCTACTCCGTTCTGGACGATGTACCATGAGCCGTTCTTCTTGGCCATGGTGAAGATGCCGGTCAGCTGTGCGTTCAGCGTGCCGCCACCCTGATCCATGCCCCAAGTCGTGGGCTGGAGCCCGCCGAAACCATTCGGGGCGACAAGCGTCTGAGCGCCAATGCGGACGTCTCCTCCGGTCCCGGTATGCCAATAGATGACGCCAGCTGTTCTTCCGGCCATGCTGAAATTGCCATCCTTGTCAGTACCAAAATCGCTGACGATCGCGCCGTTTGGAACGACGATGGGGAACGCGCCGCCGCTGCCAAACAAGGTAGTCTTGAGATTGGCGTATGTGATCTTCTTGTCGACGCCGCTTTCACTGTCCAGGAAGCCAATGTAATCGTTGTCGGTAATCGCGCCGACATCGAAGATAGCCGGAGCGAGATTGAGTATCTGGCGAACCGAAGCCAGACCCTGAGCGCCGTCGTAGCAACCAGCGATCAAGTCGTCAGCATCAGCCTGAACGCCTGCAAGTCGGCAAAGGTTCGCCAGCTCTTTGATCGCTTGCGCAAGGTTGTCCAAGCGTGTGCAATCGTAGTCGTGGTCAGCGGCATTGACCGCATTGGCGATCTCTGAGATGATCGCATTGGTGGAGACCGGATCGAACCGCACCGCGCAATTGGTGCGATAGAACAGCGGGTCGCAGCCCGGCTGAACGGTCTTGACCCCGATCTGGGCGTTCTGTGCGTTCTGAGCCTGCGTACCGGCTTGAGGGAAAATACCCGACATGGTGTCCTCTTATGGCTGTCTTTTCAGACAAATATTGCAGCAAATCGGCAGCAGCGACCGAACAATGCAGTGCGCCGCAAGCACGAGCGGATATGCTCTGTCAGGGCCTCCGGCGCACAAACCATTTCCGGGTGTCAGGTAGAGTTTAACCTGCTTTTGCGCTTGGAGTATAGTGGTTTCAGTTTCAGGACAAGGCGTGGGAAGCACGACCGGCGCATAATCCTGAGTAGGTCTGAGGATCAAGCAGGTATTGCCGAGCGCGTCCGTTTGGGGCACCACTTCGGCATACAGCGACGAGATCACGAAATTGATTGCTGCCAGATTTTCAACCAGCCCGTGGCGCATGCGCCATAGTGCGAGGATAACTCCGCGCTTGTAAACGCGGGTCAGTTCTTCACCGAATACCGGCGGGCAGTATTCATTGTCTGAGCATTCAGTGGTGACTTCGTATGGAGTTTTCGGCCCCAAGTCTGGGTCTCGGCAGAACGTGTTATAGCAGTCCGCCCAACCAAGGCGATCCAGCCATTCGTCCATTGTCGACCAAGCGGTCGCCGGATTGGCCTCGCGCAAGGCGGGCCAGAGGATCATCATGATATAATAATAGAGGAGCGCCGCCTTGTAGTGCGCATGCAGAACGAGGCTGGCGCATTGTTCATCCATGAACGGCTCTTCGCACGGCTCGCACGCATCGCAGTTCTGCATGCCAAGCTGCTTGCTCTCGTCCCATAGCGGGCCGGAAGGCAGCAAACCGACCATGGTGCACTTGAGGCCGTCTGGATCGATAGAGCAGATATCGGGTGGGCAGCAACCGTCGGAGGGAATTTCCCCGACTGGTACTGCGCCGTCGATGCCGTTCTTGAAGACGTAGCTCATGGATTAGGGTTCGTGAACTGGATGGAGTTGAGGCAGATGCGATAGTCGCATGCCGGTTCAGCATCGCCGCATTCGTTAATCATCAGGTTGGGGTCGTCCTCGTCGGTCTTGTCGATGACGACTTCGAAGTTGCCAGTGCCAAGCATCAGCTGCGCGACGATAGCCTTCAGGTCCTGCATCAGCAAAGTCTGCGAGGGGCAAATCCGTGCGACATATTCAGTTAGGCGTTCGCGGATTTCATTCACGATGGCAGGCGACGTGCAGTTCAGGCCGTCTATGCGGATGTCTACGAACGTCGCTTGGAACGGATAGATTTTACCGAATACCCCGATGGGAGCTTCCCCTTGGCCGATGCCTTGGATGAGGCCGAACATCCATTCGTCGATGTCTCTGATGATACCTTCCGGAGCAGCGCCGCATGGGAAGGTATTGTCGAACATGGCATAGAGCCGGATCGGTCGATTGCAATCAATGCCGGTTTCCCAATCCTTGACATCATCAGGATAGCAGCACGAGCCAGCCCGTTCGCAGACAGAACTAACACATGGCCATTCGAGGAGTTTTCGCTTGACCCAAGCGAGGTCTTTCTTTGGCTCATACTTCATGCGCTCCAGATAACGGACGCGGAATTGCTCGCACTCTTCGGCTTCCTGACCGCCGCAGAACTGCCCGCCATAGACGTTCACCGTGGGGTTAATGCCCGGCATGTCAGTTGTGAGCGTGCCAGTCGTAGTTCCGGCCTTAAGATTGCTGGCTGAGCCCGGCTCCAGCGCACGCATGCGCAATACTACCTGACCGCTGGTATCCAGCGTGGCAGGAATAGAGCCGATAGAGATATAATTGTTGCCGCCAATGGTGGCTTCGATCGAACTGGCCAGCGATGAGAGGGCAGCACCAGTGATCTGAATGTAGCCTTCGGCGAAGGTCGCAGGGCGTGGGTAGATGCCGTCAATCTCGGCCATAGCAATCAGATTGTCGCAGCACGCAAAGCGCGGGTCGCGCTCCTTCCACTGCTGCTCGCCGATCGAGAAGAACTGCTCTGCCGTGGCGTAGTCGTTTGATACGACATACCATTCGTTGCTCTCAGGAATGACATTCGCGCCGCCAAGCACGTTCGTAGAGAACATCGTCTTGAGGCTCTCGAACAGCGTGCGCGGGTCTGGCCGCTCGATCAAACACGTCATGAATTACGATCTCCAGACCCAGGAATTTGGAAGACGAGTGCCGGTAATGCCGACCCGCGAATTGTTTCCGTCGCTTCCTTGAATGTCGACTTCGGCATTGAAGGTGTTGCTACCGGCGTATGTTACAGTAACTTCTACACTCAGAGCAACGCCATAAGTCACGAGTTTCTGTAGCGCGGATTGCATTAAAGCCTTAACAAGCTTGATGCTTTCCTGCACTGAGTACTGCGTCGGCAAGTCCCAAAGGGCGCTACCAGAGGTCTGCTGATCGTCACGGAAAGTGTCGGCCCAATGC
The DNA here is from genome assembly GCA_964499935.1 of uncultured Candidatus Saccharibacteria bacterium. Lineage (GTDB taxonomy): Bacteria > Patescibacteriota > Saccharimonadia > Saccharimonadales > UBA4665 > CALBGR01. The sequence continues at coordinate 16,656 of CAZCMS010000002.1, read as the reverse complement.
CCGCCGCGTGCGCCCGGCCGGAAGCCGCAAAAGGTATCAGGCTTGCGACCCTTGGTCAGGAGGATATTGAGCGCCAGCCCTATGACGAAATTGCTGTTAGCGAACGTGCGACCGCCCGGCTTGGAAAGCAGCTTGAGGCCGCTCGATCCGCAATTGGACTGGCATTCTTCCTTGACCCCGCATGCATCAATCTGCGTGGTCCAGAAGATGCGGCGGCGACCTTCAATTTGGATGACGCACTCGGCCATGTTATTCCTCGAAGCCGGGGATCGGAGACATGCTGCCGGAAGGGATAGGTCCGACGAAATTTCCTGCCTCGACGGTCTGCGCTTTCAGCGTGCCGCGAATGTAGACTTCGCCATCCTTGACTTCCAGCATGCCCATAAGCACTGCGAAATTGTCTGTGATCCACGCCCGCTTGGCGTTGAACTCTAGGGCCTTGTCGGGATCGGTCGGATGCTGAACGCCTCCGGTGCCTTCCTTCCACTGGCGCTGTTTGTCGCGCGGAATGGTGATCAGGCCGAACTTGAGGCCCGTGTCAGAGCCGGAGGCGAACAGGACGACTTCAGTGTTGGTGTCCTTCGAATAGTGCTGACCCAAGCCGGTATTCAGCACAATGACCTCTTCGTCTTCCGTGCCGTTGCCGCGCACTTTCATATAAGCGCCGTTATCCTTGTCGAAGAATATCTCTCCGAATACGTGGCGCTCGACGCCGTCTTGCACGTCGCGGTTTCGAGACTGGAAGCTCTCAAAGGAGGTCATGGCGGTTCCCTCTAGGTTGCAGGAAGTTTCAGCGGTGGCTGGTTAATCTGAATGCCACCAAGGAAGTCAGGCTGTTGTACCACGGGCGGCTCTGCGAAGCTAGGCGAGAAGTCGAGATCGGAAGGCTCCCAGATGTCCGGAGTTGTGACCCCAAGTTGGGCCTTCCGCTGCTTCCCGATACTAGCCTTTTCGCTTGGGGCTGCATCCTTCTTGGTAGGCGGCGGCGCAAGCGTCAGCGTGGTCTTCAGCGTCCCTTGGGCGTCGACCGTGTAGTCCAGCGCGATGCATTCCAGTACATTGAAAATACCTTCAGGCGGAATTTCAACGTAGTGCAGCTTGCCGATATCCCACGGCTCGCCCGAAGGGTTCATCACGTGGAACACTTCGACCGTGCACTGGAGCGATTGCGCATTGCGCTTATCAGCTTCGAACTGGACGCGGCGGTCAAGTGCTTCGTCGGTTGCGTCGCCATAATGCTGAATGATATATGGCGTGTCGTCCCCGTCCTTATTCTTCTTGGCCGACTTGAGGATGTTCAGCGCAGCCTCTTCGCCCCAAACAGTCCGCTTAGTGCGCTGACCCTTGACCACAATGCGCGACTTGTCGTGATCGTCGGACTGGTCCGCCGAGAACGAGAGAACATTTCTGCCAAGAATAAGATCGTCGCCGAACTCCGACGGCGCGTCCTGAAACCGGAGCTTGCCGTCCCGCGTTTCATAGAAGTAGTGGCCGTTTTCGTTGCCAAGGCGTTGAAGCTCGTATAGAACATTGCAGCCATCCCGGAAGCAAACGCGCTCTAGTTTAATTTCTTCTGATTGCCAATCCAGCTCCACCTTGAAATCCTTGGTGAGAGCTTCCACTGCCTGCCTTGTTGTCGGCTTAAGGATTGTTCCCGTTTTGTGCTGCTGCGAGCTGTCGATCAGGACTTTGGTGCGCCCGCGCGCACTGAGCGAGACCGAATAGGCGTTCGGCTCGATGGAGGAAGTTACCTCTGTGAGAGCGTCCTCCTTGGTTTCGCTTTTGCCCTTGCGCCGATCCATCGACCCAAAGAACGCGAGCTGGCCGCCGATATAGACCGTGACCGGCTTGCTACGCAGAGCGTTGACGAGTACCGGCTTGGATGGCATATAATTGAAAAACACTTCAGCGCTGAAAGAGCCGGTCAGGTCTTTCTTCTGCCGCGACAATTTCATGCCCGTATATTGGGTCAGCTCTTGTCCATCAATGAGGATAACTACCGGCTTCAATTCGGTCTAGCTCCGATCACTGTCGGGCCGATCGCCCACGGGAAGCCATACGGGTTCTTCTTTTCGAGATCGAGGAACTGCGTTGCGTCCGTGTAGATTTCATATGCAGCCACGACCGAAGGCACGGCAGAGCCGAACTGGAAAGCGATCAGCGGTGGAGAGTTGTAGGCGCGATCGAGCAACTTGCCCTTAAGGTCCTCAAAGAACCTCGACAGGCGAACGAACAGCTTGGTGTCGCACGCCTCATTGATGATTTTCAACTCTTGCTCAAATACAGCGACGACGCGGTCATACTGCGTGAAGGCTTCATTCATGTCGGAGGGCTGCACTTCCAGGAATGCCTTGGCCATGTAGCCAGCCGCAAGCAGGCGCACGTAGGCTTGCACGGCATTGACCGAGGCTCTACCGGTGCGTCCGACAACGATGCTGTTACCGTTCTGATTGATAATGTCGCGGAATAGCTGTTGCTTCTGCACGCTTGTTCCGTACTTGTCTATGAGTGCCATGCCATCCGACATAGCTGCCTTCATCGTGTCCGGCTTGGCTAGAAGTCCTGGATCAGAGGCCAATGTCTGGAATGCTGCAAACGAACGGTAAACCTTGATGTTGTTCTCATTGCGGGCCGCTTGAACGTATCCGTTGTAAACGGAATTGATGGCGGTCTCCGAAGTACCAAGGACAGCGCCACGGTCATAGAACGTAGCGGTCTCAGGATGATATTGTTCAGTGAAGCTATCATTGAGACCTTCCAGCAGCGGAGCGAGGACCAGCCCCAAGGCAAAGCCTACAAGCGACAGGCCGTTCGGGAAGACATTGGCCTCGACCATGTCCATGTCGAAATAGGTTACGCCCTGCTCTTCCGTGGGGTTGTCGCGGACGCGCAATTGCTTGCATGCGACCATGATGACGCCGCGCGTCGGGTGCACCAGAGGGCCGGGTCCGGGCAGTTCGACAACTGCGATCAGAGCTGCCGCACGGAGTACATGATCGTTAGTAGCAAAGCGACCGCTAATAGAGTAAGTGCGGATTGATCGTCCCATGTCAGCATAAGCTGTCTCCTCGCCGAAAGGGAACTCACCCTCAGCGCCGCGCCGCCCGTGCTGGCTATTGACTTCCAGAGCCTCAAAGGGGACGCCCTTGTAGCTGGCCGGAAGATAAGGGTCTTTGTAACATGCCTCAGCCATCAGCCGCCACTCTGGATGTTCGTATTAGTCCCGGTATTCGGAGCTGCCGGAGCTGCCGCCGGAGCGTTCACGTTGACATTCAGTTGGCCGATAGCAGCGCGCATTGCCGCGCCTGCCGCCGAACCGAACTGAGTAGCAACGCCGAGAATGCCAGCGCCAGCTTCCGAGCCGAACTGAACAGCTCCGCCGACCAGCGTTCCGGTGCCGGTCTCGAATGCTGATTGTAGCTGAGCGGTGCCGTCCTGAAAACTGGATTGCAAGTTGGAAACAGAAAGGTCTGCGTCCTTACGATCGCGCATCGCTTGGTCGGAAAGCTGCTGATCGATCTGTGCGCTGAGACCGGTCGGCGGCTTCGGCGGGCCATACTTTTCTGTGCCGCCTGCCTGCATCCCGAGCCAGCGACGAGGCTCAAAGCCATTGTCAGAAAGCCACGAGCTCCAGCGCTTTGACCGCTTGCCAGCTTCGTCAAGCATTTTCTGAAGATCGTTTTTATTGTCTGGGATACTAGCAGCGATGTTGATCGCGCCAGCCAAACCAGCGAAGCCAAGCACCGTCCTGAGCATGCTTCCCTTGCCGCCAGAAGGCCCGCCAGCGCCGTTGCCTGCCGGGCTGGCCCCTAGTGCCGTTGCAGCCTGTTGAAGCATTGTAGCGGCAGTCTGGAGGCTTCCAGCAGCCGCCGGAAGGCCAAAGCCCCAGAGGGCTTGCAAACCTTTGGTCGCTCCAACGCCAACGCCGATAGCGCCAGCACCAGCTCCGGCGAGCAGCGCGTAATCCTGCATCTGGCCTTTCGTGCGACCGTCGACGATACCGGTGAGCCAGTCAGCAGCCTGACCTACCTTGTTAATGACAGGAATGAATACGCCTTCCAGCTTGTCACCGACGAGGCCGAATAGCGTGATGAGCTGATTGGTCGTTTCTTGCCACTGGACCCACGACGAGGTCGCGTCGATGTTATTCAATTCCTTGTCGGTGATTGGGTTCTGGAAATATTTTTCGTTCTTGATCAGCGCTTCCTGGAATTGCAAGACCGCCTTGGCAAGGAAGTCGTCGGAGTTACGGTTCCCCGAAAGTGGGTCCAGCGCCGAGATGACCTTAGCGGTATCTCCGCTATTGGAGAGACCTTGCTTCTCAAGAAAGCCACCCGGACCGAGGATATATTTTCTGATCCAGTCCGACGGGTTTTCCCGAAATAGCTCCTCATCCTTGAGCTTGCCCGCTTCATACGTAAATGTCGTCTTCTTACCGACCGCGCCAGATTTGACAAGCTTTCCCTCCTCGCGCAGGCCAGCGGCTTCCTGAGCCTGGATCGCTTTCTTTGTGGTCTCACCAGCAAAAGTCTTGGTCGCCATGTTGAGCTGAGTACCCTGAGTGGGTGCCCCAACGTCAGCAGCGGCAAGGAGCTGCATGAAGAAGCCTTCTGGCGTCAGCGACTGGCCGGAGGTCTTGGCTTGCTTGAGCAGCTGGAATGCGTCATTCCAATTGATCTGTGCGCCTTCCGAGACCTTGGCGGAAGTGAAGGCGTCAATATACTTGAGGACTTCTGGATTGAAGTCGCCCTTAGCGTCTTGCAGATATCCTGCCTGCCCCAAGCCTCGGATGAAAGTAGCGACGCCCTCGACAGCCTCAGCCGCCGACTGGCCTTGCTGCACCGAGACCTTGACGGCTCGATCGATGCCCGGCTCTAGGCGAGTGGCGTCTAGCGGATTGCGGAAGTTGGAGGCAACTTCAGCGTACAGGTCTAGGCGCTGATCGTAGCGCAGCAATGGATTGCGGGCGGACTGTTCCCGTGCGCGCTGTTCGAGCTGTGCTTGCTGGATCGGATTGAAGCGCTGTTGCTGGAACTTATTGGAAGCGATATCAAATCCCTTGATACCTTCCGCAAAGCCCTGCTTGATCGAACTAACGATCGTATGGCCCATGTCCACCAGCCACGAGCGCAGAAACGACTTCAGCGGCTGGATGGAAAGCCCGATGTTACGCGGCGTCGGCGGATTGAGGTTCTGGCCGGGTGGCCGACCGCCACCGCGCCCGCCGCGCCCGCCTCCCTGACCGGCGTTCGAAGGGATATTGTTCTTGACTTTGGCGAGCTGCATCTGCGCCAAATTGGCAGCTCGCGCAACCTTCACCAGCTTGGAGACCAGTGTGTCAAGTCCAGAGAACGTATGGCTTTTGCCTTGACTGCCTAGCAGTCCGGTCAGGCCCTTGTTTGACTTCTTGAATGCCGCCAGCGCGTCAGCCATTTTCTTGACATCGCGGGCGTTTGCGCCTTTAACATCAATCGTGGTTGTGATGCGCTTAGGGATTTTCTTGGCGGCGCGGGCAATGTTGTTCAGTGCCGCCGCCGTCTTGTTCAGGTTTGCCGGACTGGCTCCCTTGCCGAGCGAGGCAAGTACCTTCTGCGTTGCAGCGGCTTCCTTGCGCAGACTACGCAACGACGCATTGATCTTGTTGACTTTACCAGAGGTCTGGTCAACAAGTTGTAGTGTCGCCTTTTCTACGTAATCGACCAAGGAAGCCTCACTTCAACTTAGCGCCGACCAGCGCTGCTCTAAACTTTATCTCACGAGCATTGATCTCGTGAAAGTGCCGTAAGCGCAGCGCCAGTTTCTTTATGGTGACGGCGGAAAGGTCGTCAGTCACTGAGGAATAAAACCGATATTCCTCTACGGCTTTTACGACTTTTCCTCCTCCCCTAAAAAACGAGGCAGCACCTTTTCCTGGATCAGGAAGCCGTCAGCCATGGTGATCTGCTCGACAGCCCATGACGGAAGCACCTGAAGGTTTGTGCCGACCGGCTTGGCAACGGTCCGGATAAGCGCGAGAGCCTGTTGAAGCGGGATCGTTTCCGACAGCACTTCTTCGATATCGCCGAAAGTGGAAGCCAGAAATTCCAGCTCCTTGATTTCTTCGCCAGAGCCAGCATGAACGAACTTGATCGGAGACCCCAACTCAACAAGGATTGGGGTCGTCACGCCGTCGCCTTGGCTAATGATCTTGCCCGGCTCGCCCTGCCCGGCACCGAGCGCATTCGTCAGCTTGGCGGCATAGGCCGTCGGGATTTGCGTGATGGCCAGATCGTCAAACGAAACGGCAGAGCCGTCTTCCGCAATGGCCTTGACCTGCTTCTTGATCCGCAAGCGGCGGTTCATGATCTGCCACTTGGTATTTCCCTTGACCCCAAGGTCATTTGTCGCGTCGGCGACTTCAACGAACCCGGCGAGATTAAGCGGCGAAATTTGCAGTTCCTTGATGGACTTGCCGCCCATGACGATAGGAACGAGGTCGATGCTGATCTTTTCCATGATAATTCCTGTGCCGATTGTGTGCCGAGTAGACAAATGAGCGTGCAGCCTCGGCACGGGACTGCACGCTCATGAGAAGAACCGCTTCGCGCCCCGCCAGAGTGCGACCGGTTCCCAGCTCGTTAGGCAGCGAGCTGCTCGGCGGGGAGCAGTTCGTCGAGGAGGCGGTAGCTCAGATTGAGCGTGACCTGATGCGTGTCGGACTGATCGTCGCCGGTGGCGGTGCCGCCGTTGCCGGTGTAGACGAGGCCGTTCAGATATTCGACCTGAATGTCGATCTGGGCGCAGCCCTGATACCATGCAAGCGGGACGCGAAGGTCACGGATGAGGTTCATGGTTGCCTGAGCGTTGGCCGTCTGGCGGCGAACGTAGCCATGCGAGAGGACTTCGTTCGTGAACGGGCAAAGCTTCCAGGTCGGAAGATCTTCGTTGGCAAGCTCATGCGAGTACGGGCCGACGACCTGATCTGTGTCGCAGTCGTGGAACGTAAGAAGGATGTTCTTGACGCCAATGATATTATCGCAAGACATGGCGGCTCCTTACCGGTTGCAGTTGTCCAGGACCTTCGGCACCAGATTGGTGTTGATACGACCAATCCGGTTCGGCGGCATGTACTGAAGATAGACCCAAAGCCAGTTCGGGTTGCCCCGGCAAGGATCGGCTACCTCGAAGTCGGTCTTGACCGTGAGATCGCGGTCGAGGTTCTCGAACTCCGAGAAGAGGATGCCGATATTCGCCTTGGCCCAAGCACGAAGGTCAGCAAGGATCAGACGAGGATTGGTCCCCTTGACACCCTGATTGATCTTGGTGTTCTTGGTGAACAGAGCAAGACCGTTGTAGGTGTTCAGCTTTTCCGCAACCGAAAGAGCGGTCGCGGCAGCAAGGCGGCGGCTGGAAGCGTCACGGAAGGTAACGTTCTGACGGCCGAGATCATCGACGAGATAGTTGGTCACGTCGTTGAAAATCTGCGGGTTGGTCATCTGGCCAGTGCCGAAGCCCGACGGACCATAGGTCACGAAACCTGCATCCTGCAGCTGAGTGCGTTCATCGAACGTCCACGGGCTGGTGCAGGACTGAGGAATGCGAATGCAATCGAGGCGACCGTTTTCCGGACCCTGGATCGAAAGCTCCGGATTGGAGCAAGCCGTGCAGCACGACTTCGCTACGAACGCTGCGAGCGTCAGGTAGGGAAGGTCATAGCTGTTCAGCGCATAGGCCATGCGGCTGAGAACGGCGGCGTTGTTGCCGGTCGCGAGGACCTGTCCCAAGGTGCCGACATTGTAGACGTAGCCGTGACCGAAGCACTGAGGCTTGGCGCAATCCCAAGCATCGTCCAGATAGGCTTCCAGGAGGTCCTGATTTTCCGTGTCCGGGCCGAGATAGCCAATGCACGAATAGCAGCACTCGCCAGCGAGGTCGATCAGGTTCGGCATGACCGGCACGCCGACGCCGACGGTCGTGGCGACCGTAGCGAAGGTGACGCCGCCCGGCGCGTAATTCCGGCGACCCGACCAGTTGTAGATCGGATTGAAGAAGTTGCCGACCTCGCCCTTGTTGCGGGCCGTCCAGACTACGGTAGCAGCGACCGCCGTCGCGACGTAGGGGAAGTCCGGAGAAACGGCGGCAGCAACGCGGGTTGCGATCGTAGCAGCCGTGTCGCCTGCCTTGACAGCAACGTCGATGTTGTAGTCGCCTTCGCCGAGGAACAGCGTGAAACGACCGTCGGCGGTTGCCGGGCCGGTGATGGTCGAAGTGTAGACGGCAGCAACGTCGTCTTCGCCGTCAGGGTCTTCCAGACCGAGCGCATAAAGCACAACGTTGTTGGGGCAAGTGCAAAGCACGCGGCGCAGCGCCTCAGAAAGCACAGAGCCACGACCGAACATGTCCGGAAGATCGCGTTCGTTGTTGACTTGCTGGATCGTGTTCGGAACGAAATCATTCGAGCCTGTATCGAGGCCCTGACCAATCAGGAGGACGCGGCAAGCGCCATCGTAGAAGTTCAGCGACGGATCGATGCAGAGCCGGACAAAGCCATTGGAAAGAATGTCCTGAGCCATTTGTGGTTCCTCTTAAAGTACCGTGCTGGAGCCTTCATCGGGCTTTGCGGGTTTCTGCTTCTTGGCGACCGGCGCAGAAGGCTCTTCTACGATGTCGCCGTGGAAATCGCGGAGCCGACGAATGTACGCCGTTTCTTCGACTTCAACGTAAGTATCATGCGGAATACTAGCGCCGCCGCGCGGAGCTGTAAAGGCCAGACGGCCCGGAACTGCTTTAACTGACACATATTTCACGGGCATTCTAGCCTCCTTAACAGTCTGTGCAGACCTTCGTTGGAATGGTAATTTTGTAACCCATATTCTTCGACCCCAAGATCATGACCGGTTCTTGGGGAGCCTTGCAATGATCGTAACGATGTTGCAACACAAACGTCAACATCGTTGCAATTTCCGAGCTTTCAAGGTCCATGCGCATCAGCTGGACCGGCCAGCCTCGCGGGCTTTGATACTCAAGGATGAAGTCTACGAAACGATCCTGCAAGGGGTCATAGTCGTAGTAAGACCAGAACGGGCTTTCTTTGTCGCCCTGCGTGATCTTGTTGCTGGCGAACCAGAACTCAACCACGATGGTTTCCTGGATTTCAGTCGGCTTGTTTGTTTCGCGGAAATGAACGTAGTTGATATCTTGCAACGCAAGCATGCCAATCGGGAATGATGGTACGTTTGAGCGATTGACTTCCATTTCAGAAACAGCAATGATGCGCTTGTTAAATTCTGGCAACAAGACGCGCAGCTTTTCAGCCAAATCGAGAATGGTTGAGTTGCTCTTTACTTCAGACATATTTCCAGCAGACCCATCCCTTGAGGCGTGCCAGCGTGCGCGGCGCGACCAGTTTCAAAATATCGTCTGCCATGCGCCGACGAGCCATCTTCCGAGTGCCTTCGCGGAGGAACTTGGAATAGAACATATTCGTGCCGACCGAGGCCTCGGTGGCATTGCTATTAGATCGGACAGAGCGTGCCAATGCTCCGGTCTCGTTGGCGGGAAATTCTCCGGCGCGCGACGCTTGATGTCTGCCATGTTTGCGATGATATATGCGGCCAGTCTTGGGAGGAGAAAGAATACGCTTCTTGTATTCCTTTTCCATGTCCTTGGCAGCAAAGCGCAGAAAGGCCGTCGTGACCCTGCGATCGCGATATGCAATGAAGTTGCGCCAAGGGGTGAAGATGAACCTCAAATCTCGATATCTCCTGGAACCCCAAGGTAACGACCTTCGGTCTCGCCAGCCGTTATCGGCTCAAGGATATTGTCGCCGCGCTCCATGAGGCGGCAATCGAATTTCCAGTATTGGGATGTCTCGTACTCATCGCCCGAGAACAAAATCTTGAACCAACGCGGCGGCGACTTGCGCCGGGCTTCATACAGCCATGCAGCCGCCGAATATTCGACATTCGGATTGTAGCGCATGTGGATGAAATGAGTGCGTCGGTCACGCTCTTCATAGATCGAATGGCCGTCTGCGCCGAAGGTCTGCGTGCGACGCGGGTCAATCATGGCCCAGCCCTCGAACAGCGAGCGGCGCTGGAAGATCAGTTGACCGTTGACAACGACATCCTCGTTCCGGCAGATGTGAACCCGGTGCTTGAACTTCTTGAGGATGCGGGTGTCAACTGTAAGACCCATATCAGACCTGATAAGACATCCAGCTTTCGATCGCGCCCGAGGCCCAAGCGGTATTGTTCGTACCGATCAGGCCGGTTTCGGTCGTGCCGAGACGGTTACGGACGGTCAGGAGCTCGTCGCCCGGATTGGCAACTGACCAAGTGATAAACTTCAAGCAACCGTAAAGCAGCGTCGATGGGATATCGAGTATATTGCGGTAGCCCGTGACATACTGCGTCTTCAGATCAAACTCGAAGCCTTGCCCTTCACATGCGCAGCAGTTCGCGAAGTTCATCTGGCAGGCGTCTGCCGGAACGTCTATTTTGCGGCTATCCCGCTTAAGCGGAATGCGCTTGCGCACGCGATCGCGGTCCATAACGTTGACCACTTTATCCATAGGCAGAAAGGACAACCGTATACGCAGCGAGCGCGCATTGAAGTTGCGATCGCTGCCGGGGATTTTGAAGCCTTCCGCAACCAACGCATGCCCGGTGATAATGCGGCCAGTGTATTTTTCAGCCTGCTCGAAAGAAGTCTTCCGGTAAAGCTTGATCTGGTCGTCAGATACCGTCGGAGTGTCGTCCGTCTTGGTATGTTCGCGGATCGTCTCCAACGGGAGGATTTCCTCCAGATCAAAGTCGGTCCGCGACAGGCGCTCTACATAGCCGCCGATCATGGGTATTCCTCAGCACTGCCCGATAGTGATATCGTAGCAGGAAATATGAATGTATTCGTTGCAGTTGCAGTCCGTGGCGGGCTGCTTGATCGTCAAGCGGTACTTGTCCCCAACGATTGCGCCGGGGCTGGCGACGAGCGTGAAGCTCAGATCGTCTGCCTTGCTGACATTGACCGACTTCATGTCGATATACAGGTCTTTCATGAACGGCTTGGCGGGCAACGGGTCTTCCGCGCCGTTAGCACTTACGCCGACGATGGCTTGGTTTACGCGGGTCTTCGCGCCGTTGCTGGTCTTGAACCAGAACGTGTCATAGCCTGTGAAGCCGAGCGTTGGGGTGTAAACGAAAGTGCCGTCGGCCTGCATGGTGATCTCGCCGAACTTGGGTTCGTTCAGCTGATCGACAGAAAACGTCAGGTCGCCTTCCAGCGGGTCGGAGGCGTTGGTGGCGACCGTGCCGTTCAGAGCAACATTGAAGTCGGTGTCGAACCGATAATTGGTGTTGACCGGCAGACGAGTGTCGGGCGACTGCTCATGCTTTTCCAGCGAGTAGTCGGAACGATCCGTCAGGCCGCGCGCATTGAGACCGAAGGCCCATGCCGAATAGTTAATTTCGAACTTGTTGCGCTCGCCGGGCCGGATCGATGCGGGCTGGCAGCAGCACGTATTGCAGACATCGCCACCATTGGCGGAATATGCGTCGCGCGGATCGGCATGGAAATAAAGCATCGTTGGCCCCAAGCATTAGAGAAAAGGCCGGAGGTTAGTCCGGCCTCTGTTTGTTCGAGAGCGTTACGCTTCCGGGTCTTCGACGACTTCTTCAACAGCAGGCTCTTCCGGAGGAACCTCCGGGCAAGCGTAGCACGGCATCGAAGCCAGGACCAGCGTTTCGCTCGTTTCGCAGTCGCTCTTGCAGCGGCCGAGTGCGGGCATCAGAGTAGTCCTTTCTTGGCTCTGGTCTTCTTGGCGGGCTTTTCGTCCGCCGTTTCGACCGTTTCATCTTCAGACGAGCCGTCGCCGGTCTCGCCGTCGGTTTCCTCCGTGGAGTTTTCCTCCTCGGAAGTGCCTTCGGAAGAACCAGCATCTTCCTGCGACTGATCATTGTCGCCGGTGGCTTCCTGCTCTTCCTGTGTCTTTTCTTCCTCGGGCTTTTCGTCGCCCTCAGGAGCGCCCGTGGGCGGCGTTTGCTGCTGGTTGGCTAGTTGGGTAGCCTCGCCCTGCTGGACCGCTTCCTTGGCCTCCTCCGTGGCGCTCTGGCCCTCTTCGGCGGCTGGCTCGGCTGCTACCGGCACGGGTGCGGCAGGTATTACCACGGGTGCCGGGCTCAGGGCGTCAGGATGCAGCTGATCGACCATGTGGTTCCAACGAAGAAGCTCTTCGTCAGTGATGTTGCGTGCGTAGCCACGGTTCAGCAGGATCATGGCGACGTGCTGGTCGATAACGGCAATGCCGTCTTCCTTGCGCCAGCGAATTTCGATCGCCGGTTCAGCAGGCTTGACGTGAAACGAGAAACTGTAAAGGTCAGACGTTTCCTTCAGGTGGCGCTTGAAAGCAACGGCGAATAAACCGGAGCGCGTCTCTGCGATATCGTCTGAACGTCTCTGCAGTCTTTCCATAGCCTTTGATCCTTGCTCTGACCTTTGGCTCGTCTGAACGGTCGCATTCCTGGACGAGCTTGAACTCTTGGTCGGTTTCGGAGACGAACTCTGCGGAGATGCGAGTACGCCTTTCAGTAAGACGGAAGGCCACAGGGGAGAGGAGTTTAGGTTTATCATCACCTTGTGCCGCGATGTATTCTTCGTTTATGTACGGGCTGAACTTGTCTTCACCGCTGCGTGCCCAGACGGTTACTCGCCCCAAGTCCATGCCTTTCCTGAGCCGAAGAGAAATGCGGACCGTATGACCGGCCCGCACCTTACCTGTCGTCGCGAGATCGACGCGCATTAGTAAACGCGCTTCGGTCCCGTCATGAGGGCGACAGCGCGCACGTTTGCGCCGCCCGAGATGTGACGCAGCGAAATCCAGCGACCTTCCTTGCAAGCCGGTGCAACCGGGCAGAAGGAGTTCGGCTGCGTCCCTGCCGGGAGGGTGATCGTGGCGATACCCGTGTCGGCGATGGATGCATCGCAAGTCGGCTTTTCGGTAGCATCGACCCCGGCACCCGGAACGCACGGATCGCCATTGGCGTCATCGTGGAACTGGATGGCGAAGACGGCCGGAGCGGCCAACGCCTGCGTGACTTCGAACACGAAGCCGAAATCGATGAAGTTGTGGATGCGGCGCGGGAACGAAGTCGTGCCGTTCCAAGCGATCGCTGCGTTGGCCTGAATGCCGGGATTGTTGAGCATTTCTCTCTTTCCTCAATCTAGAACGAAAGGATGGCCCCGAAGGGCCGATCCCGGCTTAGGCGGCGTACAGGGTACGACCAGCAGCGCAGCATCCGACGAACGAGCCGTCTTCCGCACCGAGCTGATACTTGGCGCACCACTTCGTGGAGCCGCCGACCCACTGTTCCATCGTCAGCGGCTTGCGGTTGACGATCTTGTAGGCGGTGTCCCAATTCGCGGCGGCTGCGATGAACGCACCCGGAGTGAACGGATTGGCGGCGTCGCCCTTCGTATTGCCTTCCGTCGGATCGGGCAAGCAATTCGAAATGCGGATGCGCTCGTCGGCGCTTTCCGGAGAGTAGCTCATCAGGCCATCCCCAAAGATGAACCGACCATTGGCGTCGACGGCCGAGGCCAGATACCCGAAGGTGTTCTGGTGCATGACCGGCAGAACCGTGCCGTATTCGATCGGAGCCGACGAAAGGAACCGACGCCAATCCTGGTGATTGAAGCGGCCTTCGATCGACGGCGTGACCTTGGTGAAGCAATCAGCTTCCAGCCAGCCGAGCGGCTCGTTGTCGCCGTCGCCGACCATCGTTGCGCGGTTGCGGTTGATCCGGTAGGAACGAGCCGCAGCCTGAAGCATGAAGGTCAGGAAGTCGAAGTTGGCTTCGTCCAGGACCTTCTTGGTGAAGCAGAACATGCCGCGCCAGTCGTAGGTCTTGCCGTTCAGGAACTGGATGTTGCCATCGCGGCCGAGCGGAGCGTCGCAGTTCACGTCGCAGCCGTACTCGCCGATTTCGCCGTAGTCGACGATCTGCATATACATGAACTTCGAGCGGCTGACCGAAACCTGACCGTACAGGTCCAGGAGGCTGGCGCACTCGATGTTGCAATCGAGCGTCAGGCCGAGAATTTCGGGCGAGAAGAAAGCGGTGTCGAGGCTGGCGGCGTCATACGCCTTGCGCTCGTAATCGCTCATCAGGCCCTTGATTTCTTCCGGCTTGAGCAGACCGCCGTGCTGAACCATCTTGCGAGCCGCAGAACGGTAGTCAGCAAGATTGATCAGGTTGTCCATGTCCGGCCGGAAGTCGCCTTCCTTGTCGGAGCCATGCTTGTTGATGAAGGCGCGCTTCTGCAGCTCGACGGCCATGGCGCGGTCGTTGTCGCTGAGGTCCTTTTCGGACTGATAAATCGGCGCCTCGATCTGCTTCTTGACCATTTCGATCGCGGCTTTGGTTTCCTGCAGCTCAGCGGTCATCTTGGCGTATTCAGCGGTATGCTGCGCGACCGTCTTGGCCAGCTCGCCATTGTCCGTCTTCACTTCGTTGAAGTGCGTGTGGAGCTGCTTGTACTGCTCCTCGACGGCCTTGGTCATCTTGGTCGCAGCATCGCTCAGCGACTTCAGCTCGCCTTCGAGCTTTTCGTAGTTCATTTCTTCGGCGGTCTTCGTGTTCATGATTTCCTCAGAAGTTGAAGGAGAAAGCCTTGTGCAGGCTGTCAATTGAACTCTTGATAGAAGCGTTGGTCCCTTCCGCCATCAAGGCTTTCGGCTCCTGTTCTTCCTTCGGGGCGGGTGCGGTTTCATCCGTACCCTTTGTCTTGACGAATAGATGCGCGTGCTGTTGAACTTCCAGAGTTATCAGTCGCGCGTCGTTCCTCGACTTGACGATCCCGTTCGAAACCAGCATTTTCTCGAACTCAGCAAGCGTGGCGCAGAGACCGTCTTCTTCATCCACGGGCGGAATGCCCATTTCTTCGAGTACGATGTCAGCCGACTTGTAGAATTCCATTACTGCATCGGAATTCGCCGGGAATGGAACAATCGATACCTCAAACAGGTCACCCTTGACAAGTTCAAAGTAATCACGATCGTTAGCATCTTTGCGAATGTTGTATTCCTGCAGGAAGAAGCCGACGGAGAAGCTGAGACCTCCCGCAGACTTAATCGCTTCGTATGCATCGTTCGCATAGGAAATCTTGAGGTTCAGCTGAGCCTCGATCCAGACCGAATTGCCGCGCTGCTCGAGAACCTTGATCACGCCTGCAACCTGCGCCCAATCGTGGTTCAGGAGAAGCTTGATCCCCTTGGGTCCGGTCAGGCCGCGCTTATTGATCGCCTCATCGAAAGCGCCCGGCATGACGACGTCACGGTAGCTATCGAGGGAGGGCGTCGAGGCCCAACCTGCAACATAACCTTCCGGGATTTCGTCGCCAAGAGCTTTCTTGACAGCTTCCCATTCTTCCGGCGAAGCTTGCTTGAGATTAAGCTCCAGCGTTTTGGCTTTGACCGGTCCCCTCTTGAGACGGAGGCTGGATGGGTTTTTCATTGGCGTACCTTTCAGGTCCGGGTGGGAAGCCGCAGAGAACCCGCTTCTCGGCGTCCGTCAGGAATGTTACGCCTTGCAGGGTCTTTGCCTTATTGGCGCGGGCGTCTGCAAGACCGGCGATGCTGTCATGGTCGAAGAAGACCTTGCCGCCCGGAACGCCGATGCATTCCGTAAGACCTTCCGCGATTGGCCCCAAGTAGTTTGGGATGATGTTGTCCTCGTAGAACGAGCGACGCGAGCTTTCGTAGTTACCGGCGAACTTCGCCGCATCGGAAGAGCCGATACCAGCAAGCGCGACCGGAATGCCGAAGTTGGCATAGATGTTACGCGACATGTCGTCCATCGGTATTTTCGTATGAATGTCCGACAGGCCATTGTCAAGTGTATCGACCTTGATCGAAGTATTGGCGAGGAAAAGGATGTTACCAGCCTCTTCTGCATCTACCTTACGATCTTCAATCTCGTCGACGATCTCGTCCTGTTCCTCTGACGACAAAGTCTTTTCGCCGGAAATGATGAACTTCATATTGGGCTGACCGCCAGCGGTTTCGACCGCACGCTGGAACAGCAAGCGAATGATCTCAGTAGGGCCGCCGATCGCATTCAGGGGCGTGTTAGACCCCTTCATGTTGAAGCCCTTGCCGTTGATCACTCCGTCTTGGTCTGGCGTGATGTATTCGTAGCCGAAGGCTTTGCTGAAAGCTCCATCAAATTTTGGGTCGACCGAACGCCGCGTTTGTAGATTTTCTTCTCCGTTGATCCCGTAGGTATATCCTGTGATAATACCTCGCTTGTCTGAGACGGTTTTGAACCACTTCTGGGATAGGGGGTAGATCGCATTTGGTCCTCCGAATGCCGATGCGCCGATCTTAAGAGCATAGCGCCCGTACAGCGCCTTATTCAGACCAAGCCAGTATCGCAGCTGCGACGCCGTCATGTTGTCATTGGGATGATCAAGAACGTCCTGGATTTTCTGGATCATTGCCTCAGGGACTTTGTCCTTGCTCTCCGGGTCCTGAGCAAAATACCAGCGCGTGTCCTGAACGGCAAGCGCGATCTTGTTCACACAGCGGAAGACGACCGGATGGTGCATCGCGCGCTCAGCCTCGACGACCTCCTTATAGGTGATGCCGGGCCGAGCTGTATTGGTGGCGAACTGACGGATCAC
>CAZCMS010000001.1:452825-885286 GCA_964499935.1 uncultured Candidatus Saccharibacteria bacterium | reverse complement strand
ATGATTATAGCGTTGGTGGTAAGACGGGTACGGCCCAGATTGCAAAACCCACTGGAGGCTATTACGAAAATGAATACAATGGAACATACGTAGGTTTTGTTGGTGGCGATGAAGCAGAATATATAATTGCTGTGGCGGTGAATAAGCCAAAGATCCCAGGATATGCAGGTTCTCAGGCTGCACAGCCTCTATTTGGTACGGTGGCACATATGCTTATAGATAACTTTAACGTCACCACAAAAAGTAACCGATAAGGTATAATACTAGTAAAGCTTATTATGAAAAAAATACTCCATAGACAAACAGAGCAAACATACGACGCGCCACTGAGTAGGGGTATTCTTTAGTATGGGTGCGCTCGAGCAAAGACGAGCGCGGAATTCGGGAGTGGGCCATATTGGCTCGTCACGAAGGCATAAGCCGGATTACTGGTTGCTTATTATAGTGCTCGGACTATTAAGTATAGGCTTGGTGGTCGTATACTCTATAAGTCCAGCTCTAGGTGTCAATAAAGGCGTAGATGGAAGCCATTATGTATTGCGTCAATTAGTCGGAATTGCGTTAGGTTTTGGACTGTTTATATTTGCTGCCAGGACGCCTTTGCACTTTTGGAAAAAAATGTGCATACCGTTGCTTGTTATAGCTGGTCTTGCCACGATAATGACATTATTATTGCCAGTGAATCAGGAGTATCCGGCTCACAGGTGGATCCGGATTGCCGGGTTCTCTTTTCAGTCTGTTGAGTTATTAAAGTTTGCGTTACTTATATGGATGGCAAGTTTCTTGGTGTATCGTATCGAGCGTAATGAGCTAGCAGATTTCCAAAAAACACTCAGGACGGTGTTGTTGGTGTTGGTTGGTGTGGCGATTGTTGTTGCAGGCCTGCAAAGTGACTTCGGGTCAGCTACGGTTATTGTCGCAATGATGACCATTATGGTGTTTGTAGCTGGGGTGCCCTTGAAGCAGATCGCTATGATAGGAGGAATTTTAGTAATCGGAGCTATACTTCTGATTGCGCCGAGCGGATATAGGCGAGATAGGGTAGCAACATTTATGAACCCCGAAGCGGATTGCATGTCTACGGGATACCAGGCGTGTCAGGCGCTGATTGCAGTGGGTTCAGGTGGTATGGCAGGTTTAGGGCTTGGAAACAGTGTGCAGGCCTATGGATATCTTCCAGAGGCTGAAAACGACTCCATCTTTGCTATTTATGCGGAAAAATTTGGCTTTATTGGAGGGGTGATGTTACTTGGCTTGATGGTGGCTTTGTTTTCACGTATTAAGCAGATTGCAGAGAGGGCGCCTGATGATTTTAGTCGACTTGTAGCAGTAGGTATCTTAACCTGGTTGAGTACTCAAACCATTATTAACATAGGGGCTATGCTAGGCCTGCTGCCATTAAAAGGAATTACTTTACCTTTCATTAGTTATGGAGGAAGTAGTGTTTTGATGGTGTTGGCGGTGCTTGGTGTGGTATTTCAGATTTCGCGGTATACTAGTTTAAGTTCAGTGCGTATGAGTTCGCAATCTAACCGAGGAGGAAGTGGTTATGACAATAGTCGTAACAGGCGGAGGCTCAGGGGGTCACATAACACCTCTATTAGCAGTCGCAGCCGAAATTAAGAAAATAGATCCTGACACTAAAATTGTGTACATTGGTCAGAAGGGTGACCCATTTGCAAAAATTGTGGCAGAAAATGAACACATTAACGAGTCTCATACTATTTATGCTGGGAAATTCAGGCGTTATCACGGTGAGGGATGGCGTCAAATATTGGATATTAAAACTATGTTACTGAATATCCGCGATGGGTTTTATTTTGCTGCAGGCTGCTTACAGATGTTGCGATTGCTCAAGCAAATTAAGCCAGAAGCTATTTTTGTGAAGGGCGGTTTCGTGGGTGTGCCTGTTGGGCTAGCAGCAGCGTTCTGGAAAGTGCCCTATATTACTCATGATTCTGACGCGATACCTGGTTTAGCAAATCGCATCATTGCGCGGTGGGCTGCACTACATGCAGTGGCTTTGCCAAAAGAGAATTATGCATATCCTCAATCAAAAACAATTACACTAGGTGTTCCGATAGCAAGTGAATTTGAATATATAACAGCCACAGAGCAAGCGAAGGCTAAAAAAGATATTGGCTTACAAAAAGACAATACAGTAGTGT
This sequence comes from uncultured Candidatus Saccharibacteria bacterium, assembly GCA_964499935.1. Taxonomy (GTDB): domain Bacteria; phylum Patescibacteriota; class Saccharimonadia; order Saccharimonadales; family UBA4665; genus CALBGR01. The sequence goes on along the minus strand of CAZCMS010000001.1, from coordinate 883,118 downwards.
TTGTTACGGGTGGTGGACTTGGAGCACAATCGATCAATAATGCAATTACCACTAGTTCACCAGGGCTATTAAAAGAGTATCCTAAATTAATCATTGTGCACGTAACTGGACAGAAGCATTACGATGCTATTGAAGCGATGTACACGGAGTTGCTTCCTAAGAGTATACGCTCTCGGGTGATCGTAAAAAACTTTGTTACAGATATGTACCGCTACAGCGCTGCTGCTGATGTTGTTGTAGCGAGGGCAGGGGCCACGAATATGGCGGAATTTGCTACACAAGGGAAGGCATGTATTATTGTTCCTAACCCGTTGTTGACTGGTGGACATCAGCTGAAAAATGCAAATGCATATGCACAAAAGAAAGCGATTCGGGTTGTCAGTCAAGAAGATTTGGATGAGGATCCTGGTGTGTTGTTACATCAAATTCATATACTTATGAACTCTCCTAAGGAGAGAGCGTTTCTTGGCAAGCAACTGCATAGCTTTGCCTATGCAAATTCTGCCGTAACATTAGCGCAGTTACTTATCGAGCAAGCCAAGAAGGAGCAGAAGTCTCGTGTTTAGGAAGAGACCTAAAAACGCACCAGAGACTACGAGAAGGCGACCAGTTCAGGATGGTGTTTCTGGGAATAAAGTGTTTTCGTATAATAGTGTGCGTCGTCAATCGCTTGAGGAAATTACCGATAGTATGTCAGCGAAAAAAAAGCGTGGCGAAGATACTTCCAGAAGGCAGACACAGATACGGCTAAAGCAAATTCTAGCAGGCATAATCTTCCTATTGGTGCTGAGTGTTATATTTGCGAATAGTAGAATTGCGAACAATAATGCTACTGTTGTGCTGCAGGGCACTCCGGAGCAAAGAATAATGTTACAGGGTAAAAATGTTTATTCTGAGGCAGTCGCCAAAGCCATCGATAGTAGTACATGGAATAACTTTAAAATTACTTTTGATGAAAATAAATTTAACTCCTATATGCTTAAGCAATTCCCTGAGCTTTCTCGAGCGCAAGTATCTTTATCGATGGTGGGTGGCGGATATAGGGTGTATCTTGACCCCTCTTCTGCAATACTTTTGTTTACTACAAGTGACAGCAAATCTTTTGTGGTTGATGATACGGGAAAAATCGTGTCAACAGATGTAGTTAATGCACCAGAGGGGCTGATTCCGGTAAGTGATCAGTCGGGCTTGTCTTCCAAAGTAGGATCCCGGATTTTGCCTCGTACTGATGTTGTGGCTATCCAAACAGTAATCTATCAACTACAGCAACATGGTATGAAGGCAGAATCTCTTACTCTTCCTAAAGCACCTCGACGGCTTGAGGTTAAGGTGCAGGGAAGCCCGTACTACATCAAGTTTTCGCTCCATGCACCTATAGAGCAGCAGGTGGGGGCGTATATCGCAGTCGCTAAAAGATTGCAAAAAGAGGGCAAGGTGCCAGCCGAATATATTGACGTACGTATTGGTGAGAGAGTGTACTACAAGTAGTCAAAAATAACCGAGTAATCCCCCTACATTACTGCCCTGCATGTTCGTAAAATGTTCATATTACTATGGTGGCTGTGGCTGGCAATAAAAATATATAAATATACAAAGTAGGGGAAAAGTCAAAATTTTTATAATTTGAGCAGGAAATAGGGGATTTGCAAATTTAAAATATAAAAGTATCAAAAAGTCAAAAAAGCAAACATTTCACGACAATGCTGTGGATAAGTCAAGCTCTAGTGTCTGGTAGTTAGCTCAGACACTAGGCGGTTGACGATAGAAATACATTAGTATTGGCGCTTGCAGTATGCATTCACAGACAATTACGTAGGTATTAATGTAATTTATTAACTTGGCTGGAGTTGTTCGGCGTAAATAATAACAATCTGTACGAAGTCCCCTATTTTAGGGGTTTGAGGGAGGTATTAGTTATCGTCTATTATTTTAATATTAACGTCGCAAAATATACATTGTGCGACGTCTAATTACTATGTTGATTTGGTCTGCTCTGCATGGCTATTTCTAGCAAAAAATGAGTAGCTACATATTAGTTTTATCTTCCCCTATCCTTTGACGCTCACGTGCTCACTATTTTATGTAATTCGGGCCATTTTATTGATTTTTATTACATGTAGCCTATTTTTGCTATTTTAAGTAAATCCCTAAAATGCGCTGTTTTCGCATATATACAGAGTGTTCGTATTATGTTCGTATTTCTGCAAGATGATCTGAAAGCTGCTCTCTCACAAGTGCCCCAACGCTATGCATAAACGGCGCATGACTAGATGTTAGTTCGTGCTCATTAATGTGTTCTTTAGCTGCTTCGTTGTACCACTGGCCACGAATGCCAGATACAGTTTCAACTCCCGCTTCCCTTAGGAGTAGACCTGCATACCTCAACGTATTGCCAGAAGCAGAAAATTGCTCCACGACACACACATGTGAGACGGTTCTAGTAAGTTCTCTCATTCTTTCTACTTCGGTTCGATGAGCCATCAGCTCTTCGTAGGATGGTTGGTAATAGCGGCTGCGGTCAATATGCGAAAGTGCTGACACTCGGTCAGCTTTTATAGATCCTAGCGCTGGACGATTATTGCCAAAAAAGCCACGAAAAGCATCTGCTACTGGTATCGCCGACATAGCGGTGAAAAGATACAATTCTGGACGGTCATCTTGAGACAGTAGGTATTTTAGCTGAGAAGTCAGAGTTTGATCGTAGACGCCTCTTGCGAGACCAGGAAACCCTCTTCTGATATGATCGTCATCAACATGTGTCGCAGCTAACGCTCCATGCTGCCATCGCTCGCCAGTCATTGCTGCCTTGATTTGCTTATAGCTTTTGCATTGCAACTTGGGACTAGAGTTAACGTCTGTGACCATAGGGGATAAAAGGTCTGGATATTTCTAGTCGGCGAGAGCGTATGTCGCTTTTGCAACGCGCTTGAATTGTGGCTTGCCCTGAAGGTTTAGAAGGATGGTCGTCTCCTTAACGTAACGGCTCTCGAGCACACGCTTAACGATTTCGTCTCGGTGTAGTTCCTTGCCTTCATCGCGTAGGATATCGGCAATAATGTCTGCTACTGTCCCCTTCTTGTAGCCCCATTCTTTGAGGGCGTAAATACCGCGACCAACAAGTACAAAGCGTTTGTCTTTAATTAACTCGTTGTGAATTGCTTGGGTAGTGACATCTTTGCGCTTAAAGTCAGATTCTTTGATAGCTTCAGCGATTTCGTTGAAGTGCATGTGCTTGCCGTTTTCTCGGAGGATAACATAGATTTTGTCGCGGATATTCTTTGGGTTGACCATAGGCCATTTAATAAGGCCCCATTGACCGTTTAAGGTAGCGAGCTTCTTTGAGATACTTGCAAGCGCCTCAGCTTGCTTTGGGTCGGTGATTGAGGCTTCTTTTGCCACATCTTCGATTGGTTTTGGTTCACCAATCTTTTTGATGGCATCAACAATTTTACCAATAGCAGATTTTAGTGCTTTTTCATCGTTAACTTTTTTAATGCTGACTGATTGATAGTAATCATCGGTTTCGTTGATAGAGACAATCTGAGGACAAAGTGTTGCGAGAAATGCTATTCGCGACTGGTCGGTCTTCGAATTCTCTGCAGTTAGTGACTTGGACATATTGGTAATACGTGCTGCGGTTCCATTCTTTTCAAGGTACTCTAAAAGACTACTCTCTATCACTTGAATATTAGGTAACTCCCCTGCTTCGGCACTTGCCTTCAGGCGGGTGATAACAGATTTTTCAAGCTGACGCACGCGTTCACGAGTGATACCAAGTAGTTCCCCGATTTGCTCAAGTGTTTCCTTACGATCGAATAGCCCGAAACGACGTGAAATAATTTCACGTTCTCGTTCGCGTTCAATAGTTTCAAGGATTGCTTGTGCGAATTCCTCGGTATTGAGGATCTTTTCCCCGGTGTCACCTTTAGTCATAGAGGCTCATCTCCGTTTATGTTGCTTTTTTAATCTAACTACAATTATAAAACTATAATTACTAAAAGTCAACAATTATCTCAAATAAGTTATTAATACACATATTGTAGCACATATATGACGCTCTTGCTTACTTTGTGTTGTAGAAATTCACTAGACAACAACTTGCACTCTTATCAAATTGTGGATAAGTAAAAAATCCCTGTTGCAATGAGAGAAAGGTGACTAAGAGGCGCCGTGATGAATTATTTTTTAGCTTTGGTTTTTGTAGTGGCGCTACGTGTAGGAAATCGTCTTTTCTTGGCCGGCACTTTATCAAGAAGTTCTTTTGCTTGTGCTTCTGTGAGCGATTTTGGATCTGTTTCCTTGGGAATTTTGGCATTTTTGGTGCCATCGGTGACATACGGGCCAAATCGCCCATTCAGCACCTTTATGTCGCCAAAATCAGCGATATTCTTTTCGGCTTCTTTCTTGAGCTTATCTGCATATAGCTCACGAGCTTCTTCTTCGGTAATCTCGAAAGGATCTTTGGGCTTAATAGAGACGAATAGCTTACCCACCTGAATATACGGACCAAATCGTCCAATGTTTGCTTTAATGGTCTCGCCATCTGGAGTTGTACCAACGGTACGTGGCAGCTTGAACATCTCTAGAGCTTCTTCCAGTGTGACTGTCTCGAGCTTGGCGCCGGCTGGCAATGGTGCAAATTTTGGCTTCTCTTCGTCGTCTTGGCTGCCGAGCTGTAGCATTGGGCCAAAACGCCCAAAACGAGCGTATACAGGCTTCTGAGACTTAGGATCGGTGCCAAGTTCGCGTGCCTGGGCTACCTCTGAACGTTTAATGCCACCAGATTTTTCTATAAGTTCATGGAACGGTGTATAGAAATCTTTAAGCATTTTATTGCGCTCAAGCTTGCCGGTAGCGATTTTATCGAAGTCTTCTTCTACGTGAGCTGTAAATCCGTAATCAACTACTTGTTCAAAGTGGCCAGTCAGGAAGTCGCTGATGACTTTTCCGCTTGCGGTAGGTATAAGTTTACCTTTGTCGCTGCCAGTTTTTTCTTGGATAATTTCACGCTGTATCGCATCTTTCTCGAGATTAAGTGTAATAACATCACGCGGAGTGCCCTCACCTTCTCCCTTCTCGACATATCCACGAGCTTGAACGGTAGAAATAATGGTTGCGTACGTTGAAGGTCGGCCAATATCGAGATCTTCGAGCTTCTTCACCAGGCTACCTTCTGTGTAACGAGCGGGAGGACGAGCAAATACTTGCCGTGCGTTTGCGTTTGATAAATTGAGCGTATCGTTTGCTTTTAACGGAGGTAGAATGTCACCGTCTTTCTTGTTTGAGCCATACACCTTCAAGAAGCCGTCAAAAAGAATAACCTCTCCTTTTGCTTCGAATTTTTGTGAAGTGGTAGAAATAGTAATAGTAATTGTTGTTTTCTCGAGCTCTGCTGGCGCCATTTGGCTGGCAAGTGTTCGCCTACGGATAAGATCGTATAGTTTTTGGTCGTATTCGTCGCTACTTGCCTTAGTCGCCGTGCTGTCGGTCGGGCGAATTGCTTCGTGGGCTTCTTGGGCGGTGTTAGATTTTGTTTTAAACGTGCGAACTTGATGATACTTTTCGCCAAATTCACCTTTAATGTACTGTGTTATTTGAGATAAAGCCTGACCTGATAAATTCACAGAGTCAGTACGCATGTAGGTGATTTTACCGGCTTGGTATAACCGTTGAGCTGATGACATTGTTGCTTTGGCGCTAAACCCAAGGCGACTGTTTGCTTCTTGCTGCAAGGTACTTGTAGTAAACGGAGCGCTCGGATTTCGCTTGCTCGGGCTTGTCGAGACGTCAGAAACGGTAAAAGTAGCTCCGATGAGTGACTCTAGGAATGCATGCGCTTCTTCTTCGGTGTCGAGCTTCTTTGGCAGCTCAGCTTTCATGACGGTTCCATCATGTAGGGTGAAGTTAGCAACAACTTTATAAGTAGCAGAGCCTTCAAACGCCTCAATTTCTCTTTCACGCTCTACAATTAACCTTACGGCTGGAGACTGTACGCGACCAGCAGATTTTCCACCTGGTACTTTTTGCCATACAACCGGAGACAACTCAAATCCAACAAGTCGATCCAGAATCTGGCGAGCTTGCTGTGCCTGTACGAGCTTCATATCTACTGTTCCAGCGTTCTTTATAGCCTCTTCGACGGCCGATTTAGAGATTTCATGGTACGTTACGCGTTTGGTAGTTTTTGGATCAATCTTCAAGACCTCACATAAGTGCCAGGCTATTGCTTCTCCTTCACGGTCGGGGTCGGTCGCTAGATAGATTTCATCGGCTTCTTTTGCTGCCTTTCGAAGCTCGGCGACAACTTTCTTCTTGTCTGCATCAATTTCGTACACTGTCTTAAAGTCATTGTCAGTGTCTATTGGCGGTGTACCATCTTTGGTTTTTTTGGTGATGTTCCTAATATGTCCCACACTCGAAAGAACCGTAAAATCTTTGTCTACGTATTTGCTAATTGTCTTAGCTTTTGATGGGCTCTCTACTATAAGTAATTTTTTTATCATATGCGGTTTATAGTATACGGGTTATGTACACAAAGCGTAAGCCTACGTTATTTTAAAATTATTTGCAAGTAGTTTTTGGCTTCCCACACATATTCACAAGAAAAGGCTGCCTCAGCCGAGTGAGCGGTCTTTGAAAATATTCCTTAAGGAAATTTTCAAGGAGCGAGACCTTTTCGGTGAAAATGTGCGGGAAGCCAAGCCTGTATTAACTTCACTTTCGTTCTTTTGAACTCATCAGCACAAATACACATTTGTGGAGTGAAAATCAATCTAGAGGTGTGGTATAGCGTTGGAGCGCGACAGGAAAACGGAGCTTGTACTAAGCTGCGCGTCCTCCTGTCGGCTCACGCCATGTTTGCTAGGCCTCTACTTCAACAGGAAGTCCTTGTTTCTGAATCGCAGAGAGTACTGCGTTTTTGAACTTCCTGTAGTCCAGTTGGCTGATGGGCTTCTGGGTCTTGATGGTGACTGTCCGCGGACGGACAACAACTGTAATGTCGTGCTCGGCAGCACGCAGAATCGTTTCGACGACACTCTTCAGCCAGGGGCGATCACCCCTCTGGGTGACGTAGTGAGTAGTCTGGCTGTATGTGGCCTCGTCTCGTTCGGTGATGCGACGATCGGTGAACTCGACAACGATGTCCTTGCTGCCCTCAAGCATCCTGCTAAACGTCAGATGAACAGGCATACTAACCACTCCTCGATAGATCGATAGGTTCTTCCTATGTAGGAAGATATACACCGTATCATATTAGATTTTTCTTAACAACCACCTATCTGGGATTCGTCAGTGTCCATATATTTGGTCCTGTAGCTTTGATGAGCCCTTTTATTTCGAGCATGGTAATGGATTGGTTAAATAGCGATGTGCTAAGAGCGCTCAATATCTGTAGCTCGGCGCCATTAAGAGTACCTTTGTGGCGTAATAGATCAATAATTTTTTGCTCATTAGGATTGTCGCTTGTGGCTATGGTCGGCTGGAGTATTGTAGCTGGCATATCAAGCGCGGTAAGAATATCCTGAGCACATGTCACAAGTGTTGCACCCTGCTGAATAAGGGAATTTGTACCTGCACTCATGGGGCTTGTGATGTTTCCGGGCGTGGCAAACAGCTTTTTGCCTTGTTTGACCGCAAATTGCGCCGTGTGCAATGTGCCACTGTTTTTGGCTGCCTCCGTAACTAATACTGCGTCACTCAAGCCTGCTACCAGCCTGTTTCGCGCAATGAAATTACCTTTGTAAGATTTAATTCCCTGATTTGACTCGTATTCGGTTATAAGCAGGCCTTGTTTTGTGATATCTTTGGCAAGTTGTGTGTGGCTACTTGGGTATATGTTTTCCAGGCTATTCGGGAGTACTGCAGCAGTAAGTCCATCTGCTTTTAGCGCAGCTTTATGAGCTAGCGCGTCAATTCCTAGCGCCAGCCCACTCACGATCACTATTCCATGTTTTGCAAGATCACTTGCTAATTTTGTTGTAATATTGTCCCCATAGGGTGTTACTTTCCTACTGCCAACTATCGCTACCCTAGGACGTTGCATGATTTCGTCTATGTCTACCCCTGTTGCGTACAGGTTTTTTGGAGGATTTGGAATTGTTTGTAACACCTTTGGAATCGCACTAAGCGTTAGCGTAATTTTATTGCTTATAGTACAAATATGTGTAAAAGTATTGACATAACGAAACAAATTTGCTAAAATTGCAACCTGTAGACGTGTTATAGCGTTCTACGTACCTTATACCCCCATTCTAACAATCTGAACTTAAGTTCAGATTAAATATTGTTAGATTGTTTTAGAGCGCGTCATGACAAGTTGTTACCCTCCACTTTTTATGCGACGCCTGTAAAGGCAACGCTCTAAGACATACTAACCCCTTTAACTTCGCTCTGCCCTGCAGTGGGAACGATGAGTCCTAAAAGATGGTCTTAGACCGGCACAAACCTTGGCTATTACGCAGGTATTGATGCTTCATCGCTGGTCGAGTTGAAGGGATAAATGAGCCTCTAGCGGTGCCCACCCCCTCTAGAGGCTCTTTTATTTGGTCTAAAAATTGACCTTTTATCAATTTGATAGTATTGTTTATTTATTCTCGTACATTCCCATATTAGGAAAGGTTGGTGGTCGTCTTGACGACCCTCGATGTTGGTTTGCCTAGCAACGGTGTCCAGTTCGGCAGCGATGGTCAGTTCGGCAAAGATGTTCGCCTTGGTAGCCACGTTCGCCTCGGCGATCGTGTTCGCCTTGGTTGGTTGGTTCGTCTCGGCGATCGTGTCTGGATCGGCCACGATGTCCAGCTTGACAGAGGTGTCTTTCTGGGTAGTGACGTCCAGTTTGGTGATCGTGTTCGCCTTGGCCACGATGTTTGGCTGGGTGACCACGTCACGATTGGTAGCGATGTCCATCTCGGCAGCGATGCCCGGATTGGCAGTAATACCTATCTCGGTGGTAACGTCCAGTTCGGCAGCGATGCCCGGCTTGGCGCGTTTGCCCGGCTTGGCAACCATGTTCGTCTCGGCGATCGTGTTCGCCTTGATAACCACGTTCGCCTCGGCGATAGTGTCTTCATTGGCGCTGACGTCGTAGTCCCGCCATACACGGTTGTGCCTGCTGGCGAGACGATTGAATCCGCGGACGATATTCGTCCTGAGTGGACCAGGAGACCCGCAACAGTATAGCAGACGCTGAATCTTCATCACCTCCGTAGTACGAGAATACCCCTTGAAAATTTTGATTTAGTAACGCCATCGGCGTCATCAAGAGCAGTAGAGGGGTATTTTCATGTTAAAAATTTAAACTATTACTTTTTACTAAAAATTATGGTATAATATAAACATATGGAAGCGTTAAGAGGTGATATATTCTTAAATCCAGATGAAATCACGTTGTTAGCTAGTGGGAGAACTTCGGATGAAAGTTATATCCCCTATAACGAGGCAATGGATGTACACACAGAAGTTGTTGAGTGTAGAAAAATAATTGCAGATGATTTTCTCGATCTTATACATGCTGGTGCCGTTACTCCTGCATGTATTGGTGAGCTACATTCAAGATTGGATACGGCTACAAAGCTTCGGGATCAGCTACGAGCTGCAATCATCGAGAGTAGCAATATCCCAGATGAAGCAGCTGAATTCTTGCAAAAGCAGGAAATTAAGGATGAGACCTACAGCTAATAAGCTAAAAGCTTCGGGTCTCTGCTTGGAGTTGGTTGCCGTAGATTGTTTCGGTAAGAATTGCTACGACTTCTCTCTTTAGATCGGGTATTTTTGATTGTTCATTTTGGCTGAATCTTGCAAGCACGAAGTCGGCACTATCCATTGCGGGATGTGTTTTGGGGCCGATACCAATCCGGATACGACCAAAATCTTCGCCGAGGTGCTGAATCATTGATTTTATCCCATTGTGCCCTGCTGCGCCTCCGCCAGTGCGTGTGCGGATTTGTCCAAAAGGTATGTCAAGTTCGTCGGCGATGGCTATAACCTTATTCGGATCTATTTTATAAAACGCAGTAATTGCCTGCACAGCCTCTCCGCTAAGATTCATAAAAGTTGTTGGTTTAGCTAAGATAACGCGTGTTTGACCGAGATTTTTTTGGGTGACGAGGCTTTTTAGGTCTTTTTTGTTAATCCAAGGGTCAAAATCGTTTTCTTCAGCAAATGCGTCAATGCACGCAAAGCCGATGTTGTGACGCGTGTTGTCGTACTCTGCCCCAATATTGCCGAGTCCGACAATAAGGACGGTTTTGTTAGCGCTGAGCGTAAAAAGGGGCGAAACAGTTTCGGTAATAGGTCGTTTTGTGAGTAATGCCATGTTGATCTAAGTATGCACTAAGGTTGAAATGTGCGCAAGATAGGTGTTTTAGGCATGAAAATACCCCGCTTGCTCTCTGGTTGCGCTGGTGCGCGAAAACCGGAGAGTTTGCGGGGTATTCTCGTACTACGGAGGATGGTGGCGATGGAGCTACTTCAGTACTGAGTCATCACCGAGACGACTGCCTGAGCGAACTTCGATACCATCGCCGATGGTGACCCACCTACCGAACTTAACGTCATCGCCGATGATGACGTCGTTGCCGATCTTGGCAGAGTGCAGCATCTGTGTACCTGCGCCGATAGTAACGTTGTTGCCGATTTTGGTGCTGGTGCCGAACTTAACGTCATCGCCGATGATGACGTCGTTGCCGATTTTGGCATCCCCAACAATGGTAGCGTCTGCACCGATCTTGACACCCTTGCCAAGCGTAACGTCGCTGCCATAGTAGACGTTATCTCCAAGAATAGCGCCCGCGTTAATTTTGGCAAACATCTCCAATTCAGCACCTTTGCCGATCTTGACGCCGTCACCAATCTTGACACACAAACCGATCTTGACGCCACTACCAACTTTGGCTTTTGCACCGATTGAGGTATCGTGACGCACTTCAGCCGTCGGATGAATCTTCGCCGTCGGGTGGATGTTCGGGGTACTGCTCTTGGTCGTCAAAACGACCACCTACCTTTCCTAATTTGGGAATGTACGAGAATAACTAAACAATACTACTTTATTGTAAAAATATCAACTAAGTCTAAGAATTTATTTTTTGATACGAGGAGCTTTAGTAGGACTATCGTGATGTTTGTGTGCCACGTGTTTTTCTATGAACCATAATTGCACTGGTGTGCCTGCAAAGTCGTATACATCACGCAAGGAACGTTCTAGATAGCGCTTGTAGCTCCAGTGTAGGAATTTGGTCTGGCTACCAAAAATTTTGAAAGCAGGAATAGGATTGTCATTTTCGTGCACCATATAGTTAAGTTTTGGCTGGTGGTTCTTGAGCCCGGCTGGCGGATGGCGATTTATGACATCTTGGAGCCAGCGGTTGAGCTCTTTAGTGGCAAACTGTTGCTCACGCCGTTTCTTAATCTCCAGTGCCAGCTCAAAAATTTGAGTAACATTTTTGCCGGTGACTGCACTGGTGAAAATAAGTGGCGCCCATGGCACGAAATTAAATGTCTCGGCGATTTGCGGAGCCAGCGCATCGCGGGTGTAGGCGTCTTTACCTTCGGCAATATCCCACTTGCTAACCACGATAATCAGACCCTTACCAGCTTCTTTTATAAGCCCGGCGATCTTTTGGTCGAGCTGCACGCCGAGTTCGTTGACGTCTACAAGGAGTAGGCAGATATCGGCTTCTTCAATAGCTGCCAGGCTGCGGATAACACTAAAATGCTCAATCCCCCGCTCAATCTTACCTGGGCGACGGATACCAGCGGTGTCCATGATTTCAATTTCTTGAGTTTTGTAACGAATAACAGTTCGGTTAACGTCACGGGTTGTGCCAGCGCGGTCTGCGACAATTGCCTGCTGTTTTTTGGAAAGCGTATTGAACATATAAGATTTGCCAACGTTCGGGCGACCTAAGAGCGCGATTCGGAGACGATCATCATCTTCGCTGATGGTAGCTTTTGGTAGGCTACTGACTGTTGTTTCTAGGAGCTGCTCGATGCCTCGATTTTGTGTTGTGCTGGTTGGGAACATTTGCTTGATGCCAAGTCGCTCAAACAATGCGCCCGTGCCTCGAAGTTTGTCGATTTTATTAATTACGAGAAATACTGGCTTTTTACTTTTTAAAGCCAGTTTGGCAACACGTCGGTCTTCTTCGGATATTTGCGTATTTGCCTCTACAACCACCCAGATAATGTCTGCGCTATCTGTGGCCTGCTGGATTTGTTCTTGAATCGTAAACTCAAAGTCGTCTTCGGCATCTTTCATACCAGCGGTATCGACAATCCAGAAATCGTGTTCGCCGTGGCTGGCTTTGGCGATAATGCTATCTCGAGTCGTGCCAGCTTCTCGGGCTACAATTGCCTCACGGCGTTCGAGGACAGCATTAAAAAGGCTGGATTTACCAACATTCGCACGGCCTACAATGGCAACAATAGGAACTTTTTTACTCATTCGTTGTATTTATTATACTATATTTTCCTGATTTAAGCACCCCTAATGTGTAATTTCCAAAATGTGTGCGGTGGAGCTTGGTGACGGTGTATCCTAGGGCTGCAAAAGTGCGACGGATTTGGCGGTTGCGACCCTCGGTTAAAATAACGATCCAATTGAGTTCATTGCCTTCTTCTGCGCGTTCAACTGTAAACTTGCTTAGTCCGTCATCAAGCTGAACCCCGTAATCTTGAATCATCTGCCTGTGAAGTGGCTGGAGAGGTTTATTGACAGTAATTTCGTATCGTTTGGTCTTTTGATATTTGGGGTGTGTGAGTTGTTGCGCGAGTATCCCATCGTTTGTCATCAGTAATAAGCCCGAAGAATCTTTATCCAAACGCCCTACGGGCTTAAGTTCATGCAATTCTTTTGGTAGAAGATCGTACACTGTTTTGCTTCCTTGCCCATTCCGCGAGCAGACGTACCCTGCGGGCTTGTTCAGCATGATGGCGGTAGTCTTGACAGGAGGTGTAATAGCATGCCCGTCAACGGTTATAGTTTGGTGTGTATCGACGTTTAGTCCGGGGGTAGCAACTACTCCATCGACTAATATTCTACCTTCTGCTACGGCAACATCGGCAGCCCTACGGCTCATGCCGGTAGCTAAGGCGATGTATCGATTTATTCTCATGTAGTTAGGATATCAAACCGGGCGCAAGTTTCTAGAGAGCACTTTCGTCTGCGTCACCATTGGTATTTGGGATGAAAACTCCCCCTGGTGCAGGTTGAACAGGTATTTGTGGCGCTTCTGCAGGCTGCGCTTGAGCTGGTGTTTGACTTGCTGCAGGGTCAGTTACATTGCCAATGATAGGTGTGTCTGTAACTCCTGCTTCCAAATTAGCTTGCATCTCTTCCTGAGCTAATAATGTTTCCAGCTGATTGGTCTCTGCACTAGGGTCACTAATTGGCTGAATAACTTTTGTGCCTCCGTTGCTTGACTGTGTATTAGAAGATTGGGCAGAATCGTCTGCTGAAGCTGCGAGGCCATTAACGGCGTCTTGCAGAGCTTGATCGTTCGCTACAATATCATCAGGTGCTGCAGGAGGTGCAGGCTGCGTGGGGGCTGCTGTAGTATCTGTTGCAGCTGGAGGGTTGGCTGGCATGTTTTGCGGTGTTGGAGTAGGTTGGGCTAGTGTCTGATCGGTTGGTGTAGCAATAGGATCTGTTCCAGGTGTAACCGGCTGTGCTTGAGGAGTAGTGTTTGGAAGCTGTGTGTTGACAAAATCTTCAATCTGTTCAGTTACAGCTGTGTTTTCTTGGGAGGTGGTCAGTGCTGTGTCATTTGTTACTACAGTTGCAGCATTAATTTCATCAGGTTGTGGGGGCATTTGAATAAGAGGTGCGCCACTATCATCTGCACTAGGTGCAGGAACCGGAGTTATAGGCTGTGGTGTTGGGGCTGCGATCTCGGGTGCAGGGGCTGGTGCAGGAGCTATGTTTTGCTCAGGCGCAGTACCTGTAGGAGTCACTGGGGCGGGTATAGGCGGATTGACATCTTGCGGAGGAGCTACGACTGGGCCATCATTAGATTCTAGTGAGCCCAGTGTAGGGGCTAGTGGTACAGTCTGTGCTGCATCAGCTTGACTTTGGTGCGCAACTGCAGCTATATCGGGTGGCGCGGTCGGTGAGAAATTATTGGCTTCTGGTGATGCGACAATAGCTGGAGGTGTTTCTTCCTCTATGGTGGTATCTGGGTTGAGTAGTTCGTGTGCTGCTTTAACGATATCTTCTAAAGTTACCTGTGATTTAACGAGGTAGCGATCTGCGCCTAGGCTATCGGCACGGGTTTTATCTTCGGCTTGCCCTAGCGCAGTGAGCATAATAATACGGGTGTGCTTTAGGCCTTCGGTGTTACGCAGAATATCGAGCATTTCAAAGCCACTAATTCGGGGCATCATAACATCAGAAATGATAAGGTCTGGTTTAACTTGTTTGGCAACCGCAAGTGCGTCTTCGCCGTCTTTTGCTGTAGAGATCTCATATCCTTCGGCAGCAAGACGCGCTTCGTATATCTCCCGCAGGTTGTTATCGTCTTCGACCAACAGCACTTTTGTCATATGTATCTACCCTGTTTATATACTAAAATTTTTCTTACGCTCATTGTATCATAAAACCGATTATGCTTGTCGGGTTCCTTGTGCGATGGCTTTTTGGATATTTGCAGCCTCCTGACTCGACAGTCGTGGGAGGTTTATATAAAACGTACTTCCCTGTCCGGTATCGCTCTCAACCCAAATTTTACCGTTGTATAATTCAACAATTTTGCGACAAATAAAGAGACCTAATCCCGTGCCACCAATCGTGCGGGTTGCCGAGCTGTCAACTCGATAGAACTTCTGGAATAAATGCTTGATATCTTCGCGAGGGATACCTGGGCCAGTGTCTTTTATGTATATCTGCACGACATCGTTATTGCCGGTAAGACCAATAGAAATTTTTCCTTCGGCAGTGTATTTGACTGCGTTGTCAAAGAGATTGGTAATCACTTCGCGCATGCGATCAGGGTCAACATTAACGTAGTAGAACGGACGTACCATGCGCCCTGTTGTGCCACCTGTTGCGCCGGCACTATGAGAGCCAATGATAAGCTCTACTGGCAAGTTCTTTTTCTCGGCAGCGAATCGCAAGTCTTGGGCGAGTTGTTCGATAAACTTACCAAATTCTATGAGTTGTGGGTGGCTGGTAAGACGGCCATCTTCGGCCTTGGCGCTGGTCAGTAAGTCTTGGAATAGTTGCCCTAGATGTTGTGTAGAGGTATGGGCTTTTTCAAGATACCCACGAGCACGTGTATCTATGGTGCTTACTTTGTCGTTGAGCGCAAGCGAAAGATATCCTTCGATGGCTGCGACAGGTGTGCGCATTTCGTGACTTGCGGTACTTATGAATTCCGCGCGCTGTTCTTCTTGCTTGCGCTCCTGGCTGACATCACGAAATATGGCTACTGCAGCACGTACCTGCTTACTTGTGTCCATAAGTGGCGATACGCTGAGACTGATAGGAATGCGCTTATCTGATCGGGTGACCAGTACGGCTTTGTTGTCGCGAATTGTTGTGCCTTCTTTGTATGCACGATTGAAAGGGCTTTTCTTTTCGGTGTATGACTCCTCTTTTTCGTCGACAATTTTAATGACAGTCCGAAAATCGAGCCCACGAGCTTCTTCGGCTTGCCAGCCTGTAATATGACTTGCTCCTGGATTGAAGAGCTGAATGGTTTTTTGCTCGTCCAAAAGCACTACTCCATCTTCGATAGTGTTAAGAATGATTTCAGATTTTAGTTTTTCATCCCGGAGGTTAGCGAGGAGCTTTGCATTGTTCGAAGGGTCATTGTTGCCTTGTTTCGCAAGTTTTCGTATCAGAAGAAACATAGCAACCAATGCTAATACTCCGACTATTGCACTCCCACCGATAATGATAGTCTGTTGTTCCATACTGCTTATCGTTTATTATGAGCTTTTGTTGGCGATAACGCAACGTTTTATCTGTGTAGACGGACTGTAACAGATGTGGTATGATTGTTTGGTCGTAATTTATGGCATGCTGTGGTTTGATCCATGGCCTCATATGGATCCTTCGGGCCATATGAACCCAGCTGCTCGGAAAATAATTTTATGCAAGCACAAAATTGCTTTCCTGCGCATCTGGCCTCATCGTCTAACGGCTAGGACACCAGGTTCTCATCCTGGCAATCGGGGTTCGATTCCCCGTGAGGTCACCAGATTTGAAATAACAGATAGAGATTTACTTAAATGAAGTAAGTCTCTATTTTTGCTAAGAGGTAATTGGTTCGATTCCCGCAAATTAATATTTCACCTATACTATTTACCATGGATGAAAGTAAGTCTACATATGATTTATACGGGAAATCTCTAGCGATCGACTACGAGACGCAAGGTGATTCATGGCTACATAAACTACATGAATGTTTAACGGAGATATACGAGAATATTACCGGTTGGGGTGCTTCATTTGAGCAAGCTTCATCGACTTTTATATATCCCCACTGGACTTATAAGCCGACAGTCGATGCAAACGATGTAAACGGAATTCAACTAAACATTGTACCTTTATCGGAAGAAGAGAAGAAGAGTGTTTACGTGTTTTTAGTTGCGAATAATGAAGTTGGCGAACAAGATCGTGAAAAGTGGAAAGCTGCAATAAATAAAGCGATAGATCTTTTAAATGATGATAATCCGGAGTTTGAATGGGCGGCGGTTATAGGCTTTGATGGTGGCAACATAGAGCAACCTGTAGCGCTACGCAAAAAAGTATCATTTGGAAATGTGATCATTAGACCTGGGCGTAAACCTTTAAAAGCCGAAGGTAGTTACGGGAATCAAAGCATATATGGATCGCAGTACACGATGGCTTGGCCGATAATTATTGAAGGAAAGTCTAAAGGTTATAACTGGTGGGCTGCCAGTAATGAGGCTGCTCAAGAGGTTCAGGATATTGCTGCACTAGTCTCTCTTTCGCTAGAAACTACTTGGAAAGTAATACATTCTCCTCAAAACCTCCCACCTGGTGCTCTACAAATCCCTAAATTAGCAGATAATGAGCCGCCTTGGAATGGTCCAGAGAAGAAACTTAAATCTATCCCAAAATGGGCAACATCTGCCCTGGATTCAATCTCGGAAGAAACAGAGTTAAGACAAATTCTTAGAGCATACTACCAGGGTCTAATGATGCAGTCTGAGCATCCGTCATATGCATATGTTGCATTTACGGGAGTAATCGAATGTATTGGCAAGAAGATACTTGGGAAAAAATGTCCATGCTGTGGAAGTGAATACGGAGATAAGAAAAAATATATAGCTGGCATAGAATCTGTTGTACCGAATGGAGCTGAAAGAAAACTACTTATAGACGGCTACAAATTACGAAGAAGCACTACAGCGCATGAAGGAAGTTTGCACGGATTTGAACATACAGGAGGAAGCATGATAAGTATAGACATGTTTGCACCTCGTCATCCGTCCGTCGATTTTGTATTCAATGATTTACGTAAAATTAAAGACGCGGCGACCAAAGCCCTTACGCTACAATTAAGACAAACGATCAAAACGAACCAAACAGTGTGACCTGTAAAGATATCAAGGCTTTGCTACTAGTTCCACTACTACAGCGAATGTCTAAGCCAGAGATAGCCCCCCTCATAAGACGGTAGAGTCGTCTGAATTCCATAAGGATATCGTTCCAATGCGATTCAATGAGGTTCACCACGAAAGTAAGCTCACCATTTGGTGGGCTTACTTTCGTCAGCACTCTATATTTGAGTTTCGGTAAGAAATGTTAAATTTTTGACGTTACGTTACTTTGTTTTTTCTATAATTAAGGAATGGCTGCACATATCGATGAAGCGTATTGGCGAGAGGCACTGACAAAGCCGCTGTGGTACTTACGGGTAAAGGATGACTTTGAGAGACTAGAAGCGTTGGCTCGAAATGAAGATGACTACGATAAACGAAAGCAGATTAAAGCTAAAGCATATAGTCTTGTTGAGGAAGCCTGGAGGCAAGGAACGATGCCTATAGCAACATCGGGAGATAATCTCGACGCTGAACGTAAGTCCATTGACACGATAGTGATTCATCATACTAAAAATAAGCCAGGCATGACGCTCGAACGCCTCAATGCTATTCAGTTACTTCGTATTTATGGTCGCTACTTTGTCGACCCGTCAGACTCCAGAGAAAAGCACTTCAAGGGTCAGTCCGTTTGGTCGGGGCATTATTATAATTCCAGGCAAGTTTTCTGGGGATATCATTGGTTTATTCGGGAGGATGGTACGAGCGAACATATATTGAAAGATGACTATATTGGGTGGCATTCGGGTAGCTGGGACGTGAATACTCGAAGCGTAGGAATATGCATCGATGACGATCTAGAGGATAAAGAGCCAAGCGATACGGTGATTCAATCGATTGCAGATGTTATAAAGCAACATTACCCTTCTGCTAATCCTTCAAGAATAGTGGGCCACGGTGAGGTAAATAAAAACACTACCTGCCCTGGCAGCCTTTTTTACACAAGTTGGAAACAAAAAATACTAGGCAAGTTGTAGCGGAGGTGATTCATGAGTAGGCGGTATCGACCACAACATCATGCTTCCGACTTCCGTCTGGACGTTATAGATAATGATGATGATTTATTTCGTTGGTTCTTGCTGACTTTTTTGCTGGGTAAGCCAATCCGGTCTAGTGTTGCAGTAAAAACGTGGGCTCTATTTATAGAATCAAAAATGGATTTTCCGTGGGCTATACTTGAGGCGAGTGATCGTCGACTGGTTGCGATGTTACACCAAGGTGGCTACACGAGGTATCAGCATGTCATGACAAAGGCCCTCAAGACGTGCATGCAGCAACTCATTGATTATTATGACGGTTCCCTGTTGCATATGATCGAACAAAGCGAGAATGAAGACGAGCTCTCTAAAAGTTTGCAGCAACTTTACGGTGTAGGCCCTAAGACTGCCGAAATTTTTATGCGTGAAACCGAAGAGTATTTTGCTCGTAGAGTTGAATAGCTCCCCTGCTCTTATCTATAGATAGCCGGGGCTGTTAGATGTTTAACAGCGAGAATTGTTTGATGAGCGTACAGTGACTATTACTTAATAAGGAGGCTCTCATGAGAATGAATGGACTAGATTGGGTGGCGTACGTGTTAGTAATTATCGGTGGAGTTAACTGGGGGTTAGTAGGAATATTTGACTTTAATCTCGTGACGGAGCTATTCGGAACAGACTCTGCCCTTAGCAATATAATTTTTGCGTTAGTCGGTTTATCTGCCCTATATTTGCTGTATACAGGAATGAAACTGGCGCAGCGTAACAAAAATATTGCCCAACTTTAACTGTAAAGAAATGCAATGAAATTGCGATGAATTTGCATTTATTGATACATTCATACACAATCTGTTTTGTGTGATACGCATACTTAATTAAAGACGGGAAAAATATGAACAATACAGATAACACACAAAAATTTTGGAATGAGTTATACGAAAAGCGCGATCGGATATGGTCTGGGCGAGCCAATGCTCCCCTGACGGAGATAGTCACCTCACTAAAGCCTGGCACAGCCTTTGACCTTGGCTGTGGCGAGGGTGGCGACGCGGTGTGGCTTGCTTTGCAGGGCTGGCAGGTTGTAGCCTCGGATGTATCTGATGTGGCTATCGAACGATCAAAGGCTCTCGCTAAAGAGCATAGTGTAGAAAATAAAATAGCTTTTGAGCAGCATGATTTTGCGGTGAGCTTCCCTGCCGGCGAATACGATCTTGTATCGGCACAATATTTACAGTCGCCCATAGAATTTGAGCGCCAGAAAGTATTACAAAAAGCTGCTTCAGCAGTAGCGATTGGCGGGATACTTGTTATTGTTGAGCATGCATCAGCACCGTCGTGGTCAGAGCATACAGATATGAAGTTTCCTACCGCTCAAGAAACATTTGGTAGTCTAGGTCTCGATAACACAAAGTGGCATACAGAAAAACTTGCTACGCCAGAACGCGAAACAACAAGCCCAGATGGCGTGCAGGCTACTATCAAGGATAATGTGATTATTGTTAAGCGTCTTGCGTAATCTTTGTAAAGCGTGGCTTTAGAGTGTCATCGACTTCTACCTTCTGAAGCCAGGCATCCAGCGGTCGGGAAAAAGTTAATTTATTCCCGTACTGAGCTTGATAGATAACACAAGGCCGGTTATCTGACTCTTGGATAACTACATCTTTTACTTTATAGACCATGTCTTTTGATTTATAGTGAGTGTAAAATCCGCCAACTTCAACTTGTTGCTTGGCTCTGTTAAGGAGTTCGGATAATTCATCTTGAATTAGGTGCATATGCAATAGTGTACCTGCTTGGTAATTAACTTACAAAAAATGTAAAGGTATCTGATTTTTCATTGCATTGATGCTAAAAATACGGTACTACTACAATAGCGAACCTTAACAGTTTGGCATCCTCAACACGTTAAGATACTTCTTCTACTGGGATAAAAAACCGGCACAACATGGAAAGAAAGGATCTCATGATCAATGATATTAACCAGCTTGTCGAGTTGCATGACTTGATGAACAGGATCATCAAAGGGGTCGGAGATAACTCGTTGGACCCGAAGGCAGTCAGTAAGGCATTGCGAGATATCGCAGAAGGCAGATTGCCGGTTGATCGGACGCGACCTTTCTGGTGGCGTACGCCGAAGCAGCAGATGAAGCGAGCCCGTCAGCTTTGGCCCAATATCGAACTGCCTAAGCCTCCGAAGAATTTTATTCCTAAGAGTCCGACGGGGATATTGCTACTGCATGTTCCGCATTCGCTTGAGGCGCTCTGGAACGCTATTTCTGTTCCTTACGGATTCTCGATTTGCGAATGGGATGAGGTAAAGATCAGCGAGCAATACCTGCATGTGATGGCGTACAGCCTCTACTACATTCGTCCTACCTGGATCGAGTTTGACCCGGAGTATGCCAGGGGGGTTAACCCTGACCGATTCTGGGCACAATCCAGCGTCAATATCGCTTCAACCGAAGCGCTTTCGGCGTTGATTCAGTTCCCCGACTGGGTATGGGAGTGGTTCAATCTTGCTTCGGCACCGCTGTTGGCCGGGTTTCGAGTTGAGGTAGATGGTCGCCTATCGCACGCGCCGTATATCGGATTTGACGATAGTCACAGAGTGAAGATGGGTATCCATGACATCTCTCAGGTGAGTTACTTGTGGGCTTCTGCGTCTACCAGGTTGGTGATCTGAGGTGCTGAACCAGGTTTGCCGGTGCCCGAGGAGTGTATAGATTTTGGCGTTCGCCTTTTATTATCACCCCTCGGGCACCACAGCACACGCCTATTTATAGTTGAAAATTAATGAATGTTAGTTTTGGGGTGTTTGCCAATCGACATGATTTAGAAATGGTTCGTATAGGTCCTCGTCGAGCGTAACGGTAAAGATATCAATTTCTTCTTGGGTTGGTGCTCTATCTACGAATTCTACATTAGGCACGTCCTCGATGATTGCTATAGGTGTTTGTTCGGCGCCTTCTCCCATTGCGAATACAGCTGTTGCAGCGAGGCCACCAGCAATATCTGCAGTTTCAAGTTTGAACGGTTTTCCAAATAGATCATTCTTCCCCGTGTAGTTAAGTACAGGCTTGAAGCCACTGAATCCAAGAGCAATACCAGTTGTACCGCGTCGCATCGGACGGCTCGTGCTGTCGGTGATAACCACCCCGATGTACTGCAGCTCAAAGCGCTGGCATAAATATTCACGGACTGCTTCTGCAGTATGCATAGGGTTATTAGGCCACAGAGCATATCCATCGTTTGTATTCAATTCATCAATCCCTGCACATGGAATCAGAGTGTTGTTTGTGATGGTGAATGTTGTATTTACCTTGCTAGCTGTTGCAGGGAGTATATGCGAGGCATGATGACGAATAAGATCTTGCTTAGAGGTGTCTCCAAAAGGTGAAATACTCCCCTCGCACAGCGAAACGATCTTTGAGGTTATAGCCACAACGCAGTTGTTTTCTAACGCGGTGATATTTGTACTAAGAATTTCCTCCAAAGTCACTGTAGACGCAGTGATAACGGGAGTTTTTATTGGTCTCACAATCATTGTGGCTATTGTATCAGGTTAGGATTAATACCTATAGCAAAGTGCCACAAGTGTGTATCAGGCATAATATGTAATCTATCTTACAGATTGGGTGCCAAAGGGCTCCTATAGTGTATTTTTATGTGAATACGAGGAGGCTTGCCATGACTATAGGGTGTGCTGGAGGAGGCTTTGTCGAAAATATAATCGGCATAGGTATTAATATGGTAAGACGTGAGCTTTTTGAAAGCGAAAGATCAGAGGTACCAGAGCAACGAATCGGAAAAGTAGCAATGATTGGCGGGGACATAGCCTACGATCAAGATTTGCACGCTAATGTCGCATCGCGCTTGGCTATTCGGGCACTTGATAAGGCTGTTAAGATGAGGTCATTTGAGGTTGTTGGGGTTCGTGCTTTCGTTCCATCTATCATCGAGGGGGTAGAAGTTGTTCGGTCGGCGGAGTTGCTTGCTGCTGAAGCGGAAAAATATCATCCACGCGTTGCGTTACAGGAAGAGCCTGCGTTACTGAGTGATGAGGGTGGCGCAATAGAGAATTCGTACGATATGCTTTCTGGGTCTATCAAGAAGCTTCGTGCTGACCGTACTTTATTTGTCGCAGTGACTGATCCACAAGTTGCTCAGCATTATTTTGGAAGAGTTCGAGAGCCAATGTTACGCTCTGGGGGCGTAGCAACACTTGAGGGTGTGCGCGCAAATCTCGCAGATAATATTTGGATTCCGCGAGTCTCAGTTACGAACGAGTAAATTCCCTGCTTTTACAAAAAGATTGCCTCGACTAAGGCAGTACTCTTTGAGACCGAGGGGTGTTTACTTGTTGTCTCTTGTCAAACCGCTTAAGGCATCGTACGATTATACTAATGGATCCACATAAACAACAGGCAGTTGATTATATAAATCAGCAAAAACAACAGGGTTTTGCTGATGATGTAATTCGGCAAAGCTTGGTAGCAAGTGGCTGGTCTGGTTCTGCCTTGGATGAGGTGTTTCGTCTTGCCTCTTCAGCAAATTCTGTTAATCCTCAGTTTGCGCAATTTATTCCTACGGCCGACGAGTTAAATCCTTCCAGCAGTAAATCGTTTGGTGTGGCATGGGCATTATCTTTGTTGCTCGGTATTTTAGGGGTAGACCGTTTCTATCTAGGCTGTACGAGGCTCGGAATTTTAAAATTAATAACCCTTGGTGGTCTGGGCGTTTGGTATGTGATAGATTTTGTTCGTACAGGATTTGGCAAACAGCGTGATGCAGGGGGCAAGCTCCTACAGGCATCCAGTAATAATGTAGGGTTGTTTAAGATCCTGACAATTGTGTTTGCAATTATGGCAGTTACCTCTGTAGTTATGATCGGTGTTCTTGTTGCAAGCACCACTACCCAGAATAGTGCCACAACTTCTACCGAAGAAGACGGTGCTGATAGCGAGAGTAATGAAGCGCAAGATGATGTGCTTGTTATATATGCAGCATTCCAGCAGTTTATGAATGACAACAATGGGATGGTGCCGAAATCTTTTATTGCGACGTCGGATACTGTTTTAAAGATGTGTGGCGATTCCTGCGATGGTACACAGAGTGTGTCTGTGGAGCTGAGTTATATGCATCCAGATGATGTGCTTCTTGAACAGTATGCAGAAGATATAGAGGCCACAACTGACTCTAGCGCGCATATCATACTTGGTGCACGCTGTAATATGGACGATAATAACGAAGACCCACTTCTCATTCCAGATACCACTGCGAAGCCACTTATATTATTTGCAACACACGACGAAGAGTTAGATATTGCGATTCCTCGGTGTATGAGTTTTGAATAGGTGCATGTTCTATTTATGGTAAGGTATGCCAGCGTTGATGGTTGATGCTCTATAGAGTGCTTCAAGTAAAACCACCATCGCAAGATCATGCGGAAATGTTAGCTTGCTAAAGCTTAATGCAAAATCTGCTTTTTGTATAACTTCTTGTGGCAGTCCCTCGGGTCCGCCAATAATGAGGCATACTTCCCTGGCTTCTAGCTCTCGTTTTTTGAGAAAATCTGCCAATTCTGGGCTCGAGTATTGCTTACCGGTAATCTCGAGCACTACCTTATAGCTGCTACCAGCTGTTTCTAAGATTTTATCTTTATCGTAAGCGTATTTGTCGGCTAGTTGCGTCACTTTAATGTCGTGATAGCGTTTCAATCTTACAAGGTATTCGTCCCACCCTGCTTGCGCATAGGATAGTTTAGGTTTACCGATAGTTATAATATGTAGCTTCATCTGAGGCTATTGTACTATGCGCGCTGAGGGTATGTCAGTCCATTCCGATACATAGCGTGGTGTTGTGAGTTTGCGTCGTGGCCGCCAAGCTTTATTTAGGTCTTCCGACGCGTATCTTAGGTGGCCTCTGCCAAATCGGTTATTAATGTGATCGAGTGCTTGCATGCGCGCAGTAGACTGATCGTACTGCTCTACGTCCACTATCCCTAAAACATCTGTTTGCAAATTGCCGACAGGGCCGAGATCAGATAAAAACACGTTCAGTCGGTGGTATTTCTGCCCGGGTTCGTATATGTCGGAGAACAAGCGCAGTATGCTCGTAATTATTATGCCCGTATCATGGGTGGGCATATCAAAAACCACTTCTCTGTACCAGCGCTGGTAGCCAGGTTTATGGCGATTTGTTTCTATAGCGATACTTGCCTTTCGTGCTACTTGGTTTTGATGACGCAGACGAAAGGCAGCCTGTGTGGTCATGGCTGTAATTACGGACTCAATAGCATATGGTTCGTTGGTATCTTCGCCAAATGTTCTTCCGCGCATAATACTTTTTTGAGGCCTGCCAACTGGAGTGAGCGGAAAACATCGTGTTCCGTTTAGCTCTGCGACCATTTGCCTGCCGGTGATACTTAGTAGCTGCTGTGCTCGTTTAGGTCGCAACTGAGATAGTTGATGCGCATTATGAATACCTTCGGCACGAAGCTTTGGCGCGAGCCTGTAACCAACTCCCCAGATATCTTTAATGGGCACCATGGCGAGCGC
This sequence comes from uncultured Candidatus Saccharibacteria bacterium, assembly GCA_964499935.1. Taxonomy (GTDB): domain Bacteria; phylum Patescibacteriota; class Saccharimonadia; order Saccharimonadales; family UBA4665; genus CALBGR01. Next base: position 858,019 of record CAZCMS010000001.1, on the reverse strand, counting down.
TTGTTGTCTCGTGTGCGGAGTATCATTTGCAAAACTGTACACACCACCAAATATTGGCTGCTGTTTAGCGAGTTCGCTCGCAAGTTTTGCAAGTGTTTTGGTAGGCGCTATGCCGATAGATACAGGTATGCCAATTTCTTGGAGTACGCGCTGGCGGACTGTTTTTGCCCATTGGACATAATTTGTAACATCGAGTTCTGCAATATCAAGAAATGATTCATCTATAGAATACACCTCGATATTTGACGTCAATTCGCTTAATAAATTAGTGATACGCCGAGAAATGTTGCCGTACAGTTCAAAGCTGGCAGAAAATTGCATAACGTTATGTTGTTCGAATGTGTCGCGAAACTTGAATGCTGGCGCACCCATGGGTATGCCAAGTGACTTTGCCTCATTGCTTCTTGCGACCACGCAGCCATCGTTACTGCTTAATACCACAACAGGTATATTATTGAGATCTGGGCGAAATAAGCGCTCGCAGCTGACAAAAAAATTATTACAGTCTATAAGAACGATCACGCTTTGTTGCTCTTTCTAAGTTGATGGACTGTTGCGCTTACGACTCCCCAGATCGCTGCTTGTTTAGGGGTATGTTTATAGATACTGAGAGCAAATTCACCCTCGTATACCCATACTACGATGTCTTGTGGCTGTGGCTTGAGCGCCCTGTCGATCAGTGCAATGTCGTTATTAAATATGCCGATTTTGTGCCATTGGTCGCCTGCAACACGAAAGTGATAGGTGCTGTAAGGGTTTGGAATGAGGAGTGTGTTGAGATTGAGCGCCTGAAGGCGTGCGTCGTCTGCTGCATTAGGAAAGCCGGTGTGTACACTAACTGATGTGCCTTCGAGCGGTTCGTATGTAGGATTTTTGCTCATCTTAATTCCCTATAGTAGCGACACGTAAAAGTTTCCAGGCTTGAGCTTCGGCATCAAGTTTGAGCCGATATCTTCGCTGTCCGTCGGTCATTTCAAACAACTTGACGAGTCGCTGCCCTTCTTGCGCTACGCGCTGCAGACCTTCTTTAAAAGTAACGCCTTCGCCGTCTACGACCATGTGTTTTGGGTAGCTCTCGAGCCCGTTTTGATTCTGAAAATATACTGCGTCCACAACGACTTCTTTGTTAAAAAAATAAGATTCCATAAGTAAACTCCCCTTGCAGAGCGAGAAAATAAGTGCCCTGCGTTTCCTAGATTTGATAATAAAAGAGAACCGATTAGTTTATTAACTTCGGTGAACGGCTTTTGATGGGGAATGTTTGTCGAACTACAGTTATCTGACCGTATCTCCAGATAGTGCTTCGATAAACATTTTGTTTACAAGGGTTCGCAGTGACGCTTAGCTTAGTGAGCCAGTGAGTATACTTCCCAAAAAAATCTTAATTAGTCTGTGCGGAGGAGTTTGAATGTTCCCGAAAAGGATATTTCCAAAAGCCCACACATGGCTATCTATTAGTATAGCCCGCGCTAACTAATAGGTGTCAATACAATTCTTAAGTTTTTATAAAGTAATACTTCATGAAAGATGAACAAGGAGAGGTATGGATGTCGGGATCGCTAGACGCGCGAAATATTTCTGCCTCTGCTGTAGCTATTCCTTGTTCATCTCTCGCTCTAAGATACTGATTACCTGTCTCCAGGTCGGGTCAAATGGGCTACAGGCAAGACCTTACGTATGGTGCAAGCACCTCGTGAGCCTGCTCCAGCAGCCGTTTCCGCAGATCTACATCGTTGTAGATCTCCTCGCTGACTTCTATCTCGAACTGCTTCCAATAGATACCGTCTCCGAATATGTCCACGCTAGCCGAGGGGTCGATGGCACGAGCCATCTTTTCCAGCAAAGACCTCAAGGAGATCTTCTCGACGGATTCGTACGTGATTGCGAGATCGGGGTACGTGATTCCGGTTACGGCTTCCTGGCAAGGCTGATCTTCCTGATCGTTGCTTGCCTGGGTGTCTCGCCTGAACGCGACCGGCGGTTCAATCTGGGGCTTGCTATACGCAAGCACTCGGATCGAGACTATCATAATTCACTCTCCTTGTTCGCGAGCACTTACTTATGGTTCAGCGCTCAGGTACTAGACTAAACAGTAGTCTACGTATGCTTTATATCATAAAATGTATAGACTAGCCAATATAAGTTTTCTTCGCTTTCGTTCTTTTGAGCTCATCAGCACAAATACACATTTGTGGAGCGAATACGACAAACAGATACTAGAAACGATGGCGGGAGCCACCAGTATTCTGGTAGCTGCTCGCCATACTCGCCTTCCTTCACGACGCTGACTTGACCATCCGCTTGAGTGAATACTGGATCGCAAAGATCACAGGCCATGCAAGCGAGGAAAGCAGGATCACCGCGAAGTCGAGGATGTTGAGCCAGAGGGGGTGTTCGACGAAGTTGGTGCGGATATTGTCGCGGTGAGATTTGTACAGCATATGTACGCACGCGACGTAGCCAATCAACGGCCACAAGAAGAGACCAAAGAACAAGCCGACACGGACGTGTCGTTCTTTGCGCTTCTGGCCGAACCAGTCGGGCAACCGAAACGTAAACAGCGATCCCCACAGTGCGCCAGGAAGCCAAACGGCCACGATCAGGACAATCCAATACCAAGCCATGGTTGCCTCCTTAGGCGGTGACGACGGACGTGAATCCGGGTTGGGTGATGAAGTGCCTGTAGTGGTTGCGAATCATGTGACAAAAGTGGTAATTCGCAATCATCATATGGCGTAGCATCAGCAGCAGGAAGAAAGCTTCCATATACATCTCCAGTTTGGGTTGAGGGGTGGTTTTCTAGTGAAGGTACAAGATGAGTAATGAATACGTTTCGCAGTGTAATTCGTACTCATTACTCATCTTGTATGTATCTGTTTGTCAATGAACCCTTTTGGAATCTACATTATTGGCAGACTCAACAAAAGTTATTACGATTATGCCATATTATATTGTAAATATCAACACTCCCTTACTGTATGACTAGTTGGTTTTTAGTAAGAGTCACGTTTGCGCTACTCGTCTCTAGGGAGGCGCATAAAGAATTCGCCAAGTCTTGCCTTGGCGGCTTGTAGTTTCTCGGCATTGGTTCCGGCTGTATCTTTGGCAGCCTTGATGGCGTCGTTAATTGCAAATTCAGCAATTCGAGGGAACCGATACATAACTCGAGATGCTGCTCTTGCATCTCGAGTTGCTTTGGTGAATGTTTCCTCGTATAGCTCGTTTACTTCTTCGACTTCTTCGTCGCGATAGTAATATGCAAAATCTCCTCTTAGTCTCTCGAGGCGATCGTCGAGGAATTTTGCTTGTCTGCCAAAAAAGGAAACCACAGAACTCGGCTTCTTAATTATGTCGGTTGTAGTCTTGACGGTTTCTTTGATCACTCTCTGAATGGATAAATTACCCATCTCTAGGCAGAGGTTGAATCCGTCGTTTATCATTCTCTGCGTGCCCTCCATCGCGATACCATTAATATCTGCTGTTGCTAGGATAAGCTTTAGAGGATCTTTACTGCCCGATCTAATATTTTTCTGGACAATCGATCCGTTTTCAAGGCCAGCGACGGTAGCCAGGATAATTTCCTTGGCGCGCTCGCATTCTGTATCGGTGAAGCCCACTCGTTTCATGTATAGAGCGGTGAGGTCGGCGCTTTGCCTCTCGTCCTCTCCTGTTGGCCCACCAGTGCCGTGCACGATGTCATGCCCGAGTGCTGCGAACATAATGATTGCATAATCGCGGTCGGTGAACTTCTGAGGAAATTTAGAACTATGAAGATTAAGAAGTATCCAGCTACGCCTGAGAACATCGAGCGTATGGAGATCATTATGATATTCTTTGTACGTCTCGCTTGCCGGGTCTCCGTATTTCTTATAAATAAGAGCGAGCATTTCTGCGCCGGTGTCTATCATTTCATCGGAGATGGCATCCCTGGGGACATTTAACTCATGCGTAAGTGTCGTGAGTGTTTCGGTATATTCAAGTATTTTATTCGGATCAAGCTCTTCTTTTGGTGGTTGCGCTTCCATACTCTGGCCTCCAAATAATATGTTTTACACCACTTTAGTTAATTATATTATATCACCACCTGTCAATTTTGTCACGCTATCGCTGCTGCACCGCATTTATTTTCGCAAGAAAAGGTTGCCTCAGCCGAGTGAGCAGTCTTTGAATATTCCTTTAGGAAGATTCAAAGAGCGAGACCTTTTCGGTGAAAATATAAGTGGTGTAGCATCTTGTTGAAGAAGACGACTATTCTATAGAATCAAGGAGTTCTACGAGTTCGCGCGGAGTGATATTAGCTTTGACGACATAACCATCTGCCTGGCTTTCGATATCTGCCTTCACCTCATCTCGTTGCTCGAGATTGGTGGTAATAATAATTTTTGCCTTAAGGTCAGGGGTTTTAGTTTCGTCACGCAACTCCCTCAGTACTTCAATTCCTGTCATTGTAGGGATCATTAGGTCGAGTAAGATGATGTCGAACTGATTGGTTTGCGCCAGTTCAAGCCCTTTTTTGCCATCGAGTTCGACAGTAATTTCGTGGCCAGCTTTTCGCAATGCACGGCTATAGAGTTCGCCGATGAATAGTTCATCTTCGATACAAAGAACTTTTTTACGTGTGGTTGTAGTATCTTCAGTCATTCTATTATCTCCTGTACATTGAGTGATTTTTTATCCATCCGTGTGCGTTCTTGACAATATCTCCATTATTAAGGTTTTTCTGTTCTTCGGCAAGGTCTTTGTACGGCAGTAGTGTGAATCCGAAGGTGCTTCCCCGACCTTCTTTAGAGCGCACCCATACAGTTCCACCATGCGCCTTAACGATACTTTTACATAGATAGAGTCCTAGCCCGGTGCCACCAATTTGCGCACGATTATGATGGTCGCGGTAAAATTTATCAAAAATATGTTCTACAACATTGCTTGGTATGCCGACACCAAAATCTTGGACAGTTGTTTCAATTTGACCTTCTTTGTTTAACTTTGAGGATACCAGTATTTCTTTGCTGTGTCCGCTGTATTTGATTGCGTTATCGATAAGATTGCCCACTACTTCGTACATACTCAAGCGATCAATGCCGGCTGTAGGAATATCGTCGGAAATATCGAGTTTTATGGTGATGCCACGCACTTTGCTCCTGAGCTGCAAATCATCAATCGTTGCTGCCAGAACTGACTTCCAGTTTTCTTCTTGTAATTTGAGTGCCATTTGATCGTCCTCGAGTTGAGCGACATTTAGAATATTATTTACAAATGTTGCGAGTTGTCCAGCTGCTGCCTGGGTCTTTTTAAGGAATCCGGCGAGCTCTTCGTCTATCTTTCCTTCAAGCTCTTCCTCGAGTGCCTCTATGTAGCCACGAAGCATCGTCAACGGTGTGCGCAGTTCATGTACTGCTAGGGCCACAAAGTTTATCGCTTGGTCGTCTTGCGCATAGGATTTTGTCTTGTCAAAACACACAAGGATTGTTTCATAGCCAGCAGGATTAGCCTTGTTATAGTATGCGACAAGGTCAAGTAGTAATGTTTTACGTTTCCCATTATCTTCTGGTAAGTTCAAGCGTACGCGCTCCCAGACTTCTGAGGTTGCAACATGATGTTCCTTTGCTTGTTTGAGCCAGGTATCAAGGGTGTGCTCGTTTTCGAACGAGAAATCTAGTACTGAATATACATTTTTTTGCACTACCTCGTCGTTTTCTTTGGTGGTGTATCGCAGAAAAGCACTATTGGCAAATAATATTGATTCGTCTTTATCCAGCACCACAAGGGGTAGAGGTAGACTGTTGGCGATAAAGTTTTGCGATAATACTTCGCTTGCATTAGCATTCGTGCTTTGAGCTAGGTGTGTGCTTACATCTGCCAACTGATACACATGATTCACCAAATTGGTTACAAGGGCCCTGGCGTACTTTAGATTATGAAGTTCGGGCGCAGGAACACTCGAGGTTTCTGGGGCGATATATAATATTGCCTGCCACAAAAACCGCAGAGGTTGCATGAAGATTGTACTGATTGCATGGATTATAAGAAAGGGTGTCAGTGTTGCTGTTACGAACAAGAGTGCTAAGGTGATTGCTGGATTAAACCCAGCATACTCGCTACTTGCCCACCATACGCTCACCATCAGAATATTCGTAAAAAATATCAATATATAGGTGTAGAGCTTGGCGCGTTGAGCAAATTGCTGTAATTGATCCATGGTTTATGGCTGGTGTTTGACGCTACCGGCGCTATTAACTGCAGTAATCCATGTTTTTCCAGGGTTGAGCAACAAAGGCTCTCCAGCAGAGTTAGTGAAAGTTATCTGATCAGTTGCCGAAGCTTTATTCCATGTTCCTTCGGTTACAATACCATCTTGGAATACGTACACTTGTCCACTCCCTATAGTGTTATATACAGAGTGTTTGCCGTCGCTTGCAATGCCGTAGCTCATCACCATTGCAACAACTACTTTGGGTGCAATTTGTTGGCTTGAGTTTGCATCGACGTGTGCAATGCCACCCATGCTTCGTGCGTAGGTATTTGAAGCCATATCGTAACTGTATGAGACGTTATAGCGTTGGCTGGATATATTTAGGTTAATGGTCTGTGCATTGGGTTGTTTGCTTGGTGTTTCTTTTTTGCGCCCCAAGCTAGTGTATTTGCTGGCCCCATAGTTTTTTGATTGTTCAAGTTCATTTAGTTTTGGTAGCGGAGTAAATACATTGTGCGGAGCGTAACGACCACTGACGCGTTCGTAGAAATTTGGATTAAACGACTGGTCAAGATCTTTGATATTTTCGTTTCTAATGCGCTGTAATGCCTCTGGGCTGCCACCAACATGAGCAAATGCAGCGTCAAATCCTAGCCCCCAGTCTATATAGTAAGGGCGGATGGACCTTATAGGCCCCACAGACGCAGCTTCGGTGTCTTGATATAGGGCTAAAAAGCGTGTAATGCCACCTTCCGCAATCGCTTCGATTACAACACCCGCGTCAGCAAGTCCTGCTTGTGGTCGGGCTTCGATACTGTTTTCTACCATTACGCCGGTGACTGGTTTTTGATTAATTTCGGGTGCAACCGGAAGTCCTGTCAGATTGGATGCCACTGTGGTTGGCTTTGCCGGAGCTTGTTTTTTAGAGGTTGTTTTAGGCGCAGGTTTATCAGGCGACAAAAGCGAGTATGCACCGTAGCCTATGCCACCAAGCACAAAAAGAACAGCTATAATGACAAGCGCTTTTTGCTTTTTACTCAAACTCGAAAACCAATTCCCCGGCTTGTTCCACCAGTGTTTTTTTGGTGGTTTATTTGGTGTGCGCGGAGGAATTGGTGCTGGGTTTTCATTGGGCATTTCATCTTCCTCTTCATCTCCCATGTCAACTGTTTCGTCTATGCGATCGTCTTGCTCTGCTGCTTCTTGGGGTGTTAGAAAGTCTTCTTCTGGTTCGCTTTCGCTTGATACGTTCGATTTTTCATAATCAGTACGAGCAATATGCATAGATAGGTCTGGAAAAAAGTCTTCCTCGACCTCTTCTTTGCTTGGACGATTGCTGGCGCGAGCAGGTTGTGGCCTTGCGAAATCATCAATCATGTATCTATTGTAGCAATGCTTATGGTTAAGAGCTAGTTTTGGTGTAAATATTTTTGGGCGTTTGCTATTCGTTCAAGTGACCGTTCTCTGCCAAGTACATGCAATGTGTCTGCAAGCGCAGGACTCGCGGGTGCCCATGTGAGCGCAACGCGTATCAGATTAAATAACACGCCGGGTTTTTGCTGGGTGACTTCAAGTAGTTGGTTAAGTCTGTTGGCAAGATCATCAACACCAAAATCGCTCTCAGATAAATTCTTGTGAACGATCTCCAGGTAGCCAGCTAATTCTGCGTGCGTGAATTTTTTAAGTTGCTTATTAGTATCTATCAATTCCATGTTGATAACTGGCTCACTAAAGAAATAAGTGGTAAGGTTTGGTAGCTCTGCAGAAAACTTCAAACGTTCCTGCACAATTGCAAGCACCGATTTTTTGTATTCTTCGCTGTGTGTAAGCGCTTCTTTTGGCCAGAAGGTTGCGGTCAATTGAGAGAGATCATTTAGGGGTAGCATTCTAATGTGGGCGCCATTTAGCCATAGCAAGCGACGTTCATCGAATCGTGCGCCACTTTTCTGCACACGTGCAATGTCAAATTTCTCGATAAGTTGTGCGGTCGTGAATACTTCTTCTTCGGTGCCATCGTTCCAGCCGAGGCTTGCGAGGAAATTTTGCATTGCTTCCGGTAAATAGCCTTCGTCACGGTAGTCGAGAATATCTTTGGCGCCATCACGTTTCGAAAGCTTTTTGCTGCCATCTGGCCCAAGTATTGGAGGCATAGTTGCCATCATTGGTACCGGAAAGTCGAGTGCTTCGTATAAATTTAGGTACTTTGGCGTACTTGCTAAAAATTCTTGTCCGCGGATTATATGAGTAATCTGCATTTCAAAATCGTCGATAATATGACAGAAATTATAAGTCGGAAATCCGTCAGACTTCATAAGAATAAAATCGTCAATTACCTCTGGGCCAGTGTGGAGGTCGCCCATAACTTCATCGTGCCAATCGTATGCTTTAGGGTCGGATTTGAAGCGTAGTGGCTGCGATCCATCCCATACAGGAGGATTTTCTGGACGATAATCACGGTACAGAAATGGTTTTTTCTCGGCTTTTGCCTGGTCGCGAAATGCCTGTACTTCCTCTGGGGTGTACGGGTCTGCATAGGCTCGCCCCTCGGCTACTAGTTTTTCTGCCCATTTTTTATAAATATCTAAGCGCTGACTCTGGAAATACGATGCCTGACCCCCTGTTTTACCCGGGCCTTCATCCCAATCAAGCCCAAGCCAACGTAAACTTTCCTGAATATGATCGGCGCTGCCGGCGACTTCGCGAGCTTGATCGGTGTCTTCGATGCGTAGAATAAATTGTCCTCCTGCTTGTCGTGCAACAAGCCATGCAAAGAGTGCGGTGCGAATACCACCAACATGCAAGAATCCTGTAGGGCTAGGCGCAAAACGAGTTCGGACGGCTGACATAACGGAATAAGTCTATCATAAACAGAGGTAATGCGCTACTAGCTAAGCGGTAGGCTTGTTAATGTTACATGCTTGTGGCGAGTGAGACAATTTGATCACTATTAAGTTGTGAGCTACCTGATACTTTGTAAAGTATGCCTCCGTCAACCCAGGCTGCCTTATCGCCGTCATATACATAGATGGTGCGTCCGTGGCTCTGGATGGTCTGATAATTTGTGGAGCTGCTGGCAACAACACTATCGAAAAGAGTTTGGCTGTCCCATGAAGATGCTTCTTGTGTAAGAGTAAACTGATCGTTATTGATAGGAGATATAAAGCGTACAGCAACCTTGCCACTGTCAGCTTTTGTAGCTTCTTTCTGATAACCAGAAGGTGCACTTGGAGCTGATGCCTGGAAGCCTGCTCGTACAGAAGCTACCTGCAGTTCCACTGACGATCTATTAAGGTATGCAATAAAACTTCCTATAACAAGTACAGCCCCTAGTACTGCAAGTGAACTTAGGATGCGACGGCGACCATGGCGCTTGGATGTAATTTCTGGTGCTGGCTCTTCGTGGCTGCGCGCATTGACGAGTGCTTTTTCGAGCATTTGTTGTTTTTTGACTGCCGTAGTAGCGCTTGCTTTTGGCGCAGGCGTTTGTTGTTTGGGTGATGAAGATTCATGGTGAGTATTCGAAGGTGTAGGTTGAAGAGCTATCGGTTTGATATGGGTCGGAATCGGTTTAACAGGTGCTCCGAACCTATTAATATGGCTACTTTTACTGGTAGCTGCAGCACGCTTAGAGGTAGCTGGATTGATGCTATGCACTGATTTTTTGGGCACAACCACTGCTGAGGTTGTTTGTTTTGCGACCGGGTATGCTTGCTTGATCGTGGGCTTTGCTGCGTTTTTGGCTGGTTTTTTAACAGCATGTCGCATAAGAGTTTTGGATTGTGCAGGTTTACGGCCAGTAGTACCCTTGGTGGCAGTATGGTGTGTTCGATCTGGTCGAGGTTTTGCAGGTGTAATATCCGATGTCTTAAGGGTTGCTTGCCCGATTTTTTTTGTTGTTGGTGCCACAGGTTTTGTGGTGGATGCAATGGGTTTTTTATGCATACTTTTTGCGTGTGGTGCTACATTTGATGACTTAATGAGCGCACCAGTTACGGCGTCGTAATGTTTTCCGTTTAGGACAATGTAGTTTTTATTCACAAGATTTAATTAATACCCCATTAATTCAATATTCGCTAGCGACGGCGAGATGTCTTTATCTTACCGCTTGTGTTCGATAGTCGCAAGTATTTTAGCCATTATAATTTATATTTTCATTACTCCTCGACTCGGGATATAATAGTATAGATACATATGGATTTTCTGGACCCTAAAAAAAGAAGAAATCACACCATACGCCTGTTTACAGGTTATGCTTTGGTGGCGATTGCAATTACGCTTGCTGCAACAATATTAATTCATTACGCATACGGATTTGGCGTGACCCGTAAGGGTGACCTCGTGCAAAAAGGACTTGTGTTCGTTTCATCTCAGCCGTCAGGAGCGCAGTTACACGTGAACGGAGTGCGCGCAAACGATACAAATACCAAGCTTAACCTCACGGCTGGACAGTATGATCTTGACATCTCCCGTCAAGGCTACGATAGCTGGAAGAGGACCATACAAGTCGAGGGCGGTAGTGTTAATCATTATGTGTACCCGTTATTATTCCCGACTAACTTAAAGCCAGCTAATGTTAAAGCATACGAAGCAGATCCAGTGCTTACTACCCAAAGTCCAGATAGACGCTGGCTCATAGTGCGTCCTACCGCAGATGACGAAACATTGTTTGAAACATTTGATTTGTCAAAAAATCAGGAAACAGTTGGCACGCCAGAATCTTTCAAAATAAATCCTCAGTTGCTCACCGAATCATCAACCCCTGCTCAGACAAAAGTAATCGAGTGGTCTAATAATAATCGACACATATTGTTTAAGCGTTCGTATACAGCTGCTGGCGAACAGAAATCAGAATATATTTTAGTTGACCGTCAGCGTCCAGAGGGGTCGTATAATTTGTCACGTGAATTATCGATAGACGCAAATGAAATTGATGTTACCCTTCTCGATAAGAAGCCCGATACATACTATCTGCATAATGTATCCACCGGGGTACTTACGCGGGCTTCGTTAGGTGATCCAACACAAACACCTGTGCTCAAAGATGTAGTAGCGTTCAAGTCCCATGGCAAAGATACAGTAGTATATATTACCGCCAAAGATGTCCCTGAGGGCAAAGTGAGTGCGAAAGTATACGATAATGGCAAAGAATATACCCTTCGCACTATCAAGTCGAGCGATAAGTATCTACTTGATGCAGCACGGTTTGATGGAGATTGGTACATTGTTGCTGGCTCAAAAGCGGAAGGCAGAGTGATAGTGTACAAGAACCCTGCTGCGCAACTTTCTCGTGAGGATGCCAAAAAAGCAGGCTCTGTATTCTCTTTGCGCGTGACTGATCCAAATAATGTTTCGTTTTCTGCAAATGCCCAGTACATTGCCCTGCAGGGTAGCAAGTCATTCCATGTATATGATATCGATAGAGAGCAGGCATTCCAGTATCGCATAAAATATGCGATTGATGAGCCTCAGCTAAAGGCTCCATGGATGGATGGCAATCGATTTAGTTATGTCAGTGGCGGTAAACAAGTTGTATTTGATTACGATAACCTCAATAAACGTACACTAGTGCCTGCAAGCTCGGTGTATGAATCAGCATTTGATAGAGATTATGAATATCTATACACATTTGCTCCACGCGCAGATGGTCAGCAAGGTGTTGTTTTGACTGCCACTCCATTGCGCACAGAAGCTGATCTCTAGGGTTAATAGCTGCTCTGTGCAAATCGAATCTGAAATTGAAGACAGATTCATTGCTTTATGATGTAATCTGTTCTGCTCCTTATAGCAGCCAATTCGTAAACCGGCTCCATAGAGATGTAGAGGGGCCAATAATATCTTGATCATCCTTATTAACCGGCTGTGTTTCTGTAGCTGTAGTATTCGTTGATGGATCTGGGGTTATTTGCTCACCCCAAACTACAAGTCTATGTAATGTTGTACCTGGAGGGTCACAGGTAATAAGTGTTGCGGTGGCAGGCTTTCCTTCGACAGGATTTAGTATCCATGTTTCATCAGGGTTAACTACTTTTTTCTCGAATACTTTATAGGTGTATACCTTTTTGTTATGGGTGAGATAAAAGATGTCGCCAGACTGTAGGTTGCTAAGCATTACAAACGCAAATTTATATTTACCAGGATTGAATATATTGTTGCTGGAATGCCCAAAAAACGCTGCGTTCCCTACTTCGCCGGGTAGGGTTGTTGAGGGGTAGTGCACGACTCCGTTTTCGAGTCCTTTTTGAATGTCATGCTCTGCCATAGACGCCACGTTATAATCGACAGGAATTTCAACGTTAATTTTAGGGATAATGATTTTAGTTGAGCCGTCGGCAGCGATGCCATCGTTATTGATAATTATAGGCGTGGCGCTGACGTTACGACTCGGCTGTATAAACGGTGCAATGATCATTTCATTGAAAAGTCCAAACAAGAGTACTACAAGCATGGTGAACCCAATGCCAAGACCGAAGAACAATGATCGAAGTGGGTGGTGTTTGTCTTTAAGGGCTGATTTATCAATTTTACGCCCAATTCCCTCTTTGATCTCTTTTGCAGAGCGTGCATCACGCAAGCGCTTTTGCGATGCAGAGGCAGTCGCAATTTCGTGTTTTGTTGATACGACTACGCCATTCTTTGATTGTTCTACAGGGTGCTCTTTGCTGGTGAATTGTGCGTAACGAGAGTGCTTAGACTGTTCGCTGTAGAATTCTCTCCATACTTGATGTTTTTCTTCCTCGATGAGGTTGGTGTAGTATTCGTGCCATTTGGTTTGAATTTCAGCAACAGAAGTAGCCTTTTTTTGTAGGTTTTGCAAAAAATGCTGATGCTTTGAGAGTGGTTTTTGAGCATCAGGTAGTTCTTTTAACTCTTTTTTAACATCAGGTTCGGTTGCATAGATTTTGGCAAGCTTTTGCCGAACAATATTCGCTGCCGCGTTATGTTCTTTATGAGATTCTTTGGGCTGTATATTTGCTTTTTCACCTTTTGGCAATACGTAACCAGACGATGCTGTGTCGTCTTTTTTGTCGCCTGGAGTTGGAAATAGCGGGTTCTGTGCCATAAATTTCTAGCCTTCCACTTACAAGTATAGTACAATATACCTCTGTTACCTATGCTTCTAGTGTTTTTAGTGTAGCGTAAGGATTCAAAACTGTTTTGTGCCGCGGTGGTGGAATTGGTAGACACGCCAGACTCAAAATCTTGTGAGCTTTATGCTCGTGCCGGTTCAAGTCCGGCCCGCGGTACCAAAGAGCTTTGAAGTTGATACGCAACTTGCATATATTTTGAATATATGGTATAATGAAGTTAGTTTGCTAGAGCGTAGCGTTATACGCGCTTTTTTGCTCGCAAATGTATGTTTACAGAGTAGAGACAATTGTTTTGGTTAGATATAGCATTTTGAGTGTGTTTTGTGGAACACGTGCTTTGTGTGCTGTATCTAATGATTGTCAATCGATGAAAGGAATGGACGTAATGTCCAAGACGCAAACGGTCGCCAGCACGGACAACAGGAAAGCGTTTGTGGTGCGTGGTGAAGTGGACGAAGAGAAGGCTGCCTTGGTCATGAAGGCCATCTCCTGCTTGACGGAGGTCGGTTCATGCATCACGATCGAGGTGTTTTTTGAAGACGCCAGGCTCTACGGTTTGGTTGATGTGGTGTACGGCCACGTGTATGTTCACAATAATGTGCTATACACCTTGAGGTGGCAGCATATTCAGCCTGAGATGGTCAGTTTGGTCATCCTCGGTCGTAACAGGCCTCTCTCTGCTCCCTTTGACCCGTCGGAGGCACGCAGGAAGTATCCCAACGCAACGATCCTGAAGGATTTTGCCGCTGTGGAGTAGATCTGCAAGGGGCAACGAAGACAAGGCTTTCGCCTTGGTGAGCTCCTGCTCTTCACTTCGTCGCCCCCCTGCCCGCTCCTCATCTTTTTGTTTCTACTCTGTTTTTACCTGAGTATTCGATACGTCGAGTTTTGAGGTAAAGCCACACTGATATATAAATGCCCGTGATGCCCCAAAGAATTATGCAAGACCTCCCTTGCCAGGGGTCTTTTTTGCTATACTGCGCTTATGAATATCTTTACGCTTTGGGAGAATGATACGTTTACCATCAGTACTCCCAAAAATCCCCACACCACTTACGAGGAGGGTTTGCACGTAATTGTTACTCCAAAGCGCAGGGTCGCTAACGCATGGCAGGATATTGAGTTAGCGGAATCTACATTCAAGCTTGCATCCAAAACTTGTAATATTATGGAAGATTTACAGTTGGCACCTTGGTTTAATATCCAAGCGAATGGAAATTGGGGATTGTTGCCCGATGCCGAGCCGTTCTTCCATGTGCATATATACGGAAGGAACAAGACTGATACATGGGGCAAACCGATCACCTTACCGGAAGCTCCAAAAACCTACACAAATGAACCAATGCCCGAAGCTGATCGTACTAAACTCACGGCAGCATTAGAATCTTCTTTGAGCGTGTAAATATAAGTTTTGGCTTGCAATTTCTGCTTATTTATTCCCAGTCACGACCATAAAACTCACCCGGATCTAGGTCAATGTGGTTGGGCGCTGCTTCGTGGACTGCATCCAAAATATTCTGAGGGATTTCTCTCAGCCCAGGGAAAGTCGCTATTGATATGTGAGGCTTGACATCTATTTCTACACTTGAGTCGCCTCGTTGTAAGGCAACGATTGCATTAATCGCATCCATCTCTTCATCCAGCTGAGGACTAGCCACTTCTAGCGCAAGCGCCGGAGCTCGCTTGCTGCCTATTTGGATTACATCTTTCACTGAAATTTCGCCAAGAGGCTTTCTGAAGCTCGGTACATTTCGTTTAATTGTGCGCCTCAGTGCTTCTGGGTCGTAGTTTGGATCGCGGGACGTAAACTTTTTGTGGCGTGTCAGGTTTGTCGCATCGAGCATCGAGACTCCGAGTGTTACAGTAGCGCGCCTATGTACAGAAATATCACGAGGCATTGAGCCTACGATAGCAAGCATGGCGGTGGTGCCTATCTCACCTTGTCTCGCAAGTGAGCGATGAATGTGCATTACTCGATCTGTAGCTCCCTTTTCTGCCCTGTGGAATTGTTGGCGAGGGATATAGATATCCTCGGACATCTCTTTAGGGCCAGCAGATCTATTTGCTCGCTCTCTACTAGAATAAGGTTGGCGTGAACGTAATCGTGACATAGGTAAACTCCTAATATTGATATTATAGCAGAAAATATAATTAAATGCAAGTATAAGCAACAATAGCTGCATATCAGGTGTTTTATTGAGGATATTTTGGTATTATGCAAGGTATAGCACCGATAAATTCAGTTAGGAGAATCTATGGCATTGACAGACGGAGGAATTGCTAATCCGCAATTTAATCTGGATCCTTTCCAGCAGTTAGTCAGCGATAGAATTGCCGAGCTCGGTGATGATAATCATCCACCGGCCGATCGGTTTGATTTTGGGCGACAAACAGAAGATCGATCTTTTGATATTAGAGAATTAAACTCTGGTAAGATTGAGTTTGGCGAGAATTGTCTTACGCACAGACTTGATGTAGAAGAATTTCAAGTTGTATATGCTTTTCAGCCAGAGAGGATGGTTCGACGTGTACCGCTGAGCTCCATGATGCTCCTCGAGGAAGGCGTGGACGCGAATGTAGATGTAGAGGCGCCTCATATTGCTCCGACTGCTCAACTACAGGTATACGAGTTTAGTCCTGACGGTAGAAGTCTTGTATCTCGAACCGCATTTACGAGCACAGACACGGGTGGTGTGCGTAAAATTCGGTATGGAAATTTTACGTCCCAACATAGACCATTTATTAGTCCTCCAGAATTAGTGCGAGACCTTAAGGCTACTGAAGTTGAGCGCTTGTTCGATGCTATTATTGACCCTGGTATTACTGCCATCCGTGGAATTATAGATGTAACTAAAAAAGACCAAAAAACAATCGATAAAAATCGTAAGCAATTCGCAGAAGAGGCAGCGGAACATCAGCGTAACTTAGAGTCGATTAGTCGTTCTGGAGGAGTGTTTTTCCCTCCGACTGGACGTTAGGTATGGCGTAGTTAGTCTGGGAGGAGCTAAGCTTAGTGCTTAGTTGGGCGGTGATTGCGAAATTAGGCTTGCCATTATGTGTGTCTAATCGAATTTCTTCGATGCCATCGGCTGTTTTTGCAGAGATTGTTATATGTCCTCCAGGATTACTGCCAAGTTCAATTAAGACATCATTTGGCCCAAAGACTCCATGTATGGTTCCTTGTTGTATGGTCGCTTGATCACCAAGCTCGCTCCAGATTGTTTCAATGTCGGGGTGATCATTTTCGCCTGATAGTGCCACACCACCAAGAAGTGACACGTATACTGCTTGCAGTTGTTCTGCGCGAAGTGTGTGGTAGGTATTAGTTTCGCCTTGTGTTGAGATGTTCATAGTTTTTTCCTGAATAAAAAGACCTCGTTCGTTTCGAGGTCTTACGTTACGTTGTTTTGATTTAATAGAGATAATTTTATAGACAACAAGATTCCGCAAGACCGATATCACAGCACAAAATTTGGGCTTTTGTTGTATTCATTGATTTTATAGTAGCAATCTGTTGTGGGCACGTCAATCAATCTAAGTTGTTGTCTGCAGATTAAGCTTACGGAATAAGCGTTTCTGTATTGCTGCCTGCGCCAAGAGTGTGTCTGCATTGCGATTTGCGCGCCAAATCATAGGTATATCATCCGAAGCTACCACTTCAAGCAGATCATGGCCTCTTGCCTGCGGATCTTCTAGTAGTAGCGCGGGTGTCATAACGGCTATGCCCGGTCGGTATATTTTTCTTCCTGGGTTAAATTGTAGATAGTTAGAGCTGGTTTTTGCTTGTATAAAACCTTTTTTCTTTGGTTCCCCACTTTTCCTTAGAATGATGTCTACGCCCGTGTGGTATCCATCGATTATTCCGGATACATCTTGGTCGTAAGTTGCTGGTAGTGCATAGTACTTCTCCTCGCGATGCCCATGGGCAATACCTTTCCATAGGGTCGCTAAAATAGCAATTTCTGTTACGAGCCCAGTAAGCGCATTTTTATTTCCCCTACGTTCTATTCCGGTTTCGTATAATTCGGGAGTTTGCAGGATATGAGCTGCAAGGTCGGCCATGTTTTCGGCAACTTCCTGCGCAACCCCTTGGTCGTGAGGCCTCCCTTTTAGTACCTGTTCGGTGCTTGGAGTGCATGCAAAACCTGTAGCTGCATGCAGGGCGTGTGCGGTAGCACGATCTTCGGTCTCCCAATCGTCAAGTAGTACGGTTCCGATGGCGCGTTTAGTGTGCTCGTGATTTCCTTGTCTGACTGATGCTGAAACACCTTCATAATAAAATGCAGCTTCCAAGAGCTGATCGGTTAATTCATGCACAGATTCAGGGATATTCATGATTAAATCTTACTATGTCACATATGATATATAATTACAATTTTTCACTGAGTAGGTGCGGAGGCTGTGATGTGAATGAATTGTTTTTGTATATTAACTATGGCATAATATTGAAGATTTGCTTGAGCTACTATTTTTGCTCGCAGATGTAATTTAACAGAATAGAAATAGTGTGTTTTGAATATGGCTTTGTGCACGTGGTGGTGTGTAGAGTGTCATATTCAAAACAACCGAGAGGACATCAGATGTCTAACACAGCAACGCAATTTAGTAGTGAGGGCACGCAGTACGCAGTTTTGGTGGTGGGCGAGCTTGATGACGAGCAGCACGAGTTGCTCAAGCAGAAGATGGAGATTCTGTCTAGGTTCGTTGGTGGTCGCCCTCATTTGGCTATCAGTATTGAGGAGCGCGCACTTCAGGTGCAGTCTGCTCGCTTTTGTCACAGCTACGCATCACCGCTGGCAGAGTATTTGCAGGCTTTTTCACGGATGCTTGCCACGAATGTTGTAGTACGAAAAGTGTTCTCTAGTGACCCGGACGCCAATATCAAGAATGCATTCTTGTTGGTTCTCCCTGACACACCCTATGAGGTGCTTGGTTCTGAGACGGACAATCCTAATGTCGAGACCGTGCTAGTTGACTGGAGTAATAGAAACCTTCATACGGTCCCTGTTGACGAGCTGCGTGATTCGCAGTCTTCAGGTATTGCAGTTCTGAGTGATGGTGTCTACGACACGCTACGACGAGTAAATATCAACACGGTGGGTGAGCTGGTCAGGCAGACAGAGAATTACCTTTTTTGGCTTCCTAGCATCATGGGGGCAGTGAACTTGCGAAATATCACGGAGGCGCTTGCTGCCCGAAACCTTTCGCTTCGCGCGGACGACTGATGGTGTTCAGGGGCGACGACAGACAAGGCTTTGCCTTGGTGAGCTCCAAAGCTCTTTATTGTCGTCGTCCCCGCCCGTCCTTTTTATCTATTTCTATTCTGCTCCCAACCAGAGTATTTAAACTTGGTTTAAGTATTGTGGCTGAGATTTATAAAGACTCGTGCACTGCTGTAGCTAGTGCTTCGTATGGCTTGCTCGGATTTTGGAGCCACCATGTAGCTGTGTGAGCTGCTGTTGCGACGCGCCAGATTTTGCGAGGTGCTGATAACTTAGTGGTGCAGACACGTCCATCAACAGCAACAAATACGGTGTCAAGATGCTGCAAAACTATATTCACAGAATTTTCTGCAGTGAGAGCGTGCAATATTTCTACAAGTTGTAACAAGCCCATGTCAAATGTAATTGCACTTGGAAATTGGCTATGTGTGGCGATTTGTTGTAGCTGCGCAATACTAACGACTAGTGTTGTGCGAGGGCGGGTCAGGAGTGTCTGAGGTGATTTGGCGAAATAATCGACGGCGTCTTTAGTGAGTGTGAGTTGTTCTGAATATTTTGTCAGCAGACTTTCAAGTAAAATAGCTGTTTCGCTATTTCTTCCAAACTCGCCTGCAAGCAATATTCCGTTTGCCCACGATGCTGCTTCTATAATTTCCAGCAAGCTTTTGCGCGCAAAACTGCCACTTGGGGTACTTGGTGCAAATTCTGCCTCCGGAAACAATTTGCCTATATCTTTTTGAAGACTATCGGGCAATAACACGCGAGCAGTGCCTATACCAGCTTTTACAGAGGTATTATAGGCGTCGGCTACATCAGAAAATCCTTGTTTATTACCACCAATAATGAGCAACTTACCGGCATGCAACCTATTTTCTGGCCGATTCCAGATCAAAGCTGGAAACAGTGGGTTTTCAGCAGATTGTTTTTGCCAGTATTCGTAATCCATATTTCTACTTTAACGCAGAATGGGCTGTAACGTAAGCTGTGCGTCAAGCATGTGGTTCTTTGTATCGAATGTAAACCGTGTCGTAACTTTTTTGCCCTGTAGAACTAGCGGAAGCCAAACAATATCGTCTTCCCACATTTTTTCGTATGGTATGTCACGAATAGTAAACCATTGTGGCGCCATTTCTTCTGTCTCGGTCGGATCACCTTCCCATTGCTTGGTAATGTATGCGTGAACTTTCATATCTGGAGTGCCGTCGGGAAAAACAAAGTCATGCACTGCTACTTTTTCAAATTCTAGCGGGGTAACGTGGATTTCTTCATGGCATTCACGGACGAGTGCTTGTTCAATCGTCTCTCCAATATCTACTTTTCCGCCTACTCCATTCCAGTGCCCTGCACCAAATCCTCGCTTTTTCATGGCGAGTAATATTTTATCATCGCGCAGTAAAAATAGTAGTGTACAGATTTTTGTCATTTTCTTTTCTGGCGGTATTGTTTTTTAATGCGAAAATAATCTTCTACGACGCCGGTATTGTTTGCGTTAAAGACTTCTTTTGGATATTTTTCCCTGCTTTTTCGAGCTTGCGCCGATATGCGCTTGCAATATCAATATCAGTGACATGCGCAAAGTTAAAGGCGTATATTAAAATGTCTGCCAGCTCATCAGCAATAGCTGCTTTATCTTTTTCTTGGTATTCATCCCACTGAAAATGTTCCATTAACTCCGCAGCTTCAATCGCAATAGAAATAGCGAGATTTTTTGGAGTGTGATGTTTTTTCCAATTGCGCTCTTTGGCAAAATCTATAATCAAGTTTTTCAGCTCCTGAATTGTGGTGTCGGCGTCATTCCTTGTCGTAGAGGTTACCCCATGCTAAATGTCTAGCTCTATACTTACTGGGCAATGGTCGGAGCCCATAATATCAGCGTGAATAGTAGCGGACTTGACAGAACTTTTGAGCGATTTGCTCGCCAACCAATAATCGATGCGCCAGCCGACGTTTCGTGCGCGTGCATTTGCCCAATGCGTCCACCAGCTGTAATGTCCGTTACCGGAAGTAAACATACGGAATGTGTCTATAAAACCTGCGTCAAGAAACTTTTGGAATCCTGCTCGCTCTTCGTCGGTAAAGCCGTGCTTGCCGACGTTTGGCTTAGGATTTGCAAGGTCATCTTCGGTATGCGCGACATTGAGGTCACCGCTGAACAACACTGGTTTTTTCTCTTCTAGTCGTTGCACGTATGCCAAAAATGCTGGATCCCAGTGCTCTTCGCGTAGCTTAAGACGGCTCAGATCGCCCTTGCTGTTTGGCGTGTATACAGTGACGACATAGAATTTTTCAAACTCTGCAGCGATAATGCGCCCTTCTTTGTTTGGATCGCCATATATATCACCGCTGGCGTCGTATTTTTTGATAATGTCTTCTGGAAAACCGTTAATAACAGTCAGTGGCTTTATTTTAGTAAAAATCGCGGTACCGCTGTAGCCGGCTTTGTCTGCACTGTTCCAGTATTCTTCGTAGTCTGGCAGGTCGATTTCTGCCTGGCCTTGCTTGGCTTTGGTTTCCTGCAGGCACAAAATATCTGGATTATGTTCTGCAATAAATTTTTGAAATTCACCTTTCTTAATAACAGCGCGAATCCCATTAACGTTCCAGGAATATAGTTTCATGCCTTATAGTGTAGCATTATATTTTCTCTGCTTGCTGCAAATATCCAATTCGGATAGTTAGAGTAAGAAGAGAAAGAGAGACTAAAAGCGTAAGGATTGTTCGTGCGCAGAGCACCCGGGTATGGGGGTGCTCTGCGCGCCGAACGAGGTACTAGGTACTACTTGGCGAGGGCTGCCTCAGCAGCAGAGGAGCCGAACACACAGACGGCCTTGGCCTTCTGTACGCACTTCTCCATTGCCTGAATCCTCAGGTATGCCAAGTAATTGGGGTCCTTGAGGGGTTCGCTGAGGGTTTTCTGGGCTGCTGCCTGGTTCGATGCAACCTCCTTGGCTTCGCGACTGGCGCGGAGATCGGAGTTGGCATATACAATTATATTATCCAGTGCAAATTTATTGTGCTGGTGCTGTGAGTGAGCCGTTATCCATTGCTTTAATTAATTATATCTTAACTAGTTTGCTTTTATATTGAAAGCATGAGCAAATTTGTTTTCTTGTATTCTCTAGAATTCTCTGACAAGTAGATGTGGACGTAGTAATATTTTTATGATATAATGGACCTCAATGTCTAAATCTAACCGAGTACTTCTGAAGATATCAGGTGAACAACTCGCCGGTCAGTATGAGCATGGTATTGACCCTGAATTTGCTGGTTGGCTCGCCGAAGAAGTGAAAAGCTTTGCTGAAAATGATGCTCAAGTGGTAATTATGGTTGGTGGTGGTAATTTTGTCCGAGGTGCACAAGTTGCGGGCCACGGAATAAAACGAGTTACGGCCGATCATATGGGAATGATGGCAACAATGATGAATGCTATTGCCCTTACCGATGTTTTCGAAAAGCACGATGTCCGTACGCGATGCCTGTCTAATATCTTTGCGCCACAAGTTTCGGAAAATTTTTCCCATCGTCTCGCAGAGAAACATTTAGCTAAAAAACGTGTCGTAATTGTTGCGGGTGGCGTTGGTCGTCCTTACTTTACGACGGATACTGCAGCGGTAAACCTGGCTCTAGAATTAAATTGTCGAGGCGTGTACAAAGCGACAAAAGTAGATGGCGTGTATACTAAGGATCCGACCAAATTTGATGATGCAACTCGATACGACCACGTTAAGTTTAAGGAAGCTGTCGAGAACGACGAAATCAAAGTTATGGATAAGGCTGCGCTTGCATTAGCGATGGAGCACAGCCTGCAGATAGTTGTGTTCGATGCTTTGGCTGAAGATAATATCCGACGAGTCGCTCGTGGTGAAGCTGTCGGAACAACTGTTTCTTAAATACCGAAAACTATACTGTTAGTTCCTGTTTGGTTTCAAGACGGCGATATTCGGTGTCTATTTTTTCTGAAGCATTCGCAAGCAATCTGTCGTGAATTTTCTTGCCTGCATCTGACAGTATAAAGTCATGTGTTGGAATAGCGATTTCAGGCTTTACTTCATTAAGAAAATCGATTGCTTCACTTATTTTGAGCCACGGAGCAGCTGCTGGTATCGCAAGAACTTTAATAGGACGCCCAGGAATTACAAATGAATCACCTGGATAGTATACGGTCGTATTAACAAGTACACCAATGTTTTGTATTGGAGGTATCGATTCGTGAATAACGGCATGATTTCCGCCAAAGAACGCAAGAGTAAAGGCGCCTATTCTGTGGGTGCTGCCTGGTTCTGCTATCGTGATCTGTAAATTTTGAAACTCTTCCGCCACTTGCTGTGTAGAAAATATTTTTACATCAGGATTGCTAGTAATTATCTCTTTGATTGTCGGTTCGTGCAGATGATCTTGGTGGGAGTGAGTTATAACAATGGCCACAACATCGGTGATATTGCTAGGGAGTGAGTCGCTGAACATCCCGGGGTCAATAATAATTTTTTGCCCGGACTCTTCGACTGTCATGCATGCGTGCTCGTATTTAGTAATTACCATATAATCCTCCCTTACGTATAGTTTAGCAAATAAGCCCGTCTCTTGGTCTGTAAGATAGCTCATAGATGAGTGATGGATAGTAATATATGCTACGTAACAAGAGGAATAAGGAGGCTTGTATGAATGATAATCGCAACAACGATGACGATCGAATGTTTCACCCCGAGCAAGAACCCCATCTTGCAGAAGACGGCGCAACACCAGCCTCTCCACCGTCGGATATCCCTGGGCCACAACCGCCACGCGACCACCCTGCTACCGATGATAGTGTCGATGAAGATGAGTTATATCAAGAGGGTCTAGGTAGTGCCAGCGATACTACGGATCAAAAGTATGACTCTGATTGGGTTCAGCCTCTGGATGAAGATGTCGATGACGAAGATCGTCATTCACGTATTCGATAGCTTTATTTAAGAAGCTTTGGATCCATTCGACTCACTACCAAGGCGCATGAGAAGTGCAACAAGCTCTGCTTTTTCTATGTCGGCAGTGTTAAGATCTTGTTTTCGAGCTATTATATATCCCTCTAGCATGCATTGTATATCAAGCGCGCTTTTTCGACTCAAGAAGTTGATGCGTAGCGGTTCGGTGCCGTAAATACGGGTAAATATATTGAGCGATCCCAAAAAAGGCCCTGTGTCCACTTCTACATTTAGGATATCTTCTATTTGCAGACTAATGACCTCTGCAATTCTAAAGAAGGATCGTCGTGTAATAGTGACCTTCATTCGACTCACTGTGATGGTACCGGGAAAGAGCGTGAATGGAAACACGCTTTCAGCTTTAATGAGTATGTCGTGAGCATTATCTACGGCCTTTTCTAAGTCTTGTTTTTCTGAAATTTGACGATCATTGTTGATCGGTGAATTATTTTGTTGTGACTGGCCATTTGTTAAGCTCATTTCTTATTCCTCGCCTAACTACTTTCTAGTATAGTCCTAGAGAAAAATGTGGCTGTAAGATATGTCCCAGAAGCTATGCGATGTTTATTGCGCGTAGGCTACCAGCCTCCGCCTCCGCCTCCTCCGCCTCCTCCGCCAGAGAACCCTCCACCAGATGAAAATCCACTCGAAGAGCTACTGGCTGGTGGGGCAAAACTACTAACGCTTGCACTTGTAAAGTTGGTGATAGTGTGCGAAAAGACCGCAGCGTTAAATACAGGGTCTTTGCCAGAGTACCAGCTAGGTGGTTCGGTGTATAGTACGGCAAACTCTTTTGCCCATTCTTTTTCGATACCAAAGAGTACGGCATACGGTAGCAAGGTTTCGTAGATTTTTAACAGTTGTTTGGCGTTGGTTGGGTCAACTGATATTCGTTGTGCACTACTGGGGCTTTGAAGTATCTTGATACGATCTGTTTCGGCTATTCTCATATACTCTTTGAGCCCAAGTAAATATTCTTTTGTAGCTACGCCTTTCTCGGTTCTTGCAGGAAGGGCTTTGCTGATAATAAAAATAACGACACCTGCTATAAAGCCAAGAATATTGAAAGTAATAAGACTAAAGCCAAGAAGTAGCCCGCCAATGAGATTGGTATTTTTCTGTATTTTTCTTGTGTCTACCATGAAGTTTCCAGTAATTGCCTGATCGTATACCTCTGTACCAAGATCAGCTATTTTGTAGTGAGCGGACGAAAGAATATCTTTGAGGCGACGACGATTGCCTATTGTAGTTTTGCCGTTAAATACTATTGAGATAGCTTTTTGCTCTTCGGAAGAGAGGCTTGCAATATCCTTTGTTATCTCAAGTTCGTACCCATCCTTCTCTAGCTCGTAAATTTTTATGTAGTTATGCACCGCAAGGTTAAGTATGGTAGCTGAAATTGCATTTAATTTCATGCTATCAGTAAGAATAACGCTAGAAAGTAGAATAGTAATGCCTTTAGGGGGAAGATACTCAGGCACGATAACATCCTTGCCTATTGAGGTGTCTCTTCCAGATTGTTGCCAGCGTTTATACATTTTTATGCTCAAATATATTGGCAGAATGACATACCAAATGGCTCCTAGGACGACTGCAATTGGCGTGATGATCTTTACCCAAAGTGGCGTTGGTGGATTAACATATTCTGAAAATGTGTTGGGTGCAAAACCAATTACAAACGAAAGATTTTCCCGAGCCTGAAGTGGCTTGATCGCTGAGGCTGTTACGATAGTCTCGTTGGCAGATGAATCTACTGCAATAGTACAGTTGTCGGTATCTGTAGAGCCGTACCTTCCAGAATAGCAGGCTGCCCTACTGTCAAGATAAGGGCTAAGGTCTGCGGGTATATGTACGCGAGCAGTGACCGAGCTGAACTTTTGTTGCCATTGGTCACCGTTGGTATCCCAGTATAGCTCATCGCCTGTAGAAAATTTTTTAGTTACATCGTGGAGGGTATATATGATTTTGTATGACTGACTCCCATGTACGTATGTGCCGTTAGCGCCAATACGGATAATCGTGTTGCTTCCATTTTCTCGCACAGTAAAGTGTAGAGGTCTTCCGGTGGCACTTGTAACACTTTTAACCGAAATTCTGACAGGATGGCCGTCATACCTATTCGGAATTGCTCGTTCAATGCCGTGATTTTGATCAAAATCTGGGAATACAGCAACGAAGCGTTCGATAACTTTCATTTGCGAGCGACTGTCAGCATCTTTACTTAGGTAATAGTCAGTGTCAAATGAATCAAACGAGAAATTATTAACACTGGCATGTGTCTGAGCAGTGTAAAAGCCAGCGAAAATAATTCCAGCGATCAGAAATACTAAGATGCGCTTCATGCCCACACTGTATCATCTAAAATACATATTTGCGAAATAGCATATGGTTGATGGCGACAAAAGTCACTTCTCTTTGCGTACGCCTTTGAATGGTGAAAAGTCTGACTTTGCATCCATAAATTTTTTTGTAATTGCATCACGTTTGACGTAGCGATTTGTTTTGGGATTTAGTAATTGTGAACGTTTTCGTACTACGCCTCGTCGCCCTGGTCCTTCTGATGCATTGGTTGCCATGTTCTCTGCCTTTCTGGATTTATGTTGTTGAATGATGGCACTCTTCTAGTTTAGTCTCTCGACATTAACTAATCATTAATAGGCGCAAAAAACATACGACAACATACCCAAATAAGAATTCGTATTACACAAAATCCTTAGTGAGCGCTTTTGCTTGACGCGCTGGATAATATGGTTGCAAACGCCCCTACGATAGCACCTATAAACAGACCTGATGAAAAGTTGTTTATTAGCACCCCGAGTGCTATACCAAGGATCATCCCGATAACTATACCGAACACGACATGGAAGCTAGTATTATGAGTATCAATACTCTTTTTTGCCATTTGTATCTCCGCTAACTATGTACATGATAGAGATATGTAAGTAGCATAACTGTAATAAATTTCACAATAACTTAGTAGAGTGATAAAAGTTAAAAATAAAACTCGTCGCGTTTAGGCAATAAGACAAAGGATAAGACGGTTTGCACATAAAACCCCGGTCCTATTTTTAAGACAGGGGTTTGCACTTTGATTACAAAATAATGGCGGAGAGAGAGGGATTCGAACCCTCGGTGACCTCGACGGCCACACACACTTTCCAGGCGTGCCAATTCAACCACTCTTGCACCTCTCCTTGCTGGGCTGGTCTTATTTATTCTATAGCAAAACGTATAAAATAGTGAAAAATAGTCACAAGCTGAAAAATAATACGTGACGTGGATCACAACTAAAGGAGGTAGGACATATTTTTGCTAAATTTACTACAAAAACACCTTGCTCAGGTTGGAAGTTACAGCGTACACTATAGCTAATGGCAGTTATAGAATTACAAGAAGTTAGTAAGCTGTATGGTCTAGGCGATGCGATGACGCTCGCGCTTGACGAAGTTGACCTCACCATTAATGAGGGCGAGTTTGTGGGTGTCATGGGACCAAGTGGCTGTGGAAAGTCTACGCTCATGAATATTATCGGAATGCTCGATCAGCCAACCCATGGCAAGTATATGTTTAATAGTCGTTCAGTTGCAAAGCTGCGTACAATGCGCCGAGCAAAAATTCGACGGGATGAAATTGGTTTTATCTTCCAGTCGTTCAACCTATTGCCTCGCCTAACAGTGCTTGAAAATGTTGCCCTGCCACTTGAATATAAAGGCGTAAGTACTCGTCGACGCATAAAGCTCGCAAGTGAAATATTAGAACGTGTAGGGCTTAAAAACCGTGAATTCTTTTTGCCAAGTCAGCTTAGCGGTGGGCAGGCTCAATGCGTGGCAATTGCTCGAGCATTGGTAAATAGTCCAAAGATTATTATTGCTGACGAACCCACAGGTAATCTTGATAGCGCGAGCAGCCGTTTAGTTATGGAGCTTCTATCTGAGATTCATAAATCTGGCAACACGGTTCTTATGGTAACTCACAACCCAGAGCTCACCAGATATGCAACAAGGGTTGTATATATGCATGATGGTAGTATTATCCACGATGAAATTACCAAACTCGGCGAAGTTGCCCCTCTTGCAAAACGTGTTATGTATGGAGTTCCTAAGACAAGCGAGGAAGATGATCTCGCTGGCGTTTCTGTACTTATGAATTCGGTGCCTGGAGCTGACTCAAAAGAAGCAGACACTAGTTCGAGGCAGAGTAAAGCAAAGCCTAAAAAAACCAGGAAGGCTCGAGTACAGCGCAAGGCTAAAAAGGAGCAGGCATCATGAGCGTAGCAATTCGTGGCAATACGCGCATGGCTGTTTCGTCATTGAAAAGCGCACGATGGCGGAGTGGCTTAACTATTTTTGGGGTTGTTGTAGCTGTAGTGCCAGTATTAATGATTCTTGGTATTGGCGAGGGCGTAAAGCGACAAGTGGCAAACCAAATACAGGCTCTGGGGGCCGATGTTATTACTGTACGATCTGGGGGGTTATCAAGCGACAGTAATTCGCTCGAGCAACTTGGTACTTTGAGCGGTCAGAATATGTCTGCTGGTCAACTGAGCAGTAAAGATTACCAGATTATAAAACAAACTAAGTCGGTTGATAAAGCTTCGCCGATAGGTATTGTTCCAGGTGTTGTGTCGGTTAACGACAAACGTTCGTCTGATGCAAGCGTAATTGCTACCACACAAGATCTTAGGACACTCCTTAACTTAAAGGTGCAACATGGAGATTTTATCGAAGATGATGTATACGGACAAAATACGGCGGTTATAGGAAGAGGTGCAGCAGAAGATCTGTTTGGTGAAGGTGTTCCTCTAGGTAGAAGTTTTGAGTTTAGGAACGAAACATATATTGTTCGAGGTGTTTTGCAACGATCGCAACCGACTCCGTTTTCGACCACGGCTGATCTTAATAAGGCAATTATTATTCCCTATCAAAATGCAAAGGATTTAATTGGACAAGAGCCAGCAATCCATCAGATTATTGCACGCGCGAGCGATGACTATACTTCAGCCAACGCCGTGAATGATATAACGAAAAATCTTAAGACTGCTCACGGAGGCAGTCATGATTTTAGTGTTATCACGCAGGCAGAAAATTTGCGTATCGTGAATAATATTATGCAGCTGCTGACCGCGTTTGTGGCTGGAGTTGCTGCAATCGCCTTATTGGTGAGTGGTATTAGTATTATGAATATTATGCTCGTATCAGTTACAGAGCGTATGCATGAAATAGGGATTCGTAAAGCAATTGGGGCTACGAAACGTCAGATTCTTGAGCAATTTATGATTGAAGCAGTATTACTGAGCGCAACCGGAGGTGCTATAGGTATCGCTATAGCATTTGTTGTTACGTATGTACTGCGTGTTACAACTCCTCTGCTTCCTGTCATTACCTGGGAGGCTACGGTGCTCGTATTCTTGTTGTCGGTATTAGTGGGGGTGTTATTCGGTAGCGTACCCGCTATCAAGGCTGCTCGCAAAGATCCCATAGAAGCTCTCAGGCACGAATAGCTATTTTTGAGCTTATGGCGTGCAGCGAAGACTACTTCCAGATGATGGTTGGGATTGAGCTTGTGCAAGCAGACGATGCACAGGGGGTGTGCTGAGTGCATACCCAATCTGGGTATTAGTTGTCGAGCGCGCAAAAACTACTCCTATAACCTCCCCTGACTTGTTGATGAGTGGTCCGCCAGAATTTCCTGGCTCGACCGCAGACTTAAGCGCATACACATCACGTCTTACATCGTTTTGCTCGTAGATATCTTTTCCGAGTGCCGTGAAGCGCTCAACTACTACAGCAGGCTGGGCAGTAAATGCTCGACCTTCCGGGTACCCAAGCGTAACACCAGATTCGCCGACAGAAACAGTGCCTTCTTTTATAGTAAGAGATTTTCCTTCAAGCCGTTCTGTTTTTAGTATTGCAAGGTCATTTGATGAGTCAAATGCAACAATTTCAGTTTTGTGTCGGCCGTTGGTGTCCTGCGCATACGGCGATCGCATGCCTGCGACCACATGGGCATTGGTGACGATATAATTTGGGGCAACGACGAACCCAGAGCCTACACCAATTCCTGCGCATGATCTGCCCTCGATTTCTACGACAGAATTACGACTCTCTTTTATAACGTCTTGGAATTGTGAAACATCCGGGATCGTACCTTTGGCGTTGTGTTCCTGAGGCTCCAGTTCATTGACAATTTCTGGAATTTTTGTTTGTTCAAACGAATGCTCTAGCCACCGTACTATGGAGGTGGTTGGGGGTAGTGTGTCGTCGAGCCAGCGTATTATTTTAGAATCACGAACAGCCTGCCCTAGCGACGAAGAAGGTATGAATGGAAGGACACCGGCACAAAACCATACAAATGCAAGACATATAATACCTCCTAGGGCTGCTCCAAAAAATCTGTCAACTTTATTAAGACTTTTTTCGTGGAGTGATTTTTTAAGTTTCACTCCTAGGTATTCGCTTCCAACGATTGCGCCTAATAACCCTACGCCAATAATAACAAGGCTAGCAACAGGGCCGATGTCTACCAGTGAAGCAATGAGTGAGCTGACAAAAAGTCCTATAACAAGGCCGAGTAATGACGATGCTTGTCTCACGAGACCGATATCCATGCCACGTACAATGGTCAGTATAATCAGAAACACAATAAGGAAATCGATAACATTCATAAGCTATATAATACTCTGTCGCGTGGAATTGTGAATGTTAAATTGTTCCCATAGAGTGTTACGGTCTGTCAATGATGTGTAATTGCAGCTGAGCCTGCCTTAAGTGTCTTTACTAATTTTTTTTACTTTTTGGACTTGCAGCGTTTTGCCGGCGTGAAGGAAAAGAACAAATAAAAATAATATCCCTAGAAATAAGATATACACTGCCCTATCGAGAATATTAGCGGTAACAATAATATCATTTGGTATGTGATGAAGATTTTGGGAGAACACGAGAAATGCTTCACGAAATCCAATAGCTCCAGGGGTGAGTGATACAAAAAGGGCAAAATTTGCAGCACCAGTATATATTGCTGCCTGGGATAAAGAAATGTTTGCGTCAAAAGATCGTAATTCAACAAAATAGATAGCCCATAGCAAGATAACCTGAAGCAATGTTGCCAAACCAATAACCGCAAATGGCTTTACAAAGGAACGATAGGATGTCTGAACGAGGTCTTTATTTTTTCTGGCGTAATATCGTAACACTATCCAGCATACTGCAACAATGGCAGTAAGTATCCCTATAGTCGCCCACCATGTGAGTGCTGCACTGGCAATAAGTATGCCACTAAAGAAAGCATAGAATGCATAGTATACCAGTGTAACAAAAATATATTGCTTAACTTTAACGTTATGTTTGAGCTTAAGATAAGCAGCACGAAATCCGGGGCCACTCTGCCCTGGCCCAAAGAAATTTACAAGCGACGAATAGGCATTAAGAAGAAAATTTTCTTGTAAAGCCATGGATTTTCTATACGCCATAAGAGAGCCGTACAGCACTATAACAAGTGCACCTAACACCCCGCCGTACAAAAGCGTAATAATAAAAATAGTTGCTAGCGGTGTTTGTGAAAGTTGCTCAAGAACTTCTGGATTATTGCTTGCGTACCAGAGAAATGCCACTACTGTTGCAATGACAATAAAAGCTCCAAGTGCAATGCGTATTTTTCGCTTCATTTACGTATAAGTATACCGGATATAGCGCATTTCCTTTATACTGTATGACAATGATGAACACACGGATCTCGAGGGTATTGTTAGGTTTGGGAAATATTTTTGCATCAAATAAGTTTTTTTACAGTATTATTGCGTTTATTACACTGACCTCTTTCTGGGTTGCTCTATCAAGCTTGTATCCTATGGCGTTTGACGAAGATTTCCACTTGGGTCTCATTAGAATTTACGCAGAAGTATGGAATCCTTTTTCTGTTGTGCAGACTCCAGAGGCGGCAGTATTTGGCTCAATCACTACCGATCCTTCGTACCTGTTTCACTACCTAATGAGTTTTCCTTATCGCATTCTTTCTGCGGTTATTCCAAGTGAAACAGTAGTAATAATTTGCTTGCGGGTTATCAATATCGCTTTATTCGTAGTAGGTCTTGTTCTGTACAGAAAAGTATTTTTGCGTGCTAAAATTGCGCCTGCGATTATCAACGTTGTGATCGCTGTGTTCGTTCTTATTCCAGTAGTGCCACTATTGGCAGGGCAAATCAACTACGACAATCTTCTGATGGTAATAGTTGCGGGTGTATTTTTGTACACAATGAGCATTCGCGAGCAGCTTCGATTAAAGCAGACGATTCCGGGTGACCAGCTTGCATATCTTGTATTGCTACTGCTCTTTTCGTCGGTCGTAAAATATGCGTTTTTACCTATTGCTGCAGGAGCTGCTTTATATATTGGATATGAGCTTGTGCGAGCCTATCAAAAGAATAAAGATATAATCCCTCAGTTCGTATCGAGTATGCGACAAATAACGCTTCCTGTAAAGATTCTTATAGGTTCGCTATTTATTGTAGGGTTTGGGTTATTCTGTCAGCGATATGTTGTTAATGTTGTTCGCTACCATGACCCAGTGCCCGATTGCGCAGCCGTCATTAGCGTCGAAGAATGTAGTCAGTACGGGCCATGGGGTCGGGATTATCGCTATTCACAAAATAAGGAAGGACTCGAAGAGCGTAATGCTGTCGCATACACTGCAACTCATTGGGCGTGGGGTATGTGGCATCGATTATTCTTTACATTGGCTGGTCCGACAAATGAATATGCGACCCGCAAACCGTTGCCTATTCCAGCTATTGTAGCCATCGTAGTCACGGTTATGGGAGCTGTGCTTGCGTTGGTGTACGGCAGGTCGCTCCTAAGGCAGTATCCAATTTTTGTCTTGTTTCTTGTGGTTGGAGCGTTGTATGTCGCTGCATTGTGGCTACAGGTGTATCAGCTATACGTATACACAGGAAGACCCGTTGCGATTAACGGAAGATATCTCATCCCGCTATTGCCGGCGTTTGGTGTAATCGTGGCGCTCGCCTATTCTCGATTCTTTTCACATATTAATCAAGCACAGCTAAAGGGCGTGTTTGCAGCTGTTGTGTTGCTCTTGTTTCTACAAGGTGGCGGGCCGATTACGTACATTGTTCGAAGTGAGGCTCGTTGGTATTGGCCGAATAGCTTCGTGCAAGATGCGAATATGCGGATACAGAAAATGCTACATCCAGTCATTATTGGCGATTAATAAGAATTATTTTTTATAGCGAAATCGTTTGTCTTGCTCGAGTTGATCTTCGATGAGCGCACGATTAATTCGAATAAGATCAGCGATAACACCTAGCGTAGCTGAGATAAAGGCTGCGATCAAGAATACTGTGCCTAGAATTAATGACTGCAAGTGTCCGCTTGTGTCGCCCATAAGTGCAAAGTATAAGAATCGAGCAAATGGAATAGCGCCTATAATAAGCAATATGCCACTGAGGGGTGCAAAAAGCATGTATGGCTTATACATAAGAAATGAACGAGAGATCGCAACACCCGATTTGATCATGTGTTCAAGTGATGAGTTAAATAGTCGTGATTCACGTGTTTTGGGGTTGGTAGTAATCTTGACACTTGCAATACGTATTCGTTTGTTCCCTGCCTGTATAAGTGTCTCCATAGCGTAACTGAACCTGGTTACTATATTAAGCTGTAGTAAGGTTTCTCTGGAATATGCACGAAACCCGCTTGGTGCATCTGGTACATCGGTGCCTGCTGCAACATTGAGTACCTTGGTACCAAGGCGCTGGAAGAATTTTTTACTCTTGGAAAAATGGGCAATTTTTTGCACTTGTCGATCGGCAATGACCATATCTGCCTCTCCTTCAAGAATTGGTTTAATAAGATCACCAATCTTTTCCTGCGGATACTGGTTGTCTCCATCTGTATTAACTAAAATATCTGCCCCAATTTCCAGCGCATACAGCATGCCATCATGGAATGATCGAGCGAGACCCTTATTTCCTACGTGTTTCACAAAATGTTTCACGCCATGTTTTTGAGCAACAGCCAGAGTTTGATCGGTGCTACCATCGTCTATGACGAGAATAATTATTTCATCTATGCCAGGAATTTTCTTTGGAATAGTTTCGAGTACCAATGGCAAAGTTTTCTCTTCATTGAGACACGGTATCTGTACAACAACCTTCATATAGCTACTAGTATACCCGATATATAGTAAAAACGTGTATCACGGCAACTACGGGTGTGAAATATTTTGCAGAAACACTTTTACATTTCGTATATTCTACGTTACAAGCACAAGCTTAACAGTGCTTAGGAGGAGGGTTTCGTGAAGCGAATACATGTCTTAGAAAGACCAATGTCAGTGGGAGACATCGATAGTCTCGAAATAGATGATATGGCAAATAACTGGACGCCTCAAAAAGTCGAGCGTGTGCGTCTTCGAAAATGGCGCAGAGTCAAACATCAAGCAGCCTAGCCGACGTTACATTGTTCACAGATTTTCTAATGAAATTAAAATGAGCCCTTTTGTTATGGGGCTCATTACTTTTTAAGTATGTTTTTATTTATAAAATTTCATCACGAGCATCAATAGACATTGCGATCATAAGTGGTCCTGCCACGAGAGCATACAGCCCCAGTACCCAAACAAAAGCAACTCCGCCCGCGACTGGCTGGTTCAAAATGACGATTCCTACGATGATACCGGCCAGTCCGAGAATGCCCCAAAGGACTCGAGTAGTTGCGTTCGCCTTCTCTATTACCACACTGACAAGATCAAAGATGCCTCGAATAATGAGCGTAAAGCCGATTAATATAATAAGCGTCTTAAACGAAACTGTAGTATGGCGCACTAGATACACGCCCACGCCTGTTGCTACGATACCAAACAAAAGTGTTAGCCACCATGTGCTGCGGTATCTTATTGATAGAATGCCATGCACGATGCTTGAAATACCCCAGGCAAGTACAAAAGCACTAAATAAATACACTAATATTAGTAATGTGAGCCCCGGCCAGAATACGGCTGCAATACCGAATAATAATGCAACAACACCTTCTGCCATCCCTATCCACCATAAATTGTTAATGGAACTTTTTGCGGTTTGTACCATAACAGCATCTCCTCGTTATAAAGGTTATATATTTGCGCAGTTTTTCTTTGCTTTATAGGGGGTCTTGACGTTTGGTGCGCATACCTCCAATTGCGCGATAAAATAATATTGTTACCCCCAGCAAAAATAAAAATACCCCCAAGCCGTACTGTATCCAGGTGTCAGTGATAATATCAAGGGTTCTTAAAGTAGCGAATACACCAGTTCCAAAAAATCCTATACCGCTTAGTTGCTGCATGATTGGGGCTGAAGGATACAGTATAGTTAGGCCAACAATCATCAAGATGGCAGATACCCAGAGTGGAGGTGTCGGAAGCTGGAAGAACGCAGTAATGAGGCAGATGCCTAGGGCTACCAACAATATGCCTGCGATAATTCTTGCTAGGCTTGCTGCAGAACTGGCATCTCTCATACGCGCAGACTCCTCTTTTGCATTATTGTAGCACGATGATCAAATTTGCATACAGAAAGCTATTTTTGTAGTTCAAGGGTGTTTGATAGTAAATACATAAAAATGCTATGCCTAAACTTACAGGAACTGTTATAGTATGTATAAGTTTGGGTATGAGTATGGAAGAGAAAACTGTCACTACATCTGGCAAGCCTATAATTGCTACAGAATTTACTAGGGATATTGCACAATATTTCAGGGTGTTTTTAGAGACTGGCCTACAGAAAGATTTGTTGCCAATATGGCGTTTAAACGAACAAAGGTTGTTCGATATTGCTCAATCTATGCCTTTGGATAAATACCCTCAGCTTTATAAGAATTTATATAAAAATGTTGCATCAGGTTTTGCTCAGGAAACGTTTGTAGTTAGTCAGAACAAATACGTTACTCATACGGATGATAGAGAAACAGATGTGCTTGCTCGATCAACCGAAGCCCTCGAAGAGACGCAGGCTCAGGAATTTACTCGTTCATTCGCACAAGCAGCCGAAGGTGCAAAATTTGATTGTGGTGCTGATGAAAATATTTATATTCAAAAAATTGAAGGATTTTTTGAACGTATGGTTACAATTGGCGTTATAGTACCTATGCTTCGAGAGGCTCGAACTGATCTTTCGGATGTATCAGCTTCTAGCTACCACCTTCAGGGAGCTGCCGTACAGGCTTTAAAAAATGTTTTCTGGAATGACTTCCGTGTCTTGGCGACACGATATTACTCGGACGGTCAATCAGTAGAGGCGCTTCGTGTGGCGCTTGATGAAGTGTTTTCCGTTGATGCCTTGAAGCGTTCCTTAAGGGAATTTTTATATGAGTATACCTCAAGTGACGCGTACCAAGACATATACCGTATACATCGTCATCAGGTCATTAAAAATATGGACACCCAGGTATATGTCTTATTTGGCGATATTAGCATTCAAGGCCACAACTTCCCCTTATTTTATGCACCTGTAGAATCAGTACATAACTACCCTTCAGTTGCGTTGACCTTTGAAGATCGTGTCTTTGTGAACACTCAGGCAATTCAATATGTGATGCAGCGTTATGGCGACATGCTTGGGTCTGAGGTTGCCTTTGATGGCTCTATCGAAAAAATACTATTTATCGACAAGCGGAAGCGCAAAGATGTTATTGGTCAGCTACAGAATATTGTAGATATGCTAACAAAAGAATTAAAGCTAGAAGGTTCTATGCAGCTGAGCACCCCGTCGGCTCAGAAAATAACTAATGGGAGCGTGTCGCTGTCTAATAAGCTCAGGATTATATTATCTGATGCATCGAGAGAATCTATCATCAATGACTACGCGCAAATTCTTACGGGTGCAAAGCCTGGGCAGTATCTTGCTGAGTTCGTGCAGAAATTTATTTCCCACACCCCTGTGCAGTATGTACAGGAAATTTCTGAAGAATGGGAGTCTAAGTCTACGACCGAAAAACTGATGTCAGGTAATTTATTGCCACTAAATGATGAACAAAGAAAGGCGCATCTTGCACTGAATAAGCCTGATTGCGACATGATAGTCGTCGACGGGGGTCCAGGGACAGGAAAAAGTCATTTCATTAGCTCGGTAGTTGCACGTTCATTTAATGACGGATTTTCTACCTTGGTGTTATCCGATACCCCTACTGCCTTGAATGATGTGCGAGGCGCTATTCTAGAAGTACTTGGTGAGGTTCGTGAAGAAGGTGCATTCCATAATCCTCTTTTGCGACTTGATAACGTGGACGATGAGCTGCTTGAAGAGATAGAATCCCAATTTATACAAAAAATCCAGGCGTATCATAAGAATTACACCAAGCTACAAAATGAGCTCCGTACGGCTAAAAGTCGCAAAGTACAAGAGGCGTCAGACGAGCTGACAAATTTGATGCAAGGCATGGAAAATATTAATCTTCACGAGGTTGAGCAAACAGTCAATAATGAATCAAAGTTTGGAAGCCGTGACTGGATTCAGGATGAACCTGTCGATGAAATTACTGTTGAGCTACAGAAGCTCCATCAGTCTATTCAGTATATTCGAAAGAGTGAAGCCAACTACCTACTTCCTTATATCGAATCAAGCCAACAAAAAGCCATCGCTGAATTCTTGAGCATTGTACGCGAATACGAAAAAGCAAATAAAAATGTACACGACAGACTTCCGCAGTTTATTGTGAGGTATCGTAAACTCTTACCCGACCAAAGGTCAAAACTCCAGTCGGCACTATCATATATTCACTCCAATTACCGTCCGTATATCAAGACACTCAAAGGCAATCCAGTAACGACCAGATTTGATATTACAGACAGTACTACATTTTTTGCGGTAGCAGAAAAACAGCAGCTGCTAGATAGGCTTGTAGATGTTGCGCATGGTACAAGACAATACTTGGGTCATGACAAGAAGCGAAATGAAGCACTTATTGTGGAGTTATTATCGTACAATACGCCACCAGAAGATATCATTGCTGCCTTCGGTGAATATGTTGACCAGGTTGTCAGCCTGAAGTCAAAGATTTTTGGATTTTCTGGACGCACATTGGTTGTCGAGAATCTAACTAGACAATTAAAGAAATCAATTCCTGGCTTTAGTCTCTCTGAGCCTGAAAAACGTCTTGATGATCTGCAGCTTATGGCCGACCTCGTGAGCTCAACTATAGAGCAACTAGCAAAGCTTGGTCTGGAGCTTGATTTATGGAGAGAGGTGCTCGGTATCGTCAAGCAAGATACTTCCCAGACAGATGAACTACGAAAAATGCTTGCTGCGCTTGTTGCTCCGACAGAATTTGAATTTATGGCGAAGTATCGAATATATGAGGCGGATAACTTACTCGCTAATATTAGTCTGCTACAGTATGCAACTAAGCTGAACGAGGTATTTCGTGCCAACCAAAATCTGTCTACCTTATTTGGCGTCAAGGCGATTGGTCAGATTCTTGCAAAACCACAGGCAT
Organism: uncultured Candidatus Saccharibacteria bacterium; assembly: GCA_964499935.1. Lineage (GTDB taxonomy): Bacteria > Patescibacteriota > Saccharimonadia > Saccharimonadales > UBA4665 > CALBGR01. The sequence continues at coordinate 820,075 of CAZCMS010000001.1, read as the reverse complement.
TTAGTGATCGATTTGGAAAACTGACAAACGACCTCGACGATGTGAAGCAACTCGATGAATGTAAGAAAAATATAAAACATTTCTTAAAAACATACCCTGCAGCTGCGAAGCGTCTAGGGGTGCAATACGTGAACGGTAATCTCGATATTATCGATGATACATTTGCCGAAAGTAGTGTTGCTGAAATTAAGGGATACCTTTCTTTTAAGAAGAAAGAACAAGATATCACTAGCTATTTTAGGGAAATGACAGTTGATATATACAGTGCTACCCAACGCGACTTGCGACAGATCACCGCTACACAGCTAAGTCATACTCTTGATACGAAACTCATCAAATATATCGAAAATCAAGCAGAAAACTTCGCAACTGTTCGCAAGGCTCTCGTATCAAAACAGCAGATTGATAAAAATATTTTTAGCGGACTGCTGCAGGCATTTCCATGTGTTCTTGGTACGGTTCATGATTTTGCCACATATGTGCCTCTAAAAAATCAGTTGTTTGATGTGGTCATTATTGACGAGGCATCACACATAAGTATTGCCGAAGTGCTCCCTGCTCTACTGCGAGCAAAAAAGATTATTGTGGTTGGTGATAGCAAGCAATATACATGTCAGCTTTCAGCATATGCAGATACTCTAATTAATGAAACGTATCGTAGTCGTATCGTATCGGCTTTTGCTCAAACGTTGGGCGCAGTACCAGCTGATGTTAAGAATTCTTATGTTGCAAAAGTGCGTAACAATTTTAATGTCTCGAACTCTGTTATGCAGTTTGCACAAGCCTTTGCAAATGCCGAGGTAACATTTACAAAATATTTTAGGTCATCAAGTGAATTAATTAGTTATGCGAATACCACATTTTATGATGGAGCATTACGATGCCTTAAGGCTCGATCGCTGCCTTTAAAGGAAGCGATTAAGTTTGACGTTATTGAGTCTGATGTGAACGAAAGCCAAGGTGTCTACACAAATGAGGGCGAGGCAAGGTATATTCTGGCAACGTTGTTGGATATGAAGGAATCTGGCTATCAGGGTACGATCGGTATCGTTACTCCATATATTGACCAGGCAATACTTATTCAGAGATATCTTGATGAAAGTGTTATTAATGATTGGTTCCTGCGCCACAACGTGCGAGTAATGACTTTTGATACGGCGCGAGGCGAGCATCGAGATTATGTTCTGTATAGCATGGTGGCGGATGAACAGCAAAAACATATGTATGTTTTCCCAGAATCAAACGAAACGCACACACAAGATTCTCTTCAACAACGATTGCTGGCTGGCTTTAGCAGCGCAGGAGCGGTAGCCCACTACGTTATGAGTAAGCCACTCGATATGTATACCGGTGAACTCAAGAATGTCCTTTCGTATCACCAGCAACTACTCAGTGCTGGCGTATCTAAGAAAACCGCTAGCACGGCAGATATACTGCTTGCTGCAGAAAGTTTGGTGCCTCAATATTTTTACGCCACGAAGTTTTACAAGAAATATACTGATCGAGCACGGTTTATAACGCAATTCTCATTGGGTGAGCTGATGAAATCTCTGTCTCCACACTATCGACATCCTGCGTATAAGGTAGATTTTATGGTCGTCTTTGATGATCAGCGTATCATCATTACTTATGATGAATTTAAGGAGAACTTTATGGCGACCGACAAAAATTCTAAAGACACGTATCTTGACGGTGCCGAGGTATATAACCAGAAAGAACTCGAGGGCTACGGATATACGTTCTTGCGCTTGAACAAGTTTAACTTAGGCGTGAAGCCTGTCGAGACACTTGATGCATTACTGACAAATGCGGTTAAGAGTAGCTCGTGGCCTCGTGATAACGGCTTCTTGAAGTAGGTGTTGTTCGTAAGTGAAATCGTGCGCGCAGTATAATTACTCTTTGTATTTCTGCTTTGAGCTTTTTAGGTAAAGTGATGTCGAGAGCGTTACTAAACAATTTCGTATTTACTGGCTAGGCTACGTTTTACCAGGCCTTCTGTATAAGCAAAGATTTTACCGACACGCTTTAGATAGTTGTTGCTTTGAGATTCATCTCGGGGCGGTACTCGTCTGGCTAGCGTTGTGGTGATTGCCTCAAGAGGGTCTATATCACTTTCGTGAGCTTTGCGAGTAATAGTAATGTACGACTCCATCCGAATCATCATCTCTTGTGCAAGTGCATCACCATTAGGGAGTGCTCTGTAGTGATTCTTCAGTGCTCGTAAAAAAACTGATTGATTAACGCTGTTACGTACTTGGGCACTGAATTTCTTGGGCATTGTTCGCACGACCGACTCTGGAACATACTCTTCCCCCATGAGGAATAATAGCGCGAGCGAAAGCAGCCTTTGCTCGTAAATAAAACTTTCATTGTAAGGAGAAACACGTCCGCCTGCTTCCCAGGGCGCACGTGTAATTAGGCTATTGATGCCCATTGCATAAAACTCGTATAGTGAAATTTGGATTTTCATGATAGTACAATGGTTTTTTGCTTGTTTCCAAAACTCGTTACTACATATAGCCTAACACCTCTGGCTCCAGTGGTGCAAACTTTATTTACTGGCGTAGACATTATTTTCACATACAATAGGATTACTATGATTGAACGACGAAGAAGGACTATTGCGACGCTTGTGAGTATATGTGTATTTGTGATTGGTATGGTGGTGATAAATCTGCAAGATCAAACACCATCTGAACCTCCTCCCCAAAAGCAAATTGCGCAGACAAGCACAGGCAATGCAGCCGAAGCATTAAAAAAGTTAGCAATAAAAGGGCGAGCTCCGAAAACTGGCTATTCTCGCGACCAATTTGGGGCTGGGTGGGCGCGCGTGGACGAATGTGATATGCGAGATTATATTCTGCAAAGAGATTTAACGCACGTGGTGTTTGATTCGAGTACTACGTGCAAGGTATTGTCGGGTGTACTCCAAGACCCCTACACAGGCAACACAATCCAGTTTAAGCGTGGCAAGCAAACCAGTAGTGCGGTCCAGATTGATCATGTAGTTGCGCTTTCTGATGCGTGGCAAAAAGGTGCACAAAATATTGATGTTGCCGAGCGGGCCGAGTTAGCAAATGACCCGCTTAATCTTCTGGCGGTTGATGGACCGACAAATAATAAAAAAAGTGACGGTGATGCAGCAACATGGCTACCACCTAATAAATCGTATCGATGCCAATATGTCGCGCGCCAAATAGCAGTCAAGCAAAAATATACGCTTTGGGTTACAGACGCTGAGTATGTTACTATGAACCGTGTTCTGGAATCCTGCCCTGGTCAGCAACTTCCGATAGTGCAATAGTTGTCATGCCTCGTAGCATGACGCATGAAAAGAACATATAGAAAACATTTTCATATATCTTGGCTCATTATGTGGTGTGCCACCGGTGTTATTGTCGGTCTTGCTTTCGCCACAGTAGTCCCCTCCTTTTTTGAATTACACGTATGGGGTATTATTTTGTGCTGTGTTCTTCTTTGTATAGGAGGTAGGGCTAAAAATTATTATGCGATCGCACTTATCTTTTGTGTAGGTGCAGTGTTTGGGTATGCAAGAGGCAGTGTGCAGTATCAGCAGCTCGCAGCGTATCAAATATATTACGGCAATGTATCAAATATATTACGGCAATCAAGTGTATGTGCAAGGTATAGTTCACGAAGATGTAGTTGCTACACAAGATGGTAAGCAGCGATTGCAGCTTAGTAGTGTTGTTGTGGGTGGCAAAAAGCTGCCTGGGAATATTTGGGTTGAGATTCAGTCAAAAGTCTCATTGAAGCGTAGTTACAAGATTACCGTGAGCGGTACGTTAGGAGAGGGGTTTGGCGTCATACCCGCCTCGATGTATAGGGCGCAACTTGTAAAAATTGATCGTGAAGCACAAAGTGATCTTGGTAGAGACACACGCGACTGGTTCGCAACGAATATAGGAAAAACGATTACAGAGCCTGAGGCTAGTTTGGGTATTGGCTATCTTGTGGGGCAACGCAGTTCCCTTCCTGAAGAGCTGGATACCCAGTTGCAGGTACTAGGACTAACGCATGTGGTCGTTGCAAGTGGCTACAATTTAACAATCTTGGTTAGATTTACACGCAGATTTTTTGCCAGAATATCGAAGTATATGGCTTTCATAACAGCAGTAGCCATGGTAATAGGGTTTGCTATGATGACTGGCTTTAGTCCTTCTATGTCGCGTGTTGCACTGGTGACTTTACTGAGTCTGATTGCGTGGTATTTTGGACGTACTATTCAGCCTCTAGTGTTGTTGTCTTTGGTTGGCATGATCACTGCGTACGCAAATCCGTTTTATGTATGGGGAGATCTTGGGTGGTATTTATCTATGTTGTCATTTGCCGGGGTTATGATTCTTGCGCCACTCTTAAAACACTATTTTTACGGTGTTGATGCCCAGCCTAATCTTGTGACGGGCATTATCATAGAAACATTGTCTGCGCAGATTGTTACTATGCCATTAGTGCTACCAATACCTTTACACTCACAGGATCGTTGCATCCAGGTGAATATTTGTTAGTGCATCGTAAAGACTCTGATGAGGCGATGTCCTTAACGAATACTGGTGGATATGTATGGCTCGAAGATCTCTATGGGGTGAAGGTATATCAAAATACGGTGGTGCAATATCCAGATGCAAGTTCTGTAAAAACACAAGGCATGTCATGGGCGTTAGATAGTGCAAACAATGCATGGAAATGGATGATACCGAGACCAACCATGGTAAATCAGTGGCTACCAGAACCTGAAGCACAGACCAATGCCGTTGCTACTACTTCGAATAATAAAGATTGTGGGCCAGGCAAAGAACGAAATCCCGAAACTAACAGGTGTCGTAGTATACCAACAATAGCAACGGTTAGTCCTTGCAAAGAAGGGCAAGAGCGTAACCCTGCCACTAATCGTTGCCGTTCTGCACAAACGTTGGCAGCATCACAGAAAGCTTGTAGTGCTCACCAATATCGAAATCCAGAAACGGGACGTTGCAAAAACAAAGCTACCACCCCTGCCCTGGCGCCCTGTAAGAAAGATCAGGAGCGCAACCCCGAAACAAATCGCTGTCGCAAAAAGGTTACAAAGAGTAAAGATATAGCCGAGGTGCAGGACGTAAGTGGCAATCATAAAAAATCTAATAATACACTGTTTTTCATTGGTGCTGGTGTGGCAATGATTATAGGTTATGGTGTCTATGAATGGAGGCAGGATATAGCTATACGATTAGCTCGCACGAGAGCTATATTGCGACGCCATTAATTAAGTGTGTTCATATTGGGTCCGAGCAATAACCTATAGGAAGCTTTTAATTTCGTAGCCTATATCCCTTTTTGAATAAGAAAGAATTTAGAGCAATTAAGGCCAGTGTGGCGATTCCAATGACTAATAATGAAGCCCACGGATTAACATCACTGCTGCCGAGCATGCCGTAGCGTACGGTGTTAATCATGTAAAATATAGGGTTTATATGCGTAAGAGTGTGGAATGGCTCGCTCAATAAACTTGCGGAATAAAATATACCACCTAAAAATATTAATGGCTGAATTATGAACGTTTGGTAAAAACTCATGTTATCGAATGTTTCTGCACGTAACCCTACTAATACCCCTAAAGACGCAAAGAATAGTCCGCATATTCCCATACTGGCAATAAACAGCAAAGGATGCGCCACCGTCATATCAATAAGCACCCAAGCGGTTAAGAATGTCAATGAAGCAATTATCGAAGCGCGTATTAGGCCTCCTAGCGTAAACGCTGCAAGTAAGGCGGTATTTGACACTGGCGATGCTAGCTGGTCTTCGATGGCTCGTTGCATCTTTTGCTGTAGTACCGATGAGGAATTGTTAGCAAATGAGTTCATCGCAATGGCCATAAGTAATAATCCAGGGATAATAAAGTTTATGTATGAGTGTCCGTCAAGGTTATCGATCCGGCTCCCAAGCGCTGCGCCAAAAACACTTATATACAAGTAAGTCTCAAGCAAAGGTCCTAGAATAGTTTGGCGTTTAATAGACCAGAAACGCTGCATCTCGCGACGAAGTAATGTCCAGAAACCCATGTATTTTTCGATCATAGCGATGCCTCCTTGCGGGTGAGTTCTTCGCGACCTATTAAGGATAGATATACATCTTCTAGGGTATTTTTCTTGAACTCCTTTTTCAATTCCTTGGTGGTGCCTTCGTGAATAATCTCGCCGTGATTAATAAGCGCGATACGGCTACATAATTCTTCGGCTTCTTCAATATAATGAGTTGTTAGTAGTATAGTCGTGCCTTCTTTATTGAGTTTTTTGGTGTAGTGCCATAATTCTAGACGTAATTCCACGTCAACTCCCGCTGTAGGTTCGTCTAGGATTAAGAGCTGAGGACGATGCATTAAAGCCCGTGCTAAAATTACGCGTCGTTTCATACCGCCAGAGAGCATCATTGCACGGGATTTTCGCTTGTCAGTTAGAGAAAATGCTTCAAGTAATTCGGAAGTTCTTTCTTTGCGTTCGGCTTTCCGCATGCCGTAGTAACCGCCATGGAAGTCGAGTGTTTCTTCAACCGTAAGAAACCAGTCTAGGTTGGGTTCTTGGGGCGCAAGTCCGGCAAGTGCTCTGGCTGCCTGATAATCCCGTACGACATCGTGACCAAATATTTTTGCAGTGCCATCACTCGGTGTGACGAGGCCCATTAGGCTGTGAATTAGGGTTGATTTCCCTGCTCCATTTGGCCCAAGCAATCCTATGAATTCACCTTCCCTAACGGTAAGGTTTATGCCATTAAGTGCTTGAACTCCAGTTTTGTAAGTTTTTTGAAGATCCGTAATCTCCAATGCTGGTACGGTATTTTTGCTCATCTGTACATTGTAATACAAGTTTAGCTATATGGCTTTGTTTTTCTCTTGGGCTATTTATGTAAATATTTGCTTTAGTAAAAATTTAAGGTATAAATGTATTCGTAGAGAGCAATGAGGCTTTCTTGAACCTGAGAGGTTATTATGGCAATTGTTGGAGTGCTGGCAATGGTGACGGCTACGCTTGCGGTTGTGTTCGGAACATTTTCGCTCCCTATTTTTCTTGTGTGGTGGATTGACTTCAGACATGATGCGGGAGCTACCTCAATGCTCACCCATAGGAGCGAGGACAAATCCCTGTTTAAGGGATGGTCGCCTGTGATGTGGTGGCAGTTCATGTTTCGGAGAACCTCGGTGCTACTTGTTGTGTGCAGCGTTTCTGCCAATCTTCTATACGTAGCACGCGACTGGTACGCCTCGATGCCTAGTTATTGGTATGAGCCACGATTTATGCCGTGGCTACTGATCCTCACGGGAGTCTATCTCGTATTGACCTTGGTGAGCAAGGCTATGTACATGCGACTCAAGCTCCTTGAGGCACGCAGTAAGCTCAATAAACAGCAGGCGCCCGCCTCTTAACAACCCTCGACACCGCCTCCCGCACAATGATCGTAGCTCGAAGCAATACTGACTTTACTGTCAGAAGCTCGCTCTCATTGTGGTCCTGGGGATCAAATTATATATATATTTTTTGATTACAGGGAGGCACAGCAGTACTTTTGAAGATACACTTCCTTCTGGGAAGTTTTTTATTGGCAAATGTATAAAATATATGACAACAGTAAACGTACCTAGTGGTACGCTATATATATGAACAAAGTACACCTTACGATTTTCACTGATCCAACCTGCCCTTTTGCATACTCAATGGAGCCGACTCGCTGGCGACTTAAATGGCTGTATGGTGATGCGCTTTCATGGCAAACTGTCATGATTGTGCTCAGCGGATATGACGGTGAAACATCTCCGATGACCCCAGAACGGATTAGCGAGTCTCGCAAAAACTTACGTACTCAACACGGTATGCCAATGAATGTTGAGCTAATGCCACGTGTGCCACAGACACTCCTTGCGTGCCAAAATTACATCGCTGTTCGGAATAATAACCCAAAAATGGCCGATACATTTTTACGCTATTTACGTATTGCAAGCATGAATAACGCACTGATTGATGATCAGAAGGCTCTCGACACTGTGATTGCAGAAGCTGGCTTGGACCCAGAGCAAGTAACGAAGTGGCGAACGTTGCCAGAAACCGAAATTGCGCTTACGAAAGATGCTGAATCTGCGCGTAACCCAGGTACGCACGCACAGCATTTTGCTCACAAGTTGTCCAAAGCTTCGACCGACCGAGTACGCTACCCTGCAGCTTCGTATGTCTTTACCATGGATGATACTACTTTTGAGTTGCCTGGTTTTTGGCCTCTTCAGGCGTACGAGGCGATTATTGGAAACCTTATCCCAGAATGTATACGGGCAAAAGATCCAAAATCTGTTCAGCAAGTGCTTGAATGGGCTGATGTGCCACTCGCAACTATCGAAGTAGCTACAATTATGAATTGCGATATCCAAAAAGCTCACAAACAGCTAACAGAAGTCGCCGAGTTCACTCCGGTAGGACAAGACGGGTTTTGGACGTTGCGCAACTCCTAGATCGACTCTCGGTCTATCTATATTGTAGCGATTAATTTCCCCAGGCCATAAGGCGATGCATTTTGATTATTCAGCAAAATGCGAATGATCGTTCAGGGTCCATAGTCGCCAGGCAACTTCTTCTTTAAAGCCGTCGGTATAATATAATACTGTGATCGCAGTGTTCTCGAGGAATGTTTTTCGTTGGAAGTCTCGCAATATTGATCCTGTAAGATTTTGCCCTATTAGTACACGGGCTACGAGCATACGCAAAAAATATCCATGGGTCACAACTGTAAGCGTTGATTCTGAGCGAGCCTCCAAAAAAGCAAGTGCTTTGTCTGCTCGAATGATAAGGTCATCGTAATTCTCGCCGTCATCAATGCGCATACCAGGAGTATATAGCGACTCCTCCCACTCTTTCCACTTTTGCCTTGCTTCAGAGTCAGAGTACGGCTTGCCGTTTATGGCACTAGGCTTAGATCTCTCGACGAAGATATCGGAAAATATAATGTCCTTTTTGACTTGCTTAGAGATGTGCTGCGCAGTTTCAGCAGCACGTAACAGAGGGCTACTGATAAGCGTTTCGAACTGCAGGGTTGAGAGTCGGTCTGCGATACTCTTTGCTTGCTTGATGCCTGTATCGCTGAGTGGCGCGTCGTCTGCTTGGAATACCGGAGAGACATTGTGTACGCTTTGACCATGACGCACAAAATATATAACTTTCTTATGACCTGTACGCATGTTGATTACATTGTATCAACAATCTAATATGAAGCGGAATACTTAATTGTATTATCGAATATCGCCATACAAAGCTGCTGCAGCATGTCGTATATCAGCCGGTGTGTCCTCTCGGGTAACGAGCTCTTCGAGCCCGGCTGTAATATCTGCCTTGTCTTGAGCAGTGGTGCCTCCCTCGCAAGCTATGAAAAGATCTTCTTGGGCTTCAAGACTTGTATATTCTGTATGTAAATCAAGGAATAATTGTAGGCGGTTTTGTGCGTCGGGGTTCGATCCGGTACACATCAGGGCTCCGAGCGCAGTCTCTACTTGCACTCTACCTTTTAAGACGAGCCGGTTTGGGGATGTATTGTCTCTGCGAGATCTTCCTTCAGGCATAATTATTAATTATAGCATATTATTCATTATAAATCAATACCTTCGACTATATATGTGAGCAAATATGGTAGCTCGCGCTATAGAGGTATTGTGAACGATCTAACAGACGTAATATGAGCGTGGGTATACAGTGATAGGTGTTGCCAAATTAAACGAAGGAGGGTTTATGGCTAATAGTCCAAATCGTGGCTTTGCAGCTATGGATGATGCCAAGCAGCGTGAAATCGCTAGCAAAGGCGGTAGAGCAAGCGGAGGCAAAAATTTAGAGAATGTCGATCGTAGCGCAGCTGGCAGAAAAGGCGCAGCAGCACAGCCAACTGAAGCAAAAGCCAGGGGTGGCCGTAATAGTCATCGTGGCGGTTAGCTGACATTTATTTATTCGTACCCAAGCTTAAACAGAGGAGGCGCTCACCTCCTCTGTTTAATATGTGCAGATAAGCAGATTGTTCCTTGTATTTACTGCAGTAATGTAGCGAGTTTTCGAACAGTATTGCAGTTACGGATGGTCATTTTTTTGTAGGTAGGCGTACCTACTAATTTTAATAGCCCACTTTTGTTAATATCTTGACGATCTACTGCCCATAATACTGCGCCAGGAACGTATTTGACTGTATCGAATTCGGGCTTGATAACGAACTTTTCGAGTACTGTAGGGTTGTCTATGTCGGCCCACAAAAACATAACATCACATTTCATCACCTTGTCATTAACCCATGATTTCGGCAGTTCATTTGCAATGTCCAAAAACGAGTCTTTATCGAGCACTACAACATTCACTAAAAACCCGAAAGTCTTTTCGATAGCCATATGTATAGTATCTGTAATCTCTTGCACAGAACTTTCGTTACTCTCCAAGATGACATTACCAGAATTGATATAGGTAGATACATTCTTATATCCTGTCTTCTCGAGGCACTGTCGTAGTTCTGCCATGGAAACTTTTTTATTGCCACCGACGTTAATTCCTCGTAAAAGCACTACATATTGCATAGTTGTATTGTATCAAAGTATCAAACTAAACAATTGGTATGACGAATAGTTTCTGTATTAAAAGTCGGCGATGACGATTTTTTTCATTTTCATCATTTTTGCATAGGCGCCTGGTCTTTGCATAAGTTGGTCCATGTTTTGTGGAACTATTTGCCAGCTTAAGCCAAATTTATCTTTGCACCAGCCACACTGTTCTGCTGCAGGTACTGCTGATAACTTATTCCAGTAGTAGTCAATCTCTTCTTGGTCTTTGCACGTAACTAGAAATGATATGGCTTCGTTAAACTTGAATTCCGGGCCAGCATTTATAGCTGTAAAGCGCTGTCCAAATAATTCAAAATCGATAACAAGCTCCTTGCCTGCCATGTCTTTTTGAAAATCAGCTAATCCCTCCTCTGCGCTGTTGGGGTAGTATTCTGTGGAGATTATTTCCCCCTCCTGAAACACTGATATGTAATACTCGACTGCTTCTCGGGCATTACCGTCAAACCATAGATTCGGTGTAATTTTTTGCTGCATACTATACCCCCGTTTATTACTAATATCTATAGTACCAAAGCCGTAGGCACATGTGTCTGTAATGTACCTAACAGGAAATTACATCGTACGCCTGTTGTTTGGCTGCTTAAATGCGTAGCGAATGCCTTTGCCTGCTAGGGGTTCATTGTCGTATCGACCAAGTAGATGGAGGTGTGCGTGCGCCACGTTCTGGCCGCCGGTTTTATATACATTCCAGCCGATATTGTACCCCTGGGGCATTTCTTTGTTGTCGACAAGATTTTTCATTGTTTCCATGACATTTTTTAGTTGTTCCCATTCTTGTGTATTGATTTCAAAAGGTGTTTCAATATGTCGTTTGGTGATTGCCATGGCCGCGTTATTGATACTGCCTTCTTCCATATCAGTGACATACCAAAGATCGTCCTCATACAAAACGGTAACTCGCAAAAGATTATTTTCGATGCAAAATGGACAGGGTTGCGTAGAATTTGACATAGAGATATAGTAGCAGGTTTCGCTTTGCTAGAAGTGCTTTATGGATAAATGATCAAAGCTTACGCTTGTATTGCTGGCGGAGATGGCAGTAGTCTTTCTGTGTACGTATCAGTCCAGGACGGATTTCCGTTATCCGCAAACCTGTCTCCATCAGTAGGATTATCGATTGCGTGAGGAGTAATCATTCGCACTGGCGCAGGGCCGCGAAGTGTGCTATCAATAAATGTAACTCCATGAGGATTTACTACATCACCGTGTATAATTGCGTCTTCTGACCCAGAATGAGTGTAGATAGCTTTTGTACATAGCACATCCGCAGTTACCTCATACGTGTCGTTGCCTTCATGGTCTAGACTAGGAATTATATTAAAGGCAATGCTTTCTTTGCCTCTTCCGGCCTTAATGCCTATGACGCGATTAAAATCAGGACCCACCTGAACGCAGCTACCGGCTGCCATACGAGCAACATTATGATACGCATTTACAATTCTGGCATATTCTGCCGAGTCTGGGCGTAGTAAGGGAAAGCCAATTGCCATGAATCCGGGTATTCCGAATTCTTCGCCCTCCATTGCGCGATCGCCTAGCTTTTTGGCGAGTACAAGTTGTTCTTGGATTTCGGCACTGCGAGCAGCCCTTGTGCGTTCCCGCGATTTCAAAACCACGCCATCAATAGGTTGATGTTTTTGTATTGGTTTACGCCCAAAAAACATATGCACACTCCTTACCTTACTTGCACTATATACCCAAAACAGGTTTTTGCAAATATAAAAATATAGGCCTAAGCTAACGAGCACTAAAATTAAGGGCTGGGGATAGTCGCCATATGTTTATTGTGGGGCGTTTGTGTTTTGTGCTTGCTGGCTGGCATGTAATGCACCCAAGTAACCAAAAACCCCTGCAGGTGCAAGTGTGCTGCCTGCGCCAGGATATGTGCGACCCATAACAGAGGCGGTGTTATTGCCAGCAGCGTAAAGTCCTTCAATGATTGTGCCGTCTTTGCGTAGTACGCGAGCGTGTTCGTCAGTAATCAAGCCACCCTTTGTTCCGAGATCACCAGGATAGATCTTAAACGCTTTGAATGGGCCTTTTTCGATAGTGCCAAGGTTTGGATTGGGCTTCACGAGCGGGTTACCATAATAGCGGTCGTAAGCAGTGCGTCCACGTTGGAAGTCGCGATCGACACCTTCGCGGGCAAATTCATTAAAGCGCTCGATGGTTGCAAAGAATGTCTCTTTATCGACGCTCATTTTTTCTGCTAGTTCTTCGAGTGTATCTGCAATAACTAGTTCGCCTTTTGCGAGGAGTTTCTTGGCTGCGCCAGGTACGAGTAATGCGTTGTTTAGGAAATGTGTGGAGTGTCTGTGGTCAAGAATCATCCACGAAGGAATAGCTGGAACGGTTTTATCGCGTTCAAACATGTGGTGTCCAAAATCTATGTATGATTCAGATTCGTTAAGATATCGGTTGCCCTGCTGGTCGATAACAATACTCCAAGGGTCTGATCGTTCGTTAAGGACGAATCCGTGCTGGTCTTCGCCGTCGGGGTTAGCCGTGGTCGCACCCCACCATGCGTCATCCATCATGCCAAGTGCTCCACCAGCTTTTTCGCCAATTGCAATTCCCTGGCCGAGCTGTCCGTCAGGTGCTGCCGACCAGCCTTCGACCCCATGATATTTTTTGCGCCATTCTTTGTTTCGAGCAAAGCCACCAGCGCCGAGCATGACGCCCCGATTTGTTTTTATGCGCATCATTTGACCGTCCTTCTCGATGATTGCGCCGACTACTCTACCCTTTTCTATGACGAGTTCTTTGAGCGGTGAATGTAGCCACACCGGCGTGTCTTGCTTTAGTACAATATGCATAAGCGAGCCTGCAAACGCAGCCCCCATGCCGTATTTAAGCTGTCCTGTTGCAAGACCACCCAGTGTACGGAAGACAAAACGTGCTCCACGTATAAATCCGCTTGGTGTTGACCAGGCTCGTGAAAGGAGCCATACGTCATCGGTCATTACAGGAGCAGGAATGCTGTAGCGCATCGTTTTTCGCCATTTACCAAGTTTGCGTACGTTGAATGGCTTTACTTCTAACGAGCGACCAACACGTCCGGTTGGGAGATCGGGATAATAATCTGGATAGTCTTTTGAGCGAACCCATCGCACTCCTTCTTCTTGGAGCATAGTAAAGTAATGATGGATACCGTATAGGAATGCTCGCTTTCTTTCGGTGCTGGTCCAGGGACCAACATCGCCAATGGTGTCCTCCATGTATTTAAGCGCTTCTTCGAATGAATCTGGCACACCATCTTTTTCCATTAAGGGATTGAATGGCATCCATAGCCCACCGCCAGAAATTGCAGTTGTTCCACCCCATTTATCGGTACTTTCAATAACGAGTGTATCAAGGCCATTTTTCTTGGCCGTAATTGCTGCGCTCAAGCCTGCAGACCCTGTTCCGACCACAAGAAAATCTACTTCTTGATTCCAGTTTTCACTCATTTTTAACTCCTTTTTGTTTTACTGCGCCTAAAGGTCAATACAGTCAATAGATTAAACGCTGATTAGTCTACACTTTAAACATTACCGTTTTAAACTTTTTTGTCAATCCATCTTGCTGGTAGTTATTCTCGTGTGTCAGGTAGTCGGATTAGCTTATGTTAACTTATTTGCTTTTCGCACGACTCCACCTATCTTAAGGAAGTAATTGTCGCCCGACACGGTTAGTCTTCGACTGATTGTTTACGATATGCAACCATGCGTTGGACGAGGTCGGTGGGCAAGGGTTTGTCCGCTGGAAACTGTACCGACCCTTTGCCCTGTTTATACTTTGATAATTCCTCTTTGAAGGCTTCGTGGCCGTTAGGGGTTGCATAGAAGCCAACATGATTTGCGAACCCACCAAAGTAAACGAGTGGTTTTTTCTGTAATTTATATCCAACGAGACCGTACATTATGCCTTCTTCGGCCTCAGGTACCTCAGTGGTAATTAATTTTCGGAGTGTAAGTAGGCGCTGTTTGGTTTCGCCGTCAAATTGATCAATATATTCGTCGACTGATGAAATTGTGTTGCTCATGTAGTTATTGTAATACGAAACACAGTGATTACACGAGGTTACCTAGGGCTACTAAAGACGAAGCACACTTTAAGCGTCAGTCTCTAACGTTATCCATCCCCCGTCGTTGTTGCGTATTGCTTCTACGGCAGTAGAATGATCAAAACAGTTTTCAATTGCCTTGGCAATTATTGCTTTTGCCTGGTCACTGTCGCTAAGCTCATCTTCATAGCCCGGGCGTACTGCATGTTCTGTATCGAGGAGGTTATTTCTATCAGGGTAGACATAAATACGAGGGGGTTGGAGGGCTGGATCTAGTATTGCTACGCCTTGCCAAAAACATCGTCCATAACTAACCGCATCAAAAGTTCGTCGACGGTCTTTGTGCTCACCTATATTCAAAAATTCCACATCAGACATACTGCCACTATAAAAATTAGTAGTAATTAAAGCAAGTATATTTTAATGTACTTTTATCTTTGTATGAAGATTGGGCTATTTGTATTGATATAATTTTTCTATGGCGTTTAATCATTATGCGAAAATTAAGCGTATCCTCGATCAGCAGCCCGCTGGTTGGATAATTCGACGGATTAACGAGCCTACTACTGCTAAAAACTTTAAAGATGAGACGGTAGTATTCGACCATTACTACCGCATTTACGATCATAAAAATAAGCCGATCAAATATTGTAAATTCCAACAAATTGAACGATTGGCCTCAGTGCTTCGAGTGTCGGTTGAAGATTTACCAGTGATTGAGTAGAAGATAAGCTATTTTTTTGGGTGCTTCCCGCCTGCTTTTCGAGCTTCAGATAAGCCAGTGGCAACGGCTTGCCCTTTGCTGCTTACGCCAATTTGCCCTTCATACGCAAATATTTTACACATACCGCTACTGTCTTATGAGAGCTGAGCTGCTGTAAATCTTTAAGAAATCAGGTTTTCATGGATTATATATTATTGACTTATAGTAAATAATATAGTATTATGCAGTCTAAATGATACAGCATGCAGACGTTATGATTGTGCTCGGGCGTGTCGATAATAAAGGTCGCCTGACTATTGATGCGCATGAGCGCATACGATATGCAGCAGAACTCTACCACCAAGGACTGGTGTCAACAATTGTAGCCCCCGCAAAGTGGAGTTATAAACTCAAGAAACCACCGAAGACTACTGAAGCAGCTACGATAAAAGCGCAACTTATAAAGCATGGTGTGCCCGCAGAGGCGGTATTGCTAGAAGAGAAATCGTGCGACACACTAGGAGGCGCTTATTTTCTAAAAGTTGATTTTGTGCAGTCGCATAACTGGAGAAAGATCATCGTTGTTACGTCGAAAGACCATTTGAAGCGTACAAAATATGTATTTCACAAAGTATTTGGGAGGAGTTTTGATCTCCAATATGTTCACGGTAATTGTGTGCTCGACGAAACTGCATTTAGGACATCACTCGAACGTGAAAGACGTTCATATCAGCTCATGAAAAATACATGGGTAGGCCCAATTGTTCCTGGCCGGCATTCTATGGTTGAGGCTATCTTTCGTATGCACCCTGGCTATAACCCACAGGCGACGTTAACTGCGGAAGACATTGAGCATCGTGTGCGTATGCAGAGCGCACGCTAGATCGTGTACAAAGAATTGATGTTATCTGTACCGTCAATGAATAATGCAAGTCGTGCTTTGGCTAAGTCATGCTCGTAAGCATGTTGATCGATTAATTCTTTAACTTGATCACGCGAAAATGGTGCAATTTTTTGGATCTCTGGATGTTGAGGTGAGAGCGTTTCTAGGGCGTTCTCAGTAATGCTTGTCTCATACAAGAAATGTACTGTCGGGGTATCATTGATGGTTCCCCAGAATGTTGTAAGTAGCTTGAGCTCACTAGTAATTTGTAACCCTGTTTCTTCGAGTAGTTCCCGTCGCACGGCTTGTTCTGGGGTTTCGCCTGCTTCTATGCCTCCTGCGGGAATATCCCATGCACTTTTCCCGTTTTGCTCTTCGTACACCATGATGATTGTATTTTGATATCGAATCAAGCAGCCAACGCTCGCTTTGCAATTAATTTTTGCCATATATTTAACTTCCTTTTTTGTTTAGCGCGACGTTTCTAAAATAGAAGACAGTTTTTTAAGAAAGAATTCTCTCGCTCGATCTGTTTCGCCACATTCGAACAGCGCCTTATTGTGATTAGTGGCTTCTGTATGCAGCATATCATGGATTTTTCGTGCTGTCCTAAACTGTTCGCTGTCTATGGTGCGATTGTGGGTAGGTCCGCCAAGCATTGTGCGATGTTGGTCTGCGTCATCAACGTATAGGTATAGTTCAATGATATTGCAGTCTGGATGACTATATCGCTCCCAAGGCAGTATATGATTACCTTCTATAATAAGATGCTGTTTCTCGGTAGCAAGAAATGACAAGAGCGAATTGATGCTGTTAGTGATTGGCGTGCACTGCTCTTTGAAGGCAGTAGCAATTTGTTCCGTTGAAGAACCGTAAAGTGTATGCAGGTCATAGGTAGACATAAATAGCGCAGGATTTTCCTGAGGTGTTGTTTGGGTTTGCGTAATCGACCTAATGATTCCTGTGGGAGTTATCTGTGTGTAACCTATGTTTTGCGACAAAGACGCAGCTAAAGTTGATTTGCCCGTACCAGCGTATCCACCAATTAGTACAACTGTCGGTTTTGTTATACTGCCCTCTTTCCAGGCTTCAGCAAAAACCTTATCGGGAGACATGCTCTACTTCCACTATCTGCGTTTGCAATAACGCAAGGTCGCGTTGCATTTCTTGATGGTTTGGAATATGTATACCAACACCAGTAAAAAATAATAACGGATGAACCAGATCTTGGCACGGACTTTCACTTTCTTCGGCAACAATTTTTCTGTATGCACCAAAAGGATCGACTGCCAATGCGGTTTCGTGGTCAGTTAATGTATGGAAGCCAGCTTCGAGAGCACCGTTGTATACAACCTCGCCTCTAAGCGTTCCGGATTGTCTGATCCCCTGCCGACCTTTTAGGCTAGAGAAGGTGTAGTCTGCAGCAGGTATATCTTGGGGCATGCCTAGTGGTTGCTCGAAAGTGAATAGTCGACATTCTGAGCCGATGTACACTGTGGCTCTAGTCAGGCGACTATGTTTCGATTCGCGACCAATGATTGCATCGCTGTACATGCGCCAATAGGTTTCTGGAGTAACGGTTACCCGAGACGCGTCGAGTAATGTGAAACGTTGAGATAGAAAGGTCTCAGCCTGTTCCTCCAGGTGAACCATGTCAGGCCGAAGTAGCACCATCCCTATGGTTGGAGGGATGACTTCCTGGGCAGGGGGAGCAGCAGCTACTTGATCGCCAAAAATGCAGTCAATGGCTTCATCGGTGAAGAGGCCTGTTTCGTGAAAAGTGTTCGGGTTATCAAGCTCGAAAGGGTTATCATTGTGCGGGTCAAAGCCAATTTCTTCCAGCAGAGCCAAGTTTTTCTCTGCAATCGTGGAGATATTTGATGGACAACTCATGATAATTGACTATTTTGACATATAATTATATTCATGTAAACTCATATACATGAAAGCGATGCTTGTTTCCGGTGCAACAGGTGGAATTGGCGCAGTAATTATGCAAGAATTTGCCAGCAGTGGATATACAGTATTTGCAACTGATTCTCGTCGGCCAACTACCGTGCCGGACAATGTAATCTTTATTCAAAGTAATTTAGCAGACAGTACATCAATAGATGAACTTGTGGCACAAATAAAAAAGCAAACATCGTCTTTGGAATTACTTGTAAATTGCGCAGCTGTTCAAGATGTAGGAGCAATCACTGCGCTGCCAGAAGATGCGTGGGATGAGACATTTGCAGTTAATGTTCGTGCACCCTGGTTGCTTATGAAAAATCTCCATGGCTTACTGCGTCAATCTGCTGTCGAGAGCAGACCTGCTTGTGTCGTAAATATTAGTTCAGTACATGAAATTGCGACTTCGCCGGGCATGTCTGCGTATGCTGCCTCCAAATCAGCGCTAGGATCGCTTACTCGCTCTGCAAGTATAGAATTTGCCAAGGATGGCATTAGAGTCAATAGTATTGTTCCGGGCGCAGTAAATACGCCAATGCTCTTGGATCATCTATCTCCAGAAAAAGTGACTCAACTTTTATCAAGACAGCTCATCCCTTCCCTGGTTGATCCATCGGCAGTTGCTGATACAGTGAAGTATTTTGCATCTCCTGCTGCGGCAAGTATGACCGGCCAACAGATAGTGCTTGATAGCGGTGTTTTTGCTCAGCTAGCTACAGAGACCGGCTGATTAAAGTCTTTTCTCTTGATTTTATATTTGGTTTCAATCGTGGCTCTCAAGATTTAGGCGCCATCGTTGCTGTGCGATAGGAAAATCTGTTCCCATTATTGTTTCTGAAGGCTTGAATCCAAGCCGTTGAGCTACGGCATTACTGCCGTCGTTGGTTGTAATAATCTGAAGATAAATATACTGAGCATCAAATTTTTTTAATTGATTAACCATTGCGGTAACTGCTTGTGTGGCGTAGCCCTTTCCGCGAACGTCTGTGTCTAGGCAATAGCCTATACCAAATTCTTGCTCTCGCTCTCCGGGAAACGTCCAAAGGGCACCAACAATTTTCCCGTGTTTTGTCGTGATTACGTATCTTCCGTCGAGATTTGCGTTAGATAAACGTACCATCGACGGAATGACCTGGGTAACGTCATTCACATCTTTTGCCCAGCTGACACAATTTTTTATTCCAGGATCACGTTCGAGCATTTGATGTAGCCCATCGGCGTCGAAGCGCTCGGTTTTGCGGAGATCAAGTCCTTTTGTGATTGGTATGCAATAAGGCAACCTGCTTAATGGAGGGCGTGTCTGTGGCTCTATGGCTTCTAGGGCAGGTTGCTGTAGCATACGCTTCATTATCCAATCGCCATACTTCCCCTTGTCGGGCAAAAAACCTACAACTTCAAATCCGTACTTCTCATAAATAGATCGAGCATTTTCCCCTGCATTTGTGTGAAGTGTTAGTTTTTCGAAATTTTGTGCTTGTGCCCAGTCGACTGCTTCGCCGACGAGCGCTTGTCCGATGCCTTGTGAATGATGCTCTGGCAAAACGGCTAATCGTTTTATAGAGCCCTGTCCATGTCCGTCATGACGTATGCCAACAAATCCTGCAACCGCTCTTTCGGCAGTACGAGCAATAAAGAAGTTGCCTCCACTCTTTATGTAGTAGTTTTCTAGATCTCGCAGATCAGTTTGTGATTCATGAAGATTTGAAAATTTATTTTGCCCCACTTGCTCTTGCCACATCCGAATACCTAAGTGAATATTTGCAATATCAAGAGGTCTTATATCACCCTCTTGCTCAAATGGAGTAATAGTTATTTCGCCTCTTGCAACGCTCATGGAATAATCCTAACAGAATATTCCTGAAGTAATCAATCATGCGCACGTATTGGCTACGGTATTATCTGAGTATGAAAATAAAACAAATACTAGATGATAAAATATAATTATGAAAAGTAGCACCACAACGCAAACAATTCCTGGTGGTACTGTGCACAAATTGCCCGCAGACCTGCAGAGAGCTTTGGCTTCCCACGAAGCAGCGCTAAAAGCATGGAATACTATCACTCCTTTGGCGCGGAATGAATTTATTTGCTGGGTTGAAAATGCCAAAATGACCAACACCAGAGAGCGTCGCGTCAAGAGAACATACGAAGAACTTGCCGAAGGAAAACGTCGGCCTTGCTGCTGGGCTGGTTGTATTCACCGCGTAAAGAGCGATAAATAATATTACTCTTGCATCAAAGAGAGTATGTTGTCTGCTGGATCTTTGAACCACGCCATATCCGGGCCTTCGTATGATTCACGACCACGCAGCACGCCCCTGTCGTCTTGTTTTGCAGGCAGATTATCGTATCGTTCAAACACTACTCCTAGCCCTTCTAGTTCATCGATAGCCTTATCGATATCGTCAACCACGAGGTTTAGCACTGTAAAGGATGCTGGTTCGTGGTCGTCTTTTGGATAAATAAATACCACTCCACCGCCAGGCAGTCGTATTTGGAGACCCATCATATCTTCGTCTACAGTGAGTCCAAGTGTTTGTGTATAAAATTCTTTTGCTTCGTCTAGGTTATCGACCGAGAAGCTACTGAACGCTGATTTTGCTTTTACCATATTACACCTCCTTAAAATTAATTACACTCGCGGTTTCTCTAGTGGCACAAAGTTAAATCCACTATGCTTTTGTGTGCTGTAATCGTTTGCCGAACGCTTCGTGATTTCTAGGATATCGTGTTGCACAGGTATAACTAATTTTCCGCCTACTTCAAATTGTCCAAGTAATTCAATTGGCAGAGTTTCTGCTGCTGCGCTTACCAATATCTTGCTATATGGAGCATGCTCAGGTAGGCCGTATTTATCTCCTGCTTCATAAAACCTGACGTTTGAAAGGCCAAGTTTTTTACAATTTTTCTTTCCTAATTCGACAAGTTCAGGAATGCGTTCAACAGCATATACCCTACCCATAGGGCCGACGATTTCGCTTAGTAACGCCGTTGTCCACCCAGATCCTGACCCTACGTCCAGGACTTTATCGTCTGTTCTGACATCGAGCCACTCAAGCATATATGCAACTGTCGTAGGTTGACTGATCATTTGCCCAAAACCTATCGGCAATGGTATGTCAAAATTTGCCTGATTTTTTAACTCTTCCGACACAAAGTTAGTGCGGTCAATTTTTTCGAAGGCTTCAGTGACGGTAGTCATTGCGGGCCTATCCATGTTTAGTACAGCGCTTGCACTACGTTAGTGGGCATTTGAGATTTGAGGTGTGCGATTTGGCCCTCACTGATAAAAGACTTAAGGGCACTCCATGCAGACAGTACTTGCTTCTTTGCCCTGTCGTATGGAATATCCTCTTTTTCCATAAACTCCTCTATGATGCTTCTTTGTCGGTCTTGTCTATCTGACGTATCTGTGTTGAGCGCAATAATTTTTAGTCGTAAGGGCAGCTGGCTTGCAAACTTAGTACGTTCATCCTCTTGTAAACGTTCGGCAATGCTTTCGATCATATATTCCAGCGCATCCTGTGATTCACTGTCTGAAAAACCTGTATCGTGTTGAATCTTTTTTATAAGTTGACGATAACTCATGTTGACCTCCCGACAGTTAGTAGCTAGTACTGCAAGTGTACGAGTTTTGTGTGGCTGACGCAGTTATATATCTCACAACGGAGGTAAAACATGCGATGAGTATAGTCAGGCAGACACAAGCGGGCTCACGTGTAATATATGCTTCTAGTGATAGGATATCTGTCTTTATGTAGCTTTAGGTACGGTCTGATAAAATAGTACATATGGCTACAAGAGAAATTTCCAGCGGAACCGTTCATAAAATGCCAGATGATTTGCGTAAATCATTGGTGTCTGACCCAGAAGTGCTCGCTTTATGGGAGGATGTCACCCCTCTGGCACGTAACGAATTTATCTGCTGGGTTGAGAACGCAAAACAATTCGAAACCAGAAACCGTCGTATCAAGAGAGCGTCAGAAGAGCTTCTCGAAGGAAAACGTCGCCCATGTTGCTGGATAGGATGTATTCACCGTCCAGACAAAGAAATCAGTCCATCAGTAAAGGGAGTTTTGAGCAAGAAAACCAAAAAGTAATCGCTACTTTTAGCGAAGGGTGAACTAGTGTGCAAAAGTGACTCTTGTCTTGCTTGTCTACCGGCTAGTTTGGCTGCGATGTTCGAGGAAACGTGCGATAAACGTTGGAATGTCGCCTTGTCGTATAGTGAGGCCGTGGTAGTCACGGGGATCACCTTCGAAGGTTAATCCTTCGCCTAGGTTCGGATATTCTCCCTTAAACCCATCTGTGAAGCGACTGCCATATTGTGTCTGTACGCCCATGTATCCATGGGCTATCTCGCTAAAACTGACCATAGCATCTGGGTCTCCCTGATGTTCGGGCAGTAGGTCAATCTGAGAGCCTTGTGGTAATTCACTCATTTTTTTATTATAACACAAAAATTACCATAGATCAATAATCGGTAAAAACTCTCTTAATCTTTGTGTTTTTTTCGCTTTGCGTTGGGGTTCATGCCTGGTATTGTGTCGGCATACTTTTTTGGTCCGCCTTTAGGTATCGTCTTGATGCAATCTCGGCGCATAAAGCCCCACCCAAATTTTTCGGATGCAACCACGATTGCCTTTTCATGACCACCACCTTTTTTAAAGGTAAAACGGTAGCTTACAGGCTCAGTTTGCTTGCCAATATAGTCATAGAACCCATCTTTATTTTTTCCTGTTGGATTTGTCGGAGAACGTTTGCGTGTTGAAAAATTTCTATAAAATCTATTGTCACATGTTTTAGTGAGCTTAACAGTTTTTCCCGCTACACATTTGCCGTCGCCACAATTAAAGTCTTTTCCGTGATGATATCTGTTTTCGCGTTCTTTAAAGTCTGTGGCACAAATATTTTTTTGCCTTTTGGTTTTTGGAGATTTGGTCCTGAGTTTGTCGGCGTATACCCATCCGCACACAAACTTGCCACGTCGTTTGATGAGTCCGTAGTCATATTTTTTCGAAGGACTTTCGTGAGTCTTTATAAGCGTGTCACTTTTACAAGCTTGCCCTATGTAGTATCCGCTTGGTTTGTCTGTTATGAGACTGCATGCCTTGTGATTACGCTTTGTCATTGCGACTGCTTTAACAAAAGTAGAGCCGGGATCGAGTTGAATATCCGGTATGCTGGGAGACTCTACGGTCATAGTTTGTGGTATAGCAGCTGTTTCTGGCTGTGAGTCTGCCTGGGTTTGTGCACTGCATGATACCGCAGCCGCAAGTGCGACTGCCGATACGCCGATTGTTCTAGCGACTTCAAGTGAAAGCGCTTGAAGACGACTTTCGTGATCAGGACCTCTCTCTACCATGTTATATCAAAGCTTAAATAAATCTTAAATACTCTATGGCAATCAGTATAGATGTATTGTTTTGGAAATCAACAGCCTAAACGGCGTTATATTCACATCAGTTATGCTGGATATCGATCCGTGCTATGTAGGTGCTGATTATTGAAGTCATGGCAGAGCGTAATGCTCCAGATATTAGTTGATTTTTAACCGATGTGCGTTTTCAGTATTTTGGCAACAGTTTTTTGTAGCACTGGAACTACTTCCTCTTCGTACCATTCATTTTTAGCAAACCATCGAAAATTAAGAGGCGATGGATGAACCAGCGGGAAATAATCTGGTAAGTATTCTTCATAGTGACGTACAGTTTCAGTGAGAGTGCGATATTTTTTGCCTTTCAGATAGTAACTTTGTGCGTAGTTCCCTATTAGTATGGTGAGTTTAACTTCTGGCATCATTTGCAAAAGACGAGGGTGCCAAAGGGGCGCAAATGTTGTGCGTGGCGGTAAATCTCCTGAGGTATTCTTGCCTGGATAATAAAAGTCCATGGGCATATGCGCGAAGAGGTTTGTGTCGCGAAACTGTTCTTCGTTTACGCCAAGCCATTGTATAAGCCGTAGCCCGCTGGCATCGTTCCATCCTATATCGCTTGCTTGCGCTCGTATGCCTGGGGCTTGCCCAATGATGACAATTTTAGATTGAGGTGAGGCTATAAATAATGGCAACTTGCCTTGGGCTTTGTGTGTAGCGTTGCTTTCGTGATCGGCGATCTCTCGACGAAGTTTTTCGAATATATCTTCTGCCATGTTCTATTCCAATAATTAATAGTATGCCCTGTAGAGCCTCGGCGCTGCAAGTTATTTAACATTAATAAACATTTTATATTCTATAATTAGTTAAGTATTAATATGATGAGTTAACAAGGCAATTATGAGCACGAAGACAAAAGTATCTGACTCCAATCTTAGGTCAAATATTTATGATGACGTTACTCATGAGCTAGAAAACTATAAGCTTCTTGTTGAAAGTGTCCAGGATTACGCAATATTTCTTATGGATACAAAGGGATATATTAAAACCTGGAATAAAGGAGCCGAAAAAAATAAAGGGTATAAAGCCAAAGAGATTATTGGTAGACACTTCTCTACTTTTTATAGGCAAGTCGACCTCGATGCAGATAAGCCAGCAAAAGAGCTCCAAATTGCTCTTAAATTTGGGCGCGCAGAGGACGAAGATTGGCGTGTGCGAAAAGATGGTAGTCTGTTTTGGGCGAGCGTAGTCATTACGACTTTATACGACAAGCATGGCAGGCATATAGGTTTTGCTAAGGTAACGCGTGATCTGACTGAGCGTAAAAAATACGAAGATGAACTGCGTGAAGCGAATACATTACTCAAAAAGCAACGGCTAGAATTAGAAATAATAAATAATTCTAAAGACGAATTCATATCACTGGCTTCACATCAACTCAGGACTCCTGCGACTATTACTAAGCAATTGCTTGGCTTGTATGCTGAAGGATTTTTCACTGATATAGACGAAAAGCATATCGAGAGAATAAAGAAAGCTTATTACAGCAACGAGAGACAAATTGATATCGTCAATAGCCTCCTAAAGGTAGCGATGGTTGATTCTGGGAAACTAGACCTGGCATTTGATGAAGTCGATGTGGTGCAGCTTGTGCAGAAATGCGTCGAGGAATTAAAAGGTTCGGCCTATAAAAAGAATCAAGAACTTTCAGTTGTGCACCACGCGACTTCGGTGGTTATGCGAGCGGATAAGAAAAATTTACGAATGGCAATCGAGAACATTATTAATAATGCGATTAAATACACCTATGCAAAAGGCATGATAGAGGTTCGAATTACAGAGGATGGCAATGATGTGCGTATCCTGGTTTCGGATAATGGTGTAGGAATAGCGAAAGCCGATATAAATAAGCTTTTTAAGAAATTTTCACGAATTCCTAACGATCTTTCTGGCATAGAAGGAGGAACAGGTCTTGGCTTGTATTGGTCTCATAAAATCATAGTTATGCATAAGGGAGAAGTTGAAGTAGAGTCAAAGCCGTATGAGGGCACAATATTTACAATAATATTACCGAAGCAATGATATGAGAAAAATTTTAATAGTAGAAGATGAAAAGTTATTGCGAGAAGGCTACGAGCTGATGCTTTCGAGCGAGCCCTACGAAGTATACAGCGCAGCGAATGGTGCTCAAGCCTTGCAGTTATGTAAAGACAAGAAATTTGATTTAATATTGCTGGATATCATGATGCCGATCATGGACGGAGTGTCGTTTCTGGAGCATTACTCCAAAGATATTGCCGAGCCTTCGAAAGTAATTATTTTCAGTAATCTATCAGCAAGCAATGAATTATCTAAAGCCTTAGCATTAGGCGTGCGAAAGAATTTCTTAAAATCCGATCTTTCCCCTAGGCAGTTTTTGGCTATGGTGCGATACGAATTGCAGGCGTAGCGGTGGCTGCTCTCTTGCATCTTCTCTTAAGGCTATGATGTGTAAGGGCTTTAACGCCTGAATTAAGGCTTGCTATGGCGGTAGTATTGATAATACGGGAGCCGTTATTACGGAAGAAGAATCCAATAACGCAGTTGTTTTTCGCAGATAATTTGAAATAACTGAGGATCAATATTGTATTGACTTGCAATGGTGTGTAGCTTGTGTGTTTTCTTGGGATTGCGCACTTCGTACAGAGGCTTTTGTGAGCCTGCCTTCTTGCCTGCTCTTCTAAAAAATAGCCACCTGCCCGTGTATTTCGGGATCATATAGATGGCTCCCAGATAATATTTAGATTTAGAGAACGGAAATGAAATTTCGTGTCCGCTCCACCTGCCACGACTGCATGTGTATACAACGTCGCTTAATTCGCTCCATTTCATCAGAAGTTTTGTCTCTTCGTTGTATTCCAAGAGTTCATCTGCTAAATCGTTTTCATGCCACTTTTTGTCGAATTTAGGCATACATAAAAAAGAGTGCCAAGCATTAATCATGAGGCTATTATATCATCAACTTCCTGTAGGTTGTCCTGACAAGATTATCATTGCCAAAAGCATTACTGCCAAGAATAAGCACGTCAAGATAAAGATGAATGACTGTGTACTTCCTGGTGTATAGGTAGGGATAATCGGAGTCTTTTTGGATATATCATATCCGCCACGTACTTTTTGGGCTCCAAACTTTTTTCGATATTGAAGCATAATATCATTTTCGATATGCTCTGCTCGCAGCGCAGTCATTTTTCCTAGATCGTGTACTTCTATTATTTCTTGAGCCTCATTCCCTCTATTGACTCTCGCGCCCAGACGACCGCCATGCTGATTGATTCTACGCATAAAATCTTTCCGAGAAGTGATGCCAATATAGTAGTGTCCATTCTTGAGTCGAACGACATATAGCGTCCAGTTTCGAATAGCTTTTTGATCGAATCTTTTGGTCGTTCTTTTTGTGGGCATATAAAACTGTATCCAGGGCGCTATGTAGTGATTGTCTATTATATTTTTTCAGTCAGTATTTTAACCCGTCCCAGGGCTTTTGGATAATTGACTGTAAAGTATTCTTCTAGTTCTTCAGGAACGTCAAAAGAAACCGTCAGAGTAGTAATATCATCTGCTTCTGTTAATGCGTAACTTTCTGCGCCACCTGTCCACTCTTTTTCGCGCTCTTGCTCTCCGCTATTTTGTGTATCTGCGTGATGTCTGAGTTGCAAAAACTCGTTTGGCACGAGCTTCTCGACTAGGCTTGTGACACCGTATCCGTTTTCGGCAGAAATGAACTGTACTTCACTCCCCTCTTTTAGGTCACCAAGCATGTATGTTCCTGAATCGATGAGACCTGCCCATTCGCGAAATGTTTCGTCTCGCCATAGCGTATCCCACACTTTTTCTTTCGTAGCTTTTATCTCGATTTGAAATTCCATTTTGTTCATGGTTTTATTGTCTCATAAAACCAGAATACTTCGCATCTTAGTTTTGAAGCGGATGAAGCGTAAACCAATCTGTGAAAGCGATTTTTACGTCAGGAGCAATATTTGGGTCATTAGCATTTCGAAGAATTTTAATACCTTGCCCTTCATATGTCTGTAATATGTTGGGGTTAATATTTTTTAGTACAAATACTGTAAACTCAGCGAGCTCGGGAAGGTTATCTCTTTGCTGTCTGTATGTCCTGAATAATTCAAGCTCTTTAGGGGTTGGTACCAAATTAGTTTCTTCACTGATCTCTCTCACTGCAGTTTCGAGCGGTGACTCGTTGCCTTCGGAGGCGCCACCAAATATTCCATAACACCCAGGATCGCGAATAGTCGAAATATCGTCGCGATGCATCGAGATAACCTCATTATTATTTGTCACAAGGAGGACGCCAGAGAACCTGTACTTCATATTCTTTACTATACAAAAACACTTTATAATTACGAAGTGCTTGTGCTCGGCTTCCTGACTCGGTCTCGACTCTGCTATCATGAGACTATGAGCAATCGTACTGAACTAGTTAAAGAATTTCTTGTAGCCTTTTCTAAGGCTGACCATAATGATTTTATGGAAAATTTACTGGCTCCCAATTTCACATTTTCTGCACCACCTGACCCACTGCTGAATCGTGACGAGTTTTTTGAGCGGTGTTTGCCACAAGGTACTAATCTCAAAGCACTCGAATATATTCGATTAATAGAAGTTGCCGATGAAGTTATCCTTACGCATGACTACATCGACCCTGATGGCGTAAAACATCGTAATACCGATATATTTACATTTGATGGAGATCAGGTCATTCGTCTAGAAGTTTACTTTGGTTGGGAGATTGACCCTCTTTAAATACTAGCCATGCCAGTCGTGAGTACGACAGGCCCTGTGAGAGTATCTTTTGTGTATAGAAGATTACAGAACAAGCCTAGGCTATAACCTACTATGGTTATTATGGAACAGAAAATTCTGAATGCTATCCTCAGCCAAGTCAAGCACGGCACGCTCAATATAACATTCTGGGACGATACAACACGTTCTTTTGGCAATGGTGATCCAAAGGTAGATGTAATCGTTAAAAATCCTGGACTATTGAAAAAGGCAATCAAAAACCCATCACTCGCTTTTGGTGAAGCGTATATGGACGGTGATATTGAGGTAGTAAGTCCAATCGAAGACGCGCTTAAACTAGCTGAGCTAAACCCTATGAAACTAAACATTGGGAGTACGCTTACTCGTCTGCGCCAACTACACAAAAATAAAAGATCGAAGCAAGCGGAGTATATCGCGCATCACTATGATCTCGGTAATGATTTTTATAAGCTATGGCTCGATCCGACCATGAGTTATTCGTGTGCTTATTTCCACTCACTGGATGACACGTTGGAGGCCGCACAACGCCAAAAGACAGATCATATTTTACGTAAGCTGCAACTGAAGCCTGATATGAAGCTATTGGACATCGGGAGTGGTTGGGGGTTTTTGCTTGTTGAGGCTGCAAAAAAATACAAGACGCGAGGACTTGGCGTGACGCTAAGTAAAGAACAAGTACGATACGCGCAAAAATTAGCAAAACGAGAAGGCGTCGATGATTTGGTTGAGTTCCGATACCTCAACTATCTGGACATACCAAAAGAAGAACTATTTGATCGTGTTGTGAGTGTAGGGTTTTTTGAGCATGTTGGTAGAGACAATCTGGCTGATTATTTTGCTGTAGTTGATCGTCACCTAAAGACTGGCGGTATTTCGGTGCTACATGCTATCACTCATCAAGATGAAGCACCTACTGATGCCTGGATAGACAAGTACATCTTCCCTGGCGGATACTTACCGAGCGTTCGAGAAACTACAAGCCTCATGGCTAGTAATGGTTTTTATCTTTTTGATTACGAAAATCTCGGACAGCATTATGCGATAACTCTTGAGCGATGGCGACATAATTATGAAAAGCACAAAAGAAAAGTTATTGGTATGCATGACGAGCGATTTTATCGGATGTGGCATTTGTATTTGATAGGTGCGATGATGACGTTTAAGGTCGGCAATTCAAGCTTGTCGCAGTGGGCATTCAAAAAGGGTCAAGATCCCCAGTGGCCACTCACTCGCGAGTATCTCTACAGGTATTAGGCCACGAAATAGCATGTATTGAATAAGAGGGTCGTTTGACTTACGTTCTTTGGACTCAAAATTTGGTCTAGTCTCTGGGTCTTAAATCTTATGGTTGTTATAATGCATCATATGACCGATATTCAAGCAGAAGAGCTCATCGAGAGTATTAATCAAGATATGCGACATGTGATGAAAGATAGGAAGCTCATTGAGCTCAATGAGCTTAGGTCTCTTCTTGCTCGAATAAGTAGTGCAGAGGCGGTTGCTCTACCGCGCAGCAAGATAAGGATTGCAGGTCCTGTTGCTGGTGCAACCGAGGGTGTCGGCAACTCAGAAGTATCGAGAAGGCAGCTTTCATTTTCCGAACTTCGCGCAGTCATACTTGATGAAGTGAACGAGATTAACGCGACCCTCACGGCAATTGATGAAAATAGTGATTATGCGGTTGAGCTTCGTCAAAAAGTTGCCGTTATTAAAAAATACGTAGAATAGAAAAACCCCGTAACATAAATACCTACTGGACTTATTAGTATGTGTCTTGGCTCTAGTCACCAGCTGTCCATCAAATGAAAGTATTGCGTATCCGGAGTTTGCAAACGAGTTTGGTGGCAATTGTGTCTCATCGGCAAAACCCAGCTTTAATCAGTGTTGTCCTGATACACCCGGCATGTGTGCCGATCAAAACTGTTTCATCCATATCTTCGTTGGCGATCTTACTTAATGCATTAAGAAATCTTTTAGACAATTCGTTGTTACTTTCGATGTAGGGCGCATAGCGATACTTCCACTTCTCGGTAGTTGGTAGGTTGCCATAAGCCTTTTCAAGCTGTTTATAAATATCTTTCCAGAAATGCTCTGGCTTTCCTTCAAGCTGGCTAAAGTCTCGTTCACTTAAATCCTTGAACTGATGTTTGGTGGCACCGATTGGCCTGTAATTATCTCGGCCGTAACGACCGCACGCTTGAGGCCTGAACTGTATACTCCTTGAAGGTGTACGTCTTTCAATTTTTGTTACCTGTTTTCTCCCCAAGGTGGATAGAGGTGACTCCAGATGGCTACAAGACCTCGTCTCCGCCTACTAATTAAGGGCTAGATTCTGAGGAGTCATTCAGAATTACGAGGATGCGCCACAAAGAAAAGTTTGCAAGTATTGTATAGATACGATCATTAGGATCTTGAATGAGAGCTCGGCGGATTGCTCGTGAAAAATTCTCCAGATGAATGGGTTCTATTTTTGCCTCAGGGTCTTCAGTATCAAAATAGGCCCTCACTTCTTCCAGTAGTCTAACTCTACTACTAGGATCTTTTACACTCTTTTCGGTCGCTATTGCAAGAGAATTTATGGCTAACCCAGGAGTTTCTAGTTGACAATAGCACTTTGCCATGTCAAGACGCACATCAGCGGTATCAGCTTTTGGATTTTTTTGCAACCTCTCTTCTACTTGTGCCATAGTCTGAGAGGCTGCAGGGTACGGTTCTGGTAGGCGCGGTGGGTCAAGTAACCCGGGGTGCCACTCTAGGTGCGCTTGTATTTTAGTGAGTTCCAAATAATTCCATATAGTATCAGGATCTTTGCCTATAGCGTATGTAAACATTTCTGCTGCTTCTACGAACCTTCTTGTGCCATCATTATCGTAGCCACCATTGTAAAGATCGTTTCCAGCCACCACTAGTGCGTCTCCTAGGCAAGTCGCGTCCTTGGCTGAGAGATGATCACCCTCGGACACGGCTGCTTCCTGAGCTGTTGCTAGTAATGCAAGGCATTCTTCAAAACTAGCATTTTTGTCTCCAAAACGTTGTGTCGCTTCTTTTGATAATTCTTCGACTGTTTTGCGCTGAGCCATTTCTTGAGTGGTATGATCTGCTATTGCCTTTGCGCCTTCATAATCTTCCATATCTATTGCATGGCTCCAAAGTAGCTCATTTCGGTCTGTCATAAAGCAAAAATACCACAAAAACGTACACTTGTAAATATCTTGACTCCCGTAAGCATCTTGGATAACAGAGCTGGGTGGCCTGTAAATTTGCTGCAACAAGCCTACCTTGCTGATACAAATCAATTGCAGAGTCAAAAATTGTAACTGTAGTTAAAGCTGATGCTTACGCTACCAAAGGCTCAAGCAAACGAACTTTAGTCCGATCAAAGTCTATCTTGACTCGGCCACCGTAAGGCAATATACAGCGCGGTGTGGCATGGCCAAAGTTCAGATTATAAAGAATGGGAAGATTATAATCTTTTGTGACATCAAGCCAGGCCTCTTTATACTCTTCATAGAATTGTTCGTCTTGTGGCTTTCCAACTAGGACTGCTTTTACTGCACCAAATACTCCAGCATCATCCAGGGTGGCTAGCATTTTTTTCATTTTTCCGGGATCAGGCTTTTCTTCACTGGTCTCAACAAAGAGTATTTTGTTTCTCCACTCCTCTACAGATGGGAAAAGTTTATATTTTTCCGTGATCTCGACTTGTCCTGGAAAACGCCCTCCAACGAGCATCTCGTAGAGACTCTCGATACATCCACCAAGTAATTTTCCTTCGACCGTGCCACTGCCTCTCAATGCCTCAAAGCCTCGTGTTTCGGCGTGACTTACTCGTGCGATACCGATTTGATCGGAGCCATACGTCTCGCGTTCTTCGTACCATATATCACTCGATGTAATTTCTTTTTGCGAACTTGGCTGAAGTAACTCTTTTGACCACTGCTTGGTATATGACAGCATCTCGTCCGCAAACTCAGCAAAATCCGTCAAAAATGCTTGGCCGTAATATGTTTGTAGGCCGAGAGTATATAACATCAGATGGTTGTTGGTGCTATCAGAGAACCCCAAAAAGACTTTTGGATTATCTCTTACGTTTGCAATAAATTCCGAGTCATCGAGTAAATAAGGAACTGTTTTAATTGTATCTTCGCCACCAATCGCACAGAGTATTCCTTTAATAGATGGATCTAGAAAAGCCTGCTTTAGATCTGATGCCCTCGCTTCAGGATGATCGTGTAAATATTTAATACCCTTTTTTGCATTTGGCATATATTCAGGGATGAGCCCGAGTTCGGCGAGCCTCTTCTCTCCTAGTGCAAGCTCATGTGCAGCACAAGGCTCTCCCAAGATACCTTGGGATAAGCTTACGATAGCGACTTTATCTCCCGAACTGAGTTTTTTGGGCTTGTTCATTGTTTTATTTTAGCAAAAATCTTGTATTGTTACCGTTCCCAGCTCCTATATCTAAGATATCGGCAGGCGCGGGTAGCAATGGAGCTAAATATTTAAGCTCGAAGCGGGGCTTTTCCGTATAGTAGTGTCCTTTTTTAGAGTAATCAGTTATAGGTTGTGCTTTAGGCTTGCGGTTACGATGAGCCGTTTACTGTATGTCTGTGTACGCTTGTCGAATATACCATCGCAGGTAATAAGGCGGAGTTCTCGTTCAATATCCGGATCATCTTTAAATAAGGCTTTAGCTGAATTTTCGACAGGATAAATATTTGCTTCGGTCACAGTAAACTCACGCCACGTAGTATCTCCCATTTGAATACGAATAGTATCGTCTTTTCTTAACTTTGTGAGGTGGCGAAATATTCCGTCGCTATATTTACCTCTGACATGACCATCGATGATGCTGACGCCTTTTTCACCTGGCGCAACACTCCCCGTGTACCATCCTGCAAAGAATATATTATTTGGTGCAACCATAGCATTTTTGTGATCGATTCCAACCCGCTGGACATACCCTGATGTATTTAGGTGTGGAATATTAATTACACGAGGTTGATCGGCGGGCACTTTATACTTGTCACTGATCCCGCCTGGGTTTTTTTCATCTGGGCTATCAACTGTTGTGCTCAGGATCTTTGTGTCTGGCATCGACTCACCCTGACGTACGGTACGCAGGTAGTCCCGTAGCCCAAGTCCAGCTGCAGCTAAACACACGACACCGACTATGAATACAAAAATTAAGAATAGTTTCTTCGTTTGGATACGTTTAGTCACGATCAAAACGCATTCTTAGTGCACCGGTGATAGCAAGACTAATCAGTATGATTCCAGCGCCACCGAGTACCAAAAGTATATTGGTGTTTTTTGCCTTACTTCCTGTGTTTGGCGCTCCGATTACTGTAGGTCCTGGAGCTGTAGAAGATGAGGCAGTTACTACGCCTGGTCCAGCAGGATCAACGATAACACCATTCTCAACGCCGTCTGCATCCAGTAGTCCACCGTCAGTGACATCATAACTTACAACGAGTACCTGTCGGCCAGAGATTGTTTGCATGTCAAACGTAGCTCCGCTAACGGTAGTATATTGCCCGTCTAGATATTTTCTGAGTACGAAACTATTGATATCTGCATCGTAGAAATACTGCGTAACTGTTGCTGTAAACCCATCATTATCACCGCACTCTACGGCAAAGTCGAGGAGGCCCAGAGGGTACGTGTATTTTGAATCACTCGCCAAATCCTTGGACGCTTTTACTGATACTTCGCCTAGGAAGCATTCGTCTGTTGAAGTGAGTTCTAAGCTGACCGGCTTATCGGTCACAGGATTTACAAATGATGAAACGCTTGCCTGTTGACTGTCGAGAATCCCGTCATTGTTTGCGTCACCATTATTTGGGGCATCATTTTCTACCTCCATCGACAGTCCGTCGCTGTCTTCCCAGATCGCATATAAGGTAACGTCGTTACCAGGCATCATTAATTGAGTGTTTGGGTTGTATGAGGTGCCACTCCCGTTCGCAGCAGTGTTCCATTCGACGAAATTATATCCAGAGCGTGAAGGTGCGCCACTGATCCAAGTATTATTTCCTTCTCGTAGCGTAGCAGGAGCAATAGTGTTGCCGCCTTGCGTATTGTATTTTAATACTACTGACTTCAACCAGATGGCGTAGAGTGTTGTGTCTGTGGCTGGAACGGTAAAGGGAGTATTTGTTCCATGAGTGGTACCACTCCCGTTCGCAGCAGTGTTCCAACGGTCAAATATATATCCAGCACGTGTTGGAGTCGGTAAATTAACCTCCTCCCCTGTCGTCAAATTGTTGCGTGCTGCAACAGCGGATCCACCCTGTGTATTAAATGTGATGCTATATGGGATTGATTGCCACTGAGCGTACAGGGTCATGTCGTGTGCAGGCATAGTCAGGGTAGCGCCTGCTGCATAATCTGTTCCTGAACCGTCAGCGTTTGTGTTCCAGCCTTGGAAGGTGAACCCTGCTCGAGTTGCCGAAGGTAATGTTGCTGAATTTCCTAGTTCATACACTCCATCACTAATACTATTCCCGCCCTGCGTGGCGTACGAAAGTATATAAACAGCTACGTTCAATCGAGAAACGCCAATGTTATTAACTAGAGCACCTGTAATACTAGAAGCGCTTGCACTTGTTATCGCGTATGACCCCGGGGTTGATGCGCTTACTGGTACGGAGACAACGCAGTTGGACGCAGCGCTCACTGACACGCCCGAAAGCGTAACGACACCTGTTCCGTCGGTTGCGCTCAACGTGCCACCACAGTTTGATGTGGCAGTTCCATCTATCCTTACTCCGCTTGGCAACGTTATCGTGTAGCCAAGTCCGCCTACGCTCTCGAGTTCAGAGTTCACGATTGAGATATTAAGTCTGACACCTTCATCGATATCTGCTCGTGGTTGTGCAAATACTGCGTTTAGATTGGTGCCCTGTTGTGTGACAAATTGTTCGAAAGCACCTGTATATGTCCCAGGTGTTGAACCGAGATTCCATTGCATCATGAGTCCTGCATCATGATTTGACGCTGTTCCGACAAAGCCAATGTTACCTCCATTGCGAACGGTTGCGTATGGAGTATTGTAGTGCTGCGAAGTTGCGCCATCAAATGGTCGTGCGCCTTGGATTTCTCGTAGTCCGTACATAATTTGTGATGATGTATTCAATGAAATTACAGATCGAACTGGCTGGGTTAACATGATGCCGTAACCTTGGTCGCTTGACCCTGGAGCGGTGTCTCCACCGAGGTAAAATTTAACGGTATCAGTGTTGCCTTCTGGGATAACAAAGCTGTAGCTGTCAGTTACGAAGTCATTTGGGTATATGTAACTCAAGGTACGATCAACAATGTAGGTTCGATCATTTTTGACTACAGTGTAGCGGATGGTTGCGCCTGAATTTCCTGTATTAGAAGTACGCGCGCCAACAGAAGCAGCTCCAGAGGTGGAGATAATTTGGATTGACGACCAGTCTAACGAACTAGACGCAGGTCCTGATTGACCATAGAGCTGCCCTCCAACATTAAGCATCGGGCCTCCGCCTGAGCAGCAGTATTGACGGGTCGCACGATATACTACACCATCTTGGCCATTGTTTACAGAATCGTAGTCTTCATTTACGTAACGACTGTCTGCATTAACAGTAAATCTAAGCCCATCGGTGCCGTTAGCGAGGGCTCCTCCCCCCGGATTTAGGGTTACTTGTGGTGTGTCAAGTCGATTGGCTCCAGCGTGTACGGTCTGTGATAAATAAATCGCATACAGAGTGAGTCCACATATAATCACAAAGCCAATGATGAGCGGTGCCAGTGTGCTGACCCGCGCGTGTTTTCGCATAAAATACCCCATTAAAACCCCTTGTCCTCTCCTGCTAGTGCTTTAAAAAACATAAACCTTATGCTAAGGATACAATTTACAACGTTCAGCCACAAGTAAAAAAATAAAAATACGGTAATTTTCAGTGTTATCGGCGTTGTTAGCGTATATACTTCACAGCTTCGGTTGCGAAATTGTCAAGAATTGTAAGTTCTGTTTCGCCGAAAGTGACCTTGGGATTATCTGCGATAACGACAACAGTTCCTAGGGCTTTACCAGATTCCATTATTGGGACGACAATAACGGCTTCAATAGGATGTTGGTGTGTCGCATCTCGCAAAGTTGGTAGTCCAAGATTGTTTTTAATGACAGGCTGTCCGGTAGTGAATGCTGTGCCGTTATTGGTTGAGGCGTCGAATGCGTTCGTCAGCTTAGCCCAACTCGGATCGAGGTTGTAATGATAGCGTGATTCCAAAACTTCCTTAGTGTAATTAGGGAGCATAATAGCAGCTGTATAGCCGTGTAGCTCTAAGCACACTTCTTTTAGTTTATCTTCGAGCGTATGCATAAATTATAAGTATCGGTGCGTAAGGTATGATGCTGGTTACTTTAATGAAACTGGATAGTGTTGCTGGTAAATTATTTACGCTTGGTTGCCCCAAGAGGTTTATTAGCTTTTACTGCAGCTTGGATTCGTTTGCGAAAAGTAGTTGTTTTCATATGTATATGATCGCCTTATTCTAGGCTTCAGTCAATACTGAAATTTTTTCTACAAATTCTCTAACATCTAAGAAGTAATTAGGATACGCCTTTTTCAACGTATTAATATTTTCTACAGACACCAGGACTACATCAACTGTATTGTCAGCTTTTTTCTCGAGCTCGGAATATTTTTGCGTAGCAATGTCTAGCTGGTCTTTATCAAACGTGTATATTTGAATGTGTCGATTTGAGATGTCTAGGTGCACAATATTGTAATAACCTGCATTAGGGTCTCCGTCTAGCACGCTTGATGCAGCTGCTATTCCTTTTAGGTTTTCGAGCATATTGTGCTTAGCTTCAAATTCTTTGTATGATTTAATCAGTTCACCTGTCTGCATATGTCTATGTTGTGGTAACGCATTTTCGCCTTCTGCGATTGCGAAAGCAGAGGATACTAGTTCGAAAAATTCTCGCCACTCTTTAGGTCCTCTGCCTGTTTTAAATGAAGCATTCCTGAACATCCCTACTGTCTCTACGGCTGTCGCCCATATATGTTGAAGCTGTGTTCTTAGCTGTATCTCTACTGGTAGACCATTGTATTGGCTCGCTATTTGGTTGTCTCTATTGGCATTTTGATATCTATAAACAAGATGGACGCCCCTATATCCGTCGGGCTTCGGGTTGGTAATGTAGTCATGTTCAAGGATAAGTTCATGTTTGAATTTGGCTTTTTCTACATATTTTCTCCTAATATCTCGAACTGCCTTAATGTCGGGTAATATCGCTCGAAGACCACCTATATCCTGCATTTGCGTGAGCTTCATAGTGGGGTAGCGAGTAAGCTTGTCTACAATTGTGGGTAGTCTTTTTAACCTTTGGGCCACAATGGCTCCCCTATGTCTTCTTACATTCTTTCTAAGAGTTGACTTAAAAGTATTCAAAGGATAGGCATGGCAAGTCCTATACTCATTGACGATTTGTCTGGCGTTTTCGTAAGCAGCTGTGTCAGGTCGCAACTGCGTGAGTGAATGTGCAGCGGTGTTGATCTGTCTCTTACTGTGTGCTGGTCTTGATGTGAAATTCATATCTTGATTGTACCACTGCGTATACAAAGCGTTTCTATTGCATGCTATTTGCTTGTGAGGAGTTTCTTCGAGGCAGACATCCCTAGAGAGAATCTATTGTAATAATATTATAAAAGTTTTATAATATTAAGATTATGATTGAAAGATCTGGTGGAGAAAAGTTATATGAACCAATGCTTACGTCTCCGCCTGGTGAATATTTAAATACGCCTGAAGATGCCCAAGATTTATGGGGTGATCGGCCGGGGCTACATGCACAAGTTCGGACACATCAACGCAAAGTCTCTGCAGTTATAGGCATGAATGAGGCGCTTGGATTACCAGGGGTCCAGCTGGATACAAGTTTGGCTGACGCGGGGCTAGATAGTCCAATTTTAGCCGGATACAACGCTTTGAGCGAAGCGCTTGAGGATCCTGAGTACCAACGAATAGCACTGTACTTGCCGTTTGAACTATTGCCTCATAAAAATTGGCAGACTGTCAGTAAAGACGCAACTGAGACTACGGATCGGTTCAAGCAAGCATATGTGGCAGCATGGGATGCACTGCTCGGCGTACATGATGTGCGTGCAAATTTTACAAACGGAGATGTTATAGAGCATGAACACCGTGGCGGTGAGCTTGATCGCGTAGTGAAGGCTGCGCATCTTGCGCCATTTATTGTTGCTCGAGGTGTAGTTGAGCAGACATATATTGATCAGCTTGCATATGGGGCGTCCGATCCATTGCTTCGGAGTAGTATACAAGAAAGCTATAACCCTGCAGCTCGAGATAAAACAGCGGATGTTTATGCAGTCCCTGCGGTGGCGCTTACGCCAGAGCGACTAGCATGGATTGAGCGTGATGCTGTAAGTAAAAAATTTCGTGACCAGGCTGCACGTGTTGCATGTGAGTTATTGGCTGGACATGCAGTTGATCAGAGCAAGTTGCCACCAGAAGTGTACGAGCGTGCAGTATGTAATGTAATCACGCACATTGCTCAACAAGACTTTGGCAGGGCTCAAGATGTCTATGCCCAACACAAAACCCTTTTTGAGGTTGGTGCTGATGATATTTCTGAAAATCGTCGCGAAATCATATCAAAACTTGGGCGCCTAGGAATAATCACAGATGCTCAAAGTGCGTTCCCGAATCTAGCTGGGCCATGGTCCCAAAATATGGAGCGAATGTCGGCTGATATCGAAGCTGCTCACGAGCTTGCTGCATCAATTATGAAACACGAATATTTGAGTGAACGACTCTTCCATATTGCGTTGCTTAGTGGTTCACGCCTTAAGGGTTACGGAACCGTGG
Organism: uncultured Candidatus Saccharibacteria bacterium; assembly: GCA_964499935.1. Classification (GTDB taxonomy): domain Bacteria; phylum Patescibacteriota; class Saccharimonadia; order Saccharimonadales; family UBA4665; genus CALBGR01. Next base: position 780,800 of record CAZCMS010000001.1, on the reverse strand, counting down.
CTTCCGACACTGATGCTGCGGTCATTGTTCGCCCCGAAGTTTCCCCTGACGAACAGGATCGCATTCGCGCTGAGCTTAAAGCAATCGCGCCAACCGGGCAAGATTTTGCAGAATATTGGACACGACAAGACGGTGGTATGTTGCGTATTCGTGATCTCGTGGATAGTGATAATCTTACGGCCAAAAGTTATTGGGCGCATGGTTTATTCAATGCAGCGTGGGTAGGAAATAAAGCTTCGATTGCCAGTGTACAGACTTTGTTATTACCAAGTTTTTTTACCGTCAGCACAGAGCTACGAGGTCAATCGCTTGAGCGTTTAGAGCAAGATGCGCTTCAATACAGACTATTGCATACCGGGTATGATCGACACTATCCACGATATGATACGCGTGGAGGTAGTGCGTTCTGGGATGCTGGATATCGTCGTCTCGCAACTGAATTATTTGTTGATACGGTTTTCTTGCCAAAATTGCCCTAATTTTGGACATGAAAAAAGGGAGGTCTCAAGTGATGCAATGCACCAATCTATTGAGATCTCCCTACGGGGCCCGTTACAGCAATCTGCTGCTGTAACGGGCCCACTTGAGGCGAGGTGTTGGCCCTAGAGCCGGTGTCCTCTGCCTCCGATTCCGGCGACGTCGTGCACGTTGAGCGTGTCCCAGGAGATCTGGGCGCCCAGCATGCTGAGTGTGCCGAAGTACTGGAGCTCCTCGTTCCCGGTGGCCTGGTTCTTGACCTGCATGATGGCCAGTACGAACCGGGTGAGGTTGTTCTCCAGCCTGGGTTGGGTGGAACTGACCGCGATGCCGAGCTGCTTGAGCATCTCCTCGCGATTGGTCGCACCGATCATGGCCGGAAGACGGGGGTCCTCCAATGTCTTCCTGATCTGCGTGGCGTTGTAAGCCAACGCGACGGCGATCTGGACACCGGTGCCGGCGAAGACGCGGTTGATGGCGTCGTTGACTGCATCGGCGTGATCGCGCAGACCGTCCGTTTCCGGTGGCTGCATTATGCCTACGGGCATAGCCGAGCCGTTGCCTCCCATAGAAGCAGCGATGGCATTCATGAGCACGGCGGGGCTAGCGCCCTGCTGCATCCAGTCGTCCTTCCAGACATTGAGCTGCGAGTAGAACTGCGCGATCGCCGGCCACAGGTGGTCATTGATCCTCTCGAACAGCTCCTTCTTGCGGGCATTCGACACGAAGCTGCCGTCTAGACCCGGGATGGCCTCGAATACCTCGGCGTAGCTCGTCTGCGTGATCTGCTTGCGCAGCGCGAAGAACAACGTGGAGTCGACGGGCTCATCGTTCTGGAGGGCGAACTGCTCCATGGCCTCGATCAGCTTCGTCGGGGCGTCATACAGACCGGCCTTGTGAGCCAGCGCTGCACGGACGGCGCTGATGACGGTCGACGAGTCGACCTTCAGTACACCGCCGGTCTTCAGAGCCTCCAACCACGAGCCTTCGTCCGGAACCGACGGCAGGATGCCGTCGAAGGACACCGGCGTTGCGGTCTGGGGTTCGGGAGTGGCGGGTGCTAGCGACTTCAGGAGCTTGCGCGCCTGCACGACCTTGACGCCGGCCTGGATCAGATCCTCCTCACGGAGTTCCGACAGGTCGTCGAGGGTCGTGACGCCCAATTCCCTGATCTTCTTTACCACCGCGTCGTCGGCACCGAACTCAATGAGCTTGGCGACGAAGTCGTCGGTGTTCGGATCCTGCGTGTCCTGATCGGACATGTTTCACCTCATTTTGGGGTTTATTTGCAGAACTTGTCTTGCTCTGTGGGACCGAACGAAACCATTCGAACGGGAACATCAAGCGACGCTTGCAGTGTGGTGTTAACGAGCTCATAGAGCTTGTCTCGACCGCTGTTTGCGTCAACAGGTACGGCTTGTAGCCGTGGAACACACTCGGTGAGTGCGTGGCCGAGACCGCGCTGATACCGGGTGTGTTCAGTACCGATTTCCTGACTAACTTTGATCCTGTTTGGCGACAGGAAGTAGTCGGGGTTGGCGTTGTCGTATGCATGACACAACTGCCATACTCCGTTGGACTGGATTTGGTCGAACCAACTAACTGCCAATCCATCGAAAACTTGCGGTCCACCACATACTTCAATTGCGTATCTCAACGCAACAAGATCAAGCGGGCCAACTCGAACTGCACCTTGGTAGCGGTTTTCACCTTTACTGCTGCCAGGCAGAAGGTGCTCTCCTAGGGCGGGGTCGTGCGTGGGCATGGGTCCTGCGCCGTGCCTGATGGCGTAAGCGCGAAACACACCCAAATTGACGATCTCACCCTTGTACTCAGTGTTGTCCAAAAGACTACGCCGGAAGTGTGGCAATGTGCGTATAGCACTGGTGTGCGGATGAAACCCGTAGTGACGATCGGTTAGGACGCCGTGCGAGGTTTCAACTATTGCAACACCAGGGCGACGCAGAACGACTTCTCCCAAGTAGTCTGATGGAACCACCTGGAGGAGTTTGCCCGTTTCCCTGAGTATGTCGAAGGCGTGGTTGAGAAACCCGTCCTCGCTCAGGTATTGGGCTATCGTCCTTGCTTCTTCTTCGTCTGCAGCCAAGAACTCCCCCTCCAATATAGGCAGAAGTTGTTCTCTGGTGTCATCTCTGATGGCTGCAAGTCGGTCTTTGAGGTCAGAGGCCCTAAGGTCTCCAGCCAGAATCGACAGACTTGGCGATCGCCGAAAGCTGCGATATGCAGCCCCTGCGCCGGTGCCAACCGTTCCACGTGGGTCTACGCCTCTTGATAGCTCGGTGAGCCGCGAGGTCAACTGGTCAAACGGTGTGGCACAAACGGCCCGCTCGTCTGCTGTAAGCAACGAGTATGGGTCGTCGATGCCATGACGATAGTGAAGCAATGTGCCTTCGTTAAGCACACCTTCGGGGATGATGATCATCTGATCCGAAATGTGCGTTTTGACAGCCTCGAACGTACCGCACCCCCAATGACTGAACGCAAAGCGCTCACCACTAGAGGTTTGGACGCCGTGACTACCTTGGCCACCGCCAGCCTTCAGGATGGTGTGGGCACGCATCATGTGACTGATTTTGTGCACCACACCACCCTTACCGCCGTCACCCGGTCCAAGATCGGTGACAACGTAGACCTTGTTGGTCATGTACTGTCTCCTTTCAGGACGGGATCTAGATACTAGGGATGGCTTGTCCTACAGCCACTGAGGCTCGTCGCCGTCGGGGGTACCGACTTGGCTCATAGCCTCTGCTACCTCATCATCCGTGAGAGGGATGAGGTCGTTCTTGTTGCGGAAGTAGGCGCCGGCGAGCGGGATGCTCTCGAAGCCCTTCCGCCTGGCCTGAGCGCCGACATCGATATGTGCGACGGCGTCCAGGATGGCCTCGGCTTCGTGTACGGTCAGATCGCGATCCGTGAGGAACGGAACGACCGACTGTAGGTCGAGCACACCTTCGGTCAGACCAATGATGACGGTCTTCATGAAATGCAGGTGCTTGGTGCTCTCCGGCAGGATGACGACGTGACTAGAGCCGTAGAGCTCGCTCCACTGCTGGTACACGTAATCTGATGTGGTGCCAGGTGCTCTCCCCTTCCAGCCGGGAACCTCCAAGAAGAAACGATGTGCTCGCTCTCCCAGGGTGTCCACGACTGTCGCGAGATCGGGATGGAAATCCGAACCGATATCGAAGCCGTTCTCCTTGATCTTGTCGAACACGTTGTCACCGAACAGCTTGTACAGCCAATCAGACTGAAGGCTGGTGCCGATGGGTTCGTCCGACACCACGAAGTGATACGGCTTGAGGCCCCACTCTAGGATCCGAGGCGCGGTCAGATAGGCCGCAGCGAAGAGCCCGTACTGAGGATCTTCCTTGTTGTTGCCAGATCCTTGCCAGCCCGGAGGCAGCATAGCCATCTGCTCAGCGATCTTCTCGGCCATTTCGAACTGGCTACGAGCCAGCACGGCGGTGCGTCCGTCTTCGACGTCGTTGAAGATCGCTGTGGCGATCTGCGCGTCGTAGCGACCAAGTACCGGGAGCTCACCTTCGGTGAGCATGGCATAGTCGTGTGGCAGCGCATCGAATGCGAGATCCACGTTGTCGCCCATAGAGGCTGTGGTGTCGAGCAACGTCTCGACGGGCATAGGAAGTCCGCGGGTCAGTTGCCAGATACCGTTGACCTCGTTCAGGCGCGGCAGCGACATACGCACCGGTCCGAGATGCGGCAGACCTTTGGGGTCCACCAGCGGGTCGAGACCCAGCCCCTGCCTGAGACTGATCTCGGCGTCGTGTGTGGCGGTACGGGTACCACCAGCGGTCGCCCTGAAATGGACGTCCGAATACGACGACCTTGAGAGGGTACGATCACCCATGTGTGTTTCCTTTATTGACAGACCGCTAGAGCGGTCGGGTTTGGAAGGGACGGAACTCGCGCCCGAACAGTGCGTACACTTCGTTGTAAAACTCCACGTGCGCACGATGAGCGTCATGTTCTTGTTGCGTTGCCAGCCACCGAAGCAGCTTGATGTACTGCTCTCCACCTTCTGCATCATGCGGAAAGTCGAGGGTCATCGGGTCGCCTCCAACAGCACTAAAAACTGCTCGTGCAGCTTTGGCGATGTCGGATGCGGTTTCTTCCTCAGGGACAGCCCCGAAGTGCTTCTTGGCGTTGATCCAGTTGACGACGATGACGCGGTGCTCATCTGGTTCGATAAGCACGTTACCTCCGCCGAGGCTGGGGGGCGAAATTCCGCAGGCATGGGCAAGCCCAAGCAACTTCAGAATTCGACCCAATATCCACGCACTGGTTGGTAGCTCGACACGCTTATGTGCGAGTCGATAGTCGGACAGTGGCACCAGCTTGGTGATGTCGTCGATACCCGCGAGGGTCAGGATGTTAGCCCTGCGCCCTTCCTGGGTCTCGACCTCAAAGCTCGCTTCCAGGCTCGGGAACAACTTCTCGTAGCCGAGCGGACGATCATCCGGGTTTTCTTCAGCGTACCTGGCCTCGAAGAGGTCGGCAGTTCGCTCCAGTTTGCCCAGCGTGACCGCCGCTTGATCTAGCAATTTGTTGTGTTCGAGCTCGGACGCGATCTGTACGAGGTGTTCGGTACCGGCATCTTCATCATGTGCGATGTAGAGTCGGTAGGACACACCGTTCGCAATGAGGCGCGTAACCACATAATGCCTGTCATTGTGCGGGAGTATTACGTCCACACTAAGAATTTCCTCTCGTATTTGGATAGCAGATAAACTACTACCAGATTACCTGATTGTTAACGAACCACTGCTCTCGGTTTACTCAGCAGATACTGCGAATCCTCTCGATTGAACAAGTGAAGTATATTTTACATTTTTATTGTCAAAAAAGCAATTATACTTGTATCTATTTGAAACTTGTAAAGAGCAGTTAGTGTAATACTAACACCAACATAAAGTAATGTGCAAATAAATATCCAGAACTCGCTTCACCTTTATCGTGAATCCATAACTATGCAGCAAAGTATTCCTACTAAATATGCGCGTTGTGGCTCCTGCGACTGGATATTTAAACTGCGTGACCTGTAGATTTGCTGAAGCAAATCTACGTCACTGATACAAGCCAATTGCAAAAACAAGAAAAGACACCAACGGATGCTGGTGTCTTTTCTTAGCTCAGCTTTCCGGTCTTGAACTAAAATTTTGCAGGAATTCGGGCATATTGATGATAGCTGTGCCATTGATGTAAGTAGTTGCTAAAAATTGATTATAAAAATTATCACCTAGCTTACGAGCGGCGTCGAGCATTACTGCCATGTAGCGCTCCTGTGCTGGTTCATTAAACACATATCGTCCTGTCTTCTTATTGGCTGAGAAAAATAAGCATAGTCCTATTGGCTTGTGGCTTACAAAATCAAACGCAGTCGTTTCAAGCAATTCATATTCTTGCTCACGGCGCTTCAAGGCAATAAAATTATCTTGACCCATCTCGAAAACTACACCGTTAACATTTTTGCCACTTCCCTTTGTAACATCTAATGCACAAAACGGAATGCCTGCAACGTCCTGCTCTGTCTCGGTCCAGCCCTCTGGATCCCACACGCTAAAATCACGACGAAACCCTTTGATATAGGCAGGCTTTATGTGTTTCGCGTCAGGAACAGTGGCTTGTAAAGAGTGTCCACTAATCAAGGATCCATATCCAAAAACGAGTATAGAGTCTTCGTAAATCTTACCCATCTTTGCTAGTATATATTGTTTAAGACTCATGAAAAAATCCAGCAGCGTGAATACTTACTGGATTCCCTGTAAAATATATGCTCTTGGCTCCCCCTAGTGGACGTACTTAGTAACTTCAGTGAATACTTAAATGACATGAGGTATCAGCTAACTCAATACTCTTTTGCCTAGACTTGGCGCGCTCACTTCCACCGCGTCTACCTAATGTATGCTTGCCCGTTCATTAATAAAGGCAAGAGCCAGTCTCTCAACTCAACTAGTCTTCGATTCTCTTCGTCGATCTCATTAATTTGTCTCAGCATTGGTTCAATAGTCTTAGAGAACATATCTACCAACTCCGGACCGGCGTATGGAAATTTGAATGTCTTAAGGATTGTATGTCTAATCCCTTTATGGATACTTCCAGCTGAAGCATTTTTCGTAAATACTTTCATCTCCTGACTAGATAGAAGCATGTATAGATACTCGGGACTAACCTTTTCCTTGTTAGCCCGAACAGTAAAGACAGACTCGTTAATATTCCAGTTCTTAGGCTTTTCTTGAATTAAATACGTAACACCTACCGGCTCTATGCTGGTAAATAGCACATCTCCTGGTTGCAGATCAGAGCGCCGGTTAATAATTGAGAGCGTCTCGTCACTTATCCTGTCGCATTTATCATCAAGAATGACTCGACCATTCTTAATATTTGTAATAGTAACGTAATAATTATTTCCTTCTCCAAGCTTAAAATGATTGCGTGGATTTAGTCCAGTACCCGTTCTACTAATAACGTCGGAAAGCTCCAATACATCCCAGCCCATAGGTATTTCTCTTTTTAGCTTTTCATTGAACACCATCTTGTTGCCAGTTGACTTATAAGGCTTTCCGTTTTTATCTGGGAAGTCGTACTGCACAAACCAAAAATCATAAAGTGACTTCGTTAATGATTCTAGCTTTGAAATCATTTCGTTATTAAGATCTATTTTCTGATCTATCGCACTTAGGGTTTTTCCAACTCTCTGTTGCGTAGGAAAGTCGGGTAAATTTACTTTTACCTCGTAAATACGCTCAGGTGAGGTATGTTTAACCTTAGTGCCAGAAGAACTTCCCTTTATTTGTTTTCTGACAAAATTTGTATTAAATAGATAATACAAAAATACCTTATCCGTCTTACTCGCATCCTTCTGCTGAATTAATCCTATACGTTGGTTGTGTAAGTACACGCCATCGACAGGTACTAAAGCCGTACTTCCAAGCAAGCCTTCTGCTTGCTCAGTCATTGCGACAACTAGATCCCCCTTATTGCAAATATAACTCTTCGGGAAGTCAGCCAAATAATACTTTTCCTTCCCAGCCGTTGCCTTAAATCCGCCAGATTCATAAAAATTTCCAGGAGTGAGAAGAATATACTTACCAGATGTCGAAAAGTTTTCTCCCTTAAATGCATAGCCGTGCTTAACAGTTAAAACATCTCCGAGATTAGCTTCGGTCCATCCATCTATCATAGCCTTAGCCTATCAAGTTGACTCTGGATTTGATCATCTAAACGAAGTCTCCGTTCAGAAAGAATATCTAAATGAGATTTAATATTTTTAACTTTTTCAGCAAAGTCTTCGGGTGATATGTCGACATACTCAACCTTAACTTCAAAATACTGCCCGGCGCTAAAAGAGTACCTCTTTTCTTTAATGTCCTCATAGCTGACTACTATTGAGAAGTCGTCGACTGATTCTTTGTTTTTAAAGTTTTCTATAATCATTTCTTCGTCTGCTGATGATAGTAGCGTTTTTTGGTTCTTCCCTTCTTTAACTTTTTTACCAAGTTTAGAAGCATCCATAAGCACGATTTTGCCTTCTGCATTTTCTCTATCCAAGAACAGTATTGAAACATTCGTTCCGGTCGTAGCAAAAATGTTACTTGGCATCGTAACTACGCCTCTTAGCATCTTCTCGTCAATTAACTTCTGCTTAATTCGCTTCTGTATTCCAGTATTTGCGGTTAAAAACCCGGTAGGCACAACTACAGCAGCCTTACCTGTTGGACTAAGTGAAAAAATAATATGCTGGATAAACAGCAGGTATATCGCCATGCTATCTTTTTTTGCATTTGGAATACTAGGCACGCCTGCAAAAAATCTATCAGTGTTGTTTCCAGCAAGCAACTCAGCTTGATAATCGCTAAAATCCAGTTTAAATGGTGGGTTTGAGACGACATAATCAAATTTCTCGTCCAAATGAGCAGGCTTAAGTACCGTATTACCCTGTACGATGTTATTGATCGAATGGGTTAGGTTGTTTAAGATTAAATTCAATCTCAACAAACCAGATGATTTTTGTGATATATCCTGCGAAAATATGGTACATTTATCTTCACCGATGGCGTGCGCCAGATTCATTAGTAAAGTGCCTGATCCTGCAGCTGGATCATAAACCGTGACATTACTCGGATTCTCATCCACAAGAACTCGTGCCATTATTTTAGCAACGGCATGGGGTGTGTAATATTCCGCATATTTACCACCCCCATCCTTATTGTAGTCTTTGATCATATATTCGAAAATATTCGAGAAGAAGTCAAATCCTTCAGTAAATACATTCTCAAAGCTAAACTCTACCAATTGATTAATTATGGCTCTACAAAAATCATTGCGCCTCGAACTGTCGGTTATGTAATTACTTAATGAATCATCAAATAGACGTATGTTAGAGCCGCCCTCTGTATGAACGGAGAAGACATCGTTATTCTCAACGGCAATATCATGCAGCGTACTATCGAATATGGATGAGAAGTTATCCTTAGTTTGCTGGTTGTATAATGTTGATATAAAGTGTTTTGGATAAATATGTGCGATTCCCACGGGGATACGAGCCATTAGCAACTTAAGATCATTTTCAGAGTATGACCCAAGCCTCTCTTCCCACTTGTCGTTATTGGCTAGTGATGTATCATTTTTCTTAACTTCATATATAAACTTATCGTTTAAAAATTTATACAGAAAGCTTTGGGTAATAATTTTGAATTCATTGCCATCATTACCGAGTCCATAGCTCGCGCATATGCCTTTTAGGTTATCTATCAGTTGTTTTGTTTGTTTTGAAAAATCTTGTGTCATACCAGTAAACCATTGTACTCATCAACATACTCTTTTGCCAGTTGTTGCTGAATAGCCTCGGCTATATCATATGACGCCTCGACGTTTGTTTCATCAAAACTTGCAACTGTCTTCTGAAGCACTAACCTGGAGAAATAGCCCGTGTTCTCGATAATACTCTCATTATCAGCAAGAGCCTCATCAATTTTGTGTTTCGTATCATTAAGAATCGCGTAAAGACTTGGGTCATCCGATGAAGATAAAATTCTCTCTCTGAGTCTCTTGTGAGTTCTCGCAAATTTCCTATCTCCACCATACTTGGTCCGTAGATTTTCATTAGTACGATTTAGTTCCTTTATTTTTGAGTAAAGTTCTTGGAATTCGTTCATTACTTCAAGCATATTCTCTTGTGTTTGCTCAATCAGATTACACTTCTCGAACAACCGTCTAAATTCCTCGTATAGAGATACGAAATAAGGGTCTAATGGGTCAAAATTACCCCCCAGCCCAGTACGTGCCTTACGCACAATATCCTTAACTTCGTCAGCAAGCCTTAACTCAGACTCCGATACCTTACGAAATGAAAAGACCACATCCTCTAGTGCTGCATTTAAAATGTTTAGGCTTTCACTTCCATTCTGTATAACTTCCTTGAGGTTAAGTAAATCTAAACGATATGAAACTTCCCGATATAAAGCGTTAATCTTGTGAAAGTCAATTTTATTAATTAGATCGTGGTGTCCGATAAGCTTTGCTATATTGTATAAGTTTCTAGCATTCTCAAGTATCCTCTTAAGTTCGGCAATCTGTTTGCGATCATCAATCTTGTTTATCTGCTGACTGAACACCTCGGCATTATCAAGATCGTAGCTAAAAAGCTGGTTTTTTATTTCCGTAATCTCTTGTTCAATTTCCTCAGAAGACTTGAAGAGTCCAGCAAACATATTCTGCTCAACGTCACTACCCAGAACGTCTTTATACTCATTATTAAGTTCGTTTAGATATGCTCGATTAGTTGCATCAAACTCATTATTTATGTTGGCAAAGTCAACAACGAAACCATACTGAAAATTTTTATAAGGTCGATTAACTCGAGTTAGAGTTTGTAATAGATTGTGAGCTTTAATAACACGACCAAGATAAAGCTTCTTGAGCCTACTCGCGTCAAAACCAGTAAGTAACATGTTGTAGACGAATAGGATATCGATCTTTTTTTGTTTAAACTGTTTGACTTTATCTCGACGATCCTCTTTTGTGCCTTCATCGTGAAGTATTAATGCAGACACTAGCGGGGAAGGAGTTTCTGCGGTATGAGAATATCTTTCTTGAAATATCTCCTCCATCATCCTTGCCTGTTCTGAGCTGTTACATACAACCATTGCACCTACACCGGAATCATCGAAGCGCAGTCTACTGTTTCGAAAGTCGTTAACTATGTAATCAAGCATTGGCTCTACAAATCGCCTATGTGCATATAAAACTTTTCTATCAAATTCGTTATTCTTAACTTCAAGCTCTTTAAGAACCGATTCCATTTCCAGCTTGTAACTCGACTCTATCTCCTCGCGTATTAAACGTAAGGTATAGCCGTCGGCTATTGACGCATTGTAGTAATACTTGTGGATATAATCTCCGAAAATTGCACGAGTTGTTTTAGAATCGTGCTTATCATTTTGACTATCACCATTCGGGATTATAAGCGGAGTACCAGTCAAGGCAATTTTAATGGAAGCACGATCCGATTCGTATAAGTTTGCAAGAAAGCTACCCGTTGGACTATAGCTACGGTGAGCCTCATCGAGAAAATAAATTCGTTGCACCGATAGGTCATAATCGACACTATCCAAGACTCGTGTATCATCCTTGAACTTCTGTATGTTCACAACAGTTATTTCCTGCTGTCCGGTTAGGCCATGTATTGCCTTAGTCTCTTTAAACTCTTCAGCAAACTGATCCTTTGAATCAACATTGCGGACAACCAGCCCTCTCTGTGAAAACTCTGAGCTTGCTTGAACTAAAAGGTCTAGGCGGTCGACAATGAAATAAAACTTTGGTATCACACCCCTTTGTTTATAGTAATGCGTCAAATAGCGAACATTATAATAAGCTAAGGCCGTCTTCCCGCTGCCCTGTGTGTGCCATATGATTCCTCTATTAATATTGTTCTCTAGACTTTGCTCTATCGCTTTCGTTGCAAAGAATTGCGGGTATCTCATAATATGTTTCTGCATACCGTTATCGGGGTCGTCAACGTATGCAAGCGCAAATCGTAGAATCATCTTAATGCGATCGCGACTTGTTAACGATGTAAGTATACGGTTCGTTGGAGTGTCCGGATCTTTATTTGTTACAAATTCCGGAGAATGCTTTATTACTAACTGATTATTGTCCCTTAATATAAAGTCCTCTTGGTCACTAGTTAGATCTTTCAGTAACCCATCGTAATCCAGTTTCTCTTCTTCACGAAAATTATTAAATTTCACATCCGAAAGTTTGGAAGTCGTGGCATAGAATGCACCAGGCAGTGGATTAATACCCGAGTCATCGTACTCCATGTTATTCGAAAAAATTAGTAGCTGCGTGATATTTACAAACTTTTTAAAGCGCTCGTTTTTGAACCGAACATTAATACGGTTACGTTCGGCTAAAATTCCCTCATGATTATTAGGTCTCTTAACTTCTATAAATGCTAAGGGTAAACCATTTATTAGCAACGTGATATCAGGTCTAAACTCTTCATCGCCATTCCTATAGGTTAGCTCAGTAACAACATTGAATGTATTATTATCAAAGTTCTCAAAATCGATTAGTTTATGACTTGACTGTAAAAGTAGTCGTTCATAAAAAGATTTTCCAAGATCGTCATTATCTAATTCAAGGGAAATATCAGCCAACAGTCGTGATAATCCAGCCTCATCAATGTCCTTGTTAATTCTCTTGATACTTGATTTAAATACATCGATAAATATATTAGTCGATTCATCAATTGTATTTTTATCTTTTAGCGACAAGTACTCATACCCTAGTCGTTGTAGGTGTAATATTGCCGGAATTTTTACTCTGGAATCTTCGTTAAATGCCATATTTACTAATGATTATATCCTATACAGCCCAGTACTTCGTCTATATGAATGGTTGTAATACGGGGGGTAGTGGCTCAAAATGTTCTGAAAAATAGACTCCGCCGTATAAATACCGAATTTATGGGCGCAACATTGAAACTCGTTTTTGCGACAATTTAGATACACTAACTCCTTCGACTAGCAAGAAATGCTTATAAACTATATAATCAAAATGTCTAAAACCAGTATCAAATCATCGCATTTTTGCGTGTTTATGCCAAAAAATGGGCGACTCGCGTAAAAGTATTCGGCGTAAGCTGGTACTGGTTTTAGACGACCTGCGGGTCGTCCTTTTTTATGGAATAGACCTGCTCAATAATTTAAAGGAGGCCCGAAGTGAAAGATAGAAGATTATTTAAAAAGTGGTGGTTCTGGCTAATCGTATTAGTCGTACTGGGCGCTATTGGCTCACTGAGTCAGTCCGGCAAAGACAGTACTGTCAATAATACGAACTCACAGCAGACGGCATCAAGTACGACTAATAACCCAAGCTTGCCTAAGCTAAACGCAGATGACTATAAGGGCAAAGAAGGTCTAGTCGTCTATAAAGATCTTAAGAGCAAAGGCTACAAGGTAGAGGCTACATTCCAGAACCAAGCGCTCACGGACATCAATGGCAAAGCTACTGATGTATTTGAACCATTAGATCCAAGTAAGACTAACGATAGACAGTCTGTCGATTCATTTATAGTCGGAGACCTAACGCAGAATAGTGATAGCGTAGAACTATCTATCTCGAAAGTAACACGCTAATTGCGGTACAATAGATACACAATTTAGTAACCTTTCGTATTTCACGTAGTAGCCAACGCGGAGACGACCCGCTCAAACTATCGGGGCTACATACATACATGAAATGTAAGTAAAACGAGAACGGACTCGGTAATAACGGGCTTACAGGCGAACTAACGTGCCAAACACTTTTAGTGTCAGGCTGGGAGTTCAATTATGGGCCAAAATGCTCAAGAGAGTCCGTTCGAAGAATTCGATAACATATTAGAGTATTTCAAAATACTTATCGAAATCGATACAACACCAATCCAAAGTCAATCAGAAATTGATACGGGAAAGTGAAAATAGTATGAAGGTATTTCTAATTGCACGCGTCTCAACCGAGGAGCAGGCTGACGCCCTCCCGGGGCAGATCTATCGGCTGCAAGATTATGCACAGCGAAACGAATATGACTATCAATTAATAGAAATAATGGAGAGTGCTTACAAGACAGAGAGAAACAAGTTCCGAAACTTTTTAGATGAGGTAAGGCTATCAAAAGAATTTACAATACTAGTCTTTGACAAGATAGATCGCTATACACGAGATTCAAGCTCAGATGAAGTCCAGATAATTAAGAAGCTTTACAGAAGTGGAAAAGCAGAGCTTCATTTCCCTTCGGATAACTTAAAAATTCATCGCGACTCCCCCGCATCAGACCTAATGCGTCTTGGTATGGGCGAGGTTGTTTCTCAATATTATTCAGATAGTATCAGTGATAATGTTAAACGACGGTTTGAGCAAAAGCTCAGAGATGGAACATGGATCGGACAAGCACCATTCGGATACAAAAACACTGTCTTGCCTAATGAAAAAAAGTGGATTGAAATCGAGCCTTTCAAAGCCGAGGCGGTCCGAAGCATGTATGAGTGGTACGCGTCTGGCAACTATTCACTTCGGCTTATTAGGCAAGAATTAAAGGCAGAATTCGCTTTCGAACTCAGCGTAAGCCAGATCGATAACTTACTAAAGAACCCCTTTTACTACGGAGAGATGTTAGTTAAAGGAGTACAGTATCCTCACAAATACGATACCGTGATTGGATTCGAATTGTTCAAAAGAGCTGAGGCAGTCAGGAACGGCTATCAAGTGAAGAAACATCGTTGGGGCGGACTCCCATACGCTTACAGAAGCCTCATAACCTGTACTGAGTGCGGATGTAAGATTACATTTGAGAAAAAGAAGAAAAAGTATATTTATGGACACTGCACTCAATTCAAAGGTAAGCATGGTGCTGCGTATGTATCAGAAGAAAAGATAACTGAGCAGTTAATGGATGTATTCTCGGCTATACAAGTACCTTCTGACGCGTTTAACGAGATAAGTAGCGCATTGAGAGCTGCCCACGAAGATAAGAAGCGCACAAGGCTAGAAACACTTAAGATGCTCGGTGCTGAGGTAGAAAAATACCAGAGGTGCATGGATAAAGTCTACGAAGATTACCTTGATGAGAAAATACCAGAGGAACTCTACGAAAGAAAGTTTGAAGAGTTTAGAACTGCGCAGAAAAAACTGCAGAACAAACGGGTAAATATAGACAAAGTTGAGGATGATTACTACGGTACAGTCAATCATTTGCTATCTATAGCTAAAGACGCACCAAGGCTATTTGAGAGAGCAGATATTGAGCAGAAGCGAGCTTTACTCAATTTAACGCTTTCGAACTTACAGCTTGATGGAGAACAACTTCGGTGGGAACTAAAAAAGCCATTCGATACGATGGCTTTTTGTAGTAAAAATTCAAATTGGCTCCTGCGACTGGATTCGAACCAGTGACCCTTCGGTTAACAGCCGAATGCTCTACCGCTGAGCTACGCAGGAATATACGGTACGAAAGCGAATAATAGTTAAATACACCTACATTGCGCTTACCGAAGTTATTCTACCGGTTTTGTTCGTTTCTGTAAATAGTTTAACAGTTATTTAAGACAAAAAGCGTATTATAGTGGTAAAGCTTATCGAAAGGATTAATATGTCGCGGGATAAAAAAATGAAGTATGACTACAGTAATCTAAAGGCTCTCTTCCTGAACTGTACGCTTAAGAGGTCGCCAGAGGTAAGCAATACAGAGGGGCTTATAGATCTAAGCCAGGCAATCATGGAAAAACAAGGAGTAGAAGTTGAGGTGCTTCGTCCGGTTGATCATCGAATCGCAACAGGAGTGTATCCAGATATGCGCAAACATGGTTGGGATTACGATGAATGGCCAAGCATATGGAAAAAGGTCCAAAAAGCCGACATACTGGTTATTGCTGGGCCAATTTGGCTTGGTGATAACAGCTCAATTACGAAACAGATCATTGAAAGACTCTATGCACAATCTGGTGGCACCAATAAAAATGGGCAATATGTGTACTATGGCAAAGTCGGAGGCTGCCTGATTACAGGTAACGAAGATGGCCTTAAGCACTGTGCCATGAATATACTCTACAGTTTGCAGCATATTGGCTACACCATACCTCCTCAGGCAGATGCAGGTTGGTTGGGTGAGATTGGCCCTGGCCCGAGTTATCTCGACGAAGATTCTGGTGGCATAGAAAACGACTTTACTAATCGCAATACCACATTTATGTCATGGAATCTCATGCATATGGCAGCCATGCTAAAAGCGCATGAGGGTATTCCGGCATACGGAAATCAGCGCAAAGAATGGGATAAAGGCAATAAAATTGGCTTTACTAACCCGGAGTATCGATCCTAAAATATTAGGGTTTGAGCGCTCGATTAATTTGTCGTGATTGATCACGCGCTTTTAGGGTTTGGCGTTTGTCGTAGAGTTTTTTACCCTTGCCAATCGCGATCCTTACTTTAATAAATCGGCCTTTCGTAAGGATCTCGAGTGGTACAATCGTTTTGCCCTGTTGTTTCTGTTCGATAAGTTTGTTAATTTCCCGACGTTTCGCAAGAAGCTTTCTGGTGCGTGTTTGTTGATTTTCGTCCAAGGGCGCGCCATGAGTACCATTGATGGTTGCGTTAATAATAAACAGCTCGCCGTCTTTCACAGTGACATACGCACCTCGAAGTTGACCGTGTCCCATCCGTAGATTTTTCACCTCTGCCCCAGTAAGCTCAATGCCCACGAGCAAACTATCGCCGAGTTCGTAATCGTGTCGTGCTCGGCGATTAGTAATTTGCTTAGTAGTATTCTGCTTTTTCTTGGCCATTCTGATTATATTGTAACGTATAGTAGGGTTCTACGAGGAGAGAACGTCTCTGTTAGGGTCTTCGGCGACTCGTTTTCGTGCTTTCTCTAGAATTTTTGTGGTTTTCCGCGATGCGAACTGATATGCACTTGCACCGGCAATAATAGCGATTACTACTCCAGAGATCTGACCAATAGTTTCAGTGTAGTGTCCGCCAAGAGGTATAGTGGCTTCTTTGGTCGCGATTTTGGTATCGTGCTTCTTAATCGCATTTGCGTTGGCGTCACTTAGCTTATATCCACTCTTTTGAGCGTTTGCGTCAGCTCTCTGCCAAATAGCTACTTCTGATTTAAGTTCGGAGATATCACTGAGTTTACGGTCGGCATCGGTAAAAATTGCGTTGTGCGCAATTGAGCCAGTAGCAGCGCCTACTGCAAGAGCACCCACAATGATCAAGGCGTCACTTCGAGGCTCGTGACCCTCAAAGTGCTCCTCCCCGTATCTTCTCAAAAGACAGTCCTGAATTTTAGTATTTTCTACGCTCATTATTAATAATTATAACATATTTTACAAGTAATTACTATATTTAGCAGTGTAATAAATAAGGGGTTGGTGTTCGCTTATTTGTCTTGCAGCACTTTCAGTGACTGCTCTACCGCATACCAAATAGAGGGGTCGTCATGCTGTATAGTGCGCCAGTACCACCACTCTCCACCCCAGAGATCAACAGGATATGCGCTGATCGACGCAGCTTCTTTGATATTTTTAGCAATTTGCTGTTTACTCATTGACTTATCTTGTTCGGTAATAGGCATTTTCCAGATTGCAGTAGGCCCCCAAGGCTCGAGCTGCAGTTCGTGAATAAATGCTTTTTTGCGCAACAATATTGAAGTAAGGTATTTGCGTAGCTGATGTAACCATGGTTTCTGAACTGTTCGATTGTAGCGACCATTTTTGTACATAATTGGATAGTAAGAAAAGCCAACAATATCCGGAATGGGCCGACGCACAGGGATGCCCCAACCGTTACTGGTGCTCATGATAATTGGCCGTGAGGGATCGCGCTTTTTGACGAGCGCATATTCTGCTCGCAGACGTTTTCGGTCAATCTGAATTGACTCACCGAACCCCTTAAGGAGTGCCTCATTTTCGAGCTGCCAACTAACAATCGTCGAATTGTCTTTGTATCGCCGAACGACTTTTTCTATGAACTGCAGGAGCGCCCTGGACTTTTCCTCTCCCGATAGGTTCTTGGCCCATTTTGGCCAATGATATTCTGGCCAACGAGGCTGCTTTACTCCAAGGCATAACGTTACTTCGCCATCAAATGCTGCGATAGTCTCAAGCTGCATGTCGAGCTCTTCAAAATTGTATGTGCCCTGCTCTTTCTCGATTTCGTTCCAGTAGCTCATCAGCCGAAATCTGCGAAAGCCAGCCTCTTTACAGAGCCAAAACAAACAATCATGTACGCTAATGCCAAAATTGCGACACTGTTTTGCTGAAAAACTGACACCAAATTTTTGCGGATCTACAAACTGACGCATGTTCATGTAAATAGTGTGTCACAGTATAGCGATTTTATCGAAAAGATACTCGCTACTTTCGGTCTGTAGCTATTGTTATGGACGGAAAATTATTATAAAATTAGTATTCTTGCACCTACACAATTCAAGGAAACGCTAATGAATGAAGTAGAGTACGGCGGTGCTAAGGTTCCGCTCTGCGACGGAGTATTGTTGACACAGGATTTCTTGGCTCAGACTATGCATAAGTCTGAGGACGATGAAGTCGTTACATATCGTCGTCACCCGAACGGTGGCGGATGGGTATCGGAACGAGCAGCCGTTCACGAGACGGCACTCGTATCTCCGTCGGTAGTCGTGAACTCAGATTCAGTGATTGAGCTTGGTGTTGTGCTGTTTCCTGGAGTTCGGCTTGGACGAAAGGTCACGGTTCAGAGCAACAGCGTGCTTTGGCACGGCGTATCAGCTGGAGACGAAGTAGTTATTGGCTCTGGTGTTGATGCGAGGCCTGGCGCCACCTTCGGAAGAAGGGTGACCGTCAATGATCGCGCGATAATCAACGCTGATGTCACGGCGATGGATCGTGTCACGATTGGCGAGCGCGCAACCATCTGTATGGGAGCAATTATTTTGCCTGGCGTGGTGATTCCAGATGGCTTGATGGTCGTAGTCGAGGGTTCCCCTGTGGTAAGCGCCCGCCAAATCTCGGCTGTAACTTAGATCAGCGAACATATGTAGTGTGTAAGATACCCTGCGTGGTGTGATATTGTTTGGTCCTTCGGGATTACTATCACATCACCAGGGTATTTTGCTTTTCGAACGCTCTCATAATTTAAGATAAAATTAATAAAATAATATTGTTGTATTTTAAGTAAGGAAATGCCATAATACATGCGACATGAAAAACCCGAATCCTGATACGTGCCCAGATTATATTCCAGAGTATCTCTTAGAAGTTGGTGAATACAGAGGGGTGACATGCAGGCGCCACCCCAACGGTGGTGGCTGGGTTGACGAAACGGCAGATGTAGAGCCTGGCGTAAGGGTTTCTCAAAATGCAGCAGTGCGCGGATTGTCTAGGATCACGGGCAATGTATGCGTCTCTGGTGATTCTATGGTCCGTGATTCAGATATACATGGTGGCGAAAGTGTAAATGGCATTCAGGTAGTAAATTCGATTGTAGAATATTCCACTATAGAGAGAGATGATGCTATGCCTCGCGGTCGTCTAAGTATCATCGACGGATCAGTGCTGGTGCGCGCAGAGCTTGCAAATCCGCCAATTATTCACGACGAAAATCTTTATAGAGTTACACAGTAGCGTATACTAATTTGATCGAAAAGCTTCTTTTGCTTCGTTCCACATACTTGGGTCATTTTTCTTCTCAAGTCTCCAGTACCACCACTCTGCTCCCCATAGGTCAATAGTGCGCATACCGGTATTTTTAGCGAAGTCTATTCGTCCAGAAAAGCCATCAGCTTTGAAGGATTTATCCTGCTCTGCAATAGAAGTATCGGCGATAAATTGTCCGCTAGCTGGCCACGGCTCCATTTGCATTTCGTGCAGTACTGTATCTTTGCCAGTGACAATTTTTTGCAATCCTGCGACACTTGCGTAATACCATGACGGAAATGGATAGCTGTAGTAGCTCTTGGTGACCTTGGCATCCCACACTCTGCGGTATACTGAAGCTCCTACAAGATCTGGTTGTGGATTGCCAAGTACAAGCGACGGCATGTTATTACTGCGCGAAATGATAATTGGATGTTTTGAATCATGCTTTTTCGCTACATTAAATTCTTTGATTAATCGGTCGCGAGTATGGTCGGGGCATTCTCCAAAATCATTAAAATATTCATTCTCGAGTTGATAGCTCTGCAGGCTCGGCGAATTTTTATAGCGATCAATCACTACCCCTATATATTTATTGAGTTCAGCCTGCCATTGTTTATCTGGCAACTTGCTCGCCCACTCAGGCATATGACACTCGGGCCAGCGCGGTTGGCGCAACCCTATTGCTAGCGACACTTTGGCATCAGCTTTTTCGGCTTTTTGAAACTGCCAGTCAAGGTCGCTGAAATCGTACTTCCCCTGCTCTGGCTCGTGTTTGTTCCAGTAACTGACAAGCCTGAATTGTCGCACCCCAACATCATCAATAAGTGCGTCCATAGTTTCTTCGGCACTTAAATCAAGACTTCGGGCATAATCTGGCACAAAACTAACGCCTAATTGCAGCGGTTTATGCGCGTTTGAAGCTACGTACCACCGAGCTATGCCGTATAAAGATGCTAAAATAACAAAAATCACTAACACAATAATAGTGATAGTTTTGGTCCACCACGCCTTGCGCCACCACCTCTGAAAAATACCCTTCACACGGATGCAGAAACGCTTGGACTGATTTAATATTTTTTGTACATTCACTGCACATATATTGTCGCATACGATACAATATTTAAGTAATGAAACGCACATCAAATGTTAGTATCGTAATTCCTGCCTATAACGAAGCAGATTTCATCGAACAATGCCTAGACGCAATTCAAGAACAGACCGTTGCTCCCCAGGAAGTAATCGTAGTCGACAATAATTCAACAGATAATACCGCAGAAATTGCTGCAAAGTACCCTTTTGTAACTGTTTTAAGCGAAACTCGCCAAGGCGTTGTGTTTGCTCGTGACAAAGGGTTTGACGCTGCGAGCGGTGAGATTATTGGGCGGATTGACGTTGATACGATTATGCCTGCAGATTGGGTTGAGAATGTGCAGCGGATTTTTGAAAATTCACATGTTTCGGCAATTTCAGGGGTCATGCACTATGACGTCGGGCTTGCAAGACTTGTTGATAGGATTGACCTCTTTTTTAGACGACGTTTGGCGCGGTTGCTTGGCGAGACAGACACGATATATTTACAGGGTGCCAGCATGGCAATGCGTCGATCAGCGTGGCTGCGCGTGCGTCATGCAATGTGTCGAAAAAGTAATATGCACGAAGATTTTGACCTTGCAATACACTTGCAGGAATACGGCCATGAGGTCGCATTTGACGAGCGATTGCACGCCAAAATTTCTGCCCGACGTACTGATGTAGGGTTTTTGCAATTTGCAAACTATGTGTTTATGAGCCCGCATACCTACGCACAGCATCAACTTAAAAGCCGTAAACATATGTATACCGTAGTTGCGCTAGCGATTGCCTGTTATGTCCCAGCACGGATTTTATATCGTGGCTACGACCCAGAGCTTGAAAAGTTTACTTGGTCACGCGTATTCACATCACGCTTACCTGCATCTCGAGTTGACCCTACGAAATTTATTTAGTCTGTGAGTTGTACAACAGATTGAATCAATAGAAATATTAAAAATTGCTTAATTATTGCAGTTGTACTACTATAGGCCTAATCTTGCGCATGCAAAGCACATTTATTGTCAGAGACGAGAGAGAGGTGGTACCCGATGTTTCGAAAGATTGCATCGGTATGGCGCTGGCTGTTTGCCGGCGAGCAGTATGTCAGTGCGGATGGTGTGGCGTTTCGTCGTCACCCCAACGGCGGTGGCTGGGTTGCTAGCTCTGCTACGGTGGATGAGACCGCGTTTGTGTCTCGATTTGCTGTGGTGGGTCCGTTGGCTGAAGTCCGTCGTGGTTGCACTCTGCACTGGGGTGTTCGAATCGGCGTCCGTGCGTTTGTAGGAATGGGAACCAGATTGGGGTGTCTGGTCCATATCGGCGACGGTAGTACGGTTGATCACAGTTGCAGTATCGGTCGTCGTTCGATCATCGAACACTCTGTGACGGTAGGTCATCATGTCACCATGGGTGTATGCGCTTTGGTGTGCTCCGGATGCAAGATCGGAGAAAACAGCGCGTATGGTGACGAGTTCTACGCAGGCAAGGGAGTGGAAGGTGGTCCTAACGCAAAGGAACTTGGTCGGGGCTTCAGGCTTGGCGCCGGGTACTCTCAGGAATTTCCTGTGACGTTCGGTCCGTGGTGATCCATCTCCCTTGTATGAGGTAGTCCGCAGTAGCGCAAGATGCCCCGGTAATGTGATAGTTGAGCTCGTTTTCGAGTTCACCACATAGCCGGGGCATTTCCATGTTTAATTGATAAAGGTATGGCTGCTATCAAGTGTTGATAACTTTTAGCAGGTCGAGTAACTCATCGATCTCATCATCGTCGATGTTATTTGGAAAAACTCGCGAAATCTCGCCATCAAAACGAGTAAGTGGTTCTTTTTTGCCCTGCTGACCATCTGGTGTCAAATAAAGTCGCAATTTGTATGTTCCATTTTTGTAGCCCACTTCAGCGCTCACGTCTAAATTTGTTGTGCCAGTTGAGGTTGGGTATTCTTGGTATATACCATGAGCTACTCCGGAACTTTCTTCCGAGAGTTCGGCTAGACGATCCTTGAGGGCGTCTAGTTTTGGTTGATGTTCTCCTAATTCGGTGGTGATTTTCTCTTGCACGCTAGGCTGCTGAGCAAAGGCAACATGCGCATGGCGTGGATTAGTTCTAGTATCTTGTAGCTCTTTTGTAAGCTCAGCGACACGAATGAGCTTAGTGAGTTTACGTCTATGTATAAATACTGATTCGCCTGTCGAGCGAAAGATATCCTCAAATTTCGCTGTAAGATCTATGGTGCCATACTGTTTTTCGTGAAACTCCTTGCACAATGACTGTACATCAGGGGAATACGGATCGGCAGAGGTAAAATAACGCCTGAAGGGATTAGGATTACTGGGAGCAAGGTCGTAGGGATACTCTGGATCAAGCATCCTCAGGGCTGTGGCTAGGTGGCCCGCAGCTTGAATGTGTGAATCGACGAGCTTTTGCTGGGCTTTCTTTTCGCTATCTTCCCTGCTCTCTTCTTTTTCCTTTAAAGCCATGAGTTTATGAGCTGCGCGTTTGGGGTCCTGTCTTGCTAGTATGCCTATCTCCATGAGGGTCGATATGCTTGCTTCAGCCGTGTCTTTGTTTTCTTCGGCTTTTTCTAGCAAGGAGTGAAGGTGAACGATAACTTCTTCGCGTGAATAGTCTGATTTTGCAAAATCGAGTTCTTTCTCGATACACCAAACATTGGAGTCATCTGCATTTTCAACTAGTCTTTGAAGAGTTGCAGCTTCATCGCGTGTAATCGGTTTTCCAGACGTATCAAGGACGGCTGTTCCGTGTTCGGAAAATTCGTATAAGGGGACAGCAATGTCATCACCTGTCTTTGCAGCTAGTATGATATTACCTTGTCCGATTGTTCTTAGCTTTCCCTTGAGCATTAATGAGCCAAGCTTACTGCGAGGAGCACAGTGCTGTAAGGCGACAAGTGAAATTTCTCGTCCGTCACTTAAGGGAATAGATAGATCCCAATCAGGAAACGTTGTTTCAAGCATCCCCTGCGCTGGAATATCTTCTCCGTTTGCGAGATGGATGTGTATCGGCTTTGTAGTTCTTGCGCGCTCAATCTGTTCTCGCATTTTTCGCTGTATACCTGCAAGCCTTTCGGAATCGAGAGGTTCTTGCTGTATCAGATCTATTTCTCTGAGTGTAAAATCAGTTAGCAGGCCAAGCTCTTCCGCACCGTACTTATCTGTAAGTAGGGCTTTTATGGCGTGGATATATTCTAAGCGTGAATGATCAGTGGTGTATGCAATGTAGTTCTCGTCTTGAAATTCTTGCCCAAGTTGCACAAAATTGCATCTATCGTCTTTTCGGGTTTCAAATGCAGCTACCTGTACCGCTAGATCACCATTGAAAAATGCAATCAGCCGTGGACTCTTGTTTTCTCCTCGCGATGTTGCAAGTGCGTAGCGTAGCGCTTGGCTCTCAGGATGTTTGACAATATCAGTAGTTAGAAAGCGCCGTGCAACAAATTCTTCCCTGAATCCACTCTTGTCAATCACAAAAGCTTGTTGCGGTACTGAAAGTTTCTCCTGAATAAGCTCATGCGCCAAAGCATTGGCGTTACTGGCCGGCATGCTGCATTCAGTGAAGTGCTGATCGAGCATAAAACTTGTGGTTGTGCGCTCAGGAAATATTTCACCTTCTGACTTGGGCTGAAGATCACTCATACTATCTTGATATTATAACAAATTATAGCTAAACAGTCAATTTAGTAGTCAATTCCCTTTTGGGCGATGAATTTGTCGTCGAAGTGATGTTTGAGCTTTTTCATCTCTGTTGCGATATCTGTGAGCGGTAAAAATTCCTCTGGGAAGTTGCGTCCGGTGAAGCAGAGGCTTGTCTTTG
The DNA here is from genome assembly GCA_964499935.1 of uncultured Candidatus Saccharibacteria bacterium. GTDB lineage: Bacteria > Patescibacteriota > Saccharimonadia > Saccharimonadales > UBA4665 > CALBGR01. Next base: position 756,716 of record CAZCMS010000001.1, on the reverse strand, counting down.
GAGCGCGCGATTCAATCAATCTTTTCATCTGTGCTTTTGTAAGCAGCCCATCATGCACGGCATTATTGATCTCGTCGCAAATTACCATATCGTAGTTGCCACTTGTCGCTGCTTGTAGTGCATCTTGGTATGTCTCCTCCGCTGCTTGCTTATGTTGCTCTGGTGTAATGTGATTTTCACTGAGATCGCCGGCGTTATAAAACCCTTTGCCACCTTTGTAAAAGTACAACTGATCTTTAAAAAGTGGTTGAATGTCACGAATAAAAATATGTTCGCTGACGCCCCAATATTTAATGAACTGAATAAATGCAACGTTACCGCGATTTCCGAGTGTGCGAATTAATAACCCCAGCCCAGCGCTGGTTTTCCCTTTATTCTCCCCTGTGTAAACAATGACCACAGAATCTTTGGTCTTAAAATCCTCAAACGACATGCAGTTAGTATAGCATTTATACGACGGTAGATTTTACTGCAAGATACGCGATGACGGAGCGACGAGCACGTTGTGCCTCGGCTACATCCTCCTTTGGATACTTATATTTCGGGCTAGTAGCTTCTTTGATGGCTTTCATCACCACATCTTCTGCGATAATTGCTTCAGTGGCTTCATCAAAGCGTGACATATTGCCAGTAAGTTTGTGGAGATCTCGAATATCTTTATCATCGTCTCTTCTGTATTTATCAATGATAGATAGTGGTATGGGGCCTTGGATCAGAAAGCGAGGATGTGCTGCTTGCTCTCTTTGATAAGTGTCAATTTCTAGAATTTCATCGTGCGTGAACACACCTTCTATATCAGTGATAGTGTAGTTTTCGGGTAGTTGACTTTCCTGTTTTCTCATGAATAGCCTTTGCAGCTATATTTTTTCATGATTTTTGGGAGATTGTTGTAAGATATATTACAAAATTAGTCTGTGATGCCGTGTTTTTTGAGGGTGCTGTCAATGTTTGGGCGATCGAATCCTACGATGATGTCACCTGCTATATCGATAACAGGGATGCCTGCTTGTCCAGATTTTTTAATTGATTCTTCAGCGTTGGCTGGATCTGTCTCGATGTTCTTTTCGGTGTATGTTATGCCTGCTTTATCGAGATAGGCTTTTGCAGCATGGCAAAATCCACACCAATCTGCACTATAAATTGTAATATTTTGCTTACTCATATCATTAATTATAGCATGCAACGCTATGCCGAGGTGGACGTCTCTATGTAAACGAGCGCAATTAACACTTAGATTTATCTGATTATTGCCCTATATATCTTGCTCGACTTACTTTGTCGTGGGGACGGCTTATTTGATAAAGATCAACACCTAAGCCCCTTGAAAGGTGTTGGGATAAAAGGTATAATACAGTACGAATATGTCCGTAGGCCCGCCAAAAGATGACGACAAAGCGTCGGCACCAGATTCTAAAACTGTGCTGATGGTTTTTGCAACCGTTGGAGATACAACTTGGAGGTTGTTTATACCGTCCATCAGTGGTACTCTTTTAGGGTTGTGGGCAGATAAAGCCTTTGATACGGTTCCGATATTTTTAATAATTGGGATTGTTGTGGGGTCAATTACAGCAGTTATGCTCGTGCGTGCGCAGATAAAGAAAGTGAATAATTAAATAAGAATGTTACAATTTTTTGCCGAAGCAAAATCACCACACGTAAGCCTTCCTGCCGAGGAAGTATTTTCGGTATTTGGCTTCCCTGTTACCAATGCGATTATCACAGGAGTCTTAGGTACAGGACTGCTTTTGTGGATGTTGTTTTATGTAGCACATAAGGTGCGACGTGGTCAGAAAAACCATTTTGTGAGCTTGGTGCAATGGATCTTCGAAATGCTGTATCAGAACGTTGAAGATGTACTTGGCGACAAAAAAACAGCTAAAAAAATTGCGCCACTGGCTATTACGATGTTCCTATTCATCCTTATTAACTACTGGGTTGGTATTTTGCCAATTGTTGGCCCGATTACCTGGGAAGAAACGCCAGTATTTCGAAGTTTGGTAGCTGATCTTAATATGACATTTGCATTAGCTATAGTCACCGTAGTAATGGTGCAGCTGTACGCTATTCGAAAGCACGGTTTCTTTGGTAATCTGGGGCGCTATTTCCGCAACCCTTTCAAGGATGTTGTTGGGGCATTCGAAGGCATCCTAGAATTAATTGCTGAATTTTCTCGTTTCGTAGGACTTAGCTTGCGTCTGTTTGGTAACGTGTTTGCGGGTGAAATTTTGCTTATGATGATTGCATTTTTGACACTGTACGTTTCCCCTCTCGTGTTGCCACCATTCTATATTTTCGAGTTATTTATCGGTACGGTTCAGGCATATATTTTCTTTATGCTGACCATTGTATTTATCTCTTTGGGGCTTGCAACGCATGGCCACGAAGAGCACGAAGAAGATCATTCCATTTCTGATACACCTAAACAACAGCTTGTGTCGAGTGGCAATGATTAGTAATAATTAAGTTAGTGAATTGTAAAATATAAGGAGATTAATAACAATATGGAACAATTAGCATTCGGTCTAACATACGGTATCGCAGCAGCAGGTGCAGCACTTGGCGCTGGTATTGCAGCAAATGGTGCAATGCATGCAGCAGGTCGTAATCCAGAAAAGATTGGTGAAATCCGAACTTTGATGATTCTTGGTATTTCATTTGTCGATGCTTTGGCGATCATCGCGATCATCGTAGCTATTATTGCGAAGTTTATCTAGGAGTAGTACTAAAGTATGATTCAGATACTACCAATACTAGCAAGCACAGAAGCAGAGAAAAGCGACACCTTATTTGGTGCGCTTGGTATTGATGCTCGATTGCTGATCTTGCAGATACTCGCATTTGCGTTTTTGGTGTGGATTTTAGGCAAGTTTGTCTACCCTTATCTGATTGGAGCAATCGAAAAGCGCGAACGTGCAATTGAAGAGAGTGTGGCTGCAGCAAACGAAGCTGAAGCAAAGGCCGAGCAGACGCAAAAAGAAGTTGAAAGACTATTTGCTGAGGCTCGTAAGGAGTCATCGGAGATTGTCGAGACTGCACACAAAGAAGCGACTGCAATGGTGAAAGAAGCTGAAGATAAGGCAAAGCAGCGTGCAGAGCAGATCGTATCTGATGCACGTGCCCAACTTGACCAAGATATCGTGAAAGCACGAACCGCACTTCGTGAGGAAACAACCGAGCTTGTAGCGCTTGCAACAGAGAAGATTATTCGCGAAAAAGTAGATGTCAAAAAAGATAAGGCGTTGATTGATGCTGCAGTAAAGGAAGCGCGATAATTTATGAATAAGCTATCACGACGTAAGATTGCTGAATACGTAGCTGACGAATTGCATAAAGGTGCTAACGTAAAGCAGTTGGCACAAAAAGCAATTGCTTATCTACAAGACGAAGGTCGGCTCAATCAATGGGAGCTTCTTATGCGTGATATCGAAGATGTGCTGGCAACAAAATATAACACCGTTGCAGCACACGTAACCACTGCTCGCCCACTGGACGCAGCAACAAAGAAACAGTTGGCGACGTTTATCAAGGAAGCTGAACAAGCAGACACAGCAATAATCGTCAGCGAAACAGTTGATGAATCACTTATAGGTGGCGTTATTGTACAGACACCCGAAAAGGTGCTCGACAGCTCGGTGCAGAGTAAATTAAAGCAATTAGTAGTGACAGCAAAAGGATAAGAGGAGTTATACGTGGCAGAATTAGCAATTAAAGAACTATCCCAAGAACTACGCGATGCCATCAATGGGCTAAAAGAGCGTGAGGGACTAGAAAAAAGCGGTATCGTTACTCGTGTAGGTGACGGTGTTGCGTGGATACATGGCTTGCGTGATGCGGGCTATAACAGCATTGTGCGCATCAAGGCTGCTGACGGTAGCTCAATCGATGCATTTGCACTCAACTTGCTCGAAGATGAAATCGGTGCGGTGATTCTTGGCAATGATGCTGATGTACAGGCAGGCGCTCAAGTAACACTTACAGGTGAAGTGCTTTCAGTACCTGTTGGCCCAGAGCTTGTTGGACGTGTAGTTGATCCACTTGGTCGTCCACTTGATGGCAAAGGTCCAATCAAGGCAAAACAGACTGGTCTCATTGAGCGTGATGCCCCAGGAGTTATGGCTCGAAAGAGTGTGCATGAACCCCTTATGACCGGTATTATGGCAATTGATACAATGGTGCCAATTGGCCGTGGTCAGCGTGAACTTATCATCGGTGACCGTCAGATTGGTAAAACGACAATCACTATTGACACTATGATCAACCAGGCCAAGCAAAAAACAGGCGTGATTAACGTATATGTTGCGGTTGGCCAGAAACTTTCTAAAGTCTCAGCACTTGTAGAGCGCCTAAAGCGTGAAGGTGTTATGGAGCAAACAATCGTGGTGGCAACGAGCCCTGCTGATCCAGCTCCCCTCCTCTACCTTGCTCCATACGCAGGTGCGGCAATGGGTGAGTATTTCCGCGATAACGGCGAACACGCTTTAGTTATTTTTGATGATCTTTCTAAGCACGCGGTAGCCTATCGCCAGATGTCACTCCTGCTCCGTCGTCCACCAGGACGCGAGGCATATCCAGGTGATGTGTTCTACCTCCACTCTCGTCTCCTCGAGCGCGCAGCGAAGTTGAGCGACGAACTTGGCGGTGGTTCTTTGACGGCGTTGCCTATTATCGAAACACAGGCTGGCGATATTTCTGCATACATTCCAACGAACGTGATTTCGATTACTGACGGTCAGATCTTCCTCGAGACAAACTTGTTCTATCAGGGTGTTCGACCAGCAATTTCAGTCGGTCTATCAGTGTCACGTGTTGGTGGTTCTGCCCAGACAAAGGCTGTGAAGAGTGTAGCTGGTAGTCTTCGACTTAACTTAGCGCAGTTCCGCGAGCTTGCGAGCTTTGCACAGTTTGGTAGTGATCTTGACGCAGAGACAAAAAAGACGATTGACCGTGGTCAACGTTTGACAGAGCTTTTGAAGCAGAAACAGTATCAGCCAATGAGCATTGCCGAACAGGTTGTTACCCTTCTTGCTGCAAACAATGGTGCATTTGATGAAGTACCAGTTGAGCGAATCAAGGATGCGCAGGCGCAGCTTTTGACAGTAGTCGATAGTGACCATAAGGATGTTGTAAAAACGCTCAATAAGGGTGATAAGCCAACTGAGGAAATTACCAAGACAGTCGTTAAGGCAGCTGAAAAAGTAGCTAAAGGATTTAAGGGGTAATAACGGACCATGGCGAGTAGGCAGCAAATCCGACGACGAATCACTTCGGTGAAAAACACCAAGCAGATTACTCGTGCAATGCAGATGGTTGCAGCGAGCAAGCTTCGTCGTGCACAGGAGTCTGCCGAAGGTCCACGTGAATACGCTCGCCTTTCTCGTGAGATTTTGACGCACCTAAAAGGTTTGGGGCCAGAAGCTGCCAAAGGTGGCATTTTGTTTGCAGAACGACCAGTGAAGCATAAGGTGATCATCATGGTTGCAAGCGACAAGACGCTCGCTGGTGCATATAATTCAAATATTGTGAAGCAGGTCATCCGTGAGTTGGTGGCAAACGAGAAAAAAGGTATCAAAACTTCTCTGATTGCAGTTGGGCGACAAGCTGCTAAAGCAGCGACACGAATTGCCAAGCAAGATGTGATTGCGGTGTATCAAGATATGCCCGATAAGCCAACCGCAAATGAACTTCGGCCACTACTTAACACCGTAGTTGATCTGTTTATCGAAGAGAAAATTGATGCAGTGGACGTAATATTTACCAAGTTTATCTCAACAATCAAGCAAGAAATAGCAGTACAACCATTCTTGCCTGCTGGGTTTGAGACCGAGGAAGTCTCGTCGGATGTGGCGAACGCAGTGATTGAGCCTTCGGTTGAAGAATTGATTGATGCAACAACGTTGCGATTGCTCGAGGCGCAGTTATATCAGGTATTGCTCGAGGCAGCAGCCAGCGAACATTCGATGCGAATGATTGCTATGAAGAACGCGACTGATAATGCGGGTGAGATTGTTGAAGATTTGACGCTTGCATTTAACACCGCTCGTCAGGCAGCGATCACCCAAGAGCTAGCCGAAATTTCAGGTGGCGCGGAGGCAATGAAATAATGCCAAGACCATTTAATGCTGGTGATTATTTTACTCCTGAAGATCAATTTCATTTTGATCGAAATTTTGGTGATGAATATTATGCTGCAAATGGCCAGGCGCTGAGTGCAGTTGATGTCCAGGATCACTGGGGGATGCGCACTGTACTGGATGAAGTTCTCTTTTTAAACCAAACAGTTGATACTAGACATAGAACTGATAAGTTTGAGGCGTTTGAAGCAGAAATGAGAATCAAAGAAATGATCGAAGATGCTGGCGAGGGCATTATTACTTATATGAATAGACCACGGACAGATGAACAGATACGATGGGATACCCACAGGTTTTTAATGAAACTAAGCGCAGAGACTGAAGCAAGAAAACAACGAAGGAGATAATTAAATGGCAACAGCAACAAAGGAAAAGAATAAGAATGGTGCAATCACGCAAGTTATTGGTGTGGTCGTAGACATTGAATTTGATAAAGCACACCTCCCTGCAATTCTTGATGCACTTGAAGTGAAGATCGGCGATCGTACGCTTGTTTTGGAGGTTGCCCAGCACCTTAGCGAAACTAGCGTACGAGCAATTGCACTTGCAAGCACCGATGGGTTAGTTCGTGGTGACGAAGTAGTTGCTACAGGTGGTCCAATTTCTGTACCTGTTGGTGATGCAACATCAGGACGCATGTTCAATGTTGTTGGTGAGCCAATTGATGGTGTTACAAAGAATAACGACTTCAAAGAAAAAGCACCGATTCACCGCGACCCACCTGCATTCGTTGATCAGAGTGGCTCGGTTGAGGTGCTCGAAACAGGTATCAAGGTGATTGACCTCATCGCTCCAGTACTTAAGGGTGGTAAAGTTGGACTCTTTGGTGGTGCTGGTGTGGGTAAAACCGTGCTTATTCAGGAGCTTATCGGCAATATCGCAAAATTCCACAGCGGTAACTCAGTCTTTGCTGGTGTTGGTGAGCGAACTCGTGAAGGTAACGACTTGTATGAAGAAATGAAAGAATCAGGCGTGCTACCAAACACAAGTCTCGTGTTTGGGCAGATGAACGAACCGCCTGGAGCACGTTTGCGTGTCGGTCTTTCTGGGCTTACGATGGCTGAAGGCTTCCGTGATCAAGGTAAGGATGTTCTATTCTTCGTCGATAACATCTTCCGATTTACTCAAGCTGGCTCTGAGGTTTCAGCGCTTCTTGGTCGTTTACCGAGCGCAGTGGGTTACCAGCCTAATTTGCAACAAGAAATGGGTGCTTTGCAGGAACGAATTACTTCAACAAAGAAGGGTTCGATTACCTCTGTACAGGCTGTGTATGTGCCAGCAGATGACCTTACTGACCCTGCTCCTGCAACAACATTTACGCACCTTGACTCAACAATTACACTGAACCGTGCATTGACCGAAATTGGTATCTACCCTGCGGTTGATCCACTCGATAGTACTTCGACTATTCTCGACCCAGAGATTGTTGGCGAAGAGCATTACACTGTTGCGCGTGAAGTGCAGCGTATTTTGCAGCGCTACAAAGACCTTCAGGATATTATTGCGATTCTCGGCATGGATGAGCTCTCAGAAGAAGACAAGCAAGTTGTTGGTCGTGCACGTCGTATCCAGCGCTTCTTGAGCCAACCATTCCATGTCGCAGAACAGTTTACAGGCAACTCTGGTCAATATGTATCACTCAAAGATACTGTTGCTTCATTCCGTGAAATTATTGATGGTAAGCATGATGATAAACCAGAATCTGCATTCTATATGAAGGGTTCCATTGCGGAAGTTAAATAATGAATTTTCAACTTGTAACACTCGACGGCGTAAAGTTTAAGGAAGATGCGTATTCAATCACGCTTCCGACTGCGTCTGGCGAAATTACAGTTTTTCCTGACCACGAGCCACTTATTAGCGTGCTGAAGCCAGGCGTAGTCACAATTCGTAAGGCCAAAAATGACCCTGATCAGTTGCTTGAACACTTTGCAACCTACGGTGGCGTGCTCGAAGTAACTGGCGAAGGTGTAACCGTACTCGTCGACGAAGCTGATGCTGACGACGATATCAACGAAAAAGAAGCTGAGAAGGCACGAGAGGCTGCCGAAGCGATGCTCAGGAACGCTAAAAACCAGGTGGAGCTTGAGCAAGCTCAGGGATTGATCGATCGCCAGGCGGTTCGTTTGCAGGTAGCAGACTTACGCCGTCGTCACCGTCGTTAAAAACCAATTGTAGTAGCGAAAATGAGCCCGAGAGGGTTCATTTAGTTTTAGTAAAGGCGTGCTAGGCAGCTTTCGGAATAACTATTGCTGGAAGTATGCTGCCATCTTCGGCTGTAAGATGTTTTGCTCGTATGGCACCAACTCGCATAGCGTATACATCCATAATTAAATCAGTATCAGCCTCTACGGGCAGAGGGAGCGCATGGCGAAGTGCTCTGTGTATCTGCTCGTACCTTCCGACTGAATTGTAATAATGTTGTAGACCTTCTTTGTTTGCTCGAGGTACATCGAGTACCTTGCCTGGCCTAAAATCGAATGAAAATCCATTGGATTCATGAGGCTTGTTACGTAATGTTCCCACAGGAACCGGTGTAGTGTCTGGCGTTTCTCCACGAGCGAGACTTCGGAAGTCAATGCGCGGATCGACGAGTAGTCCGCTTGCAAGCAATGATCTGTTGCCTTCGACGATCTTTTCAGCTCTTTCTTCTGTAAGGTCAGGTTTTAGGTCACGCGCACTTGCAAATACTAATTCAGGGAATTCAGTGGTCGTCGTTGCCACTGCTCCAGCGCCCAGCAATGCTGCACAGCGATGATGAAGTGTAAGTTGTATACCTTCTTTTTCGCGACATGCTTTGGTTATGGTACTACCCAGTGCAGATATTTGTTTGTTTTGTCCTACAAATGATCCTGGTTTTGCGACCTCCATCATGACTGCGGTATCTTTTGTCACGCCATAACTTGCGCCTCCAAGTTGGCTATACAGTACCCCGCCGTATACTGGACACGCTTCGTCTGGTTCAATATCGTCCATGCACCCGACAATATCCGGTGAGCGTGCTGGCCTGTCGACCGTAAGTACGTGTTCTATTCTGTCTTTATGTTCTAGAAAATCTATTACTTCACCCACAAAAAATACTCCTAAACGTTAGGTGTTTATTTTTTTGAGATCTGGTTCATGCCATCTTGTATATGCAAAATGGTACAAATCAAACCTTAAATTATTCTTTAACAAAAAGTATTCTACGCCTGTATATTTTTGCTGTCAACATTTTTTAAAAAATTGTAATTTTATAATTAAACGTGCTACGTTAAAACCTGCGATAAATAAAGGCGTATAACTATGAGTCAAAAAAGCAATAAAGCGAAACCGCAGGTCCCTAAACAGAACATTACCCTAATAGATGGTGGTATATTGAGCGAGACTCTCTGGCCCGGTCCAGTTTCTGCACAAAAAATGATTGAAGACGGATTGGCTTCGGTAGCCACGTTACAGGAGGCAGCAAAGAGTCTGAATGACTTCTATGTTCCGGTGAATCCTGGCGCAAGAACCCGCTGTATAGATGGGCGACACGACCCTGAACTTGATGAAACTAATCTTGGTCCACAGGTTCCTGGGGGTGCACCTGGTGCAGCGCTTGCTTATCGCCTAGGAGTTGATAAGGACGATTTAACACGTGGCACTTTCTTGGCTGATGCCGAAGCAATGATAGGTAGCTTCATGCGCTTCGGTATGTCTATTGGTGGTCATCGTGATGAGCATAGCGTTGGCAAACAGACAGTCGGCTGTGGCGCAATTGATGCTATGGACGTGGTGCTCTCGCGCATGACTGACCCGAGTTTAGTGGATGATCAAAAGCGCATCATTAAAATATTAATGGGCGAAAATTTTAACCGAGATATATTTTTACGTGACATGGGTGCTGCTGTAGTTGTAGACGGTCGAGCAGATGATTATTTCCGCGATCGTGAAAAAATCATCGATATTCTAGAGAGTAAGTCTAAAAACAGCGTTTCTACACTAAGGGGTACCCACCAGGAATGTTTGATGGTGGTAAATTTTGTGCCAAATACCACGTTTTCATCCAATCGTTTCTCAGAGAAATTCGGAGGCGTACAGGCATTTGGGTATGACATTTGGCGCTCCATGGAAATTGCTCAAAAACTACTTCCACGAAAAGACCAGGAAGAAGACCGTAATCGATTTATTATGGCTCGTGTGATGACGACAGTAGCTACGCTGATGGCTCTGACTGATGGAAGTCAGCGCCTCGTACTTCGCATGCCAAGCTAGCATATATCATAAAAAGCATAAGCCCTTTACAAATATCTTGTGACTAGGGTATGATTGCCCTATAAAACTAATGGAGGGATCCTATGTTCACAAAACAGAAAATTGCTGCGCTAGTGGCCGAATTTCTCGGTACCGCTATCCTGGCATTAACCGTACTTGCAATTAGTACATCGAATATCGGTATCGGGTATTTCGTATCATTTGGTGCAGGTCTAGTGCTGCTTTTGATGGTATTCGCTATAGGTAATATATCTGGTGCAGTTATTAACCCAGCTATCGCAATTGGCCTTTGGACAGTGCGTAAGCTTGGTACGCTACAGACGATTACGTATATTGCAGTGCAACTACTTGGTGGTGTTGCTGCGTATGCACTCTTTAGCTATCTTACCGGTAAGGAATGGGCTAATCAGGGGGCGTACGACACTAAACTATTAGTCGCTGAAACTGTTGGTACTGCTGTATTTGCGTTTGGTGTTGCTGCAGCTATCTTCCAAAAGCTTGATGGAACAGCAAAGGCACTTACTATTGGTGGTTCGTTAACGCTCGGTATTATGATTGCCTCAGCTGCATCATCAGCATTCTTAAACCCTGCGGTTGCGCTTGGCGCACATTCATGGGGTTGGGGTACTTATGTTCTTGGTCCAGTTATTGGTGCAGTCATTGGTTTTAACATCTATAACCTGTTGTTTGCATCAACAAACACAGCTAGAGTGGTAGCAAGAGCTGAGAGGCCGACTCCTGTTGCTGGTGTAGCTGCGACAAAGCAAATTAAAACTAAAGCAGCTGTACGTAAAAAGTCTACAACAAAAAAGAAATAAGTAGTTTCTTGCTACGATATACGCCGCTTAGCCAATGCTGAGCGGTGTTTTATATTGCTTCAGAAAGTAAGTCTTCTTCAAATTTCTTGATACCAACGAGTGTTGGCGGGTAATTACGTATATCCGGAAATTGCAATGATTGCACGTGGCTCCACATTACGTTCAGTAGTTGTTTTATTCGTTCCAACTCTCGGTCTTCAAATGTAAGAGATAGTGTTACGATTTGGTTGTCTTTATCTGGCTCGATAAACTCCAAACGACCCTCGGTTACGGTATATCCGCTATAGGTACGAGAGTTTTCTATCAGGAGCTTGTAGCAATATAACTGCTGTTTGTACTTATGTAGCTTTGGGTCGCTAGACCATTTATTGAAGCTCTTACCTGTTTTGTAATCGACCACTACGATAGTCTTTTGTTCGGTGTCTATTTCCATGCGGTCAATTTTGCCAGCCATCAGAACATCATCTATAATTACGTTTTCGTTTCTAAAATTTATTTCGGCTTTGTCTTCTGGCTTAAAAATGCTTCCCCGTTTTGCCAGATAGGCTGCGAGTGCAATTTCACCGCGCTCCAATTCAATTTTTAATTGTTCTTTCAGGAGCTTTTTCGCCTGCATCCTTCCGTTGAAGTATGAAACAACTGACTGAATCTGAGGTAATTCCCCTGTTTGAGTAAGCTGGTATTGTAGCCACTCAAGAGTTTCGTGGATTGCATTGCCGAATTGCCCATCAACTGAAGGTGCATGCGGAAACCGCAGTAAGGTATTGAAAAAGAATGCGTTTGGACCACCGTATATTAGGTCGGTAAAGGTGTTGAGGTGTGTCGGACTGAGCTTGTATGATGTGAGCCGATCTTTGAGTAAGGTGTACAGGGCAATTTCTTCATTAAACGCTGTGTGTTTGGATCGCCATTCAATCTCCATGCTAGCAATTGCTGGAGCAGCATTATCATTCTGCACAACAGCCTGGTAGGGTTCTGGCAAAAGAAGTGTTTTTACCGTGCCATCCTCTTGCAGTTGTTCGTCAAAATATTTTAAGCGTTTGGTGGCTTTGTTGGTGTATGTATGACTATGGCTTGTGAGGTAAAGGCCGTGTTTGGCGCGGGTAATCGCAACAAAGAGTAGTCGTAGTCGCTCGTCATCTGTGGCACCACTGTGGCGTATGGGTGTAAGATTGGCTGGTAGCTTGAGTTTGTTGCTCTGCGAGGTGCCTGAACCTCCCCAAACCTCATCTTGGCATGACGGGAGGAATACGCAATCAAACTCTAATCCTTTTGCCTTGAAAACAGTCATGAGCTGCACGGCATCGGCTTTCTGGGTATATGGGCTGGTGTTAGTCATGCGCTGTTCGGACTGTTCATGCAGAGATATAAATTTCAAAAAATCGTCTAATAGCAGTACATTTTCGTGTGTGTTTTGATGATCGCGTAGTTTTGCTCGCAGAACCGTTAGATGCGAAATGGTTTCGTAAAATATTTCTGGAGCATGTTGTTGTGTTCGGCTGCTCAATAGAAAATCACGTAATGGTGAAGCAATCTGAGGAATATCTTTTTCGCCAGTTTCTACGAGGGTGGTCCCGATAAGGTCATCGAGGATAGACTCGTAACCTTCGTGTTGCACGCGATTTGCGACTGTCAAAAAAAGTAGCCCAATACGACGCAGTGCCACGTCCTCGCTTTCAAGTAGTTGTTTGCTCCAATTCGGCTTATGATCGCGCGTTTCATCATTGGCTGCCCATGACAATTTCCATATTGTACTCGTTGCAATCTGCCAAAAATCAAAGCTCATAACTTCTGGCCATAAGCTATTTGCAAGGCTTATATTGTTGTTGCTTAAGGCCGAAACTAAACGAGACATAGTAATGATTTGCCGTACCACTGGAGCCTTAAGAATATTTTCACGTTTTTCGTAACGCAACGGTATATTTCGGGCATTAAGATGATCTACGAGCGGTTCAAGGTGGCTGTGCTTTGGTGCGAGCACGGCGATTTCACTAGGGTGAGTGCCCCTTTTTATTTTAGCCTCTATTTGGCTCGCAATCCAATCGTACTGTGCGATGTCGCTGACAAACTCTGCTCGAATAATTTCAGCGTCAGGAATAGAATCGTTCGCAGCGTTAAGGGTTTTTGTCATATTTTCCAGGCGTGTAAAAACACGCGATTCAATTTGCGTCGTAACCTTGTCCGCAATATGTAAGACATCTTTGTGGGATCTGTAGTTTTCGCTTAGATTTACCACGGCGACATCTTTGTATAGGCTGTAAAAATCTATCATGTTGGAATATTGTGCGCCCTGGAAGGCATAGATAGCTTGGTCGTCGTCGCCAACTGCCATGACATTTGGCCTGCCTTCGTGAACTGGATTATCGGTAAGAAGTTGCACAAGCCTTAGCTGCGATGCGTTAGTATCCTGGAACTCATCCAATAAGACGTATAAGTACTGTTCCTGTAGGGTAAATTTTAGATCATCGTTCTTCTCCAGTACTTCAATTGCCCGCAAGATCATATCGTCAAAATCATACAATCCTCGAGCTTGCATCGCCTGTTCGTATGTATCTAGAATGTCTGCTAGCGCCCTTACACGTGCAGTTTCTAGTGCACCAGCGATAACAAACTGATTGTCACTATTTTTTGCGAGCCAGGTATTTTTCCAGGGCGTAAGAGGGGTTGCCTTGCCTATAGATTCTGCCTTTTCGAGTGCAGCGTCCAGTTCTTGCAGTGCTATGCCTAATAGGCTGCCGTATTGTCCGTGTGCAGGGTTTTGTGGCGTATGGCGAGCCAGCGCTTCGCGCGTTTTTGTAAAGTACGGCAGGGCAACATCGAGCTTGCGAGGCATGATTTTGAAATCAGTAAATATTGCCTTAAGATCATTTTCTATGGCATCAATTGATTGCTGATTCTCTTTCGCGATGGCTCGAAGATCATCGCTTGTTAGTAGGGCTCGCTTCACTTCGCTAATAGTACTGATGAGATCCCGAAGGTGATGTCGTGTCTGCTTCAATGGATTTTTATAGCTTAGGCCATCGACAATTTCTGAAACAATCTGGAATTTACCCAGATCATCAATCGGGTTTTGCAAGCGAGTCTCGGTAAAATATTCCGGGAATCTTCGAATCAGCTCCCCGCCAAACGCATGATACGTGCTGATAGTTACATTATAAGCGTCTTGCCCAATGAACTGTGCAAGTCGTTCGCGCATGTTTGCAGCGCCACTTTCTGTAAAGGTTAAACACAAAATATTGCTTGGCAGAATTGTCGGGTTATTGAGGAGAATTTTTCCCACCCGCACACTTAAGAGTTGGGTTTTTCCGGTGCCCGGCCCTGCAAGCACAAGCAACGGGCCTTCGGTCGTGTCGACTGCTCTCTTTTGTGCTTCGTTTTTTTCTATTAATGCGTACGCAGACGCAAATAAGTCGTTTCCCATATGTACTTATTGTAGCACCGATGGCTAGAGGGCTTTATTGCAGTTTGAGCATTTGGTTTCTTCGCTAAATTCGGTGAACCATTGCTTGGTTGCTTCTAGGGGTGATTGCAATTCGCTAAATGCTCGCGCATCTGCAGCTTGGCGAAGTGCCCATCCAATCCAGCCAAAAATTTCGATCTTACCCCATAGAACTGACGCCCACCCATGCCCAACAGGTGTGACATAAATTGGTTTTTTAGGCTTGTAAGGTTTGAGGTCTTTGCCATCCAGGTTACGAATAATGTTTTCGGCTACGAATGCACCGTCGTACATAGCAGTCTGAGCCATGCCACTATATGGCGTGTTGGCATTATCGCCTAAAACATATACATTGTCGTCGGCTTGGAGGTATACATTTACGGCTACCTTCCCTCTGGGCCCAAAGGCAAAGTGATTATCAGTAAAGAAAGGATTATTAGCCATGCCTGCTGTCCATATGATGGTATTACTATGGATCGGCTTATCTCCAACAACCAATGTATCGGCAGTTGCACCTTGTACTGCTTTGCCAAGGTGTAGCTGGATACCGAGAATGCGCAAGCGTCGTTGGATAGCCTTTGATGTAGATTTGGGCATACGGGGCATAAGGCGTGGCGCACCCTCTACCAGGTGGACTTTAATATTTCGGTGACGCATGCCGTGGTTTTTCATAATTCGATGCAGATAGGATGGCAATGCAGCTGCAAGTTCGATGCCAGTTGGTCCGCCACCAACAATGACGTAGCTTAAGTTTGGCTTTTTTGCATCGATGAGCTGTTTGTGCACGTGCTTCTTGAACGCTTCGATTTCTTCAATAGACTTGATGCCGAATGAATATTCTTTGAGGCCTTTGATACCAAAGTAGTTTGTTACCACTCCAAGCGCTAGTACAGTTGTATCGTATGGTAGTGTTTTGCCACTTTTCAGCGTGAGAGTATGTCCTTTTTTATCAAGCTGTGTAGCTGTATCAACGACAATGCTTACGGGTTTGTCTGCGAATATGGTCTTTAGGGGTATTTTTGACTGGCTTGCAAGCCCGCCTGTTGCTGTGTGGTAGAGCGTTGGGTGGTATTCAAAGTAGTCTTTGTTTGACACAAGGGTGATGTCAACGCGATCATCTTTACATAGATCAAGAGCGGTCTTGATTCCCGCAAATCCGCCTCCGACAATTACTATTTTTTGTTTCGCCATATTATTCTGTAATATCCAATTACTTTCAGTATAGCATAAGCATAAATTGCCTGTGAATGCTCGATGGCTAATCTTCCTATATCACAAGAAAAGGCTGCCTCAGCCGAGTGAACGATCTTTGAGTATTCCTTTAGGAAGATTCAAAGAACGAGACCTTTTCGGTGACATAGGAAGAGTAGCAATCACGGCAAAGGCCTAAGTATGATTGAGGCTCGGTTAGAAGTTGCATAAACACCTTATAAGGCTTATGCTATACACATAGATATGGACGGGTTCAAACAAAAATTACATGATGCAGGGTTTAAGGGCGACTTTGACGACAGCGCGAGTGCAAAAGATTTTTATAGCCACGATGCAAGCTTGTTCGAAATCCGGCCAGAACTTATTGTGTTCCCAAAGGATGCTGTAGACGTCTCAATATTAGTTAAGGTTACATCAGCAGAAAAAAAGCATATAAAAAAATTATCATTGACTGGCCGGTCGGCTGGCACGGATATGGCTGGTGGTGCGATCAATGATTCAGTAATAGTTGACTTCACACGATACATAAACGAGATAAAAAACGTAACGCATGAGCGTGCAACGGCACAGCCCGGAGTATTTTATAGGGATTTTGAAGAAGCAACGTTTAAACACAAGGCACTCATGCCTACCTACCCTGCTAGTAAAAGTTTGGCTGCGCTTGGTGGTCTTGTAAATAATAATTCTGGCGGTGAAAAATCTCTGGAATTTGGTAAAACTGCAGATTGGGTAGAATCACTAAGAGTTGTATTTGCAGACGGTATTGAGCGCGAAGTGAAGCCACTCAATAAAAAAGAGCTTGATAAAAAAATGGCACAGAAAGATTTCGAAGGTAAAGTTTACAGGAAGATCTTTGATATTTGTGAAAGCAATTACGATGCAATCAAGGCAGCAAAGCCAAAAGTGAGCAAAAACTCTATGGGATATGGGTTGTGGGATGTATGGGATCGAGAGACGGGAGTCTTTGATTTGAATCGTTTGATTGTCGGATCTGAGGGTACGCTTGGACTTACAACAGAAATTACATTTCGTTTAACACCTCAGCGTCCACACTCTGGATTACTCGTATTATTTATGAAAGATATTAATAAACTTGGTGATGTTATTAATATTGTCCTCAAGCACAAGCCTGCGACATTTGAATCGTTTGATGATGCGACCCTATGGTTGTCGATTCGGTTTCTCCCATCGTTTCATAAAATGCTTGGCACCCAGGCATTTGTGCGCTTGCTGATTAATCTGATCCCAGATGGATTGCAGTTGCTGCGTGGTATTCCAAAACTCATTTTGATGGTTGAGTTCAATGGAGCGTCAACAGAAGAGGTTCGTGCAAAAATCAAAGCGCTGCATAAAGAACTTGGCGCAAAACGTGGACAGTACGAAATTAACGGCATGGAAGAAAATGACACCGAAATGAAGAGCGAAAAATTTTGGATTATGCGTCGCCAGAGTTTTCAATTGCTCCGCAGTAAGGTAAAGGACAAGCACACTGCGCCGTTTATCGATGACTTTGTGGTTAATCCGGAGCATTTGCCTGAATTTTTACCTCGTCTCCGTAAAATTATTAAAAAGTATAAATTATTCGCAACCATTGCGGGGCATATGGGTGACGGAAATTTCCATATTATTCCGCTTATGAAACTCGAGGATGAAAAAGAGCGCAAGAAGATTTTGCCAGCCATGAAAGAAGTGAATACGCTTGTCTTGAAGTATGGTGGCTCCCTTTCTGGTGAGCACAATGATGGCTTGGTGCGTGGTCCATGGCTTGAGCAGCAATTCGGTAAAGATATCCTTAAATTATTCCGGGAGGTAAAAGATGCATTTGATCCCGACCATATCTTTAATCCGCATAAAAAAGCCAATGCTGACTGGGACTATTCGTATAAGCACATTCGCAAACAATTTTAGATTATTTAGTCTATAACGAATCTATCGAAGCACTCCCCACAACCCACAAACACTAAAGATATAGATTTATGAACTCTGGGAACTGCCTGGTGGTTAGAATATTTTTCGTCTTAACGACGATCATTATCTTACCCACCAGGGTACAGTTCTCTGTCTTAGGGGTTGATGAGGATGAGGCGCTAATGCGTCTCAGAAGGCCAGAACGTGCCAGCAGACTGGTCGTATTCGATCGCGTCACGAGCGACACATTCCATGAAGCCCGGGCCGAGATGGCTTCCTGCATTCTGCAGGTGCTCTAGCACTACAGGATCTCTCCAATTGGACGGAAAGACGAAAATGTTGAGCTTCATCAAGGTTGCTCGACTTCCGCAAAGAGGATCGCCATCAGACCACGTCGACTCGGGGTCGATACCCGTAACTGCAAGAAGTGCGTTGATTCTGCAGATCCGATCCCAGTTGTAGACACCGTGAATGTCCCAGTCCTCGTGCTCGAGCGCTTGAGGCAGCCAACGCAACCACTTCTCGTGAATCGCATCGCTGATGACGACCAGGTCGATGGTGCTGGTGTCCTTGTCGACGTCTCGAACGTGATCGCCGAAGAGGCATACCCCAATGACTCCCGGGATATTGCTGGTGATGGTGCGTGCAGCATTGTCGATGCTTCGACGACGCTGGGTGCGCAAATCCGCTACCTGCTTGGTGTCGAACTCACCCAGACGGGTCGTATCGGTCGTTACCATGTCGCCACTGCTCCTTTGTTGTTTTGGCGGGCAAAATACATACAATGAAAAGTTCGATCATATATATGTTGCCGGCCAAAACGGTAGCCTAACTCAATAGACAGAGATCTGTTAATGTACTTCGGAGTAATGAGCCAATGCCACAACACTCTACAAAGTGCATAAATTATATCATAAAAATGTTAATAATGCAATGTTTAGGTGCTATATATAACAAAACCGAAAGAGAGCAAGAGCCTCAAGAGATCCCTAAAATATACTTGACACAACACTATTAAAGTTATAAAATTATGTTTAATCTTTGTTGAGGCAACTCCAAAGACGTATTTTGACAAGCAGGTATATAATAGCCTGCACGAGACGAGGAAAAAATTCAGCAAGTTTTCTGGGTTCTTTCCTCATTCTCGTGTAGCAGTACGAAAAACACAAGAATCTGGCGCCCATTTGGGTGGTAATGGAGAAACGATTCCCTTATAGGGAGGAGAGAACATATGTCTACTTCGGTACCGGAGCAGGTTTTCGCGGAGACCACCATCAAGTTTGGTCATGGTGGTGAGGTTTCGATCAAGCTGTCTACGTCGGCCTCGGGTCGGTTTACGAAGGATCGTTTGGAGGAGGTTTTCTCCGAGATTGCTGAGGGGCTCGCCAACGAATTGCACTGCATTTCGCATGACTGCTCCCCGAACATGTCCGATCAGTCTGTGTCTGATTCGCGTGATTTCTCGTTGGTCATTATGGAGACCGAGTTTGTCGCGGAGGTATATGTCTCTATCGGCGAGTTCGCTATCCCTTTCGAGAATGCCTATTTCGTGGTGCAGGCGTGGCTCTATATGGGGCTTCTGCAGCAGGTTGGCGAAGACGTCAAGTCGACTACGGGTATCACGACGCGTGGCGATGAGTCGCAGCAAGGTCTTTACCAGCGTCTCCTCCTGGGTGGTCAGGGAATCGCCATCAGCTTGAGCTGATCGTCCTTGGTATTAGCTTTGGCTAACCTTTGTGCAAAAGGTTGCTCGTTGCTAGGGCAAGCAACAAGTAGGCATGATAACATGTTTGATTCTCGCCTATCCTGGTGTGTTTTCTCTCTGTGTATTTGTGCCTGCTTGTCGTTTTTCCCTATATTGAGCGTATAGAATGCGTATCTTTTTTACCGCAGGTGATAGAGATAGGTATTTTATGCAAGTTCTAATGAGAACGTTTGAGTTTACGGTCCGCTGCAATAATGCCTACCGATACTATAGCGAGATAAGTGACTCCGGTAGCGCATGCCTGCAGTAGAGCACTGTGTGTGCTGATAACGAGCACAGTGCCTGTTAGTAGTGTTAATGCAGCTAGGCCGGATGAGGTTTGAACCTTGCCTTTCGTTGGTGAAATATATGTCATGGAGGTGTATATGATGCTTGCGAGCGCAATAGTGATGTGAAGTACTAAGATCATATCTATATTATAGCGCTTATGAATATAAAGTACACGCTTTTTTGCTGTTACATTTATTATAGTATATAATATACATATTCTTTGTTGAGGTAACTCCAAGAATGTATATTGACAATCAGATAGCACCAATACGAGGTAAGGTATGGCTGCTTAAGTTTTTATGATAATTAACTTAAGTGACGATACCTTATCTTGTGATGTGTTACAGAAAAACACAGCTCCTACAGTTGTAGGAGGGTATTGTGCCACAGGTTTGGAGAAAGAACAGTATGTCTGTTATGACCAATAATACCGTGAAGATTCTGATCGAGATTGCCAGAAATGAGGTGAGTTTTTTCGTTCCTCAGGGAATTTTTCCGCCCGACAGTACGCCGTGTAAGATTCGGCGTGTCGATATGCAGGATCCGGCTCATATGGCTCTCATGGATCGCCAGCCGTTGATGTTTGTTCGTATGCTCTTCAAGGAGCTTGCTCACGTCGACACGATCGAAGTCAACGCACAAGCGCTCCGCGTAACGATTGCGAACGATGTATTCGAGTGCGAAGAAGCACTTGAGTATCTTCGTGCGATCGCTGATCGCGTCAACGCGCTCTTGATTATGGATCGACTGCCACAGCAACCGACACAGTCGTACTGTTATACGAAGGCAGAGGTCTCTGAGGTCGCTCGGAGTATCAGCTGGGTCGACTACCCTGGTTCGTTGTTCTCGGGTTACACGAGACAGTACCGGTTTTCCCTGGAGCTCGGCCCCGACATGGCTTCGGAGATTGCGCCGAATGTGCAGTACGAGGCCGGTGGTCTTGGGTGGGTGCGCTTGCGCTTGCTTTTGGCGGACACAGGGGCTATCCGTTCTGTGAGGATCTCTGGTCGCGACGTGTGGATTGTCGCTAATCGAGAGCACGATCGAATCGCACATCACGATACGGTGATGAGCGCACTGAGGCAATATGTTGGCTGGAACGATAGCGAAGCTATCGTTACGACGCCTTATAGCGTACAGCCCTATCTATACACGGTTCGCTGACTCTTTGGGTTTAGCAATATGCGTTACTGCGAGTATGACGCTAGGCTTTCTCTAATTCGCACGGTTTCCGTGTGTTTTTCTTTTGTCTGTTTGTCATATTCGCTCTACAAATATTTAGTTGTACTGATGAGTCCTAGAGAGGACGAAAGCGAAAAAAACAAGACTATTATGGCAGCAGCCAATCGAGTGAAATCAGCAAAGAGAACGCCATAAGTATCAAAAGCGATATACCAAATATCTTATGACCCCACTTTATGTCATCGGTTTTAGGCTTGAATCCTTGCAGTGCGACAATAAGCCACCACAGCCCAAGTGCGGTCATGATGAGAAGATATGTATAGCCGGTATAGCCCAATACACCAAGCAGACCAGCAGTGATAATGTAGCCGATAATATAGACAAGCGTTTGTCTTTTAGTATCTAGAACACCCTTTTTTACAGGTAAAATAGGTAAGCCGGCTGCAGTGTAATCTTTTTTTCGATACACGCCAATCGCATAAAAATGTGGCATCTGCCAAAACGCCATGATTAGAAACAGTAACAGCGCTACGACATCAAGACTGCCTGTAACAGCAACATATCCTGCCACCAGCGCTGTAGACCCAGAAACTCCGCCAATGAGTGTACTGTGGACAGAGTGGCGCTTGGCGTAGCCATATAAAATAACGTAATCTACAATCCCAACTATGCCTATAAAAACAGTAAGGTAATTTGTGTACAGTGCCAATATTACGAATCCGATAGTGGCTAAAGTTGTGGCAAATGTTAGCGCAGCTTTTGCAGAGATAGCACCTGTTACGAGCACTCTACCCTGGGTGCGTGCCATTTTTTTGTCAATACCACGATCAAGGTAGTTATTGAAAACACACCCCGATGCAATGACGAGCGCAGTTCCTGATAAGACCGCTGCGCCTAGCCACCAATCAAAGTTTCCTTGGCTAGCAAAAAAGAACCCAGCAGCAGCGGTCATAAGGTTGCCACGAATAATACCAGGCTTGGTTAATAAATAATATTCTCGCAGACGCAACATGCTTGCTAGAAGCCTTTTTGGCTTTCGTACTCCATCTTTTTGTCTATTTCTTGCGATGGCATCATGTTGTAATGCAGATTATTCATAACCCATATTGAGCCAATTACTACGATACCAACAACGAGTAGCATGAATGAAAATACCATCGCATTCCAGCGTGGTTTTGACTCTTTACCAAGGTGCAAGAAGAATACTAATTGTATGAGCAATTGTGCAACCGCAAGAATAGTGATTGCTGTAAGCGCGGTAGTGTAGCTAAAGCGTTCGCTGACCACCATATAATATGCAGCAAGCGTAAAGATCACCGAGCCAACAAAACCTATAATATAGGTGTGTACACTGCCGTGGTATTGAGCGTTTTGTTGTGTAGTATTGTTTTTACTCATTACAGTACCCCCTGTAAGTAAACGATGGTAAAAATAAATATCCATACGATATCTAAGAAATGCCAAAACAAGCTAAAGAGTGCAAGGCGTCGGGTTGTATGAACGGTGAGTTTTCGTTTAGCAATTTGCACCATCAAAACAACCGACCAAATAAGACCTGCAAGAATGTGCAGTCCGTGTGTACCTACAAGCGTAAAGAACGCCGACAGGAATGCGCTTGCCTTCCAGCCATAGCCTTCGTGTACAAGGTGCTGGAATTCATATAATTCCATTCCCAAGAACGCAGCACCAAGCAAGAAGGTTATGAAGAGGAAGCCAAGTGCAGTGCGTACCTGGTTTTTGTATGCAGCAAGCATAGCGATACCAATTGTAAAGCTGCTAGCCAACAATATCATCGTTTCAGTTAGTACAAACGGCATGTCAAAAATATCTTTGCCCGATGGTCCGTCGTACGTATTATTGCGAAGTACGACGTAGGTAGCAAAGAGTGTCGCAAAGAGTATCAAGTCGGTCATTAGGTAGGTCCAGAAGCCAAACAAGGATTTTTCTGTGGTTGCTTGCTGATGGTTATGATCCATGTGATTACTCATGCCTTTGCCCCCTTGATCGCTGCTTCTTCATGCGCAATCTCTTTTGCAGGAATTACGTGTTCGATATCGTCGTTGGATAGTCTGATTATCACTGTTGCAAGCCCACCAATAAGTCCCACAATTGCCAGCCACCAGATATGCCAAATGAGCGCAAAACCGATTACGAGGCTGAATCCTGCAATAAACACCCCTGCCCCTGTATTATTTGGCATAATAATATCCTCACTGGTTTTATGAGGTTTGTTTTTGCTGTGCTTTATCTCCCACCATGCATCACGGGTTGAAACTTTGGGTGTGACCGGGAAATTGTAATGCTGTGGAGGCGAGGTAGTTGCCCATTCGAGCGTGCGACCATTCCATGGATCATTGCCTACTCTGTTTTCGTTTCGTTTTAGAATACTATATGTAATTTGCCAAAGCTGTAATGCAATGCCCATTCCAATAACTACTACACCTACTGCTGCTACAATAAACAGCCATTGCCAACCTAATGACGCATCGTAGTGATCAAGCCGTCGGGTGGCGCCCATCATACCAAGCGCATACAGAGGCAAGAATGCGAGCAAGAAACCGATTTCCCAGCACCAAAATGCGTAGGTGCCAATTCTTTCATTGAGCGTGAATCCAGTGAACTTCGGCCACCAATACGTAAGTGCAGCAAAGATGCCAAACACTACTCCACCAATGATCATATTGTGGAAATGTGCGACCAAAAAGAGGCTGTTGTGCATCTGGAAATCGATTGCTGGCACCGACATAAGTACGCCGGTTACACCACCAATAGTAAAGGTGGTAACAAAACCCATAAACCACAGCATTGGTGTTTTGAATTGTACTCGTCCGCGGTACATAGTAAAGAGCCAATTAAAGACTTTCACTCCTGTTGGTATGGCAATAATCATGGTCATTATGCCAAAGAATGCATTCACATTCGCACCTCCTCCCATGGTGAAGAAGTGGTGGAGCCATACAGTGAACGATAAGAATGTAATTGCCATGAGCGCTACAACCATCGAGGTATAGCCAAACAAGCGTTTGCGAGAGAATGTGGCAACAATTTCTGAAAAAACGCCGAACAGTGGAAGTATAAGAATGTATACCTCAGGGTGTCCCCAGGCCCATATAAGGTTAACGTATAGCATAGGATTGCCCCCTAAGTCCGAGGTGAAGAAATGCATACCCATTAAGCGATCCAAGGAGAGCATTGCAAGTGTTGCAGTTAAGATTGGGAATGCAGCCATGATAAGAATAACGCTCCCAAGTACACTCCAGACAAAAATCGGCATTTTCATAAGTGTCATACCAGGTGCGCGCATTTTAATAATAGTGGCAAAGAAGTTAACCCCAGAAAGCAAGCTACCAATACCTGCGATCTGTAATGCCCATATCCAATAATCGACGCCTACGCCAGGACTGTATTCCAGCCCTGATAACGGCGGATATGCCAGCCAGCCAGCTGCCGAAAATTCACCAACAATGAGCGACAAATTCATAAGGGCCATACCTGCTACAAACAGCCAGAAACTAACCGAATTTAAGAACGGAAATGCAACATCTCGTGCGCCAATCTGAAGTGGTACGATAAGGTTCATAAGGGCAAATATAAAACCCATAGCTACAAAGAAAATCATGATAGTACCGTGGGCCGAAAAGACTTGTTGGAAGTGATCGGAGGATAAAAAGCCTTGTGAATCACCTACTCCTACAACCTGTTGTATGCGCATCATAAATGCATCGGCAGCGCCACGAAGGAGCATGAGGCCTGCAACTACTGCATACATAATGCCAATTTTCTTTGGGTCGAGCGAGGTGAGCCAGTTTTTCCAGAGCCATTTCCATTTTTTTAGATACGTTACAATCGCTACGGCAGTGAGGCCCATGCCAATCATCGACAACCCTGCTCCCAGTACCACTATATCGTGTGGTATCGCATCTAATGTAAGTCTTCCTAGCATAGCTACCTCTTAGTGTCCTTTGTGATTATCTTCTTGCTCGGATTTTGCCGGCATATATTTATTTAAAATATCATTGTAAAGTGTAGGTTGGACTTGGGAGTAATAGGCTTTAGGGTTGTTTTTGCTCTTCTTGGCGAGTTCTTCATACGTCTTTGTGTCTAGAAAATCCTGACTTTGCCTAACGGTATTTATCCATGTACCAAAATCTCCATCAGATACTGAGTCTACAGTAAATTTCATGCCTGCATGCCCTTCTCCGCTTAGATTAGCAGCGACGCCTTTGTATGTTCCGGGTTTATCCGCCATAAGATGTAGTTTGGTTTCCATACCTGACATAGCATAGACTTGTCCGCCAAGCTTTGGTATCCAAAATGAGTTCATTGGTGCGTCGGCGGTGATTCTAAAGTTGATTGGTCGATTTTCGGGAATAGTAATGTGATTGACGGTAGCAATCTTTTGCTCAGGGTAGATAAATAGCCATTTCCATTCGAGCGCAATCACTTGAATAGTGACAGGTTCTTTGTTGGACTGAATTGCTTTGTAAGGGTCGAGATCGTGTGAACTTTTAAATGTAATGACTGCCAGAATCACTACTAATACAATAGGAACGCCCCACCAGAGAAGTTCTAGTCTGTGATTATGATCCCATAAGGGGGTGTACTGAACTTTTTTGTTGTTTTCGTTGTATTTCCAAAGAACATAAAATGCGAGTATAAAAACAGGAATAATAACTATAAGACTGAGTCCGACAGCAAACATGAGTAAATCATACTGATGACCTGCAATCTTGCCCTCGGGGTTAAGTAGTGCAATACTGTCTCTGTTGAGTATAAGGGTCGTTATGAGAGCCGTGGTTGCCACGACAAAGCTTACGACAAAAAGTAGATATTTCTTTCCCATTCCAATGTTACCTACACTTAATATAGCATAAGCAGCAAGAATAGTCTGGTCTTGATATATGTTATCGCTTTCGTCCTCTCTAGGACTCATCAGTACAACTCTTTTATTTGCAGAGCGAAACATGACAAACAGACAGTACAGTAGGGTATAAGAAAACACGGAAAGACCGTGAAGTTATGTCTGTTGCTAGTTCGCTCGAGGATCCTTTCTGGTTGGTGATTTTGAGAAATGGGCTGCTCGAACTCTGCTAGGAGAGCTAGACGACCCGCATCTTTTTGGGGTCGTACTTGTGCTCGTTCCCGTATCGATCTCGAACGGTGGTAGGCCGAGCGCCATTGCGACACAACGTTCCATCGATGAAGAACGTAGGTGATACGCGACTGGGCTCAGGCAGCACGGTCGTTACAAAATTCCTACTCATAGAAGGAATGCAGAGCTTCATCTCTGTAACACGTTCCACGCGAACTGCGATCACGCCTTCAGGTGTCAAGCTGGGGTCACGGTCGAGATACCACCTGGGTTCTTTGAAGATTCCCTCGTCAGCATAACTCAGGTTGACGACGGTCTCCGCAAAAGGGGCTTCGCTACCACGAAGCAATACAATGCGCTTCCTGTATTTCACGTCCATGACGTGACCTTTTGACAGGACATGAGCCAGGGAGTCGCACATACTGGGCTTGGGGTAGTGAACTCTCTTATCCTTCTGGCAATCACACGACAGCATACTATCTTTCCCCTAATCTCTGACTATTTGCCAGTTGTATGCCCTTAGGGCACACTTCGGTTCTATGTTTTCTTTGCACATAGGACACAAGATAAGGTAGCGCTGTTTAAAAAATAATTAAAGAAGCACTATCTTATCTCGTGTCTATAACTGTCTGATTGTCAAGGTACACCACTGGAATGTAGATTCAACAGGGTATTTTATCATAGTATTAATTTATATATTAGTCAATTTATGATTAATTATGGTAAGAAGAATGTATAATCAATAGCAACAACCTAACTAACTCCATGAAACAGAAACAAAAAGTATCAACAAATTGGCGCAACATATTATTATTGGTGGTTTTGGTACTGGCTGTGTATGTGCTGGCACCACAACTAAGTGCGTTTCATGGTAGCTTGAATGCTATTGCTGATGCTGATTTTACCTTACTTTTCCTCGCTTTATGCTCAATAATGGCTGCGGTCTTGTGTGCTGCACTAACGTATAAGCAGTTAATATTTACTTCAATTCCATATACACGTATTGCTGTAGTGCAATATGCCGGGATGTTTATAAATCGATTAGTCCCTGCTGGTGTGGGCGGTATTAGTCTGTTTATTGATTTTTTATATCATCAAAAGCATACACTTGCCCGCGCATCAGGAGTGGTAGCGATGAATACGGGCATTGGATTGATCGGACACGCAATTTTGTGCTTTATTGCATTGAATATTTTTGGGAACAGCATACTGCCTAATGAAGTATGGAGCCTTGAAAAGATATTGCTCTATTTTTCTGTGGTAGGCGCTATTGCATTGGTGATCGTTGTGTTATTACAACGTACAAAACCAATTGGGAAAATCAGCTCATTCTTCCATCAGGTTGCTAGAACAGTCGTCTTATATCGCACACGCAAACTAGCGGTCATGCGCGCAATTATATGCGCCATGTTGAATACTACATTTCACGCAGTTGCACTCTTTTTGGCTATGCGTGCTTTCGAAGTTGACTTGCATATGGCTACGGCATTGATAGTGTTGACGGGTGGCGTGTTTGCAGCGACGGTAACGCCAACTCCTGGCGGTGTTGTGGGTGCCGAAGCAGGATTAACCGCGGTGCTCATTGCTTATGGTATTGACAGTAGTGTTGCGTTAGCGGTTGCACTGAGCTATAGGCTGGTGTCGTATTGGTTGCCGATCATCCCTGGGGTATTTGCCTTTTTGTACGCTCAAAAACGCAAATATATTTAACAAACGTTACATTAGATGGAGGAAGTTTATCTGTGCACCAAGGAGAGCGTTACACGCAGGCTCGCTTATAGGCTCGCCTGGTTGCACTCCGCCTAACTCTCCTTGATGCCACAGATAAACTTTACCGAGTGCTAGCGTTTAGTAAATATTTCGTCGTCTAAAGATAATAAGTCCGATTACGAACATAATTATCGTGGCTATGCTTAATACTGCAATATTACCTACGTCTAAGCCTGTTTTTATAACACTTGGCTGGTTAAAATAATGGAACGGTGAAAAGGTATTGAGTGTATTAAGTGCGCTAGCCGATGACGCAAGAGTCGTAATCATGTATCCGCCAAATGCATACAAACCTGCCACGATACCCGCAATGCCTCTACTTCCAGTTATAGCGCCGATAACATACGCAAGCGTTGCAAAAGCGAGCGTCAGCAGCCATACCATGAAAATACCCTGCATTGTTCGTCCAAGGTCAACATTATTCCATTCGCCAACTAAAAGTGCTCCTAATGCAACTCCAGCTGCGATTCCAATGATGCAACTTACTGCCAGCAGCAGTGCCAGCGCAATAAATTTCTGAGTATAGACTTTTGTGCGACTGACAGGCTGAGCTAGTAGTGTGTGTAGGGTGCCGGATTTTTCGTCGCCTGCGAGCATGCTCGTGCCGAGCATAATACCCAAAATAAGGGTGAGGAATACGATCTGTGCGATTACTTGTATATCCAAATACCCGTTGATATTTTGGTAGTCGCTGGCATTACCTAAAAGGCTTTGCATTGACTCGGGGACGTTTTGTAGTGCCTTTCCAAACGATTCTTTCAGTGCGGGAAATAGGCCAACGATCAGAGCAACGTATAATACAAAGACAATAGTCCACACAAGCGTTGAGGTTTTACGTTCAAAAATAGATTTTGTGAAAATTGACCCAAGCATTATTGTTCCTCGCTACTGTTTTCGTAATATTTCATAAATACCGTTTCAAGTTCGGCTTCACGAATAGCAAGATCTGTCAGATCGTACATGCCAATTAGATGCGTCAGGTCGTTAGGTGTCCCAGTGTATGTAAATGTGATGCGATCTTTATCTTTGGTAACCTTATCTACGCCTGACAATCGCTGTAAGCGATCAAGCAATGTCTTATCTTTGCACTCAATCTCAACCTCCTTAGGCGAAGCGTTGGCAAGCTCGTCCATCGTGGTGTCGGCAATGATCTTCCCTTCCCGAATAAATGCAACGCGATCGCAGAGCTCCTGAACTTCACTCAAGACATGAGATGATATAAACGTCGTTCTGCCGGCAGCTTTGTGTTCAAGAATAATCTTATTAAACTCTGCTTGAATTAGCGGATCAAGTCCGCTTGTTGGTTCATCTAAAATTAAAAGCTTTGGTTTGTGCATAAAGGCAGAAATAAGTGCTACCTTTTGATGGTTGCCTCTGGAGAGAGTTTTGATTTTTTTGGATAGATCGCAATGCAAGCGTTTGGCAAGTTCGGTCACATAGGATTTATCGTAATCACCACGCAATTTGCCGTGATATTCTAGTTGTTGCCAGCCAGTTAGATTGCCGTCGAGCGCCATGTCACTGGCTAAAAAGCCAACATCTTTCCGAATTTCAAGTCCGTGCGTATCGTTATTTTTGCCAAATATATGGATGCTTCCACTTGTTGGGTGGGTAAAATTAAGGAGCATATTAATCGTCGTGCTTTTGCCAGCGCCATTAGGCCCGAGAAATCCAAAGACAGAACCAGGGGTAACTTCTAATTGCAGATTAGATACACCACGACTAGTGCCGTATGTCTTGGTGAGGTTTTTTAGGACAATAATAGGTTTTGGGTGTTCGCTCATTACTGGCCTTCAAAGCGACTTGCAACGTAGTCCCAGTTAACAGTATTCCACCAAGCTTGTATGTAGTCTGCTCGTTTGTACGTGTAGTCTAAGTAATATGCGTGCTCCCAGACATCAAGCCCAAGAATTGGCGCGTGATCGCCTGTCATGATTGGTGAGTCTTGATTGGGTGTCGTGACAATTGCAAGATCGGGCTGCAGCCATACCCAACCACTACCAAATACTCCTAAGGCATTTGCAGTAAACTGGTCGATGAATGCCTGATAGCTGCCGTATTTTTCTTTGAGCGCTTCGCCAAGTGTACCAGTGGGTTCGCCACCACCGTTTGGTGACATGTATTTCCAAAATTCGGTGTGGTTATAATGTCCGCCACCATGATTGCGTACTGCTGTGCGAATATTTTCTGGCACTGCATCAAGATTCGCGATTAACTCAACCAGGGTTTTATCTTGTAGTTCTGACGTTGTTTCGATAGCAGCATTCAGCTTATCAACGTATGTTTGATGGTGCTTGCTATGATGCAGTTCCATAATATCTTTACTGATATATTTGCCGAGTGCGTCATAGTTATACTCTAGATCTGGTAGTGTAAACATAAAATCCCCCTCTTATAATATGTACAGTATATCAGTCGATGTGTTGTTTGTGGGTTTTAAGTATAAGTTTTTTAAGAATACTTATTACCGAAACCTCTGATAAGCCAACGACTACCAGGAGTGTTGGTAGTAATCCAAAAGTTGCTTCAAGTGGATATTCAAAATATAAAAACGGATACAATGCCACGATGCAAAATAATGTTGCACCACGGATGGTGTGGGCTGCAGCATTAATTTTGTTGGTGAAGTATTGATATATTCCTCGTGCGATCGCAGCAGAATATATGATGCCACTTGCAATACCCAGAAGTGTAATCTGAAGTACGTTGTTTGCCGTACTAATACCCTCGGTGAGTACAAATCCAAGAGTAATTACTCCGGCAATAATCTGCGTGATAGACCATAAAATAATAAGTTGTCTCATCCACTGCTTATCTGGCCACTCAGCTGGAGATAGAAAGGGTTTTTTCTCGTGGCGGACAATCAGCAATCTGCCCACAAACCATATCAACAGAAACGAAACGTATATTATGCCCACTGCAGGTTCATAAAAATAATCATTGTCTTGTGTAACAAATTTTCCGACCTCATCGATAAATAATCCGAACCCAACGCCACCTAGTAGGCTTGCGAATAATTTATTAGGTGTCTCAACGAGCAAAAGGATAAGAAATGCAACTGTCAGAAATGCGCCACCAAATAATACGTGTGCAATATGAAATGAATCGTCGCCTATTTGCGGATACCCTGTTGCAGCCAAAAAGGCTCGTGTAACGAGGATTGTCATGACTCCTGCAAGCACAAATGTGTCTATGCGATCGAGTCTACTGCTTGTGCTTGGTGTTTTTTTGGTCATGATGATTGCCTGTTATGTCGTGGGCTTGACGATAGCGAATAATTTTTTGCTGTGATTCTAGTATGCTTTGTGGAATTGGCTTCATTTGATTGATAAGTATTTCGCTCGGATCGGTCATTTCAATAACCGCTTTTGTGCGCCAATCAAACTTTATAGCGAGTAAGCGGATGATAAAGGTTATAGCGATGACTACCCATGCAGCTGTATGAGCAGGTATGTCAACGTGCAAGTGGAGTATCAAAAATAGTAATACACCAAATACAGCCAGGATGCCGTACAGTTGACCGGGCAGAAGATTCTTAGGGTCTTGGCTCATAATAGTATCACGAAGCAAACTACCGCCAGTAGCTGCAACGACACCAACGATGATTGCTGCAAAAATACTGAGTCCAAACGCCAGGGCTTTTTGGGCACCGAATACTCCGTACATGCCAATACCGACCGCGTCAACTAAGATAATGAGGACACCTACAAGCTTGGTGTTCAAAAGCGAGCGTGCCATCAACACAAGAGCAAGTCCTATAACTACCGCAACGATATATCGCCAGTTTGTAATAAATGCAGGCTGAATGTTAAGAAAAATTGCATCACGCAATATACCACCACCTGCACCACTGACAATTGCGATAAGACCCACGCCAAGTGTGTCGTAGCCTCTTTTTACTGCGAGTAACGCACCTGTTGCCGCAAATAAGAGTGTAGCGACAAGATCATACGTTACAGGTAAAACAAACTCTCCTGCTATCATAAGCTTAATTATATACAGAGTGTGCACGAAAGCTAGTCACTAGTATTTTTTTACACAATCCAGTAAGCTTACCAGTAATAATAGGAGTTCAGTAATGACAGGAAAATCAGTTACTCAGTCACAGAAAAAGGCGTTGAGTATTGCGACAATTATTGCTTTGTTATTTGGTGCATATTTTTTACGTGATTATTTTACGATGTTTGTGCTCGCCGGAGTTATTGGCTATACATTTTCACCAGTGTATAAAAGACTGCTAAAGAAAATGTCACGCGGTAGTGCTGCATCACTGACTCTAATAATTGCATTGTTGGCTGTTGTGGTGCCTGTGGTGATTATTGTATTGCTGTGTGTGGCGCAACTTTCTCATTTAGCCGGCTATATTGGTGATACGTTAAGTCAAACTGATGTAAGCAAGCTTGGTGACCAGGGTATAGATTTTATTAATGACATTTTAGAAGCAATTCCGTTTGTCGATTATCAAGTTACACAGAGCTCCATTACCAATGGGCTTACCGATCTTGCGCATAACATTGGCGGTGGCTTATTGAGTTTTATGACTAGTTCACTGACTAGTGTGTTTGGCTTGATTACAAGTTCTATAATATTTATCTATGTATTCTTATCGTTGCTAATTAACTACGAGAAAATCGTTGCACTATTTAAGAATCTCAATCCACTTGGCGAAGAGGCTTCGGAACTTTATATCAAAAAAACCGCTGCAATGGTACGCGGAACAGTAGGAGGCCAATTTATTATTGCAATATGTCAAGGTGTGTTCGGGGCTTTGACTATTTATATCGCAGGCATGCACCAGGCGTTTTTCGTGTTTGTTCTTGTACTGAGCTTGTTGTCGATGATACCGCTTGGCAGCGGAATCATAACTATTCCGATTGGGATAGTTATGATGCTGTTTGGTAACATCTGGGGAGGCTTACTGGTTGTTCTTGGCCATATAATTGTGGTGACTAATATTGATAATGTTCTTCGCCCGCGTTTGGTGCCCAAAGAGGCACGGCTTGATTCGGCCTTGATGCTTGTTTCTGTCTTTGCAGGTTTGGCTATGTTCGGTTTCTTGGGTATTGTTATTGGTCCGGTGTTAATGATTCTTATAGTCACAACCATTCAAACATATCTCAAAGTTAATAAACTGGATGCAAAAACCAGTGCCACCAAACCTGTAAAAGCATAAAATATATACTTTAAAATAAGTTGTAAACATTGCAATTTATGCATTACAATGGACGGTGTAACTGGAGGACTTCGAGGTGAAATGGCCGAATACTATAACAATTGGCAGACATGCAGAATCAAGCTATAACCGTCTTAAGGCAAAAAAGGAAGCCGACCCTCAGTATCTTGAATTTAAAAAAGCTTTTGAAGAACGTAAAGTAGATCCCGAAACTGCCCGTGCGCTTGCCCGTGGGCTTCTTGAGCGTGACGATTTGGTCTTGGGAAACGGTGATCATGCAACAGGAATTACCGAGTTGGGTAAAAGGCAAGCTGAAGTGACGGGTGCGCGACTAAAAGAGCGTATCGCATTGCCTGACGTTGTACTTGCATCTCCGTATGATCGTGTGTACCAAACGCTCGCAGGCATTGCTATTGGCTGGCCGGAGTTTGGCGAGGTCAAGGTTGTGGAAGATGAAAGACTGCGTGAGCAAGAGCACGGCTTGGCTTTGTTGTACAGTGACTGGAGAATTTTCCGTACTCTTCACCCAGAACAAGATGCATTACGTGATCAAGAAGGCCCGTATTGGTATCGTTACCCACAAGGCGAAAGTGTACCGGATGTACGCGAGCGTAACAGATCAATTTTAGGTACAATGACACGTGATTACGTTGGCCAAAATGTTTTTATGATGACACATCATCTGAATATTCTTGCCATGAGAGCTAATATTGAGCGGTTAGGTGTAAGTGAATTCCTGGAGCTTGATGAGAATTATAAACCGGTTAACTGCGGTATAACCGTATATAGAGGTATGCCCGACCTTGGTCAAGACGGCAAGTTAGTGCTTGAGTCATACAATGAAAAACTATACGACTTCTAATTATAGAGTTACTGTTGGTTGAGTTGCTGTATTGCTGCCTGGATGTCTTCGAAATTCTTAATTCCGGCTATTGGCACTAAGGCGGACTGGCCGTATGGGGTTCTGTAGCCACGAAGCAACTCCTGATCGTTAATTTTATTAAGTCCGATCGACTGTAATTGATCAGAAGGTACGCTTGTGAACATCCTATACAATGGAATTACTTCTGAAAGTTTTACATCAGTTTGAACGTTATCGCCGATTGCACTAAATATTTTTCCGTTCGTTCGTGGATCTAACACAAGTTTCCAATCCAGTTCGCTTTTGATCGCAGTAAGTACTAGCTGCTGGTTTTGGGTGCGGTTGAAGTCGGATTGAGGAAAGCCGTATGAGCCATAGGTTGCTCCACGTGCTCTGGTGAGGCGCAGTGCTGTTTGTCCGTCAATTTTTTGTGGCCCATTTGAAAGCTGCAAAGGTCCGCCCTCTTGTGGTTGAAAATTAGGGTCGTAAATACCGCGTTCATCTGGACTTTGAATATTGACCGTAATTCCGCCTAGTGCGTCGACGATTTCCCTCACTGCTGCGTAATCGATCAGTGCGTAATTATGAATTTCCACGCCAAGTGATTGATGGATAGTTTTTTCCAGTAATCCAATACCGCCGGGTGTGTACCCTGCCTCATTAAAGCTCGAGCGTTCACCGTCTTGATATGCTTCGTTAATCTTAGCTCGCCCTTCTCCGGGGATAGTAACGTAGAGATCGCGAGGAACACTGAGCATATAGCCTGATTTTTTGTCTTTATTGAGACTCAGTATCATAATGGAGTCTGTAAGGGTTGCACCTCCATGGTTGGGGTCATCTGCCGAGTATCCTACGAGTAATATATTTGTCCGACCGTTGTCACTGTCGGGTGGAGTTTGTGCCAGTATACCGAGGGCATTGCTGGTGCCAAAAAGTTTTGAAGTAGCATTCGAGAAGTTACGTAGATTCCAAAATCCGATTATTAATAACGGAATAGTAATTAAAAGAATAAGTATGAGGAGTAGCTTTTTCCATGTAAATTTTCGCTTTTTTTTCTCCTCTACTTGTGGCTCTACGGGCTCGGGTTGATTGTAGCGTTTGCGCCCTGTTGATGGTCGTTGTACGTCGTTCATAAGTGCGTTGTATGACTGGGTTTTTGTAAGGGACTTTTTAGGTTTCGGGTGCATTATAAGTTGCCTTTCAGGTAAGAACTCTATTATCTCAGTTTTTGGTCAAAAAATACAACTAGTTGGTTGTAGCTCCAGGGGTCCTAAGCGCATCCCTCCAATCAAAGATGCTGAATAGTGAACTATCTGTGGCAAGATCCAAAAGTTCTTTGTCGCTCGGATTATATACAACTGTAAGCTGCTGAGACATGAAGTCGATCTGTGGTTTAACTACGGGGCGACCGCGGTAACCTAGAATTAGAAGCTCTGGAGATTCATCTTCAGCAGGGGTAGTGAGTTGCCTCCGATAGTCTTTTGCTGGAGTCCCAACTTGCAGTAACTGGTCGTATCTTAGGCCGATAAGAGTAGCCTCCTCAGTAGTCTTATAGAAAAAATCGTCAAGAGTTACATTAGGTATACCAATTGCAAAATAGCGGTCACTAAAATCTGGGTTTACATGTCGTGAATCTGCAATTGTGTGGCGATTTTGAATGCCTGCCACTTGCTTGTCAAGAACAACGAGAGGCTTCCCAGGATTATCTGAGATAGCGCCAAGTAATTCTCCCCATCGATGGGCTACTACCCCTCCGTAGTCGGGGTGAAGCAACGTGTCGCCGTATAGGGCATGCGCAACGTCCAGATTGAAGCCATAGTGTTCTTGCAGCCCATCAAGGTAGGCTTCGTGCTGAGCGAATCGACCAAGCTTAATCTCTGCTTCTTTTCTCATTGCTTCGATAATGGCTGCTCGTTCTTGACTACCTTCTTGGCCACTCATGGATACCTCCTCATGAAATATTTGTATAATACATGGTTTCTTTGCTTAGTATCAACTGGCGTTACGTATGTGAGGTTTTTTACAGTACATATGCTCTAGGAGGCATACTATGATACAGAGGCGGAATATTGTGAGCAAGTATAAATTTATCGTTGTTTCAAACAGGCTGCCGGTAACGGTGAAAAAAGAAAATGGTACATTGCAATTTTCTGAAAGTTCAGGTGGCTTGGCGACGGCGATGTCCTCATTGGGTAATACCGAAGAGTCGCTATGGATTGGTTGGCCTGGAATTGTTTCAGAGGAATTAACGTCGGCAGACAAAATCACAATCTCAAAAAAATTGAAAAAGTATAATTGTGTGCCAGTATATCTTAACGCCGAATTGGTAGCGTCATTTTATGAAGGATATGCTAATGATACTCTGTGGCCCCTATTCCACTACTTTCAGGAATCGGCAAAACATAACGAGGAATATTGGCAGGCGTACAAATGTGCAAATGAGTTGTTTGCAAAAGCGGTTGTAAAGTGCGCAGACCCTCAAGCAACAATATGGGTGCACGATTATCATTTTCTTATTTTGCCAGGCATGTTGCGGGCACAGTTGCCTGGTGCTTCGATAGGTTTTTTCTTGCATATTCCTTTCCCGTCGTACGAAATATTTCGATTATTGCCTGAGCGACGCGAGATATTAGAAGGTATGCTAGGTGCAGATCTGCTAGGGTTCCATATATACGATTATGCGCGACATTTTTTGAGTAGTTGTTTGCGCATGCTGGGTGTAAAAAGTAATTACGGGATGCTCGAATACAAAGGCAGAACAATGTTGACTGACGCATTCCCTATCGGCATTGATTACGCGAAATTTAGGAAATTACTACACACCAAAGCAGTAACTAACGAAGTAGAAAAAATTAAGGAAACGTATCAAAAGCAAAAAATTATTATTTCTGTTGATAGACTTGATTACACTAAAGGTATTATGCAGCGACTTCAAGCGTATGATGTATTGCTGCGCGAAAACCCTAAGCTACATAAGAATATTGTGCTAGTTATGGTCGCAGTACCCTCCCGAACCGAAGTGCAGACATATAAAGAGTTGCGAGATACTATTGAGCAAACAATAGGCAGAATTAATGGGGAGTATGGCACCGTTGACTGGAGCCCAATTTCGTATCAATTCAAAAACTTACCGTTGCCTCAAGTCGTAGGATTATATGCGAGTGCTGATGTGGCGCTCGTTACTCCATTACGAGATGGTATGAATCTGGTTGCAAAAGAATATGTAGCATCAAAGACTGATAATGGCGTGTTAATCTTGAGCGAATTAGCTGGCGCGATAGACGAATTGCCTGAAGCCATAAAGGTAAACCCTAATGACATATGTTCGATCAAAGATGCTATTACGCAAGCTCTATCTATGCCTGCCAAAGAAAAGAGGCAGCGCCTTGCCAGTATGCAGCAACGAATTGCCATGTATACGGTACAGCGATGGGCCGAAGATTTTCTCGAACAACTGATCGAGATTAAGAAATACCAATTAAAACAATATAAAAAAATAATAGATAACCAAACAGTCCGCGATATTACTAAATCATTTAAGGCTGCAAAAAGACGCTTATTGATTCTGGACTATGATGGAACTATTCGTGATTTTGTATCGAGTCCTGATCCTGTGAAAGCTAAGCCGTCTATTGTATTGAAGCGTATGCTTCGTGCTATTGCCGAGAAAGATAATACAAAGGTATGCATTGTAAGTGGCAGATCCCGCGTGGCGCTCGAAAGTTGGTTTGGAAATATGCCTGTGGTGTTGGTCGCCGAGCACGGGGCGTGGACGAAATACGATAAGGAATGGAAAAACGTCACTACCAATTTTGTAGACTACAAAGAAATTATCCTAGAACTACTACTCCAGTATGCCGAAAGAACTGCTGGCGCTGAAATTGAGGAAAAGGATTTTTCGATAGTATGGCATTATCGTAATGTGCCGACGGAACTTGCGTATGTGCGAAATCTTAACCTTAAGCGAGACTTGCAGACTGTACTTGCTGGCACGGATGCGCAAGTATATTCCGGAGAAAAAATCATAGAAATTAAACCGCGCTCAATTAGTAAGGGGTTTGTCGCCGAAGATATAGTAAAGGATTTTGAACCCGACTTTATACTGTGTGCTGGTGATGATTATACTGATGAAGATATGTTTCAGGTATTGCCAGAAAATGCTTTCACAATAAAAGTGGGACCTGGATATTCAGATGCACATTACCAAGTTCCAGATGTGCAAAGCCTAGTGCGCATTTTGCAGCAAATGATGTAGCTTAGAGCAAAATAGGATCGCCTAGAATTGTAGGTTCGCCCCGTACATTAACGTTCAGTACTGCTTTTATGCCTGCGAGTATTTCTCTGCGAGTACTGTTGTTTGCTTCGGCTTTACTGGGTATACCGTACGCTTGTACGTCGAAATGGCGACAAAGATATATCGCTCGTGGCAAATGGGAGCGTGCAGAAAATATAATGGTTTCTTTTAGTTTAAAAACTTTTGATGCTCGTTCACATGATTCATAGGTGCTGCGCCCTGCATAATCTGGCTGCAAAACATCTTTAGAGATATTTTTCTTTTCGTTTAAATATCGAATCATAGCATCTGGTTCGCTGTAGTTTGGGAATCGATTATCACCCGAAAGTATTAATTTATCGACGTTACCTTTATGTAATGCATCTGCTGCTGTATCAAGTCGGGACTGTAGTTCCCTAAAAGGTTTCCCGTCTTTTGTAATGCCAGCACCTAATACAATACCTACTTTGCTGTGCTTATTGGTATCTGGTTCTAGTACGTATTTTTTATTCGTATTAATTGTGTACGATATCCACACAAGTAAGAGTAGCCCCAGGAGAAATAAAGTTGCTATAGTCGAAAGCAGTATTCGATATTTTTTTATGTACTTGGACATGTGTTGTGCCTGCTGTTTCATAGTGCACAATGTACTATATAGCGCTGCCCGTAATTACACAATCTGCTAATTTTGCGAAGCTGCCTTTTCCAGAAGTTCTGATCCGCCTCGCTCTTTCCAGCGTTCAAAGGTTGGGCTTGTCTCTGCATTGCGCTCTCGCCACATGTTTAGGACATCACGTGAGTACACTACTGTTTGTGTATCGGTTAAACCCTTTCCTTGCTCGAGTTTATTGGCTGCGCCTGGCCCACCATTGTAGCCTGCTGCAACGAGTTCTGCAGTGTAGTCCCAGCTAGGGCCTTGTTGGTCTGTGCCAAATTCGTCGCGCAAATAAGCTAGATAGGCTGCTCCAAATTCAATGTTTGCAAATGGATCTTCAAGCTTATAT
The DNA here is from genome assembly GCA_964499935.1 of uncultured Candidatus Saccharibacteria bacterium. Lineage (GTDB taxonomy): Bacteria > Patescibacteriota > Saccharimonadia > Saccharimonadales > UBA4665 > CALBGR01. Next base: position 717,581 of record CAZCMS010000001.1, on the reverse strand, counting down.
TTTTTGATGCTCTTTTTGAGGAACTTTTGCGAAATATCCTGTGCAGTTGGCGGAGTAATCTGCATGAGCCCTACTGCATCAGCTTCGCTGAGAGCTTTGGTGTACCCGCCTGATTCTATTGTCATGATGATCGCAATCAGGTTAGGGTCAACATTGTATTTTTTAGACATGTCGACGATAGGTTTTTCCCATCTTTTTACAGTATTTGGCACCCATGGAATCGTGATTGAGTTATCGGCTTGACCAAGTGGTTTGTTGGATTTTTCGGTTGAGTAAATCATTGCAAGTACAACAAGAACAATTATAGTGCCGATAATAATCAATATATTCGGTGACAATGCACGTATATTGTTCTGTTTCCTCCCCATGTGTATATAGTAGCAAATTTACGATTATTTAATGGTTATTGCCGGTATTTTTATAAAGTAGTTTTTGTAATTTACTACTTTGATAAAACTCAGCCACATAGACCCCGGCACATACAAGTGTTGCTCCAAGCGCAAATTTTGCTGTTGGAGTTTCTGACAGTAAAAAATACGCCACAACGATTGTTGCTACGGTATCGAGATACTGATAAATGCCTACCTCGCTGGCATCTTTGTATCGTAATGCATAGAAGAAAAGTAGATTAGCAATAATCACCGCAATAATACTGGCAACGAGTGCGTTCCAGCTTGCGCTTGTGATTGTGTCTATCTCCAACTTGCGTAGTTGTGTTATGGAATATAGCAATATTGGTACTATGCCTGGAGCAAAATTCATAAATGTCAACTGATACGAGCCTACTCGTTTTGCAATTGGCTTACAGATAATCGTACTAATCACATTACAAAATACAGATATGACAATTAATAAATTTCCTACAATCTCCTCCATATTACCTGAGTGCAGTGACCATGGTTCGCCGATAATCACAAGCGCACCTGCAAGAGCAATACATATGCCGACAAATGTGCGTATATTAATTCTTTCCTTCAGAAAGGATGTTGAGAGTATAAATAAAAGCAAGGGGCTTAGTAGCCAGATAATTGAAGTGTTGATAGCGGTGGTTTTAGTTAACCCAATGTTAAGCGCCGTAACACTAAACGTGATGTAGAACAGAGATGACAAGCATAGTAATAAAAAATCCTTTTGCTTGAGCGGTTTCCAGGTACGAATTGCAAATGGCAGCAAAATAAGCCCGACTGCTAGAAAGCGCATAGACATAAATACGGGTACCGGAATAGATTCAACACCAATTTTGATAAACACCGTATTAGCGCCCCATAAAATTGCAGCAATTATAAGAGCTGTGATGGGGAATGTATGTTTGTGTTTACTCATGGTTTCAGCGTCTAGCTATAAGCTTAACAGGGTTAGTGCGCAAATACAGGCGTTCATCTAGGCATAATTAGAGAGGTGGTTACTGGCTTTGGTCTTGTTCTAGGCCCTGGTTTGCAGCTGCAACTATTGCTTCCACTGCGTCGTGATATTCTGTGCCAATGCCGCCGATTTTTAGCTGTCCGTTACCATCGAGTATTCGTAAGGTGTCTTCGCCATAGTCTGAAAATTGTCGAGCTACAGCAAGAGGTCCTACGAGTTGTTCCCCTGTTCTTTGAGCTTCTTGTTTGTTTGGTGCCGATTCTCTATCTGCCATTTTTTCTCCTTAGATTAGAGTTTATGAATTATAATCGTTTAGGATTATAGCACGGCAAGGCAGCTGGCGCTGTAAAGATTCTTTCGCTTTCGTCCTCCTGAGGACTCATCAGTACAACTATTTAATTTGTAGAGCGAAAATGACAAGCAAAACAAAACACGAAAACAGACACCAGACGGTGCGAGCTGAGCGTGAATATGCTGTTGCGAGTCACTTTCGCCACTGGGTTACTTCTGTTATTGACTAGAGCATTTTCTTATATACGGTCAGCTGACCCGCGAGAATCGGCACCAACAACTCACGCGTTGCCCAAATGAAAGGTTCGAAGTCCTGAGGCTTCCGCGTCGTTACTTCAATATGTAGCGAGACTTGAACTCCAGCGACACTGACCGATATTGATCGATCTCCACTCCTATTTTTGGGCGTCCTCCTCGGGTCGCAAGGACGATTGATCGAGACTTCCCTACTCAGCTGTCGAGCAACGTCTTTGGTCAGCAGCGTCGGAAGCATAGCTTGCAGTCGCTCCTTGTGAACCTCATCGCTCTCGAGGCGAATCATGAGACTCGCGTCACCGGTCAGGCCACACGTATGTGCTACCTCTGCCGTTTCCTGTCTGTCTACTGTCAGCATAGCAATTCCTTGGTTTTGCCTCGATTTTCAGCATAATGCTGGTGTGCACGTATTGCACAAAGCGAGGGACAGTTATAAAATCGGTGGATTTTATCATTGTCCCTCGCTTCATACGAACTATGTTTTGCTTATCAAGATACGGCAACGGATTACTATCTACATTGCGTAGGTAACATCATACAAGAAAATTGAATTTTCGTCAACGAACTGTTTTTTCTTTAACTTTTCCTGCGGTTTCTTGCATTTTACCTCTAGCTTCTAGCTCTTTATCATCGGTGATTTTTCCTGCGGTTTTTTTAGCTTTGCCACTCATTTTGTCCATTTTACCCTTCATATACTTCTCCTTTCACACGTATTAGTATAAAGAGGATAGAAGTGATTGGCTGTGAATAATATTACTGATGGCGTAGCACTCATTGAGGGATTGATATTATTAAAATAATAAATGACCACTGTCAATTTTGTAACTACAGATAGAAATGAAAGACAGTCTTTTCGTGTTTGTATTATAATTTTATGTATATCATGAAAAAACGAGATAAAATGAAACAGAACAGACTTCAAAAAATTACCGCAAAACGTGCACAATACGAAAAGGCGCGCAAAATTGCCCGTAAGAATGCAGTACATGAAAAACGAACAATAGCTGGTGATAAGTAAATATGAAAGTAACTCGCATAGACCATTCTGGTAACTCAGCTAAATTTTTAGTAGCTACAAAGAGGGGTGAATTCAAGATCGCAATTTCCTATACGCTTCGAACTAATGTATGGCTACTATCTGACCGGGCGGTAGAATTGCAGCTTGCAACTGAGCTTGCAGAAGCAATTGTGTCACGACATGACCCAAGGCTCCCCTACCGAAAGGTGTATGTGTTTAGCGATCACAATATGCCAGATTCCCCTGCTGATGTTATCAATGAAATTCGTAGATACGGATATGAAAAAATCACAGAAAAATATACACAATCACGTTAGTTCGATGGAATTTTTTTCGCAAAGTATGAGCCACTGAAAACGAGCAAAATCAAGAGTGGTACAGACCAGAAAATTGAATACTGCACCGAATAGTTTCACGGGTATTTGTAGTGACTCAGGATCCAGAGATTTTGGTTAATTGAATTATTATATCAGTTGCAAGTAATGCCTGTGCCCAGAAAAATTATGTCAAGCGCGAAAGAATCTCGTCGACCATAGCTTCTTTAGGCTGTGTGGCGTCGATAGGTATTGCACCTAGCTTTTGATATAACTCTCTCCGTCTTGGACGATTTTCGATAACGAGTTCTCTTTCTGCGGGGGATTTTCCAAATGGGTTATTTGGGCGTGTTATGAGGCGATGAAGTATGGTCGCTTCGTCGGCGTAGAGAGCAAAATGTTTATCAAACGTATGCCATAATCTACCATCATCAGTGACAGTACCGCAGACAAATGCTATCTCATCATCTGTTGCGATTTTAATTTCATCGATTTTTTCTGGGTTGAGACCCCAGTCATGTCGGTTATGCCACTCCGCTGTATCACCTATCGTGTCGGTGATTTCTCCGGTGTCTATATTAATAGGTGACGCAAGGCCGTCTCTATCGATATCAAAACTAGTGTATCCTCTTTCTTGGAGTATATCGTGGCATGCGGTTTTGCCTGCCCCTGGATCACCAGTAATGAATGCTAGCATCCTTACATTATATCATAAATATATGTTTATGTAAATATTTCCTTGCGTGCAAAGAGGTGATGGGTGCGGGGTGGGGTATACTAATTGCATATGATCAAAGCTCTTATTTTCGACTGCTACGGGGTGCTTGTAGAAGACGCGCTTGCAAGGATGCTTGCTGAACTCAAGAAGACTGACCCAGAATTGGCTGATAAGATTATAGTACTCGTTGATAAGGTGGTTGACGGCACATTGGAGCCTGTTGAGTATCAACAGCAAGCTGCTGCCCTGCTCGGCATGAGTTCTGAAGAATACGTTAATAAACTGCGTGAAGGACAAATCAAGAACACGGCCCTCCTAGAATATATCGAAGAACTCAAAACAAATTACAAAATCGGCCTTCTAAGTAACGTTGCGAAACACGGCCTTTCCAGGCATTTCACTAGTAAAGAGCTACCTCGTTATTTTGATGTCGTGGTTGAATCGGGGGATATTGGTTTTGCAAAGCCTAGTGCTCAAGCGTACGAAATTACTGCAGATCGACTCGGCGTACGGCTTGATGAGTGTGTCATGATTGACGACCAATACGACTACTGCGAGGGGGCGCAAAAGGTTGGTATGGCTGTAATTAAGTATGAGTCATTCACTCAATTTTTGCGCGACTCAGCAGAATTTTAGCGCTAAGATCAACCTAAAGGTTTATGCCAAAAGCAATAAAACTTTAGGTTTTCTAGCAGGACTAAATTCTACTTCACGTAGGCTTACGTGATGTTGATTTGACACGGAAAAGAGGGTTATTTATAATAATCATTAGAATAATAATAAAATAAAAAATGATTAAAAATATATCCGTTGTTTTCATTGTTCTCAGTTTAATTGCAGTTAGTGTATTCGCTTTAGTATCCACAAGACATACAAATGCAGGAGCAGGCTATAACAGGATTTATAAACCTACCCTATCTGCGACATCTGCACCTGCAGATGGCGTGAGTACGATTGTCCTGAAGGTATGGGTTACTAACGACTGGTCTGACTACACGACAGAAGAATTAGGGGTGCCTATGGGCGCACAAATAACTGGGGGCGCGACAATTAGCCCAGATCGTGTTGGTGGACCTGGGTCGAGCGGTACGGGAACTTTTACGATACGATCTTCAGTCCCTGGTGAAAAAACTATCACCATCATCTCAGACCCAAATGGTGGGCCTGAAGTGCCGGTATTATCAGTAAAAGTTACATTTACAGACCCTAGGGCCGTTCATGCTCCTGCAGCCCCGAGCACTTCATCAAATAAGCAATCTGCTGCACCACCCAAAAGAGCTACGCCATCAAATTCCCCTTCAGCTACGACAGCCACAAATGTAGCGACGCAACAGACTCCTCCCGCGGTGAGTGACGTTTCATTCAATAACCAGAAACATGATCCCTCTACTCCTGATAAGTTACCTGAGTTCACTAAAACTGAATCCTTTGAGTTGAAGGGAAAGACAACACCGAACGTTGATGTTACTGTGTATGTTTTTTCAGAACCCAAAATGTTTAAGACTCGATCTGATTCAAGCGGAAATTGGTCAGTCAGCGTGTCTGGATTGCCTTCAGGGAAGCATCACGCAGAGCTTGAAGTAACTGATCCTGCTTCCGGAGTAGTATCACCAAGAGTGCATCTGGGCGAGTTTAACGTTCTGCCTGATGCGGTTGCAGAAGCCGTCGCAAGAACTGCAGGCGCTTCGGAATCTAAAGGTGCCCCATTGATGCTTGTGGTCGGTAGTATTTCCGTGCTCCTTTTGGCAGTTATTTCGATCGTGACACTGTTCATACTTAGAAAGCGACGCAATAAGTCGCCTCTGTAATCAAGGTTTTGACGAGTATATCTACATATCACGCACTAAAGCTCTGACGCTTTTATGCTTTAAAGCTTTGCCGTGATTGCTTCTAGAAGTTCCGGGAACTCATCGCTTGGCATGTCTCTTTTGCCACGAAAATGTCCATAGTTATGAAATTCTCGATATTCGATTGCAGGCAAGGTTTCTCGGATATGTTCGACAGTGGTGGCTACCCTTTCTCTGTCATCGTCTGAGTGAAAAATAGTCAGACTCTTCACACGTTCAAGTAGGTTTGGGTCAAGGTCAAATTCGAAAAAACCGTTTGTGGTAGGGTACTCTAGTCGAGGCGTGATATTAAATTTATCTCCAAACGATGGCGCAACCAAAAACACATTGCCCACAGTTACGTCAGGATGTTGGCTAATCCATTGTGTAATAAACCCACCCCCGATACTGTGACCTATAAGCAGTGTGTCAGGTGTAATGTCGTGACGTTCAAATTCTTTTGACCATATCTGGTAATCTGGTTGCCAAGCATTGAGCATTTCTGGTGTTTGCGTAGGTATATTAAGACACAGCAACTCTTTTTGAAGCCAAGGTATCCATATTGAGTTACTTGATGACGGCACGCTGCGATCAAAATAAGTTGTTTTTTGTGGTTTGCCGTGGACAATTATCGCGTTGCTCATATTGGAGTCACTATAGCATTTGGACTTTCAACTCACAATGTTCTATAATGCATAAATTACTTTTTAAGATAAAATTAATGTTCCACATATGACTGAATTAGGGCCTCAAGAACATCTTCATCAAATGAACGCAACAGAGCGTGAGATGCCTCATGTGTATTTGGTTGCTGGTGGCGGTGGAGGCATGCAGTCAACAATTATTCTTCGACTTCTGGCTCAGGAATTGTCACGGCGTGAACTGGGGTATTCAGTAATTGAGGGTATGTATCTAGACAGAGACGGTGTGCAAAAAATAAGACACCCAAGTCTTCAGGCTACGGTCCTTGAGGATGATATAGCTACCCTTCCCGAAGCTTCTCCTGTGCTATTGATACCGCACTGTATTGGGACTGTTGCAGCAATGAATGTTATGGAGCGTCATGCGGATGAGCGACCAGTGGGGCTGGTTTCGATTGCTCCACCGCTACCTTCGCCTCGTTCTACTATTGCTCAGCCACAATCGATCGCAAAGCGCTTCATGGATAATAGTTTGATGAGAGTTGTTGCATTACCTGAGGGTGCGTTGGATTACAGCGAGTATACCGAAAGTTTTGCAGATATTGATCCTCAATATTTCAAAGATATGAACAATGCAGAAAGTTTGGGTGCACGACTGCGCGAAAGAGTTGCGCAAGGCCAGGCTGGTCTATTTGCTCCCGAACACGATTGGAATACAGGGTCACCAGACTGCGTAAAGGGTTGGCATGATGAGTGGCATGCTACGCTACCTGCGGAAGAAGCTAGTATGTTGCGACAACGCACACCTGTAGTAAAGGATGCTGCCCATGGTCTATATATTTCGCCACGCAGTGTTGACGGGCCTATTCCGCTTGAAGATGATATTGCGTTCCAGATGCACAATGTACGCCGAGTTATAAATACTGGGTTGGAGCTTATCATGAATCAGCAACCACTTGATATATTGCCAAAAGTCAGTATCGATAGATCATAAATATATTGTTACGCGTGTAATATGACGAAGTGCTTATTGTAGTGCCGAAGTAAGCCGTGCAATGCTATCAAGGAACTGTTTGCGACGTGGGCGCTTGCGCCAACTTGTAAGCTCTATTTGCCGGCTGTTATTAATGTCGCTTAAAAAATGCTTTGTGAGCTTTTTGGCTACTTTTGTATCGTAAAATACTACGCTACTTTCGAGGTTAAGTTCAAACGAGCGGATGTCTAGGTTGCTGGAGCCAATGATGCCCAAATCATCATCAATTATCATGTATTTTGAATGTAGTAATTGTGGTTTTTTGTATAGCCAAATTTCTATTCCCGATTCCATAAGTTGTTCATAGTATGATCTTTGAGCGTGCCCTACCATCCACTGATCCATGGCTTCGGAGTTCAACACACAAACACGTACTCCACGAATAGCAGCAGATGTTAATGCTGCGAGCAATGATTCATCTGGCACAAAATATGGACTTGATATGTAAATTGATTTCTTTGCAGCGTGCAAAGCTTCTACAAATACCTTCAGGTTGTTGCGGTATGGGTAGCCGGGCCCGCTTGGCAACATCTGAGCAACGGATGTTCCTTTGGGGTGTTTTTGTGAATTCGTTGTAAAGTGATGTAATACTGTATCTGTTTCGGCATACCAGTCGCTCGCAAACACGGCTGCAGCCTCATTGACTACTGGTCCTTCGAGGTGGGCGGTCAGCTCAGCGTAACTAATATCATCTCTGCGATGGTACGTCTTGTCAATAAGGTTGAGAGAGCCAAGATAGGCATCAGTGTTGTCTATAACGAGGATTTTGCGGTGATTACGGAGATCCGGACGGTTATATTTACCCGGCAGTATGCTAATTCTTAACATTGAATGCCACTCTACTCCCATTGCAGTCAAGCGTTTTTTCATCGCTCTGTATCTGGGGTATTTGCGTGACCCGAGATAGTCAAAAAGTACGTATACCTCTACTCCCCTTTTTCTGGCGTCCTCTAGTGCGACAAAAAATGGTTCCGTGGTTTTATCGAGCGCCATCGCAAAAAATTCGAGGTATATGTATTTTTCTGCTCTTGATACTGCAGCCGTCATATGTTCGATGATTGTGTTGTAGCCACCTATAAGATTGATATTGTTGTGTCCTGTTGGCGCCAAGTATGCGAGTTCTTCGCTCAGTTTTGCTGCTGCGGTATATTTTTCTGGAACATTGCTGTTGAGCTGGGATCGTCGCAGTCCGCGATTGTAGCGTTGGTAGAGTTCGTTGATATGGACTTGTTTGGCTATACGTTGCTTGGATAGGCTTCGGCGACCGATGACGAAGAAAAGAATAGTCGCAAAGATGGGAATAACAACAATTGCAAACAGCCACGCTATTGCTGAGGTCGGTTTCCGATTGCGTGGAATATAGAAAAGTAGCGCAAGTCGAATAATAACGTCAACGCCAAAGATTAATCCCGTAATGAGAACTGTCGGAATATCATACTCTAATGATCCTGTCATTGACTGTATTATCCTATAAATCTTAATTTATCCAAAGTTAATACCTATGTATGTATATTTTATTTCAAGGCGTCTATTGGTGAATAGTTTCATCATACGACCTAATTGACTAAATGTATATTTTGTGCTTATATTTAAATATAAGATTCAAGGAGTAAGATTGACCTTTTATGGTTGATATTGTGTCTTTGTATTTTAATAATTTACCTGAATTGTGTATGCGGTTTACTTCCAGTTTTAGACCTTTAGCGAGATTTGAAACTGGAAGTAAACTATACAAGGGAGAATTCTGATGACGCGTCGTGAGACACCGTTGCGATTTGGTACCTTCATCGATCGCAATATCGGAGAATCGATAGCGTTGATGTTTATTGCTGCGCTCGTATTGAGTGTGATTGCTATCGCTATCGCTGGCGGTATTGTTTTGGTCACCAACCACAACGTGGGAAATAACCAAAAACTGGCTCAAATCATGCTCTCTAACAAAGAGCATGTAAAAGATGTCAGTGAAGAAACACGTGGCAAACGCATGCAGATGGCAACACAAGTCTTGAGTCTTCAGGATTTGAGTGCCAAGCTCAATAAGGAGGAGCCTTTCGATTCAGATTCCAAGGAACTTAGGCAGCTGAAGCAAGTCGCCAAGACAGGTGAGCCACTAAAGCTAGGCCTTACAAAAAGCAGTCTCAAGCCTTTTATAACGGCTGTGTATTTTGATCCAGGACTGTTGGTTATGTGGCTGCTCTTTAGCCTAGTAACGTTGATAGCCTATATGGTTGATCTTCGGGACGAACAGCAGCAGCATCGATTGGCAGATTTGCCCTGGCGATACGTGTGGCCCTTTGTTGTCACGCTTATGTTTGGCCCCTTTTGGTGGTTGAGCATGATTGTGAGCGGGCTATTGCTTCGCTGGGATCCTCCACTTCAAGCCAGGATGGAGCCAGGCGCAAGAGACGTGCAACACCAGCCAAGGGATGAGTGGACGCCACCTGATGAGTGGGTGCCCCCTGACTTCTATGGACATAATCCAGTAGATGTTCTGGTTGGGGGAGGAGACTCAACGTCGGAGGTGCGGCCTGCTGTGAGTCGGACGTATGCCAGCTCGCCTAATAGTGCTCGTGCAGTATACGTAGAAATGCGACAAGAAAGTGCGCAAAAGAATCGAATCGAGGCTCATAAGCAAGTTGTTTTGGCAGTAAAGCGGGGTCGCGAGGTCTTGCGATCACTCGCTGAGCAAGTTAAAAGCCAGCAAGGTGAGATAAATGACTTGACGAGTCAGCAGCAGATCCTGGAGCGAGCTATCGAAGAAACCAACGAGCAACTGTTCGAGATGAATATTGGAGGTGAATTTGATCGCATCATGTCTCTGCCTGGAGTTTTGGCAGTGCAGGTTGTGAACAATCGCATCCGTCTCATCGTGCGAGCCATCAATGAATACAGTGGGGTAGCGTACGACCTGGGTGATTGGCAGGTAGATCTTGGCGCCGACACCTTGACGGTAACGGCAAAAGAGCTACGGTCAGGTGTGAAGAGCAGCTGGAGAGGTGGCTACCCGGTATATCGACTCTCTACCGGAGCGTTTTGTTTTGGTAATCGGGAGAGAGTCGTCAATGAACACCTTGCCAAGGCGCAGTATGTTGAGGCGATGGCTTTGATAGTTGAATGTCTATGTTCGGTTAACCCCGAGCATCAGAAAGATGTTTTGCAAGCATTCCACGTGTATAAAGAGGAGATGAAGTAGATGTCGGTCAATTTGGCAGGCCCCGCAGTGATTCGTATCCCCCGAGTGCAGATTTCGTTTCAGGATTGGCAGAAGATGATGGCATACGTCATCAATTGCCCGACCGAGATCAACGGATTTGGCTTGGTGGAGGTGCGTGATGACATCATCCGTGTGAAGGATGTGTTCATTTTGGACCAAGTGGCTTCGCCCGGACACGCTGAGGTGGACCATGATGCACTGACCCATTTCATTCACGAGATGGTGCTGAGCGGTACGGGGAATCCTGGATCTATCAAGTTCCAGTGGCATAGTCATGTCAATATGGAGTCCTATTTCTCCCCTACCGATACGGCGAATATTGAGCGCTGGCCTGGAGATTGGCTGATCAGTCTGGTTGTCAACAAGCGTGGCGAGTTTCGCTGTCGCTTGGACATTTTCGAGCCTTTTCGGGTCGAGATTGATGTGATACCCGAGATTGTGACAGTGTTCGACGAAGGCTTGCTTGACAGCACCGCCGACGAGATTCGTCTCAAGGTGCGTAGCCAGGGGATGGGTTTTTTTGGGCGACTTCGTACCGTTCCTTTGGAGCCTCGCGCTTCAGCTGATGCGGTACCATACGACCCTACGAATCTTCAGATCGAGAGGTGAAGTAATTGTGATTGCTGACTATTCTGGTCAGACGGATATCTTCGACCCGAGTAAGTTCACCTGGCCTGTCCATGTGATTGGTGTCGGCGGAATCGGTAGCGCTGTGGTGCTCCCGTTGGTGAAGCTCGGCCTTCGTGGCGAGCTGCATTTGTGGGACTTGGACTATGTGGAGCCGCACAATGTGCCAGCGCAGTTGATCTATTCCCGCACCGATGTTGGTAGGCCCAAGGTGGAGGCTGCAGCAGAAATGCTGGAGTCTTACAGAGAGTCTGAGTGCAGCATTGTTCCACACCAGGAATTTGTGACAGCAGAAACCCCGCTCAGCGGTGTTGTCATCAGCGGTGTAGACAGTATGCAGGCTCGATGCGATATTTGGGGGTCAGTCAAGTTCAACCCGGATGTTCCTTTGTACCTTGACGGTCGGATTGGTGGCGAGCAAATGACATTGCTTGCGCTGAACCCTCTGGATATGGATGCGGTGGACACCTACGAGAAGGATTGGCTTTTTCCTGATGGAGAGGGTGCGCCTTTGCCGTGCGCAGCGCGTACCGTGATCCATCCGCCGGTAGTATTGGCTGGGCACATGATTGCTCAGTTGACACGATTTGCGCGAGATATGGAGCTCAAGTCGTACATCGATGTACATGTGCGAGAAGCACAATTGTTCAGTCGCTGATCAATACAGAGGAGTAGTGAAGTAGATATGTCTACGGATATCGTTGTGGCCGAGGAAGCTCCGAGCTGGGTGCAGGTTGCTGTGCTCGGTGGTGATCTCCATCAGTTGGACTATGCGTCTGACATGACCGTTGCTAATGCGCTCGCTTGTGCGAACGTTAGGGTCAAGCAAGGTCTGATGGTCCAGGTGAACGGTCGTGAGGCCCAGCTGGATGAGGTTCTCGAACCCAACTCGGTTGTTCAAGTCACCACCAAGGTGATGAACGGCTGATCTGATCGTTTACGGTCAATTCAGGTAACACCTTTTAATCGAAGGGTGGCACGATTCGTGCAAATCGATTCTGGTGGAGTTAACCAGTAAAACTCCGGGAGGGAGTGTGAATCAATAGCCTTTTGGCTATCACACCCCTTCCCTAGCAGTCTATAGATTACATATAAGCTATACTGACGAGTCGTAAACGACGAAACTGCAATGGAAAACCGATAGACGTAATTTATCGAGAGAGCGCTGAAAGGACTTTCTCTATATCAGATTTATCTTTGCTCATCTCGATTACTGAGTATCCCGCATTAGAAGCGTCTTCTCTGAGTTTTTTGTCGAATAATTTTACCCACTCGACTTCTTTGTCTTTCACATTATCACTATATAGCTTCGCATCATCGTATAAACCACGATTATATACCACATGACGTATACGATCGTGATTGCTATCGGATAAAAACACCACTTTTACGTCGCACTTATTTGCATCTATCTCATGTATCAAGGGCGGTAATACTGATACTCCTTCGATCACGCATCCTTTTCTCCATACCCAATCATGCTCAATAAAGTATCTTACCCCTTGCCACGCTTCGTACCCTTGGTTGTATTCCATTTCTGCAATCTCTTCGGCGCTGTATTTTGCTAGAAATTCTTCAGCAGTAAAATCGTCGGCGCAAAATAATAATGGGTATTTTTCTCTGTCTGCTACTGATTGCATGATAACCCTAATTTGGTCGCCAGATAAACAAGGAAGCTGAAAATGCTCTGCAACCTGACGAGCAATAGTTGTTTTACCTGCCGTAGGCATACCTCCAATAAGAATTATTTTTCGTTTCATATTTTTTCTATTATAACAAAAGGCTTTTCCTGAAAATTTTATGTATTTCCGCTAGCTGCAAGCTGACATATAGACACTAACCCGCTTCCGATATAATATTCGTGAACTACATCAATTCCATTATTTACGATTAGCGTTAATACTTTTACATTCCTTGCAGTTAGGTTTATTGCGCAGTGGGGCGTAATTCTGGGATTGGTGACCAAGGGTGTGTGCAGATAGGGGCAACATTTCCCGTACCATTAAGTTGAGCCTCGTGTGGTTGTGCGTTAATTTCCTGTTCTATAAGACGGTCTTTTTTGATGCCACTAAAGATTATTCCGTCTGCAAGATACATAGCATCATAGAATGATTCCATGGGGAGTTCGTGAAGTTGCCCTTTGCGTGGATATTGTTTCACGGCGTCTAATGTATTATCAGAATTTAGCGTAATTTTGTAACGACGTAAAAACGGTGGTGCTATCATGGTTCCGAGTAGTGCAAGGCGAGCTTTGTCCGCAAACTTTTGTTCGTCTTCAGATAATTTCTCGTGGATTGTTATGTCGTACTCTTTGCTGTCTGGGGTAATTTTTCGTCTAAAAGAACCTCTATAAATCTCTGTGCCCATAAATAAGGATGTGTTGAATATGGTCTCTGATGTTGTTGGGTCGCTCTCAATTGTTAAAGCATCAGATCCCTCGATCGCGGTATCGATGCTATTGATTAGCGCTATGATCGATAGGTCTCTCTCTACCTCTACGGGGTTATACGCAGCTTGCCCGTTTCTTTCACGATGCCTACGCAGGGCTTCAAGTGTCGCATATATAGTAACTGGCACATCGAATTTAATCATCTCGTGGTCCTTCTGTGCCTGCTGAGTTGCTTGTGTAAACTTTTGCTCATTCTCTGATAATGCCGGGAATTCATCAAAAATATGAGCACCTCGGTAGAGTAGCCAGCGAGCCGAGTCTCTCATTACCTGATGGCCTACACGTTCTGCTTGGTGCAGTGGTTTGTGGCTACTAAGTAGCTCTTCGTGCGCAGCTGCAGTGGCTATGTCGAGTCTTTGTTCATAATCAAGATTGGCAAATTCTGGGCCGTCAAAGTGTTTGTCAATCACTAGTGCTTCGGCATGGTCTTCTTCTGTCATCCAGTTAACAAATACTTCTTTTTGTGTCATGCTGCGTACACTATGCCAGTAATCGTTACAGAGGTCAATAAATTGACTCGTGTTGCTTGATGTGTGCTCACTTACATATCTTAGTAGTATTGTGATGCTCTGTTGACAATAGCACTTTACTTTGGTAAAGTAATAGTATGAATAAGTGTGTAGACCAATGGAATAAAGACATGCCACTCCAGCTATCTGAGGTGTTAACTTCTATTAACTCGATTACAGACATGCAAGCGCTATTAACTGATGTTCTGACCGAGAAAGAAATCACAGAGATTGCTGCTCGTCTTGAAGCTGCACGTATGCTTAGTAAAAAAGAAACCTACACGAATATTGCTCGTAAAACTTCGTTGAGTAGTCGGACGATTGCCAGAATTAGTGATTGGCTGCAATCTGGAGCTGGTGGTTACAAAAAGGCTATTACTGTTATTGATGCTCGTCATGCCCATTTATCGCCAGCTCGTGACTGAGTCGTTTTAGATACCAAGATGAACGCCAGCACGATGCTGGCGTTTTTGGTATAGCAATAAAATTACAAGGAAATAACATGAATATAACTCAAGAATTTTACACCCCTACTCAACAAGACTTCACTGAACTTGTGAAGCCGTACCAAGTAGCCTTTGCGGGCGAGCCTTGGTATGAAGTTAGTAAATGCGCCGATAAACAATTACCGCAGCGTTGTCCAGGTGGCCTTTCGCGACTAGCTATAGGCCAAGTTTGTAGAACATGTGAGTACGCACCTGCACAACCGGCGTATGAACCAGATGAATTGGTTGCACGTTTTGCAGAACTAGAACAGACAAGACCAACGGCTTGGTACAGGGAAGTAACGAGTGCTGGTGAAATGTCACTAGCAGTAATTACCTGGCGCGCTAATGCTCGACGTATCGCGGATGAAAAGTACAGTGATGTACCTGTTATGTCTTCGTGGCTGATGGCGCAGTTTGGCGAGCAAGAAATAGCTTGGCTTGATGATATCTTCGCTGATAAAACAGTTCGAGCAGCCGGAAACCTTTCTAACTTCAAGGACATGGTTACTGACTTGATGAACGAACTTGATTGCGAAGTTTTGGCATATCGAACAGTCAACAAAGCGATGGTAAGGGCAGCCGAGCGAGACTTCGGAGATGACGCTCGTATTTTCAGAAGTGATGATCGGCAAGTACCTGATGGCAGGGATTTCATCATCATTCAACGAGGAGAACGGGTATGAGAATACTAATAATTGGCGGAATGCACGGCAACGAAACACTTGGCATCGAACTCGTTGAGTCTCTACTCAGAAAACCAATTGAAGGGATTGATTCGGTTATCGCAAACGAACAAGCCGTAAGTGCAGATATTCGTTTTACGGGACAAGATCTGAATCGATCTTTTCCTGGTGACGCTAATAGTAAGGTGCTTGAGGAGAGACGGGCAGCTGAATTGATGGAAATGAGTCAACGATATGACCTGATATTGGATTTTCACAATACATGGTGTCCGGGCAACGACTGCAGCTTTGTTGGCGGAAGTGCACAGCAGTGGTTATTTGCAGTTTCAGGATTTCTTGGTCTCAAGCGTGTGATTGTTGCAGATTACGAATGCATGAATAAATATGCTCCCAATTGCATCTCTGTTGAGATCAGTATGCAGAGTGAACTAAATAATGTTGCATTGTGGCGTGAGAAAATAACGTCGCTTACTAAACAGAGAGAATTTAACAAATATCCAGAGGTTGAGCGTTACAAATTTATGTACCGTATGACGCTTAGGGACAGAGATTGTCTCGGGCTAGATACTAAAATACTCAAAGCATTCAAGCCACTTGATCCTGAGCTCGCTGACGCCATGAATGTTGGTAGCCCCGCCTACCCCATTTTTATCGGGGATAAGTTTACGCCTTATAATTACGGAGGGATACTCAATAGAATCGATTAGAATATGGAATTCGAATGCCCAAAGCGAGTGGTTTTTGGTATAAAGTAAACCGCTCGTCCATTTAGTCATATAAAGTCTATTTTGAAGTATTTAAGAACAACTTAGGGTATCTATCGATTCTAAGTGGGGCGCAAAAGAGTTTCAATATAAAATGTGCTACTAGTTGAGAGCCAGTAATCGTAAAGGAAGAGCGCAAGAAAAATACAAAACAGCACTAAAGGCGTGCCTACCTACTGCTATTGCTCGAGACATGTTCGTTACAGCTGTTAAAATCTCTTTGGATACGACAAAAATGCGTAAAATATAAAAATAAATGCTAAAATTGTCGTATGAACATAACCAAAAGAACTTCGTATGTACTCTTGTACTTACTCAATGGTGATACGACATCATCCGAAATCAGCAAGCATCTACCAGACGTAGATATTCGCTCTATTCAGAGGGCACTCGCGAGGCTTACTGACATTGGGCTTATTAGTAAGAGTGGCACAAATAATAGTCCCAGCTATAGTCCTAGCTACGAAGCCGTTATGCACGCGATGATAGCCGATAAACTTCTAGAAGACGAGAATCGTCCACAAAGTATATTCCGTCATGCCTTTATTACTTGGCTGGACTCATTATCAGGCCAGCAGCTTGATAATCTTTTCAGTGACTATAGCAAAGTCACCGAACTAACAACAGGCAATAAAATGTCGGCAAAAGAACTAGAACACCTGACGATAGAGCTCTCATGGAAATCATCTGCGCTTGAAGGCAACACCTACACATTGCTCGATACTCAACTCCTTCTTGTTGAGGGTATTAAGGCAAAAAATCGAACTGAGTTTGAGACTCAGATGATACTCAATCATAAAGATACTATTGCATTCATTGTTGAGAACCATGAATTATTTACAGACCGTATCGCTTTCAGTTCCGTTGAAGAGCTCCATAGGATTATTGGTCGCAATCTCGGAATCGATGCCGGGATCCGAAAAAAGATCGTTAGAATTAGTGCAAGCAATTATGAGCCACTCGCCAATCCCCTTCTGTTGAGAGAAAATATGGAAACAATACTCTCTATTATCAGCCGTACAAAAAACCCTTTTGTTCGTGCACAGCTAGCGTTGACTCTTGTTCCATACCTGCAGGCTTTTGAAGACGGCAATAAGCGAACTGGCCGGATGCTTGCAAACGCTATCCTTATTAGTTCTATTGGCAAAGGCGTCAGTCTTCGTAAGACTGACGCCAGAAAACTTGCGCTGGCATACCTTGCATTCTATGAATTTAATAGTATGAATGCTTTAGCAAGAATACTTAAAGCCGAATTACAGTAGCCTAGACAGTCCTTGATGCAGGCAAAGTTACATGGTTTATAAGATACGTTGAAGTAGGGTTGCAGGCTCATTTATCTTCTCTGGGCTTATTCTAAATATAGGGGTGGCAACCATAGCACCAACTGGAGCTAGATTATTAAATAATTATTAAATTAAGACATCTTTCGATAAAAATGCAAAAAAGTATATTGTAAAATAGTCAATGTTTTCGCACCTGTTGATAATAATTGTTATGTTTTTATGATTGCGCTTAAGCTGTATTTATGGCTTTACAAGTGTGATACATTTCCCTTGTATCAACTATTTAGTGGAGGAAAACAAGTTGCAGAAGCATAAACAACAACTTTTTGTCGCAGCATTTGTGGCGTTGGGGATGCCGTTAGCGGTGAGTGCCCCGGCGTTTGCTGCCGGGGGAGATATAGGACAAGTTCAAAACTTTGTCCGAGGCGTGATTCAAGCGCTTGCAGGTTTGGCCGGTCTCATTGCGACCGGTTTTTTTGTGGTCGGCGGATTTACCTACATCACAAGTTCGGGTAATCCTGAGCAGCTAGATAAGGCAAAACGTACCCTCACTTGGTCGGCTATCGGCTTAGCTATCGTGATTGCTGCTTTTGTCATCAGTAATATCGTGGCAACACTGGCAACTAATGCCTTTGGGGGCAGCTAAGAGATAGGTAGGCCTCGGCCATGAGTGACATACTTCTCATCCACCTATCTTTCTTTGCTGATGCATCGAGTGCCGTTAGTGTTGTAAGAGATTGGGTAACGCCGACTGTTCGACTCTTTGCGGCGTTAGCTGGCATTGTCTGTACGTTCTTCATTGTGAACTCGGGCTATATGTATATGACCAGTGCCGGTAGGCCTGAACAGATGGAGCATGCTAAGCATGTGCTAAAAAGTGCATTGATCGGCATGGTGATAGTCCTTGCAGCAGTAACACTGACGTCGATTCTAGTGAATGCCTATGGGCATAACACGGCGACACAGCAAAGTAGTTTGCCGAGTTTACAGGCAATACCACCAAATAGCGTCAGCAACGGACTTGTCGACATTTTGATTAAGGCTGTCACTGGGTTCTTAAATAACATTATTCAAGCAGTGGCCTCGCCATTTCTGGCAGCATTAGACTTCTTTACGAAAGCAACGCCGCTGATGGCGGACAACCAAAGTGTGTTTAATCTGTGGCTTGGCATGGTGGCGATTGCGAATGCGCTGTTTGTGGTGATACTGGCGCTGATCGGATTACATGTCATGAGTGCTGCGAGCTTTGGATTTGACGAGATAGAGTTTAAGCACCTTCTTCCGAGAGTTGGGCTCATATTCCTGCTGATTAACACGTCGCTGTTCCTGATTGATGGGATTATTGAGCTGTCCAACGTGCTTATCCAGGCCGTCGGTAAACTGTCAGGTAGTTCGTCGGTATGGCAAATACTTACGAGCGTCGTTAAAGAATCTGGAGGTCAGGGAGTTGCTGCCCTGCTCATGATGATGGCATTTCTGATCTTTACGGTCATACTGTTGGTCTATTACGTCGGTCGTTTGGTGACATTGTTTATTGGTGCGGTACTATCGCCACTGGTGGTGCTTCTCTGGCTCGTGCCTGGCTTTCGAGATTTCTCGGAGACAGCAGCGAAGACGTATCTCTCAACAATATTCGTCCTGTTCGTGCATGTGGTGATCCTGCAACTGGCAGCCTCATTGTTTACAGGTATGTCAGCCGTGAATAGTAATCAGGCGCCAGATACGCTTTTGGCGATGATCGTAGGGCTCGCCACGGTCATGGCATTACTTCGTACACAGGGTGTCATGATGCAATTTAGCTACGTCAGTCTTGGATCGCGCAATGCTCGCAAGCTTGGTGGCCAGTTTATGAACGGTGTCAGTTACATTGCTGGTGGTGGCAAAGCAGCAGCCACAGCAGTAAGCTCCAAGGCAGATACGGCGAAGAAAAAGTGGATACAGCCAGGTGTTGAAAATCAGGCGATACGAACAGGACAGTCGCAAAGTGCTGAAAATAAACGGGGTACTGCTCAGATGGCCTATAACGCAAAGCCAACGCCAAAAGGCGTGTCTCAAAAAACAGGATCAACGTACGAGGCATCGGAGCCCACATCGCGCAGTGCTGCTGTCGAGGATATGAAAACAAAAGTAAATACCACTAAGAAAGGAGAGAAAATATGAAAGTAACTGTTGTTCCCGCGCAAGTGACGACTATTGAGGATCGGATCATTGGCAGCCTTGGCTTTTCGCAAATAGTACTGCTCGTTGTCCCGATCTTTGTCAGTGTTGGATTGTACGTTTTACCTCCGCCCATGATGGCAGGCACTATCTACAAATATATTCTTATGACGATAGTAGCGGTCATCTGTCTGATCTTGACGATTCGTATTCGTGGCAAGATTTTGGCCAGTTGGCTCCTGATCATTCTCCGATACAACCTGAGACCTCAGCTCTATATATGGAACAAAAATACCACTCAGTTGCGGCAAGATTACCGTGAGGTCGAGACAGGTACGGAACTGAAGGAAGAAAGCCTAGAGGTAGTCGCAGCCGTACCTGACCGATTGCCACTTCATGTATCAAGCAAAATCCTGTCGGCGCTCAACAACCCCGAAGCTGGCGTAAGATATGAAACAACCAAGAAAGGAGGCCTCCATGTTCGCTTTACAGAAGTCGAAAGCCAAAGCGTCAAGTCGTAGCCAGGTAGATATTCAAGGGGTACGTGACGGTATCCTTATGTTACCCCGTCACCAGTACCGGGCGGTACTACAGGTATCATCACTCAACTTTGAACTCAGGAGTGAAGACGAACAGGACGCGATTATTGATACCTATGAGAGCTTCTTGAACTCGGTTGGCAGTAGTTTACAGATTCTGATTCGCACCCGTGAAATTGATATGGATAAATATCTGGCCGATGTGGCGCTTCGCAAAGACAATGAGCCGGAAGCTATCTACCGTTCGCAGCTCGAATACTACGATGAGTTTATTCGTTCCCTCATTACGAATAACAAGATACTAACCCGTCATTTCTACGTTATTGTGCCCTATGTTGGTAATAGCAAAGCAAACTTTGAACTGGTGAAGGAACAGCTATCGCTCAAGCTCGACATTGTCAGTAAAGGTATGACCCGCGTCGGCATGCATACTCGCCAGCTATCGAGTCTCGAAATTCTTGATCTGTTCTATAGTTTCTATAATCCATCGCAAGCTAAGCTACAGCCACTCACTGAGCAAGCTCTGCAGCTTATGCACACTGCACTCGTACAGGCTGAGGGAGGATTGTAGTATGCAGCAAGTTATACAAAAAGTTGCAAAGAAGCGCGAGCAACGACAGCAGAAGGCCAAAGAACGAGTTCTGGCCTTTGGTGAGCAAGATGCCGTTGATGTACTGAGCTATGCTGGTCTGGAGGAGCAGGCAGACTATCTCTGCCTTGACGGCGTTTATATCCGTACCCTGTTCATCGCCGGTTATCCGTTCGTAGCAAATTCTGGCTGGATGGACAGTATTATCAACTTCAACCACGACTGCGATATTTCCTATCATGTACACGAAGTGAACGCGCTCCTTGCACTGCCAAAGTTGCATCGTAAGATTACTGAGCTTGAATCAACCAAGCGCGCCATGATGCGGGCTGGTAAGATTGTCGGCAGCGAAATTACCGACCCACTTGAATCAGCAATTGAACTGCGAGATAAAATCCAACGTGGCCAAGAAAAACTGTTTCAGATGAGTATCTACGTCTGTCTTCGCGCAGATAGCCTAGAGGAACTCAACAAGATTACGAAACTACTTGAAGCGACTTTATCGGCACGCTTGTTTTATAGCAAGATCGCTCGCTACCAACAGCTTGAGGCTTTGCAGTCAATTTTGCCACGAGGAGAAGATCAGTTAGCTCAGAAACGAAATTTGGATAGTAGCTCGGCTGCACTGACCTTTCCGTTCATGAGTAGTGAGCTCGTGCAAGAGTCTGGTATCTTGTATGGCGTCAACAAATCTAACAATAGTCTTGTTATCCTTGATCGGTTTAGTCTCCATAACGCCAATTCAATTGTGTTTGCCCAGAGTGGCTCAGGTAAAAGCTACACAACCAAGGTTGAGATACTCCGTCAGCTTATGCAAGGCACAAAAGTAATTGTGATTGATCCCGAGCGTGAATATAAACGGCTCGCTGAGTCGGTCAACGGCACGTACATTAAATTGTCAGCCAAAAGCAGCGAGAAGATTAACCCCTTTGATCTTGCGACCACCTTTCATAAAGGCGACGACCTATCTGAACACGCTCAAGACTTAACTGAAGTGATTGGGTTGATGGCGGAAGGCCTTAGTTCCCGCGAGAAAGCTGCGGTAGATAAGGCCATCCTCAAAGTCTATAAAAAACACAAAGACCAGATGCCATTGCTTGAAGATTTCTATGCCGAACTTCACAGCCTTGGACAGATCAAACTCTGTGAACGCTTGGAGAAATATATCTCCGGTAGTCTTTCAAGTGTCTTTAACGCGCATACCAATATTCAACTCGATAACCGTCTTGTTATCTTCGATATTAAAGACTTGCCCGAAAGCTTGCGTCAAATCATGATGTTGATCATCTCGAATTTCACACAAAACCAAGTCAAAGCTAATCCCGAAAAGCGCCTCCTCATTATTGATGAGGGTTGGATGTTGCTTGAGCATGAAGAGTCTGCACGATTTGTGTCAGGCCTCGTGCGTCGTGCTCGCAAGTACTACCTCGGTGTGTCGATCATATCTCAGCAAGCCAATGACTTTCTAAGATCTGATTATGGACGAGCCATTGCATCGCAAAGTGCACTTCGTATTCTCATGCGTCAAGATACGACCACGATTAAAAACGTTGTTAGCGAATTTAATCTGAGTGAATACGAGAAACAGTTCCTGCTTACTTGTGATCGAGGTGATGCCCTGATTATTGCCGATCAGCATCACGTTGCAGTGCAAGTGGTGGCCTCACCGAAAGAACATCCGCTCATTACTACCAATCCTGCGGAGCTCTATTCGTGAATACAGGTCTCGTCGTCACCTTAATGAACTCTGGTGGTACACGTAAGTACATCGCAGCAGTTGTCGTAAGTCTGGTGGTGATTGTAAGCCTGCCCTTTATGTCGGTGTTAGCACTGGGCGAGGAAGCGCTATCGTTTCTGGCTGCCACTCCAAATGCCGAAGCAGCAGCCACGCAAGGTTTTTATATGGGACCAGAAGTACCAGGTAATACGTACGCTTGGGGTAACTGTACGTACTGGTCGTTTGCGATGCGTCTCTGGGCGGGTAGTCCTATTCCAGCGACTTGGGGTAATGCGAATACGTGGGATGATCGGGCGAGAGCTGATGGATATGAGGTGAACCACACTCCACGAGTCGGCGCAGTCTTTCAAAGTGATCGTGGTGAGTTTGGGCATGTTGCCTACGTCTTTGATGTAGATGCTGTCACGGGTGCATGGACAATATCTGAAATGAACGTCAAAGGTCTCAATATCGTGAGCACTCGCACCTTCAGCAAAGATTCCGCTGCATACTACAATTTCATCCACAGTAAAATAGGAGCACCACTATGGACACCAGCGCCATTACTCATTACTGGCCAATAGTAGTTGGCATTGTGGTTGCTCTCATTGTCGCCGTACTACTTATGCGTATGATCCTTTGGGTGCTCCATTGGCGGTATTTACTGAATCGAGAATTAGTCTGGCTTGAAATGACACCACCAGCCTCGATTGAAAAGACACCTGAGGCAACCGAACAGCTCTTCACTGTTTTTCATGGGTTGCGTTCGTCTCGCACCTTGCGTGAGCGACTGATCGGACGTGAACCGCACGTGAGTTTTGAGATAGCCTCAACTAAAGCAGAGGGCATTCGCTACCGTATCGCCTGCGAAGCAAAGTACGTAAAAGTACTCCACAAAATGCTGACAAGCTATGTACCAGATGCGAAAGTCCGCACCGTGGTCGAACAACCTCAGCAGCATAGCGATACTACGGTGTTTAAGCAGTCTGGACACTACGTCATGCCACTTACATTGACCTCATTATTTGAAGGTCATGATCCCCTGGGTTATGTTATGGGTGCTATGACTAAACTTGAGGACGACGAATCGATTACCTTACAGTTAGTTACTCGACCGGTGCGTTTGCGCGAAGCGAACACCTTGACACATAAAATCTTAGGTAACGAAAACATCCTCAGTGAAATAAGTAGTTGGCAGATGCCACTCATAGGGCATGTTTCTCGGTTCTTTGCGAGTAGCCTTAATGGCATGACGAGTCTGACGTCTGAAGTCTATATGGGCACGACGTATGGCCATAAAAATTATTACGATAGTAAACAAAAACAACTTCGGCAGCAGTTGCCGGCCTCCTTACGTGATCGACCAGCTCGAACACTCAGTGCTTTTGAACTAGAACTGATGCAGACCATGCACCAAAAAGTGAGTCGACCGTTGTTTCGGACAGATGTTCGTTTGCTTATTACTAGCCCCCATTCCAAAGAACATCGACAAGCTATCCAATCTAGCCTCGATGGGCTGAGCGTGCCGCCATACCAGGAACTGAAGGCTAAGAAGCGACTACCCGTGATTCATCGGCTCAACCATACACTGAGCTATAGTCGCTTGCCATCGCTCTTCCAAAAGAGATCTTCGGTACTGTCTGTTGCAGAGTTGGCCGCGTTGTATCACGTACCCTCTCGGCGTATGAGCAAAACAGACAATGTAGCGAGCTCACTGAGTCGTACGCTTCCAGCACCTGTATCGCTGAAATCTGGCCAGCAACTCGCGGTGCTACTGGGAGAGAGTCATCATCACGGAGTGGTTACACCAATAGGGCTGACTGAGGCTGAGCGTGAACGACATGTCTATGTTATTGGTGGTACGGGTAACGGTAAGACAACCATGCTGTTCTATAGCATATTGCAGGATATTCAGAATGGTAACGGCGTAGCGGTGCTTGACCCTCACGGTGATCTTGCCGAGCGATTACTGCGCTATATTCCTGAATCTCGTATCCCAGATGTAATCTATATGAATCCAGACGACTTGATGCATCCCATCGGTGTTAATCTACTTGAGCTTCCTGATGGTATTGAGGGCGATGACCTGCTCCGCGAAAAGGATCTTGTAACCGAGGCGACTATCTCTGTGCTACGTAAGATATTTTCCGAAGATGACTCAGGCGGTCACCGTATAGAGTATGTACTGCGTAACGCGATACAGACTGCGCTCACACTTGAAGGGTCGACGTTATTCACTATCTTTGAGCTGCTCAATGACACGAAGTTCCGACGTAAGGTTGTTAAGGATCTGGAAGATAAGCACCTGAAGGACTTTTGGGATAATGAACTTGGTAAGGCTGGTGAATTCCAGCGAGTCAAGATGGCAGCGGGTATCACTGCTAAAATTGGCCGTTTCTTGTTTTCTGGATCTGCAAAGCGGGTACTGGAGCAACCTAAATCGACGATAGACTTCGAAGATATTCTTGCCAGTCGGAAGATATTAATCTGTAATTTTTCAAAAGGTTTACTCGGTGAGGACACCTCAACACTATTCGGCACGACCATACTGGCAAAACTCCAGACCGCAGCACTGAGACGAGCACGGATTGGACAGGATGACCGTGTACCATTCTATCTTTACGTTGATGAGTTCCAGAACTTTGCCACCATGAGTTTTGTGCAGATGCTGAGTGAAGCACGAAAATACAAACTATTTCTCACCATGGCCGAGCAGTCTACCAGTCAGCAAGACCAGCAGCGCCTTGTCGATATTATTCTGGCAAATGTTGGTACGGTCATTTGCTTTAGGTCAGGTAGCCCTGCCGATGAAAGATACGTACTGCCACTCTTTAGTCCTTTCATTGAGCAAGGCGAGATAGCAAACCTGCCAGCCTACGCATACTATATTCGCATAGCGGCAGTACACTCACAGGAGTCAATGTCAGGTATGACTGTGGTCGTTGATGACGATGGCGACAGGGACACCAGTCAGCGTGCTATAGAATCTTCTCGTTTGCTGTATGCTAAAACGCTACAAGAGCAAACGCAAGTCAGAATCACTACGCCCGTGGAGCAAGACCTAGTGCTTGTTGAGAAAAAACGTGCAGCGCAAAAACCGAAAAAGAATCACCTGAGCAACAAGAAAGATGAGAAGTTGTCCGAGCTCAGTTCGCTCAGGTGAGACTTCGACTTTTCTGGGAGAAAAATCGAAGTACAAAGTTATGCTCGTAGCGATTCGAAAATGTTATCCATGATAGATCTATCGCTGGATTATCAAGTGCTATTGTTCTTTATAATTGGCAGAAATCATCCACTTGTTACGCATACGAAATGCTGGTATTGTGCCACGACGAGCTTTGTTGCTTGTTATATTAACGTTGGCATTATTATTCTTTGACCATTCGGACAATCTGATAATTTTCTTAGACGACAGTATAGTTATGCGACGATACAATGACTCAATCAAAAGACTGGCGAATAAAGCAGTAAATTCATCGTATTTTCCATCTATGCGGTATGGATCAAAAGCTGGGTAGTAATACGTGCGCTTACCCTTGTTGGGTACAATAATTGGAGGATACCCCAGCTGCATCAGCTGTTGGTTTATTAGTACACGACCAATGCGACCATTGCCATCTGGAAATGGGTGTATGGTTTCGAATTCTGCATGAAACCAAGCTATTGCATCCAAGAAATACAAATTATTATCGCTATTGTACCTTGCGACAAGTTCGGACATTAGTCCTTGTACAAAATCTGGATTAGCACCAATATGCGCACCGATACGCACCCACTGCTTACCGTGCCGGAACTTGCCAGCCCAGTCATCATTTATTTGGGTAAGGAGCATCCTGTGTAGGAATAAGATCAATCCAGTATCGAGCGGTTCACTAGGATTCTCTAGCAAGTGTTCGGTTACTTTGGCAAGATTCTTGGCTTCGTATACTTCACGGATATCTTGATCTTTGCGAATAGTGTCGCGGAGTAGGATATCTTCAGTATCTTCAAGTGTCAAAGTACTATTTTCGATAGCGTTAGAGTTGTAAACCATTTCCGGTATCTCAGAAATAGCAATCTCGCGAACAGCGTCGGGATATGTTTGAATAAGCTCTTCATACTGAGCCCTTAATGCAGCTATTCTATCTTTCGTGATCTGATTTATCATATGCTTATTATAGCATACTTTACGTTAAAAATTAATCTTTTACAGTGTTTTTAACGAAAAGTTAATTAAATCGTGCCAAAATCGTGCCAACAATCGTGACACGTGAAAGCGATGATGAAGATCGCTGGTGTTATGTATCAAACGATCTCTATAATTTGTACTCGAACGATCGAGAGACTCTCGACTTTAATATTTTGACTTGTAGCATGCGCTACCAGATGATACTAAGAGTAGTGATATCTTTCACTGCCACCTCTCTGTATCAAGCGTTTGTCGGTCAAGGAACTTAGCAAATATCCTGAGCCATCCTTGCCTGTAACTTTCGTCTCTGTTTGACGTTAGAGTCGGTAAGCAGTAAATTGACAATATTTTTAGTATAATCGCTGCCCTTAGTTAGCGCTCCGAAGCTTTGTGACTGTTAAAACCATAATCGTATCACTATGATACGATTAACCTACATGAATGATACGAATAATTTCGCCACTCTTTGGATTTGGTGCAATATTTAGTACTACTGCTTTAGGCTTTTTGGGCAATGATTCTTGCTGCCTTAAAACCTCGCTTACCTAGTATTAGGCGCGGGAGGTCTTTGAGGCTATAGATACGGTTCCATGTCAGTCTGAAGCTTTCTTGATACCAGAGGGGATTCCATCTGGCGTACAGTTCTGATAATTCATTTGGCTTAAGCAAAAACGAATAGTCTTTTGATAAGGGCTGATTGCTCATATAGCCAGTAAGTAGGTTGATGCCACCAAGCTTAGTCCATGATTGGATGTCTTGGATGGCCTTAGTTCCCGATTGGTGATCTTTCATGAAATGAACGACCATACAACAAATCACCACATCAAATTTTTGTTTTGGCTTATATGTATCAACTGAATCCTTAACTATTCGCAGCTGATCAGGGTAATTGTTCTGTAGTTCTTTTAGAATTTTTAAAGCAGCTGGATTAGGCTCTACTGCAGTTACTTTGTAACCTCTTTCGAGGAAGAGTTTTGTGTTATTCCCATTGCCTGCGCCCATATCTAGCATATGCGCATCTTTTGGTAATAAGGGCATGAGATACCTGAGCTCGAAACGAGGCTCTTGAATGTAATAATGCCCCTTTTTAGAGTAGTCTGTCATACGCTTATTATACAACGAGTTGAGTTATAGTAGTTTCTATTCTAACCCCCTTAAAAACAAAAACAAAGATCCTCGTCTCTGTAATTTTAGTCCTAACTTTAGCTCACAACGATAGAGGAAGTTATGGCTGCGATAAAACGAGATTTAGCAGCTTTGTGGCCGAACTATTTACTTTTAGTTTCCGCACAGCTAGGATACTTTGGCTTATAATCAATAGCCTGAATAATGGTACGCTCCACCCAATGTGATGAAACATTGCAATACTTAGCAGAGTCCGTCCGGTCTATGCTGACTCGTACGAGCTTACGGTGTTTTTCTAACAAGACTTCTGAATAACGACTTCCGCTATTCAGGACATAGCCTACCTGTACTCCGTCATCGGGAATATCTATTGCTTGCGCTGGGAGCCAGGGCACTCCTAGGCTCGTAAATATTACAAGCGCAATCGACGATAGCATAATTGTATTAGCCTCAAATTTAGATACATAATTTATGTCGCTATTTCTGCTCTTTCGCTTATTGGTTAAAATATTGTCTATAATTATTAGAGTCAGGAGAGCTAGTCCGGCGAGCAATATAAAAAGCGGTACAATAAACATTAATAGTATTATCGGCCATGAGTGGGTAAGGATTGCGTATTTTTCAACTGAGGTTTTGCTTTTTAATTCTAGCTTTCTTTCGATTCTAGGTAATGCAAATATGAATAGTGACCAGTATATGATTGGCAGTGATGCAATGAGACTACCTACTACAACGTTGGTTGTGCCAGTCGCTGCAATTAAGCCTCGAGCCGTTGTGGCATCCCAGCCAGCCACTGCATAGACTTTGAGTATTATAAAAGTGGTGATTAACATGCTTGCAGCCAACCCTAAGTGGTTCTGCAGCTTTATGCTCTTTTTGGTGATTGCTTCAGGTTTTATTTTTTTAGTCATCATAACCTTAGTTCTCGGCACCTTGCGAGTTCTTTAGGCTGCCATAAGCCCCAACTGTTATTATCAACTGCATTCGTCATGAATTAATCATACCCCATAATGAAGATATAGACTCTCATCTCTGTAATTTTGGTTCTAACTTTAGCTCGCAATGATAAAGGAAGTTATAACCGCAGCCAAGCAGGAGGCTACTTAGCCTTTGTAGTCATCCGACTCTTCGTAGTAGTATGACTGATCTATGCCTTTCATGAATACTTCTCGGTCGTCTATCTTGTCCGTGAGGCCAGTACGTAGTAGTTCGCGAATCTCTAAATCGTTGACCGGGCTGCGCTGCATCGCATTCATATAATCATTCTTGTCTATTTTTTGCCAATCGATACATTGCTTGAGGTTTTTTTTCAAAATTAAGTCTAAACAGATGCGCGTACTGCGGCCGCTCCCCTCCATGAAAGGGTGAGCTATATTCATCTCAACATACTTTTTAATAATCTCTTCAAAGGTTGCTTCTGGCATTTTGTCTATTTCGGCCAAACCATTTACTAGATAAATGGCAGACGCAAAGGTGAAGCCCCCCTTGCTGATATTTTTGGATCGAATCTTGCCAGCAAAGTCGTATAAACCGCCAAAGAGATAATTGTGAATTTGCTGCAAACCTTTCGTTGTTCCAACTTCAAACGATGCAAGCTCAGCACTATCAAATAGTTTTATGGCTCGGTCTTTGCTGGCTGAATCTATATCTTGCATATAACTATTATAGCAGAAACAAGCCTTATTTTGTAATCATCACCCCTGTTTTCTTGCCAAAACAAAAGACTTCCAAAGAAGTCTTTAAGCATAAGCTTAATGGCTTACAACGATAGAGGAAGTAATAGCCGTAATAAAGCTAGATTCCGTATACGCAGATATATCAGGCAAAAATAATCTTAGCTAGCTCAGCTTTATCATACGAAGGATTCATGTCTAACTCCATGAACTCATCTTTCGTGAACCATCCCCACTCTTCAATGTGGTCTGTTCTCACGATCTCGTCCTGAGGTACGACTGCTTTGAAGAATATGTTCATTCGAGGAACGCCATTTACAACTTTCCCGATGTTGTAGTGAATGATTTGGAAGTCGCTCAGTACGGAATCACTCAGAACGCCGATTTCTTCTTTGATCTCCCGCAATAGGCAATTTTTCAGAGACTCGCCATAATCTACGCCACCTCCAGGGATAGCCCACCAGTCGCCCCCGTCTACTTCTTTTACTGCCAACATTTTGTTGTCAGATACAATTAGTGCCCGTACGGCAACTCGGTAAAGTGAGTCGTCAATTTCTTCTAAGCGGGGGTTTATATTCATAAAGTTAATAGTAACATTGGTTCAATTCTGTGCATACAAAAAGTTAGAAACATTTTCACGGCTCTAACTTTGTCTAATTGCGACTTGGCTCGGGAGGCCGGACAGCGCACTTCAAACTATGCGCCGAGAAGTGTTTCGGGCATGAGACTGAAGACCGAATTCGGCAACCTACTACTGACTTAAGTCGTCAGGGTTGCCTTGTCTAAGTCCCAGCTCCCCATACGGGTCACGAACCACCAGCAACATTCCAGCTCTTAAAATGGAGGCTCAAGATTCTCTTCTCGCTCACGCATCTGCTCATCAGGGAAATGATCAATCCATATCTCTTGCTCAATGTCGCTAAGACTACTCCAATAAGGTTTAATCATACCCCAGAGCCTATCTCCGATAATAGTCGGGCTATACTTATGTGCTCCATAAACTTGATCGTTAGTAGTCGAGGCTACCATAAGACGCTTTACTTGATCTTCAGATAAACCACCAATTCTTTGCAGTTTTCTAATAATTGACCTAGCCTGATCAAAATTACTTGATTCACCCAGTTGAGCAATTAGACTATCCTTGATATATTCATCAATTAATTTTATGTCCGCAAAGTGTTGACTAAAGAAGCCATTTAATGAGCCGTAAAGGTACGCTTTTGCACCCTTTTTATCAATCCATTCATTTTCCAAAAATGTATTAAGATTATAATCACCCAACGGTGAACGATAATCACTATCGACGGAGATTATATGTATATCTTCACTCGAAGGAATATTCGCTAGTAATATTTCCCAATTTATTGCATCCCCAAGTGATCCATTCTTACCGGGCGGATTACCTATATCCATTCGGATCTTAGCTGCCTTTATAAACGCTGGTGTGGTTTTTATTGCAGATGAGAGTAATCTCATGATAATTTTATCTGCTTTCAAGTCTTGCCGTAGAGCCCCTTCAAGCGTGTCGCTCTTAAGCATCGCTATATTGTTCCGTAACTCCCTGGATGCATTCGTTATCTCACGGTATTTAGGGTGTCCAGAAAACAACTTGGGGATTACAATCTCAGACCTTACTTCCTTTAACGCTTGAGCTATGACACCGTCACGATTTCTATGGAATTCATCAATCTGCTGCTCCGTGACAAAAAGACTTATATCTTTTGTTTTTACGATTAGATCCTCTAGCTGGCTAAGTCTATCGAGGTCATCCTCAGTGAAACGGTAAAATCCTAATAAAACATTAGTATCAATAAATAAATTCAAAGGCTTTTTAGGCGCTCCTGTCATGTACCAGATTATAGCTTTTTATATTACTGATTAAAATGCTACAAATGAGACACTGTATACGCGTTTCACTTCTCAGGCTTATATATTATAGTTTCACCAGCAAACGACACCTCTACTGCCTGGCCGTAGCCATAGTGAGTGCCCGTAAGTAATCGTGCCAAAATCGTGCCAATAATCGTGACACATGAAAGCGCTGATGAAGATCTTTCATTGCCACCTCTCTGCACTGAGCATCTGTCGGTCGAGAAGCTTAGTAAGATCCTCATCTTTCTTTATAAAATCTACCTTATATTTTTAATCCCGAGTACAACCTTAAGCTACTCGAGCAAAGAAACCGAACGCTTTGGCGCGTATGGCTTCGCCCATATGTGCGTATTGTTATTGCCAGATGACAAGAGGCTTGTAGCTAGTACCGACAACTCATCTTCTTCCATGCCCATGTCTTCTAGTTTCTTATGAGCGTTATATAAAAAACTAAACTTAGCTCGTTCATCTTTTAATACAAAACAAACATGTGGGTACTTTCCATTTGGCCAGCCCTCTTCTTCGCTATGGCTGACGATCTCGTCAAAACGTTTGCGGATAATGTAGCCAGGTTTATCGTCTGCAATTACTATAATAGCTTCTTTGCCGTCGGATGTACGTACGTAGAGATCCGGGCAGTTCCTAGGAAGCTCCTTAAAGCGATTGATTTCACTTTTGGAAAAGATGTCCGAGCCCTCAGGAAGATGCTTCATAATACCTACGTAGCAGTCTGTGATTTTCATGCAGTGCAAGATAAAGTCGTCGGTCATCTCATCGTTCTTGTATAGGGCGTGCACTACAGACTCCTTCACGTCCATGAGTTTTCGTACTGCCGTAACACCGACTTTATTTAAGTAATAATATCCAGGCCTTCTATCTATCCGATACTCTGGCTTATATACCTTTGTCACTAATCCTTTTGCTACTAATTGCTCTAATGCTTCATAAGTGCTAGCTTTTCTAATGCCCATAACCATAGCTAATGATACTGTTGATACAAAACGAAATTTAAAGAGGAGCTGTAATACTCTTTGTTGTTGACCTGTTATTTTCTGATCGCCCATACTGCTGCTTTCCATGGTTCTTCTCTCTATACGTAAGTATATATAAAGGGAGAGTAAAAAGTAAGCATCCCTATCTTTTAGTAGTAGTTATTTTACCTGCTATGCACGGCAGGTAAATGCTCTCGCTAAGAGCACGCAAAACAAATGACACCCATATGGGCCTCATCTCAAACTGTCGCATCTGGCTGGGTATGAGAGATTCGAACCCCCAATCAGATAATTTATAAGTGGTATAATATTGGTTATGAGTAATTACGTCAGCCCAAGAAGAGCTTGATGATACACTAAATACCCTGCTGCAAAAGCAAACCGAAGAAATCGTTGGCTTGATTCAGGCTTTTATGTATCAAGTCGACGGAAGATTTAATAAAATTGAGCAGGATATAACTGAGCTCAAAGAATCCCCATAACCGCCTCCTCAATACCATAGATGGTTTCATCGGACGGATCGATAAATATGAAACTGAACTTGCAGCTCGCGATAATCAAATAGAAAAACTTATTACTTGGGCACGTAAGGTATCCGAGAAAACTGGTATACCACTTGAGAATTTATAAATTACAGTAAGTAGAACAAAAGGACCTTTATGGAGGTCCTTTTTTATGCTTCAACTTGGCTGGGACGGAGGGATTCGAACCCCCGAATGCCTGGACCAAAACCAGGTGCCTTACCACTTGGCCACGTCCCATCAGTGATAACTCGCCTATTGTAGCGTTTTATGGTTAAAATTTCAATCCAAAAAGCAAAAGCAAATCAAGTTTAATGTACAAATTAGCTATTTAGGTAGTCGTATATTATTTTAGATAACTCAGCGAGTGGTGCTGCTCTGCTTTCTGTAGAGTGGATACTGAGCGCATAAGTGCTGTGAGCGCCATATACAATTGCTATATCGGTTTGAACTCCAGGTAACCAGCCCGGCTTACTCGCAACTACGACTCCTTCTGGTATGCCAGTAACAATTCGCTCTTTCCAGATCTGCTTCTTCATAAGCCCTAGTAGCAAGTCTGTGTGTACGGTATTCAATAATTTACCTGAGTATAGAGAAGTTAAAATAATCTGCGTATCATGAGCGGTCGTGTATTTTTCTCCTACAGGCTCATCGCTTCCTGTGGTGTAGTTATCGAAGTCGGTACTAGTAAGTCCTTTCTGTTTGAGCAGCTCGTTTACGTGTTTCCAGCCTAATAAAAATCCTATCGCTCTGCCACAATCGTTATCTGACTTTACGATCATTAAGTTAAGGCATGTCTCTATTGTTTGCCCAGATCGCGTTTGGGATTGAAGTGTATACGTGCCCTGCTCTATTTCGTGAAGTGCTGCATATGCGAGTAGGACTTTATAGGTGCTAGCAGGTACCATGGATTTGTCCGCGTTGTAGCTGGCCGTGCGCAAGTCTAAGGTCTTGTCGCTTCTTTCAAGTTCTGTAAGTTCTATAGAGTACGAGGCTGGTCGAGTGGCGACCCAATCTTTTATTTTTGTCTCAAGAGCCGTATCGACAACTGTTTTAGGTACTTTCTTTTTCTCCTCTTGCGTCGTTACGTCTGATTTAGCTGATGAGCTTTGGCTATCTGCTGAGGTATTGTTGCTGCGTATAGTAAAAAACCATACTCCAAATCCGACCAGGACCATCAAAATCAAAATGCTCGTTACTTTACGATAGGACTTGCGGTTGGGTGCATTGCTTTTAAACTTCATTTCTACTGCCCGTAATCTGGTGCTGGACCAAGACCGAAAAATTCTTCAAGTGTAAGGATGTTCTGCTTTTTCATTTCTGCAGCTAATTCTTTGCCTACATAACGAAAATGCCAAGGCTCGTATGTGTAACCAGTGATATCTGTCTTGCCTTGCGGATAGCGCAGAATGAAGCCATATGAATGTGCATTTTCGGCAAGCCATTTCCCTTCTTCCATGTCGCCAAAGCACGCTTCTAGATAACACTTTCCGCTTTCTGGGCGTATATCTGCTGCCCAGCCTGACTGGTGTTCGCTGTAGCCTGGACGAGCGCTTTGTGTATCGGCGACGCTTTTGCCTTGTTCGGCGACGTAGCCATCGTATAACGTTTTTTGGTAGGCATAACCTCTGTGAGCAGTGGTAATCTGCAAATTAAGGCCAGCTGATTTTGCGTCCTGGAACATTTGCTCAATCGCTGTGGCAGCCTCTTTGCGCATTTTCATTTGTGCAGCACCCGGAATGCGCAGAGAGACATTAGGGAGCACAAGATCATCTGGATTGTATGTTTGGGGATTGAGTGGATGTTGTTTATTAACCACTACCCATAAACTTGCCGGATCAGTTGTTGAAAACTGTGTTTTATTAAATTCTGGTGCCTGTTTCTTGTCTGTAGTTTTGTTACTTTGAGTGTATGATTTTTGTTGCGAGGACTCCTCGCTGATGCCTCTGGATTTTATGAAAAATGCTCCGCCTACCCCAATAAGTACAGCAATAACAGCGACGATAATAATTTTCTTCTTCATAGATGTATAGTATAGCAGCGATATACGCTTATGGTACATAACGCGTGTGATACGATAGGCGTATGCGAAATCGAATGAGTAACAGAAAAAACAAATCACGAAAAAAATTATTCCTAGGTGTAGCCTTAGTATTGTTGGTGGTTGGAGTTGGTGGATACATATATGCGTCCCAAAAAAATGAGCCAGCGCCAAACGTATCCCAACAGCCGGTAAAAGCTGCTCCCAAGCAAGAAAAGTCGACTATTCGAATAATTGCTACTGGTGACATGTTGCCTCACGATACAGTTAACCAGGCTGCTAAAACTTCAGCTGGATATGACTACCTGCCAATGTTTACTCATGTTGAAACATATCTTAAAGATCGTGATATTTCTTTTTGTAACCAAGAATCACCGAGTGCAAAAAGTTTAGGTGTTTCAGGATATCCTACATTTAACGCTCCGCCGGTATTTGCACAAAACTTGAATCAACTTGGCTGTAATGTCATTAATTTGGCTAATAACCATAGTAACGATAGGGGTCGTACTGGTATTGTAGAAACTCGAGATACATGGGATGGACTTGATACACTGGCAGTGGCAGGTACGGCACGCTCCGCTGAGGAGCAAAACAAAATCAGCGTATTTGAGAATAAAGGTGTAAAATTTGCATTTCTTTCGTATACAAAGTGCTCCAATGATAATAATTTTTCATCGTACGAGCTTAATACACTTAATAAATCATTAACAGATACGCAGTTAAAAGCTGCACGCGAACAAGCAGATGTAATTATTGTTGGTGCGCATTGGTGTCACGAAAATACTTCTCGTCAAGACAGCGATCAAGAGCAGTGGATGCAGTATTTTGCCGATCAGGGAGTAGCGGTGGTGATTGGCACTGGTCCGCATTGGCTCCAGCCCGTTAAGAAAATTACAGGCACCAACGGCAATGAGATGACTGCATGGTTTAGTCTAGGAAACTTCTTGAGTACCCAAGAAGAGCTGAATGGACTTATTGGTGGTATTGCTGTGATGGACATGGATATAGCGACCAAAAAAATAACCAAACTTAGTTTTTTGCCAACGTATATGCACTATGAATGGACGCAGTCAGAAAAGGCTGCCGGAAACTTGCTGGCGCGCAAAAATTTAGCGCTGTATCCCTTAGATCAAGCTGCAGTACCTCTTTCGAAATCTTTGCATAACACAACGGTAGAAGCAGAAACTAAAAAAGTTCACGATTTACTGAATACCTATACCGAGGTTACAATCCTAAAAAGTAAATAAACAACGTGTATGTTGTGGATGATGTAACTTGCGTCTCGTCTATTCATATCGTAGACTTGAACGTAAGTAGAAAATATGGGTAAAAAACAACAAGATCTTGCTGACTATGTAGCGGATGTCAATATTCATGGCATGCGTGGACGTATGTTAAGGGTACCTGCTCCCAAAAATAAAAAGCGCGAGATTCTTTTGGTATACGGGCACCATGCTTTATTGGAGCGCTGGTTTGGGTTAGTAGAAAATCTTAACGATTACGGTGCTGTCACCATGGTCGATCTACCTGGATTTGGTGGCATGGACAGCATGTACAAGATTGGCCGAAAACCCACGCTGGACGACATGGCCGACTATCTAGCTGCGTTTGTTAAGATGAAATACAAGCGTAGACGCATTACTATTGTCGGTATTTCGTATGGCTTTATTGTTGCAACACGTATGTTACAGCGCAATCCTGAGCTTGCTAAAAAAGTGGATTTGCTGGTTAGTATTGTTGGATTTATGCATCGGGACGACTTTTTGTTCTCTCCACGACAGCGCAAATTCTTCGTAAAGGCAACTCGTGTATTCGCAGCCCGACCTGTACCGTGGCTTATTCGGTATATAGGACTTAACTCGTTTGTAATAAAGAATATCTATGTGCGCTTGCCTGCCGGCAAGAAACGTATCGAGGGTATGGAAACTACAGATTTCGACGCAATGATGAAGTTTGAAGTAAAGCTATGGCAATCGAACGATGTTCGCACCCACTGGGCAACTACCAGTGAATTTCTTGACCTCGATAATTGCCGGACCAAGATAGATCTTCCTGTATGGCATGTTGCTGCGAGTAACGATCATTATTTCAATAACTATAATGTCGAGCAGCATATGCGTGTCGTGTTCAGTGATTACACGCAAGTAGTAATGAATTCCCACGCTCATACCCCGAGTATTTTGGGCGATAAAAAAGACATGTCTGTTATGATTCCACCGAAGTTAAAACGTGAACTTGCCAGAAAGCCAAAGTAAATATGTATATTTGGATGGTATACTAGGAGGTAATTATGAAAATCGGTATAGTATGCCCGTATGATATAAACAAGGGCGGTGGTGTTCAGGAATGTATAAAAGCGTTACAGGCTGGACTGATTGATCTGGGTCATGATGTTAAGATCATTACCCCTAAGATGCGAGGCACAAACAGAAGCTTCAAGAATACAATTTATCTTGGTACTTCAGCAGATTTTAAGTCCCCTACTCACACTACTTCGCAGATCGGTGGTAGTGTCAACGGAGCCGAGATAGATGCAATGCTGGAAGAAGAAAATTTTGACGTACTGCACTTTCATGAGCCGTGGATTCCTATACTAAGTCGTCAGATTTTGAGCCGTTCGACATGTGCGAATGTTGCAACGTTTCATGCAAAACTCCCCGAGACTATGGTGAGCCGTACATTTGCCAAGGTAGTAACACCGTATACTAAGTCTGTTCTAAAATATTTGCATAAATTTACGGCAGTTAGTGAGGCAGCAACAGAATATTTACGAACAATGACAGACTCGCCGGTAACTATTGTTCCTAACGGTATTGATTTAAATAATTTCCATGCTCCTCGAAAGCGCACTGAACGCAAGAAAAAGACTATTTTTTATGTTGGACGACTAGAAAAGCGTAAAGGACTACCCTATCTTCTAAAGGCATTTAAAATATTAGCAGAAAAAGATCCAAATGTTATTTTGACAATTGCTGGAGATGGTGTTGATCGCCAAAAACTAGAAGCAATGAGTACTGAACTTGGTATTGATGATAAAGTGACTTTCTTGGGATATGTTACCGAATCAAAAAAGAAAGAATTATTAAAAACTTCTGACTTATTCTGTGCCCCTGCAATTTATGGCGAAAGTTTTGGCATTGTACTACTAGAGGCAATGGCTTCTGGGCTAGTGACGGTAGCTGGCAATAACCCCGGTTATGCTTCGGTCATGAAAGGCCTCGGTGCAATTTCTTTGGTGAATCCAAAACGAGTTGATGATTTAGCCCATAGATTAGGCCTACTCTTGAATGAAAGAGACCTACGTGATTTATGGTGTGCTTGGGCAAAAGCAAATGTTCAGCAGTATGATTACCCGAACGTTGTAAAACAATATGAAGCAGTATATCTTGACGCAATCAAAGAGCACAGAGCGTAAGTTACTTACTATAGGCTTAGTGATAGATGATTCGCTAGACAAGCCTGATGGCGTGCAGCAATACGTAAAAACACTTGGCGCTTGGCTGACGGGACAAGGACACGAAGTGCACTATCTGACAAGTGCAACAAAAGATATTGGAATTGATAATGTCCATTCGCTAAGCAAAAAAATAAAAACTAGATTTAACGGTAACAGCGGAGGCACACCCCTTCCAGGTAATACAAGATTAATTTCACGACTCTTAAAAAAGACTAACTTTGATATATTGCATATACAGATGCCGTATAGCCCTTTTTTGGCCGGAAGAATTATTAATCGTGCCAGTAAAAATACGGCCGTTGTAGGTACGTTTCATATTTTTCCAGAAACAAAATTAGTGCATTACGCGACACATGTATTAGGCGCTTGGGTACGACGGCAGCTAAAGCGTTTTGATGCGATGATCAGTGTTTCGTCTGCTGCCCAAAAATTTATGAAAAGCTCGTATAAGGTGGACTCGCAAATCATACCTAATATGATTGACGTACCTCGATTTTTAACACCGTTAAAATCGAGTGCAAA
Organism: uncultured Candidatus Saccharibacteria bacterium; assembly: GCA_964499935.1. Taxonomy (GTDB): domain Bacteria; phylum Patescibacteriota; class Saccharimonadia; order Saccharimonadales; family UBA4665; genus CALBGR01. The sequence goes on along the minus strand of CAZCMS010000001.1, from coordinate 678,733 downwards.
TTCTAAGGTAGAAATTGTATTTCTTGGTCGTCTTGTAGGACGCAAAGGCGGTATGCAGCTCTTGCAGGCAATTAAATATATGGTTGATCATAACCTCGCGCATGAGGTATTTCACGTTACTATTGGCGGAAAAGGTGTATTGCGAACTGAGTTAGAGCAGTTTGTGCGCGCATCTGCGCTCGAAGAATACGTTGCCTTTACTGGATTTGTTGCAGAATCCGACAAGGTAGAATTTTTGTACAAAGCAGATATTGCAGTTTTCCCTAGCCTGGGTGGCGAAAGTTTTGGCATTAGTTTATTGGAGGCAATGGCAGCCAGCCGAGGTACCGTGATAGCTGGCGATAATCCTGGGTATCGAACAGTAATGGATAGTATGGAAGACCAACTTATTAACCCACAGAATACCAAAGAATTTGCCTACCTGATTGCAAAGCATGTAAATAATCCCGATTTGCGTATGTCTGCGCGAAGAGCGCAGCGCGAACATGTACAGCAATACGATACTCCTATTGTCGGAGAAAAAATCCTAACGGTCTATGCTTCGGCGTTGCAAGATAGAGAATAGTAAAGGATACTATAAAGTATGAAGTTCCTTGGCAAAAATCAGAAACATCAAACGGTCGAGATCGTTATATCAAACCGAACAGTAATACGCGTTATGATTATGGTTGTTCTGACGATTATCGGGCTTGCTGCGCTTAATAAAGTAAGTCATGCTTTGATCCTTATTTTTACAGCATTTTTCCTATCGATTGCGCTTAACGCTCCAGTACATTGGATTGCTGAACACCTTCCTGGTAAACGACGTGGCAGCAGGACGCTTGCGACAAGTATATCGTTCCTGATAGTTGTAATTGTGCTTTCTGGTTTTATTGCGCTTGTTGTACCGCCGGCTGCACGACAGGTTACGAGTTTTGTGAAAGCTGTTCCAGGCTTAGTCAACGATCTCCAAGATCAAGACAGCGCTATAGGTAAGTTTATCAGAGATAATAATCTCGAAGATGCTACCAAGAATGTTTCTGACGAAATATCAAATACAGTCAAGAATTCAGGCTCAACTGCCGTTACAACTGTCAGTACAGTCGGGAGTGGAATAGTGTCAGTCCTCACGGTATTGGTTCTAACATTCATGATGCTTGTAGAAGGGCCTCGCTGGATATCGTATGGAAAGAGACTATTGCCGTCTGATAAAAAAGAGCGCGTCATGTATTTAATGCAGGACATGTATAAAGTAGTGCGCGGATATGTAAATGGCCAGGTGACACTCGCCTTTATAGCTGCGGTTATGATTTTGCCAGCTATGCTTATACTGCACGTGCCGTATGCAGGTGCGTTAGCAGCGATTGTGTTTATTTGTGGACTCGTACCCATGATAGGTCATTACATCGGAGCCACAGTAGTAACGCTTGTTGCGCTTATCGAATCTCCAGTCGCTGCGATAGGTATTTTGGCATATTACATTTTATATCAACAAATCGAAAACTACGTTGTGCAACCGCGAATTCAGGCAAGCGCAACAAATATGTCTCCACTACTCGTCTTTGCTTCTGTGATTATCGGTATTAACCTGGCAGGTATCCTGGGCGGACTTGTTGCGATTCCAGTAGCAGGCTGTTTGCGGGTATTGCTTATAGATTATTTGCAATCAAGAGGTAAAGTCAACGCGACTGAGGCAAAAGAGCTCAAGAAATCCGTTAAGCCTGTCAAATCCGTCGCCAAATAGCGCCTTTGGGTGTGTCTTGAAGCTCAATTCCTTGCTCTAGCAATGTATCACGTAATTTATCGGACTTTGTCCAATCTTTATTATCTCGAGCTTGCTGGCGCTCGGCTATTGTCTGATATTGCTCTGGTGTTATGTCTTTGCTCTGCAATAGCTTTGTGCCGAGTGCGAGGTCAATCTTTTCGACGAATGAAACGAGGACCTGCGAGGAGGTTTTGCTTACCAAGGTGTCCGCCACTTTATTGAATATCTCATCGATTTGTCTTAACGCATTTGGTGTATCAAGGTCTTTTTCCAGGCTTGCCACAAACGTGCGTATTCCCCATTGGAGTGATTCTACTGTTTTTTCGTGTTGAGATATTTCCTCTCCAGGTGCATGTACGACGGCTTGCCACCGAAGGTCGGCGACGGCTTGCCAGTTCCGTAGACGGTTTTGTGCAGCTTCTAGGCTTTGCCAGCTAAATTTACTTTGGCTACGATAATGGGACTCTAGAACATGTAGTCGAAATGCATCAAGGCTTATTCCCTTCTCTTCTATGTCTTCAAGCGTAATACTATTACCAAGTGATTTGCTAATTTTTTCATCATTTACAGTTATATGGTTGGCATGCATCCAGTAGTTTGCAAACCGCTTCCCGGTTGCTGCTTCGCTTTGGGCAATTTCATTTGTGTGATGCACTGGGACGTGATCAATGCCACCAGAGTGGACGTCTATGGTTTCGCCGAGGTATTTCATGGCCATAGCCGAGCATTCTATATGCCAGCCAGGAAACCCCTTTCCCCATGGACTGTCCCACTCCATATCTCGTGTTTGATCTTTTGGACTAAACTTCCAAAGAGCAAAATCAGACGGATTACGTTTTTGGGTATTATATTCAACGCGAGCGCCAGCTTGCAGATCGTCAAGATCGAGACGAGCAAATGCAGCATAGCCTTCGAATTTGCTCGTATCATAATACACACCATCGTCAATTACGTATGCATACCCTTTGCTTTCAAGGGTCTGAATCATGTCAATTTGCTCGGCAATATGCTCAGTAGCCTTAGGCGTAAAATTAGGTTGGGTTATATTAAGTCGCTTTAGTCCATCCAAAAAGTAAGTGCTGTAGTATTCTGCCACATCCCATGCAGTTTTTCCTTCGCGATGAGCACCTTTTTGTAATTTATCTTCGCCTTCATCGGCGTCACTTACTAAATGGCCAACATCTGTTATATTCATAACCCAGGTTGGCGTAAGTCCAGATAATTTTGCCGTGCGTACCAGTAAGTCGTATCGGATAAAAGTAAACCAATTACCGATATGCGGATAATCATATACTGTCGGTCCGCAGGTATAGATTGTGAGTGCGTTAGGCTGTAGAGGGGTAACTTTTTCGATGTTACGAGTAAGAGTGTTGTATAGCTTCATGAGATTCTTCCTGGTTTAAGTTTTCAAGTAATTCGGTGGCTTTAGCGATACACTCAGATTTTATCTCGTTTACTGGTCTTCCGTCGGTAATTTTGAAGCCACTGGCATATTTGTGCCCGCCACCGCCAAAATGCCGTGCCAGCTCGCCCGCCACGATATAGCCGTGATTTGCGCGTATTGCAGCGGTCACTCGTCCGCTGTCGTAATGTTTTAATACAATAGCAAGTTGCACGCCAACCGTTTGCAGGATGTCATTCTGAATAAGTGGAGCCGGATTGTACAGCGGGCTATAGTCGTTAATTTCTTGTTGAGGTATGGTAACGATCGCTATTTTTCCATCGTTATGAAGTTCAGTGCGCTGTATTAACTGTGCTTTGTAGCGAAAGATAACTTCTGGCATCTTGCCAAATTCACGTCGAATTTCTTCGAGCTTTGGCCGGTTTACTCCAAGTTCAATCAGTTCGGCCATTACACGATAGGTTTCTGGTGTAGCGAGCTCGTTAGTGAGTCCTTGGGTGTCGCCGAGGATAGTGCTTGCTATGTGCTCGTATGCAGTAACGTCAAATGGCCAATTACTCTCTTTGCCGATAATAAATAGGAGCTCTCCAGTAGAAGCACGTGTCCCGTCGTTGATGGTAGTTGTTGCAAACGGAATAGGATTGTCGGTGATTTCATGATGATCGAGTACAATGCATGGCTTGCTTGCAATAACGCCATGTATATTTGGTGCTTGAAATGCATCAAGTAACGTCATGGTGGAGGCGTCAACAATAATAGAAAGGTCAAAATCATTTGGAATATCTTTGCCGACTCGGTCCCAGCCATCCATGTATCGTAAATAAGTTGGGGTGTCCACCGAGCAATAGAGTGACGTTTTTTTGCCCATATTCCCTACGATAGCCTCGAGTGCAAGGGCGCTTCCAAGGCTATCTGCGTCTGGATTGTCGGCTTGAATAATAAGAATATGCTGAGCGTTATAAATAAGTTCGGTCACGCGCGAGGTTTCTGGATATGTCATGAGGATATTATAGCAGTTATAGCGCCGTACGGCCCTCTAGGGCCCTGCCAAGTGTAATTTGATCGGCGTATTCTAGATCAACGCCGATTGGCAGCCCTCGCGCTAGTCTTGTGATCGTTATATCCTTCCCTGATAGCTGTTTTTGGATATATAGCGCTGTTGATTCCCCTTCAACATTGGCATTTGTCGCAAGGATAATTTCCTTAACATCATCCTCCTCAATTCTTTGAATCAATTCAGCGATCCGTAGCTGCTCTGGCCCGACGCCATCTATTGGCGACACTAAGCCTCCGAGTACATGATAGGTTCCTTTAAATTGCCCGGTTTTTTCAATGGCAATAATATCAAATGGTTCGGCAACAACTGCAACAACCTGCTTGTTACGACTCGGATCAGTGTAGAGCGGAGATAGTTCTTCCTCGGGGCTTATTAACGCATAGGTTTTTGGGCAATAACTTATGCCAGCATGCAGCTGCTGCAAACTGTCAGCGAGTTTTTGCGCTACATGAGGCTCTTGCTTTACGAGGTGGTATGCATATCGTTCGGCAGTGCGAGGCCCAACCCCAGGTAGTGTGCCGAGGTCGTCAATAAGCTTCGTCAGTGCTGAGGGCAGTAGCTGCATAACAGCAGATCTACAGACCTAAGTTACCGAGTGCGCCCATCATAGGCTGCATTTTTTCAGCAGCAACTTTCTGGCTTGTCTGGATGGCTTCTTTTACGGCTTCTTCTACCCATTTTTCTAATTGACCGATATCGTCTAGGTCAACATCATCAGGGTTGATGTGAATTTTCTTAATTTTTTGCTCGCCATTAATTTCGACACGCACAGCACCATCGCCGGCTTCAACTTCAATAATTTGTTTTTGCAGTTCTTTCTGAATCTTTTTTACCTGCAAAAGCATTTTTGCTTGGTCAAACTTTCCCATATAATCCTTTCCTTATCAAGAACTTATTGTAACAGATTTTCAGAGGTTTTGGTGAATTCAGCTTTGGTTTCTGTATTGTTGGGCCACGCAATAAAATACAAGCGAAGATTATAAACGCAACTAAGGGCGACAACACATGTCACTAAAAATATACCTATTGATTTTGCAAATGGATTACGCGGAAATACCACAAGCCATTGGCTCAAGAGTAGCGCTATGCCAGCTGCTGCAATGATATAAACAATCGGTAGCAATACGGCGGAAGTAACAGGGCCACCAAAGCCAATCAATATCCAGCTTACAAGCGTCGCAACAAGGAGTAGTTTTACTCGCACCAATGTACGGAACTTGAAGTAAAAATATAATCCTAAAGGAACCATGATGATTGCAAAACTATCAAGTAGTGGAAGATTGCCTAGCGTCATCTCTGGGTTGCTACTTGACCATGCAAATAAAGATACTGGCACTTCAGCAAGATTTTTAAAATAGCCCAGAACTGATGGCCACGCTGATGGCAGGCCAAGAAGTTCGGTAATTGTATGCGGACGCTTGAGGACCGAAAATATAATAGGCAAAATAACCAAAAGCAGCACACCTACGTATAATGCAATACGATATGCTGGCGATAATCGGCGTTTTAGGAGCCGAACATCTTTTCTTCTGTAGTAAAGCCCAATACAGATAAGCCAAATCATTCCTGGGGTATATAAGGTGATAGCAACTGCAAGCATGGCCACGAAATAACTGAAGGCACGATGACCACCGCTAGCAATCCAATAGCTTGCTACTGCTAGCAAAAGAATACTGAATGGTAATAGTATTTCGGGTGAGCCAAAACGTGCGAGATGAAGAAACCAGGCTGAACATGCAAATAAAGTTGTAGCCAGGAACGCCGTCCTTGGCGCATACCAGTGCCTGGTACCAATATAAAACAACCCTAATATAGCAACACCAAACAGTACGCTCGCAAGCCTCGTGGCGAGCAAAGGATTATTAAGAATAGAATCTATAACGTATACAGTTATTTTATAGGGGGCATTAACAGGGTTGTGTGTAATCTGCGAAAATGAATGTGTTGTTTGCGCGGTCGCAACTTCTGTAGCGCTATAGCCTGGTAAAAGTGTCTCTATATTATTTACAAGTAATAAAGACAGGCCAGCCCCAATAATAATTAAAGTGCTTGCATATTGCCACCACGTACTGAGCGAAAAGTGTACCCTGAATTTTTTCATTGCTTGAATATGATTATAGCATTTATTCTGCAAATGGTTCTGTGTGCCGGGTGTCGACGCTACGGAATCTTTGCTTATCTTTATCAAAATACAATTCGATATTGCCAAGGGGCCCATTACGGTGCTTCTTAATTAAGATGTCGGTGATGTTTGTGCGATCAGTTTCGGGATTATAGTAATCTTCGCGGTAAATAAATGCCACCACATCGGCATCTTGCTCGATTGATCCTGACTCACGAAGGTCGGCCAGCTGTGGAATTTGCGGATGTCGACTTTCTACGCTACGACTTAGCTGACTGAGGGATATGAGCGGAACATCTAATTCACGCGCCATTCCTTTTAGTCCACGAGATATCTCGGAAATTTCTTGTACACGGTTACCGTCGCTACTGAATTTGCTGCCACCACTCATAAGCTGTAGATAGTCGACGATCACGAGACCTAGTTTGCGCTGATGTGCTTCGCGACGTGCCTTTGTGCGCATGTCACTCACCGTAATACCAGGCGTATCGTCGATAAAGATAGGCGCCTCGCTGAGTGTTCCCATGGCGTGACCAAGTTTTTCAAAGTCTGAATCAGTAAGATTGCCGGTACGCAGTGCCCACGCGTCTACGCCAGATTCCATAGCTAATAAACGATCAACAAGCTGTTCTTTGCTCATTTCTAGGCTGAAGATGAGAACGGGTTCTTTTGCCTGCACAGCCACGTTGTGAGCTAAATTAAGAACAAATGCTGTCTTACCCATCGATGGTCGCGCTGCCAAAATAAATAAGTCAGATCGCTGCAACCCGGCCAAGATATTGTCCATATCTTGGTATCCAGTTGGTATACCTCTAATTTTCTGACTATCTTTATGTAGGTCGTCGAGTCTGTCGAAGCTTTCGGACAGAATCGTCTCAAGACTGACGATAGACTGCTTGACGTGTTGCTGGCTTACGGCAAAGAGTCGTGACTCAGCATCCTCTATCAGTTCTTTTAGGCTCTTTGACTCATCATAGCCTAATTCCACCATGTCCTGCGATGCACCGATTAAGCGCCTCCTGAGGGCTTTTTGGGCAACAATTTCCGCGTATTGCTCAACATGGGCAGCTGTTGGTACGAAATTAGTCAATTCAGTCAGATAACTTGCGCCACCGATAATTTCTAAAACACCAGTATTTTTTAGTTGGTCAGCAAGGGTCAAAACATCAATAGGCTCGCGTCGTTCGTACAGTCTTGCGAGTGCTTCATAGATGTGTTTATGACGCTGGTCAAAAAAATCTTCGTGCGTAATAGTGTCTGCAATTTTAACAATTGCATCGCGATCAATGAGTACTGCACCCAATAAGCTGGCTTCAGCTTCTAGGTTCTGTGGTATTTCTTGTTTCTTCTGCTTTGGATCCATTGTACTTCCCTGCTTAGGATTCTAGCAGTTCTGCTCCGCCAAAAATATTGCTTATGGCTCCAATTGATGGAGATTCTTCTGTTGTGCCTGCACTCTTGCTTGCTTTAACTACGGTGTCTTTGGTTTTCACCATACAAATAATTTCTGGATTCTGGCCCGTAATTGCTGTGATTGCATCTGCGACTATCTGTTTGTTTTTAGGCTCATTTAAGCGCTTCTGATGAAATGCAAATGACAGGTACAGTGTAATCGTGCCGTTAGAAAAGTCTGGCTCAGCCATACGGAGTACACCATAGAGGGTATTGTACTTTTTCTTAATTGTATCTAATACGCTCGGCCACACTGATGCATCGAGAGCTTGATTATCGACTTGTGCAATTACCTTTGTTTCGCTGGCTGCTGACGTATCCTCAGGTTCAGCTGGTGTTTCAGCCATACTAGGCGTGTCAACAGATGCCTCTGGTTTACTTTGTTTCTCCGGGTTGCTTGGTTTCTTTGTGTCAGACGGCTTCTGCGTCGGCGGTGTGCTAGGTTTTGTATCAGGGTTGGGCTTTGCGGGAGGTGGCGAGGTGCTTGATGACGGAGCGCCATCATTGTTGGCTACAGATTTGTGTTCTAAAAATACGTATTGCAATAAAATGACTTCGAGTGTGGAGTAGGGATCTGGCGATTGACTAACGGTAATAAGTTCCTGAAGCAGTGCAAGGTCTTCTTTTGGGCTTGGTGACTGAGCTTGTGCTATTTGATCCCTGATATTTTGTGCAAGTTGCTTTGCTAGAATTGTTGGTGCAATACCCTGTTGCTTCAGGTTTTGCAGAACATTGATAATTGTTTTGGCGTCCTTGCTTCTGAGTGCTGTATTGAGCTCCGCAATGTTTTGCTTAGGTGCCACGCCAATAAGTCTCTCTACATCTGCGAGCTGTATAGCTTCTGAGTGCGAGCTAACCTGGTCTAATATGCTAATACTATCCCGAAAAGATCCATTTCCATGTTCGGCAACCAGACGAAGTGCATCTGGCTCGATAGTTATATTTTCTTTCTTTGCTATTGAGGCGAGATGTTCGGTTGCTCGTTCTACCTCGATGGGCCTGAAAGTAAAGTGTTGTGTTCGGCTGATGATTGTTTCGGGAAGTTTATGGACTTCAGTTGTGGCTAGTATAAAGATTGCGTGTGCTGGTGGTTCCTCGAGGGTCTTAAGGAGCGCGTTAAAGGCCTCCCTAGTTAGCATGTGGACTTCGTCTATTATGTACACCTTGTATTTGGTAGAAGTCGGTGCGATATATATTTTGTCGCGTAAATCTCGTATTTCATCGATACGTCGGTTTGAGGCAGCATCAATTTCAATAATATCTATGTGTGTTGTGGTCTCGTCATATGATAATTGGTTGACCTCATGCGCAAGTATGCGAGCAATGCTCGTTTTGCCAATACCTCTTGGGCCAGTAAATAAATACGCATGACTAATCTTATCAGTTTTTAGTGCTTGCTCGAGAGCATCTGTAATATGCTCCTGTCCAACTATTTCAGACAGTTTCTTAGAACGGTGTTTTCTGTATAATGCTTGCCCCATTTGCTATTAGTATACGCTACAAAGCATCGGTTGTGTGTTGTGTTTATATAAACGCTTCTAATGCAGTTCTAAAGCGCAGCTTCAAGTGCAGCCCACTCGGCGTTTTCGTCTTCTTCAGGGACGTTTACGCTTACTTGGTCGCCTGGTTTTGCTTTGAAGTATGTAACACTTGCAAGGAGTACGCGATAATTCTTATTATTAGCCTCGACAAAATAGTGTCCATTTTCCAGCTTAAGACCACCTACAATTTGCTTACGTGGTACTGGTCCAATTTGCTTGTAGAGGAATGTGCCGTCGTCGGCAATAGTTAGCTTCAAAATATCACCTTGAACCAACTTTGACTTGCTAGCGTAGTTTGCAGGAACAGGATATGTTTTACCATCAGAGCCAACCATGTTCTGTCCATCGAATACACCTTCGATAATTTTTCCAAGATTTTCTGCTTGCACTGGTGCAGTTAAGTTTTCGTCATCACCCAAAAGACTTACTAGCAGTTCGTTGGCTGCAGCAAGATTTGTTTCTGCTTCTTGAATAAGAGCACGTAATCTTTTGATTTGTTTTTCTGGTACATCCGGCATAATATTTGTCTCTCTCACACTTGTAAGTGTTTGTTTTATACACTTATACCCTAAATCTAACATGTATGTACCTGTCAAGTCAAAGGTTGAATAAAAACTGTGGAAAACTCAATATGATTCCTTGCCATAATGGCTTGGCTTTGTATAGCAAAAACACCCCGTGGAGGGGTGTTTTGTACAGTAAAGACCTAGGGTCTTACGCCATTTCAACAGTAGCGCCAGCAGCTTCGAGAGCTTTCTTAGCAGCTTCTGCGTCGTCTTTTGCAGCTTTTTCAAGCACTGGCTTTGGAGCGCCGTCAACGATAGCTTTTGCTTCGCCAAGACCAAGACCTGTAATTTCTTTAACAGCCTTGATAACAGCAACTTTTTGAGCGCCAGCATCTTTCAATACTACGTCAAATTCTGACTTCTCGTCAGCAGCAGGACCAGCGTCGCCACCTGCGGCAGGACCAGCAACAGCAACAGCTGCAGCAGCTGGCTCAATGCCGTATTCATCCTTAAGGATTGTTTTTAGTTCATTTACTTCTAGTACAGTCAAGCTTGTTAGGCTTTCTGCAAGTTTCTTTAAATCAGCCATGTGATTTCCTTTCTTAAGTTAGCTCGCCTTTGCTTCAACACCATCAAGTAGTGCATGCAAGTTTCCAGACAACGCGTTTGTAACGTCGTTGAGTGGTGACGTAAGTGTTGCAATAACCTGAGCAATGAGTTGTTCTTTGCCTGGTAGATCTGCAAGTGCTTTTACATCTTCTGCATTTAGGAACTTGCCTTCTGCGCTATATGCGCCGACAAATTCGATTGATGGATTAGTTTTTGCAAAGGATTTTAGACTTTGTGCTGGAGCAACTTCGTCTTGATCGTTGAATGCGTATAAAAGCATTCCTTCAAGGTCTGAAGTGTCAGCAGCTTTAAATGTATCGTTAGCTTGCAACGCCTTAATAACGAGTCGGTTTTTTACTACCTTGATCGTTGTGCCGTTGTCTTTTGATTGACGGCGAAGGTCTTGCATAGCTTTCACGGTTGTGCCTTGATACTTCGCAACAACTGTCATTTTTGAAGAGGATAGTAGTTCTGAAATTTCAGAAACAACTTCATTCTTCTGATCTTTTGTTAATGCCATATATTTTCCTTTGTTGATTAAAAAATCTTCGACCATTCTCTGCGAACGCAATGACTTTATTTGCGTGTTACACAGAGATAGATTTTTAAAGAACTAAAAAAGTCTTTGGTTTCCCAAAGACTTATGTCGAGATTATGCTCAAAAACGTAAACGATTTGTCGCAACCTCGGTGGCAAATTAAGTCACATGATACAAACCTACGGTTTTTCTCATCGCGCCGGGAAATGAAATGAATTCATTTACTCGGGCTGCTCTTTTCCCTTTAGAGCATGGGTGACAGCCACTGTCTTTGGTAACAGAAAAGATTATATGCTATTAAGCGGAATTTTGCAAGAATCTATTGGATCGTCGAAAGCCACCAAAGGTATAGACACCTCTCGTGAGGCTCTTTCTCTCATAATTATATCTCGCTGTATATCTGGGAAGCCGATGTAATCAGATACTTCATCGCCAGCTTGCACGGTTCGCATTCTTATGCGATCTTCGCTTGTCAGCTCATATTCTGATCTGGCCGGGCTAGACTTAAATGGGTCCTCTGGGGTTGCCATGGCATTAATCTCCGAAAGGAATCTGTTCTACGGCTATATGGCGTTCAACTTCGCATTGTTGCTCTTGGGTTAGTGCACCTGTATTTCCGATGCTGCCGATAGCTTGCAATATTTCATGTGCTGGCAACTCATGTGTTTCTTCGTGTGTTGGATAGTCTTCGTTCATTATTTTCTCCTTATAAACTAAAATCAGGCTTCTTGGTTGAAGCCTGATTTTGTTAAAGGGCTAATGTTCGTTTTATTTGGCTTCAACCATATCAAAACATAGCCCTAAAGAGAGAATGACGTTCTTGGCTACGAATGAATTAGTAAATACCATATATCCATACAACTACACTTCGAAGTGTATGTCAAATAGAATATGCAATAATTGTCTTGTTGTTATCGACCTATAAAATGGTCGCCATGTATACAATGTAGTGGTCATTTTGAAAATTGCTTAAGCTTGAACTGGGTATATTTTTCGGCGGCGAGTCGTGTAAGTTCTTCGTCTTCGCCTTGATTGACGAATTTCATGGATTCGGCAATCATTGGATGTACATTTGCAACTGCTTCGTGCATCTTTTGAGTGAGTCTGCGGTAGCCTGGGTGTCCTTGTGGCGATGTCCGTAATTCGTGAATATGGAAGGCTTCACGTGCATTGTAGGTAACCTTCCAGCGCATTCTGTGGCCTAATAGGGTGGCATATTGCGCTTCATGTTCATATCCTGCTTTTTGCAAGAATCCATGAAGTTTTACGCTAATATCAAAGCATTGCTCAAATAAATCACCTAAACCTGCTTCCTCAACAAGTTCAGGAATCTCATACCCATAGCGTGGTGTAAGTACTTGCCACTCTAGGTCATCGACAATACGGTGCCTTTGCATATCGCGAAAGATTCCATAATCACACATAAGATCGAAGCTATAATGAATTTTCTCGAGAGCTCGGCCTGGACGATGACGACGATTGAGACGCTCGCCAACGTATGTTTTTAGCGTGTCTACCTTTTTATCGTAATTCCATTCAGCAACCTCGTCACGTATTTGAGATAAAGGCAGGTCGCTGAATTCATACAGCATGTCTGGAACAATATCGAGTTCATTTCGTGGCCATACATCTGTGAGCACTACTTCACCCGAAGGCGCTGCGTACTGATCGGACAACGTTTCTTTGGCGATTCTTTCTACAGCCTTACGAGTGTTGGCTCGATATGCGATGGTTGCTCCACCACGTTCTGGCTTGTCGGCACGTTCCAGAAACGTTGGGATTGTTTTGCGCGCTTCTTCTAGTATCTTCTGACCGGTCTCCTGGGCTTCGACGAGTTCATCGCTCAAGAGATGCATAATAAGGCTTTCCAGCGCCTGGCCAGAAGCAAATATACCCACTGTTGACTGAGTAGCAACTGGCAACACAGGGCGAATAGCATCACACGCTTGAGCCCGTGTTGCACCACGCCACGCGACGTCTTGCTCTTCTTTAGGAACTTGTGACTTTTTTTGAACGTAATCTGTTAGCTGATGAACCATGGCCGAATACAGCTTAAAGATTGTGTCCATAGCTGACTCATAAGTTGCTTTAGTCTCTTTATCAAAATTTGTAGGCGTAAAATACTTGTACTTGCCGTCTTTATTTTTCTGATCGAAATAAATGTATCGAGTCGATTGTTCTAGGTACGAGGCGAGTCGGCCCCATTCTAATTTCTTGGTTAATAGGTTGCTGGCGTTTTCGACCACGATATGTTGACCAACAAGTTGCTGCACAGAGTCGTCTCCGTATGCGGTAATCACGCGTTGCAGTAACTTACTGTCTTTTCCGATTGCGTCCGCAAACTCATCGAGAATGGTTATGCGCATGTCATCGCCTCGTCTGCTAAGTCGAGCCATGGCAGCAGCGATAGTCATTGGGCTTAATTTGTCGCTAAAGCCATACACATTACCTGTCGAATCTGTAACAGAGTCTTTTAGGAACTCCATACCCTTTTTAGTGATCTCGTATCCGTTATCATTTTTCGTAACGTAGGGATTTGTGGGCGCAGTCTTTGTTGCAGGTTCTGGTGACTTCGCTGCTGCTGTCTTCTTTTTCTTTGGGGGCTTTGGTAGCATGGCTTCAACCTTTTCTAGAATTAGTTTATGAACGTTCTCGATACTCATTAATGTCCCGCTTCGGACGCAATCTATGCGCTCAAAGTCATGCGGGAATAAATTACACAAATCATCATATACTTCGACGGATTTCTCTAGGTGATTCAGGTCAGCCTCGTGAAGATCACGCTTTTTATCGGTATAGCTACGGGCTTCTTTTTGGTCAACAAGTTGCTGTGCGATATCAGCCGGCACTCGTAGTACAAAGTTCATATCAGGTCGAGGTATTTTTAGTAAAGTAAACTCAAGATTATCAAGCCAGATAAAATATCCGCGTCGTTCTTCTTGGTGGTTGAACTTTGTGCCTTGATGGGCCATGTTCGACCCAGTAAATCGATTAGCGAGGACTATTTTTCCGGCTTCAAGCGCTTGCCTAATATCATTGGCTGCCTCGTAGCGATCTAATGCAAAGAATAATGACCCAGTGTATGGACCCACCTCATCGACAGTGCCGTAATCGCCGTTAAGGTATCGCTTTACAAAGTGGCTCGAGGGGTTTTCATATTGCGGAAAATCAAACGTCGCCACATCATAGCCTTCTGACTCCAATCGTTCCTTTAATAACTTAAATTGAGTTCCCTTGCCTGAGCCATCGGTTCCTTCAATAACTATGAATTTTCCGGCGTGTTTCGACATAATTGTTACTTTGCCTTTAGTCCTTTAATGGCGATTGGAAGATGACGATTGTCTTTATAGGCTCGCGGTAGCATAAGATCTGGGGTCCAGTTTTTGATGAGCTCATCCATATCGGTGCCAGACTGATATTTACCACTAAATCCGCCGTCGCGACCTTTGCCGTAATTTCCAGCAACTTCTCCTGTTTCATGGAATACGATTTGTGCAATACGTTCGCCAACAGGCAGCAAGACCGTTTCGTGTTGGTTTAAGTTATATACCTCAAGCGTGAGACGGTTAATGTATCCTGGGTCAATCCAGCCAGCGTCAAAGCAGACAGCAATGCCATTACGACCCCAGCTTGAGCGACTTTTGACTTCGCAGGCGCCTGGCGGAGTAATGCCAAAAAATTCGTGGGTATGGGCCAAGATTCGCTCGCCAGGACGCAGTGGAATAACCGGATGATCAGCAGGTATACCTTCGACGAGCTCTAGCCCATTCTTTTTACACCAGTCGGCATGAGTTACAGCCTCTTGGGCTTCACCAAAATAACGCTTTACGTCTTTTTCGGAAAATGGATTATATAAGGTTTTGTCGCCAGTTCGTTCAGTCCGGTAATAATAATGTCCTAGTGTTACATCGAGACTCGCATGGCTAACATGCCGTGGATTAAACGGCTCGCACATAATATGACCACTATCAATAGCGTTCAGAATTTGCAGATTACTAAATACTCCCATTCAAATACTCCTCCGTGTTTTCTCTAGTGTATCTGAAATACAGTTGAACATGCAATTGTACAATTTACCACTAACTTGAAAAATAAGCATATGCGCTGCAAAGCAAGACTTTCAACGTAAAAATAGCCCTTCGAGAGGGCTATTTTTAACGGTTTGGGGTGTTCTATACTTCGTTTGTATTAACGGTGATCGATGGACCCATTGTTGTTGCAAGATTAATTGCCTTTACGTATGTGCCCTTTACGCTCGCAGGTTTGTTGCCCTTAAGGTTTGTGAGTACAGCGCGGATGTTAGCTTCAAGATCAGCAGCTTTAAAACTTACTTTACCTACGCCAACGTGCACGATACCTGTGCTGTCTACGCGGAATTCAACACGACCAGCTTTTGCTTGCTCCACAGCCTTAGCGACGTCAGTTGTGACGGTACCGCTCTTTGGGTTAGGCATAAGACCACGTGGACCTAGTACACGTGCGTATTTACCTAGTTTTGCCATATTTGCAGGTGTTGCAATAAGGATATCGAAGTTGATAGTGCCTTTATCAAGATCTTTTGTGATAGTTTCTACGCCAGTGATATCTGCACCCTTTACTTCATCATCACTAAATACGGCTACGCGTACCTTTTTACCTGTACCTGCTGGCAGCACAAGGTTATCACGAATGTTTTGATCTGCGTGGCGAGGGTCAACATTTAGGTTTACATGTAGCTCAACCGTTGCATCAAATTTGACACTGCTTGTTTTTTGAGCCAATGCAACAGCATCCGTAAGGTTATATACAGTATCTTTTTCGATAGCCTTTGCGCTTTCGCGATATTTCTTGCCACGACGTTCTAGCTTAGAACGAGTTGGCTTTACGGGCTGCTTAGGCTTTGTTTCTTCGGCTTCGCCACTTGCTTTACGCTCTTCTTTTGCAGCTTTTTCTTCGGCCTCAGCAACAGCCTTTGCGCTTCGCTTACCAGCTTTAGCTGCCTTTACTTGTTCTTGATCACTTGCTTCGTTCGAAGCCTGACTATTTTCTTGAGTATGCCCATTTGTTGTATCCTCAATTACTTCTTCTGTTATTGTATCATTCTTTGTTGTGTCTTTTGTCATATTATTCCTTCCGTGGTGCATTCGGCTCGCGCCTCCCACAAATTATTAATTGATTAGCCTTCGATTTCGACGCCCATTGAGCGTGCGGTGCCAGCAACCATCTTTTTAACTGCTGGAATATCTGTAGTGTTCATGTCGTGAGCTTTAGCTTCAGCAATTTTAGTTAGCTGAGCATCAGATAGTTTCTGTGGAAGTTTTTCGCTGTTTGGCTTTCCTGAACCCTTTTTGATGCCAAGCTCTGCTCGGATAAGGTCATCTGTTGGAGCACCGACAACACGGAAGTCCATAGTGCGGTCATCATAAATTGTGATGTGTGCAGTAACGGTCTGACCTTGCATGTCTTTTGTTGCGTCGTTAAATGGATTAATAAAATCCATCATGTTCACACCGTACTGACCGAGTGTGCTACCTACCGGAGGAGCCGCTGATGCGCGTCCTGCAGGGATTTTCATTTTCAAATTTGCTTTTACAGCTTTCGCCATTGTTTTCTCCGAATATTAGATTAGTTTACGTAGTGATAATTGAAGCAACACTACTAAACGTGCGTAACTGTTGTATTTTACTATAATTTCTCAGGTGTGTCTAGCGTCTCAAGCTGAGCTTCTATAAGCTCCCTCTTATCCTGCAATAGTACTGAGGCTTCTTCCCAACTTGCTTGTATAGCTTCACCGGTATGGTCGATTTGGCTGAGCATCTTTCTTGCCGAGACAACACTTAGCCCAGCTAATACTATACCTGTAGCTGTACGGGGGATACTTACGTCTGCTCCTGCTTCGTGGATGATCGTAGGCCCAGCCAATATGACTGCACCAGTTGCTTGTGCAGTTGTTTCAACTACACGCATGATAACCCCACCGAAATGACGTAATTCTTGTCGTCTTCCTCTTTTCTTGATTACTCTTGACTGTTCGATAACACTATCCGTGGATATTTCGTTACTTGGTGCAGGGGTTTCGCCCGTTACTGATATTCCCATTTTTGCTCTCCTGTTGCTGGAATGGTTTATTTGTATCTAATTGAATGCAAAAATATATCTAGACTTTTTTAACTTGTAAGGCATCGAGCTCGACAGGAGTTTCACGACCAAACATGTTGACCAAAACTTTAAGCTTACCTTTGGCTTGGTCGATTTCAGAAATTGAGCCATCAAAGCCTTTGAATGGACCGTCAACAATATTTACTACTTCGCCTTCAACATAATCGATCTTGTGCTTTGGTTCTTCGCGACCCATTCGCTTCATGATCTTTTCAATCTCTTCATCGCTCACTGGGCTTGGTTCGGTGCCAGAGCCAACGAAACCTGTTACAGACGGAGTATTTCGCACGATGTACCATGCATCTTCGCTCATTTTCATCTGTACAAGTACGTAGCCTTGGAAAATCCGCTTTTCTACAACTTTGCGCTTTCCGTTCTTTACTTCAATCATTTTTTCTTTTGGTACGAGTGACTGGAAGATCTTATCTTTCATATCAAGACTTTCGGCACGCTGACGAATGCTTTCAGCTACCTTCTCTTCATAGCCACTATATGTGTGGATTGCATACCATGCTTTTTGTGAATCGTATCGTTTACTCATTATCCTATTAATACCTCTCTAAATCCTTTTTCTAATGCATAATCTAATCCAGCGACCAACAGTCCAAATATTATTGCGAATACAAGTACTGCGCCAGTTAATCTCCATGTCGTACGATTACTCGGCCACGACACAAGTTTTACTTCTTTCCATGCATTCACAAAATAGCTAATTAGTAATATTTTTCCAATGATGTTCACAATGAATCGAACCGGCGTAAATACTCGGCTTTTGTAGATTGCAACAAGTAGTTGAGCAAGTCGACTCGCTGCAATTGCTTTCAGGAGCTTTTTTATGAGTCGCGCGACAAATCGTATAGGTGCAAACAGCTTTGAGCCTAACACGCGCTTTCGACGTGGTGGCTTGTTGGATTTTGCATCTTGCTGCGCAGCGTGTTCGCGAAACGTTGGTGCTGCCTTGAGCTTTCTTTTGGGTCTTTTTTGTGTGGTTTTTGGCTTGCTATCCGCCATGTTTGGTTTCCTCCCAATAAAATAGCCTACTATGGATAGTAGGCCTTCACGTGTCAATATACTCTCTGGTGCGCGTTAAGTCAACCAATAAATAATTCTCAAATGCGCAGAACAGATATTCTGCTATGAGACAATATGGCGAGCATTGACTATCGGCTAGCGTAGATAAGAATTTATAGGTATAGTTTAAAGTTATGGAGCTTATGCTTTATCTACTGGTGCTCAGTGTTTGTTTTGAGGCATTGCTGTACTTCAAGTATACGTGGAATATTATTGTATTACGATTGACCCTCGCAATGCTTGCAGTGGCATGTATGGTATTTGCGCTGGTAGTGGCGTTTATATACGTACCATCATTATGGACAGCTGGTTTGCTGCTCGTTGGGGTATATAGGATTGCGAACCAGTATCGCATATTCAAAAATAGAATGCATGACAGATACCTTCATAGCGCTACAAGAAGTACCTCTTTGCGTTTGATCGGGCTACAGATAGTACTATTTGTGTTCTGGGTACTTTATTACAAAAATCATCTATCGATGCAAAATGGTTTGTATGCACTTGCTTTTACGCAGTGTGCAATAAGTCTTATCCTTTTAGTTAGTACAGTTCGACGCATCCTGCGTACTAAAGTTCTGGCAACGGGTATGTCAGTATCGGCTAAAGATTTGCCTTCGGTAACTATCGCCATCCCTGCTCGTAATGAAACAGTCGATTTGCAAGATTGCCTTCAGACAGTTATTAATACAAATTATCCTAAGCTTGAAATTTTAGTGCTTGATGATTGTTCGCAGTTACGGCGAACACCAGAAATTATAAGAGAGTTCGCGCATGCAGGCGTTCGGTTTGTCAGAGGCGACGAGCCTGCAGAAAACTGGCTCGCAAAAAATCAAGCATACGACAAGCTGCTTCGAGAGGCTAACGGAGAAATTGTAGTGTTTTGTGGAGTTGATGTACGCTTGCAGCCCGATAGTATACGCCAAATCGTAGAAGTGATGCATGAACGTAAGAAAAAAATGATCAGTGTATTACCGAGGCGTAGCGCAAAAAAAGCGATACAGTATTCACTAGTACAGGCTGCCCGGTATATGTGGGAGCTTGCACCGCCTCGTAGATTAATACGGCGACCCCCTGTTGTGAGCACGTGTTGGGCGATATACAGAAAGGATGCACTAAAGCTAGGTGGATTCAGGGCGGTCAGCAGAGCAATTCTACCCGAACTTTTCTTCGCAAAGCAGTTAATAAAGGCCGACGGTTACAGTTTTTTGCGAGCGAATAACCAGCTGGCTGTTTATTCCGCGAAGCGTCATGCAACCCAGAGAGCAACCGCAATCCGGGTACGGTACCCTCAATTGAAAAAGAAACCTGAAATGGTGTTGTTGTTTACGTTTTTTATGTTTGCAATATTCGTTCTGCCATACATTTCTCTGATTTGGGCTGTAATGTACTATCAGAACGTACTTTTTATTGCGTTGCTGCTAGTAAGCATAGTTAGTGCGATTATTTCGTATATGCTTGTTGCGTATGCGACCAGTGTAATGAGCTGGTGGCTAGTGCCAATTATGATTGTACCTACTGTGTTGACTGATATGGTGCTTATGAATTATTCATTCTTGAAATATGAATTTTCTGACGTCGTATGGAAAGGACGAAATATCTGCTTACCTGTTATGCATGTAACCTCGTCCTTGCCTAGGATGTAATTACGCGCCCTGATTTTTGAATATAACGGTAAAAGTCGAACCTTTATTAAGTTCGCTACTAACCTCAACTGTTGCGCCGATAATCTTAACAAGTTTCATGGTGACATATAAGCCTAGTCCGGTGCCACTATTTTTTCTTGTGCGAAAATCTTCGGAACGGAAAAATTTATCGAATATTTTGTCTTGGTCAAGCTTGCTGATTCCTATGCCTGTATCCGTAATACTTACTGCCACTCCTTGGCTAGTTTGCCGTGCTTCTATGGATACGCCACCTTTGTCAGTGTATTTAATGGCGTTAGTGATAAAGTTTTGCAGTATTTCCTTTACGTATAGCTCGCTAGATATAATTGATTCAAGTTTCGGGTCGATATGCAGCGAAAGTTCGAGTGATTTTTCTAGTGCAACTGGCTTGTAATTGTCTTCCAGGTTTCGGAGGAGTTGAGCGATATTTATGGTCTGTATATCCAAGTTTAGTAAGCCTCTTTCTGCTCTAGAAAGTGTCGATAAGTCGTTAATCATGTTGGCCAGAAAAAGGACCTGATCGTGGGCTGCTGTTAAGGCTTTTTTAAGTACTTCGGGGTCGCCTCCTTTTGTGAGAGTGAGTATAGCATTGCTGATGCTACCTTCGGCAATCGTAATCGGAGTGCGTAACTCGTGGCTTACAACACTAATGAATTCGCTGCGCTCTTCTTCGAGCGATTTTTCGTGTGTGATATCGCGCAGTATAAGAACATATCCTTCAACCCCTTCTTGGCCGTCGCGTTGATGCACTGGGGCGATGCTAAGGTATATGGCGCTGGTACTTCCGTCGCTATATGGCAATCTATAGTCACGAGATTCAGTTGCAGTGGTTGCATTGTGTGCTAGATCGGCAATGAGGATCGGGTGCTTATCGTTATCTACAAGACGGAGTACCTCATCTATGTTTCTACCCTGGATACTGCTGTTTAAATCGAGAATATTAAGCGCAGCACCGTTATACAGAACAATTTTTAATTTCTTATCGAGTGCTATGACTCCGTCGGTCATACTGTTAATAAGACTCTTTAACTGACCGTGTTCTAATAAGGTCGAGGCGTTATTGATAGACATAAGCACTATTATGCCACAGATTTTGCAGGAATTGTTGGATGATATTCTCGCATTTGCTTACGGAGAGTTTTTGCATCAATTTCAGTATGCCGATTCATCTCTGCCCAAAACTCCGGGCCATGATGGAGTACGCGAGTGTGCGCAAGCTCGTGAAGAATAACATAGTCTATAAGCCCAATTGGTAGTTCCATGAGAAAAATATTAAGCACAATATCTTTGTCTTGATTGCAGCTTCCCCAGCGACCCTTCATTTGTTTTACGCTTACTTTGCCGTATGTGTACCCTTCGCGGAGTGCGATATCGTGTAATCTCTTGGGTAAAAAATGTTTTGCCTGAAGTTTTAAAGCACGTATTGCAGTTCTTTTGGCTGTTGCCTGAACTTCGGTGGTGCAGGCAGGCACAGCGTGACGGACAACGACTTCTTTGCTTGTTACTCGCCCTGTTGGTTGGTGTGCGTTAGGGTCGTGAACAAATGAAAGTGTGTGAAGTCTGCCGATTTGTTGCTGGTCATTTAACGTAGAGGTACGCTTACTTTGCTCTGTTGTTATCCATGCCTCATGTTTTTTTGCATATTCGGATGCAATTATATACGGAACCATATGTGGCAACGTTACGGTAACTTTATTATCGGCATCAATTTTAAGCCGAATATTACGCGCGCCACGACGCTTGATTAGCGTAACGTCTCCGATATTCGGAAGTGTAACAACTTTTGTAGCCATAGATTATGTATGAGATTAACGTATTGTAATATTTCGTCGAGACATATCAACGCGACCTGCTCGAGACGGCGGAATGAGGTTAACAAGACCAGGCTTAGCAACACTTGCAGTAGTTTGATTACCTACAATAATGCCCTTTTGCTTCATGTAGCGAAGAAGAGCATTGAATTGCGTGTTAAATACGTGCTTACCACTAATAACAATGTAGTCTTCTGCAACTTGGGGGTTCTGCATGCTGCCAGCAATTTTCTGAAATGTTGTGTAGTCAGGCTGTAGAGCGTATCGGTCGTCGGATTTTCGTCGATCACGCTTCATAACTCGTGCGAGTGCGCTGTCTGCATCAATTTGCTGCCATAAAAGAATTGGTTCTGCACCACATTTACGGGCAAGGTCTCGGAGCATTCTGCGCTGCGCAAGCCTGATAACACCTGTGTCGTACACAACGCTTACACCTGCGTTTAGGAA
This sequence comes from uncultured Candidatus Saccharibacteria bacterium, assembly GCA_964499935.1. GTDB lineage: Bacteria > Patescibacteriota > Saccharimonadia > Saccharimonadales > UBA4665 > CALBGR01. The sequence goes on along the minus strand of CAZCMS010000001.1, from coordinate 656,631 downwards.
TTCTTCTACCATGTAGTTCACAATTTGCAGTACAACAGTATTTTCTTGCTTGTCGTAGCGCGGTTCCTGAAACAATTCGTAGCGGATACGATCTGCTTGTACATGGGCTACTTGGACGTGATCGGATAGCTGCCGTGAAAAGTAGCTTTTGCCTGATCCCGGAAATCCATAGAACATTAGTAAGAACGGTTTTGCTGGTGCAAGTTTCGACATATGTATATATTGTATAACAGATTTTGTTTCTCGGGAAAAGTAATTTCAACTGGTGACATCTGTTAATAATCTGGTATCATTAGTGAGTCTTTGCGAATTCATTTCGTGACATCAAGCAACGAACATACCGTAGATTTGTTTCAACTATAGGGGTGTAGCTCAGTTGGCTAGAGCACTGGTCTCCAAAACCAGGTGTCGCAGGTTCGAATCCTGTCACCCCTGCCAAGAAAATAACACAAGCGCAAGCTTGTGTTATTTTACAGTTAAGGCATTAATTAGTCGCGTACGATACTAATAGCTGCAAGAAAGCCTGCATTTATGTCGACTAGTGTTCTTGCCGGTTCGCTATTCGGCAATGGTAGTTCTGGGCAATCCCAGACTTTTCGAACCACTTCAATGCCAAATGCTACATGATCTTCTGAGTAGCCTCCTGCTTGTGTTTTGGCGCCTTCGCCAATCGTGCTAAGTAGTTCTGTAATTTCATGATCATCAAGTATGCCCGTTGCGAGAGTGACTAATTTTCTACCTTCTGGAGCATACAGACCTGATTTAGCCAACACTTGAGATATAGCACCCATGTAAAATACTTCTTGGTGTCCCTCTTTAAGTTTCTCGCCGTCCAGCCTAGCAAACATTGCCGTAGTTGCCATTCCGAGTCTCCAGTGTGGTTCTATGTCGTCATGAAGAATGAAATCAGGCATAAGCTCTGGAGGTGCTAAAGTTACGGTTATTAAATTATCTGCAACTACGTTTGCCTCTAGCGGTCTGTGTATCATTTATATATTATACCACATTATGTCTAAAAATTATACTCAAGCCTGCATGTTCGCTACTGTTAGTCAGAAATACGTTCAAGAGATATATTATCGCGTAGTGTGGCGAGCATAAATTGTGATTCATGAGCTGTGTCGGACGGATGTGCAAAGGTTGTTACAAAATTAGGAATTATTAGGCCACGATTTTTACCCTGTTCGGGCAGTAAGGCAACGGTGTTGAGCCACGCACGATAGAGCGCTTTTATACCTAAAACGCTTTCGTTGATGTAGGGGTTGTTTAAGTCCTCGATTCTGCTTCTGCGTGTCGTAAAGGATCTCTGTTCTAGTTTGTAGCCACCTGGTTCAAAGCCTAGGCCTGTCAGCACCCCAAGTCCGCTTAATCGCACGGGGTCGTCTACGAACGCTTTATGGTTTGCTATTTTCGTTACGAGCTTGTCGATCTCTGGTATGCGTTTGGCGTATTCTTTGTCTTTAAGCAGTTCGGTTAATGCAAAAAATGCGATTGCTAAGCTACCTTGGGATTGAAGTTCGGGGACTTCCTTGATGAGCTCTTTGGCAGTGCTCTCGACTCTATCTTCAGGTAATTCAACTGCAAAGTAAGGGTCGTTGAGTGGAATAATAATATCTTCAATTTCCTCTGAATGGCTGGACGAAAAGACGTCACGTATTCTGCGAAAAGCATGTAGTCCAATTTGAGCTTTTTCATCTTGAATCGGCACTCCTTCATGAAATAGCGCCGATTGCGAGTACGGTGCAAAACCTTGAATCACCATGTAATCTTCGAGTATGCCTGTTTCGTCGCTACCGTGGCGTATGTACGCACGAGTGGGATACCTGTCATTTCCAGATGCATCTCTCTCGATAAAGCCTCTATAGCGTAATTCCTCGTTGAGGGCCTCGGCTGCTTCTTCCATCCTATCCCAGTCATCACATTCGTCAGAGTCAAGTTCACCCCTTAATTCAGCTTCATTACGATCAATTGCCCGCTCAATAACGTCAGTCAGGAACATCGTGGTCCGATATTCTGGTACTGTAATAAGCTCAGACACTTCAAAGTTCGGTTGTAGATTATTCGGATCAGACATAAGAGTATACTTTTATATATTAAATCACATTAATCAAATTAATGCATTATCAGTCTACGGCTCCGTCTTTCCGGAGATAAAAATCAGTAGCTAATATCAAAGCATTGCTTAAGCTACAAGAGCTGCAATTGCTGCGCCATCAAGACAAGCATTAGATCGTGGATCCGAGAAATCGTTTGTCATGATGAGTTGTATCGCATCGTTATTATAGGAGTCGAGTAATTGCTTAACACGAGCACCGTACTGGGGAAACTTAAACCCACCACCATGACACACGACAGCAGATCTTGGGTCAGTCAGATCTACAGAAACAGCATTAGCCAAGCCTTGTACGGTGTGAGCAACAATGAGCACAGAGTGTTCGTATAGCTCACCTGCGAGTGCATTGCCTTCTTTGTACTTGTCTTCTATTACACGCGCACTAAGTCGCTCGCCCTGTAATAGCTTCCATTGGGCTTCTACGCCAGCTTTATTAGCGCCAAGTCTTTCTACGCAGACAAATTTTTGATCGAACACTCCGCATTCGTCGGTTTGATTGTATATATTAAATGCATCTATGCCACGAACATGTCCTGCTTCGGTTGCGTAAATCTTTTTATCTTTAAGATAACTACAGCCAATACCACCGCCATTAATAATAAATACTACTGATTCTGCTTTAAATTGATGATAGGCCTCCACTGCTCCAGCAATAAGCCCAGCAGGAGCATCATTAATCGCCGAAGTGATCGTTGGCGAAATATTCTTTAAATCACCCGTAAATTCATCGGTAAGTTCTTTTATAAAGGTGTTAGCTTTTGGGTGATACAGCAATCTTGAACCCTCCATTGGTCCACCCCAACTAATACCGATCGGCAGATTATGTTGCTCTGCATAAGCTGCTGTTTTTTTGATGCTTGCAACGTATCCTGCACCATCGTCTCCCTGTACTTCGTCTCTATATCCTTCTACGGGTACAAGTTTACCTTGCTGTACTTGGAATAATTGCGAAACACCCTTGTCGCCACCGAAATCAGCGCCTAAGACATGGTGTCCTTCGAGCCTGTCTAGGGTGGTGCTCGCTTGCTTAACATCAAAATTGGCTGCAAACTCAGAATGAATTGAGTCTGGAGTAAACTCCAAGAGCTGCTCTTGATTAAGAGTTGGTATAGGTAAGTCGGTTAATTCTTGTATGGTGCTTTCGTTCATGACGCAAGTGTAGCACCAAACTGTAGGTCCTCAAAACCACTAGCTCTTTTATTGCTTGGTCTGATTCTTGCGGGGTGAACGTGCTGCAATGGGTGTAGTCTTACTTACAAGCCCCAGGCCCAATACCAATAGTGCAACGTTTTTAATAATGTATTGGCCTTCTAAATTCGGAACAAGCATCGATTGCCAGACCTCTTGGGGCGCAAGGACTAATGGCGACATTACTATAGGCAGGTGTATAAATAATAATAGAACTGCAATGCGCGTATATCTTGGAAACAAGAATAGCACTCCTATTACACACTCAAACACAGCCAATAATATAAATAGCTCGTTAAAGTATGTCAGTCCTACTACTTTGTCTACCAGCGCTCGCGCTAAATCGTCCGCAGGACTAACACCGATAAGCTTTAGTAACCCGAAATAGAAAAATATAATAAATAAGGCTATTCGAGACAAAGGCTCGAACCATTTTTTAGAGAACTCTATAAATGTAGTATCAAATTCTTTAAAATTCATATGCTTAACTATAGCACTGTTGCTATGTCTGTGTAGGTAGCCACATTTCAGCACGGTGACAAAGGTGTATAAATAGTAACTGCCCACCTAGTAAAGTCCAGGTGGGCAGTGTGTGCATGGTTGTCTATTTATCGAAGACCAAGTTTTGCAGTACAAGCTGGCCATGCGCCCCAGCCTTGACGTGCTTTAAGCATTTCGGCACGTGCAATTTGTTCTGACTTACTTGCTTGGTGTGGGTAGCCCGATCCGCCAACTGCTCTCCAGCTACTAAGACTAAACTGGAGTCCGCCGTAGTATCCGTTTCCGCTATTAATACTCCAATTACCACTGGATTCACATTGTGCTAGGCGATCCCATACGCCACCATTTGCAGTAGGTTGTACTGCTGGTGTAGGGCGTGTGGTTTTACGTGTTGGAGCTGGAGCTGATGGCTTAGCCTTTGCTGTAGGAGCTGCCTTAGGTGTTGCCTTCGGAGCAGCTACTGGTGCAGCAGGTAAACCTCTGCTCGCAAGCTGTTCTTCAGGTGCTGGTACTCTCAGGTTTTGACCTGGGAAGATTTTATCTGGATGTTCAATTTGTGGATTTGCGTCAAAGAGCCGAACATATGTAGTTGCATTGGCCTTGGCAATACCAGATAAGGTATTTCCTGATTCAACTTTGACTATATTTTCTGTTGGTTTAGCTTCTTCTGTTTGTGTTTGTGCGTGAGTCGTATTACCGCCAACTACAAGAACTGTAATAGCTGCAAGACTTCCCACTATTAGCGCAGATATACGCATGTTTCCCTCCTTGACCACCAAAAAACACCAAACCTAAACACATCGATCAAACGATGCGTGTTAAAAATTAATTATTATTGTTCGTTAGCTATGTTGAAAGTTTGGGTCATAATAGGTAGTCGTTTGTGCTTTTCCACCTCACGAGTAAAAAAGACACAACCTTTATCGTACAGGACCTAAAAAATATGTCAAGCATACCAGATACGATATAATTCTAATGCTTATAGTACTATTGTTAATGTGCAGTATAATACCAATTAGTTATGAAAAAAATATTTAAACGCACCCATGATCCTATATGGCATCTGCAGCTTGGCGTGGCAGCAATTATTGGACTTCAGATTATTACTGCACACTCGTTCTTGCCTGCTAATAAATTATTACTCATCGTACTAGAGGTTATTCTTTTATTTGGTCTCAGCGTTATTACTCCAGATGGCTATCATCGTGTGTCACGGGCTAGGCATAGCGTTGCACTGACGCTCATAGGGGTTGTAACAATGGCGAATATATTTTCGCTGATTGTGTTAGCCGATGTGCTAATCACAGGTAGTACGGCCTTGAGTGGGGAGATTGTTTTACTTAACGCAGCAACTATCTATACTACTAACATTTTTCTTTTTGCGTTGTGGTACTGGGAGATGGACGGAGGCGGGCCCGATGGTAGAACTCATAGATTAAAAATTCGAGATTTTATGTTCCCTCAAATGATACACAAACAAGTTACCCCAGACAATTGGCACTCGGGTTTTATTGACTATTTGTACCTATCAGGCACTAATGTTACTAATTTTGCATCTGCAGACACAGTTCCCTTAACACACAGGGCTAAGATTCTTATGATGGTGCAATCACTCGTTTCTGTAGTCACGGTTTTGCTAGTTATTTCACGCGCAATAAGCATTATGCAGTGATGTTCGTCATAGGGTAGCTGAAAGCGGTTGTGCTTATGTGCATTGTGGCTTATAATGTGCATCAAATAGATAAGCAATAAAAGAGGGTGATGAAAGTATTAATGCTCGGTTGGGAGTTACCTCCCTACAATAGCGGTGGGTTGGGCGTAGCATGTTACCAACTTTGTAAAGCTCTCTCGAAAAAAAATGTTGATATCGAATTTGTCCTCCCGTACAACCACGATCATCCTGTTGATTTTATGAAGGTCACCGCTGCTCATCCGCAAGACGTAAAAGCAATTAAGATGAGTGGGATTGCCTACGATAGTTATAAATACACGTTTGCCGATGGTCACGAAGAGTACTTAAATATCTTCCAGCAGCAATCGCTGTATGAGCAAGCCGTGTCTAATCTAGTAAAACACGGTACCTACGATGTCATCCATGCCCATGACTGGCTAACATTCAGGGCAGCTTTGCGTGCCAAAAAACTTACGAACGTCCCTTTGATTATGCATGTACATTCTGTTGAACGTGATCGTGCAGGTGGTAACGAAGGAAACCCTTATGTTCGAGAAATTGAAAGCCTTGGTTTATTTATGGCAGACAAAATCATCGCTGTAAGCGAACACACTAAGCGATGTATCGTTCGTGATTACGATATACCCGAAGATAAAATTGATGTTGTGCATAACAGCATAGATGCAGAAGGATTAGAGTCGCTTGATCCTACAAATGCATATCATTACCTAGCTGCCATGAAACAGCAGGGCTACAGAGTTGTCACGAGTATTGGTAGATTAACTATGCAAAAAAACCTTCCTAATCTATTACTTGCAGCAAAAGAGGTTATCTACAGAGCGCCTAAGACCATCTTCCTTATAGTTGGTAGTGGCGAACAGTATTTTGAATTGATTGAACAAGCTGCAAAGTTAGGCATATCTAAAAATGTTATTTTTACAGGGTTCCAGCGTGGTAAAAATTGGCGTGATGCCTATGCGATAGGTGATGTATTTGTTATGCCATCTATCTCTGAGCCGTTCGGCCTTACTCCACTGGAAGCAATCAGTTACGGCACCCCTTCCGTGATTAGTAGGCAGTCTGGCGTAAGCGAGATTATTACCAACTGCCTGAAGGTTGATTTTTGGGATATCCAAGAAATGGCAAACCAAATTACAGCTGTCGTACAAAATGATAGCTTGCGTGACGAGATGCATGTTAATTCGTATCGTGAGTTTGAAAAGCTCAGTTGGAATGACTCTGCACACAAAATGAGAGATATATATCACCGACATACTGCAGGAGTAATGGCATGAGTCGAGCAATAGTCCTGTATTTGCACGTCCATCAGCCATTCCGTGTGCGCCACTATACAATTTTTGATGCCGGGGTTAACCATGATTACTTTTTCTCGATGCCCTACAACGATCGTACAAGCAATGAGCGCATAGTGCATAAGGTTGCAGAAAAGTCTTATATACCTACAAATGCACGACTGTTAGAGATGCTCAAAAAATACCCAGAATTTAGACTAAGCCTCTCAATTACAGGTACAGTATTAGAACAACTAGAGATGTGGTCGCCAGAGGCTCTACAGTCTTTCAAAGATTTGATAGCAACTGGAAGGGTTGAGATTGTTGGGGAGACATATCATCATAGTCTAGCATTCTTCTATAACCGAGAAGAATTTGAAACACAAGTTGCAATGCACAAGCAAAAGGTAGAGGAATTGTTCGGAAAAACACCGCAAGTATTCCGAAATACTGAGCTTGCCTACAATAACGATCTCGCATACTGGGCAGATAAAGCCGGCTATAAAGGTATTCTTTCTGAGGGATGGGATCCAGTGCTTGGCTGGAGAAGCCCAAATTATGTATATCGTCCTACATACACCGACAATATTCGCTTGCTCATGAAAAATTATAAACTGAGCGATGATATTGCTTTTAGATTTGGTGACAGAAACTGGGCTGGTTGGCCACTGACCGCAGATAAATTTACTCACTGGCTTAACTCCACCCATAATGCCACCAACTTTAATTTATTTATGGACTACGAAACATTCGGCGAACATCAATGGGACGACTCAGGTATTTTTAATTTCCTCTATCACCTGCCCGAACAATGGCTGCAAACCCCGGGCAACACTTTTATGACGGTCAGCGAAGTGATAGACGCTAATGAGCCACACGATCAGGTGGACATGCCTCAGACTGTTACATGGGCAGATACAGAAAGAGACCTCAGTGCGTGGCTTGGTAATGGCATGCAGGAGCAGTCCATCCATGCTTTATATGAGTTACACGATAAAATTATCGGCACTAAGGACCTGAGTCTTATAGAAGACTACAGAAGGCTTCAGACATCTGACCATTTTTATTATATGTGTACAAAATGGTTTAATGACGGCGATATCCATGCTTACTTTAGTCCGTACGAAAATCCTTACGACGCATTTATCGCTTTTATTAACGCGTATCATGACATCAAATTCCGTTTGTTAGAGAAAGGTATAGAGGTATAACAATGGCACGTCCAGTAATGCTCGGCAATGGGCAACTAACTGTTGGGTTAAACGAATCAGGATTAGTACACGATTTCTACTACCCCTATGTTGGGCTAGACAACCTGACTACAGCTCGAAGCGCACATCATAAAATTGGTATTTGGGTAGATGGTAGGTTTTCGTGGGTGAGTCATGATGAATGGGATATTTCGGTTGATTTTGAGACCGACGCTCTCGTAAGTGTTGTTTCTATGAAGCATCGAGACCTGGGTATTGAGCTTTTTTGTAACGATTTCGTTGATAGTGACGTGAATGCATTATGTCGAAGTATCAAAGTTCGCAACCATTCAGATTCACGCAAAGATGTGAGAGTGTTTATTCATCAGGTTTTCCAAATATCACGTGCGGGTCGAGCTGATACCGCCTTGTATGTTCCAGATGAGCACTACTTACTAGATTATAAAGGGCGCTGCAGCCTACTTATTTACGGACAGCTCGCAGATGGCACGCCTTACGACCAGTTTTCTATTGGAAACTATGGCATCGAAGGCAAAGAAGGAACGTATAAAGACGCCGAAGATGGTGAGTTATCTAATAATGCCGTGGAACATGGTGGTGTTGATTCTGTGCTTCGTTTTGTTTGCAGTATTGACCCTGACCAAGAAGAAAATATTCACTACTGGATTATTGCAGCTGACTCGCAGTACAGTGCTGAAAATATTCATAATACTATTAAGGAAGACGGGTTATTGCAGCGTCTAGATAAAACTAGAAAGCACTGGGCTGACTGGCTAGCGATCGGAGCTAAAAGAATTAATGCTATTGACCCTGAATACGTTTCAATTACGAAAAAATCATTACTACTTATAAAAGCACACACCGATAAACGTGGTGGTATTATCGCCTCATGCGATTCGTCTATCTATAATTATGGACGAGATTACTATAGCTACGTATGGCCACGTGATGGTGCATATGTTATATGGCCTCTCTTGCGACTAGGCTACAAAGATGAAGCACGGAATTTCTTTAAGTTTTGTAGAGATATCATTACACCTTCTGGGTATTTGCAGCATAAATTTCAGCCAGATCGATCCATTGGTAGTACATGGCACCCTCAGGTACATGGAGACAGAAGAGAGTTGCCAATCCAGGAGGACGAAACGGCGAGCGTAATTAATATGCTTGGTGAATACCATAGTATCACTGGTGATGATGCTTTTGTGCTTGATCTTTACAATACATTCATTCAGCATGCTGCTAACTTTATGGCAAGATTCATCGATGAAGAGACTGGCTTACCACACGCCAGCTATGATCTGTGGGAAGAAAAATTCCTTACCTCAACATATACTGCTGCATGTACTTATGAAGCATTGCTGGTGGCAGCGGATTTTGCTGAAAAGTTTGAGTTCCCTGACGATGCAGTCAACTGGAGAAAAGCTGCCGAACTGATAGCTTCTAATGCATCTGTGTTCTACAATCCAGAGCGTAAAGCTTTCCGTAAAGGCTACCTACTTCAGGGGGATGGTTCGTTATCATTCGATAATACTATAGATGTATCCAGCCTATACGGCGTTGTAATGTTTGCACACAATAGTTTCTTCGATAATGACGAGATTAAAAACACTGCTATCTCTATAGAGAATACGCTTCTTGATCAGTCTCCGTCAGGCGGGTCTCCTCGCTATGAACATGACAACTACTTTGCATCAAATCCTCAGTATATGGGTAATCCCTGGTTTGTGACGACATTGTGGATGGCGCAATATTACGTAAGAGACCATCAGATAGATAGGGCTAAGAAATATCTTGACTGGGCAATATCTAAATCATTACCAAGTGGAGTATTATCTGAGCAGGTCAACCCTACTACCGGAGAGCCGGTAGGCGTTGCACCATTAGTATGGAGTCACGCAGAGCTAATTAATACTGCTTTAGATATATCACGTACTCGCAGGCACGAATAGTGCGTAGATAATCATCGTCGAATAGAGTTATTGTAATCGACGCCAACTAAAAAAGATCGCCCTGAGTAATTTCTGGGCGATCTTTCTGTTTTATTTCTTTACTTCGTTTCGTCCAAGGTTTTTCTTGGTCTCAGTAAATACTACATGTTTACGTAGTTTGGGGCTGTACTTTTTAAGAGAAAGTTTCTCTGGAGTGTTCATCGTATTTTTGGTTGTGTAATAAATACGTTCTCCGGACTCTTCGCTCACAAGCCCAATTAATTTTCGTTTATCACCTTTTTTTGCCATAATGTTCCTAATTTTATCAGATTAACTACTGTTTATCAATAGTATTATGTGGTTTAGTCGGTACAATCACCCATAGCACGACGTATGGGATAAATCCAGGAAGACCTCCAGGTAACAGCAATAGAACAAAAATAATGCGAATAAGCGTAGGATCTACGTTGAAATACTCTGCAATACCAGCACAAACACCGGCAATCATTCGGTCATCTGATCTGTAAAGACGTTTTACTTGCCTTGTCATAAGTGGTCCTTATTATTACAATCTGGAGCCATCTATGAGATTTGAACTCATGACCTCTTCCTTACCATGGAAGCGCTCTACCCCTGAGCTAAGATGGCATTTAACTAAAATAGTGTACCATTTTATAGACATATTTTAAAGTGTTATCTTGAGCTCACCAGGTTAGCTGGAAAATCGCTATAGGTGGTTGCGCTCTAGAAGCGTTGCAATCTCCTCAAAGACAGGCTCAGGGACGAGAGGCTTGATTCTTGCTGCTCGATCCTCAGCGCCAGGCATCCCCATAAGTCCTCTCACGAGGCTTGAGCTGATATGATCTTGACCAGGTAGTGCATAGTATGTCTGGGTGTCTACAAACTCAGAATCGGTTGGGTCCATCCCGATAGCATTTTGGACGTGAAGATTTTGCCCAAAAAGATTTATTTCATCTAGAAAATCAGTTACGCTTCGAGCACCTCGTATCATAGTCTTGGCGCCAAGGCGGCGAGCGTGATCAACCGTAAGTCCGTCTTCTAAGGATATAACTTCAGCGTTTGCTATGTGTCCAATAGATACTTGAACCAACTCGACCTTTTTATCTAGTTCGAATAGATATTTTTTGCCGGGATTAACAGCAATCGCAACATATAGATGATCGAGTACTCGAGCTGCGCGTTCTGCTATGCCTACGTGAGCAACAGTAATTGGGTCAAAGGATGCGGGGTAGAGTCCGATTGATGGCTCTGCGCTTCTTTTAGTGCTCATCAACAGAGTCTTTCTGTAGCTGATCGCATTCGCGGGCGATGTTCTCTTGAGCTTGGATTTCATATAAACCTCTAAATAACTCGGTTCTGTACAGTCCTGTAGATTCAGCGCGAATCGTCAGACCTTGGAGTATGTCAAATCTCGCCGGGCTGTATAGGCTGGATGGAACGTGGACATACTCTCGCCTAATATCTTGGGAATATCTGTCATAGCGAGGTGGAGGGGCACCAAGAATTGCAAGATCGGCATCCAAAAAGAAGTCTAGATCAGGATCAGAGTCATGAGAAATATGCCCTGCCGTGGCACGCGTGTACCGTGCAACTTTTACGACCCTAGCAATTCTTAGAATACTAGGAAGTGTAGATTCCGCAAGTTGAGCGCTCAGTTCTTCGTTTTCTCCTGAAGGTGCCTTAGGATTGTAAATAGCGTCGTGTGTCAGCATAGCCCATCCAACGGTTCGAGGATCTTTAACGTGAGCTCTATAGAGATTAAGCAGACCGAAGAGATCTTCTATATGCTCCCCGTCGTGGTGGTGGCGTTGCGGTTCGGCATAACGAACTTCAAGATCAGATAGTATTGTGTTCGTAGGCTGCTCGGGCAATCCTTCGGTTATTGACTCGGCTAGTTTTACAAAATTCATTGTGTATATTGTATAACTTAATATAACCAAATTAAAACACCCCATGTGGGGTGCCTTAACGTGGTGCAGGGTGTAGGATTCGAACCTACGAAGGCATATGCCATCAGATTTACAGTCTGACGTGTTTGACCGCTTCACTAACCCTGCCTGGGGTAATGAGACAAACCTATTGTTTTTCTCATCGCGCCGGGGAATGAAATAAATTCATTCTCTCGGGCTACTCTTTTCCTAGGGAAGTAATGGAGCCACCTGTCGGATTCGAACCGACGACCCCCTGTTTACAAAACAGGTGCTCTAACCAACTGAGCTAAGGTGGCACATATCTTACGTGACCTGATTAACAGATGAAAGTATACCAAATTAATTGTTAAACAACAACCCGTTTTGCGCGAGAAATCCGCTTCGGACGTCCGGCAGGCACAATGAGCTTATCAAGCTTCTGTTGTGTCATGTCTGCTTCGGCATCCATACCCCTGGTCTTGTAGGCGTTAAGGAGTAATTTAAATGTCTCTTTATTCGGCTCAAGGTCTGCTGCGTAGAGTAGATGCTGAAACATTAGCTTGTCGTTTTTAAGCTTTTCTTGCACTTTGGCATATGCAACATGGCGTGCTGCTTGTTCGTTATCGAGCTTCAGCGCTTGTTCAAATGCAGTGGCTGCTTTAGCATAGTTTTCTGTTTCAAAATATATTAGCCCTAAGTTATGCAAGCTTGAAGGAGTAGACTCTATGCTTGACGCAATCTCAAAACAATCAATTGCATCGCGATATTCTTTTTGCTTAGCATACAGTATGCCCAGGCGGTTATATGCCGCTGCATTACGCTCGTCGATCTTTAAGATAGTTAATAAAGCTTTTTCAGCGCGAAGAAATCGATTTTCACGCATTCCCTGGTGCGCAATATCCCATAACTTCCCTAGTCGATCACCTACTTTACGTGATACGTCAGCGAACTCATCCCCGTGTATTTTAAGGTTTCGATATGCTAGCACTCCGAAACCTGCGACAACTGCCAATTCAAACATAATTAAGATCTAGTATAAGCGCTTATATACGTAAAAACAAGTCGGTTAGTATTAATTTCTCTTGGCCGTTTCTTGATATTTTTTGTGATGCAGATTGCGCTGCTGCAAGTACGGCCGTCCATTTTTTAAACGCCTGATTATTACTCGTATCTTTTGTAGCTTCAGCTAATAAGGCTGCGTTACTGATACGCTTCAAGGCTTCTACGAGTCCTTTGGAATCTTTATTTTTTGCAATATCATCAATCATGGCAAGGCGCTGAAAACTATCGGACTGAAGTATAGTTTTTGCTTGTTTTATAGACTGCACAAATGAATGAGACTCAGATTCAGACAGAAGAGCGCTCATAAGTCCGGGCAAGCCACCACTCATAAAATAGTATTGCTGTATGTCTGCAGCTGAGTAATTTTTATTTAAGAAATAGTCTACCGTTTGTTCTTTAGTCGGTACCAGGATGTGCGTAAGGGATGCACGCGAAAGAATAGTAGGTAATATCTGAGACACGCTTGCTATCGTGATTATAAATATTGTATCTTCTGGCGGTTCTTCAAATGATTTCAAGAGAGCATTTTGAGCTTCTAGCGTAAGTAAATGTGCGTCTTCGATTATTATGACACGTCTAATAGTTCCTTCGCCTACTGTTTTTAGGCTTGTAAATCCTATAATATCTCGGGCAACTTCTATGGTTATAGAGTTTTTCACTGGGCTGTATACCCGTGCGTAAGGGTATTTCTGGAGATCACCCGGTGTAATATTTAAGAATTCAGCAGCAAGACCTAGTGCAATAGTTTTTTTGCCTACTCCCTGCATGCCTACAAGAGCAATTGTATGTGCGTTTTGACTCGTAAGTCTACTAAGCTGCTCTTTTGTTTCTTGATTCAATAATAAATCATTCATTTTCGTGCACTTTTTCCTTAAATATTGCTGGGAGTTCAGCAGTAAACACTTGTCTGGTGCGATTTGGAAGGGTCAGCTCCAAAGAGGTTGCATGCAAAAATAACCGTTCTGCAGGTTCTCCGTCATAAAAGGTGTCACCAACAATTGGATGTCCGAAATGTTTTAAATGCACTCGTAGCTGATGTGTGCGTCCAGTTTCGGGCTTTAACTCGAGTAATGTATATATAGGTCCTGTTTCAACTGCTTGATAATAAGTTTTAGAAGGTTTGCCATTGCTTCCTACTCTAAACATCTGAGGTTTTTTAGGATTACGCTCTATGGGCATGTCAATGACAGCTTCCGATGGAGACAAGGTCCCTACGATAAGTGCGTTATATGTCTTTTTAGTACGTCTTTGGGCAAACTGCTTTTGTAGCCAGCTAAGCGCCTCTGGTGTTTTAGCACAAATCATTATACCACTTGTTGCTCTGTCCAGCCGGTGCACTATGCCAGCTCTATTTCCATCCATATCATTCGTGCGTGCGCTTAACCATGTAGCCACTGTTGCTTCGGGATTAAACGCACCTTTACTATGAGTAAGTACGCCTACAGGCTTGGAAATAACAACACAGTCATCATCCTCGTACAACACAGGAAGATCAATGGTAGGAATATTATTTGCAGTTTCTGGCGTGTAATCTATATCCACGACATCGTCTGCCTTAAGTTTGTATCCAGATTTAGTGACGACCACATTGTTAACACGTACTTTTTCATCACTAATTAATCGGATTGCAAAATTACGACTTATATCAGGGATAAGCTGAACAACCTTCTGGTCTAATCGAGAGGGGGTAAAGTTTTCGTCGTTGGATGTCATTTTCGAAGGCCAACTGCTTTTTGTATCTTAAGCAGTGTTTCCTTAGCTGTTATATTCATTTTTTCTTCATCTTGGGCAAGTTTTGTTAAAATTTGATCTTCGCTAACTGTTTCTAGTTTTGCCTGGAAATCTGCCAAAAACACTTCAACACTATTTGCTACAGCATTTTTAAGATCGCCATAACGGTCTTTGCCTTCCCATTCTGCATTCACTTCTGCTTGAGACTTACCGGAAAGTAACGCAAGCATTTGTAGTAAGTTAGAGACGCCTGGTCGCTCTTTGAAGTCAAATCGAATTTCACCAAAGCTGTCTGTCTCGGCTCTCATGATTTTCTTAGACGCTTCCGCAGGATTGTCGCTAAGCATAATGGTACCAGATGGGTCAGAGATACTCTTACTCATCTTCTTTTCGGGGTTACGTAGACTACGTATGCGGACACCGTTGTCTCGTTCGGAAAACGCTAATTGTTGACCCCATGCTTCTGGAACAATAAACAGTTCTTGCTCAAATTTATTGTTAAGACGAATTGCAAGATCGCGAGTTAATTCTAGATGTTGTCTTTGGTCCTCGCCTACCGGCACGTATTTAGCGCCATATAATAAAATATCGGCAGCCATTAACACAGGGTAATTAAATAACCCCGCAGTTGCTTCGGGTTCAGGGAATAGTCGTGTGAGGTCTTGTTTTTTTATGTAATCCTCGAACCCCTCTTCGATCTCGTTTTTATAATCAATATTTCTACGTAAATTTTCTATCAACCCGTCTGGTTTGCCCAGGATTTTCTCAACTCCATTCATGAAACTTTTTCTGTAACCTTCCTCAAGGTAATGCATGTAGTTGTTTTTGAATTCTGCCTTGTCTTTAAATTGCGTCATACGTGAAAGTTCGCCGAATCCTGTAAAACAATCCAAAATCCACGTAAGTTCACTATGTGCAGGAATAAAACTTTGACGATATATGTAGGTATCTTCGTTATCAATATCTAAACCAGCAGCTACAAATACTCGTAGATTATCTATGGTTTGTTGATAGAGCCGAGAATGATCTATTTGAGTTGTAAAACTATGGAGGTCAGGCACAAACATATTTACCTGATATTCACCAGCATGTTTACGTTGCAATTGTACGGTCGGCAATATACCGCCTAAATAATTGCCTATATGAAACTCGCTATTTGCTCGAAGCCCGGTTAGTATTACAGGTTTACTCATGTCTATCTCCTATTGTAGCAACTTCTACGGTGAAATCCTTTAAAAGCTCGTAAAATTTATTGATACTTGCTTTGGATATCCACTCGTCATCTCCGTGAGCGCCACCTCCGTCTGGCCGTAACATAATTACCGGTATATTTTTGGCTGAGAAAAAGCGTGCATCCGATGATCCATGCGCAACACCATGTTCTATGGGTTGCTTAGCGTGGGTTTCATACAGCTGTATGAATTTTTGTACATATGCATTTTGAGTATCAAGATGGTATGCTTCACCCTCCGCGACATCGGTTATTTCGCCATTGTATTTCTTGATCAGATTATGGATTTTTTCTTTGGCCAGTGTAAGTTCTTTTTTGGACCTATAGCGAATATCCAAAACAGTTTGAGTAGTAGCTGGTCCACGATTATCAGCATCGCCACCTTGTATTTTAGCTACTGTCATCGTCATGTCTTCACTAGGAAACGACGCAAAATATTCGTCGAGTTCTTGCAAGAAGTGTACGGCTTTTATTGCAGCGCCATCACCTTCCCATGGCCTGGAGCCATGATGAGAAGCCCCGTGTATGGTTATTCTTGGGCCGTATACTCCCTTAGCTGCTACGTTGAGTGCTCCATATCCATTGCCGGCATCGGGTAATATGCAAACATCGGTAGTATATCCATCATCAAGCATACGCCCTACACCGTTAAAGCCACCGGCTTCTTCGTCTCCGGTCAACATTATTCCTATATCCATATCGGATATAGCATCTTTTAGTTCGTCTACAAGAGTAAGGTAGCACGCCGTTGCGTAAAGCATATCGTAGACACCCCTTCCCTTATACATGCCATCTACATCTCTAAATGGTTGACCTTCGCCAGGCACAATGTCTATATGTGCCTGCAATAAAATCTTGCTCTTTTTTGAGCCTTTAGGATGCGCGTACAAGCTATGTACACCGCTGTATGCTACCAGCTCAACCTTCATACTGCATGCGTCCAGATAGCCCGCTACATATTCCAATAAATTTTTAACATTTTCCTGTTTGGACGTGACGGAGTAGAATTCTACGAGTTTTTTTAGATGTGTTTCCATAAGCCTATTGTACCAGTACGGCCCCCGCTACCGCATTTGATGCACCTTGGATAATTAGCTCCGGCCGAGCAACATAGCATCCGCCAATTGCCTGGGCTTGGATATCACCATTCCTGGTATCGCGTGAAAGCAACGTGAAAACTCGGAGAATAGCGTTTGACCTGCCTTCTGGATTTTGAATCTGAATAGGTGGGGTAAATTCCTGTACTAATGCACCTCCTTTTTTTACATATGCCTCAAGATCACTCTTGAATCTGCCTGCTGTTACGGTTCCTTTCCTACCTAATATTTTGCGAGTACCTGGATCAAGATAAATGGAAACACCCATTGCCATAGAGCCTAGGCGAGCCTTGAGTACCTGCGCAGTCAGCTCCCCGGAGTCATCGGTCAATAATTCACTTGCGCATGCAACTAGCGTAAGGTCACCCATTCGCTCAGCATATGATTTATCACCCTCGGTAACTAGTGGAGCCACTAATTGATCTTGCAAATGCAAATACGGACGATGTGAATCGGGTTGCCCAGGAATAGCTTTAACAATTATTGGTGCGTTTGTACCTGGAGTGTGTGACAGCTCATTGTATACGTAGCGTTTCTCGCCTACGATAAGTTTATCGTCAGTGCCATGCGATCGAGCACCAGATACAATCACGTGCGGTATAGCGCCTACGGTTTCTTGATAATGGTTTCGTATTACATTTCGTATTCCTGTTCCTGCTACACTCTGGTGGATTGTATGTGTAATGCCTTGCCCTGAAGGGCTGTCTTCCATTTCATACGGTACAATATTGCCATCATTGACCGTGCAGTCGACTCGCGCAACCAGTGTCGGGACTTGGTGAGTTGCGTGCGAAAGCGTGAGTTCAGGCGCGCCTGATGCATCACCGTACTCACCAGCTGCTCTTATGGCATAAGCCTCTATCGCTGCTCTATGCTCCTCTGTAAGCACTATTACATCATTAGAGATTGGCGTCTGTAGTCCATCATAAAGATCTAATTTCCGACTTTCTGCACCAAGTGCTATAGGCTCTTCACCGATTTGGCTAGATAGTATTTCTGTCATTATTTTCTCCTTTAAAATTTAAAAACCGCCACATTATGTGACGGTTGGTTTGCTAAATGATTGGTAAATTATTATGCAAGCACGCGCAAATAGCCGTCACAAATAGTGCCGGTAAACCAATAGTTCTTGCGCGTTACTTGACTCATAGTCTCCTAATATACTTTCGGTGTAGCGAAATGTCAAGCATTTTTACATACCGCTTCCATTGACAGTTACTAAAACTCCTGATACTATGCTGTTTATGAATTTCATATTGGCAATCACAAAGACAAAGGCGCAGCTTCAGTAGCTGGCTGCTTTGTTGCGTTTTGCCAAAAGCTCCCAGCGCGGGAGCTTTTTCTTTTTTCGAAAGAAAACTTCATTTGAAGCCACACGTAGATGTAATATTACTACTTAAATTCGAGGATACTATGATTATCGAAAAATTTGGCGGGTCTTCAATGGCAGATCCGCAGCTCGTACTTGAAAGAATAGAAGAGCAAGAGCAACAATCAACAATAGCAGTCGTCTCTGCTCCAGGGATCGACAATGAAAACCCTATCAAATTAACCGACCTGTTATTGGGATATAAGACTCAACCAACAGCAAGTCGTAAAGAAGCTGTATTACAGAGGGTACAAAGTTATGCAGCAAGAGCTGATATAAACAGCTCCGATGAGTTTATCTTAAACGCCGAAGAAGAAATGGAGGTCTTTGCTGCTAATAATTGGCCCGTTGAAGCACTGGGTGAGCTATGGAGTGCTCGTGCATTTTCATATTTGAGCAGAAGGCAGTTTTTAGATCCAGCTAGGGTGGTTAAATTTGACGAAAACGGCATATTGGATACGACAGAAAGCTTCGGTGCTTTCCAAGATTTAGTCGAACCTGGGCAGCAATATGTCATGCCAGGATTTTTCGGCTCGTTACCAGACAAAAATATACATGTATTCGAAAGGGGTGGATCAGACATCTCAGGAGCACTCGCTGCGCTAGCACTTGAGGCAAGCTGCTACCGAAATTGGTCCGATGTTGCAGGATTCATGAGTGCCGACCCAAGACAGTCTGATAATACTCGCATGCTGCAAGCCTTGACGTATCGTGAAGTGCGAGAGTTTGCAGTAAATGGCTGCGAACTATTACATAAAGATGTTGCCACGCTACTAGAGGATTCATCTGTTCAAACTGTTATGTGCGACACAAATACCGGAAAACACGGCACGGTAATTAACTCAAAAAGAATTTGGGCGACAGATCCAGTTGTCGGCGTAACGGGTAAAATTATAGAGTCTGATGATATAGGGGCGCTACATATTGTGGGTGAAGGCATAGCCGAGTGTAGGACTGTTCGGTCTAGGACCATCAACACTGTGCTAGCTGCGCTTGCCAATGCGGGGGTTGAAGTAATCCATATTGGTGACAACTTGCTCAAAGCCGGCATTACACTACATGTTCCATCTGTTAAGTTTGATCTATCTCGTCAGATTGTGCACGAAAACGTCTTTACATAAAAATACTACCCCGTATTATTGCGGGGTAGTATTGAAGTGAAATCTAGCACAAAGATGCTTAAATTAACGCTTGGTGAACTGGCGTTGCTTACGAGCGCCTTTGAGGCCAAACTTCTTGCGTTCTTTTTCGCGTGAGTCACGACCCAAGAGATCTGCTTTCTTTAGCGTACCCTTGAGGTTGCTGTCGACTTCTACAAGCGCCTTAGAGATACCTAGTCGAATTGCTTCAACTTGGCCAATGTGACCGCCACCGGTTACGCGCACGCTGATGTCAAACTTATTCTCTTGCTGAAGAGCTGCGAATGGCTCCTCGAGCTTGCGAAGAAGATATTGGCTTTCTGCAAAGTACTGACTGGCAGGCTTATCGTTGATA
Organism: uncultured Candidatus Saccharibacteria bacterium; assembly: GCA_964499935.1. Lineage (GTDB taxonomy): Bacteria > Patescibacteriota > Saccharimonadia > Saccharimonadales > UBA4665 > CALBGR01. The sequence goes on along the minus strand of CAZCMS010000001.1, from coordinate 636,808 downwards.
ACGATATTGCCTTTGCCACTTTGCAAGCGTACTCGCGCAGTCGCACTCTTTCGACGACCAAGAGCGTAAAAATACTGGTCTTTCGCTGTTGCCATACTTATTTACCTTCCTTTAATGAAAATGTCTCTGGTTTTTGTGCTGCATGATTGTGCTCTGCGTCAGCATAAATTTTGAGACGCTTTAGGCGTTCATCGCGAAGCTTGTTAACAGGAAGCATTCCTCTTACTGCCTTAAAAATAACATCTGTTGAATCTTTTGCCATCTTTTCAGCGAGACTAGCTTCTTTGATGCCACCTGGATAACCAGTGTGGCGATAATACTTTTTATCAGTAAGTTTCTTGCCGGTTACTACAAGCTTGTCAGTGTTGATAACTACAACGTAGTCACCACAGTCAATGTGCTGTGTGAACTGAGGCTTACCTTTTCCTGTTAGTAATGTTGCTATCTGAGTTGCAACACGACCAAGTGGAGCTTCAGAAGCATCAACAACGTACCACTTACGCGTTACGTCGCTAGGTTTTGCACTATATGTCTTCATTATGCTTTCTCCTCGGCTTTCTTAGGCGTCGCAGCTGCCTTTTTAGCAACTGACTTTGCTGCAGCCTTGGCTACTGGCGCCTCTTTTAGATCATCAACGAAGCTTACGCGTGCTAGCTGTGCATTATCACCCCTACGAAGACGCGTGCGTTCTATGCGTAGGTGACCACTTTGGCGTCCAGTAAGCTTTGGCGCGATTTCGTCGACAAGCTTGTGTGCACTCTCGATAGTTTGCAATGAAGCGATAATTTGACGACGGTTATGTAGGTCACCTTTTTTCGCCTTTGTGATTAATTTTTCAATATATGGAACAACTTCTTTTGCTTTTGGAAGGGTTGTTTCGATTGACTCATATTTTACCAATGAGTCAGCAAGCCCCTTCATAAGCGCACGACGTTGATCCTTCTCTCTATGGAACTTGCGTCCCTGGTATCCGTGACGATGCATGCTACAGCTCCAACTCCGCTAATTTATCTTTTACTTCATCAAGAGCCTTGCTTCCGAAGCCTTTTAGATCCCGCAATTCTGCATCACTAAGTGAAAACAGGTCCTTGATTGTATGAATGTCATTGTTAATCAATGCATTGGTTGTTCGTGCAGACAAGTTAAGATCTTCAACTGGAATGTTTAATAGTGTTGGCTCTTCTTCTGAGTTATCACTATTGTTAGCGTCTGCTGTGCCTGGCACAAGTGCTTCGCCAGCGGTAACACGAGTCTTGCCGGCAAGTGCAGTGTACTGATTTACTAGGATTGCAGCTGATTCTTCGAATGCCTCAGTAGGAGTTATTGTTCCGTCTGTTTCAACAGTTAGAACAAGCTTATCAAGATCGGTTGCTTGTCCAACACGAGTGTTCTCTACTTTGTAGCGTACGCGTAGTACAGGACTAAATACTGCATCAACAGCGATCATATCACCAGCTTTACGAGCTGTAACTTCTTCGATTGTTCGGTAGCCTCGACCAGTTTCTACAACAAGATCAACGATAAATTCTGCTTTATCGTCATCAATGTTTGCAATAACGTGATCTGGATTTACTACTTCAACATCTGCATTAACAGCAATGTCTTTTGCAGTTACAGGGCCTTTGCCCTTCTTGGTAATTCGTAAAGTCTGAGTGTCGCTACCATAAACGCGGAAACGTACACCTTTGAGGTTAAGCATGATATCAACGATATCTTCTTTTACGCCAGGAACTGTTGTGAATTCGTGGGTTGCACCTTCGATCTTAAAGCTTGTGATAGCTGCACCAGCAATGCTTGCAAGCAGTACACGACGAAGGCTGTTTCCTAGTGTCATACCGTAACCGCTGTGAAGTGGCTCAATTGCAAATGTCGCACTGGTTGCGCTATGGTCATCAACTTTAACGAGACCTGGTGTGTGAATGTTATTTGACATACTAATTTTCGCCTCCCTTAGCGTGAGTAATATTCCACAATTAATTGTTCGTTAATTTCTGGCTCTGCTTCTTCTCGTGATGGCAGGCCAGTTACCTGAATTTCGTATTTTTTACGATTTACTTTTAGCCAAGCTGTTGATTCTGATGGTGCAGGACTAACGTCATCAAGCTTCTTAAAGTATTCAGTATTTTTACTGTGATCCCGTGCAATAATCTCATCACCAACTTTTACCCGTATTGATGGGATGTCTACACGAACACCGTTAAGCATAAAGTGGCCATGGCTCACAAGCTGACGTGCTGCACGTCGACTCGGAGCAAACCCTGCTCGATAGACTGTGTTGTCTAGGCGTCGCTCAAGAAGCTGTAGCAATACTTGCCCTGGACCTGAATCACCCTTTTTACGAGTAGCTTCTTTCATCAAGTTACTGAATTGCTTTTCAAGCAAGCCATACAAGCGCTTTACCTTCTGCTTTTCGCGCAATTGCAAAGCATACTGACTTGGCTTACTACGCATACCGCGTTGATTTTGTTGTCCTGGTGGTGTAGACCGCTTCACTAAAGCCTTGTGAGCTTTAGGATGCAGTGCGTATCCTTCACGGCGGGACATTTTTACGATAGATTGTGTATCTCGTGCCATATCTTTACCTAAATCCTACGTGCTTTCTTTGGACGTACGCCACCATGGGGTACGCCAGTCACGTCTTTAATACTTTCTACTTGAATATCCAGGCCACTGAGTGCACGAACTGCTGCGTCGCGACCGAGACCTACGCCTTTAAGATATACGTCTGCTTTACTAAAGCCGTATTGTTGCTTTGCAGCTTGACCAGCTTTTTCAGCAGCAATTTGTGCAGCATATGCTGTGCCTTTTTTAGAACCGCGGAATCCACACCCGCCTGCACTTGCTGCAGTCAATGCACCACCTTTACTATCAGTAAAAGTAATTATAGTGTTATTAAATGTAGCCAAAATGTGCACCTGACCTGTAGGTACGGAGCGCTTGGCTTTTTTCTTCTTGGTTGTTACTTCTGCCATGTATTCCTCTCTCCTTAAGTCTTAGATGCTACTTTTTTTGCTGTGCCACCGACGGTAGTTTTCTTGCCACGTCGTGTTCGGGCGTTAGTTTTAGTACGCTGACCACGTGATGGTAGGTTTTGTTTATGACGTAAGCCACGATATGCGTTGATATCTTTAAGACGCTTAACATTACCAGCAACGATACGCTGTAATTCACCTTCAACGATCAATGTATTATTAATAATTTCCTGAATACGAGAAACTTCGTCATCAGTTAAGTCTTTGGTGCGAACCGTTGGTTCAACTTTTGCACCTTTCAAAATATCAAGACTTGTCTTAGGGCCGATGCCATAGACATATGTCAAGCTAATTTGAATTTGCTTTTCACTTGGAATTGTAACTCCAGAGATACGTGCCATTAATTTCTCCCTTATCCTTGACGCTGCTTATGGCGTGGCTTAAGTTTATTAATGACATATAGACGACCTTTGCGACGAACGAGCTTATCGTCCGGGCTGATCTTTTTTACACTTGCACGCACTTTCATGTACGGATCAGTCTCCTTTCATGAGATTGACTCACTGCTTAATATTTATAAAATTGCCTTATTACTAAGACTTTCGGTATGTAATCCGACCCTTAGTAAGATCATAAGGTGTCAACTCTACAGTGACCGAGTCGCCAGGCACGATACGAATGTAATGTTTTCGCATTTTGCCAGCAACATGAGCTATGATTTGATGGCCGTTCTCGAGCTCGACTTTAAATTGAGTCCCTGGTAAAGTCTCAATTATTGTCCCTGATAGTTCGATAACTTCTTTGCTCGCAGCCATAATATATCCTTGATATATCTTGCAGTACTCGGTAAGTAAAAGCGAGCTTTTCTTCACCTCCGTGCAACAAATATAACAAGAATTGATTATAGCAGAATTTCACAACACTTGTAAAGTGTTTTGGGTATATTATCTATGATTTATCTTTCTTCCTGAGGAAAGAATGTTTTTTTGCCTTCTGAGGCTTTGCACCTTCTTCTGCTTCTTCTTCAGATCCACCAAGATATTCTGGGCTAGAATATTGATCGTATGTAATCATGAGTGCTCGTGATTCGACAGCGCGTAAACATTCAAGCGCCACTGATACCAAGATAAGTATACCTGTACCACCTAACGTAACGTCCGCCTCAATAAAGAGTTGCGCAAAAATAGGTACAAGCGCCAGTAGACCTATACTTACTGCTCCAAACACTGTTAACCTATTTACTATTACACCGAGATACTTCTCTGTCTTTATACCAGATCGTACACCTTCAATAAATCCACCTTGCTTCTGTAGATTTTCAGCAATCTCTTTACTGTTAAAGGTGATGCTCGTATAGAAGAAAGTGAAGAGTACGACAAGCGAAAAGTACGTTATAGGATATATGAACGCTTCCCAACTTCCTGAAGTTAGGGTTTGCGCACTTGGAGCCTGGAACCACGCTACAAGATTTTGGCCGATATCAGCAAATTTCTCGTTCGTAGAGTTGGACAATAGCTGCCCAGCGAAACTCGGCACACTTAGAAAGGCTACCGCAAAGATGATCGGAACAACGCCGGCTGTAATAAGTTTGATTGGTAATATAGTCGTAACGCCACCATACGTACGATTGCCCTGCACTCTTTTAGCGTAATTAATTGTGATTCTTCGTTGAGCCTCGTTAAGCTTCACCACTGCCCATGTCATCAGAACGACCCCCAGGAATAGCAGCAAGACAAAGCCAAGCTCCTTCGCATCTATAGGTAGAGTCTGGTTGAATATATTCCATTCTTTATCTTTGCCAAATGCTGCACTTCCAACGTTTGCAATAGTAGTAGGCAGGGTACTTACAATTCCAGCGGTAATAAGGAGAGATATACCGTTACCAATACTCTGCTCAGTAACCTGTTCACCGAGCCACATCAAGATCATAGATCCTGCTGTAAGGGCCGTGACCATAAGAACCCATTGTCCGATTGAAGCATCGGCCGTAATGTCTCCAACTCCGGAAACACTTTGAGCAGCTTGCCTAATAAGGTATATAGCCCCGATAGATTGGATAATCGCAAGAGGAAACGTTAGCATACGAGTATACTGATTTATCTTACGTTGACCGGACTCCCCGTCTTTACGTAAGGTTTCAAGCCTCGGTATTGCACGCGTAAGGAGTTGCATAATAATGGACGCGTTAATATACGGCCCCAATCCGGCAACCATAATTGAGAAGTTAGCCAGAGCTCCACCGGATATGATGTTAAGGAAATTTAGCAACTGTGGTGTTGCTTCAGAAGAAAATAAATTATCAAGCACCTGCTTGACGGTCTGAGGATCACCAAAAGGTATTGGAATATGAGCAAGAAAACGATATACGATTAAAATACCAAGCACGGCAATAATTCTTTTTTGCATGTCACGATGTTTTAGTGACTGCCCAATAACTTTCCAGTTCATAAAGTAGTGTGTCCCTCTTAATTCAGTATGTAATACTCTTTCGACTAGTATACAAGAAATCCAGCCAAACCCAAAGAATCTAAATGTAGTAGTTTTTTATTATCGCATAAAAATAGACCGCTAATGAAAAGCGGTCTATTTGCGCAAGGCTATCGTTACTGATTATTTATCTTTAGCTTCAGCCTTGGCAATCTTCTTTTCAGAAGTTTTTTCACGCAGCAAGCGAGGTACTTGCTTGAATGTACCGCCAGCTTTTTCAACTGCTTCAACTGCAGCTACACTTGCTTTTTGAAGTTCAACTGTAACTTTTTTAGTTACGTCGCCTTTTACGACAAGCTTCACATTAACATGAGCACTAGAGATCAAACCTGCTTCTGCAAGCGTCTGAGTATTTACTTTTGGCGCAACCGCATCAAGCTGACCTGTGTATACGATTTCTGCTGGAGTTCTGAATGAACGAAATCCCGGCAACTTTGGTAAACGCTGCATCAATGGGTTTTGTCCACCTTCAAATCCTGGCTTCTTTGATGAGCCAGCACGTGATTTCTGACCCTTAGTACCGCGACCGGCAGTCTTACCACGTCCAGCTGCAATACCACGACCGACTCTCCTAGAGTTCTTTGTCTTATTTGCTTGGAGTTCATTAATTTTCATTATTTTTGCTCCTTATCTTCTGCTTTCTTGGCTGGTGCCTTTTTAGCTACAGACTTAGCTGGCTTTTTTGCAGCCTGAGTTGTTTTTGCATTTGATCTTGTTACCCAATCTTTTGATGGAACAATACTTTCAAGCGCAGCAATAGTTGCATATGCCGTGTTAGTTTTGTTTGTTGAACCTAGAGACTTGCTCAGAACATTGCTTAGTCCTGCAACTTCAAGGATCGTACGCACCACACCACCAGCGATCAAACCGGTACCAGAACTAGCTGGCTTAATTAAGATATTTGCACCACCCACTTTAGCCTGTGATTCATGGAATAGTGTGCCGTTCTTATCTAGTGAAACAGTGATCATGTGCTTCTTTGCAACGTCTGTTGCCTTTGCGACTGCCGTGGTTACATCCGCACCTTTTGCAGAGCCAATACCAACCCTGTGTTTACGGTCTCCTACAACGACAAGTGCACGGAAACGGAACCTTCGACCACCTTTTACTACACGAGCAACGCGATCAATGTGCAATACTCGTTCGTCAAAAGGCTTCTCTTCTTGTACCTGCTCTGGTCGTCGTGAACGTTGTTCTCTTTGTTGTTGTACAGCCATGACTAAAACTCCAATCCTGCTTTACGCGCAGCATCCGCAAGCGCTTTAACTCGACCATGATACATCCGACCGCCTCGATCGTATGCTACTTTCTTTACTTTTGCTGTTTTTGCTTTTTTTGCGATTTCAGCACCGACCCATTCTGCTTTTTCTGTCATTGACTTTGGTAGACTTTTTTGACCAACAGTACTAACATAAGCAATTGTTTTGTGGGTTGTGTCATCAATAAGCTGCGCTGTTACGTGAAGGTTGCTCACATTCACACTGAGTCGTGGACGTTCAGGTGTTCCACTGATATTTGAACGTGTTCGCTTGCGTCGTAGATGGAGCTTTTCTAGTTTGTGTGATAATCGATTCATACTAACTCCTACTTATCCTTTCCTGATTTACCGCTCTTACGGATAATACGTTCATCAGCGTACTTAATTCCCTTACCTTTATATGGCTCAGGCTTCTTTAGAGCACGGATTTCTGCTGCAACTTGCCCAACCTGCTGCTTATCAATTCCGCTGACTGTAATAGTAAGTCCTTCAACAGTTGCGGTCACACCTTGCGGAAGGTGGTATACAACTTCGTGAGAAAAACCAAGATTAAATTTAAGGTCAGAACCAGCAAGTGCAACACGAAAACCAACACCGTTGATCTCAAGTTTTTTACTGAAACCCTGACTCACACCTGTCACCATATTGGCAATCAATGAACGCATCAAGCCATGCTTTGCACGATTTTTTGGCTCGTCATTTTCGCGAGTAACGATTACTTCGTTTTCTTTTTGCTCAACCGTAACCCCAGACATGGTAAATTGCTTCAATGTCCCTTTGCTACCCGCGACCGTAATAAAGTCTGGGTCGACAGTGATTGTCACGCCACCTGGAATTGCGACTGGCAGTTTTCCTATTCGACTCATTATTTTTCCTTCTTGTTTCTTAATGAAATTGCTATCGACACTAGAGCTACCGCAATCACTGCCTGAATGACCAGTGCAATGTATGGGTAGATAATGCGAAATTCCATTATTTAATATACTTTACAAATTAATTCGCCACCAACTGATTGCGCTTTTGCGTCTTGGCCAGTCATAACACCTCTCGAGGTTGACACAACAACGATACCACGACCGCGTTTTACAGTTGGGATATCTTTAGCCTTGACGTAGTAGCGACGACCCGGTTTGCTCATGCGAACAATTTCAGTGATTGGTGCGTTTTCGCTTTCTTCGTTAATAACAAGTTTTAGCGTTTTGCCAACACTTGCGTCAAGAACAGCAACATCTTTCAAGAAACCATTGTTTTTCAAAATTTCCGCAACAGATTGCTTTGCTTTTGAATGTGGCATTACAACCTCATTCTTTCGCACCAAGATTGCGTTGCGTACTCGTGTTAACATGTCTGCGATTGGATCAGTAGAAGTCATACTCATAACAATTACCAGCTCGCTTTCGTTACACCAGGGATTTCACCCTTGCTTGCATGTTCACGGAAAGAAATACGGTTAAGTCCAAACTGACGCATGTATGCATGTGGACGTCCGGTTTCAATACATCGGTTCTTCCAGCGAGTTGGGCTCGAGTTACGAGGCAACTTCGCCAAACCTTCCAGATCACCCATTGCTTTTAGCTCAGCGCGCTTTGCAGCGTACTTTTGGATCATCTTTTGACGCTTTAGATCACGTGCTACGATAGATTTCTTCGCCATAATTATTTACCTTCCTTTTCAAACGGCATGCCAAATTTTACAAGAAGTGCTTTTGCGTGAGCGGTCTCTTGAGCGTCCACTACAAATACAGCTTGCAAACCATGCGCTACCGTTGTTTCTTCAAATGTTAGTTCAGGGAAAACAGATTGGTCGACCAGCCCAACGCTGTAGTTTCCTTGCTTATCAAACGACTTATTGCTTACGCCGTGGAAGTCACGAAGTCGTGGCATCACGATGTTTACTAGTCGATCCAAAAATTCATACATTTGATCACCACGTAGTGTTACCTTAAGTCCAATAACATTACCTTCGCGTAGCTTGAAGCCTGCGATTGAATTCTTGGCAACGGTCTGCACGGGATTCTGGCCAGTAATCTTACGTAGTGTATTCGTAGCAGCTTCCATCATGCGCTTATCATCTTTAGCTTTGCCAAGGCCAACATTAAGAACGATTTTTTCTAATTTAGGTACCTGGTTAATGTTTACTAAACCAAGTTCTTTCTTTAGCTCAACTTTATATTGGTCTTTATACAAGGTGCGGAGACGAGCATGCGTTGATACTGATGTAGTTTTCGTAGCCATTACTTAATCTCCTTTCCTGATGATTTTGCGACACGCGTTTTTTCGCCGTCTTTGGTTACTTTATACCCAATTCGAGTAGCTTTTTTGGTAGTTGGATCTTGCAATCCGACCTTACTTACATCGATTGGCTTTGTAATTTCTATAATTCCACCTTGTGGGTGTTCTTTGTTAGGCTTCTGGTGTTTCTTGACGATATTTACACCTTCGACAGTTACTTTATTGTCCGCAGGATGCGTAGCAACAACTTTACCTGTTTTGCCTTTGTATTTACCTGCACGGACAACTACAGTATCACCCTTTTTGAGTCGAATTTTAAATAGTTTATTCATTAGAGTACCTCCGGTGCAAGACTGATAATCTTGTTATAGCCATAATCACGGAGCTCACGTGGTACAGGTCCAAAGATACGCGTTGCACGTGGCTGCTTATCGTCACCGATCACTACAGCTGCGTTATCATCAAACTTGATAGTTGAGCCGTCTTTACGACGAATCTTATCCTTTGTACGTACAACTACTGCACGAACAACAGTCTTTTTCTTTACTGTTCCATTAGGGCTTGCTTCTTTTACAGTAGCTACGATGATATCACCTACGCGTGCGTAACGACGACGAGTACCACCCAGTACACGAATACAAAGAATTTCCTTTGCGCCACTGTTGTCACAGACGTTTAAGCGAGATTCTTGTTGAATCATATTACGCTTCCTCGCTTTCTACGTGCTCAATACCGGCTTTAGTGATAACACGATCAAGTGTATGTCGCTTGCGTGCGCTGATTGGACGTGTCTCTATGATTGCAACCTGATCACCAACATGAGCTTCATTTTTTTCATCGTGAGCCATGAATTTCTTACTTACAGTATATTGCTTACGATAAATTGGGTGCGTCTTGCGAGTGCGAACAGTCACAACAATAGTTTTATCAACTTTGTCTGACGAGACGGTTCCTATTAAAGTTTTAGCCATTAGATGTTCTCCTTTGTGAGTTGTTCACTCATCACCGTCAACACACGGGCAAGATCTTTGCGCTTTGCACGTATTTGTCGTACATTCTGCACTTCACCTGTTACTGCGCGACGTTTCATTTCACTTATCTCTTCACGTAGCGTTGTTGCTTTTGTGACTAAGTCATCAGTGTTTAATTTACGAATATCAGTAATCTTCATACCTATGACTCCTCTCGTACTAGGAATTTGGTTTTTACTGGTAGCTTATGCGCAGCAAGTCGCATTGCTTCACGAGCTACCTCTTCGCTTACACCCTGCATTTCAAACATGATCGTACCTGCACGAACCTTTGCTACGAAATACTCAGGGTTACCTTTACCACTACCCATTTTAACGTCTTGAGGTTTTTTAGTTACAGGAGTGTGAGGGAAAATTCTAATCCAAATTTTACCACCACGCTTGATGTAACGTGTCATCGCCTGACGAGCTGACTCAATCTGACGAGAAGTTATTCGCTCGTTACCCTGAGCCTGTAATGCATACTGGCCAAATGCGATGTAATTACCGCTTGTTGCTACACCGGTGATACGTCCTTTACGAACTTTTCGGAATTTTGTACGATTTGGGATTAACATATTATTTCTCCCCCTTGTAGATCCAGACCTTCACACCGATGATACCCGCAGCAGTTTGTGCTGGTACACTTGCGTAATCAATATCAGCTCGGATTGTATGAAGTGGCACACTGCCTTGAACTTCTTTTTCGCGACGTGACATTTCAGCACCGTTCAAACGACCAGATACCTCGATACGAATACCTTTTGCATTAGCGCGCATCGTTGCAGCAGCAGTGGATTTAATTGCGCGCCGGAAGCTAATACGGCGTTCAAGCTGATTAGCAATATTTTCCGCAACAAGCTTTGCATATAGTTCTGGCTTTTTTATTTCTTCGATGTTTACTCTTGTAGGTACGCCGTAGATCTTTTCGATAGCGGCCTTGAGTTCTTGCGCACCTGAACCACCGCGACCGATTACAACACCTGCACGAGCAGTAGTAATAGTTACAGTTACAAGATTAGGCGAGCGCTCAATATCAACCTTGTTGATTGCGCCACGTGAGCCAACCTTGCCTTGGATTAGCTTACGAACTTTAAGGTCTTTCTTTAGATACTCTGCATATTCTCGCTTATTAGCGAACCAACGACTGCGCCAGTCTTTGTTAACCTGGAGACGCATTGAAATTGGATTTACTTTTTGTCCCATTATTTCGCCTCCTTCTTGGCGCTTGCTGTTTTCTTTGCAGCACGCACTTCACCGTCGACGACTACACGAATATGCGATGTACGTCGCATAAACGGTAGTGCACGGCCATGTGATGCTGGTCGATATCGCTTTAAACGTGGCCCTGGGGTTACGCTGATCTCAACAATACGAAGTGTGTCTGGCTTAACATTATGATTATTCTCTGCATTAGCACGCGCACTTTGGATGGTTTTACGTACAGGCACAGCAGAACGGCGTGGTGTGTGCTCTAGGATTGTCAATGCGTCCTCAACAGTTCGTCCGCGAACAAGTGATGCGACAACGCCGACTTTGCGCGGGCTCATACGAACACCTTTAGCAATAGCTTTAACTGTCATAACTTATCTTTTTCCTTTCGCAAGTTTACCACCGTGGCTTCGGAACTTACGTGTAGGCGCAAATTCACCGAGCTTATGCCCAACCATGTTTTCAGTAACAAATACTGGCACATGTACACGGCCATTGTGTACTGCAAATGTCTTACCAACAAAATCTGGTGAGATAGTACTTGCACGTGACCATGTTTTAATAATTGTGCGGTCTTCATTGCCAAGTGCTGCAACTTTCTTTGCAAGCTTTGGATCAATAAATGGACCTTTCTTTAATGAACGACTCATAGTTTATTTCCTCTTGGCCTGATGACGGCTTCTTACTATAAATTTGTTAGTTGACTTACGACGACGAGTCTTGGCACCAAGGGTTTTCTGGCCCCAAGGTGTTCGTGGAATTCGCCCAACACCGTGAGAACCACCGTCACCACCACCGTGCGGATGATCAACTGCATTCATTGCGATACCACGTACGCTCGGACGCTTACCAAGATGTCGGTTACGACCAGCTTTACCAATCTTAATGTTTTGGTGTTGCTCGTTACCTACAGCGCCGATTGTAGCTGTACATTCAACATTAACCAATCGCACCTCACCACTTGGCATTCGAACTTGAGCAATTCCATCTTCTTTAGCCATAAGTTGTGCGCGATTACCAGCAGAACGTGCAATTTGCGCACCTTTGCCTGGCTGGAGTTCAATCGCGTGAATAACACTACCGACCGGGATAGCCTTAATAGGCAAGCGGTTACCGTTTTCGATTGGAGCTTCTTCGCCACTCACGATTTTTTGACCAACTTTTACACCTGCAGGAGCAAGTACGTAGTGGTATTTTTCGTTTTGGTCCTTGATACGTGCAATGTGTGCTGATCGGTTTGGATCATATTCGATATGCTCCACTACCGCGGTAGTGCCTGCTGGCAACGAGAAGTTAACAAGTCGATAGAATCGACGTGCACCACCACCTCTGTGGCGAGTAGTAATGCGGCCTTGGTTGTTGCGACCATTTGTTCGCTTCTTAGCTACAATAAGTGAACGCAAAGGCTTCTTTGTAGTAATAATACTCGTATCCTGAGAGGTCATTCCTCGACGGCCTGGAGTAGTTGGATTGTAAGGTTTAATCGCCATTACTTATTCTCCTTGTCAGCCTTTTTAGCTGCTTTCTTATCGGCCTTAGCTGCTGCCTTCTCAACTTGTTTGTTGATTTTTTCTTCCTTAGCTTCAGCTTCTTCGATTGCTTCAAAAATTGGCAAACTTTGACCTTCGGCTATGGTCACATATGCCTTTTTGATGTCAGACTGCGAGCCATTTGCCACTCGACGTCCGCCACGGCTGATTGTGCGCTTCGCCTTACCTTTTTGGTTCAAGATGTTAACGTTTGTAACAGTAACTTCAAATTGTGCTTCAACTGCACGAGCTACACTGTGTTTGTTAGCATCTTTAGGCACAACAAACACATATGTTTGCGCCTGACTTTGAGCGTATGTTTTTTCGCTCATGCGAGGCTGGAGTACTAGTGTCTTACTCATTACTTACTACCTCCTAGCCATTCATGGATAGCTTCTAAACTTTTCTTACTGATCACTACGGTATCGGCGTTCATAATCTTATACACATTTATATGATTTGACTGCACTGCCTCAACTTTTGTCAGATTGCGAGTTGCTCGGTCTACGAGATCATCTTTTTCACTCACTATAATAAGGGTTCGGCCTTTTGCGCCGATCTTCTCCAGTAGTTTTGCAGTTTGCGCTACTTTGCCTTCTTTGCACTCAAATGTTTCGATAACTTTAATACGATCTTCTGTTGCAGCAACAGTAAGTGCCTGACGAATTGCTGCACGCTTCATTGCGATAGGCATCTTCTTTGAGTAGTTCTCTTCGCCAGTTGGCCCAAAAGTGATACCACCACCACGCCAAATTGGCACTCGAGAGCTACCGAAGCGAGCACGACCTGTACCTTTTTGTTTCCAAGGCTTGCGACCACCACCGCTCACAAGACCACGAGTCTTAGTAACAGCAAGGTTCTGACGACCATTTGCTAGGTATCCTGTGTATGCTTGTTTTAGAAGCTCATGGTTAGTAACCTCAACACCAAATACAGCTTTCTCGAGTTTTGCTGCAGTTGTCGCTTTAGTTCCTGCTTTAGTAAATGTTTGGACAGCCATATTATTTAGCCTCCTTTATAATAACGATACCTTTGCGCGGGCCTGGTACGGCACCTGTTACACCGATAACACCTAGCTCTGTATCAACTAATGCGACTCTTAGGTTCTGTACAGTTACTTGTTCGTCGCCCATTTGTCCAGCCATTCGCTTACCCTTGAAAACTTTCTGAGGGTACATTGAGCCGATTGAACCTGGCTTACGAACGTTACCGTTGCCACCGTGCGTCTTCTTGCTTCGGCTAAAGTTGTGTCGCTTGATAGTACCTGCAAAACCTTTACCTTTACTGGTGCCAGTTACGTCGATATTATCACCAACTGAAAAGACCTCTGGATTGATCGATGCACCAACCTTGAGGTCTTCGGTAATTTCAGCAACACGGAATTCGCGGATAACCTTTGGCGAAGCGCCAGAAGCCTTAAAATGTCCGACCTGAGCTTTATTAATATTATTTTGTTTTGCTTCCTCGAAACCAATCTGCACAGCTGTGTAGCCGTCGGTCTCGTTTGTTTTCACTTGCGTAATAACGCAAGGACTAGTGGAAAGCAGAGTGATAGCCTGAACAGTACCATCTTCTGCAATGGTAGAAGTCATGCCAACCTTCCGAGTAATAAGTGCTTTCATAGTTACCTCTGTTTAGCTCCGCACTGGCCGAATGTAATTGGGCTCAGACAATAATAATGCTTGGCTTTGATGGTTTCTACCTCTGTTAGAGCTATAGACCTTTCAAATCACCAAGTACGGAAATATTTGATATACCATTACAGATTAGCATAAATTATTACTAGTGTCAATATGTTGCAAATTCTACATGTCTTGCAGTAACTATTTTTTATTCGCTGTGATCCTGACTACCAACTTAATTGTGTCCATAGTTGTTACATCTTTAGCCGAGCAAAAGCGTGGTAACTACACTGAAACATACAGCCCGAATGGCGCCCAGAAACCAAATAATGCTGCGATTAATAATACTGCGTAGTCTATCTTTCGATCGGTGCGAAAATGCTCTTTACTCGCCAAGTACATGCCGGCAATGAGACCAATTGGCACAGGCACCACGATAGAGTGACCGTTCGAGATCTTGAGCCACATACTGCCAGCTATCACATATAGTGCTAACTTGAGTGCAAACACACCATCGTAAGGATCATCGTCTGTTCGCTTTGCACGCTTAGTAACTTTTGGTGTTGTCTTAGTTTTTGTTTTTGCCATGATTACTCTCTAGTTAAGCATAAAGGAGTTCAGGAATCAATTTAGGTTGAAGCGACTTGTGATTCATCCACTACCGGACTTCTTCTAACTACGCTGAAGAAATCCTTACCCTTATACGCATCTGCTGTTGCTTCGCCTGTAAGAAACCCTCGCTCAACTATATTTTTAATAGCTGTAAGGCTCTTTATCTTAAGCGCATAGTGGAGGATTTGTTCGTTCTTAATTCTCTTGGTTCTTTCCTCTGGAGATTCATCAGCTCTTCTCCCCTTCTGTATAAGGGATTCAGCTGCATTTTTTGCAAGGGATTCTGCTGCGATCGTCGCCTCGTCAATCGTTAGATCAAAATGTCCCAAGTCTTCACTTCCAGTCTTGATACCTTGTAACGCAACAGAAATCGCATCAATGCGATCAGGTGTTGTGCAATCTGGATTTTCACCAGCATAATAATAGGACAACACTGCACCGAGAGTGTCTTCAAGAGGATCGTCTTCTTCTAGGCGAACTGCGTATCCCTCGATGCTTTCGTCCGGCGCTTTGAATATGATTGATCTCATTACAATATCCTAACTACTGCAAACAATAATTTATGTGTAATTTCTTACATTTTAATTTCGACGTCGCAACCAGCAGGCAAACTCAGATTCATCAAAGAATCAATAGTCTTTGGAGTAGGCTCAAATACATCAATCAGACGCTTGTGTGTGCGCATCTCAAACTGTTCACGACCTTTTTTATATACGTGCGGACTTTTGATAACGGTAAAGGTGTTACGCTTTGTCGGAAGCGGTATTGGACCTGCAAGTGTAGCGCCAGTACGGATTGCTGTGTCTACGATTTGTTTTGCAGCCTGATCAATTACTTTGTGATCGTATGCCTTAAGGCGAATACGAATTTTTTGTTTAGTATCTTTTGTAGCGGTTTTCTTGGCTTCAGCCATGAGGTGATCTCCCTGTATTAGTAGCTTGTTGTAACATCTTCTGATTTTTCACAGACGACTTTTAGTCAACAACCTTGTTGTTTAATTTGCGATGTTAATTATAGCACACACTTGGAGCAATGTACAGCCCTGTCATATATCTACTCCTAAGAACTAATTAGTGCGCGTATACTGTCGTCCGACAAAGGGTGCAGGTAAAACATCTCGCTGCCTGTTTCTACTCCGCGCTTTTCGCAAGCCTGCCTGGCTGCGAACACCACCAAAGCACGGTCTTCTTCAGGAAGTGTAAACCCTCCACCATTTGTCTTACGTCGCAATATTACGTCCGCGATCCCACGTATAGATAATTTTTCAGGAGGTGGTTGCACATCAGTAAATACTGTTGCAAACGAAGACTCGCCGTAGTGCACCATATGAGCCACGGCTTCTCCGGCTAAAACATCAAGATATAGTTTACTCGCCTCATCTTCTAGTGACAACGATATATCTAGGATTCGTAAGTCTGGATGTTTTTCTGCTTTCACCATACTGCCTATGCTCATGTTCATTAAGTGTCGCTACTTTATACGATATACCATTTACTGACAATTAAAAAGAGCCTCGTTACAAGGCTCTTTTTAATTAGAAAGTGAGTGTGTTACTTGTTGATCTTTGTAACAACACCAGCACCTACAGTACGACCACCTTCACGGATAGCGAAGTTTAGACCTTGATGCATGGCAATTGGTGCAAGCAACTTCACCTTAAAGGTGATTGTATCGCCTGGCATAACCATTTCTTTGTCAGCTGGTAGCTCAACTTCACCGGTAACGTCAGTTGTTCGGAAGTAGAACTGTGGCTTGTACCCCTTGAAGAATGGAGTGTGACGACCGCCTTCTTCTTTTGTAAGGATGTACACTTCTGACTCGAATTCAGTATGAGGTGTTACAGAACCTGGCTTCGCCAAAACTTGACCACGTTCGATATCATCGCGCTCGATACCCCGGAGAAGGATACCTGCATTGTCACCTGCTTGACCTTGGTCAAGAGATTTCTTAAATGCTTCGATACCGGTAACAACAGATTTCTTTGTGTCGCGGATACCAACGATTTCAACTTCGTCGTTGATCTTTACAACACCAGTCTCGATACGACCAGTAGCAACAGTACCTCGACCCTTGATTGAAAATACGTCTTCGATAGGCATTAGGAATGGCTTATCAAGCTCACGCGTTGGCTCTGGAACGTATTCGTCAAGAGCTTTAACGAGCTCCATGATTGCGTCCTCACTTGCTGCATCGCCTTCAAGAGCTTTTGTTGCAGAACCCTTGATAATCGGAGCTTCGCGGTCGAAGCCGTTCTTCTCCAGAAGTTCACGAACTTCTTCTTCGATAAGTTCAACAAGATCAGCATCAGCAAGGTCCATCTTGTTTAGGAATACCACGATCTTTGGTACACCAACCTGACGAGCAAGCAATACGTGCTCGCGAGTTTGTGGCAATGGACCGTCGTTTGCGCCAACAACAAGGATAGCACCGTCGATCTGTGCAGCACCAGTAATCATGTTCTTTACGTAGTCTGCGTGACCTGGCATGTCCACGTGAGCGTAGTGACGCTTTTCGCTTTCATACTCTTGGTGAGAAGTAGCGATAGTAATACCACGCTGTTTTTCTTCTGGAGCGTTGTCGATTTCATCGTAGTTACGAGGTTTGTTAACGTCGCTTGGTAGCTTCTTAGCAAGTACGTGCGTAATTGCAGCTGTTAGTGTTGTTTTACCGTGGTCAACGTGGCCCATAGTACCAACGTTCACATGCGGTTTGCTTCGGTCAAATGCATCTGCCATAGATGTAATATCTCCTTAATTAATTATTTAGCATGAGAATAAATACAACTCACACGAGTTACCGTATTATAGTATCTAATCTCAAGAGGTTTGTAAAGTGTTAATATTGCTAGTCTGCCTGACTCTCAATGTGCTGTACAAAATTATCAACATCCTCAAGCCTGCGCCTGATCCCCTGAATTGCCTTTCGGCGCAACTTTAAGCCTCCCACAACGCCACGGTAACCGCACTCACGCAATAAATATGTCGATGTATTCATAGCAGAGAAATAGTCGTCTTTAGCTACAGTATATTGTCCGATAGCACCTACTACACGACGCGTCTTTGCATCTGCCACATGCTCACGACGCAATAGTGAACTATTCTCACTTCTCATAGCTAAATACCGTGCAGTAGCAGCAAAGAGCCTTACTTCGTAATAAGTCAGTGCATCAGGCACGTCGAGCATATCTGCGGTTTCTCCAAATATCTCACTGTCACACTCTGCGACTTCCGTAAGCAAGCGAATTGCCTCATAGGAGCCAACTCGGCGAGTTTGATCTTCGTAGTCCACAAAGATGAAACCTATTTAGAGTTTTTTGCAACTATCGCGTCGGTAACATGACTTGGTACGTCTGCGTAGTGGTCAAGTTCCATACTTGAGCTTGCACGACCTTGCGTATTTGAACGAAGATTTGTTGTATAGCCAAACATTTCACCAAGTGGTACGAAAGCTGTAATCTCCTTAATACCTGCGCTAAGGTCTTCCATAGTTTCAATGCGACCACGCTTAGCGTTAAGGTCACCGATAACTTCGCCCATGAACTCTTCTGGAGTTACCACAACTACTTTCATGACAGGCTCAAGAAGTACAGGATTTGCTTTCTTTACGCCTTCTTGGAGCGCCATAGATCCTGCAATCTTAAATGCCATTTCACTGGAGTCAACATCATGGTATGAGCCATCGTAAAGTTCGGCCTTGATGTCTACGACAGGATAGCCAGCCAATACACCGTTGCTCATAGCCTCTTCAATACCTTGCTGTACAGGCTTGATGTATTCAGCAGGAACAACGCCACCCTTAATTGAATTGATGAACTCAAATCCAGCGCCCGCCTCGTTTTGACTCAATCGAAGCCATACATCACCATATTGACCACGACCACCCGATTGACGAACAAATTTACCTTGCACTTCAACAGCATCCTTACGGATTGTTTCACGGTATGCAACCTGAGGCTGACCAATGTTAGCCTCAACATTAAATTCGCGCTTCATTCGGTCTACTAGGATTTCAAGGTGCAGCTCACCCATACCCGAGATAATTGTTTGGCCAGTCTCTTCGTCGACACGAACGCGGAATGTTGGGTCTTCTTCTGCAAGGCGTTGCAATGCAAGACTCATCTTCTCTTGGTCGGCTTTTGTTTTTGGCTCAATTGCAATCGATACTGGTGGTTCTGGGAAATCAATAGACTCAAGGACAATCGGATTATTCTGATCACAGAGTGTATTACCAGTAGTCGTACCCTTTAGGCCAACAATAGCTGCAATATCACCTGCTGAAACTTCTGTTACTTCCTCGCGCTTATCAGCCTGGAGACGCACAATACGGCCAACGCGTTCTTTTTCGCCAGTTGAACTGTTATATACATACGAGCCAGCGGTTACTTTGCCGGAATATACACGGAAATATGCAAGCTTACCAACAAATGGATCAGAAGTAATCTTAAATGCTAACGCTGCAAATGGATCAGTTTCGCTGTGCTTGCGCTCAATCTCTTCACCTGTCTTAGGATGAGTACCCCAATTGGTACTTCGATCGCCTGGGGCTGGAAGAAGATCATTCACAAGATCAAGTACTTTTTCGACGATCACACCACGGCCATCGCCACCAGTCACCGCATAGAAGCTACCTGAAAGTACTGCGGTACGGATAGCTTTCATAATTTCTTCTTCGCTTAGTCCTTCTTCGCCAACTTCAAAGTATTTCTCGAGCATTGCCTCGTCTTCGGCTACCGCATTTTCAATCAAGAGACTTCGGTATCGTTTTGCTTTCTCGAGCATATCTTCTGGGACTTCACCTTCAACAAGTTCTTTGTCTGTGAACTCTTTATACGTATATGCCTTCATAGTTACAAGGTCGATAATACCGTTAATGCTCTGTTCGAATCCGATTGGGAGGTGAATTGGGAATGCGCGCTTGCTTAGACGAGCATGGATTGTATCAAGGGACTTGTAGAAGTCGCCACCTGTTTGGTTGATTTTATTAATAAAGCAGATACGAGGAACACCGTATTTATCAGCCTGACGCCATACAGTCTCGGACTGTGACTCAACACCCATCTTACCGTCGAACACTACAACAGCGCCGTCGAGTACACGAAGTGATCGCTCTACCTCAACTGTAAAGTCAATGTGACCCGGTGTATCAATAATATTGATCTGGTGGCCTTTCCAGTAACAGGTTACGGAAGCGGCTACAATCGTAATACCACGTTCGCGCTCTTGAGCCATCCAGTCAGTCGTAGTCTCACCTTCGTGAACTGCGCCAATTTTGTGGCTTAAGCCTGTTCGATACAAAATACCTTCGGTTGTTGTTGTTTTACCCGCGTCAATGTGAGCGATAATGCCCAAGTTGCGGATCTTATTCATTGGTGTTTTCTTGTCTGCCATATATTTAGTCGCCTTTTGTTACATTGTCTAATAGTAGTCTCGCTGCACACGCATATCCTTGACCTTCGACACCATCAAGTTCGAGTGGCCCCGAACAATTAGGGTCTGGCATGCCTTCCGCATCCAAAAATGCGCCAACCTCTGCTTGAGTTTTCTCGCCTAGTAAGTCCCCGTCCTCTATATATCCTATAAGAGTAGGGCAATTCCGACATTGCTCTGGAAAGAATCTTTGCGCAGGATAAGTAGGCATATGCTTTACTAGCCTCTTGCGAAGTGAGCGAATGCCCGGTTAGCTTCTGCCATCTTGTGGTTATCTTCACGTTTCTTAACAGCAGCACCTTGGCCGTTATATGCATCAACGAGTTCAGCAGCAATACGATCTTCCATGCTCATACCTTTTCGAGCACGAGCTGCAGCAACAAACCACATAGTGGTAAGGTGGTTTTGGCGCTGACCTTTAACTTCAAAAGGAATCTGATAGTTAGCACCACCAACTCGGCGAGAACGAGTCTCAACAAGTGGTTGAATATTTTTGTATGCTTGCTCAAACACTTCAATAGGGTTTTCAACTTTTAGCTTTGTAGCAGCCTTTTGCATACCACCATAGACAAGACGTTCTGCAAGCTGTTTTTTACCATCAAGCATTACACGATTAATGAGGCGTTGTACCTGTACGCTGTCGTACAAGCGATCTGGCTGAATATCACGAACGAGAGATTTAGTTTTTTTGCGTGGCATTATTTACTCTCCTTCTTTGCACCGTATTTTGAACGGCCTTGTTTACGATTAGCGACACCTTGGAGGTCAAGGCTACCACGCACAACGTGGTAACGAACACCCGGAAGGTCTTTTACTCGTCCACCACGAATAATAACCACGGCGTGCTCCTGGAGATTATGCCCTTCACCACCGATATATGCCCATACCTCCTGACCATTACTCAAGCGCACACGTGCAACTTTACGAAGTGCAGAGTTAGGCTTTTTTGGAGTTTTTGTTGTTACCTTAATACATACACCACGCTTAAATGGAGCTGGCTTTTCGTAACTCTTTGTCTTAAGACTGTTTGTAATTTTATGAAGCGCAGGCGATTTACTCTTGTCTGTCGACTTGACGCGAGGCTTCCTTACTAATTGATTAATTGTTGGCATTTGTTCTCCTTGTATAGTCTGCTGCCAAGTGGGAAGCGAGAGGACCGTGCCAACGCATCCTTCGCTTGTAATCCCCCACAGCTCGAACTATTAAATATTTATATATCTTACCTATTTTAGCAGATTTAGACTTCTTCGGCAACTTCCTCAAGATCTTCATCTGGCTGATGTCCGGTACCTACAGGGATCTTTCGACCCAAGATAACGTTTTCCTTCAAGCCATAGAGTTTATCAAGGCGTCCACTTGTCGCTGCTGCAATCAAGACACGAGTTGTATCCTGGAAGCTTGCAGCACTCAAGAATGAATCAGTACTGAGTGAAGCTTTAGTAATACCAAGCAATAGCTGGTTGTAACTTACAAGCTTTTTGCCATCTTTGGCGAGCTGTTCGTTTGCGTCTACTACTGCCATCTTACTTGCTACGTCGCCAGTTACGAACTCGCTGTCGCCAGCATCTTCGATCTGCACGCGACTAAACATTTGACGAACGATGATCTCAAGGTGCTTATCAGCAATGATTTGTCCCTGGCCAGCGAAAATCTTAAGAATTTCGTTCATGATGTAGCGCTGCGTTTCTTCAACACCTTGCAATCGTAGTAGGTCCTGTAGGTTCGATGAACCGTTAGTAAGTTTCTGACCTGCAACTACTTTGTCGCCGTCTTTAACGTATAGCTGCTTAAATCCAGGAATCTCGTAACGAGCTGCTGCACTTGCAGTTGGAGTAAGAATAACTTGCTTATCTGTTAACTCAACCTTACCAGCAATTGGTGCAACGAGCGGATTCTTAGCGTCATCATTTGCTGCCAATACATCACCAATAGCAACATCACTGCCACTTTTAACTTGTACGGTTCGTCCTTCAAGATCAAGTGTAATTTGCTCATCAGCATCTGCTGCAACCTGCACAACATAGTGGTCGCCCTCTTCCCATGCAGTTACCGTACCGCTGATTTCAGTGAGGTATGCTTGACCCTTTGGCTGTCGAGCCTCAAGAAGCTCTTCAACACGGTTAAGACCTTGTGCAGTATCATCTGCGAGCACAGCCCCTGAACGGTGCTTAGAGTCAAGTGATAGCTGAGTACCAGGCTCACCGATACTTTGTGCAGCAATAACACCAATTGGGTTATGATCTGCAACAAGCAAACCAGTGGCTGGATCAATTCCGTAACTCTTACTTGGTACACCACGTACGTTTGTTGCGCTAAGGACACTGTAAATCTTTACGTTATCAACAGTTTCGTCAGCTTCAATTGCTTCTGAAATTTCTTTAGTAATTGCATCACCTGCATTAACGTAATCTTTTACGTCTTCAGCAGCATATCGTCCTTCTAGGCGAGATGCATAACTTACCCCAACTTCTTTTGCGTCTTCACGACGCATTGCATAGCCAGGGTCCTGCTCTGCGACATCAACATCACCAAGTGTAAATACATCCTGCGACACGTCAACAAGACGACGAGTAAGATACCCAGCATCAGCTGTCTTAAGTGCAATGTCGATAAGTGCTTTACGTGTACCACGAGTACCAGTGAAGTATTCGAGAGGGTCAAGACCTTTAATATAGCCCGATTTAATTGGCAGTTCGATAGCATTGCCTGTTGCATCTGAAAGGACACCAAGCATACCAACTGCGCTCTTCATCTGGCTGATATTACCACGTGCGCCAGAATTAATTGCGATAGCTGTTGCAGTATCTTCGCCAACCATTTGGTTTGCAAGCAAATCTTGCACTTGTGTATCTACTTTGGTCCAGTTTTCTACAGTCAGTCGTGAACGCTCATCATCAGTAATGAATCCTTGTTCATATTGCTCACTGATATTAGCTGCACGTTTTTCGCCTTCATCAAGTTGATCCTGCATACCATCAACATCCTTGAAGTCGCCCATTCCCATCGATAGACCAGAGAATGTTGCATAGCTAAAGCCAAGGTCTTTAAGGCTATCTGCAATTTTGGCGGTTTCAGCTTGACCATATTTTTGATATACGGCAGCCATTACTTTTTGTAGGCGCTTTTTAGTCATTGCCTCGTTCTGGAAAGCAAAGTCTTCAGGGAATATTTCGTTGAACAATAGTCGCCCAACAGTAGTATTGCGTACTTCACCGCGGAAAGGAACGCGAATTCTTGTCTGTAATGTCGCCTGGTTGTCATCAAGTGACATAAGCGCCTCATGAATACCTGCGAACGGCACTGGATTACTTGTATCGTCAGGTCGTTCGTACGTTAGGTAGTATGCACCAAGCACAATGTCCTGTTCGATATGCAAGATTGGAGAACCGTCGGCTGGCTTTAGGAGGTTATTATTTGCTGCCATAATATCGCGAGCCTCAGCCTGAGCTTCATCTGATAGTGGCAAGTGGACAGCCATCTGGTCACCGTCGAAGTCAGCGTTAAAGCCCTTACATACAAGAGGGTGTAACTGGATTGCCCGACCTTCAATAAGTACTGGCTGAAACGCCTGGATTGAAAGACGGTGCAACGATGGCGCACGGTTTAATAGCACGTATTTACCCTTAATCACCTCATCGAGAGCATCCCATACAATTGCTTCGCCGGTTTCGATCATACGTACAGCGCTACGAATGTTGTGCGCCTGTTCACGTGCGATTAATTCACCGATAACAAATGGTTTGAATAATTCAAGCGCCATCATCTTCGGCAAACCACACTGATGAATTTTGAGTTCAGGTCCAGCAACAATTACTGAACGACCCGAGTAGTCTACGCGCTTACCGAGTAAGTTCTGACGGAAACGGCCTTGCTTACCCTTAAGCAGGTCAGAAAGTGATTTTAGGCGTCGGCGTTGGCCAGTTGCGGCAACTGCACGGCCACTGCGAGCAGCATTATTATCTACAAGCGCATCAACTGCCTCTTGCAGCATTCGCTGTTCGTTACGACGAATTACTTCTGGCGCATTAAGCTCAATAAGCTTTTTGAGTCGGTTGTTACGGTTAATCACTCGACGATAAAGATCGTTAAGGTCTGATGTCGCAAAACGACCACCAGTTAGCTGCACCATTGGACGAAGATCCGGAGGGATCACTGGCAACACACTAAGACACATAGCCTCAGGCTTGATGTTTGCGCGTTCCATACTTTCGAGCAAACGAAGTCGCTTCATGATCTTCTTCTTACGTTGACCTTTCGCGTCTTCTGCTTCAGTCGTTAGTTCTGTGATTAATGCTGAAAGATCAATACCCTCAAGAAGCTCCTGTAACGCTTGTCCGCCCATGCCAACAGTAATGAGCTCACGTACATCACGTGGAAGATTGCGATAATCTGCTTCGCTCAATAAGTTACGCTTTTCAAGACTCGTAAGTTGATCACGAAGTTGTTCGTAATCCTGCGTAAGCTCTTCGAGTTCTTTTGTTTGCTGTTCAGCAAGTGCTTTAACATCAGCACCCTCTGCTTCAGCTTCTTTTTCGTTGCGAAGTTTGATCGCTTGTTTTGCAGCCTCAAATTCAGCTTCTTTATCAGCGAGCATCTGATCACGTTTTTCAACATTTACAGATTTAATGATATAGCTTGCGAAATATGCAACTCGCTCCAAATTCTTGACGGTCATTCCAAGCAATAGTCCAATTGCTGAAGGGGTACCACGAAGGAACCAGATATGAGCCACTGGTACAGCAAGGTTAATGTGGCCCATACGTTCACGACGTACGATGCTACGAGTGACGATCTCGCCGTTCTTATCAACAGCAGCCTCTCGTGATCGAACGCCCTTATATTTTGCGTCGTGTGGGTTAATGTCTTTTACTGGACCGAAAATCCTTTCGCAGAATAATCCGTCTCGTTCTGGTTTTTGTGTTCGATAGTTAATAGTCTCAGGCTTTGTAACCTCGCCATAACTCCAATCGAGAATATCTGCTGCGCTTGCAACTGCTAAGCGCACTGCATCAAAGTCAGCGATGTTGGTACCGTGTACGTATCGACGCATTAGGCTACCTCCTCTTCCGTATCATTTTGTTGATTATCATCATCGTCATCCGCCGTCACCAAAACTGTATCGTCAGTAATCACTTCTCCATCCATGTCAAGAACCTGGAATTCATCGACAGACGCATCCTCTGTTACATCAATATCTGATGCAAGTGGAGCTGGCACTGCAATGTCAGACTGGCTTGCAGCCTCATCTTTGATGTTGTCTGCTAAAATTTCTTCAGCATCGATAGTCTGATCAGAGTGAATAAGATCCACCTTTAGCCCAAGTCCTTGCAATTCTTTCACGAGAACGTTAAAGCTTTCCGGAACCTTTGGACCAACAATCTCTGTGCGCTTGATGATAGATTCGTACGCCTTAGAACGACCATATACATCGTCAGACTTGATCGTCAGCATTTCTTGCAAAGTATTGGCTGCGCCGTATGCTTCGAGCGCCCATACTTCCATCTCTCCAAATCGCTGACCACCGTTCTGCGCCTTACCACCGAGTGGCTGTTGTGTCACCATTGTGTATGGACCGGTTGATCGAGCATGGATCTTATCTGCAACCATGTGATTCAACTTAATCATGTACATCATACCGACTGTGGTACGTTCTTTGAATGCTTCACCTGTACGACCATCGAATAATTGTTGCTTGCCGTCTTCTGGAAGACCAGCTTCACCCAACAATTCTTTAATCTTCTCTATAGGCACACCATTAAATGATGGGCTTGCAACCTTGAAGCCAAGTGCTTTTGCAGCCATACCAAGGTGAGTTTCAAATAACTGACCAATGTTCATACGACTTGGAACACCAAGTGGGTTCAAAATAATATCGATTGGCGTACCGTCTTCGGTGAATGGCATATCTTCTACAGGAAGAATCCGCGCAATAACACCCTTGTTACCGTGACGTCCACCAAGCTTGTCACCAACGCTAATCTTTCGCATTTGGGCTACAAACACTTGAATCTGCTTGATAACACCAGCCTTTAGTTCATGGCCATTTTCACGAGAGAACACTTTAACGCCAACAACCTTACCGTGCTTACCATTACTCATGCGCTGTGAAGTATCACGTACTTCTTTGGCTTTTTCGCCGAAGATAGCTCGGAGCAGTCGCTCTTCGCTTGATAGTTCCTGCTCACCCTTTGGAGTAATTTTACCTACTAAGATATCGCCAGGGTGTACCTCTGCGCCGATACGAACAATACCTTCTTCATCGAGATGACGAAGTGCATCTTCTGAAACATTCGGGATATCACTTGTAACAAGTTCAGGGCCAAGCTTTGTTTCGCGCACTTCAATCATGTAGTCCACGATATGTACTGATGTAAGCGTATCTTCTTCCACAAGACGA
The DNA here is from genome assembly GCA_964499935.1 of uncultured Candidatus Saccharibacteria bacterium. Classification (GTDB taxonomy): domain Bacteria; phylum Patescibacteriota; class Saccharimonadia; order Saccharimonadales; family UBA4665; genus CALBGR01. Next base: position 610,053 of record CAZCMS010000001.1, on the reverse strand, counting down.
CGAGACACAATGATTGCATCTTCGAAGTTGTATCCAGCCCATGGCATAAATGCCACCATAAGATCTTTACCAAGCGCAAGCTCACCGTTCTGGATCGACATACCTTCAACAAGTACGTCGCCCTCCTTGATCTTTTGGCCAGTACTTACTACAACCTTTTGGTTGATGCTTGTACCTTCATTTGAGCGTACAAAGTGCTGAGGATTGTATGTTTCCGTACCATCTTTGTACTTCACAACCACTTCGTCCGCAACAGCTTTTACAACTTCACCATCTTCACGAGCGACAATTACTTGTCCCGTGTTTCGTGAAGCAGCAGCCTCAAGACCTGTACCAACAATTGGTGACTCAGACTGAATAAGTGGTACTGCTTGTCGTTGCTGGTTACTACCCATCAAGCTTCGGTATACGTAGTTTTTCTCGATAAACGGAATGAGTCCGGCACTAGAACCAATAATCTGATTCTGAGATGCATCCATATAGTTAATATCATCGGCATCGAACTCACCTGATTTAAGTTGGGTACGAGCACCGATACGAGCCTCTACGAAGTAGCCATTTTCATCAGTCGGAGTACCCGCACCAGCGATGACGCCTTTTTGCTCTTCGTAAGCGTCGAGGTATTCAACTTCGCTTGTTACTTTTGCCTTTACTGGCCACGTAGCTTGGTCTTTAACTGTTGCGAGCTTCTTTGCGTCGGCTTCTGTAATTTTCTTGCCTGCTTCCACAACAACTTTGCCATCAACTTCTAGATTTACACGAGCAATGTGTCCTGCTGCATCTTTTGCCGTAACAGCATTGATCACCTTACGATAAGGAGTTTCAACAAAACCATAGTCATTAATACGAGCATAGCTTGCAAGGTTTAGCACAAGTCCAATGTTTGCACCTTCTGGCGTTTCTACAGCACAGATACGGCCATAGTGAGTTGCATGCGCATCACGCACTTCAAATCCAGCGCGTTCTCGAGAGAGACCACCAGGACCCATTGAGCTCAAACGTCGTTTATGTGCAAGTTCTGAAAGTGGGTTAATCTGATCCATGAATTGTGAAAGCTGTGAGCTTGCAAAGAATTCACGAACAGCTGCAACTACTGGACGAGCATTAATAAGCTGGCCTGGCATTACTGTTTCAATTTCACTCATAGACATGCGGTCTTTGGTGTTGCGCTCCATTCGGAGAAGACCAATACGGAATTGGCGCTGCACTAGTTCACCCACCAAACGTACACGTCGGTTTGCGAGTGAGTCTATATCATCAGCTGGCTCTTGCGTATTATTCAGGCGAATCACCTCAGCAATAATTGCGATAAGGTCATCGAGTCGCATAACGCGATTTTCTTGCGTGTTTGGCACATCAAGGTCAAGACGTTTATTAATCTTGTAACGGCCAACTCGAGAGAAATCGAATCGCTTAAAGTTATAGAACATGTTTTCAATAAGGCTACGAGCATTATCAACAGTCGCAAGGTCACCTGGTCGCAAACGACGATATACTTCGATCAAAGCATCATTCTGTCCTTTAGCTGGATCTTTTGCGATTGTTGCTTCAAGGTAACTCTTTGTGCCTTGATCAACGTGCTTGAATGCATCTTTCATCGCAGCTTCAGTCATACCAAGCGCGCGAAGCAAGGTAGTGGCAGCAATTTTTCGCTTACGATCGATTTTTACATAGATAGCACCATTAGCAGCGGTTTCGAATTCCAACCATGCACCACGGCCAGGAATCACCTTTGCACCGTAAATATTTGCCGTGCCGTGCAAGTCAGAAGTAAAAAATACACCCGAGCTTCGCATAAGCTGACTCACAACAACGCGTTCTGCACCATTGATAACAAATGTACCGCGTGAAGTCATCCATGGATAGTCACCAAGATAGATTTCTTGCTCTTTAACTTCACCAGTAACTTTATTGGTCAGCTCTACAACTGCTTTCAGTGGAGCATCGTAACTCACGTTATTTTCGCGAGCTTCCATTTCTGTCATTTTAGGTTCTTCAAAGTGGTAGTCTTTGAAGCGTAGTGATAATTTAGTGCCCGTGTAGTCATCTATTGGACTAATTTCAGCCAATAGCTCACCAAGACCCTCTTCGATAAACCATTGAAATGATTTATTTTGGTGGTCTACAAGATTTGGCAGATCAACTGCATCGTCTTGACTGGTGAAATATACTCGATTATTTGTGGCATTTACAGTGCTTTTCGCCATATATAAACATTTCCCCTTGTTATAAATTGTAGTAATAGCTTTTTGGCGCCCATAATATATCGTATGAGCTATATGTGTTTGTTGTAATTTTTCGCGCGAAGGTCTCTAAACCGGGTGTTTTTAATGCTAGTTTTGACAAAAGCCAGCATGGCCCAACTTACACTACTTCTTACATACAAGTTTGAACGACAAAATACTAAATGTCAAGCCTAATTAATAGCGACTACTTAAAAGTCTCCTGGTCATTCTGTGCACGTTCATCTTGGTATAAGCCTAACACCTTCAAATCAGAGACATGTTCTTGAAACTCATCTAATACGGTGACCACGTCAGTTATCGCCACATCAAATAAAAAGTCCAAATAAAACATATATTCGAAAGGCTTGTTTGGTATCGGTCGTGATTCAATTTTTGTAAGATTGCACCCTTTGTGGGTCAAGAAATTGAGAGCCTGGCTTAAACTACCGGCAGAATGGCGCAAGCGGACAATCAGGGAGCACTTGTTTGCACCTTCTACTAGGGCAGGATCGTTCGGTGCAATAACAAGGAATCGCGTGTAATTATATACGTTATCCTGTATTCCACCCTCCAGCACTTCCAGCCCATATATCTGCGCATTTTGGCGTGAAGCTATCGCAGCCATCGAATTATCCTGCTGTTCGGCTACAAATTTTGCAGCGGTTGCAGTATCTGAATGCGAGATCTTTTCGATCCACGGATGTTTCTCAAAGAATACAGAGCATTGCTCTAGCGCTTTAGGATGCGAATACACGGTTTTTATCGTTTTTATATCCACATGCTTGCTCCTATGGACCCCGGAAGCCAACAAACTGTGTTCTATTCGGCACGATGTTTCTCCAACTATAGACAAATCGTATTTATCGAGAAGATCGTAATTTTCATACACTGATCCAGCAAGTGTGTTTTCAATAGGCACGACACCATAGTCAGCAACACCTTCTTTGACTAGCAAGAAAACTTCCTTGAATGTTTTTGCGCCCTCAAGATCTACGCCAGAACCAAAGTACTTGATCGCTGCTCCGTAAGTAAATGATCCTGGGATTCCAAAATACCCTATGCGTAAATTTTTATCTGTCATCTTAAGCTTTTTATCTCGTAAATACCTCTGTGGATTATTTAGTTTTATTCGCCAATAATTTTCTTGTGGTTAGTCACAACCTCATCGATGATAGTTCGTAGCATCTTGTGCGCAAAATCTGGATTAACTCCAACTTCCGCTGCTAGTTCTTCGATTTTCTTAAACTGTAGTTGCTCACGCTGTGAATCTACCGGAGGAAGTTTCATCTCTTTTTTATAATGGCCCACTTTGTCTGTTACGCGAAAACGTTCAGCCAAAAGCAAAATGAGTGATTGATCAATAATATCTAGGCTTTTTCTTAGGTCCTTAATGTCGTACTGCATAAAATATCCTTTCGCTTTTAGTGTATCGCAAGTAGTCGCCCAGCAAAAGAAGCCACATAACACAAATACAAGCCTCGAACTTACTGTGGTAGTACACTGTGCCGAATGATATAGTGAAAGAATATATGGAGTCTAACTTTACACAATGAACAAAATAGCATCTGTCGGAATATTCGGCCAAGGTAACTTTGGCAAATTTGTGGGTACTTTACTGCCCTCTGGTGTAGATACGTGCTACTACGACACGCGCAAGGCTTCAGATACATCATTTAAGCAAACTGTCTCTGCAGATGTTATTATTTTAGCCGTCCCATTACAGTCTTATACTTCAGTGTTAGAGCTATTGGCACCAGTCGTAAAGCCTGAAACACTCATAATAGATGTTTGCTCTGTAAAAGTCCTGCCCGAGAAACTCATTTCTAAACTACTACCCGAGCACAAAAACATACTGATTACACATCCGTTATTTGGCCCTCAATCCGCTACCAAGAGTACCGAAAACCATCAACTAATCGTCACAAAAAGCCAGGGAGTAAAAGCTGAACAAGTATTAAAGTACTGCGAAAATGGGCTAAAACTCAAAATAAGTTACATGACTTCAGAAGAACACGATAAAAATATGGCGGAAGTACATGCGCTCACCTTTTTTGTCGCACGTGGACTCAGCCTCATGAATCCTCAAGCTGGATCATTTCCGACTCCGTCTTATCAGATGATTTTAGATATGGTGGCGTTCGATCGCTCTCACACTAATGAGCTATTCGAGACTATCGAACTCGGCAATCCATATAGCGAAGATGTCCGGCAAAAATATATCGCAACCTTCACAGACCTTGCTAATAATTTAAAAAACGATACGACATTTGACCATGAGTAATTCAAAATTTAATATCCAACAATATACACAACCACAAATCAGCAACCTTCATCCGTACCAGCCTGGCATATCTATTGCCGAGCTCGCACGCACGCATAACCTCAACGAAAAAGACATAATAAAGCTTGCTTCGAACGAAAATCCATATGGACCTAGCCCTCAGGTTCAAAACATAGTATTAGAATATGCCAGTGAATCTCATCGCTATCCAGATAGTTTTGCACTCCAAGAAGCACTTGCGAACCATTATGGCCATAACCTCACTGCTAATAATATTATCGTTGGGAATGGCTCCAACGACATACTCGATCTTATTGCGCGTACTTTCCTTGGTATCAACACTAATGCGGTGTCCTCGCAATATTCTTTCATGGTATACGACCTTGTGACACGTCTTGTAGGATCAAAGAATACTATCGTGCCCGCTCGTGAATATGGCCACGACCTCTCTGCAATGCAACAAGCCATTAATACAGAAACCAGGGTAATATGGATAGCAAACCCCAACAATCCAACCGGCACTTTCCTGGATTGCAAAACTATAAAAGAATTCCTACAAGCCGTTCCCGAAAATGTATTTGTTGTCCTCGATGAAGCTTATTACGAATACCTTGCTGATGCAAAAAAAGAAGATACCATCGCTTGGCTCAATAGTCACCCGAACCTTATTGTGGTGCGGACATTCTCTAAAATATATGGCCTAGCCGGACTACGTATAGGATACGCCGTTGCACATCCTACTATTATTGAACTCTTGCACAGAGTTCGCCAACCCTTTAATGCAAACACACTGGGCCTAGCTGCTGCTATCGCTGCATTAAAAGACACATCGCACACCGCAATGTCCCGAGAGCAGAATCATGCAGAGCTACGAAAACTTGAAAACTCCTTACGAGAGCTAAAAATTGACTTCATTCCAAGCAGTGCAAACTTCATCACGATACGCCTCCAAGATACTCAGGGAGCAATACGCGAGTTACTACAAAAAGGGATCATTGTACGTGGACTTGCAAACTACGGACTACCAGATCATATCCGAGTGACCATAGGAAAGCCTAAGGAAAATATTCAACTTATCGAGGCATTACGCGAGATTATTACCTAGCTCTCTTTGGCTAAGGTATCGATAACCTGGTCGACAATACCGTATTTTTTAGCCTGTTCTGCGGTGAGCCATTTATCACGTTCCATATCTTCGTGGATTTTGGACGCCTTCTGGCCAGTATTTTTTGCCATTATAGACTCAAGCAAGTGTTTGATACGTAACGATTCTTTTAAGTCAATCTCTTGATCTGTTACCTTACCGCGTGTACCACTCGAAGGTTGGTGAATCATCACTGTAGCATGTGGCAAGATAATACGCTTGCCTTTGGTGCCACTACTGAGAAGGAATGCAGCTGCGGAAGCCTGCACGCCAATACCAACCGTCTGAATATCGTTACTAATAAACTGCATGGTATCGTAAATTGCTAACGCATCATACACACTACCACCGGGGCTATTGATATATAAACTAATGTCCTTTTTAGGATCTTCGTTATTCAAGAACAAAAGCTGTGCAACAATAACGTTAGCACTCGCTTGGTTTACATCGCTCCCAAGAAAAATAATTCTATCTTTTAGTAATCGAGAATATATATCATAAGCACGCTCATAGCGCCCTTCATTTTCTACTACAGTTGGGATTAACATATTGCTTTGCAAATTACTCATACCAACTATTATAGTCCTCAAATTAGCACTCGTCAACCGCGAGTGCTAATTTAACTAAATATTATTTTTGGTATTCGCGGAGTTTGGCGATAGTCTTCTGGGTTAAGATACGACTCACAATATCTCGTTGGTTTTCTACTTTGTCCAATTCGGCCTGCATTTTCGCATCAGATTGGTACTGACCCTTTAGTATCTGTAGTTGTACTTCTAGCTCTTCTGGAGTCACGTCAATTTTCTCTGCTTCTGCGATTTCGCTCAATACTAAGCCTGCCTTAACTCGCATTTCGGCCTGCTCGCGGTTCTTCTCGCGATGCTCTTCCTCTGAAATACCTTCTTCCTTAAGGTGTTCTTGCCACGTTTGTCCACGGTACATGAGGTTTTGTTTTTCCTCTTGCTCCATGCGATCAATCTGATCATCAACTACAACCTTAGGGAGTGCGATAGTAGTCTTTTCAGCAATCTTCATAACGAGCTCGTTATCAAAATCTTGCTCTGCCGTTCGTTCTTTTTCAGCTAGAAGATGTTTCTTGATATCTGACTTTAATTCCTCAACGGTCTTGAATGGACCGATCTTTGCTGCAAAATCCGCATCTACCTTAGGTAATGTCAAAGACTGTACCTTGTGAACATTCACTGTAAAGGTGACTTTTTTACTCTGTAACGCCTTTGTGCCGTAATCTTTTGGAAACACAATATCAAACGTTTTTTCATCGCCAGCCTTCAAGCCAACAAGTTCTGGCTCGAATCCTGGAATAAATGTATTGCTGCCGAGTGTCAAAGGATATTCTTTGCCATCTGCGCCAGGAATAGCTTCTTTAGTCTTAGTCTCCACGCCCACAAAATCAATAACCACTTCGTCGCCATCTTTTGCTACTCGCTTCACTTCTTTTTTCTCGGCGTCACGGTTTCGTAGAGATTCGATTACGTCATCAACTTCTTTATCCGCTACTTCTGCAGTCTTCTTAGCGACTTTGATCTTCTTGTAGTCAGGCAACGTAATTTTGCCGATAATTTCAACTTCAGCCGTAAATTCAAGCGTTGTATATGGTACAAATTTCTTTACTTCAACCTGTGGTTGCGATACTTGGCGTAACTTCTCTTCTGTACTTGCCTTGATGTACAAGTCATTGATCGCTTCTTGCAAAAACTCAGCCTGCAAAAGTTCAGGGCTCAGCTGCTTTTCGATGAGACCGGCTGGCGCCTTGCCCTTCCGGAAGCCTGGCACGTTACCTTGTTGCTTGGCAAGCGCCTCTATTACACGCGCCTTAATTACACTGAGCTCTTTTTCGTCAGCTATTACAGTTAAAGTAACTTTTGTATCATTTTCATATTTTGCAGTTGTTTGCATATAGCAGTCCTTTGGTGGTTACATTCTAATATTCAAAGCCCCTTCACTCCGTCCGCAGCTCATTCAATACCCTATTCTAACAGATTACATACACTTTTTCTAGCGTAACACCAGTCCTATGCATAGAACACTGTCAGCTCAGCTATCACAGCCAGTGCGCCTATGAGCCATACAGCTTCCACAATTCCGCCTATAGGTCGTTGAAACCACTGAATATCCGACGCAAACTTATAATACCCTTTGGTTGCATATTCTTTTCCCTGATTCACCGCACGAAACATCGGTATCCATAAAAAATCTGGTGATGTCGCCACGAACGCACATACTGCCGCTAACAGCCACTGAGACGGTTGCTGCCACGTCAAAAACATTACCAATACAACACACAGCAGCGCATCCACAACCAGCATGATACGAAACTTCTTAGACGTAATAAAATCTTTATCACTACCAAAATGTGGCATCATATCCAAAACAAAGTGTGAAAGCAACGCAACCACAACTGCCGTAATAGGATTTGCAACAACAAGCCCGATAATCGCCCCGGTTACCGCGTGGTTTGTTGCTGTCATATACTACTTTTCGTGACGATAATCTTTGATCATCGTGAAAATTCGTTCAATAGAATGTGTTTCTTCTTGACCAGCCTGCAAATCCTTAAGAGTAAACTGTTCGTCACCCAATTCTTGCTCGCCAATAATAATCGCGTATCGAATGTTCTTCTTTACAGCAGACTTTAGCTGTTTGTCAGCCTTGCGTCCAGACGTATCGACTGCAATATTCAAGCCCGCATCACGCATCATCTTTAGCACAGATACAGCCTGTTCGTAGATATCGCCAATCAGGACTACATACGCATCAGTCTCTGGTTTTAGGTTAGGCAATAAATCATGAGATTCAAGGAAATTCTGTAACGTAACATCGCCCACTCCAAAACCTACCGTAGCCACAGGATCTACGCCGAAAAGTCCAACAAGTCCGTCATAACGCCCACCACCAAGCATTGCTCGATTATTCTCTGGATGCATGTCAAAAACCTCAAAAACAATACCAGTGTAGTAATCAAATCCACGCATCAGTGTTATATCAAATTCAGCATTCGTAACACCAGACTTATCAAGCAGGTCCATTAATTGGCGCAATTCTTGTACTGATGCATTATTTTTTATTTCCTCTGGGAGCTTATCAAGCGACGTAACCTTCAATAATGATAGCAACTTCTTGCCTACACCGTCTTCTCGCTGAGCTTGCACCAAGATAGCATCAATCTTTGCCTCAAAATCTGAATAATCCATTTTGTGCATTCGATCGATAAGCTTGCTTATGCTGTGAGCTTGCACTTCATCGAGCTGCAAATACCCACGCAAAGCCTCGTTCATCAGCTGACGATTATTTAATTTTATAGAGTACATAGAACGCCTAGCGCCATATGCCTGCAATATATTGTCTATGACCTGAATCGTTTCGTGTTCGGCAGTGACATTTTCGACACCAAAAATGTCTACATTGAGTTGCCAGTGTTCGCGCAAACGTCCGCGCTGCGGTCGTTCATACCGCCACAGATTTGGAATACTGTACCACCGCAGCGGGTAGGCAAGCTCCTGACGCTTCGCAGCCACCATTCTGCTTACCGTTGGTGTCATTTCTGGTCGAATTACGACCTCTCGACCACCACGATCAGTAAACACATACGTTTGCTCGTTAACAATTTCTTCGCCTGTTTTAGCTAGATATAACGTCAGTGGCTCTAAAACCGGCGCGTCGTATTCTTCGTATCCAAAACGCTCAACCACCTGGCGCATGGTGTTAAACATATATTTTTGAATACGCTTGTCTTCTGGGTAAAAGTCTCGGGCACCCTTGTATGGATTTGTAGATAAACTCATGAATTACGATTCCTTCGTATTGATTGTAACAGATTTGCTATATAAAACGCCGAAGGATGTGACGTTTTACAAGTGAACTACACCCTAAAACAGCCGACATGCTCCGGTAATATATGTGAGTGATGAGAACATTTGTATATACACATAATTTTCTTACCTTACATTATAGCATAAAATACAATATTTTGCACATTACCAGGGTCTCCTTTTCATGATTATTCACCGAAAAGGTCTCGCTCCTTGAATCTTCCTAAAGGAATATTCAAAGATCGCTCACTCGGCTGAGGCAGCCTTTTCTTGCGAACAACCATGAACGGAGACCACAATATACCAAAACTCGAGAAGCTTACTTTGACTACCACTTATAAGTAATGGTTAAATACGGGTACTAAATTGGAGCAATAATGGCAGCAAACAATGCGCAAATCAAACAAACAGATGGGCTTTTTACGATATTAGAGAACTACTTCAAGCTCATATCCCGGACATGGGAAGCGTTTCGTCTCAATATGGGCACATTCATAGGGGTGTATCTGTTACCACTTACTATTGCGACTGTGGGTGCACTCGCTCTTTTAGGAAGAGCCGGAGAAGATTTTAAGGGCATCTCATTTACGGCAGAATCGGCAGTGTTTGCAGGCATAGCAGCGGTGGGCCTTACTGCTATTTTTATTACACTTTCGATCGCGACTATTCTTACCCAGCTTGCAAGTGTCCGTGGCCAAAAAATAGGCGTACGCGATGCGATTGACCAGGCTCAATCATATTTTTGGAAATTCACTGGGTTTAGTATTTTACTTGTACTCGTTGTGTTGGCAGGTACAATTCTATTTATTATTCCCGGTATCATATTGGCCGTACTTATGAGCCTCGCAAGCTATAATATGATCGACAAGAACCTATCGCCCATCGAAGGCATTAAGCAAGGTTTGCAAATCGGCAAAAAAAATTGGAAATTACTTGCTGCATTAGTCATATTCCAAATGCTACTACAAACACCTTCGATTGTTCCCGGCATTGGAAGCTTAGTCTCAACAGGACTTTCTATTGCATACTTCTGTTTACCCGCGATGATTTACACCACAGTTATGAGCAAAGAAAAATAACAATTGTTGCCGTAAGCAGATATTAACTTTTTCATGTCTTCTTAAGCAGATCCCGCAAGAACCGGCAATTCTTATAAGCACCAAACACCAGCTGATACCCTATGGTTATAGCATGTTCAATACTCCAAGATTTCCGTACAAGGGCGCCTTCTAGTACCTGATCTTTCGTGGCGACTACTTCGTCGAAGAAAGGCACAACACACAATACACGTTCGCGTTCTGCAGACGATAACAATGACAACGTTTGAGGCAGCATATCCATAGACCGAGCAAAAGTAGGGCTTCGTCGCTTTATTCTGTCAAGCACATATTCGGGGCGACCAATCTTGCCACAAATACTCACAACACCTGCAACCTTATTTGTTTGTTGTGCATACGCGTGTAACGCGATACTTACACCAGCGCTCGCAGCAATAAGGCCAACTTTCTTATCCGATGATGCTAGGTAGCTGTCATTGATGGTTTTACATAGACGCTCGATCTTTTTATCAAACGTCTCTTTACTTTCCCAGTTTGACTGGAAGAATATCGGCTCCACCCCATACATCTTCCAAGTTTTTATTGCTCTTTTTTGCAAACTTGGCATGTCATCACCCAGTCCAGTGATGTATATGACATGCATCTTGTTCATAAGATTACTTTTTGTGTGTCTTTGTTGCTTCGTTGGCAGTAATGATTGCATTACGCATCTGGTCGCTAATATCGCCCATACCACCCGGAGAATGAGGTATTAAAATCGTATTTGAGTTACCAGTGAGTCCAATATCTTTAATCGTGTCAAAGTATTGCGTCATCAAGACTAAATTCATCACATCTTCAGCTCGTGCACCCTCGATGTTACTACTAAAGTTTTCTACAGACTCCTTGAGTCCATCAATAATCGCCTTACGTTGGTTGGCGATACCCTGACCTTGCAGAGCCTTGCTCTCTGCTTCACCTTCAGCTGCCTTCACAACACGAATCTTGTCTGCCTCAGCCTGCTGCACCGCAGCTTCACGAAGACGTTGCGCTGCATTGATCTCGTTCATACTCACCTTTACCTTCGCGTCAGGGTCGATATCTGTCACAAGTGCCTTAATGATGCCGTATCCGAAGTCGTCCATAACTGTATCCAATTCGGTTTTAACCGCTTGTGCGATGTCGTCTTTTTTCTCAAACAGATCATCAAGGATCATACTCGGCACACGTGCACGCACCGTATCGAATACGAATGAAGTTATCTGCGCCTGAGGATTCTGGAGTCGATAATACGCGTCCACCACCTTACTCGGCAATACATAATACTGTACGCTCACCACCACAAACACGAACACATTATCCTTAGTCTTGGTTTCGATCTTTACATCGAGCTGTTGAATTCTTAGTGAAAGACGGCCTGCGATCCGATCAACAATTGGAATCTTGAGATTAAGTCCCGCGCTCGCAATACGATTAAATTTACCGAACCGCTCTACAATCGCCGATGTTTGCTGACGCACCACAAAAAATCCGTCCGCCACCAACAAAATAGCCACTATAATTACAATTATTAAAAACCATCCCATGTGTTTCTCCCTTATTCCCTTATATCATACCAATTTTCTAAATACGATCATAACTCTTGCACAAATGCACATCATTAAATCGAGCTGAAAACAGCGAAAAAGCGATACATTAATACCATATCGAGACACCGCCATGGTGCGAACATGTACCTCTTCGATTTTGACTGTAACTGAGCGTACCATCACGACATTTCGCAGATGCTCCAGAAGACTGAGCCGGCACAGACTGTGACGGAGCTGTTTGGGTCTTTGGTTTCGCTGGCACCGGCTTGGGTTTTACATATGTGCCAACTGCTACCACTTTATGTACTGGCTGCTTTGTGATCTCATCTTTAACAACTTTTCTCTCTGTCTCTTTACCTCTGACTCTAGTAACTGTATATGTAATGGTACGCTCGCCGTTCACCCCCTCTGTAATAACCCTTCGTTCACCAAGTGGAACTCCACCATCGTTTTTTTCTATCACTTCAAATGCAGCTACTTCTTTGGTAGATTCTGTACTAATTTTTGGCTTCTCGGCTTCAATTTGCCGAAGACGCTCGTGTTCTGCTGCTTGTTTTGCTCTTTGCTCATTTTGTAATTGCAACGCTTTCTTTTCAGCAGCGTTCTTTGCCGTGCCATCTGGTTCTGTTGCAGCCATAATTCCACCAAGCCCAAAAAAGACCACTGCCATACTTACTATCCCCATAGCTGCAATTTGAAATCGAGAGGCAGGCTTAGTCGCGCCTTTACCGATAGGCTCTGGCTTTATGAGCAGTCCTATAAAACCAACTGCAAGGAGAAGAAGCATCATTACAAGCAACACACCACTCAGATAATATATAAAAGTCATAAAATCCTTAATGTCTCATTAATAAAACTTTAAATTGAGTGTATCATTATTTAATACAGCTCACACCTGCTTGTGATTCTCGTCACAAGTATAGATGCTATATCTCGTTTTTTATGATACTTACTAGAATACCTACATTGATTGATATCCAAAAAACAGCCTTCGCTTCAATAATTTCTAGCGGTATTATTATATAATATTAATTTATTAACCACAAACGTCATGCTAGAATATGGAGATGAATGACAATCTCCTTAACGCTGTTGGCGTTGGCCCACATCCAAAACCCTGGCCTTCCGACCCTCAATACGACCCAGGATTACTGCAAAACGGCGATAAGCGTAATGTCATAGACAAATACCGCTACTGGACCGTGGAAGCCATAAAAGCCGACCTAGACACCCATCGCTCAGAACTGCATGTAGCCATAGAAAACTGGCAGCATGATATAAATATTGGAACCATAGTCCGTAACGCCAACGCCTTTAATGCTGCTGCGGTGCATATTATCGGCAAACGTCAATGGAACAAGCGTGGCGCGATGGTAACCGATATATACATGCATGTGTTTCATCATGCAAACGTAGAGGATTTTGTAAAAGCTGTGGGCAAGCGACAAATTATTGCTGTAGATAATCAAAAGGGCGCCACACCCCTATCTTCTGTTATGCTCCCAGAAAACGCAGTTTTGGTATTCGGTGGCGAAGGCCCGGGCTTGAGTCAAGAAATGATCAAAGCAAGCAGCCAGATGATTATGATAGAACAATTTGGCAGCACTCGATCAGTAAACGTGGGTGTTGCATCGGGCATTGTAATGCACGAATGGATGCGTCAACATACTCCAGTAAAATAATTGTTTGTTTTACATCAGCGACAAGGTTATCTATACTGCAAACATAGTAAAGAAAGGGGGGATAATGGGAAAAATAATTGCGGCTATTATAATAATCGCACTCGCGATTGGCGCATGGTACATGCTTATCCAAACAAGCACCACAGTGACGCCTACAAACGAAACAGTTAATGAACCTATAAACCAAACTCGTAACCTGGAGAAAGATGCAACTAGCCCTTCTAGGACAACACTTAGCGAATAGTCTCACTTTCGCCCTTCTAGGGCTCGTCAGTACAACTTATGTATTTGTAGAGTGAGAATTGGCGTTTAGAAATCTGCGAGACCTAAGGGGTTTGGAAGGAGTGAAGAGCGAATGCTCAAACAATACGAACTTGACGTATTGCCTCCTGTCTTCTGCGCACTCCCTCACATCCTCTTGCGTTTCTTGTCTCTCGCATATGGAATTAGCCAGGCGACAACCCAAGGCGAGGTGCATGCGATGATCGCAGCAACACCTACAGGCCAACGCAGGATTTTTGAGCGAACAACTCGCTCTTCATCGCCGTTTAGCCAGAAAAGGACAGGAAAAGACACTAGCGCAGCCACAAGGCTTATGCCGACATAGACGGTGCCCACATCTTTCAGACTGCTCTCACGAGGAACATCCTGCATAGGCGTGCCCGTGCCATAGAGCCAAAGCATCCACAAACATACGACCAGCGCCACTACCACCAAAAAAGCAAGCAGGATGATGAAGTCATGGAATGCCTCTTTTGTCTGATTTCTCAGCTGTTTGACACTACTCATTTCACACCTCTTTTGTCGATATTTTAAACTACCACCTAACCCTGGTACATCCTGTTCAACGTACTGTTGACGAGAATCTGCATAGCCATCGCTGAGAACGGGAAAAACACGTAGTAAAACCTGTTGTCCTCTACTTTGCGCCAGCTAGGAGGCTCAAAGTCAAGATACGTAACTGCCAGATCAGCCCAACAGATTGCTACCGCGAAGATGAACCACGTCGCAACCACAAAGAAGAGAGGCTGACCAAGCAGTGAGGTCACACCGATCAACTCAAGAGCTCCCATCACCTGCAATGCTCCGCTAGCAAAAGCGAGAAGGCCAAGGAATACAAAAGACATCCTTTTCCCATCTACGCTGTCATTGAGCAACACGTTTACCACCAACCTTTCGGAAGATAGATTTGAACTTCTACGTTACCGGTAAAGCTAGTGCTTTGTAACGCCCTCATCAACTATGACATCGTAAATAGAGCCGAGCACTAGCTCGCACATTGTAAGCATCAGCCACGGACCAAAAAAGACCCAAGGATACTCAAGGGTGATTTGGCGATCCACCACACCTCCTTCTACATGGTACGTCTTGTTGAAGAATGCACTCAGCAGATGCGCCAAGTCGTACAAGACGACTACACCGTTAACGACGATCCAGAGCAATGCAATAACGCCGACAACAATGCTTCCAAGGTCATCAAGCGGATAGTCCGCCATAGACCAACCGATTACAACCGACCATGCTACTACGCATAGTGCCACAGATCCGAAGAACTTCATTTGACTATCTTTCGGTCGAGATTTCTAAACTACCAAAGTGCATCGAGAGCCAATGCTCATCGAAACATAATTATTATAGAATATTTTATTATAAAAGTCTATTTTGTTGATTGTCTTAGCTGCTCGAATAAACAGATAGATGCTGCTATTGCCACGTTGAGAGACTCTATGTCTCCTTTGTGCGGTATAGACACTGTGGCATCACAGAACTGCAGCAAGTCCCCTGAAACGCCCTGTCCTTCATGACCAATCAGCCAGATTATGTCTCTGTTGAGATCAGTTTTATAAATTGTATTTTTAGCATGAGAACTGGTAGCTACCACTTGAACATCTGTGTTTTTTATTACTGTAGTCAAATCCTGATTCTCATAAATATTAAGCGTAAAATGAGCACCCATTGCCGAACGCATCACCTTTGGCGACCACGCTGCCACAGTTTGCGTCGAACAATATATCTCCTGCACGCCAGCAGCTGCAGCCGACCGTAGAATCGTACCGAGATTACCTGGATCTTGCAATCTATCAATCAAGAGTGCAGATGTGCTGATCTTTTCTGGCGCCTGAGCTGTTGGCGTATCCGCAAAAAACAATACGCTTGCCCCAGTATCAACCGAGCTAAGGCCCCTAAATAGTTGATCAGGCACACCCAGAACACGCGCACCCTTCTTTTCACATTCTTGGACAATATCCGTCACTTCATCGTTACCAAGAGCAGCATCTGTCGTGACACAATATTCCGGTACGCCCACATGTTGCAAAAACATCTGACACGCATGTGTGCCTTCGAGCACTATTTTACCTGCTTTAGCACGAGCAGAATTATTTGTCGCTAGCTTCTTGAGTTCTTTGTAGAGTTTGTTTTGAGATGATTCGATTAACTTCACTACTAGTTATTATACTGTAGTACGAGCATTAGTGGCAGCTGCTTCCAGAATCTCGTCAACGACTACCCTGCTAAGTGACATGAGACGCTCTGACAATCGAGTCTGTGATTCGCCTGACAAAGGTTCACCACTGAGCTCATTTGGTTCGTCAATAACTTTTACTAAACTTTTTGTAAGCCCATCCTTATCATATACGTCGAGCGACCCTGCCTGAGATTTTCTTAGTATCATAATTTTCTTAAGTAACTCAAGTGCGAATACTTCGCTTGAATTGGCATATCTCTCTGGGACTGCCCATCCACGAGGATCAACTGCATGACATTCAAATGTACTGGGCTGACCAGTTAGTTCGTGAAACTCCTCCTCTGTTATAGGCGGTTCAACACTTATAGTTTTACGGGCTTTTGGAGATGCAAACATACCATATACCTTCTTCAAGTAACCTTCTGGAATACTAAGCACTCTTACGGCTGGCTCACTCTTGCTACCGTACGTATGTCCTGGCGAAATTACATCTCCCAAATGAACTACATCAAATTCATCTACTGCCAGACTCTTATCGCAAGAGCCTCGGTGATTTCTGTATACAACTGATTTCCTAGCAAGTACTTTGGCATTATCGAGCACGTCAGCATGCTCACCATTTCTTTCATTAAGTAGCCATTTAGTAAAATCCGTAACCACTTCTGGGTCGTCAGTGAGTGGGACAGCCACAGTATTACCTTCTTTATCTGTAGCTGTCTCAAATACTGCGGAATCCGAATGATCATCCCTGCTAATCAACGCATTCATCTCGTCCTCGGTTATTGGAGGCTCAACAGATACTACCTGTTCCAGTGATCGCGTTGAGCTGCCATTGACCCTAACCATCTGATGACGAAAAGCCACATGCATGTCTGGTTCAGACGAATGCAGTTCTATAACTTCAAATTGTGGCGCTCCTTCGCTCGTTGCCATACTCAAATCTCCAATTATTTCTTACACTATACTAGTGTTGTTTCGTCAAGGCAATAAAAAACTCGACCATTATCAATAGTCGAGTTTTAGTAATTCTAAATTTGGTGGGGATGAAAGGACTTGAACCTTCACGCCTTGCGGCACTAGTTCCTAAGACTAGCGTGTCTACCAATTCCACCACATCCCCATAAACTGTAAGGTACTTTCACTACGCAAATTAATGCTCAGAACGGATGTATTGTACTGTATTTTTTGTAGAATACCAAGTACTTTAGATGTATCTTTATATTATAATACTACTTGTGATGTTTTGTCAATTTTACTACTGTTCGATATGTTTGTAAAAGATAAGCTGTGAATCGCCATATTCTTTATGAAGTACCACTTCTAGACCCTCAAAATGCAATGCGTCAGACTTGCCAGGCCAAGATAGTACAAGTACGCCGTCTTCAGCTACATGCCTCGGCATGCGCTTAAGGTCACGATAAGGAATTTTATCGTATGGAGGATCAAGCAATACAACATCGAATGTGGTCTCCTGGTGACGCGTTGACCATGCGCCAGCATAGGCTTTTGTCACCTTCACCCTTTCTTCAATACCTAGATCGGTAGTATTTTTAACCGTCACTCTATACGCAGCAGGATCAACTTCTATTGCCTGCACGTGCTTTGCTCCACGACTTATGGCCTCAATCGCAAGCGCACCACTACCGGTAAACGCGTCTAGCACGGTGAGACCCTTAATATCTCCTAGTGCACCGAAAATTGCTCCTCGCATCTTTTCGCTCATAGGGTGAGTTTTGTGCCCGTGAGGCGCTTCAAATATTCGTCCACCTAAAAATCCAGCAATAACTCTCATTTTTTCGTTGCTTTCTGGGCCTCTAGAGCAGCACCGTACCATGCCAATGTTATTGCACGCACAATCACAGGCGCAAGCTCACGCCGTACTTTTCGAGCAAGTGCCGGTGTCCAACCTGTTTTGTAAAAAGTTAAGTACAGATCCATGGCAGCAATTTCTTTTGCCTTACGTTGAAACACCTTCACAATTCCTAATTCTTGCAATTCTTGAATCGAAGCCTCATCTGGCAGAGCCTGCTTCATTTTTAACGGAGCAATAATTGTAGCAATCCCGAACTCGAACATGCCGTGAGTGCTCATAAGACCCCGTGGCCCCCACATCTTCCAGTTATTTTTCATTTGCTCGCTTGGCTTGCTGCCTGGCATGATAATTTTTCGCATTATTGTATTACGAGTTTCCAGCCCCTGGTTGCCTCGCAATTTCTGCAACTCTTGCTCGTAGGGGTAGTGATGCGCAGGAGTCAATCCATCGACAATAGCATGCGCTAACCACGCAGCTTCAAACGCGGCCTTCGTGCTATCCTCATCTTTCAGTGCTACCGCAAGTTGCCTATAGTGATCTGCGATTATTGTATGGAGGTCGCCATCTTCGTCATCAAACGGATTAACGTAATGCCAAGGCTCATTCTGAGCCGGGCTCTTACGCTTGATGCCATCGGGGCCATTTCTGCCTTCGAACCGTAATATCTCTCGACTACCCGGAAATGTGTTATTTGCATCACCCAGTAATACGCCAAGCTGCCTCCTTGCAACTCTATCGAATTTTTGATGAGCGCCCAGAATTCGTCCGGACATAGCTGTAAGTGTTGTTCCAGAATACATAAGAATTAGTTAAGATTAATCACTTTCTGTAAGGTTGATATACGTTTATGTAGTTGTGGGTAGTGTAGCAGGTTTTCTTTCTTTTGAATAAACTGTTCTGCAGATGTTCGTGCTGCCACAAGTAACTTGGTGTCGGCTAAATTTGCAATACGTAAATCGAGTGCGCCGTGTTGCAACGTACCATAAATAGCACCTGGACCCCTTAGCTCTAGGTCAAGTTCAGCAAGCTTAAACCCATCGTTACTTGATTCGATTGCACGTAAACGCTGGCTAGGGGCTTTTGAATCGCTCAACATCAAATAACAATACCCTGCGTGCTCACCACGACCAACGCGACCACGCAACTGATGAATCTGAGCAAGCCCAAATCTGTCGGCGGACTCCAAAAGCATAATTGAGGCATTAGGCACGTCAACACCCACCTCTATCACTGTCGTTGAAACCAGAATGTCTATATCGTGATCCACAAAAGATTGCATAATACTATTTTTTTCATCTGCCTTTAACTTACCGTGGAGTAAGCCAATTTTTCTTGTTTTAAATATCTTTGTTAACTCTTTATAAACTTTTTCGACGGATCGTTGTGCATCTTCTTCACCAGTAATGAGCGGGCACACCACAAACATTTGTCTCCCTTTGTCTAACTCTTTTTCGATTTCTGTGTAGAGTTGCTTCCGAGAGTTTGGGGAGCATATTTTTGTAGTAATCTTTTGGCGACCTTTAGGTTTGGAACTAATAATAGAAATATCAAGCTCGCCATACAAAGTTAGCGCCAACGAACGTGGTATTGGCGTGGCAGTCAGATTAAGCACATGAGGCATGCTGCCTGCCTTGGCCATAAGTTTTTTTCTCTGCTCAACACCAAAACGATGCTGCTCATCGATTATTGCAAGCACCAAATTATGCATGTCCACTTTATCCTGAATTACCGCATGGGTACCGACAATAATCTTGGCCTTTCCGTCTGCAATTGCTTCGTGTGCTCGCTTTTTCTGCTGTGTTGTCATGCTACCTACCAGCAATACAATTTCGGAATGCATATCCAGAGGCGTTAGTAGTTCCTGCAACGTCTGTGCGTGCTGTCGTGCAAGTAGCTCGGTCGGTGCCATAAAGACTGTTTGCTTGCCTTGCGCTGCCACTGCTACGGCTGCCATGGCTGCTACTACAGTTTTGCCTGAGCCTACATCACCTTCCACAAGTCGATTCATTGGATAGGTGTTTTGTATATCCTGGAATATTTGCCATACAACGCGTCGCTGTTCATCGGTAAGCTGAAATGGCAAATGCTTTACAAAGTCTTTGGCAAGCTGTTCATTGAACTGAACTGGCTGAGCTGGCTCGGAGAGTATTTCTTGCTTTACAAGCAAACTGGCAAGCATTAACTCAAACACCTCTTGCAGCCCCAGTCTATGTCGCGCACGTTCCAGTTCTTTTGCATTATTTGGAAAATGTATCGATTCTAAAGCTTCGGCGTATGATATGAGGTTGTTATTTTTTATCACCCAATCAGGTAGATTTTCGGGAATATCCCTCATGTACGGTATAACTTCGCGAACAATTTTACGTACTTGCTTGCTTGTTACACCTTTTGTTTCTTTATAGATCGGAATAATTCTTGCAGCGTTCACTGGAAAATCACTCACCAGCTCCACGTGCGGGTTCACGATACTTAACCGGCCATAATGCAGCCCAAACTCACCGGCAATATAGTATTCCTTATCTTTTTTTATGCTCTCTGCGCGATACGGCTGATTAAACCATACTATACGAACACTATCGGTCTCATCACTCGCCACGGCTTCGGTTATATGCATACCACGGCGAACATACCTGCCTTTTGCCTGGCTAATCGTTACTTTTAACGTAACCAATCCGGGAGATATGTTTGCGATTCGTGTTACATTAGAAAAATCTTGATACTTGCGCGGAAAGTTATAAATAACATCTTCGATCTTTGCAATGCCAAGCTTCTGAAGCCTAGCTGCTACCGAATCTCCGACACCCTTAAGAGTAGTTATACTTTGATTATTCACTACCTTTATTGTACTTGATTCTCTCTAGCGCTACTATGTATTAACGATGTCTAATGTTCTGAAAATGCAACAGGTACCCAACGAATCAAGGCGCGGATATGACTTTTTTATGCCACGCCCAATACCAACTAGCTTTATTCGTGCAGTTGCACTGCGCATGCACGAAGTCGTTGTGCCTCAGATTGGCGAGAATGATTTACATATGTATGCAATAGCTAATTCAGGTATTCCGTTGGCAGTTGGCACATTAGCGCTCAGCCATGAAAGAGGACGATATAACGACGTTGTAAGTATTGTTTATCCTGATGCGACAGCAGCTGGAGTAAGTAGTATACGCCCAGACGACACTGGAATTATTGTTGACAATTCCATACATACAGGAGCCACTCTCTATAGAGCCCTCGGTACCCTCACCGGAGAAACAAGAGCTGGCATTAAAAAAATAGTTACCTTGGTTGACTATGAAGATGAACAGCAAGCAGCCACATCCAGCACCATCAGACATCGTTATGACATTGAGGTGATCGGCTTATTTACATCTTCAGAGATACAAGCCGTTAACGTTAACTAAGATTATTTAGCTTTGCGGACAAGGAAGAATACGCTTGGGCCAAAATAGGTGTTAGCCAGTGTTGGCTGTAAGGCTTTTTCAACTGAAAGCATTAGTGACCGTGGTACAACCTTCTTCAAAGCTGGACTACGAAGATTAGAAACGGACAAAGTGCGCTCAACCTTAAGGCCAGCATGCGCAAGTTGCTTAATCACTGTTTTGGGGTTGTGATTTACGAATGGAATTTCTTCTTCGCGTTGATTTTCTTTTGAGCGGATATCAACAGGTTCTTTTGGTAGTTGCTTGCCTTTTAGCGCGTGCTTGAGCCTATTGCGACCATGTGCGTAATTAGCAACTTCCAAGATAAGGTATCCGTCATCACTTAGCACACGGTGAAATTCCTTAAATTCCGCTGCAGGATCTGGCAAATGGTGCATAACCCGGATAACAGTAAGTAAATCGACGGTGCCGTCTTTGAACTTTAAGTCACCTGCCTGCAATAATTTACGGTCAATCTCTGGGTGATCTTTAAGAAATTCTTTCGCGATATCAAGCTGTTGTTGGCTTGGCTCTGCAAGCGTTACCTTATCTGCATACTCTTCTAACAATAAACATAGGCGCCCGTAGCCACCACCCACGTCAGCTGCATGCTTAAATTTCTTACCCTTAATGAGTCGCTTAATTGCAACTTCTTCTGATGCATGCTCGTAGTCACGACCATTCCAATAATGTAAGTAATTGTGGCTAGGGTCGTTATATTGGTCTGCTACACGGGTTGCTTTCGCCGGAGACTTGGCCTTGGCTTTAGCACTAGTTTTAGCCTTAGAAACAGTTTTCGCTGTAGTTTTTTTAGTTATCGCTTTCTTGGTTGTAGATGTAGTTGTCTTCTTGCTCATAGATATAGAGTATAGCAGTTAATTTTGTTCTACCAGAGCAGAATCTTTAAATTTCTTACCTTTTCTTAAGAGTAGTCGCCCATCCTTGAAATCTTCTGCCTCAAACAACTCCTTCTGTATCCTCTGTCCGTTCACTGAAATTGCATTGTTTTGTAGCAATCTGCGCGCCTCAGTGTTCGATGAGGCAAGTCCAGTTTGGACTAAAATTTCAATAATTGAATCTCCTGCTTTTGCACGCGTGGCAGCGACTTCATGACGCAATGCTTCAAGTACTTCATCTGTAATGTCCTGACCCTCCAGCCCCTCAACTAGTACGCTAGTAACGGTCTGAGCAATTTCAGTGTTTTTAGAACCGTGTACAAGTTGGGTTACTTCATTGGCTAAACGTTTTTGTGCATATCGTTTCGACGGATCGTTAGTATGTTCGGCAACTACGCCTTCGATATCTTCTCGAGATAATTCTGTGTATATTTTAAGATAATCTGCGACTCCCTCATCGTCGACATTTATCCAGAATTGATAAAACTGCGTTGGCGATGTTTTATCTGGATCAAGCCATACAGCGCCTTCTTCGCTTTTACCAAACTTCACACCTGTAGACTTGTTTACGACTAGAGGAATTGACCATACATGTACTTCTTTGCCAGCTATTCTGCGCACAAGATCAACGCCGGCTATACTATTACCCCACTGATCAGCACCGCAGAGCTGCAAAGTGACGCCCTTTTCTCGATTAAGATGTACAAAGTCGTAGCCTTGAATCAGGGAATAGCTAAATTCTGCATAGCTAATACCCGAACCATCTTTACCTAATCGGCTTTGTATAAAATCTCGGCCAAGCATCTGGCTTACGGGCACATGCTTACCTATATCTCTCAGGAAATCTACATAATTGTAATCCTTAAACCAATCATGATTATCAACGAGCTCAAACGCATTGTCACCCAATAGACTGCGATACTGTGCTGCGATTCCAGCTTTATTATTTTCTATTTCTTCGCGAGTTTTCAAATTACGCTCTTGAGCCTTACCATCTGGGTCGCCTATAAGTCCTGTGGCGCCTCCTACAAGAACAATTGCTTTGTGACCGTGAGCAAGAAATCTGCGCACCATCATGACTGCTGCAAGATTTCCAATTGTCATACTGCTTGCGCTGGGATCAACCCCAAAATAAAAAGTAATCTGTTCCTTGTCAAGATGGGTTACGTCTTTGTAGGTAGTTTGATTCTGAAAACCTCGCCATGCGAGCTCTTGTGATAATGGTTGATTACTCATAGTTTTATAGTATAGCGTATCTGTTGTATTTTTCCGATGCTCTACTGAATACAGATGTGACTATATTAGTGCATTGAACTTACGTATTATTTGCTATAATTTATTCAGTACAAGTGTGAGAAATGTGGGCATTTAGGGAGAGAATTAGGAACTACATGGAAAAACCTCGAAAAAACATCGGTCGTAAACGTAATCAAAATTCGTTTACAACAAAAAGCGGGAAAACAATTAAACTACACAGATCAATGTCAGATCGGTCAAAAGCCCGTAAAGATATTCGTGCACGTGAAAAAGCAGCATATTTGAGTACGTTGCCCAAAAATCGATTTAAGCGAACTTTGTATCGTATGCATCCGAAACGCGTAGCAGCCTATTGGTTCAGCCGTGAGGGTGGCATTATGGCACTCAAGATTACAGGGGTTGGTATTGTTGCTGGTTTCCTGATTCTCGTTGGTACATTCGCATACTTCCGCAAAGATCTACCGAAAATTACTGATATTGAAGGCTCTGGAATCGGAGGCAGCATTACGTATTATGATCGAACAGGACAGACAGTATTATGGCAAGACTACGACGCCGTAAAGCGCTTCCCTGTAAAAGATGAGCAGATTTCTGACTATATGAAGAATGCGACGATTGCTATTGAAGATAAAAACTTCTACAAGCATGGTGCATTTGACGTAACTGGTCTTGCACGTGCAGCCCTAAACGACGTTACAAAGGGAGGGCCACGTCAAGGTGGGTCAACTATTACGCAGCAGCTAGTGAAGCTTAATCAGGACTGGACAGAAGATCGCACATACACTCGTAAGGTAAAGGAGTTAATATTAGCAGTTGAGCTGGAGAGAGAATATTCGAAGAAGGATATTCTAACAGGCTATCTTAATATTGCTCCCTATGGAGGTATTGAGTATGGCGTAGAGGCAGCTGCACGTAATTACTTCCACACAAGCGCCAAAGAGTTAACACTTGCTCAATCTTCATTTTTGGCTGCAATTCCTCAGTCGCCTACCTATTATTCACCTTATAGCGAAGACTACAACCGAGAAGCGCTTATCGGCAGGCAACACTACATATTAGACCAAATGGTTAATCAAAAGATGATCAGCAAAGATGAAGCCGAAGAGGCTAAAAACGTTGATGTTATTGCAAGCATTCAACCTCGACAACCAAAGTACAGTGGCATTAAGGCACCGTACTTCGTATTGGCTGCCAAAAAAGAATTGGAGCAAAAATATGGTACTAGTACAGTAAACCGTGGGGGCTGGAAAGTTACTACCACCCTAGATATGAACTTGCAAGGTGAAGCAGAGAAAAACGTTGCGAATACTCTTCCTATCATTAAGCGCCAGAAGGGTGACGTCGCAGCCTTTGCAGCAGCAGACGTAGAAACTGGTCAAATGGTTTCACTGGTTGGAGGCGTAGATTTTGACAACAAAGAGTTTGGTGAACTGAACTATGCTCAGACAGAACTTCCTCCTGGGTCAAGCTTCAAGCCATACGACTACGCGGCGCTCATAGAGAACTCTACTTCTGCTGGAGCAGGATCAGTGCTATATGATGTCCAAGGCGCAATCACTGGTTACCCGTGCACCAACAAGCAGCGTCCAAAGGATGGCGGAAACTGTCTATGGGACTACGACTTTAAATTCCCAGGAGCTGTCACGCTTCGATATGCACTCGGTGGCTCACGCAACGTTCCTGCTGTTAAGGCGATGCTTATAGCTGGCGTCGAAAAAACTATCAAAACTGCTGAATCAATGGGCTTAACGAGTGGATACAACTGTTATGCCGACGAACAACTCACTAAAACCTCTCAGTGCTATGCATCATCTGCAATCGGTGACGGCGCCTACCTAAAGCTTGACGAACACGTAAACAGTTACGCTACTTTCTCTCGTGGAGGTACCTATATTCCGCGCACCTACATTCTTCAGGTTGATGATGCTGGAGGCAAAACACTCGATAAATGGAAGCAACCTAAAGGCAAGCAAACTATTCGCCCTGATACCGCATACATTATTAGCGACATGCTGTCTGACCCTAACGCAAGTTATATGAGTACTAAAATCCATAACTCAAACGGCTGGAAGTTTGCAGTCAAAACCGGTACTACCAATGACGCAAAGGACGGTCTCATGATGGGGTACTCTGCAAAATACGCTGCTGGCGTATGGGTAGGCTACCATGATCGCACACGAGAAATGTCAGGATTTATGGAAAGCATGACTCGGCCGATTTGGTATAACTGGATGAAAACTGCTCACCAAGGTATTCCTGCAAAAAACTGGGATAAGCCCGAGGGGGTAAAGTCTGCACCTGCTTATGTTATACGTAACCACGTTGGTAGCTCTTCGAGAGAACCAAGTCCGACTGCCGACCTATATCCATCTTGGTACAAACAAAAAACAGCTCAAAATACGTCGCAAGTAATTGATCGAGTCTCTAATAAGCTTGCCACCGACTGTACGCCTGAGACTGCAAAACAAACTGCATCAAATGCTAAAACAAGCAGCTTCTCTATAGATATCTTTGTTGATGCAGGCGGACGCAGCAATAATGCCACAAACGTAGCGAATACCACCGCCACAGACGATGTACATAACTGTAGTGACATTAAACCATCCGTCACTGTCATGAACCCTACAACTCCATGTATTGTGAACAATGTCTGTCAGCTAACTGTTACGGTAGTGCAAGGCACCCATGCACTAGTCGATCCAGCGCGTAACGTAGGTGGTGGCACTGTCGATCTGCTCATCAACGGCGAAAAGGTTGGCTCCCAACCAGCAGGTAGTTCTGTTACATTCACGTATACTCCTACTACAGCAGGAGCGGTTTCGGTCAGTGCGAATGTCATAGACAGTGTTTTATATAGCACATCTTCAAATCCAGTCACTCTGACGGTAAACTAAACCTTAAAAAAAAGCCTGTTCGAAAATTCGTCGGGCTTTTTACTTTTTACTAAATCAACGAAGCACCCTAATCAGTAGAAAAATTATCTTGTTAATCTTTTTGTAAAAACTGATTGAGCGCACCACGTACATCTGTAACGGTATGTAATTGTTTTGCCTGTGATGCATTTAACCCTTTTGTTCTGGGTCCTATTGCACCCTCAAAACCTAATTTCTTTGCTTCGCTAAGTCTCTTTTCGACAAACGGAACATGGCGGACTTCCCCTAGTAAACCAACTTCACCAAATACCACTACATTCCCGCTAAGTTGCATACCTTTCGCTGCCGTTCCTATTGCCATACATATGGCTAAGTCTGCAGCAGGCTCACTGACTTTGATGCCTCCAATAATATTTAGGTATATGTCGTGTTCTGCTAGATTTAGCTTAGTACGTTTTTCGAGCATAGCTACGAGCAAATTAAGCCTATTAAGATCGAATCCACTTGCAGCACGCTTAGGGTAGCCGTAGCTGGTTTTATTGACCAACGCTTGCACTTCAACCAATATCGGTCTTGTGCCTTCCAAGGTTGCGAGAACAATCGAACCATCACTTACCTGCCGTTCGGCAAGTAGTGTTTCAGAAGGATTTTCAACAACTGCAAGCCCTGTATCTTTCATCTCAAAAATGCCAGTTTCGTTTGTCGAACCATATCTATTTTTTACAGCTCGCAATATCTTAAGACCACCGTATCGATCACCTTCCAGCTGCAATACTACGTCTACTACGTGCTCAAGTACTTTTGGCCCTGCGATAGAACCTTCTTTTGTGACATGCCCTACAAGAATCACAGCTGTGTTCGTTTGCTTGGCTGCAGCGCTAATAATATGAGTACTGGCTGTAATCTGACTAACAGTTCCCGCAGCAGAAGAAAGTTCATTGACCGCCACCATTTGCACCGAGTCGACAATCACGACCTTAAAATCTCCTGACCCTATCGTCGCAGCGATATCATTTGCTGAATTTGCAGTTGCTAACTGCAAATTAGGTGCAACAACCCCGAGTCTCTCCGCACGCAAAGCGACCTGATGCTCAGATTCTTCGCCACTAATATAGAGTACCGGTACTTTCTGAGCCAACTTTTGGGCAATTTGCATCAGCAACGTACTCTTACCTATACCTGGCTGTCCGGCAATTAAGTTAACACTCCCAGCCACAATACCACCACCTAATACCATATCTACTTCATCTATTGTAGTTGTGAGTCGGCTAAAATCTTGCGCTACGGCTGCATCTAGTGCCCGGGGAGTTAATGCCTGGCCTAAGGATTGTTTGGTTGTATCGAACACCACAGGGGTTTGCTCTATAAGAGTATTCCACTCTCCGCAATTAAAGCATCTGCCGCTCCATGCAGCTGAAATTGCACCACAATTACTACAAACGTACTGATGAACTTCTTTTTTTGCCATATGTTTTTATTATAATGCATGACTACTTAAATATTCTGTAAATATATCTACAATTACTGCTACAAACGTGAAGTCAGCATAGTTATATTTTTCTACTGACTAATCTGCTGAGGTCGACTATCAATTGCCTTAAATAAATCTTGTTGCTCTAATACGATTTGCTTATACACTTCATACGTGTTGTTATAACTGTCAACAAGTCCAGACACTTCGCGAACACGTTGATTGTAGCTATCAACAGCAGCGTTGTAGTTTCTAATACGCGCGTTCAGAGAAGCCGTATCGCTATCATTGGCTCGCATCATTGCCTCGATTTCATTTGAATCATGCTTTAGTCTTGTCTGCTCTGACTCAAGGGATGTGTTTCCTGCATCTATGCGCGACTTTAGCTCACCAAGCTCTGCTTCATAAATTTTTGCCTGATTTTTACGACTACTAAATTCTGATTCATACGCTTCCGAAAATGAGACTATTTGACCACGATCGTTAAAGTATCTTTTGTAATAATCCTCTAATTCTACAGGCAGATTCCGCATCTCTGTTCCCAGTATAGAATGTAATTCGTTGGGCACGACTGAAGGGTCATTCTTTCTATATTCTTCAATGGTTTCTTTGACGCGATCATTGTCAAGGGTATCGTAGGTACTAGCCGTTAGTGCATCGACACGCTTTCTCTCGTCTTTTGATAAGCGCGCATACGCTGCATGCAAAAATTCATGTGCTGCAGTAACCTGCTCTATACCATCCAGCCTTGAGTCATCCACCTTGAATATAAAGATTCCTTTTACCGACGAGTAGCACCCTAGCACAATGGTAAATTCTGTACTTCCACAGTGTTCGTTAAATGCCTCTCTGCCTTCGATCCTTGGGTAATAAACATAAAAGAGTCTGCGAGCAGAATCATTCATGGTTGTCTGATCTGCTAATGCAACGACCGCCGAGGGAGCAATATAATTTCGAAGTCTCCACCAATCATATACCGACTGGCGATACATAAATAAAAGAATAACTGCACCCCAGAGAGCAATAGTACACAATATTGAAAATATCAGACGAAAACGAGACGCTTGTGCCATACGTGCTTTAATTATAGCTTTTCTACTGCTTATTCGCTACTAGAGGAATACGATAGTTCACCGTTCTTAACAGAGACTTTAATGATATCACCAGTAGAGTATTTCTCATCTAGTAGCTGTAGGGATACGTGGTCCTCTATGGTGTCCTGGATGAGCCGACGCAGTGGCCGTACACCATTTTTTGCATCATACCCATGCTCTAATAAATACTGTTTTCCTGCAGCCGTCACCTCTAGGCCAATACCCCTTTTTTGCAGGCGTTCTCGTAGATCATGTATCTGTAAATCTACAATCTTGAGGATATCTTTTTTAGTTAACGCGTGGAATACAATGGTTTTGTCTATACGATTAAGTAGCTCGGGTCTCATGGCTTTCTTCAACTCGTCTAACACCTTGTCCTTGTTAGACTCGTGCAAAGCTTCTAGGTTATCTTGGTCAATCTTATTATGTAGGTTAAATCCTAGATTAACTTCTTTCTGTAATTTATTAGCACCAATGTTGCTTGTCATGATGACAATCGTGTTAGTGAAGTCTATTTTACGACCTTTGGCATCACTTAAATATCCGTCTTCCAGTATTTGCAGTAACACGTTAAAGGTTTCTGGGTGTGCCTTTTCGATTTCATCAAACAGCACCACACTATAAGGCTGACGTCGCACTTTGTCTGTTAACTGACCACCCTCATCATATCCAATATATCCTGCTGGGGCACCGACGAGGCGCGCAACATTGTGTCGTTCACCAAACTCACTCATATCAATCTTGATCAGTGCGTCATCACTTCCAAAGAACTCTCGTGCCAATACCCGAGTAAGCTCGGTCTTTCCGACACCAGTAGGGCCTAGGAATATAAACGATCCGATCGGCCTCTTACCACTCGACACACCTGACCTGTTGCGTCTTACCGCACGAGCAACTGCACTTACGGCTTCGCCTTGCCCGATAATATGTTTATGGATATTCTTCTCAAGGTTAATCAGATATTTTGCTTCAGAACGGATAACCTTACCGACTGGCACGCCGGTGATTCTTGCAACTACTTCTGCAACATCATCACTGCTTACTGTTATGCGTTTCGCACCCTTGCCAGCAGCGTGCAGGTTTTCTAGCTCTTCATTGATTTGGCTCGCACGCGTCTTTTCTTTTGCAGCTTTTTCGTAATCTTCGGCATCAACCGCATCATCAATACGAGCATTCACAAGTTTCAACTCTTTCTGTAAGCGACGCACCTCGGGCGGAGTTTTACCCTTATCTACTCTGAGATGTGCTGCAGTTTCATCGAGCAAGTCAATTGCTTTATCAGGCATAAAACGATCATTAATGTATCTATCTGCAAGTCCGACAGTATCGTCTAATACTTCATCGCTAATTTTCACACCATGAAATTCTTCGTAATGTTTCCGAAGCCCTTTTAAGATTGCTAGTGTTTCAGATATATTTGTAGGGGGCACCTGGATAGGCTGCAAACGACGTTCAAGCGCTGCGTCTTTTTCTATGTGCTTTGTGTATTCATCTGTTGTTGTGGCACCAATTAACTGGATTTTACGCCGCGCCAACGCAGGCTTCAGAATATTGCCGGCATCCATAGCACCTTCGGCAGCACCAGCACCTACAAGAAGATGGATTTCGTCAATAAATACAATTGTACGATTATCAGATTCTAATTCTGACATTACTTTTTTAAGCCGATCTTCGAACTCACCACGATACTTCGTACCTGCGATCATTGCTGCCAGGTCCAGCATTACGATACGTTTATCGAGCAAGCTATCGGGTACATCTTCTGCAACGATACGCTGTGCCAAGCCTTCGACAATTGCCGTCTTACCAACACCTGGCTCACCCATAAGCACTGGGTTATTCTTTGTGCGTCTATTAAGAATAGTTATCATGCGACGAATTTGGTTTTCTCGCCCAACAACAGGGTCAAGCTTACCGCTACGTGCCTGATCTGTTAAATCTGTTCCGTAAAAATCAAGTGCTGTTTTGCGACCTTTTTTAGTGCTCCGACGAGACTGCGCAGCTCCGGCTGTATTATTTTCGTCAAACTGCTGTTTATTTAAGAATCGCTCGAGTTCAGCCAATAATGCCTCGGTATCAACGTTCATATCGCGCAGCAAGATTGTTGCACGAGCATTTTTCTGGCTTAATATGCTGTATAAGATATGTTCGGTGCCACAGTATTCCTGCCCGTAATCCTGTGCAACATCGTACGCCATCCTAAGTGTGAGTTTTACGGTTTCGCTCAAACCCTTTGCGCCGATATTAATAACAAGCGCTTTTGGCGCCATATTTAATGCAAGACGCGCACGTTCAAGTGTTACACCTGAACCTTCTAATAATTTTGCCCCCATGCTGCTATCTTGTGCGAGCACTCCAAGCAAAAGATGCTCGGTTCCTATATAAGCACTCCCGAGTCCACGTGCAATTTCATCAGCATGGCGTAAACTGCCATGCGCATTATTAGTCAATCGTTGTATAAATTCTTGAAAATCTGGGCTGTTTGGCATCATATCTTTACCACCATTCTAGCGAGCTATTAAATTTTCGCTAATTCCATAATAGCAAATTAGCACTCTCGCTGCAAGAGTGCTAATTTGGATTTTTCAAGACCTACTTATGGGGCTTGCTTCGTACTATTCGCCATGTTGCTCGATTGCCTCAAGTAGGCTATTTTCTAGCTCACTCTTGCGCTTGAGCTTTTGCGTTACTGGCTTTGCTTCTGCTTTTGCCTCTTGTGGTACTTCAGCTTCTTTTTCAGCCTCGATATCAAGCTCGTAACCAGTGAGCTTACTTGCAAGTCGTACGTTCTGACCACCCTTACCAATCGCAATGCTTAATTGATCTTCAGGAACAATTACCTTAGCTTTTTTGTTTGCTTCGTCAATCTGCACCCGAGATACCTTCGTTGGGCTCAAAGCTTGCGTAATGTACGTAACGATATCGTCGCTCCACACAGTGATATCAATTTTTTCCTGCTCACCAATTTCGCTTACTACAGCGTTTACTCGAGTACCGTGGCCACCTACAAATGTGCCGACAGGATCAACGCCAGGAACTGTCGAGTGTACGGCAATTTTGCTACGAACGCCTGCTTCGCGCGCAATACCTTTGATTTCTACGGCACCGCTCTCCATCTCTGGCACTTCACTTGCAAAAAGCCACTCTACAAACTGAGTGTTACCTCGAGATACTACCAATTGTGGTCCGTGATACCCACGCTCTACGTCTTTTAGATATACCTTTAGGCGTTGACCTGGGTAGTAACGCTCACCTTGGATTTGCTCACTTCGTGGCATGATTCCCTGGGCCTTACCGAGATCCACGCGCACGATGTTGCCCTCTACGCGAGAAACGAGTGCGTTAATCACAGTACCGATCTTGTCGCTATATTCTTCTAGAACTGCTTCGCGCTCTGTTTCGCGCAAGCGTTGCAAGATAACCTGCTTTGCTGTCTGCGCAGCCACACGACCGAAGCTTTCTACTTTTTGGTGCACTTCTATTTCGTCACCAATTTTGGCATCTTTTTTCATAACACTTGCGTCCTTGAGGCTGATTTCGTATGCTGGATCGCCTACACGCTCTACTATTTCTTTCATGACATACGCATCTACTTCGCCTGTGTGTAAGTTCATAGTAACTCGAACTTCTTGCTCGCGATCACCGTAATCTCGACGATATGCAGCAGCCAACGCCTGCTCAACAACACTTTGCACCGCGTCTTCTGGGAGGTTTTTCTCTTCTGCAATTGCACGAAGTGCAGTTGCTAATTGTTTCATATCTAAGTCCATAACTGTTTCCTTTCTGTTATTTTCAGTCTCTTATACGAAAAAAGTCGACCACTGTGGCCGACCGAACAACTACTAGTATACACTACCCTGCTCGCTTTGTATATAAACTTTATAAATAACAAATCCAATCTGATACTCAGGTTCAAACTTAAATCATCACTGGCAGAATCTCTGAGATGATGTATTTTATTCCTATTTGAGTGATTTAATTGAATCGCTCCCGTACAATAATATGTATGACTAAAAGCGTAAAACGATTATTCGAAACATTTCAACCCGAGCACTACAAGCTTTCTCTTATGCCCGATAGCAAAGCCATGCACTTTTCTGGGACAGTAGAGATTACAGGCAAGAAAACCGGAAGACCAAGTCAACGGCTAACATTTCACCAAGTCGGCCTTCACGTCACATCAGCATATGTAATTAAACACGACAAAAAGGGCGATGAAGTAATCTCTATCGAAAGGATCAATAATCACGATACCCTCCACGAAGTAAGGCTACATAGTGACGTATTGCTGTATCCAGGGCAATACACAATTACACTAGAGTTTAATGCGCCGATCACCCGGAACATGGAAGGCCTCTATCCTTGTTTCTTTAATCACGAAGGCATGGAGAAGAACCTGCTCATGACACAGCTCGAGAGCCACCATGCCCGAGAAGTGTTTCCATGCATCGATGAACCTGAAGCAAAAGCAACTTTCGATCTTTCGCTTACAACACCAAAAGAACTTGTGGTGCTTAGCAATATGCCTGCTAAAAAACGCAAAGCCGTTACTGCATTGCCCGATCTGGTAGAAACAACGTTTGAAACCACTCCTAAAATGTCATCATATCTACTAGCATTCGTTATTGGCGAGCTTCACAATACATCAGGTAAGACAAAAAGAGGCACAGAAGTCAGCATATGGGGCACCGTAGCGCAGCCAAAAGATCATTTCGATTTTGCACTTGAAACCGCCATTAGATGTGTCGAATATTTTGAAGAATACTTTGATACACCATATCCACTGCCAAAGTACGACCAAGTAGCAGTGCCTGATTTTGCATCTGGCGCAATGGAAAACTGGGGATTAGTCACCTATCGTGAAGTGGCTCTACTTCTCGACCCTAAAGCCTCTTCGCAGAGCGCAAAGGAAATGATTGCCGAAGTTGTCGCCCATGAAACGACTCACCAATGGTTTGGCAACCTGGTAACTATGAAATGGTGGGATGATCTTTGGCTGAACGAGAGCTTTGCAAACATGATGGAATACGATGCTGTTGATCATATGTTCCCAGAATGGAAATCATGGAATAATTTTGTTGCGGGCGAAGGTATCTCAGCGTTTCGTCGCGATGCAGTTCCAGGTGTGCAATCCGTAAAAGTTATCGTTAATCACCCTGACGATATTCACACTATCTTTGACCCCTCTATCGTGTATGCCAAGGGTGGACGCTTGCTGTACATGCTCAAGAATTACATTGGTGATGAAGATTTTAAGCAAGGACTGCGCGCTTACTTTAAAGAATATGCATACTCCAACACATCAGGAGCAGACTTATGGAAATCTCTCTCTGAAGCAAGCAAAAAAGATATCGGTGCATTTATGAATCCGTGGCTCGAACGATCGGGTTTTCCAGTTATTTCCGTGGATCAGCAAGGCAACAAGCTCACACTTACGCAAAAACATTTTTCTGAAAACCCTAAAAAAGCGGACAACACAAGAGTATGGCCGATACCATTGTTTGCTGAACGTACTGATGTGCCTTCCGTGCTTGATACACCTACATTAGAACTAACTCTAGATTCAGATGAGTTTGTATTGTTGAATCAAGGAGGCAAAGGCCACTATATCGTACAGTACGAAAACGGAGCTCATCGAGATGCGTTGAATGAAAAAATCGCTCGTAAGAACATTGCAGAAACTGATCGTTTAATGCTCCTCACGAGTAGCTCTATGCTTTCAAAGGCAGGATATCAGTCAATCACAGCCACGCTTGCGCTACTAGAAGCCTACAAAGATGAGTCTTCTGATATAGTTTGGGGCGCAATTTCTGTTGCCCTTGCAGATGTACGCCGATTTATCGAAATCGACGAGAATCTCGAACAATCTATTAAAGCCTTGATCCGTACACTAGTGACAAGCGAGTATCAACGACTTGGCTGGGTTGAACGAGATAATGATTCTGCTGCAGACCTTAAACTTCGTGCAACAATACTTGGACTTGGCGCGTATGCAGAGCAGCCCGAGATTGTAAAACACGCCTTAGAATTATTTGATGCATATAAGTCTGACACTAGCGTTGTCTCGGCCGAGTTGCGTGGCATAGTATTTTCTGTCGCAGTCAAAGAAAATGTAGATGGAGCCGTAGACTACCTGTTTGATCTCCATGCCCAGACAAACAATAGCGACCTGCAACGTGATATCGCTGGCGCCATTACTGCAACTCGATCGCCTGAAGTTGCAGACAGAGTATTGCAATCCGTAACAGATGCTTCGGTGCTACGGCCCCAAGACGCCGATCGTTGGGTGTTTTATTTACTGCGCAATCGATACGTCCGTACGAGCGCGTGGGACTGGATGGAAGAAAACTGGCAATGGATCGAAAATACATACGGCAAAGGTAATTCCTACGATTACTGGCCCCGATTTGCTGCATCCGTATGCGCAAGCGCAGAATGGCAAAAGCGCTTTGCCTACTTCTTTACTCCAAAGCTCGATCAACAAATGCTACGACGAAATATCGAAATTGGTTTTGAGGAAATTCAAAACCGCGTAGACTGGCTCAACCGAGATATCGTAAACGTCCAAAAATATTTTCTAAAATAACGATTTTCGTTATTCGCTATCTATTAGAGTGGGTTCATATAACGCGAGTAGAAGTACTGTGTCAAAGTAATTATTACAGCTCGATAAAATCCACTATTTCAAACTCTTTTCCAGTCACACTAGCTGCAGCCAAGATATAATCCCCGTTCCATCGATGATTACTCACCCATAGCTCTACTGCAAAATGCATTTGCTGCAACTTTCTAGGGGTAATGTATGCAAGCCCATCGCCGTGGTAATCGTTTTTGCGATATTTCACTTCAACATAGTAAATAGTTTGCGCCTTTTGTGCCACAACATCGATCTCGCACCATCTTGTGCGCCAATTTTGTTGCAATATATCATAATCAAGCGCTCGCAAGTGGTCTGCAACAGCCCTCTCTGCACTCCTGCCGATATCAGTCGTCGACACGATCAGCTCCTGTATACCCAAACAAAGGATCGTATCTGGATGCCACATCATTATCGGGAGCTTCTCCTATATACGTAAATCTTGGCTTATTTTGCCCGTCTATTGTAACGGTTTCAAAAAACATCCTATAAGGGCGTACTGTTATTCGGGGCTTATTCATTACACTCAACGGGATATATGCCACAAGCTTTTCTTCTGTTTCGCTGTGCCTGGCGACACCTAGTACTAGGTTTAGCCCACCTTTGTAATGTTTGTATACGCCAGCCTGAAGTTTTGACATATATTTATTGTAGCAAAGCCTTAATTGGTTTATAGCTTTTGCGATGGAGTATGGTGACGCCATGAGTCTTTAGTAGTTCTATATGTCGCTTGGTGCCATATCCGACATGTGAACCAAACTCATACTGCGGAAATTGCTGATGTGCCTCTTGTTCCATCCAGGTGTCCCGAGCAACCTTTGCCAGAATACTCGCTGCGCTTACGGCGGGTACTGTATCATCCGCTTTAATTAGAAACTTTGCCCTGCTGTCATGAGCTAAATAGTTTATATTGCCGTCTATAATAATCTCATCGTATTCCAGCGTGATCTCGGCAACTGCTCGTTGCATTGCTAAACGCACTGCTTCTGTTAAGCCTATTGTGTCTATTTCTTCCGGCCACACCCAACCTAGTCCTGTTGCCTTGGCATTATTTTTTATTACGATTGCAAGACTATCTCTTTGCTTCTTGGATAATTTTTTGGAATCTCGTAAACCATCTGTAGCGTCACCCAGAATTACCGCACCAGCAACTAAGGGCCCCGCCCAGCAACCTCTTCCCACCTCATCAATACCTACAGTAATCATATGTAGTAGTGTAGCAAATTTAAGAATAGCGATTCTTTACATACAGGCCAATCTGTAAAAAATGCACTTCTTGGTCTATGTACACATTTAAGGATTAATTGATGATTGTTGTTATTTGTGGTATAATTAATAATGATACGTTACGTACAGTACCTTATCACTATGACAGAGTAAAACCACAAGCGAAAGCGAAGCGAGTTATGTTCGAGGCAATTCTCGATGTATGCACGCCCCTGTTTGTTGTTCAGGCAATTTTTGGCTGGGCAATCCTCGCCATCAACAAGGCTCTGGATGCGACCGACAGGGACCTGCAGGCAGCTATCAGCTTCCCGGCTTCTGCCAATCGATCTCTTCGGCGCAAGACGCTATTGGTGATCTTCCCTCTTTTTGTTGTCGCATATGCTCAGGCAAGACGAAGCAAAGAGACAACGATCGAAGGACGCCAGTGACAAGGCACGGTGTGAGTAAAAGATGGGTATTAACTCAATGAAGCCTCCTTATGCAAGGACTCAACGCTTCTTTACTTTTACTCACACCTTCCGCCCTATTTTACTCTGTCATTTTTCATGTAAGTTTAGATTTCTATTAGTATCTACAAGCGAACGAGATTGTTGTGCCGGGCTGACCGTGTGACTCCGCCATGCGTTCGCTTGGATCATGTTGCAAGTAACATTTTCTGTTTGTTGTTTTATGTTTATATGATGCAACAACTATATTTGTTTTTAGGTTTAGCTTTTTGTTGTAGCCACTGTCTAGCGGGGCGTAATCTTTGGTATCTTCTAGGGCATCTGAGTATTTTGTTAAAGCGTGAGCGATGCTCGTATCATCTTCACCCTGTATATGCGTATACACCATCATCGTACATACAGTAGTTCGACGACTGTATGTGTCTTCTACAAACCCACATGTATCTGTAAATTCTGTTGGACCTAAAGAAGACACTTTATTTTTTAGGGTTTGCATATCTGGTCTCATGAGATAGTTGTCGAAGTGCTTTTTTATGATTGGTACGCCATAAAGAACTATCCATACCATAACGAATACTATGACAATCGTTGATAGAATTTTATGTTTTTTTATGAGTGTAAGCATATGTAAGTTTTCTTAGTAATATAACCATCAGGAT
The DNA here is from genome assembly GCA_964499935.1 of uncultured Candidatus Saccharibacteria bacterium. Lineage (GTDB taxonomy): Bacteria > Patescibacteriota > Saccharimonadia > Saccharimonadales > UBA4665 > CALBGR01. The sequence goes on along the minus strand of CAZCMS010000001.1, from coordinate 572,003 downwards.
TAGTCCAGTTGGTATTAGTATACTGAAGATTAACTGATTTTTTCTTAAATGTGGTGTATTTTCTTGAATAGTAGCGTTCGGTTGCTTGTGCGTGTTAGATGGTTGTAGCTCTTTATCATCTGTTTTTGTTTCGTTACGTAGGTCAACATCGCTTGCAGTAATTTTATTGTTATTAGGTTTCTTTGAAATATTTTGGACATTCTGTTGAGGAATCTGCCCACTACCCTTGTGAACGATACTTTCTGAAGGAGCAGTATTGCTAGGGTTGTCAGAATAATCATAATACTCGCATGGGTCGTCAGGAATTGCTGGATATGCATCAAATAAGCTGCAACCTTCTTTGTCATTTGGTATTCCATTGCCATTCCAGTCTGATCTTGAAGAATGAATAAATACTTGTTTTTGTATATCAATCTTCTCCCCACTACTAAGCTGAGCGTACAGATGAATAGTGTGGAATCCGGGCTCAATATCACCTGGTATCTGTACACTTACTTGTTTATCGCTATTTGCCTCAAATGATATGGAACCGAGATGACGAGGCTCAGAATTTATTACAATATCAAAACGTATAGGATATGCAACAGGGGCAGATGAGCGCTTACCAATCCAGCCTAGTGCTCCTTCTATACCAAACTTCACATAGTTATACCAAGCGACGCTTTCCGCAGAATCATCCGCGTGTTCAACCATGCGTATATCCCTATTTGTCACAGGGGCCTCACCTAGTAATTCATGAGCTTTTACAGGCCACATTGCATCCGGATCTGGAAAAGTATTATCCACTCCGGGCATACGTTTAGTAAAGTTATTCGTTTGATATTTAATTGCCTCACTCATCAGCTCATGACCTTTTTCATTTGGATGGAAACTTTCAGCTCTTGCAATCCTGTCTGTATGCCGTGTCAAGCGTAATCTCAAGCCATTCATTGCTGGCTGGTCTGTGTTATCGCAAATTCTATGACCATTGAATGCTTGTTCGGTATCAATATATTGCACACCTGCTCTTTTTGCTGCAAGTTGCATAACCTCATTGATGTAACTTATGAGATGAGTTGCAAATCTTGCCTCCTCTGCATTAAGATGAGTGTCGCCACAGTTGTTGCTACTTATTATTTGAGGGTATCCTATAACATACAACTTGATGCCAAGAGAATCTTGCTTAATTTGTTTATACAATTCTACTAGGCTACCAAACTTGCTATTGACAATATCTATCAGCTCCACCCTATCTTCGTAACTAGCGAAGCAAGTATCTCCACCACCCACACACCTTTGGATAATATTAGAAAACCCAACATCGTTACCCCCTATGGATATCGTGCTTATATCTGGCTTATCTCGAGATATAAATGACTCTTGAAGCTCGTAGCCAGGCATCCAATCGTCTCCAAGCTCATTAGGTCTGGCGATTAAATATTGATTGGTCCTATTATCAAGTTCTAGTTTTCTATCAATTAACTCATTGCCATTGATATTGAGCATACGAGCGCCCGAACATGCAACTGAACGCATATTATTAACGGACGTCAGATCAGATAGTAGATACGGATAAGATTTTTTCGATAGGTGACATTCGTTGATTTGATATACTGCTGTGCCCTTGAAATAGTTTTCTTCTTTGGCTCCCTCCCCTGAAGCAAATGAATCTCCAAGCGCTATATACTTACCGGTATCTTTTGTGCCTGGCGCAAACATATAATAGATCCAGGTGTCACCACCTTCACGTGCATCTGAGTAAAACTCCAATGTTGTATCATCTATAAAAGTTGGAAGATTGCCATAGCCATAATAATCTCCGGTCACCTGGCTTATGCTTGTACCGAGGAAGCGGATGCTACAAAACTTTGGCTCCGTAATACGATCTGACTCATACCTGGAGCACGCCTCTGCATCTACTAAACGCAAAGGTCTACCATAGATATTAACTGCAATCTGACCTCCGTCTGGTGATATGTCCAATGAAGCATACCAGCTCTCTTCATCAGTAGGCATTTGCGCTTGGAGCGTTAAAAATTTTAAATTTTTTAGGTCAACACGGGTCACTGAACCATCCGAATTCCACATCAGCATCCAGCGTCCATTTTTCGAGTACCATATCTGACTATAAACCATATTTCCATCAATAACCGCAGGATCACCATCTGAATTAAGTAGTTTTTTGGTAGGTGGGTTCACCCACTCAAAAAACGGAATATATCCTTGCTCAGGAGTTGTCTCGATATACCTAACAGCAACTGCGTTCTTGTCTCTAAAGTGAACCTCCATCCCCCCATCTACAGGTACAAGTTCAATGTACATTTCTGGGTTCATTGTTGTCATTAACTGAGACTGAGCACTATTTACATACCCTGCAAACTGCGAACCTTTAGGTCGGAATAAATAACCATGCTGGCTCACCTCACCTGCTGAGGTGTCATAATAACATTGAGGTGACCCCATGTATCCCCCGCCTAATGCAAATGTTTTTTCGGTGCATATTCGCCTACCGTAAATCCCCATCATGTTTCGCATTCTTTTATCGTATTCTTCGTATGTTATGGCATCACCATCAAGAATAGTTGGTTCTTCATCGGAACTATTCCACTTACTTGAAGATGTGCCTGCAAACGCTACGGGTGCCACTAATAAACATACAAATGCAAGACATGCTGTAGCTATAGCTGTAGCTATCTTGAGTTTTAAATATTTCCCCTTCATCCCTACTCTAATAATAGGGAAATAATATTAAAAAACGCCTAAATTAAGATAAATTTAAGCGTTTTGTCTTGTAGTGCGGTGTAAGTTTTAGGCTTTGGCTTCTTCTGTAGCTTCAGGCTTTGGCGCAACTTCTTCAGCAGGAAGTGTGTTAACAGCGTTTTGATCGAAATCTACGCCTGTCAAACGAGCAGCTTTACCTGTACGATTGCGCATGTACGTAAGGTAATTACGACGCACCTTGCTTCGCTTGGTAACTTCTACCTTCACAACAAGTGGGCTGTGGAGCAAGAAACTCTTTTCTACGCCAACACCGCTAGCGATACGTCGAACAGTAATACGACTTGTGTGGCTACCTTTTCGGTCGGTGCGAATAACAAGACCCTGGAAGATCTGCACACGCTCTTTGTTGCCTTCTTTAATCTTCTGGTGGACTTTTACGGTATCACCACTCTTAACGTCAACAACAGCTGACTTCTTATATTTTTCCGTGAATTTTTGAATAACAGATTGCATATCTAATTAACCTTACACTATTTCCTTCATTTATTCAAGCACTAAAGCACAAGAAAATGTTATTACAGATAACTATATCACATCTGTTATAGAATATGAAGCGTTATTTTGGCAAGAGCCTAGTGGACACCACCACCAGCGTGCCTATCAAAAAGTGTAAAATCACCACCTGCGTAGTCGTATACACGCACTTCTGCAGTTGCTAGCTCAATACTAGAAGCTGCTTCATCTGGGATACCTTCGATATCCTTAACTACGGCTCGAAGTGTGTTGTTGTGAGACACTACTAACACATTATTGCCTGCCTCAAGCTCTGGTACAATCGTTCCATTAACATACGGCATTACTCGGGCGTGAATGTCTTTTAATGATTCGCCCCCTTCGATTGCGTAATCCCACGACCTACGTATTTGCTGAAACACATCGTCACCAACTTCACCCCTGACCTGCACCTTGCTTTTACCTGTAAATACTCCGTAGTCACGCTCGTTCAGCTCAGGCACAATCGTCACTGCAGGCTCTGGTAAAGCAAGTTTTTTACGAACTGCCAAAAAACCAAGCAGCGTATTTTGAGCACGACATAACTCAGAAGTAAATGCCGTATCAATAGCAAATTTTGCTAAAAATTCCCCGGACGATCGAGCCTCTTCTCGCCCTTGGTCTGTGAGATCTATATCAGTCAGCCCTGTCCACAAACCCTCAAGATTCCATTTTGATTGTCCGTGTCTAGCAAGAATCATTTTAGCCATAATATTACTATAATAACAAAAATATGTTTCGACACTCGTAATAGTTTTTACAACTTGTAATTGCCGTTAAATCCGCCAAACATTTTACATTCAAAGTGTGTACAATAAGACGTATGGATTATGGACAAGAGGCACTCAAACAACACAAAGCATTTAAGGGTAAGATCGAAGTAACGCTTAAAGACACACTCGATAGTAAAGAAAAAATGAGTATTTACTATACTCCGGGCGTGGGTGCGGTGAGTAGTTATGTTGCAGAGCATCCCGAAGAAGCACGTGATTACACATGGCTCAACAATAGCGTGGCAGTTGTAAGTGATGGTTCCGCGGTTCTGGGGCTTGGCAATATTGGACCTTATGGCGCATTGCCCGTTATGGAGGGCAAGGCAATGCTCTTTAAGCACTTCGCCGGCATTGATGCGGTGCCTATTATCTTGGATGTACATTCGGCTGACGAAATTGTTGCAGCCGTTAAAGCGATTGCTCCAAGCTTTGGAGGCATTAATCTAGAGGACATCGCTGCACCGATATGTTTTGAAGTAGAGGAACGTCTCAAAAATGAGCTTTCTATTCCTGTCTTTCACGATGATCAACACGGCACAGCAGTAGTAACGCTTGCAGGGCTTATTAATGCCTGCAAGGTCACTGGACGAACCTTGAGTGATACTAAAATAGTTGTCGTAGGCGCAGGCGCAGCCGGTGTTGCGATCACTAAATTACTTCAGAAATACGCGCAACCCAATATTATTGCCGTTGATAGCAAAGGTATTATCAGCCAAGATCGTAGCGATCTCAATGAATCAAAAAAGCTACTTTTGGAATTTACTAATAAAAATAATGTTAGTGGTTCACTTGAAGACGCAATTAAAGATGCAGGTATCTTTATTGGCGTCTCGCAGCCTAACCTCCTCACTCCAGAGATGGTGAAAAGCATGACAAAAGATCCAATTATTTTTGCAATGGCTAATCCAATCCCTGAGATTATGCCCGATATAGCCAAAGAAGCCGGTGCAGCCGTAGTAGCAACTGGTCGTAGTGATTTTGCTAATCAGGTAAATAACTCTCTGGCATTTCCAGGGATCTTCCGTGGCGCCCTCGATAATCGAGTGCAAAAAATTACCGACGATCACAAAGTTGCAGCTGCAGAAGCAATCGCCTCACTGGTACCAACCCCAACTGCCGACGAAATAATTCCAGGACCTTTCACCGAAGGACTCGTTGAAGCTGTCTCGTCTGTAATAAAATGATAACCATTCACAGATAATACACGAAAGATACATTATGAATATACAGGAATTTACTCTAGACCTGGGTGGCGATATTGTTCCGTGGAGAGTCGTATCACCCGACAATATATCAAAAGAGTGGTGTGTATTCTGGTTGCAAGGCTGGTCGAGCTCAATGGACTCTCACCTAGACGGCGTTAAACGCATGGCGAAAACACTTGAAATCCCCTTTGTAACTATGGATTACGCTGGCCACGGACTTCACGCTCAACCGATAGAAACAACAACTATGGAGCAGCAGCATAGGGAAGTTGTTGCGATATACGATGAGATTATTGCACTCGGATATAAGAAAGTTATTGTTATTGGCGGTAGTTTTGGTGGCTATATGACCGCGCTTCTTGCTGGTGCGCGCACCGTACATAGCGTCGTCCTCAGGGCACCTGCTGCATATCTCAATTCGGAGTTCGATATTCCGCATAAACAAACTGCAAAATATTCAAATCCAAAATCACACAGGGTCGCAACAGAGCAAGGCTATCTAAACGACAACAGAGGATTCGACGGAATTAAAATACACAACGGCGCCACCTACGTATTAGAACACGAACTTGATAGCATCATCCCCAAACTAATTCCTACGATGTACTTTGAGGCTGCCAAACATGGTAATTACATTATAATTCCTAATACTGATCACTCGCCAAAGCTTATGACGCACCCCGAAAAACACTTTGAACTTATTGAGCAGAGCCTTATCTCAATTGTTGAATTAATCAGACTACAAGACAAGCTGCAACTTGGATATTAGGTAAAGCTTATCCAATAACCCGAGTTACCTCTTCGAGCGTTGTTTCGCCCTTACAAACCGCCAACACACCATTCTGTAACATCGTAAGCATACCGCTATGCACCGCTGCATTTTCTATTTCCTGAGTGCTGCCTGCTTTTGCTACATTATGGAGCGTTTTGATGATTTCATCATTCATTAAAAATTGCTCACGAAGCGCAATCTGCCCCCTATAACCGTATGGGTTCTCTTCTGAAGTTCCAGGCTTAAATAGCGTTATATGATCAAGATTTGGTCGTTCTACGCCGCCTGGAAGAGTGTCAATTACTTTTTGCAGCTGGGCTCTTTCTGTATCCGTTGGATGGTACTCCTGCTTGATATCGTCGTCCAGCTTACGCACTAATCGCTGCGCCATAACTAAACGAATCGCCGACACAAACAAAGGGTTTTCACCAATAATATCCATCAATCGTGTCAGTGCAGCTGCAGCAGAACTTGCATGGAACGTTGAAAGCACCAGATGGCCGGTGAGCGACGCCTGTAAAGCAGTTTTGGCTGTCTCCATATCGCGAATTTCTCCGACCATCACAATGTCTGGATCTAATCGAAGAACAGCGCGCAAACGCTCTGCAAAACTCTGATCGTTCGCTGAATGGCTCTTTACGGTAATCTGCGTGATTCCCTCAAACTGGTACTCAACCGGATCTTCGATAGTAATTATCTTGCGCTCTTCGCTGTTAAGCGAATTTAGCATGGAATAAAGCGTAGTAGTTTTACCTGAACCTGTTGGTCCCACCACCATCACCAGGCCAGACGGCTTAGCAATAATATCATCAACAACCGTGCGCTCGCTGCCCGACAGGCCTAGCTTATCCAGATGATACATCTCTTGATGCATATTAAATAGTCGCATCACCACATCCATACCATTAATTGTTGGGACTGTTTCAACACGCAAGTTAACGTCGACTTCGCCACCGTCTGCCATCTGTACATGCTGAGCAATATGGCCCTGCTGTGCCTCATCGGCACTTGTTGATACATTAGCACCGCTTGCGATAGCAGAAATAAGAATACGACTCTTGTCTACAGATAACCGGGCTATTGCATGCAGTACACCGTCGATCCTGAATCGTATACGCACAAAATCTTTCTGGTTTTCAACATGTATATCTGACGCTTGAAGTTTGTGTGCCTGATGCACAAGATATGCCAACATATCATCAGCACGAACCTGCTCCAATGTTGCAGACACTTGCTGAACTAAGTCATCGGTACCGGCAGAATTAAGTTCTATATCGTGGTATACAATCTGTTTTGGTGGATCATACAAATTCACATATTCGTGGAAACCTGTTTCTGAAATTATTGCAAAAGAAACTCTACTGTCTGCAAAACGTTGTTCGAGCTGCCTCATAGTTTGTTGGGAAGTCGTTGTAGTAATGCCAAATAGAATATTCCCCTTGGTTACTGAAACAGGGATAATCCTTAATTGTTTGATTTCAGGAATTTCCAACATATCTTTGAAGAGTGGTTTTTCTGCTGTTACCGACGTATCAAAATAATCAAGATTTAATAATTGAGCGCGACGCTGTGTTGCCCGCTCTTCATCAAGACGTGCATCCTGGCTCACTGCTGAACCCCTTCCTGCAATAATCGTTCCATATCGACATATTATAAACCATGAGCGCTATGAAATACACCAGTCTTTGCTATAGTTACTTCAGAATGACAGATATCATAATTATTGCTCACAATTTGCGGAGCACTCACAATGTTGGCTCCTTGCTGCGTACCGCAGAAGGCCTTGGCGTCTCAAGAGTGTATCTTACTGGCTACACGCCATATCCCGAGCAAGAAAACGACGACAGACTTCCTCATATACGCCAAAAGCTAACTACTCAGATATCCAAAACAGCATTGGGTTCCGAGCAATCTGACTTCTGGGCTCATACCGACAATGTTTTTGCATGTATTGAAAATCTTAAGCATGCAGGATATACACTAGCAGCTGTAGAACAGGCTTCAAGTGCAATCCTACTCCCAGAATACAAGGTACCCAAAAAAATAGCGCTACTCATAGGACGAGAAACGGAGGGCATTGAAAACGAAATACTAAACGTATGCGACCAAATACTCGAGATTCCTATGTTTGGAGAAAAAGAATCTTTTAACGTCGTGCAAGCATCAGCCATGGCTTTATATCACTGTAGGTTCTATCCATTTGCTTGAAAACATAAGCATGGTATAATTTATGTAAATACGAACATAATACAAAAAATATGGCTATTGCTACAAAACCAAAACCGAAACAAACGCCCTCCCGCAAGCGTCGTCATGGCGCACATCAGAAACGCAGCAATCACTTTGTAAAAGCGTATTGGCCATACCTGCCTCTATTAATGATAGTTGGACTCGGCCTATTCTTTAATAGCGCATTTATACAAAAAAATGTACTCCACTACGCTATCAATACAACTCCTTCGGGCCTCCTCGCAAGCACTAATGCCGAACGAGAACAAAATGCACTTTCAGACTTGACACTTAACGCCACCCTCTCTCAAGCAGCACAAGCAAAAGCAAACGACATGATAACTCGTAATTACTGGTCGCACACGACACCTGATGGCCAAGAGCCTTGGGTATTCATAAATCAAGTTGGCTATAAGTATCAGGCTGCCGGCGAGAACCTCGCCTATGGGTTTAGCGATAATGCAAGCACAGTAACAGGCTGGATGAATAGCCCTGGGCACCGTGCAAATATACTTAACGGAACCTACAGCGAAGTCGGCTTTGGCATAGCCCATGGTCCAAACTATCAAAACGAAGGCGAGCAAACTGTAGTGGTCGCCTTGTATGCAAAGCCGTCCGCTGAATCAATAGCTCAAAATGCTACAACCCCTGCATCCACCAATGTAGCCGGTCAGCCGATTGCAGTTAAAGACACTGCTAGGTCAGGTAAATTATCCGTCAGCGCGGTTGTACCCGGAGAGACAAAAGTTGCACGCGTGCAGATGGCCACGAGTGGCAGTGCGCCGTGGAGCATATATGTTGTTTCGTTGTTAGGGGCCTTACTCCTATTCTTATTCATCATACGACACAGTCTTGTCTGGCATCGTGCACTAGTAAAGGGCGAGGCATTCATAATTAAACACAAGGTGCTTGATATTGTTATTGTGAGCGGTATTATGATTGGCTTTATTCTTTCAAGAACTGCCGGCGTAATACAGTAGTCGACCTTACAGTAGCAAGAATATAGACACTAGGTTACTGGATTTTTATATTTTCCTGGCCGACCAAACCACGGAGGCCTTCTAGTAGCTCATCATCCTGTCGTACGCCTACCGGCAGTTTAATAATCTGCTTCGAGCTAGCTGGACCCAATACAAGCACTACTTCGGTCTCGCCCACATACTGATCGATCGCCTGCTTTAATGTAATTAATAATTGTTGATCATCGCTATTGGCAAGTCGTATATACAGTCGCTTTGGTTGCATATCATCAATTACCGCTTCTTTTTTCTTGACCACTGTCGCTACTGTCTTCTTGGAAACTTTAGGTGTCTTTATTTTTCTGCCTGTTTCCTGGTAATTCTGAGCTTGTTCAGCCGTGATTTCTCGTGCATCATCGACCATTACCTTTATTTCACTGCCGATGTTGCCATCACGATCCTTCGCAGAAGCTTTACCTGTAACAAGTACAACTTTATCTCGCTCCCATAAGCCAAGTGTTTGTTGGAAGCTATTTGGAAATACAATTAACTCAACTTCACCAGATTTATCCTCTATTTTTACAAAGGCCATTTTTTTACCGTTTTTGGTAGTGATTTCCCTGACGTCACTAATAGCACCGCCAACTTTGATCGATCTACCATCATGCTCAGGCACAAGTGTCGATATGGCAATTGTCTGTTCACTTAGAAACTTTTCGAACATAGAAAGCGGGTGTTGACTCAAATATAGTCCGAGCAGTTCACGCTCCCAAAGCAACTGCTCACGAAGATTATGCTCGGTCGGCGCAGGCTCCAATGCTAGCTTTGGTTTCATGTGTGCGTCCTCTTCGAGCAGATTACCAAAAAGGTCAGTTTGGCCACTGCTAGCTTGTTTTTGCAGTCGTGACGCATACGCAATCATGCTATCCATGTTGTGCAGCAAAAGTGAACGACTTCCAAAACGATCAAATGCGCCTGCTTTCGCTAAACTTTCTAAAGTTTTTCTGTTCGCCGTACGTACATTGACCTTTGCAAGAAAATCCTCGATGTCAGTGAACTTTCCATCGATTTCCCGCGCCCTAAGCACCTCTTCTACGGCATTTGTTCCGACATTCTTAATTGCGTTCATTCCAAAACGGATCGGCGCTTTTCGATTATCGGGATTTTCAGGATCTGGCACCACCGCAAACTCTACGAAGGACTCATTCACATCTGGCTGGAGTACATCAATGCCCATATGCTGGCATTCTGTAATTTCAATTGCCAGGCGATCGATATCATCGTAATCGCTTGTCATTAACGCCGCCATAAAGGCAGCTGGATAGTGCGCCTTTAGGTACGCCGTTTGGTATGCAATTAATCCATAACACGCTGCGTGCGACTTGTTGAAACAGTAATTCGCGAACTCTTCCAATTGAGCCCAGAATTTTTCCATGAGTGCCCTGTCGGCATTGCTATGCTTAATAGCACCTTCGATAAACTCAGGCCGCACCTTTTGCATCATCGACATAATCTTTTTACCAACAGCCTTACGCAAAGTATCTGCCTGACCACCCGTGAACCCTGCAAGATCTTTGGATATCTGCATAAACTGCTCTTGGTACACTAAAATTCCATACGTACTCTTAAGCGCATTTTCCATTTTAGGATGCAAATATTCTATTCGCTCTTCGCCGTGCTTTCGCTTAATAAAGCTATCAATAAATTGCATAGGACCAGGACGATACAGTGCAACCATCGCTACGATATCTTCAAAAACCGTTGGCCTAAGTTCCTTGAGATAGCGCTTCATGCCGGCAGATTCAAGCTGGAACACTCCCGTGGTGTCACCTCTCTGAAACAATTTGTATGTTTCTGCGTCGTCAAGAGGGATAGTATTAATGTCAATATCTCTGCCATACACTCTTTTTATGATACGTAGTGTGTTTTTAATAATCGTCAAGTTGCTCAGGCCCAAGAAATCCATTTTAAGCAGCCCTAGCTCTTCGACCGGACCCATCGGGTACTGTGTTGTTACAACTCCCTTTTGCGCCATTTCAAGCGGTGCAAACTTCACAATATCATCTGGAGCAATCACTACTCCGGCTGCATGGACACCATGCGAACGAATTGTCCCTTCGAGTCGCAACGCCTGATCGAATACTGTCTTTGATGTTTCGTTTGTTTCGTATTCATGCTTAAGATCTGCATCCTTTTTGAGCGAGGTTTCAAGCGGAATATGACGCCCCTGTACTGGCGCAGGAATCATCTTCGCCAAACGATCAGCCTCGGCATATGGAACCTGCAATACTCGTGATACGTCGCGCACTGCGTTACGAGCAAACATGCGACCAAACGTCACAATATTTGCTACACGTTCTTTGCCATATTTCTCGACACAATACTGAATTACCTCGTCACGTCGTGTATCCTGAATATCAATATCGATATCGGGCATACTAATTCGATCTGGGTTAAGAAATCGCTCAAAGAGTAAGTCGTATTTAATAGGGTCAAGTTCGGTAATCTTTAATGCATAGGCAATAATCGACCCGGCAGCACTACCTCGCCCTGGGCCGAATACTATTCCCTGGTTCTTGCCCCAATTAATGAAATCTTGGATAATTAAGAAGTACCCGTTAAAACCCATCTTGTCTATAACATCGATTTCATACTGAGTTCGTTCAAGTGCATTTTCTGGAAGTGTTTTTTTAGCCTCCTCGATTGTATATGTAGCAGCAACCTCCTCTTCAATGCCGCCATACCGCCACGCCAAGCCTTGATATACCAATGTATGGAGGTAGGTTTTTTCAGTTTCGCCTTCTGGCACCGGAAAACTAGGAATTAAAATTTTTCCCAGCTCAAGCTCCAGATCACAACGATCGGCAATGGCTTTGGTGTTAGTGATTACATCTGGATTATCAGCGCCCCAACGCTCAATAAGCTCTTCTGGAGGAACCACATGCAAAGGAAAATCCTTCAAAGACATACGTTTTTCGTCACTCAAAAATGATCCTGTTCCTACACACAATAGAATTTCATGTGCATCTTGATCTTCATGATAAAGGTAGTGAGCGTCACAGGTAAGCGCAACTGGGATATCCAATTCCTTGCCTAATTTTAAAATTCCTTCGTTGATTTGCTGCTGATCGATGCTCGTAAGTGGATTATCTGGGTGTCCATGATCTTGGAGCTCAAGATAATATCTATCACCAAAGATACCCTTATACCACTTGGCTATGTCTCGTGCTTGTTCGTACTGATCTTGTTTTAGTGCGCTGCCAACTTCACCGCTCATGCATCCGCTGAGTGCGATAATGCCTTCGTTATATTTTTCTAGCAGATCATGGTCGATACGCGGATAATAGTAGAATCCATCCAGGTTAGCAATTGTCGAAAGTTGCATCAGATTTTGATAGCCCTTCATATTCGTAGCTAGCAAAATTAAATGAAATCGGTTTTTATCTTTTTGCGGATCTTTATCGGTGTGTTTGCGAGCAGCAACATACGTTTCGAGTCCAATTATTGGCTTTATGCCTTTGGCTTTTGCCTCTTTGTAAAACTCGATGGCGCCAGACATAGTTCCATGGTCGGTCATTGCCACGGCTTCCATGCCATGCTCTTTTGTAAAATCCATGAGTGGACCAACGCGCGTCAAACCGTCCAACAGACTAAATTGCGTGTGATTATGCAGATGCACATAATCACTCGGTTTTAACGACACTTTAGCAGCATCTTTTGCCATTTACAGTACCCTCTGGATTTATTTACTTATACTTAAGTATACCCTGATACAGCATTGGCCTAAAGCTTAACTTTTACAACACACGTCACGAAATGCTTAGATACAATTCCTGCTTAATCTAACAAAGGATTTTCAGACGGATCCACGTCACGAATATGCGTTTCGTTCTCTGCTTTCCATGGTGGACTGACAATTAGCACGAGCTCCATTTTGCCAAAGTAATGTATGCGTGTGTTTGGCGGTATCGAGATCACGTCTCCCTGTTTTGCTCCGACTTTTTCATCGTTAAGTACAAAAACACCATTACCTTCAATAAGGTAATAGACGAACCATGAAGTATTTTTGAATTCTTCCAGGTGGCCCTCCGACACACTGACTCGCACAAAATTTATATCCTCAGTTACTGAGCCGTAGGTAATAAGATTAATGCCAAATTTTTGCTTGACGAGAGCTTCGTCCTTAGAATAAATATACTTAGTCATGTGTTCACTATATCAAAATGCCGATATAGACAGAAAGTAAAAGGATCATATAGCTGCCAGTGTCGCGATATACGCGTAGTAGCTATAAGATCCGTGCCCGGACGGGCATTTGCTCACATAGAGCCTTTCCCGTCCGGGATATTCCGTGTGACTACTGTCTAGGACGTCTCGGCCGAAGCGAGCTGAGCTGCCTCTTCACGTCGGATGAGACCGATGAGAATCTTGAGAACAACCCCAGCAATTACTTCGTCGATGTAGTCATCAGCACCCGAATAGGCAACAATCAGCCCGTACTCCTTATCGAAGTCAGAGCCCTTGTAAGGGGTCCGAAGAGACCCCACTTTTTCGGGGTACTTATCGTGCACCTCGCGTGTCGACATGCCGTATTCATTGGTGATGAGGTACTTATCGAGAGCGATATTCCCGTACGGGTGCTCCCATTCGCTCGGATAGCCGAACGCCCACGATGCTGCAAGCACAGGACCAGGCGCATCCTGATCGATAGTGCCAATAATCAAATAGCCGTGCTTACGCTTGGCAATACCACCATTCATCATGGCTTCGATACTCGGCAGAGCAAGCTCAATCGCTCGTTGCGCCATCTCATACGTCACGAAAACCGACATATTACCTCCAAGAGGTCGCTGGATATCTCCAGATTACTCCACCACGGAATAATAATATAGTTATAGCATAAATATTAATTATTACGAAGTACGCCGTCAGATCATCTGACTCCATGTCATTAGAATCGGTAGTAAAAACATCCTGATAATTAGCGACCAAGACTAATTGTAAGCATTATTACATGCCAGTACTGAAATTCCTTAGTTCGCTGGGCCATTCTCGATAGTACGACGTATTGCATCAACAAAGTTGCCTATAAGTGGCACATCACCAAACAAGGACAACACCCAAATAAGTAGTGCAATAACGACCGTAGCGCCAATTACTCCACCAACACCACCAAGCACACCTTTCAGGAAAGCCATACGGTAAAACACACGCTTGCTAGGGTTCACGCTGTTATATAAGGCTTCGATCTGCCTTCCCATTTCCTCGTATTCTTTAGATGTTTTGGGTTTTGTTTTTTGTGCTGATTGGGTTTTGTTTTTTCTGAAAATCATTACTTCTTTAGATATGCCTTCAAGTGTTCGATTGCTTTTTCCGCATCGCTTATTGCTCGCTGTAAGTCTTTATCACTGGTTTCGCCCTCACGGACGCCACTTAGTGCAACCCTTACTTTATCCTTAGCTTTGGTAGCTTGCGCGATTCGTTGCTCAAATTCACTCTTTGCATTACCGCTAGCCTTATTAAGTCTTTCGGTAGCATCTTGTATAAGATTATTAAGCTCGGTATGAACTTTTTTCAGCTGCGCCTCTATTTCACGCAATTGCTTGGCCGTCATATCCTTAATGTCTTTGCGCGTTTCTTTTCCGCTCTTCGGTGCAGTGAGTATCCCTGCAACATATCCCGCTGCTGCAGCAACAACTGCTGCAATTGCAAATTTACCGCTATTATCTTTGCCCATATGCTCTACCCCTTCCGTTTATTACCAGCTTTTGCTAAGGTGCCCAAAAAATTACCTAGAATTTTACCAACAGCTGCTGGTACCGCAGCTTTGCTGAGCGTTTCGCCAACTGCCTCTACTGTATCAGCCACATTTTCTGCTTTTTGAATAAGTTGCTTGATGCGTCGGATTAGGATCAGTAGTTGTATAAGCAAGATGATGCTTATTAGTAAAAATAAAACCAATACCGATGAAGTAATAATAACGAGTATTTCTGTAGCTTGTTCCATATTTAGACTATACCATATCTGAGATACATAAATGTAGCTAATCTCACAGCGTGACTAGAGTTATTACTTTATGACAGAGTGGAGATACGCCCTAAGTTCATCTTTCATGTCATCGCGCTTTAAAGCAAAGTCTACTAATGTTTTAAGATACTCTAACTTATTACCAGTATCGTAAAACTTTCCATTCTTGACCTCAAGGGCAAGCATTGTTATGTCGTCCTGTATCATGGCTCGCATAGCAGGCTGAACCATAAATTCTTCTCCGGATTTTGTATCTACGTCTTTCTGAGATGTACGTAAGTAATCAAAGATATCTGGAGTCAATAAATATCCGCTGACGCTTGCTAAATTGCTCGGCGCCTCTGCTCTCCCTGGCTTCTCAACAATGGTCTCCATTTTCAGTAATCCGTCTGCCATAGGACTTCCAGCCACAATGCCGTAACGGTCAAAATCTATATCATTTTCTACCCGAATACAAGAGAGAATACTTGCACCATGCTCTTGATAGGCAGCAATCATCTGCTGAAATCGTGATGGTGTTGCTTCGATAAAATCATCAGCAAACGCATAGATAAATGGCTCATCTCCGATAAGATGCTCGGCATTTAGTAGTGGCGTCGCATTTCCCTGCAGTCCTTTTTGACGAATGTATGCAAAATTAGCGAGTTCGGATATCTTACCAGTCTCTTTAAGGAGGTCCTTCTTGCCGGCACTACGCAAATTTGCACGCAACTCTGCGCTCATATGATCGAAGTGGTCTTCAATTGACCGCTTGTGATAGCCTGTAACAATTACAATGTCTTCTATCCCAGCATCGACAAGCTCTTCGACAATATGTTGAATAATCGGCTTATCCACCAAAGGCAGCATTTCTTTTGGCATTGCTTTTGTTTGGGGTAAAAAACGTGTGCCAAATCCAGCAGCAGCAATAACTGCTTTCCGTACTTTTTTAGATGACTTTGCGTTCATGCTTACAGTATAGCAGCGGAAACTAAACTTAGCATTAACTAAACGTTAAGCTGTTTTTTAATAAGCTCCTGCGCCATACCTGGATTTGCCTTGCCTTTTGATTCTTTCATAACCTGACCAACTAAAAATCCGATGGCTTTCATCTCGCCATTCTGTACATCTTGCGCAGCCTTTTGATTAGCAGTTATCACTGACTCGACAATTTCTTGTATCGCAGACTCATCAGACACCTGGATATATCCTTTTTCAGTAGCATATTTTTCTATATCTTCTGGCAAAACTCCTTCGACAAAAATATCCAATAACAAGGCTTTTACGTTATTCGAGCTCAGTTTTCCGCCTTGAGAAAGTGTATACACTGCTGTGAATAATTCTGATCTCTGAACATCCTTTAGGTAATTTTTTGCATCCTTATTTTCGTTTTGGAATGGAATTTCAATATTTACCATCCAGTTCGCAAGTGTCTGCGCAAACTTTTTATTATCTGCATGCTCGTCAATGATCGTCAGATAGCTATACATTTCGTCCTCGACTTCAGCATCAAGCAAGGTACTAATTGTTGCCCGATCCAATTGTAGTGCCGAAAGTTTTTCACGCCATTCGCTAGGCATTATCGGCATCTCTGACTGTACTTGATCTATATGCGATTGCTCGAGTACGACAGGTGGAATATCTGGATCAGGAAAATACCTGTAGTCATGTGCGTCCTCTTTTGTACGCTGCGTAAAGGTCACCTGCTTTGAATCGTCCCAGCCACGCGTCTCTTGAACGATTTCACCACCTTCTTCGAGCTCTTTAATTTGTCGCAACGATTCGTATTCAACAACTTTTTCGACAGCTCTAAATGAATTAATGTTTTTTGTTTCTGTGCGAGTTCCAAACTCATCCGTCTTACTAACACTCACATTAACGTCGAAACGCATATTACCGTAATATAAATTTGCATCCGAAACTCCAGCGTACTTCATGCGCAAATATAATTCATGCGCAAACGCTTTTGCTTCGGCTGGCGTGTGGATTTCTGGCTCGCTAACAATTTCTAGCAGTGGTGTGCCTGCACGGTTTAAGTCAACAAGACTGTAATCTTTTCCAGCTGGATGTGTGCTCTTGCCGGCATCTTCTTCTATATGCGCTCGTGTTATACCGATAGCCTTCTCTACGCCATCGACATCAACCGTGATACTACCATCGAGGATAATTGGCTGATCAAACTGCGTGATCTGATAGCCCTTTGGCAAGTCTGGGTAAAAATAATGCTTTCGATCAAATTTGCTAAATTTTTGTGGTGTCGTACCAAGCGCAAATGCAGCACGCATAGATAAGTGTACTGCAGCCTCATTTAATACCGGTAGTGCCCCTGGTAAGCCAAAACATATATGACTTACCAGCGTATTTGGCGCTGCATCACGAGCATCATTGCCGACCGCAGCAAAAAGCTTAGTCTTTGTCTTTAACTGCACATGACATTCAATACCTACTGTTACGGTATACTGATCACGAATTTCTTGAGCAATCATTTTTTAAGTGCTCCTAAGTCGCGAAGTGCCTGACGAATACCCATTAATGCGTCTTTTACATCAGCTTCTTTGAGTGATACATCGGACTCATGGACAAGCTTATTGCGTAACTTATGTCCATACCAAACACCGTCGTTGTCACTAAAATCACGTTGTGCCGCGACCATGCGCTCACCCATCGTCTTGCCTTTATAGCCCGATTTTTTGAGCGCATCATCGAGTACTTTATCAGCATTAATAATAGCGAGTGGCCACGTTTCTTTATTTTTACACAAAGCCTGAGCTTCGCTCCATTTTTCTGTAAAATACATTGTATTGAGTGGCTTTTTTCTCGTACGTGTCAACAGCGCGGTTATAGCTGTAAGCATTCCAAAAAATACAAGTGCAACTACAATAATTGCTAATAAGTCACCGTTCACGTAATCACCTCTTCAATTCCTTTTGCAAATTCTAATAATGCTTTGTCAGCTCGCTGTGCAGCCATAATTTGTAGCCCTACAGGCAAACCATTGCTCTTTCCTACAGGAATACTCACTCCGGGAACACCAACTAGACTTGCAGATACAGTCATTATGTCAGTCAGATACATTTTCATCGGATCATTCGTATTCTCACCTATCTTAAACGCTGTGGTTGGTGCAGTAGGACCAACTAAGAAATCCACAGCTTCAAATGCTTTATTAAATTCTTGAACCAAAAGCGTACGTACAGTCTGAGCCTTTTTATAGTACGCATCGTAGTAACCGCTCGAAAGCACGTAAGTGCCAAGCATAATTCGACGTTTTGCTTCTGCGCCAAAACCGATTGATCGAGTTTTACTAAAACTTTCGTCTAAACTCTGTGCATCATCATATGTATAGCCGTATCTTTGTCCATCGTATCTACTGAGATTACTGCTGATTTCGGCTGGGCAAATTATATAGTACACACCAAGTGCTAGAGGTAGCGAAGGCAAACTAACCTCTACTATTTCCGCTCCAGCAATACGCATCGCCTCTATTGCAGCTTCAATTTGCGTACGCACTCCTGCATCAACGCCTTCGTCAATATATTCTTTAATGACCCCAACTTTTTTACCAGCAAGAGATACATTCAGATCAGTATAACTGGCATCGCGATCAATAGTAGTTCCGTCGTGCTCATCACGGCCAGCAATCACATCTAAAACAGTTGCTGCATCCTGAACGCTCATCGTAATTGGGCCGATAACATCAGTGCTACTTGCCATTGCCACCACACCGCTTCTACTGACCAAACCATATGTCGGCTTGTACCCTACTGAACCTGTGAAACTCGCAGGCAATCGTATAGATCCTCCGGTATCTGTACCGAGCGCAAATGGTGCCATTTCGAGCACTACCGCAGCAGCAGAACCTCCAGAGCTACCTCCAGGCACATGATCCATATTATGAGGGTTTCTTGTCACCATAAAGTCGCTATTCTCAGTAGATGAGCCGTGAGCAAATGCGTCCAGGTTAGCCTTGGCGACACAAATCGCACCCTCGGCCTCTAATTTCTCAATTACCGAAGATTGATATGGCGCCTTAAACCCTTTTAGGATATTACTTGCTGCTGTTGTCTCCGCACCGAAGACAAGAAAGTTATCTTTTGCGATAAATGGCACTCCGGCAAGCTTACCGACTGGCTCATTGTTGGCAATTTTTGCATCAATTTCATTTGCACGTTCGCGGGCTCGATCCTGTGTGGTCGCAATAATAGCCTGGTATTCATTCTTTTTCTCGATAATACTAAGGGATTTTTCAACCAAATCCGCAGCCTTTACAGCCTTTGAACGCACCTGCTCAGCTAACTCAGCTATTGGAAGCCACTCTGCCATTACCCAATCATCCTTTTAACTTTTATCTGGTTGTCCTGCATATGCGGAACATTCTTTAACAACTCTTCAGTTTTATACGGATATGTTTTGACTTCGTCCTTACGCATAATATTAGTAAGTCCCGTTACCTGACTGGTAGCCTCATGATCTGTGACGTCGACAGCATCTAACTGCTCAAAATATTGCAAAATCTCTGTAAATTCGCCAGTAAATTCTTCGACCTCTTCATCCGTAAGGTCGATACGCGCAAGTCGCGCCAATTTTAATACATCTTCGCGTGTGAGTTTTGCCATAGTCTTGTATACATAATGATAGCAGATACCGTCATAGTTCGCGAAAAATCCCTTAAGTCTTAACTTTTTCTAAACATCAATGCACCTGCCACTCAGGGCAAGTAGCGCGCTACACGCGAACCAGTTTATACTGGTCAGGCTACACTCCGCCTAACCCTACTTGTCACGAAAGGGCAGGCACTACATATAGGTAGTGACAATTTATGATAATTATGCTATAATTAAGATAGGTAAGAACTACCAACACCCTACTGAGCCCTGTATTATGAAAAAACACGCCGTCGACATTCCAGCCACGCCACCCGAATTAACATTCGCAGGAATTGCACGTCAATATGAAGAGTACCAACATGTACGAGACATGCTTCACGATCCACTCATAAGTGCTACTGAACGCCATGAACTCTTCATTGAAGCTGACGAACTCAAAACAAACTTGGCAGACGCATCTTCTGACGCTTACAGGGCAATTCAACAGACACGCCCGGATGATGTAGGGCGTATTTTTAATTTTATGCTCGTTAACACCATCACTAACGGCACCGAGGATAGAGGCAAACAATTCTGCACAGAATATGCAAGACCAATATCACCTCTCCACCTCGACCACACATCACCTGTTGAGTCTATTGTAGCTACAACAGATAATAAAGCCATTGCTCGCGAGTTTGCTCGTGTGGCTGACGCCTCACCACTCACAGGCTTACTAGTGTCTGGAGCAAACGCCTGGGGAGCATTTTACTCAGTTCATGGTGGCAGACATCCGATACTCGATAAATATGGCGTTCCGTTCACACGAGAATTTGACAGACAGTCAGATATCGATATGTTAGCAATTGCACCAGAAATAGACGACATAGGCCAAGCAATTGAGCAATACATTGCAGCAGGCCTCATACCTGCATCAGAAAAAGAGCGGTTTGATGCTTTTAGGCAAATGAATGTGGATGGTAGAGTTGATGTGTTTTCACTTCGATCACACAACAGAGGCATTGAGCAAAGCATACATTTTGTGCCTCAGTATATTATCGACGCTATATGCACAGGGGAACCTGTCGCAACAGCATATCGAGGAGACGATGAAATAGATATCGTGCGAGATTTTCGTCCAAATATACCCAGCTGTGTAGGAAAAGGTGGATACGAAATAACAGACCTAAAAGGACACAATGATACGCATTTTACTCCTGACCTAGAGAGAATCATTGGTTCAAACGGCGCTCTTTTAGGCTATATCGCAGAAAGTCCAATTGGCGGACCATTTACGAAAAATGGCGAGCCTTCATACGGCATGGGACTTTTTCCTTTCTTTTTATCAGTAAAACCAGATATTATCTCGGATACCGATGGATATATTGCTGCTGCGACCCAAACACTAAAAGAAACTATTGCCCGCACCCAACAAGGAGTGCAGCCACAAAGAATCATCAGGGCACACAGAATGTCAAAAACTACATTACGGGAAGTATTAGAGGAATTAGTATGAGCAATAACAACACACCACCAAAAATACCGCTTGATGCCCTTATCGGACTCATGGAACTACCCCACAGGACAGTAGCCACAAAGATCTGCCGAGACTACGCTGAGATTATGCGAACCATTCCAGGCTCTGCGACTAAACACCAGACGTGGCCGGGTGGCTACATATCTCACATAGAGGAATCTATGAATCTTGCATTGCCCTTGTATCATCAACTCACCATCCGCAGAAAATTAGATTTTAGCGTAAGTTCAGTATTATTTTGCATATTCATGCATGATTTTGACAAGCTGCAGCGGTATCGGCTCGTTGATGGAAAGCTAGAGTCCAAAGGTTTGTATTCAAAGAATTTCGTGTATCAAACGCGTGATATTCTGCGCGACACCTACGATTATCATCTGACCGACGAAGAATTTAACGCGCTACAATACGCACATGGTGAGGGTAAGGATTTTCAGCCAGGAGGCAAACGCGTCATGCTACCGCTTGCAACACTGGTACACTGCTGCGATGTCATGAGCGCACGCTTATGGCATGATTACGGCAAGTTTCATGATTCTTGGGAAGCGTAAGTTTTGCCAAGCAACAAAATATTAAATTGTTAAATTTTTCTTTACTTTTCCTTCATCAGGCAGTAGCATAAGCAATATATACGTGTCGCATTGGAGGAAAAATGGCTACAGTCGAGCATAATAGTAATTTTGATCTCTCTCCTCCAGGAGGAGAAATTCCAATCGTACACAGACGTCCTCTTTCGGAGGGCGTTTTTTGTAACGAAGAAACCACGCCAGAACATTCATTACCTGCTATTCGTTTTGTGCAGCCAAAGCCTGATGAAGAATATAAACCCGGCACAGTAAAGAGAGAGCTCGCCTTTATGGATGACGGCACGGTATATCCGGTGCTGACGGGCACACCAAAACACCAACGAAGCGATACTGCAGTAGTATTCACCACCGCTTGGCTTACTTCAACTAAAGGTCATAACATGCGGACCATGCTACGAATGATGCAATTAGGATATCCTGCGATATTAATCGGACCAGAAGGCGAAGTTACAAATCGCGACTTATCTTTTAAGTCTCGCGCTGAAAGTGCATTCAGAACTACAATTTTCAAGACCGCCGCAGATGTCAGCGACATAACATATTCCAAATTAAAGGATATGGACGTGCGAGATAATGGTGTTATTGGTATAGGTGAATCGCGCGGTGCAATGGTCGGTATGGGCATACGAGGACTTGTATACGGTGACTTTACGGCTCCCTGCTTTAAGCGAGCGCCCACTCCTCGCGAGCTAATAGGTGTTGCTACTCAACTTGGGAAAGAAGGTGTTACGTTGGGCAAATTAGCCATTCAGCTTTTTGGACCATCTCTCAGGCACTACCCTGCCACTCTTCACAAAAAACCTGAATATTATCTAAAAGAGCTTTTCAAAATACCTATGCTTATGAGTGGTCAGGCCGGACGACTCGCAGTTGCAAGTAACCTAGAAGCACCTATGCATGTTCGTATATTTGCTGGTGATGGCTGGTCGCAGGCAGAAGAATGGAGGCAGTTATTTGCTCCACGACCGCATGTTCACCTTGAGACTGCCGAAGGGAACCACCTTGATATCGCTAACCCTGCGACACTTGGCAATATCTCTGTTCGGCTCGCTCGGCTTGCTGAAGCAAGAGGGTACGATGGATTATTTACTGACATTGATTACCCGAATGAAATTTTTGAGACCCAAGGCACCTGAACTGGTTGTATTTCTGCAAGAAAAGGCTGCCTCAGCCGAGTGAGCGATCTTTGGAAAAACTGTTCAAAGATTTTTCAAGGAGCGAGACCTTTTCGGTAGAAATACAACCAGTTCGGGCATATCAGGTATATAAATGTTTGTTACATCTTTGATTTGATGTCTGCAATGATATCACGTAGCTCGGCTGCTTTTTCAAATTCAAGATTAGCTGATGCAAGGTCCATTTGGGCAGACAGGTCTTTGACGAGACTTTTATATTCATCTTTTGGAATTTTCTTAAGATTGAGTTTTGCCTGTTTTGCTTCTTCTGGCAAGTCTGGGCGCATACCTTTATCAATCACCTTATTAATACCTGTGGGCGTTATTCCATGTTCTGTATTGTAATCTTCCTGAATTTTTCGACGACGTGTTGTTTCGTCCATAGTTGCTTTCATACTTCGAGTTATGTTGTCTGCATACATAATGACTCGTCCTTCGACATGACGAGCTGCGCGACCAACTGTTTGAATAAGCGCCTGTTCACTCCTAAGAAATCCTTCTTTGTCTGCATCAAGAATTGCTACTAAACTTACTTCCGGAAGATCAAGCCCTTCACGCAATAAGTTAATTCCAACTAGCACATCGTATGTACCGAGTCGTAAATCACGTAAAATATCTGTTCGGTCGAGCGTATCAACATCACTGTGAAGGTATGCAACCTTGATGTTAATCTCTTTAAGATAATCGGTAAGATCTTCGGACATTCGCTTCGTCAATGTTGTTACAAGCACACGCTGGTGCTTGGCAATTGTCGCTCTAATTTCAGCAATCAAATCATCGATCTGCCCTTCAATTGGCTTCACCTCTATCGGTGGATCAAGCAGCCCGGTTGGCCTAATGACTTGCTGGGCTGGCTCTGGACTTCTACTTAATTCATACTCTGCCGGAGTCGCACTTACATATACCGCTTGGTTTACATGTTTCTCAAATTCCGTAAAAGTTAAAGGCCGGTTGTCTAAAGCACTTGGTAAGCGAAATCCGTACTCAACAAGATTTTCTTTTCGTGCACGATCACCGTTATACATACCCCGTACCTGAGGAATGGTCATATGGGACTCGTCTACGAGCAGCAAGTAGTCATCAGGAAAATAATCAAGCAATGTTGCTGGCTGCTCGCCAGGCTCTCGATTTGTGAGATATCGGCTGTAGTTTTCAATTCCCTTTACGAAACCTGTTTCTTCAAGCATCTCAATGTCAAATCGTGTACGTTGTTCGAGTCTTTGCGCTTCAAGCAATTTACCATCACTCTTAAATTGCCTTAGACGCTGATCGAGCTCCTGTTCGATGCTAACGAGTGCAACTTTTAACTTATCTTGAGGGGTCACATAATGGCTGCCTGGGAAAATTTTGTATGAATCTAGGCTAGAAAGTATTTCTCCAGTTAGTGGCTCGATTTTAGTAATACGATCTACTTCATCGCCAAAAAATTCTATGCGATACGCAAATTCTTCACTTGCCGGAAACACATCTACCACATCTCCGCGCACCCTGAACGTGCTGCGGTGAAAATCAATATCATTGCGTTGATACTGGATATCGGTAAGTTGTCGGAGGAATTTGTCACGAACCTTTTTTTCACCCTTTTTGACCGTAATAGAAAGCCCGTCGTAATCCTCTACAGAACCAATGCCATAAATACAACTCACACTCGCTACGATAATCACATCTTTACGACTCAACAGTGCGTCAGTAGCAGCATGACGCAACCGATCAATCTCTTCATTAATTTGACTATCTTTTTCTATATACGTATCCGATCGAGCTATATATGCTTCTGGTTGATAATAATCAAAGTAGCTAACAAAATAATGCACCGCGTTATCAGGGAAAAAATTCTTAAACTCGTTATACAGTTGCGCAGCCAGTGTCTTGTTGTGGCTCAAAACTAGCGTTGGCTTCCCAGTGTTTTGGATAAGATTTGCCATGGTAAATGTCTTACCAGAGCCAGTGACACCTAGAAGTACCTGGTCACGTAATCCGGCATCGACACCATCAGTAAGCTGCTTGATTGCACCTGGCTGATCTCCCATGGGGCCAAACTCTGACTTCAACGTAAACTTGCTCATCTGCTTATTGTAGCAAGTATTGTAGATTTATTTGATAGTTACTGACTTTGCGATCTTATCTATAAGCTCAGTCGCTGGATTTGCCACAAAACTATAACTTAAACCTACCTGCCTGCCATCAACAGATTCAACTACATATGTATAAACTGTCGTACCCTTAGAATAATCAAGCCCATCTGGCTCAGACTTCTGCACAAATACGTACTTCTTTACTGTTAATCCCTCGTATGCCTGAAAAGACTCCTGGTACACTGATCTATCGAGGTCATATATAGCTTGAGGATTAAACGTAATCATCAGCCCCTTAGCACCGTCTCTCCCTAGCAATTCCCTGTATCTAACAGGCTCACCTTTCACATACACTGGATTCTCTATGAGAATATTAAGGCCTTCCTCTGTTTTTTCAACTGTTGAGCCATCGGGAATCTTGACCGAAAATAGCTTATCTGGTGTTTCGTACTTTTCCCAGGAGGCTGTTTCATTTTCGGACTTGGTCACAACTCTGCCCCTTGATGAGGTTGTCTTGGTAGGCTGGGCCTTTTGATTACCCTCCTTACTTGACTGCCTGTCCCACACATAATAACCAGTAAACCCGAGAAATCCGATCACTAATATTATCAGGAGAACCTCTACTAGAGTAAATCCTTGTTGTTTTTGCATGATTGATAATCCTTGTGCTTATATTTATCTTCATTATTTCCAACTACTAAGGTGTTGTCAATATGGCAATAATAGCATTTTTATGTTTTTGCTATATAATACTGCTTATGCAAGACGATACAAACACAAAGCCAAAATATATTAAACCACCCGTGCGACGCGAGGAAATGTTCAGAGAACTCGAGCAAGAAACCTCCGAACGACTTTCTCATATCGAAAAAGACTTCTCAGACGGCTTTAGAGCTATCAATAAGTACACTAACACAGTGACCTTTTTTGGGTCTGCACGCCTCAAGCCAGAGCATCCTTACTACCAAAAAGCAGCAGAAATTGCCGGAATGCTCGCTAACGACGGATACACTGTCATTACTGGAGGCGGAGGCGGAATTATGGAAGCCGGCAACCGTGGCGCATTTGAGGTAGGCGGTAATTCCATTGGCTTCAATATTCAGCTACCGGAAGAACAGACGCTTAACCCATACACTACCGATGAGCAAACATTCCGATACTTCTTTTCGCGAAAGGTGATGCTGGCGTTTGCTGCGGAAGCCTATATCTTCTTCCCCGGTGGATATGGAACTCTTGATGAGTTTTTTGAAATCGTTACACTTGTGCAGACCAAAAAACTAGAACCTGCGCCGATAATATTAGTTGGCACCCAGTTTTGGAGTGCACTCGACGAATTCATCAAGAAAGAGTTGCTGGAAGGTACTTACACAATTTCTCCGGGTGACGAAAAAATTTACACCATCACAGAAGATATGCATATCATTAAACAAATACTCGACGAACACGAACGAGAACAGACGATTGCTGTCTTGTCTTCATAGATAATCCTACTGAAAATCTTCGATATCGCTAACCAGCACAGGCTCAGATGCAAACTCCATAGACAACCCTTGCTCAATATTAGAATGGTTGAGATATCGAATCATTAGTTCTTGCCACAACGTTCGTTGTAATGCTTGTATTTTTCTATGTGGATACAACGTCTTTTGATGAAAGTCAGAAGCAATGTCAAAAATATTTAATGAAACCATATCTTTGTTATGTGCGTATCCTGCGTATTTGGTATCTTGCCAGAATTCAAATGCTGGATGTAAATTTTCAAGTATGACCTCGGGCTGCAGCCAACGTAGATCAGCCGAACGTACGTGAGGCTCAAATATGATCGGGTTGTACCTGTCTTTGAATCGAGCATAGTATTGGTGCACTACACGCCAAGGAACTGGCTTGTCGCCAAGTTCTGTATTTGTCATTGGCTCTGTATTTGCTACATTTCTGACTGCAGCACTAAACTCCGGTTTTACTTGCTGCAACTTTAGATACGAAGTAGCACTTGTGATGTCATTGTGCGACTCTATCAATAAAGACATGGTCTGCAGTATACTAACACGTGCATTAGGACGCACCAAAACAACCGTCGAGCCAAGCTCTTTTACAGCAAAGACCTGTGGTTGTATCTGATTATCTGTGGCTTGCTCTATAAATTTAGTCCACCGCGTTGTGTTCGGCAACAAGACAGCCAAGGGCCGTTGTTCAAAATCTTTTGGCTGCAATTTTGAGTATTGTTCAATAAATTTCTTCTTCCATGTCACTGACTCGCACAAATGCGCAGCAACATACACTTGCGCAGCCGATTCGTGCTTCAGCATAGAGTCCAACGAACGATAGCCTAATTGTTTCATTGTGCGTTTTGGGGGCACTTTCTTAAACAACTGCCTTGCCACGCTATTTTTTATTGCAAATACTTCTTGTTTTGGCGCTTGAGTCTGCAAATATTTCTTGACTGCCTGCACCACCTCGATCGACCCAGCATTGTCGTCTATCGAGAGAGTCTTTCTTGCCAATTTTTCGTCATTTTCAAAACGAACTAACAAGGCATGGTATAGCTCTTGTCCAGTAGTATCAGAGGGGTCTAGCCCAAGCGCACGAATTTTGTCACGCGTAATATGTGCAATTTCATTCGTAAGTCGAATGTCCTTGCTTGGTTTACCAGCAATCTGCTCAAGTTTTTGTATAACCACCCTAAAACTCGGCTGCTCAGCACCTAATAACTCTGCTAATACCCTTGTCATCCTACACTCAGATTACCACAAGCTGTATGTGTTTAGAAAGGTTTTGGTTGATACCACTCTGGAGCTTTTGCAAGAAATTCGAGTAAAGCTGCTTCATTCAATAAACCTTCTTGCGCACCAGCATGTTGTACGACGTTCATAGAGTTTACAGGACCCCATCGTAACGCCTCCTGCAAGCTCTTGCCTCGCATAATTGCAGCCGTAAAGGTTGAAGCAAACGCATCGCCCGCACCGGTACGCTCATACGGTGGTGCCAGGTCAGGATAAATCGGCATAAACCATCGACCCTCGGGTGATGATGCGTACGCACCAGCAGGACCATCCGTGATACAAATAACATCCTCGGGACCGACAAGCTCATGTAGCTTATCGAAAAGATCATGAACATTATTAACGTCTCCACCACCCACAAGCGCCGCCTCTTCCTTGTTTAGTACAAGTATATCTGCATGTTTATATATTCTTTTTAGCCTCTCTGCTCCGGCCTTCATCTGAAATGTTCCGGGCTGAAACGCCAACTTAACTTCAGGATTTTCATCAAGCCAATCCGCTAGTTCATCGTGATATTCAAGAGCATTTTCGGCAATAGAGCTAAAATATATCCATTGTGGGGCCTCTTGCTTGCGTAAGTTCGGCCATACATAATCATATTTTTCATGATTGATAAGAATTGTACGCTCTTCTTTATACCAAAGCACATAGTGATAATTTGTGACTTTTCCAGGATTAACCCGCACTTGTCGAGTATCAACGTTTTTTGCATTTAATGCTGCTATGATACCTCGTCCGTACTTGTCTTCACCAACGTTGGTTACAAACCCACACCTTAGGCCAAGCTTCGTGAGGCTCACAGCAGCATTAGCTGCGTTTCCTACACCCTCAACAACCAAGGCTTTATCGAAAGGAATCTTGGTACCATACTCCATTGCAAGCGTGCTAACTCCATGCTCATCAACATAAGTGTGTGCCTTGTCGTCAAATAATTTAATAAACGCATCGGTTACTACATCTCCTACGCATAGTACGTCCAATTGATGACTCATTGTATCCCTCTCTATTTCTTAATTGCTTATACTTATTTACATTATGTCACGTTTAACTACTAGCGAATAGTAGCCTTGCCAGCTGATCCAAATATTCGTATTCTCTCCGACACAACCTCTTCAATGGCTGAAATAACTTCTGGCATCAACTTCATCACTGCATATTCAGCTGGATTCTCTCGCAATACTTTCTCCAGAGTATCTCGAAATGCGATACGCATATCAGAATTAATATTAACCTTACTAACTCCTATCTGGGCTGCTTCTTCAAAATAATGCCCCGGGGTGCCACTACCTCCATGTAAACTAATTTGGCAATCTATCGCATCTCGGATTTGCTTAAGGAGCTCGAGATCAAGTTGTTTTGGCACAGGATAACTGCCATGTAAGTTACCTACTGCTGCTGCAAAGGTGTCAATTCCGGTAGCTTCAACAAAATGTCGTGCACCTTCTGGTGTACTAAAGGTCTTCCTTATTTCTTCGTAATCAAACGCTTCTGTGTGTACATTTGAGCTACCTCCGAAATAATGTGGCTCACTCTCTACAAGTGCGCCAGTAAACTTCGCATATTCTACGACTTCTCTAGTTTGGGCAATAATATCTTCGTCAGTTGCGTCATGATTTGCTTGCGAGATATCGATATGAATAAATTCGTATCCAGCGTCGATTGCTGCTTTTGCGCCAGCGACTTCTGGGCCATGGTCAAGGTTGAGGTATACTTCAACACCATATTCTTTCTTATAGTTATCTACTAGGCACCGTAGGTTGTCTAGACCGATAGCCTTAACCTCACCTGCACTTACCTCTACTAAAACTGGCGAATTAGCTTTCTGAGCTGCACGAACTATCGCAATTAATGTCTCTTGGTTGTCTATATTGAAAGCGCCGACAGCAAACTTCTCGGCTCTTGATCGTGCCATAAGAGCACGAGCATCTTCACAATTTCTTCTAATTTGCGCTAATGTTTGAGACATGTTTGTTTCCTTTACTTCTTATCAAATACTTCATGGGCTGCCAGCATAATATTCTGATAGGTTAATCCAAAATGCTTCAAAAGTTCATCAGGCTTACCTGACTCGCCAAATCTATCCTTCATGCCAACTCTTCGTAATGGCGTTGGCATTTCTTCCGCAAGTAATTCGGCGATCGCACCGCCAAGCCCTCCATTGATTTGCGCTTCTTCTACCGTCACTACAGCACGAGTTTTCTTAACACTTTCGAGAATTGTTTTTTTATCAAGAGGCTTAATAGTTGGACAATGTATAACTTCTGCATCAATACCATCTTTAAATAATTTGTCTGCAGCCAAGAGTGCCTGATACGTCATCGTGCCTGTCGCAACTATAGTAACGTCAGCTCCGCGAGCATATACGTAGGCCTTCCCAATCTCGAATGGTGTTTTATCAGTAGTAATAATAGGAGTTGCTTCA
Source organism: uncultured Candidatus Saccharibacteria bacterium (assembly GCA_964499935.1). Taxonomy (GTDB): domain Bacteria; phylum Patescibacteriota; class Saccharimonadia; order Saccharimonadales; family UBA4665; genus CALBGR01. The sequence continues at coordinate 541,648 of CAZCMS010000001.1, read as the reverse complement.
CGAGCAAGACGTAAATATGCCGGGCGCTTATCTTTTGCCATGGCTAATGTAGCTTTCTCAGCCTCCACACTGTCTCCAGGAGCAATCACCACCATATTCGGTAACACTCGCATTAGTGCGATGTCTTCAAGCATCTGATGCGTGGCTCCGTCTGGCCCAACACTAACACCAGCGTGACTTCCAACTACCTTCACCGGCTGATCATTTAAGCAGATCGTGGTACGAATTTGCTCCCAGTTTCTTCCCGGACTAAACGCTGCGTAACTACTGACAAATGGTATCTTACCCATCGCAGCCAGCCCAGAACCCACAGTTACTAGATTTTGTTCGGCAACACCTATCTCAACGAAACGATCTGGAAATTCGTCTCTGAATAAACTCATCTGTGTTGAATCTGTAAGATCTGCACATGCTGCAACGACGTTTTCATCTTGCTTGCCAGCCTCTAATAAGCCACGCCCAAAGCCTTTACGGATTGGTTCGCTTGCAACATCTTTCTGTAAATAGTTATTTAAGTGCATATCACTCATGCTCGCTCCGGATTTTTCCTTTTAGAGTACGTAGCTCTTTTAGAGCTGTCTTGGCCTGTTCGCTATTTGGCGGTGCACCGTGCCAATGATAATCGTATTCCATGAAATCAACACCTTTACCAGGAATAGTGTGTGCAATAATCATAATTGGCTTTTCTACAATTGCTCGCGCCATCGCACAGGCATCAATTACCGCCTCGACATCATTGCCGTTGATATCAATAACATGCCAGCCAAATGCCTCCCACTTTCCACGAAGATCTTCGAGTGGCATCACTTCTTCGGTTGGCCCGTCGATCTGAATATTGTTCCTATCGATAATACCTATGATGTTATTGAGCTTTTCTTTACCAGCAAGCATGGCAGCTTCCCAAATATTTCCTTCATTCAATTCACCGTCACCCATCACAACATACACCCATCGATGTGTTTGTTTGTTCATGCGCATTGCAAGCGCCATACCACAAGCCTGGCTCAAGCCACAGCCAAGCGGGCCACTCGTATTTTCTAAGCCTGGCAATTTAATACGCTCTGGGTGCCCTTGTAGACGTGAGCCCAACTGACGTAGCGTCATAAGCTCCTTGCGATCAAAATAACCCGCATTAGCCATTGCAGCGTATTGCACCGGGACAGTGTGTCCGTTACTGAGCAATAATATGTCACGGCTTTCCCAGTCAGGATTTTTTGGATCATGCTTCAATATATCGAAATACAATGCGGTAAAGATGTCTGCCAATCCTAGAGGACCAGCCGAGTGCCCGCTACCCGCATGCTCAAGCATCCGAATAATATCCTGTCGGATTGTATTCGCCTTTAACTCTAATTCAGGAATAGTATACGTCTTAGCCATTTATGCTTATGATTATATCAGGATTAAATTATTTTTACAGTCACTACTGGAGCGCTCGCTTAAGCCTGTCGTACGCTTCTTTTGGATCAGGGGCTTTTTGGATAAAGCCACCACTGGTCACAACTTCGATACCACCGTCTACGAGTGCCTTTATATTCTGGTCGGTGACGCCACCATCCCAGCCTATCTCTACACGATGGCTCATACTTCGTAGTTTTTTAGCTTTCTCTAAAAGGCCTAAGTCTGTTTGCCCACCGTAATGCCCAAGATCACCCGAAAATATCAACACATGGTCAATCATCTCCATAGATGAAGCAAGTAGCTCAGCAGGTGTCTGTGGTAATAGCGCCACGCCAGCCTCTATTCCATGATAGTGAAGCTGTTTCGCAATTGTTACAAAATCTCCTTGTGCTTCTGCATGCATAATGACCAATTGCGGACCCAAGGCTATGAGCGTATCAATAATTTCAATCGGCCTCTTGTGCATAACATGAATATCGGCGCGCATACCGCCTGGCCACCATACGTCACTCGCTTCCACCGTTTTGTTTGGCGCAAACACGCCATCCGCAATATCAATATGGAGCCTCGTCGCAAATGGCGCAACACGAGCAATTTGCTGCTGATACTCTTCAGGATACGTCGCTAATACTGCTGGACAAATGCTTGCTGCCATATTTTACCCTAACTCATCAAGTTGCTTTATGCGTCGCTTAAATCTGGCTGCACCCGCAAATGGCGTAGCAAGCCACACGTGAGTAATTACTTTTGCCTTCTCGGTAGTAATCATACGAGCAGGTAAACAAAGCACGTTACTATCATCGTCATTGCGAGCAGCTTTTGCCTCTCGGTTATCCCAGCATAAACTGGCTCGGATACCCTTAAAGCGATTTGCAGCCATACATACCCCTTGGCCACTGCCACAAATCAATATTCCTTTTGCGTTCTTATCACCAGAGGCTAGCAGCGCTTGTACTACGTTGTTAGCTGCATACGGAAAATCATCTGACGGATCTGCTTTTGCTTGATAATCCACATCAACCACCTCATGCCTTAAATTATTAAGGTATGCTATTAACTCCTGCTTGAGTTGAAACCCGTTATGATCAGCGTCAATAAAGATTTTCATCCACCGTCCTCGTGCTTATTTTTTCTTAAGTAGCCTACCGGTATCTGCGACGACTTCTACAAGCCGATTACTATAGCCCCACTCGTTGTCGTACCAAACAACAACCTTTGCAAGATTGCCAGCTACAACTTTAGTAAGGAGCGAATCAACAATACCTGAGTGGCTATTGCCAATGTAGTCCCCACTTACGAGTGGCTCTTCGCTATAGTCTAAAATTCCTTGATAAAATGGCTCTTTTGAAGCTTTCTTGAGTGTATCGTTAATCTCTGCTGCTGTAACATTTCGCTTAAATACGATGGTTACATCGCTTAAGGAAACTACCGACGTTGGGACGCGTACACTCATGCCATCAAATTTGTTTTGCAATTGAGGAACAGTTAACGCCACCGCGATTGCAGCTCCAGTGGTTGTGGGCACAATATTCTCTGCTGCGTTACGGCCTTCCCGCAAATCTTTCGCCGGAGCATCTTGTAGCGCTTGGCTTGCTGTGTAGCTGTGCACAGTGGTAAGCATAGCTTTTTCAATACCGAATGCCTCGTCTAGGATTGACATGACTGCTGCTACCGAGTTGGTAGTACAGCTCGCGTTACTGATAACCTCCGTAGCTGTTTCGAGCTTATCTTCATTTGCACCGAGTACAATCGTATCAGCATCTGAGCTTTTGGTTGGGCCAGAAATAACCACTCTTTTCGCGCCAGCTTTGATATGCAGCTCGGCGTCTTCTTTTTTAGTGAACCGACCTGTCGATTCAATAACCACATCAATATTGAGGTCGCCCCATGGAAGTGCAGCCGGATCCTTTTCAGCGATTACTTTAATAGGCGTTTTATCAACAGTAATTTCACCTTCAGTCGCACTTACGTCGTGATGATATGTGCCGTAGTTACTATCGTGCTTCAAAAGGTACGCCAGTGTTTTTGTATCAGTCAAATCATTGATGGCAACAATTTCTAAGTCGCTTCTTTCGAACGCAACCTTAAATGCGCTGCGTCCTATACGCCCAAAACCATTAATAGCTATTCGTGTCTTCATGAACCCCACCTTTATCGTTGTAAATATTTACTCTATGGTTTTATTGTAAAAGCATAAGAGTCTTACTGCAAGCTATTAGCTAAGAAAACGTTATTTTTTAATGCAAAGCGTAAACCACTTGCCCACGAGATTCTCTCAAATGCGTCCAATGCCTCTTCAAGAGTCATCCACGCATACTCGCTATGCTCAAAACTAAGCCTTACTTCAGGAACGCCCTCAACTTCGGCAACACACAAAAAACGTAGCACCACCTTATTATCATCTTCTCGATCATTTGCGCTTGTGTAGACCATACGCAACTTTGATACTGCAATATCCAGTCCGACTTCCTCCTTAATTTCACGAGAAGCAGCCATTAAAATATCTTCGCCCGCGTCTACATTACCGCCAGGAAAATCAAAACCACCAGGCCTTCTTGTGTCGGTCGCGCTGCGTGTCAGAACAAGAATTTTACCTTCCTGGTTAAAGATTGCTGTTTTGGCAATAAGCTTTAATTTAGCCTTGGCTGTTGTATCGCTCAATTGATTCCTTTATAACTGCTTTTGCTTCTTCAATATCCCCCCAGCCCGTCACTTTCGTGCTGCCTGGTTTTTTAAGATCTTTGTAATGAGTAAAGTGATGTTCGACTTGCTGCCTCCAGCGCTCACCAAGATCGTCGAGTGAATTAATGCTATCACCACTGTTTCTATCATCGGCAGGCACAACAATAATTTTATCGTCTACCTCGCCATCATCAACAAACTTCATGACACCAATAATCTTAGCTTCAAGCCATACGCCAGTTGGGATTGGCTCCGGACAAACAACAAGAGTATCAAGCTCGTCGCCATCTTCATCAAGCGTCTGAGGAATAAAACCATAGTTTACAGGCTTTGCGAAAATCTGTGGCTCAACACGGTCAAGTGTAAATGCTGCATTTTTTCGATCCCACTCAATTTTTAGCGTTGACCCTTGAGGGATCTCAACTACAGTATTTACAGTTCCGTTCTGATAGTCACCTGGATTTAAGACTTTGTTAAAATCTGCCATATAGCAATACTCCTTTTATCTCTGTTTTCTTCTGTGTTTTATTGTACACTATTAAAAGAAATGAAAATAATCGCTCATCGTGGCGCCTCTGGAACCGCCCTCGAAAATACTCTCGAAGCAATTCAGGCAGCACTCGACCTTAAGGTTGATGGTGTCGAATTTGATCTCCGCCGAACTAAAGACAACAAGTTAATTGCACTACATGATCGACACACCGGCCGAGTTTCAGATACGAAAGTTAACATACATAGCGCAACGCTTACTGAGTTAAAAAAGATCAAACTTCATAATGGGCAAAAAATACCTACCATCGAAGAAATACTAAAACTCAATAAGGATCATCAGCATATCGTTATTGATATCAAAGATAAGAACGTCAGCGATGCATTAATCCAAGTACTGCAAAAACATCCTCAGAAAAAATTAAGCCTTACCGGCATACAAGTAAAAGAAATGCAAAAAGTTTCGGCTGCCTTGTCCAATGTTCCGTTTTATGTACAGGCACATTACAGCCCATTCGAGGTTGTACAAACTGCAAAGCAAGTTGGCGCTCGAGGAATAAGTTTAAATATGTGGCTTCTTAACCCTTTAACATATCACCTTGCGAATCGAGCAAGCCTTCGTGTTCGTGTGTACCAAGTTAACCACGGGTTTTTTGTACGCTTCATAAAGTTTTTATATCCAAACGTGGGCATTTTCACCAATCATCCTAGTAAATTCAAGCTCAAACGCAGACAGCAAAGAAAGGCAGCATAATTATGAAAGCATTTTTTCACGATCACATCGTAGAGGCAGATAATATCTGGACATTTAGATTCAAGCCCGCACATCCGGTTGATTATGTAGCCGGGCAATTTACCGAGCTGACCCTTCCTCATGAAAATCCAGATGAGCGTGGTATCAAGCGATGGTTCACTATTTCGAGCGCACCTTTTAGCGAGTTTATTACTATTACCACCAAGTTTAGCAATCCGAGTAGCACTTTTAAAACAGCGCTGCGATCACTTGAGAAAGGCACCGAGATAACACTTGCAGAGCCAATGGGTGATTTTGTACTACCAAAAGACAACGCTATTCCACTTGTCTTTGTTGCAGGAGGCATAGGTATCACTCCATTTCACAGCATTCTAGGCTGGCTGACTCAGACTGAAGAATATCGACATATTTCGCTTATATACGCCGTCAATAACGAAGATGAAATCATATTCCAAGACACCTTCGATCGAGCAAAAGTTCACGCCACAATCGCTGTCACAAATCCTTCCGATGAATGGGGCGGTGAACGCGGACGGATAACTGCTGACCATATTCTAAAACTAACCGAACCAAACAAAGACGCTCTTATATATCTCTCCGGACCCGAACCAATGGTAGAGACGCTTCAAAAGGATTTAATCGCGCTAGACGTACCTAAGACAAACATCGCCACCGACTTCTTTCACAACTACACCGATTATTAAGGTGTCTTGTTACAATATGCTCATATGTTGAGAGATTTTGTATATAACCAAGATAAAGAACTTGTCCTTACTGTTTTACAAGATTTTAAAATTGATTTGCCCCACGAGCAACACCTTATTGCTCTCACCAAGTTTGAAGTAATCACCCCTGATTCATTTATGTGGCGACTCTTAATTGATGGCACTGTGTACTATTTATATGCAGAAGACTTCGTTCGGGGGCCTACATACCTGAAGTCAACTATAAATTCCTATCTAGAAAGTGATGCGTGGGAATTTGTTGCGCCTAAAAGAATAAAAAAATTTGAAGAAACTTCCCCTGTAGCAGCAGCTGCAACGTATTCAAAAGAAGAGGATACCGATGCAATGATGAAACATGCTTCAGACTCTGGTTTTGATCTTGTATTTCTTATTAGCTCTAAAGAAGATCCTTATTTCGCCTTATTCTCAGATCATGCACCAAGAGGATATTCGCAAGAAGCATAGATGTTTCTTATTAGTTCTGTTCGGGGTGTTTGCGACCTTCGAGGTATTCGCGGATCATAAGTGCAGCGGTTGCGCCCTCGCCCGTTGCGCTTGCAATTTGCATCGTTGCACCTGAACGAATATCTCCAGCAGCAAATACGCCAGGCATAGTGGTCTCAAGTCGCTCGTCTGTTTTAATAAGCCCCACTTCATCCAACTCAACAGTCGAACCTTCGAGGAATTTATTATTTGGGTCTAGGCCTACAAAAATGAATACACCGTCAGTCGGGAATTCAACTGACTTACCCTCATCTTTATTTGTGCCAACTACTTTTACGACTTTATTTTCCTCGCCGACGATCTCATCGGTTGTCGTGTTAAGATGCACAGTAATTTTATCCTTGTTCTTTTCAAGCTCTTTAATAAGCACATCGCTTGCACGCAACTTACTCCGAACCAATAAATCTATATGTGACGCAAAGCGAGTCAAAAATAGTGCCTCTTGGACTGCAGAATTTCCACCGCCCACAACAACAAGTTTTTTATCCCTGTAAAAAGCACCGTCACAGGTTGCACAGTAGTGCACTCCACGTGCATATAATTCAGCTTCACCTGGCACACCGATCTTCTTGTAATCACTGCCTGTAGCAATTAATATTGCCTTCGCGAGCATATCACCACTTGTTGTTTCAAGTCGCTTATACTCACCTTCATCCTTTATGGAAAGCACCTCGCCTAGTTCGATAACCGCACCAAACCGTTCGGCCTGTTTTTGCAAACTTGTCGCCAGCTCTAACCCCTGCACACCTTCAGGAAATCCTGGATAATTATCCACCCAATCGGTAATCGCAGCAAGACCCCCAGGCACACCTTTTTCAAACAAAAGCGTATCAATGTCCTCGCGAGTAGTATAAATAGCCGCGCTTAACGCTGCTGGACCAGCTCCGATCATAATTACATCATGCGTAGGGATTTGCGCGTCACTCATAGTTTTAGGCTACCGCTGGTGCTAATTTAGCTAGATTATATCCCACAACCACTGCCTTAGAATCATCCTCTTTAGTCACAACAGTTATTGGCACAGTAAGAGCACCGCTCATTTCGAGTGCTTCCGCTTGTCGCTCTGGGTGTTGATCAAGATTAACTTCATCATACTCTAAACCTTTTGCTGCTAGATACTTTTTTACCATTGGACAATATGCACAAGTAGTAGTTGTGAAGATTGTAATATTTTTTGGCATAGCCAAACCCTCTTTTCTTATTTTATGTTTATCTAAAGACCATTATATATAGCGTATATGCTTATTTCAATACGCTATATATTGTGTTTTTTACTATTTAACGACTATTCGCCGATTTTCACGAGTTCAATATCGAATACGAGATCTGAATTAGCAGGGATACCATTCTGTGCCTGCGCACCATACGCCTGCTCTGCAGGAATTAACAAGCGTCGCTTGCCACCAACTTTCATACCAGGTACACCGTCTTGCCACCCCTTAATAACACCGTCTAGCGGAAATGCAATAGGCTGACCCATATCATGAGAACTCTGGAAGATCGTACCATCTTTTGCAAGTGCGCCAGTATAATGCGCAGTTACAGTTGCTCCATCAGCAACCGCTTCGCCCGATCCTTCTTTAAGGTCAATAATCTGTAGTGCGTCTACTTTTTCTACTGGTGTAAAGTCCGCTAATTTTGTTCCTTGCAAAGCGCCCTCCTTTGGCTTATTTTCATCACTTGATTGTGCTGTTGTAGTTGCTTTAGACGTATCATCTTTTTTAATAAATTGTTCCCATATCACCATTGCACTGAGTGCAAATGAGCTGACAAAAAATGTGACAACAATAATTAATATTATGATACGAGTCGCATCCCATTTGGCTTGTTTTTCGGCCATATATCTAAACTCTCCCTTTACTTCCTTATACTATATCACTTATTGCTTTTATGTTTGTCTTTACCCCGTAATTTACGTATTACTGCAGAGAATTGAATGCGCAAATACTCGGCACCGAGGTAGTAATACGGGAATACCGTCACTACCAGGAACGTACTCGAGATTAATCCACCAATCAATACTACTGCAAGACCTTCCCAGAATGGACTAGTAATAGCCAACGGAATAAGCGAAACAACTGCGGTGATGCTTGTTGCAATGAGCGGTCGGAATCGCTCGCTTAATGCTGCAACCACTGCGTCAATTGGGCCCATACCTGATCTGCGCGCCTGATTAGCATAGTCGGTCAACAGAATAGTGTTCTTAATACTAAGACCTATGAGAGCAAAGAAACCAAGCATCGCGAAGAAACTAAATGCGTTATCGGTTAACATTAGTCCGAGCGCTATACCAAAGAAACTGAAAGGAATTGCCAAGAAAATAAGTAGTGGCTGCAAGAATGAACGGAACTGCACTGCAAGCAATATGAAGATCACGAGCAACAGTACTGGGAACGCAAGTGCTAATGACTGGAATGATTCTTGATTCTCGGACTCTTGGCCTAGATCAAACGTAATGTCAGAAGCCTTCAAGTTAAACTGAGCCATTTTCTCGTCAGTAAATTCTTTCTTGATGTCTTCTTGAGCAATCGTTACCAACGTAGTGGTATCAGTACCATCAAATGTGGCATTTACTTGCATGATGGGTTTGTTTTCGGATCGAGTGTACTGTGTTGGATTAGCAACATTCGCAGACGTAATGCGTGATTCCGTGCCATTTGGCTGCTTAAGCGTATGTCCGTCGAGGAACTTAGCAATAGCATGCGCTGCTTCGTCAGCGTTCTGTCGATTAGAGCTATCTATCTGTACTGTAAATCCTGCAGTTGGTGGGCCAACGTCCAGCTGATACGCGTCAACTCTTACATCAGATGGATTCTTTTTGAAGTCAGCCTTGATCTTATCTACTAATTCTGACGCCTTTGGATCACGTTCGGTGTACGGCTTGAGATCGATATACAGAGTTGCAGTTTGAGCATGCGCCATACCGTAATAGGTACCTTTCACCATATCACCATCAAGCAATGTTGCTACGCGCTGATTTGCTTTATCTGCCAATTTCTCGGCTTCTTGTATGGTAGTTGCCTCCGGGAAACTAACAGTGACTGCAATTTGATTCGTATCCTTGCTTGGCGGGAATATATTAAGCGACACACCTTTGGCAGCAATGATGCCACCAGCAATAACGAAACCGATACCCACAAATACTGCTGTGAGTCCAACAAATACTTCTTTGATACGTGAGTGCTTTGCCCACAACATAGGCTTTGCAATGGCTCTTGCGATTCCATCCTCTATACCGGCTGCTATTTCTTTGACATTCCCTTCACCCATTTGTTTTTTGCCAAGCAATAAGAATCGTGCAAAGAGCGGAATGAATACTAACGCTACAAACAAGCTAATCAATAGTGCCGATATGATCGTCACTGGAATTGCGCGAATAAATCCACCCAAAATACCCCCAACAAACAGTAATGGAGCGAAGCTGAGCGCTGCTGTCAGGGTAGCTGCCACCATAGCACGACTTACTTTACGCGTAGCTTGTCGTACTGCGTCACGAGCGTTTTTGTTACGTCGCCTTGCGGCGTCGAGTGCTTCTGTCATGATAATCGTGTCATCAACAATAAGCGCTAAGCCCAGGATTAATGCAAACAAGGTAATAACATTGAGCGTGAATCCAGCAAGATACAAGATACCAAGAGTGATTGATATCACTGTCAGCATTGCGACAACAATAATAATTGATGCCCTAAATGCGATCACAATAGTACCAACAACCAAAACAGCCAGCAAGCCTTCTAGTAGCACTTTTTGTAGTTCGCTGATACTTTCGTCAATTGTTGGCGCTAAACTTGCACTGATAGTCATATCAACATCAGAGAATTGCTTATCTTTCTTAACCGCGTCGATAGCCTCTTGGATCTGCGTATCCAATTTCAATACATCGGCATCGTCTACAGCGGTTACGCCAATAACTACGGAATCATATAGGCTATTCTTGCCGTTGTCGCGTTCTGCATATCGATCAAATGTACGCTGGACAGTTGATTCTTCGCCAGTAATAGGATTAGTAACAGGCTCAAAAGGTTGCTGCACAAAGAAGGTATCTATCTGAGATTGTTTGTGCTTGTTAAGTTCTTTCGCTATTGCCTCAGCACGATCAGTAAGCTCTGTTATAGATTTGTCGTTCTTTGGTGAATATACCGAAATTAAAGCATCGATTTTTTCTAAAGAACCACCAGTTACTCCAAAATATGGCGCATCAAATGATATGTCCGCACCCGTTGGAATGGCCCCGGCTTCTTTAGCTGCAGCTTCTAGTTGTTTTCGAGCTGTTTCAGCGTCAACACTCTCTTTATATTGCACTGTTGCCGAAAAGAAATTATCTTCGCTTGTTGTTTGGATCTTAGTGACATCATCTTGCCCTAAGGCAACCTTTGACAGAGGGGTGGCAAGATCTGTATCTATTTTTGCTGCGTCATCTACGGCATACGATCCGTTAACAATAACTATTGGGATTTGGACACTCGGGAAACCTTCTCGCTTTAGAAACGAAGTGTAACTCAATATACCAAATGCCAGAACAACCAACCAAAGTAATGCGGTCTTCCGTGGTCGCTTAAAAAATGCCAGTGTTATTTTTGGTAAAAGTTTATCCTTCGGCTCCGGAATTGTAGCTACTTTTTCTGATTTTTTTGCCATTAGAACAGTCTCCCCTCATTCATGCTCCTGGTAATAGTACCACAGAAATAAAATGCAGAGCGAGACTTTTTATAAAAAATAAGTTATCAAAAACTAGGAAAAATGAGATAGGTATATAGAGTAAAAAGACAATGAGGAGAGCAACGAGGAAGGCCTACGCCATATTAAAAAAATAATAGTGACATAGAGATGCGTGTTACCACAAAAGTGGTCCTCGGCTAGCATCGAGCGACAATATGTCTGCTCACCTTCCTCTGCGCTCATCAGTTACGTTAGGTTCATGGCCTGTTACCCGCGCTTCAATAACTCTCCCCCTCAGGATGTATTTCCGCCGGTTGCGCAACATGAAGTTTATCCAATTACTGCACATACAGTTCGATAGTGCACGCTTATAGCATGCGCAACAAACCGTTATTTATCTAATGTGCTTAGCGTTATCGTGACAACACTAAATTCCTATACCTATCTCTTGTAATCTAAGCTTTTCACCTGATCACAACCGTATAGTAACTTAAATAAATCTTAAACGCAATCTATGTAAGACGAGTCTTTTCAGCAACGTTTTCCGCTAGGCCTTCCAGTAATTTACTAACCTCCTGGTCTTGCATTGTTTTTTGATAACTCGCAATTGTAATACCGAACGTTACCTGCATGTGCTCTGGGTCATCTTCTTTTTGGTATATATCTTTATCTTCTACCGTTAATAGTGTGTGCTCTGGCTTATGTGCGTGCAGATATTCGTCAACGATTGTACGTAATGCTGCATGTGTTACGTGCGACGGTACGGCTAGTGTAATGTCTTGCATTACCTTAGGGAATTTTGGCAAAGGCGTATACTCTGTTTGCTGTTCGGCCCTAGACAACAACAGAGGCGCAACTTCAAACCCGGCTGTGTAACCTGGTAGTTTTAAATTCTTTCGAACAGAGGCTTTATACTCGCCAACCACCCCCCATATAACTCCTTTTGTGTCTCGTATTACGGCACTACGTTCGGGATCGTACGGCACAACAACTTGCATAAGCCATGGATTTCCTGATACGTCTGCAGCAGAAAGTGACAAAAACTCTACGCCCTTCACCTTAAATACATCAATAAGATACTGGAGGTAATTTTTTGCTTCATAATACGCAGCGCTCTCTGCTTGTTCGGTCGCATACACAAAACTTATTGCATTAAACTCCATAGGCATGTCGGGCTCAGACCTATCGTTAAAACCAACGATATGGGCCTTACCAATCTCGTATATCCCAAACCCCTGCCTGTATCCAGCTTTGATATTTGGGTGGATCTTCTCGAGTAAGCTTGGCGTAAGACTCAGACGATAATACTGCAAGTCCGGACTCAGCGCATTATTAATTTGGAACGCCAATTCCTTGTTTTGCCCTACTTTTTCAAGTAAATTTTCGTGCACAAAGCTATATGTTGAAACTTCGTTAGCACCTGCTCGACTAAGCGTTTCTCGAACACGAGATTTAACTTCTAGCAGGGCATTACGCTGGGTTGGCGCAGTCTTACGAAGTGGCAATTCGAATGGCAACTTATCGAAACCGTGCAAACGCCCAACTTCCTCTACGATATCCTCAGGAATTGCGATATCGGTTCGCCAGAATGGTGCGTTACATTTCAGAATTTCGCCTTCAATAGAAACGTCAAACTCAACATTTTCTAAAATGTTACGGATTTCGTCTTCGTTAAGACTAAGCCCGAGTCGTGCATTAATAAATTCTGCTGTTACTTCAACAGATGCACTGATGCTCGGCAAAGGTCGCTTAAAATCATCACCTTTAATGAAATCGTTGCACCCAGCTTCTTCGCCACCAGCAATTTCTTGAAGCAAATGCGTAGCCTGCGCAATGACTCGATCATTCTGTAATGGGCTTTGCCCCTTATTAAACCTCGATACGGCATCGGTAAATAATCCGTGTGCCATACTAGTACGGCGAATTGAATACATGTCGAAGTTTGCGCATTCTAAAATAATATTCTTAGTACTATCGTCTACTTCTGTATTTGCACCACCCATAACACCACCGATGCCAATGAGCTGTTTTTGGCTAGCAATCATAATTGCTTCTGGGCGAGGGGTAATTTCTTTTCCATTCAAAAGCTTTATTGTCTCACCTTCTTGTGGGTGACGAATTCGCAGCGTTGCATGCTTTTTCTTTTTTTCATAGGCTTCAATTTCTGGCTGTAATTTTGCCTGCAACGTATTAAGCCCGTGGTCAATCTCGGAAATTTTATCGTAATCGTATGCATGCAACGGCTGCCCAGTAAGCATCATCACATAATTTGTTACGTCCACAATATTATTAATTGGTCGTACGCCAACCCGACTCAAAAAGCTCTGCATCATAATAGGCGACGGCTTAACAGTGACTCCCGAAATTGAAAGTGCAATAAAACGTGGGACAAGATCAGGTAGGTCAACCCCAAAAGGCACAGGCTTACTTGTTTGTGGGTCATGCTCGTTAAAGATATCTTGGCGCACAACCTTATACCAATCTGGCGATGTAAACTTGTGCCCTAAAATACCTGCAATCTCACGAGCAACGCCAAGCTGCCCAAAGCAATCTGGACGATGCGTGAACATCTTGTTTTCAATATCAATAATGTAGTCGTCGAGCTTATACACCTCTGCGAGCGACTGTCCAGGCTGCACTTCTTCGTCAATTTCTAAAATACCGCTGTGGTCATCATTAATTTCAAGCTCTTGCCCGCTTGCAAGCATACCGTTGCTCACAATGCCCCGAAGCTCACGAGCCTCGAGTGTAAACGGATCAGAATCGTAGGTACTTGGCACAATAGCCTTCGGTGGGATCCACGCCACAAAGAGCCCTTCACGCACGTTTGGTGCGCCACAAACTACCTGCACAAAGCCATTTTCATCCCTATTGACATCGGGTGTAACACCACCGTCGTCAATAGTGCATACGCTTAATTTGTCTGCATTCGGGTGTTTTTCGCACGAAACGACCTTCGCAACCACCACACCTTTGTATTTTGCGCCTAAATCGATGACTTCTTCAACTGCGCCCAACTGAGCACCAATCCTCGTCACCAACTCATCAATCGGTGGTAAATCGAAGTCTATATATTCTTTAATCCAATTTACTGAAACTTTCATCGTTCGCTTGTTCCTTTTTTTGCTATTTTCACACTATAGCTCCTTTGATCATACTGAAAAGTTTTTCATACCCAGCTTGATTCAAATGAACACCATCTTCAATATGATAGTCTTCGTCCGCACCGATATCTATACATGCGGTGTTTTTGGCAGTACATATTCGAGACAGTGCTTCGGAGTATTTTATTACTCCTTCATTCTCCCTAATAACTTCATAATGACTACGTTGTCGCACTTCGTCCACCGAAGGAGGTGCTAAAAACATAAGCTTGCTTGTGCTGTAAATATCAATAATTTTAGCAATATTTGATGAGAAAGTATCGATGTCAACTTGCTTCCATGGCGCCAAATCACTTAAGCCAACCGACACCGCCACAACATCTGCCTGAAGCGAACTAAGATATGGCGACTTCTTGAGAACATCATTACTATCCCAGCCTCCAGCTGCGCAATTATATACATCATACACATCGCCCAATACTCTCTCGAGCTGCTCGATTGCATCTTTACTACATCTTCCAAAGAGACTATCCCCAGTTAATATCAGTTTTTTCATGAGAAATCCTTTTCCTCGATGTGCCATGGATGTTGGTTCAGGTCGGTGTAGCGAACCCAGGTTGGTGTAATCAGAATGTATACTTCATCAGGGTCATCTTGATGCTTCTTGGAAGATGGCTGTTTTGCAAAATGCTTTTTTTGGTACACGCTAATCTCTTCGCCCATTAATACTCGTGCTAAGCCTTCGTACTGAACCGTTACATTTTCATCCCAACCAATTACCATAGAAACTTCTGGGTTAATCAATATATTCTGGTATTTGCGCGATTTACGGCTTGTACCAATGATCAGTTCAAGCTCTTCGGTTTCGGTAAAACCGACTACAGCAGACTGTGGTTTATTTTCGGCTGAAATTGTAGACAGTACACCGAATTTATTTGCTGCCAATAGGTCAATAATTTTTTTCATGCAAATTGCCTCAAGAAATCTAGTTTACCACTCTGGAAATGACGAATATCTTCGATACCGTTTTTGAGCATCACCATTCGCTCAACACCTTGACCCCACGCAAAACCGGTATAGACCTCTGGATCAATACCTGCCATCTTGAGCACGTCTGGATGAATCATCCCACAGCCCAAAAGCTCGAGCCATTTTTGCTCTTCGGAATTATCTTTGCGGAGCGCTTGTGGACGCTCAACTGCTAGTTCAAAACTTGGTTCGGTAAATGGAAAATAAAACGGCTGCATTTTGACCGCCAACTTTTCACCAAAGTACTCATTGAGATACGTCTTTAACGTGGCAAGCAACATGCCAGCATGCACACCTTTTGCTACATAAATCCCTTCCACCTGATGAAACGTATGTTCATGGGTAGCATCGAGATCTTCGTTACGAAACACTCGGTCTGGAATAACCACCGCAATCGGTTCGCCCTTTTCAAGTTTTTCTTTATTAGCTTTCAGCACTCGATTTTGCATCGTACTAGTGTGCGCAGGTGCAACGAGCGGATTGCCATTGGTATCTTTTTGCATTGTCATAAATGTGTCGTAATCGTCGCGCGCAGGATGACCCTCGGGAAAGTTGAGCGATGTAAACATGTGGTACTCGTCATCAATTTCTCGTGATTCAACCACTTCAAATCCCATACGATAAAAGATATCGGTGATTCGTTCTATTTCCACAGACAGCGGATGTTTGCTGCCATTTTCTGTTGGCAATAATTTCGGGCGTTTATCTACAGGAGTGTTGACATCGAACGGTGCAGTTACGTCAATCGGAGGCAATGCCTCTGCTTGCTCTTGATGTGCCTCTACAGCTTGTTGTAGCTCCTGCTTGAGCTGATTAATTTCTTGACCAAACGCAGCACGGTCTTCTGGGGGAAGCGTTGGAATCTCTGCGTAGAGCGCTTTTAGTTCCACTGCTTTTAAAACGTCTGCTTTGTTTTCAAGTGTATTCAATCTCTCTCGTAGTAATGATGCAGTTTCAGCAATTTTTGGATTTTCATACTTCATATATTCCTAGTATACCAGAGGTAGCGATAATTAATACGAACAAACATCAACATTGACATATCTTAAATTATTCTTTACTTTGTAGATAGTTTTCTCATCCGAGATTACGCACCTTCGACAAAGTAGAACGAGTGGACGACTAATGCGCAGAAAAGCCATTGGCAGATCACGCCCCCCACCACCGAGTAAGTAGGGCTAACGCCTCGACTTTTTAGTCTTGTAGGCACCTAGCTTGGTTGTGATCCGGGAGGGCGTCATAAGCAAGCTGAAGAAAGATCAAGCAAAGGATCGCGAAGCCACAATTAACATGATGTCTTGACCTATCCCCTACCGACTGATCGAATAGATCAAGGGCTGTCCCAAATAGAGGAGCATCGACGGACACACCCGGGACAGTGAAACCTCAACCAAAGGAGCACATCTGACAGCGCTTCTGTAAACGGCTTGGGATTTCTTGGAACCTCGTTCGTATAGCACAGTACGTGCCTCCCAACGAGAGAGGTTGTAGTAAGCGCATGCGCAGGGGGTGGGCTTTTGCCTATTAAGTGCCCACGACTAGGTCGGTCGTACGGTCAGCACTTCCCCCTGCGCATATGCGTTGATATATTTTAGTTCGAGCATTTCGAAACTCGCTTTTATATATCATTCACCCTTCTACTTTGTCACCTTCCATGAATTTTATTTTTTATCACAATTTGATTAATCTAGCATTTTAGTATACTATATATTTAGTTTTCTCATCCGAGATTACGTACATTCGAGAGAAAAGAGTAGCACCGTGGATGTATTTCTTGTATACGCAGGTATCGGCGTATGCGTCCTGTTGGCTGGTATTGCTGTGTTTGTCTCACGCAACTTGGGTTCGATACTGACACGCAAGTCCCAGGATCGAGTCAAGATTCAGGAGCTGAAGGTCGAAGAGGCACGCCTCAAGCTTGAGGAAACTCGAGAGGTTCGTCGAATGAACCAAGAGGCCACCAAGCTCACCGAAGCAGAAGCCCGACTTCCTCAGAAACCTCTGTCCGGCGAAAGCAACACCATCACCTAAGCACCTCGTAGCGCGGGACAGACACCGATGATTTGGTGAAATAGAGTTCGTCATACCTGACGAAGCCACTATTT
The DNA here is from genome assembly GCA_964499935.1 of uncultured Candidatus Saccharibacteria bacterium. Classification (GTDB taxonomy): domain Bacteria; phylum Patescibacteriota; class Saccharimonadia; order Saccharimonadales; family UBA4665; genus CALBGR01. The sequence goes on along the minus strand of CAZCMS010000001.1, from coordinate 524,196 downwards.
CTTTACCCAGCGCTACGCCTATACTTAAGCTTGAGTGCATTCTATGTATTCGCCTATAGTACGTTCTTTTCTCTCGATTTTTCCTTGCTGTATGACTAAGAAAGTTTAGAAACTTGCTATACTATGCGTATGGCAAATTTTAGTTTTGATATTGTAAGCGAATACGATAAAGCAGAGATGAACAACGTCTTTGATCAAGTGCAGCGTGAAATCACCTCACGATATGATTTTAAAGGTACTCCAGCAGAGATTGAATGGCTTAATCCTGACAAGACCGGACTCAAAGTTACGGGCAATGGCGAGTGGCAAATTGATGCGATCCTCGATATCGTGCGTAAAAAACTCGCTTCACGCGAACAAAGTCAAAAGGTTCTCGACATATCGAAAGAAGTTACAGAAAATAATTTAAAAGCTACGAAAGACGTACCCTTCAAACAAGGACTTGACCAAGAAAAGGCTAAAAAAATCTCCAAAATTATACGCGAAGAATTTCCAAAAGTTAAACCACAAATCCAGGGCGAAGCTGTCCGCGTACAAAGTAGCAGCAAAAACGACCTACAGGCAGTCATGCAGTTACTTAGGCAACAAGATTTCGATTTCCCAATCCACTTTACTAATTACCGCTAGTGGTTATACTTGAGTCTATGAAGAAGTCCGAGGATGCTCAAGAAAATCACGCATCAACAACAAACACCCACAATATAGAGCAATCGAAGCAGCTTGCTGATGCAGCTCAAGCTGTATTAGAAAAGAATGACAGAGGGCAATACACAGCGCCTGCCTCTAACCTCTATCCGCATCAATGGCTATGGGATAGTTGCTTTATTGCGATTGGCATAAAACACTACGACATTGATCGTGCAAAACAAGAAATACTAAGCATATTAGAGGGTCAGTGGACCAATGGCATGGTGCCTCATATGATTTTTAACGGTGAGCCAAAATATCGAAGAGATAGGAATGCTTGGCGAAGCTGGATTAATCCTCATGCACCAGACGACATTGCAACCAGTGGCATTACGCAACCTCCGGTGCTTACAGAGGCCGTACAAAGAATTGGCGCAGCCATGGAGCTTACTGAACGACGAGCTTGGTATAAGCTTGTGTGGCCTTCGTTGCTCGCCTACCACGAATGGCTCTATTACGAGCGCGACCCTCACGCGGAAGGCTTAACCCTTCAAGTTCACCCATGGGAAACAGGACTCGATAATACTCCACCATGGATGCATGAATTACATGAGCATATATTGCCCTGGTGGGTTCGTGGATTACAAATAACTAAGTTAGATGGCCTGGCCCGGTTTATCCGCCGAGATACTCGCTTCGTGCCTGTCAATCAACGATTCGACAACGTGGAAGCAATGACGCTTTTTAACGTACAGCACCGCCTGAGGCGCAAGTCATACAACACAAACAAAGTCCTCAATCATTCGTTATTCACAGTTGAAGATCTTTCTTTTAACTGTATCCTGATTCGCGCTAACGCCATTTTACAGGAAATCGCCAAGAGTATACGAGCCGAGATACCAGACGAGCTTAGCAAACGATTTAAGAAAAGCGAAAAAGCCCTCGAAGAGCTCTGGGAACCATACGCACAAGAATATTTTTCCCGTGACTTCATTACACATAAATTACTGAAACATTCGAGTGTGGCTGCCTTAATGCCATTATACTCTGGAGCAATCAGCAAAGAACGGGCAGATATTCTAGTTAAGAAACTCGAGAACGAACACCTATTCGGCACCTCCTATCCGGTGCCGAGCGTACCGACAAATTCACCAGACTTTGACGAAAATCGCTACTGGCAAGGCCCAAGCTGGGTTAATATGAACTGGCTTATCATCGATGGACTACATAGATACGGATACCACGATCACGCACAAGCGCTACGGGAATCGACACTTGAAATGGTTTCACAGGGCGGATTCTATGAATATTTCCATCCAACAACAGGAGCACCCCTCGGCGTACCAGACTTCAGCTGGACCGCAGCACTGACCATCGACCTTCTACACAAAAAATAATTTACTGTTTAATAGAACGATGTTTAAACCGATATACTCCTACAGCAAGAATTGAGGTGAATGCCACAGGTGCAGCAAAGACACTAATCCAGAACGCAGCAATAGAGACTGCAAACAAAAATGCACCGAATATGTCTTTTCCGAAAGAAAAATATACCAAGCCTATCTGGAAAAGTGCCTGAGAAGCTGCACACACCAAAACACTAATCACGCATATTTTTTCCATACGTTTTCTATAGATAATATTGGTACCACCCCTTAGCGCACGCTGTGTTAACAATAAGGCCAAAGACACCAACATGCATAATAAACTCACGATAGTAGCGAATAAAAACGCACTAGACCTTTCAGCATAAATATCTACTCTCTGACTATAATCAAGTGACTCAAGGTCATGACATAGTTCTACGTATAGTATGCTCTGCATCGCCCTATTCTCTTTATCGAAACACCGTGTATTATAAGTCAAAAAACCAAAGTTAGTAATTGTTATGAACACAAATATCACAAAAACAATTGTCATTTTTGTAATATTTGAAGCTTGCTTGTTATCCATTACTCGTCGTCTAGTTGTGGCTTGCTCAAGAGCGCAGGCTCAACACCAGGTGATTTTTCTGTGATGCGCACAATGTCTTTATCGACTTTTTTGAGCTCTTTGTGAGCGTTATTGAAATGGTTAACTGTAGTTCCCAGTGAGCCACCAAGTTTTTGCATTAGTACTTCGTATGTATTAATGTGCCTGCCTAGTTCACCGACTCGAACCTGGATTTCCTTTGCTTGCTCTTCTATCTGTAGACCACGCAATCCTTGTAAGACTGTCTGCAAATAGGCCATAAATGTCGTAGGACTGACGATAATGACATTCTTATCCCTAAATGCATATTCAATTAAATCGCGTGCGCTTGTATTAGTCATGCCGACTTTGTTTACTAAAAGATCATAATATATCGCTTCGCTTGGAATAAACATAAATGCATAATCCATAGTGCTTTCTTTAGGCCGAATATACTTTGCGGTTTCGTCGATTCGCTTCTTAAGATCATCCTTAAATAATTTAGCCAAAGCCTCTCGACGTATTTTATCCGGCTCTTCAACAAGTCGATTGTAGTTTTCAAGGCTAAACTTACTATCTACAGGCAATAATTTGCCCTTTTCGAGCGTTATGACTGCGTCGACAATTTCGCCATCCTTAAATTTATGTTGCATTGTAAATCGCTCTGGTGGCAACACGTTTTCTAATACTTGACTAAGATAGTACTCACCCAACACACCTCTTTGTTTTGGATTTTGCAAGACATTTTGTAATGTTTTCAACTCCGTTGCGACATCCACCACCCTTTTATTTGTGTCATCTAATTTTGTTAAGCGGGTGTTCACATCGGCAATTATTTTTGCACTTTCTGAAAATTGTTTGGATATGGAGTCGCGTATTATCTCCTGATTTTTATCCATTCTATCTGTAATTTGTGTATTAAGATGATCTTTTAAGCGCGTTATATCATCACTCAGCTTCGTGAGGTCTTGTTTAAGTAACAGCGTAGATTCTGGGCTTTCGTTAGTTTTTTGCTGCTTAATTAAAAGCACCCCTAAGACCACACAAACTACTGCCAACCCAATTATTGCAAAAATCATATCTTGTATTGTAGCAGTTATGATCGGTACTTTGCTACAATGATGCTAATGCTATATTTTTCACAAACAGAGTCATCACTCGATAGAGTCAGTAAAGATTTAGAGATTGTTACAAGTCGCATATTTAATATGGATTCTATCGTACTGCTTGTATCACTTCTGGTGGCAGCGTTTTTAATTGGTCGTATACTCGCCTTCGTTATTCGTAGGCTCAATAGATTTCTTAGTAGCCAAGCAGACAAATCATCGCACCTTCCTACCGTTGAAAGATACCGCAGAGCTGAAACAATATTAGTCATATCTATTGCACTCATCAGAACAGCCCTTATTGCATTTGCCCTGTACCTTTGGTGGGTTATCGAACACCCAAACCAACAACCTACCGCGATTATCGGTGCTAGCGCTATCTTTGCAGTAATTGCCGGTGGTATTTTTGGGCCAGTATTACGTGACCTCGCAAACGGCAGTATGATGATGTCGGAGCACTGGTTTGGAGTTGGAGATCACATTAAAATTGAGCCTTTTTCTGATATGCAAGGAGTTGTTGAAAGAGTTACTCTTCGCTCAACTCGTATTAGAGGCATTAATGGCGAGGTGGTATGGGTTAATAACCAAAATATACAAGCAGTACGCGTTACCACAAAAGGACTGCGCACTATTGCGATCGAATTATTTGTATCCGATCCAAAAATAGGAGAAAAACTTATTGAACAAACCGACCTTCGTCTTCCAACAGGATCATTGATGGTTGCGAAGCCTCTTAGTATCATGTCGATAACAGAGGTCGGTAATGAAAAGCATGACATCTGGCATATCACTGCCATTGCCCAGACTGCTCCAGGTCGCGAATGGCTCATCGAAAAATATGCTATTGAAGTTATACAAGAGCTCGATACTGCTCGTAAAAATCCAGTGCTCTTGAGTGACCCTATCCCTCGCAGTGCAGATAGTGTAGCTGAGCGCAAATTTGCTCAAGCCATTAAAAATGCCCGAAAAAAATCAACAAGACGTAGCCTCACAGATCAGTTGCAAACAGCAGCTAAAGAACATAACGAAAATAGAAAAAAACGCAAACGCAAGATTATTCAATAATCCTAGTGTGCATGGTATCCATGGATAAGACTTGTCGCTATAAACATAGCTATGACACCTAAAACAGTAAACACTATTGTGAGTAATGATGATTTTTTACTGTGAGCTTGCGGAAGTATATCGCTTGCACCAATATACAACATGAACCCTGCGAAGAACCCTAATAATATTGCAAGTGTGGCTTCCGATAAGGTAAAGAATCCTGCTGAAACTGCACCCAGTATCGGCGCTATAGCAACAACAAGCAACACTTTTTTTGATTGCTCCCTACTATTCTTGTGACTAAGCATCAGATTAACACCGTTAAACCCATCTGCAAAACGGTGTCCGATAACTGCCAATGCCACTGCAATACCAGCAGCTGTATTAACCTGAAACGTGACACCTATGATTGCACCGTCTAAGAAGCTGTGCGCGATTAGTGCTGCTGCACTCGCAAATCCAACATGAGGATGATGATGTACGGTGTACTGCTGTTCGTGAGAATGATGTATAAGTATAGTTTTTTCAATAATATGGAAAAGAAGGAACCCTGAGACTAAACCAACCATAGGCCAAGTAATATCTATACCGCTGTCGTGTACAAGCTCAAATATTTCTGGCAAAAGATCGAATGCCACTAATCCAATTAAGGCTCCGGCCGTAAAACCAAGCGTAAGGTGAAGGTTTTTGCGATTACTCAAGGCTAAAAGTCCGCCTAATTCTGCTGCAATCGCGCTAAAAAATGCAAAAAGTAATGTAATCATTGTTGGGTCAATAGTACTTTACATGGATTAAACTTGCAATTTTGTCGCAATTTGATATATTTTTGAGAATGACATCACGTACAGAACTTCTTAGCACCACTCTCAAAAATAATGGCTACAGTATTACTGCTGCACGTTTAGGTGTGTTTGCAGCTCTCGAAAACAGTGGCCCCATAACAATGAACCAGTTAGTTTCGAAAGTAGATACATCCATCAATCGAGCCAGCGTGTACAGAGTAATCGATCTCTACGAAAAATTAGGCATCGTGCAACGACTCCATATCGGATGGAAATATAAATTAGAGCTTTCGAACGAATTCCAGGATCATCACCATCATCTAACCTGCACATCTTGCGGAAAAATAACAGCCTTTCAAGAACCAGAGGTGCTGGATGATATACTCGCTAACATTGCGCAAAGCGAACAATTCACACTAAAGAGCCACCAACTAGAGCTGCAAGGAATCTGTAAAGAATGTCTATTAAGAACATAGACCCCAACAGTCTCTTGTCAGGGTCGGTGGAGCATCTCACTCCTGCTGTAATCATAGCTTTTACATAAGCTGTTTGTCTGTGATATTCACCACACCGTAAAATAACAAACTATGCTAGTCTAAGTTTTTGACGCCATGTATACGGCAAAGCCTGGAGCACACACACCACGCCCACCCCTACTGCACAGCCCGAAACAACATCAAGCGGAAAATGAACGCCCAAGTATATCCGTGACCACGATACCGCCACCACAAGTAGTACAGCAAGAACACGCATCTTCCACGATAAATATAGCCACAGCGCAGCCATTACAGCTGCAATTGTTGCTGCATGGCCCGACGGAAATCCCATACCATCTTGCGAAGCTCTTAATACCGTTTCTGCTGGCAACAGCACCTCTGGTCGTGCTCTGCCGATAATATGCTCCAGCACAAACACTGTGCCATATCCCAATACTCCTGGCACCGCTAATCGCCATGCAGCCCACACATATTTTTTAATCAAGAATAATGCAGCCACGAGAAACACGACTACCCACACTAGGTCGCTTGCTATACGTGCAAGCGTTGTTACCACATGGGCAGATTGCCAGTTATTAAGATACATAAATATATCACGCTCCCACGCCGGTACACCGCCAAGCGCAACAATAGTCGTTGCTATGAACACTATCAAACACAGTAGGCCAGTGTATATATACGGTTGCTTGCTATATTGTGGTTTGGTTTGTTTTTTTTGAGCGAGGTGTTTAACATCAATCATCTCAACTAGTCTAGCATGTTTATTGTTGAGTTCCTGGCGCTTTTTAGGATCCTCGGTAATAAGTTGAGTAATAAGAGTACTGGCTCGTGCCGACACTCTATGCATTTCCTTGATTTCATAAAATCTTAAATATTTCGTAGGCCGAAAGAAATGACGCATGTTCTTCTTTAACACCAACGCGTCATATTTCCCATATATCACATCTGTAGGCATACGTAGGGTGTGTAAATTCTCGTACGCCTGTTGCTGCATAATTGTGTTTCGTAAGCTCATTTCGAATGGCTGCCACGAACTTTCATCGAGTGCAAATCCAGCCACCTTAGACGCAGCCTTTCCCAACACACGCGCATACCACAACGTCATTCTTGGATGTTCTGCAAGGTATTTAAATACGGATAAATATGCCTGACTTCTATAATCTTTGACATTAAGACTCGGTGGCAGGCCATAAATAGGCATTTGGTACAAAATAAGATGCTTTACCTTGCCTGGGTACTTTTGGGCAATGTATGCAGCAACCAAACTTCCCATTGAATGCCCGACAAGAATTATGGGTCTCTTGATACGATTTCTCCTTAGGGTGGCCAGCACGGCTTTTGCGTGATCCTCTACTGAATACTCGAGCCAATCTGGGCGAGGCGAATCACCAAATCCTAATAAATCGAATGCGACTATTTTATATTTTTTACGATCAAGCATTTCAGGCATAGATCGCCAGTTTTCTCCACTTGCACCTATGCCATGTAGAAATACCACTGGCTGCCCTTTGCCAACGTCTATTCTTTTAGATAGCGAGTACGGACGTTTTAATTTTTTGTGCCAATAGTAATCGAGCCAAAGCATAGTTACTAGTATACGTGACTATAGAAGGGGGCTGAATCTAATATATGTTTTTATGTAACACAAGAAGCGCTTCCGAGGTGCCTTAGTAAAAAATATTAGATTCAGTTACACTACGAAGCTTGTTCTAGCTTGGCAGCCTTGCGCGAAGAAAGAATTGCTGAGCCAATCAGACCGATACCCACGATTCCCGCAATAACTTCTGGTACGTGCCAAAAGATTCCTAGCAACAATACTCCAGCAAGCACAAACACTGTGTAATGGGCGCCGTGTTCGAGATATTTGTATGCCTTGAGCGTACCTTTTCTTACCATATATACCGTTAGTGAACGCACCCATACTGCGCCAACACCAAGACCGAGTGCAATTAAAATTACTTCTTTCGTGATTGCGAACGCCCCAATAACACTATCAAACGAGAAGCTCGCATCTAAAACTTCTAGGTACAAGAAACTCGTGAATGCAGCCATACCTGTTTTTATAACCACACCCTTTTTAGCAGTAGTATCTGTTGCGTCTTTCTTGGCTTTAAGATTTTCGAAGAATCGGATACAACCGTGCATCGCACTATACAGCGCAATACCTATAAGCCCTGCGGTGATGGTCTCTTCAGGGTGATGGTTAAACGGCAAAAATGTGAGTCCAATTATCACGACAATTGCGACAGCAGCTGGCATCCAGAACGTAGTGTGCTTCTGTAATCGGCTCTCTAAGCGCGTAAACCAGAGTGTCTTCCTATTGTCATCAAGGAAGAAATGGAGTGCCAACATAAGCAGGAATGCTCCACCAAATGCTGCGATCTGCGGGTGAGCTTCTGTTAATTCCTTAGAATATTGATCTGGGTTGTTGAGGGCTAGATCAATCACTTCTTTTGCGCCCAGCCCGGCGGTGATCATTACAATCAAAATTGGAAACACCACACGCATGCCAAATATCGCAATGAATATACCTACCGTCAAGAATATATTTTGCCAAAACTTCGACATGTGCTCGAGAATTTTGGCGTTAATAATCGCATTCTCGAAACTAAAAGTGATCTCAACAATAATAAGGATAATTGCTACAAATAGTGCGCTTGCACCAAATCCCAAATATGCTCCGATGAGCGCAGCAATGGTGACGGTAGCCGAAAAAGCAAAGATTCTATAAGGTGAGTGTGAGTGCAAATATTTATCCATCGATTCAGTATACCAGTTTACCTGCTTATTTTATTCAAGTTCATGAATCCTGTCGTGTTCAAGCCCAAAATGATGCGCAAGTTCATGCCATAATGTTTTGTGAATTTCTTCTTGCAAGTCTTGGAGTGAATTGGCATGCATAGACAAAGGTATTTTAAAAAGCGTAATTTTATCGGGCAACACACCACTATAATTATTATTTCGTTTTGTGAGCGGAATACCTTCATATAGGCCGAATAATGTTTCGTTACCACGCAATAATAGAGTTTTACGCTGCTCCGCAGTTGGCTCATCGGCAATGACAATGCCAACATTCTTTACCTCTTGCATTTGCTTGGCGTGCAGATCCATAGACCGTCCTACCATCTCTGCAAATTGTTCGTCACTCACTTGAATCATCTACCTATTAGTATACCCTAAAATATATATAATTTTTTCATCCTGATACGTTAAATAATCAATACCTTGGAACCACTTTGGGCTAACTTCTCAACTGGCGTGAGCCAGTTGAGACCTTGGTGCGGTCGCTCAAAGTTGTAATACCTAATGTAATTCGGTATCTCTTTGTGCCAGACGCTGAGCTTTCTCGGTAATCTCTGGACACATTCTTCCTGTATCGTTCGGTTGAACCGTTCAATGTGGGCATTGTCGTTGGGTTTTCTGACTCTAGTGTGGCGATGCTCAATCTGCTTCTCGGTGAGCTTCTTGGTGAACCACTTGCTAAACTCTGGTCCATGGTCGGTTTGCACGGTCTTGAATGCAAACGGTGCTACCTTGTGGCCATGCAGTGCAAAGCTGGCTCCACCTGCTGCGCTAATGCGCTTAGCGGGTGTAGCATATGTCCATCTGCTGTGAACGTCGATGAGCGTGTATACGTACAGTTCACTGCCATCCTTCCTGCCAACGTGTACCGTGTCTGCCTCCACGAGGAGGCCCGGTAGTGCTGGCAGCGGTCGAGGTACGGACTGGTGCCACTTCTTCCACTTGGAGTACTTCGTTAACCCGTGGCGGGAGAGGGTTCGCTTCACAGAAGACAGAGATACGGCTACACCGTCTCGAATGAGCAGCACATGGATAAACGCAGCACCCCGCTTGGTGGTGGCTCGAAGCTCTAGGATTCGCTGGATGATCTCAGGGCTTAGTTCTTTGGGGTGTTGTTTTGGCCGACTGCTCTCAGTCGGGATGACTTTGTACTGGTAGAAATCCTCCGGAACTTTCTTGCACCACTTCACAACAGCACTGTGAGAGTAGCCAAAGTGGCGAGCTACCGCTCGCACGCTCTGTCCAGACCGTACCATCTTCACAGCTTCGGCTCGTACTTTTGGTAGATTGGGGTTCTTAGAGTAGCTCATGTCCATAGCTTAGATCCTTGGTTAGATGGTTCCAAGGTATTGAACCATTACGTGACCCCAATCACGAAACTAAACTCATCTGGTAACCAAGTAATACACGCACGTAGTGCGTGAAATAGCCTTGTACACTTCTTGGGAACGAAGTGACCAAGAAGTGTTGCTCCTTGAGCTTGCCGAAGGTGGCTTCAATCTTTGGTCGCATGTGCAGGAGCAGCATCTGCCAATCTGTTGACAGCTTCTTTCGTTGTGTGTGGTGTGGCGGTGCAATGACCACTGTTTTGTGTTTTTTTCCAAAGTCGCTTGCGCATGACAGAGCCACCGTAGTGACTGTCGCCGACCAGGAGTTTTGTCTGGTCATTGACTAGTTGCTCCATGTGCTGGTTGTCATGCTCGTGAGCCGGTGTAAACACCAGTGCTGCCAATCTGTTCTGGTGGTCAATGGCAGCGTGTAACTTGAAGCCATAGTGCCAGCCCTGCCAGTTCTTGCCGAACTGGGCCACGCCTTTAGCTACCTTGTGTCTGTCAGCCCGAATGGGCTTACAGACAGGCAGCATGGTGCTGTCGGCGAAGCGGAGTGGCGCATCTGTCACTAGTAGCGTTTGGAGAAACCAAACCATCTGAGGCAGTAAGCGGTGGACGTGGGCAACAAAGTTTTGGTACTTTGGTAGCCTCGGAAAGTAATCTTGGTACTCTCGTTGTATCCAAGTGTATACACTGGAGAGATGTTTGTGGGGTTCAGTGAGACCATCCCAGATGAGGGCAGTAAGTAGCTCACTGTCGGTAAGCGTGCTTGGACGTCCACCTAGTTTGTTGTTCTGTTGCTTGGGTAGACTGTCATCTACCCAAACAAACACATCTACGATATGCTGTTTCTGTAGTTCGCGCATTTGTTTTTCCTCTTTTAGCTTAAGCACTTAAAGAGTAACAGATGCGCGTTTTACTTAGTGGGTTTCGTGATTCGGGTTACGTGATATTGACTTTTGTTAATATATTTGTTATAATATCGCGCATGGAAAACAATCCTGTTTTCTAGTGAGGAAAGGTCGAAAGACATGCCGATGGAGCTGGTAGTACCGCTGTCAGTATTGGGTTTTTCTGCCCCGCTCGTGGTTGCTTTGGTAGCCCTCGTAAAAGCGCGGGATCAGCAGCCGAAGAAGCTGTCGCCCAACCAAGGCATCGGTGCAATCATTGCTTACGTGATTTCGATCACGATCTTTGTGAGCATCGCTGTAGTGGCGGACAACGCTATTGAGAGTGATGACTTCGGCGCCTACTGGGTATTCGGAGCTATCCTTGGGATCGCGTCAGCGATCATGGTGCTGGTGGCAGTATTCGGCGAGGACTAAAGCCTGCACTTCACCCTCACACACAGACACATCCCTGCATGGAATCGATGGGCATAGATGCTCTCTTTCATGGTCTGTGCCAAATATATACTTCGTTGCTGCCTTTTCAAGGTATAAAGCAATTTTAAGTATATATTTGGTCAGGGTAACAGTTTCTAGCCTAAGACTACTGATGAGACCTAGGAGGTTTGGGTCGAAAAACTGTTAGCAAAAAATTGACTTAATTATGATTATTTGGTGCAATATATCCATTGGATGACATACTGTCGCCATGTGAACCCTTAAGGGGATTAAAAATGGAAGCTGTACTGACCTTTATTGCCGTCGCAACAATGCTCGGTGTTCCGACCATGGTGGTGTTGCTGCTCAGAGTGATCTTGGAACTGTCGACAAAAGACCTCACCCAGGAGTTGCTGGCAGAACAACGCCAGTTCATCTTCGATAAGCCGTTCAGTGTCGCGTGCTGGTTCGGCGTTATCAGCGCACTGACGCTTGTGGTAGGGCTCTTCGTTACAGGTGATCCTGTAGCCTTCACCGATGTGGTGGCTTGGATTTGGATTGTCCTGATCGTCACGTGCATCCTTGCAGCTCGCATTCTGGAAAAGCGAATTGCACGCATGAAGCACACCTCAAACCTACATCAGGGAGGTGGCGGCATCGGTTAGCAGGTCTTTCCTAAGAATTTCAGACACACCCCCGCATGATTTGCAGCTCGAAGCATACTGACCGTCAAACGCCAGAAGCTCGCTCATCATGGTCTGTAGACTAAAATTAATTTTTAGTTTTCGGGGGTAAGCAGTACTTTTGACAATACACTTCCTTAGGGAAGTTTTTTATTTTTTGCGCTTACGTTTGTTAGGATCAAGTTCGCGTTTGCGAAGGCGAAGGTTTTCTGGCGTTACCTCAAGAAGTTCATCGTTTTCGATAAAATCAAGACACTCTTCAAGGCTGAAGACTGTCGGAGGCGTCAACTGCACCACACCATCGCTACTGCTAGTACGCATATTGGTGAGCTGCTTTGCCTTACAGATATTAATTTCCATATCTTCTTGACGACTATTCAGCCCAATAATCTGACCTGCATATACTTTGACAGCTGGGTGAACAAAAACTGTTCCACGCGCTTCGGCATTCTGGATTGAATACGGAGTAGTAGTGCCTGTTTCGAAAGAAATAAGCACACCATTACGGAGTTGTTGTAATGCAGCGCCTTGAGGCTGATGCCCTACAACAAGACTGTTCATAACAATTGTACCTTTGGTAGCGGTGAGCAAGATGTTGCGGATACCCAGCAAAGCTCGCGTTGGCAGTTCGTACACCAACTTTGTAACACCTTTAGGGCTCACAAACTGCTCTTTCAACGTTGCGCGACGCTGTCCAAGCTCCATTTGTACCGTACCAACATGCTCAGCAGGTACCTCGATAATTAATTCTTCGATCGGCTCAAGTGTTTGGCCATCTTTTTCGATAGTCACTACCTGTGGGCGACCAACCTCAAACTCATAGCCTTCACGGCGCATTGTTTCAATAAGAACACTGAGGTGCAATTCACCACGCCCACTCACCAAAAAGCCTATGCCACTTTCCTCTACACGCAAACCAACGTTTGTTTCGAGTTCTTTTTCGAGACGTTCACCAATTTGACGACCCGTGCTAAATTCGCCCTCCTGCCCTTTGAGCGGACTAGTGTTAGGGCCAAGATAAATCTGCAAAGTTGGAGCCTCTACTTCCAAAACTGGCAATGCTTCTGGATTATCTGCATCTGCAAGTGTTTCACCAATCTGCGCGTCCCCAATACCGGTTAGCTGCACGATGTCCCCTGCAATTCCCTGCTCAACCTCAAATTTGGCTACGCCTTGGCTCATGAATGTCTGCTCTACCTTGGCCTTTACCTGAGAACCGTCTTTTTTACATAGAACAACCTGATCGCCGGCTTTTACGCTACCTCGATTAATACGACCAACAGCGTATTTACCCTTATAAGTATCCCACGCGAGCGCGGTAATGAGCATCTGGAATGGTTTATCAAGCTCTACATTTGGTGCAGGAATTTTATTTATAATTGCGTCAAATATTACATCAAGATTTGCGTCTGCCTCTGGGTCAGCAGGCGGGTTTTCCCACGCCTTACCTGCGCGCCCAATTGCATAATACAACGGATAGTGGAGCTGATCTTCGTGTATTGCAAGCTCGAGGAATAGATCAGCCAACTCGTCTTCAACTTCCTTAATACGTGCAGCTGGTTTGTCGATTTTATTGATAATAACGATAGGTTGAAGCTCAGCAGCAAGTGCCTTGCCAAGTACAAATTTTGTCTGTGGCATTGGACCTTCTTGCGCGTCCACGATCAAAATACAGCCATCGGCCATATTGAGGGTTCGCTCTACTTCACCGGAGAAATCGGCGTGCCCAGGGGTGTCAATGATATTAATTCGATAATCGTCGTACTGAACAGCTGTTACCTTTGCTGTAATAGTGATGCCTCGCTCACGCTCTTGATCGCCACTATCCATGATGAGTTCTTGGCCCATTTCAGCCTGATTATCACGGAAAGTATTAGACTGCTTTAAAAGTCCATCAACTAGTGTGGTTTTGCCGTGGTCAACATGGGCAATAATCGCTATGTTTCGTATATTTTTTGGGTCATTCATAAATTATAAAATTAAAAACGCGCTTCTTCATGGAGGCGCGCATCCTTCAGCTAGTTATTATAACGCATTTACTGCCTCTATGTAAATGTACTGCCGTGAGGTATTATTTGTGAAATGCTAGAGCATTGAACGCTCACAAATAATACCTCACGAGAAGCTCCTTCTCGTGCTTTGCTCGAGCGGTCTTTACTTCCGTAGACCGAGATATATATTACGCCATATCTAGGGCGTGGTTCTCTCCTTCCGTTGAACTAAGGTCGATGCTTAGCGCGCAGCAGCCAGTGCTGACGCAACATCGCGAGCACCTGGAAAATTGTCAGGAAACTCAGAACAACAAAGCCAGCCAACATATACGGCCGAACGGCGCTCTGCACACCTGTGGACGTGAAGTAGTCATGGAAATAGATCGCCAAACCGACAATCACCCCGATGCTCAACACAATCACAGCGATACCTCGCCCCAACTTCGACTTGGTGTCACCTCGCTGTGCAGCGTACTGCGCTTCCCAGCCATCCTTCTCTTGGACAGACAGTCGACGACTCCACACTTGCACCCAACCGACAAGACGCACCCACAGGTAGATCTCCGGAGAAATCAATGTTCCCGCAAGAACGACATCGATAGGTCGGTGCTGAGGCACTCGCAAAGCAAGACGAATGTTGAGCGTCGACGCCACAACCGGAGGAATCAGCCAAAGCCAATTCCACACAAACTGATCCGTTGCAAGCGCAATCGTCAGCAAGGTAAAGAACAAGACGCGAACCGTGAGGTCCATCGCCATCTTCATCTGCTGTCGCCAGAGAAACCCGATGTGCCGGGTTTTCACATGGTGATCGTCCTGCGAGGTAAGCAGCTCCAACGTGCCACTATCCCACTTCAACCGCTGCTGGCGGAAGGTGTGGTAGTCAGCCATCGCGTCGACGTAACAGCGAGCGTGCGGAGAGACCAAGGTCTTCCACTTCGCCTCTTGCAACATCCACGTGAGCTTCATATCCTCGACTTGCGTGGACGGATCCCAAGGCCCGAGCAGCTTGTGGTCGTTCACCACCTGCGCCAAGGCCGTCGGACGGAACAGGCTTGCCTGCCCGCCGAGCACGTAGGTTGAACCGCCACGACAGAACAGGCTCAGCAGCCAAGACGCCATGTCCTGCTTCTGCATCGCTGTCCACCAACGATTCATCATGCCACCGTACTCGCCAGACGAAACCTTCACGTCATAGTGCGGGTCGGCCGGGTCAATCGATCGGAGCGACTTAGGCAAACGCATCGTGTACCGACTCATCACTCCGCCAATATCCGGCGAACTCATGAGCTCGTTCCACATATGCATCACCGCGTTGGGTGCCAGACGCGAATCTGCGTCCATTCCCAACACCGCCTTCACGGAACGCCGATAGGCAACCTGCTCATCCGTAGGCTGAATCTCGTTCAGCTCCTGGTTGATCTTGTTGCCATACACCAACGCCCAGCCAGCGTTCAGCGCACCGACCTTCCTCTGCCTGTTTCCTTCGGTTTTCTGCACCGTCAGACTTAGGCCAAGATCAATGCCTGCCTGCAATGCAACATGCTCGGTTCCATCCGAGCAGTTATCTGCCAACACGAGCACATCCATAGAGACGTCCTCGGGCAGAGCCTGGTCGGCCAAGCCTTCCAAGCAATCACGGATGCCCTGCGCTTCGTTGTGCGCCGGAATCATCACGAGAATGCGCGACGGATACTTGGTGCCAGGAACATGCGTGACTTCCTCGCGCATGTCGTCGCCTCGCAGCGCCAACATAATGCGACTCATCAAGCCAGGCTGTTCGATGTCATCATCGATGACCTGAGCCTCCGGCTCGCTTGTGAGGGTAGCAGTGAGCTCATCAAGCTCGGTATTACCGTACTGCACCAGGGTACTAGCCATTACTTCCTTTGGTCGTGAAAAGAACAATGTGTGTTTTGGCACACAGCCATATATTATATCATAACTATATATTGATATCAAACATTCTACCAAGAGATGCTATAATGTAGGCATGGAAAAGGTTTTAGTATCAATAAAAACTGCAAGAGCGGTTGGTGCAGAACTAGCATGGCGATCTCTAAAGCCCATGGTTATTACTGGTGCAGTACTTGCAGCTGCATTACTTGTCTTAGGAGGATGGCTCACCACACTGCATCCGCTATGGTGGATACTGGAATTTGTATTTATTACTTCTGTTATGTTTTTTGCAATACTTACCGGTGTTATTACTTTTATATTAAAACGCTTCACTCCTGTGCAAAGCGAATCTCAAAAAGAATCCGTACATGCGTTCACAGATAAACTACAGCGAATTGCAGATTCAGTCGGAATATCACGATTTGTGTTGCTATTTCGAATTGTCCGCGACATTTTACGGCCAGATGAACAGACATTCATTAAACAACTTGCCAGCGATTCTACAACTCTTCATACCGATTATCTTAAACTTCAAAAATTATTCGAAAGCGACGATTAAGCAGTGGACGCAAGACCACTCGCAGAGCGAATGAGACCAGAAACACTTGATGATGTCATGGGTCAAGTGCATCTTGTGGGTGGTGGAAAAATTATTCGTGAAATTATCGCGAAACGTTCACCAACGAGCCTTATTTTATGGGGGCCTCCCGGAACAGGCAAGACTACCCTGGCGCGTATTATTGCTCGCGAGACGGAGGCTGAATTTATTGAACTCAGCGCAGTGACATCAGGAAAAGCAGATGTGACAAAAGTTATCGAACGAGCGCAACAAAATCAACGGCTAGGCATGCGCACCATCTTGTTCGTCGATGAAATTCACCGTTTCAATAAAGCACAGCAAGATGCGTTTCTGCCACATGTCGAAGATGGTACAATCATCCTTATTGGCGCCACAACCGAAAATCCAAGTTTCGAAGTCATTAACCCGCTACTATCTCGCAGCCGAGTATTAGTATTAGAGCCCTTGAGCAAAGCAGATATTATACAAATCATTGAAAAAACAGCAAAAGTCCTAAAGCTCAGTAAAAAGAAGTTACCCGCCAAAAGTATTGATCTGCTTGCAGAACTATCTGGTGGAGATGCGCGATCAGCGCTTGGTAATTTGGAGCTTGCACAACAACTAGCTGGTGCAAAAACCATCACACCCCAAATTATTGAAACCGCTGCTCAATCTCGCGTGCCGGGATACGATAAAAAAGGAGAAAATCACTATAACGTCATTAGCGCATTTATTAAATCCATGCGGGGATCGGAACCTAATGCGACGCTATATTATCTAGCTCGTATGTTGCAGGCTGGTGAAGACCCTAAATTTATCGCCCGCAGGATGGTAATTTTTGCCTCTGAAGATGTTGGTATGGCAGCACCAGCAGCGCTCAATATTGCCGTATCTACATTTCAGGCTGTCGAGCGAATTGGCATGCCCGAATGTCAATACAACCTCTTTCACTGTGCAACAGTACTTGCTAAAGCCCCGAAATCACGTGGTGTTACCGATGCTATGCACGCAGCGCAAGCAGCAGCCAAAGAGTACCCTGATCTGGCAGTTCCATTGCACCTGCGTAATGCACCGACCAAGCTCATGAAAGACCTCGGCTACAACAAAGATTACAAATGGGAGGCAGGCCACACTCCAAAAAATGGATTCCTGCCTCCCGAAATTGCCGATCTAATCTTCGTACAGGACACGTGAATTTGCGCGCAATTCTCGGAGAAAATCATCGTGCAAAAATCCGAATTGCACACCTCTTACAACTGCACTTTCGCGGGTTCGCGCCCCAAGTTTCTTGCATGAACTTTTAATATGGTTACGAGCAAACTGATCCTGGCTAGACCTAAATTCACTTCCGATTTCAGAATTAGTATGCCCTAAAGCCACAAATCCTAAGACGCTATGTTGCTTATGTGTTAACTCAAAATTAGGTGTACGCTCTGGTATCGCAAGAACTCCCACCCTCATAGCCTTATATACCGCCTGAGCCAAAGTACGTCCTTCGAATACGGTCATAGTGGTGTCCACCAGGTGTTGCCCCTCCTGCGGAGTAATACGAAGATGTTCGTGCACATGGCGATAATCTGCGCCAACTGCAACTAACTTCAATACATCCTCAACACCTTCAGGCAATATAATTTGTGGTTCTTCAATCGTAGACATACAGTTCTCTCCTTACTTTTCTATTTTTTCCCATGGCAAACCGTTTTTGCCAAAATGGCCATATGCAGCCGTTTGATGGTAGATCGGCTGACGTAGATTAAGCTGTTCGACAATATTCTTTACCGATGGAGTAAGTAGCTTCCTGGCATATTCTTCAATTGCTTTTTGGGATTTTTTAGCAGTCCCAAAGGTCTCAACAGTAAAATTTACGGGCTCTTTAGCGCCGATGTAGTATGCCAGTGCAACTTCAGCCTTATCTGCATAGCCATTGGCAACAATGTTTTTAGCGATATAGCGTGCTGCGTATGCGCCCGAACGATCGACTTTGCTTGGATCTTTTCCGCTAAACGCACCACCACCGACACGCGCATAGCCACCATAACCATCAACTACAATCTTGCGTCCCGTGAGGCCAGCGTCGCTTTTTGGTCCAGGCGTGTGCCACACACCTGTACCATTTACGACAATATCTTTTTCGGCAACCGTAAATCCGTAGCGTTCCAAAATTGGCACGATAATGTTTTTGTACACATCCTCACGAACACGCTCAAGCGAAATCTTTTCGTTGTGCGGTGTTGCAATAGTCACATGCTCTACCGCTACCGCTTTATTGTCTTCGTAACGTACGACTACTTGCGCTTTTCCGTCTGGTCGCAAATGTGGTAATTTTCTAGACTCACGAGCTGCATCAAGTTCTCTCGCCAGTGCATGAGCAAGCGTAATTGGCAGCGGTAAATATTCTGGCGTTTCATTAGTGGCATAGCCAAATATAATTCCCTGATCGCCTGCACCATCATCGTCTACGCCAACCGCAATTTCGGGCGACTGTTTGTGAATGTAGTTTTCTATAGGTGATTCACTACTAAATCCCCACTCTGGATTTGTGTAGCCAAGCCGAGCAACTTCATTGCGAACAATTGTTTCAAAATCTAGCTCTGCGGTAGTATTAATTTCTCCTGCAAGTACAATTTTGTTCGCAGCTACTAATGTTTCGACGGCCGTTCGTCCATATGGATCTTGTGCCAACACCGCATCTACAATCGCATCGCTGATTTGGTCTGCAACTTTATCCGGATGACCTGCGCATACCGATTCGCTCGCGAAGCGTGTAACCACTGGCAATTTTGGTGCGCCAGACACTACTTCAATGGGAGCTTTTTTAATACGTTTTTGTACCTCCGTCACCGGTACAGCATTGCCCTTGGTTGTTAAAGTTTGTGACATAAAAATATCCTTTCTGCCATAACGACGGAAAGGATATTCAAGAGAAGATATCTTTCCCGCCTGGCGGGCTAGATGGAGCACCTTACTTTGCTTATACGCAGGTTGCCGGCAGGTCATCGAGCTAGTTCTCTCGCTGCACTCTTTATATTCTTAATTATTAAGCTTTTTTAGCTTAACGCATACGATTGATTCTGTAAAGCAAATTATTGTACGACAGGCAGTACCGCTCTTTTTCTACGCCTATCGAATCCAACAACAAAAGCCTCTGCTCTACGTAAAGTAGCTACCCCTCTTGCGTCACCTTCACCGGCCTTTTCGCAAAGTGCTATGGCTCCAACCCCTACGTTTCTGCCAAACGCAACATCCGTAAAGAGCCTATCGCCAATCATTCCAAGTCGATCTGGCGACACTCCAAAATACCGAGCAATCTCTAGACCCATTTCGGGATGTGGCTTACTGTTAAATCCATCTGCTCTGGATATCGCATATACCGAAACACCAAGCGCTTCTTCGACAATACGTCCAAATACTTTTACATGTCTCGCATCATGGTTATTGGAAGATATTGCAATGTCTGAATACACCTCAGCGAAGCGCTGCCTCCTCATACCTTCAATAACCTCAGCTACTAAATCAAGTCTATTTGCATGACTCAGCGTGCCATCTTTATCAAAAATTGGAACTTGAATACCTTGTTCAAGCCAATCTGCATAAGATATTTCACCCGCATGAGAGTGAAGTTCGTAAATACGACTCATTATTTACTCCAAATAATTACAATCTATAATTAAGTATCGTCACATATTATACAACGTTCTATCATTTACACCCAGAAATTTTTATTCGCCTCTCAAGCTTCATGCACCTTCGACGTATTTAAAATGTGGTCAAACGTGTAATTTCTTGCTATAATCACCCCTGAAACCAGAAATGTAAGCCTACATTAATAGGGCGTGGCCAAGTGGTAAGGCAGTGGCTGCCCGAGACCTTCGGTCGAGAAAATCATTACTAGTCCCACAGGGACCAGAACATTCCAGCAAAATGTCCGTAACGACAAAAAACTATGACGATACTAGGGCGTGGCCAAGTGGTAAGGCAGTGGGTTCTGGTCCCATGATCGGGGGTTCGAATCCCTCCGCCCTAGCCAAGGAATCTAATACTAGCTCAACTCATATAAGTTGAGCTTTTTACATTTAGATAGACCGAGCAGTTAGCATTTCTTAACTGGCTCGCAGCTATTGAACTATAACATTCTCAAGTGCCTATACGGAACTTCACCCATCCCCTTAAGCACTATACATGACCCTCTTCGAAATGAAATTAATTATTCTTTCCAAGAGACTGAACTAAAGATAAGGTTTAGTACCCGTATTCGACGGTTTAAATCCTGCCACACCAGTTAAAGTACGGCACACAGAATAAGGCCACAGCCTGCGACCAGTTTTCCTTGCGAACTGAGAGTGGAAATTCTATACTTCTCCATATGAAGCGTGTAGCGGTACTAGGCCATGGTGCGTCAGGTAAATCCACGCTGGCGACTGAAATTGGTAGCAAGTTAAGCATTCCTGTTTTTCATACGGATAAATTATTTTGGAATGATAATTGGCAGTACAAATCTTTTGAGGAGCGTCAAAGCATTCAAAATGAAGTACTGAAGAAGAAAGAGTGGGTTATTGACGGTATCGCGCCATCACGTTTAGCCGATGCTCGAATTAAGGGTGCAGACACAGTGATTATCCTCGATATGCCTCGACGTATTAGAATTACTCGCTGGCTTCGCAGAATCCGAAAAAATCGGGGCCTTGTCCGATCTGACATGGGCGGTAACAACGTAGAGAAGTTTAATATGGAGTATTTGCGTTTTTTGCTCCATAAGACGCCTAATGGTGGCCAGCCCTATCAAACATGGCTTAACGGCCTAAGAGCCAAATACCCTGAAACAACATTTGTATATCTCAACTCACCGAAAGCCACTAGAGCTTACCTGGAAAGCTTGTAAACGAAATCCAAAAAATAAGAAAAGCTGTCGAGAAAAAATAATTAGAATGTTTATATAAACGCCTGTATACACCCGGCATTACTTTAGACATTTTTATTATTCCATGGGAAAATAGAAGTAGTAATAGGAGGGTTAAATTATGAGCAAGATAACATTAAATCCGTACATTTTCTTCCGGGGCAATTGCCAAGAGGCTATGGAGTTTTATCAAAATATCTTCGGCGGCAAACTACAAAAACAAACATACGAAGAGACACCAGGAGAAACGCCTCAAGGCATGGAAGGCAAGCTGATGCACGCCATACTAGAAGCTGATGATATCGTACTAATGGGCAGCGACACCCAACAAGCAAGCGACAAAGCAGCAAAAGTTTCACTCTCGATTAATGGATACGAGGCAGATGCAGCCAAATTAACTACTATTTTCGATAAGCTCAGTGAAGATGTTGAAGTTCTGTATCCGCTCAAAAAAGAATTCTGGGGCGATACCTTTGGAGTAGTAACAGATAAATACGGCATAGAGTGGATGGTTAATATTAGCTCACAATCTGAGTAATTCTACATCGGCCTAAAGTCTAGCTCAACGATATTAGGCTGATTTTTCGTGTAATCGGAATATCGAATCCAGGTGGGGCTCACTTTATAGAGCCGGGATCGTGGGTCACGTAAAAACTGTTCTGTGCAAGGTGTGTCTTTATCTAAAAATAGCTGTATGTATTTTTCTTTTTCTTGGTCAGAAATCAATGACGCTACGCCCTCATACTGAACAGTGATGTGTTCATCTAGGCCCCGGCCTATCACCATTGCAACATGTGGGTTGCTTTGGATATTGCTCCATTTACGAGTTTCTACAAAGCTCTCGAACACTATCTCCAAATCTTCAGTCTGCGTGAATGCAACCAATGCTGATTCGGGCTGATTAGAATTTTTAGCGACCGTTGAGATTGTCGCCATTGACTGCATTCTAAGAAAATCTAGTACAGTATCTTTGTCTTTACTCATATTGTTTTAGCATACTACAAAGAGGGGTAAAAGTATGTTTCTCTAGCCTATGGACATTCAGAGCAAGTGATCATACAGTACATACCCTTCTTTTTTGCGAGACTCGAGACTATACCGTTGAGCATCGAAGGCTTTATGGTGACGTAGCCGATAAATGAGTGCATTAAGCGCCCAGTCACTTACAATGCCGTTATGCTCCGGCCAAACAAAGTCACAAATATCCGACTTTGAAACAACCTTGCCTTGATGCAGAAGCAAAATGCGGAGCAAACGTTTTTCCTTTGCTGGCATACGCTGTTTGTTGCGTTGTTGTATGTATTCCGCTAACAAAGGCGTAAACACTTGCTGGTCTTTCGCCAGCTGACGCACATAACCGCAACCAAGCAAGAACTGATCTTCGGTCTGGACATTACGTAAAACAAGCTGCTTCAGCTGTTTTCTACGACGCCAATGTATCTGGTAGTACATATCCTTGACGAGCAATTCAACCATTGGGTCGGCAAGTGCATTAGTGAGATCTTGGCAACGCAACAATACTTGAGACAAAGTGTGATGCCCACCAGCTAGCTCTAGTACACGAGGTTCAATCTGCTCCATGCCATTCGCTATTAAAAGCTCATTTAAATCCGCGTCGTTATACCCTTTGAAGTAGATAGTACGCGTAAGCAGAGGGGCTATATTATGCGTACCTTTCGCCGATGTCTCCAAAAGTGGCTCAGACGAGACAAACAGCATAACAATTTTATCGCGACTAAAGTCACGTAGATAACGCAGATTATCATATAGGTTCTGGTTTACCATACTCCCAAGTCGGTCAAGCCGATTAAACACTATGACGAGACGTTCTTGATCTTGCGCCCGCTTAGCTAAAGCTTCCCCGATAGCTTGCAGCGACAGTGCTTTTTGGTCGTCTAGTTCTAGCTTTTGAGCCAACTGCCCAAAGAGTGCCTGCCATGAAAATTCTGGTAGCTCATACGAATTGATGAAGATAATGGGGTGATTGCTTTTTTGCTCTAATGCCCGTAGCAAAAATGTCACTCCGACGCCAGGCATGCAGACTAGATTGGATGAAGTAAGAGTAGTGATACTGTCGAGACATTCCGCGATTGTCTCGGAGCAAAAATGTTCAGAAAAATGATGGACTGGATGATTCATAACTTAAACTCGTCATTATTTTATCATTATTTTATCAAGCAGCCTAATCATCTTTTACCTACAATAGCAAATACAACACAAGTAATAAGACTGACCACAGGAGGTATACTATGTCCGAATTAACACATGATGTGCCGTTCAAAACAGTGGCTGACGTACCACTCGACGACCAACGCGTACTACTACGAGCAGACTTTAATGTCCCAATGCATGATGGGGCAATAGTAGATGACGATCGAATATCCGCTACCCTCCCCACCCTGCGTCATTTACTTGACCGCGATGCGAGCGTAGTAATTACTGCACACGCGGGGCGTCCAACCAATGGCTACGATAAGTCTCTTAGCCTGCGACTAGTTTCGGACCGACTAGCGGAACTACTAGACAGAGAAGTGCAGTTTCTGCCGGAATGCGTTGGGGACAGCATTAGGAGGCAAACACGAACAATGGGAACAGGAGCAGTTGCTTTAGCTGAGAATCTTCGCTTTTATGTCGCTGAAACAACCAAAAACGTGAATCGCGCCGAGAGATTTGCCCATGCTCTAGCACGAGACAGCTCTGCGGACTATTTTGTACAAGATGCCTTCGGATCTATTCATAATAGCCATGCCAGTATCGTGGGAGTGCCTCGCTTTTTACCAGCTGTTGGCGGGCTATTAGTAGCATCAGAATATGCCCAAATCACTCAAGCAATACAAGCTCCTGTCAGACCACTGACAATCATTAGCGGTGGCTCAAAAGTAAGTGACAAAGTACCGCTCATTGAACGCTATATTGATATTGCAGATCACATTATTCTCGGTGGTGGCCCCGCGAATACCCTGCTCGCATATCGTGGCCATGAGGTTGGTCAAAGCCTTGCCG
The DNA here is from genome assembly GCA_964499935.1 of uncultured Candidatus Saccharibacteria bacterium. Lineage (GTDB taxonomy): Bacteria > Patescibacteriota > Saccharimonadia > Saccharimonadales > UBA4665 > CALBGR01. The sequence continues at coordinate 499,697 of CAZCMS010000001.1, read as the reverse complement.
AACGTGATATCAATCCAATACTCAAACTAATCTACGAACGAGCACGTCAAAAAGTAGGTGAGGACAAAATCGATGACCTTATTGTACTTCCGCAGGACCTAGCGTACGAAGATGTAGACGGCAATCGACACGAATGCGACGTCAGCGACTTTCCTAGAGACGCCATCGCCTATGACATTGGTCGCAAATCAGTTGAACAAGCTATCGCACTGATGGGCAATCAGGGAACAGTGATCTTCAATGGTCCTGTTGGCTTATTTGAAAAACCTGGCTTTGCACAAAGTTCAGTAGAGTTGGCTCGCCACATTGCGGGCAGTAACCTTGATAGCATTGTTGGTGGTGGTGACACGGGCGCTATGATTCGATCAGTTCCAGGTCTGGCCGATGACATCACGCATATGTCGCGAGGTGGTCAAGCGTGCTTACGTTTGATGAGTGGCGGTAACATGCCAGGTATAGATGCCCTTATGCAAAAAGGAGGTACACATGGCAACAATTGAGCAGCAAGAACAACAGGCTCAGCCACCAATCATCATTGGTGCTGCAGGTGATATTGGCAGGAGTGCGCTCCAACAACTCGTTTTGGAGCGAGATATCGTGCCGGCAGGTATTGTGTTGCGTGACGAACGGTTAGCGGACGCCGTTGCCCGAACCCAAACAGCCAGACAAATTGCAGACAATTTTCATACAGCTGGCGTTCGGCCTGTATTTAATGAAGTACACTTAAGGAAAGACGAGTTGCTTGTCGATGGGGCATGCATTCCAGTTTTCACCCCACAATCGCAACATGAAATTATTCAAGCTGGCTACCCCGTAATTGAAGCAACAGGTCAACATAAAGTCGTGGAAGCTTTTGAGCCACTCCTCGAGAATGGCGCAAGTTTTGTACTGGTTACCGGGCCAATGAAAGATGCAACCGAGACGATTATAGCTGGAGTCAATGGCACGCCAGAGCGTTATATGAAAGCTCGGTCAGAGAGAATCTGCTCGACTTCGTCTTGTACAACAACCGCAGGCTCATCGTTTCTTGGACCTGTACTACACACGCCAGCTGAGCGCATTAATAGTGGCGTTGATTTGGCACCATTACAGCCGTCTGCGATATTTCTGAATGTATTACATGCTCGCACCAAATCAAACAGCGAGACTGAGCTCAAAGATACTATCAAAATGTCGCCGAGTGGCGCAGCTACGGAAATCCCCAAGGTACTCGATATCGATCCGCGCCAAACCTTAATCGAGCTAGAGTGCTCTCGCGCCAATATCAGCTGCGGAAGCCTAGCAATAATGGGGCTTTTGATGAGTCTAGAGGAGTATGGTAGCGACAGCTCAGATATCAAATCACAGATCATAGCTGCCCTGCAAGAAGGATCAAGTAGCTACGAGCTAGATGACACAATAGACAGCACACGATCAGCTATTGGACGCAGATCCTCGGTGATACTTAATCTGAGCCAAATGCGTAGTCGCAAACTACCCGGCCGTCAAGGCACGTTAGTCACCGGCATACTTGGATATTACGATAATGTCGGCGGATATACCCGTAGCGCGCTAGATAGTTATGCAGCACTAGATGCCGTACAAACCTCTTCGCATCTTACGCGAGATCTGGTATAGATTTCCCACCAGATGTAATATCATCCATTTTGTTTTCGCAAAATTGTATCCATTGGCTTACCTTTTGCTAGTTCGTCTATTAGTTTGTCGAGATAGCGAACTTCGCGCATAAGTGGATCTTCGATTTCTTCTACACGAACACCACAAATCATACCCGTAATTAAACTTCTTGCGGGATTTAGCTTTGGAGCTTCTGCAAAGAACGTTTCTATATCCACCTGTTTATCCAGTTGACTATTAAGGCCCTCGTAACTATACCCTGTGAGCCAGCAAATAATCTCATCAACCTCTGCTTTTGTACGATCTTTCTTTTCTGCTTTTTCAATATACAAAGGATGGACCCTTGCAAAGTTCATTGTATAAATGCGATTTTTTGTCATATCACCCCTGCCTAAAATAATTTTTCAAGCTTACCTTTGCGCTTCACTATATTTTTGTAGTCCCACTGAATCCGTCTGGATTTTTTCAGCCAGCGCTCAAGATTATTTTTATCAACCTCCGAAACATCGTGATACATAATTGACGCGTCCTTGAACTTACCGGAACCAGGCTGCAAACTTGGCTCCTCAAAATCCATGCCACTCCAAAACATCAATCTTACGCCCGCCTTGAGCTTACTGTAACCAACAATCGGGTTACCGTTCAAAAACCATACCGGATGCCTGTGCCACACCTTATTTTCTGCTTCGGGTAATCCATGTTTAATTTCTGTATAGAGCAGTTCGCAGATCTCTTTATCTTCATCCGCTAGAGTGTTGTGATAGGCTGCAATATCTTTATTCATGTCTACAGTATACTAGACATTCCTATCAGCAATTGCCACATCGAGACAGTGCCTCATAGCACCACGGAGCAACGATAGTGCTTGACCTGGATTTTCAAATGGACCCTCAATTGGTGCACCAACATGTAGATTTGGCTGAAGTGTATCAGTAAACTTTGGGTCATTGCCATACCACAAGCCCATTGGCACAATAGCTACACCTCTACCCTCTACACCACAAGCGATTCTGCCAATTCCTTTATTAATCTTTCCGAGCTCATGTAAATCGCCTTTATTGCGGGTTCCTTCTGGGAAAATAAACATGTGTTGCCCATTTTCAAGCTTCTTAGAGCAAGTCTTGATTAATCGCAACGCTGCCTTGGCCTGCTTCGGCACTCCATCTACCACACCTTCTACATCTTGCGCGCGCACAACAGGTATAGCGCCTACTGCCTCCATAAGCGTTCTCAGGCGAGGGCGCAAAAAATATGGCACCTTTGCAGGCACAAACGTATTGCCAATAACAGCCTGAAAAGCGGACTCTGAATACACCGCAGCTGCGATGGCATTTTGATCAAATACGTTGATGTGGTTGCTCGCCATCAATAGTGACGAACCTTGTTTTGTTAATGCCTCAATACGCTCGGCAGCACCTTCATCATACGATATGCGTGGGTGATATATTCGAGCAGATACCGCAAGCAATGCCTCTTGTACGCTGGCGTTAGGCTGCAGATCATCATAATATTCATACAGCGGATCAATGTTATGTAGCCTGACATCTGGTCGAGGCTCTTGTGTATATCCTGGAGTACTCATTCTAGACTAGATAATAGCAGTAACTGCTCTGCGAAGAAATTTCTTATGCTTATCGCCCTGCCCTACGATGAGGTTTTGTGCCGAAAGAGCCACGAAGCAACTGGCACTGCAACAACCAAAATTCCAATACTCCATGCAAGTGATAGCCAGCCATAATTACCAATTGGCGTACCTAAAATAAGAGCACGCACAGCTTCGATCACTTGTGTGATTGGCTGGTTTTCAGCAAAGGCACGGAGTACCTTTGGCATACCTTCGGCCGGCACAAATGCACTACTTGCAAATGTTAAAGGCATGATTATTACAAATGTTAGCCATTGCACACCCTCTACGCTCTTAGCTACTACGCCCACAATCGCAGCAAGCCACGAAAAAGCAAGCGTGAATAATATCAAAATACCAGCAATTAGTAGCCAATCAGTAAAGCTTGCGCTACTGCGAAAACCAATGAGGAATCCAACTATTAGCATCACGAGTGTCGAAATACCATTTCTAAACAAGTCAGACACGACATGACCATTGAGTACCGCTAAATTACTCATAGGTAGCGAGCGGAATCTATCAACAATACCTCTTTGCAAGTCATTACAAATTGCAATTGCCGTAGTCGTCGAACCAAATGCAACCGTCTGCACAATGATACCTGCCATCAAAAAATCCAAATAACTAACATTTGATGGTAGCGCCTTTGATATCGCTCCGCCAAACACTGCCGAAAAAAGTAGCAAAAACATAATTGGCTGGAAAAATGTTCCAAGTAGCTGGTCGGTATTACGAACAATATGTCTGCTACTACGTTTAATCATTATTAAAGAATCATAAACCTCTAGTACAAGTCGTGGCTTTTTTTCAAATTTTAACTCTGTCGCCATTTATTTATCCTCACTCTCTGTTGCTTGCTTTTGTTTTCCAGTCAGAGACAGGAATACATCATCAAGGGTTGGCTTATGGACTGTCAACGAAGTAATGGTAACTTTTTCTAACTCCAACGCATCAAGCACCGCTTTTACATCAGTGTTCGTCTTTTTAATAATTGTGGTAATCGTATGCTCCTGATCGTCTGTATCAACAACATTTTTTCCAAGTACACGCAGTGCTTTTGTGTATGCAGTTTTATTACCTACTGTAAGCTCAAGTCGGTCGTTACCAACCTTACCCTTCAGCTCGCTAGCGGTACCTTCGGCAATAACTTTTCCACCATCAATCACGACAATTCTATCTGCAAGCTGATCGGCTTCTTCGAGGTATTGGGTTGTAAGTAAAATAGTAGTTCCGTCAGCCATCAATTTCTTGATAATTGCCCACATTGCCAGCCTAGAACGTGGGTCCAGTCCTGTGGTTGGTTCATCTAAAAATATAACCGGCGGTGCTGCGATTAGGCTAACGGCTAAGTCTAATCTCCGGCGCATACCACCAGAATACGTTTTAGCTGGACGATCAGCTGCATCAACAAGATCAAAATCATTCAATAACTCTTCAGCACGTAGCCTGGCGCTTTCCTTAGTAAGCCTATACAACCGCCCCATCATGATGAGGTTTTCACGACCTGTCAGCAATTCATCAACTGCTGCAGATTGCCCTGTGAGTCCTATAACATTTCGAACTTTATCTGCTTCTTTGCCAGCTTCAAAACCCTCAACTTTTACCGACCCCCCATCATACGACAGAAGTGTGCTTAATATTTTTACAGTGGTTGTCTTACCGGCACCATTCGGACCAAGCAGTGCAAGCATTGATCCCCGCTTTACGGTAAAATTGACGCCTTTGAGTACTTCGTTTTTGCCGTAAGATTTTTGCAAGTCTTTTACCGTAATTACGGTGTCGTTTTTAGCCATATTGCTCCTAGTTACTGGATTTAAAAAAGATGCATATATACTACCACAGCTGCTAAGCTGGTGTCTCTATAAACATACATCGAAACTCTAAACGTAATCATGTATACTAACTGGATGCTATCCAACAAAAAACGTTCCGCAACATTTTTCTGTTTTTCACCACCAGTAATGATTGCGACGTTTGCAATCGAAATCGGTCTTTTGCTGTACACCATTATTCGCTATAGAATGAGTCCGTTAACACGCATTATTGGTGCGACATTATTGTGCTTAGCATTATTTCAGTTTGCCGAGTTCAACGTTTGCGAAGGCCAGGCTGGACTGGCAGGTCCTTATTCTCGCCTAGGTTACGCTGCAATCACTCTCTTGCCTCCGCTAGGTATTCATTTGGTGCAAACTATTGCAGGACGAGGCTCAAAATATACTGTCTGGATAGCCTATGCAACAGGTATAACCCTTATGATAATTTTTGGATTTAGCAGTGGCGCGTTCCAAAGCTATGCATGTGGTGGAAATTACGCAGTATTCCAGCTCACTGATAAGCTTGGTGGAATTTTCTTCACGTATTATTATTTCTGGCTACTTGCTGGCGTAAGTATGTGTTTGTATTTTGGGGTTGCAGCAACTAGAAAAATCCGCGAAGCACTAATGATGCAAGCCTTTGGCTATCTGAGCTTCATTTTGCCTACTGGAATAGTCAATGCAATACATCCAGAAACAACCGTTGCTATACCAAGTATTATGTGCGGATTTGCAGTTATTTACGCGGTAATTCTTGTATTTGGCATCGTGCCACGGGTACTAAAGACAAAATAAAAGTTATCGCACCTGGTTTTCGTCCCGAATCTCACCAACCAATTCTTCAACAGCGTCTTCAAGCGCTACAACACCCAACGCTTTCTTATCTTTCCCTACAACCATCGCCATATGCGAACCAGCCTTCTGCATGCGGGCCAATGCAACCCTAAGCGTATCCGTAGGCTCTACGTTTACAAGTTTTCTAACCGTTGCGCCACGCAATGGTTGCTTCATACTCTTTGCCTGTAAGATATCTTTGATATGTACGTAACCGGATAACTTATCATCTGGGCCAACTACAGGCAGCCGTGAATAGCCTGTCTTTGAAACAATATCTTCAACGGTATCACCCGAATCTTTACAGCCTACTGTCACAAGCTTATTCATTGGTATAAGAATATGTTCCACTAATCTTTTATCAAATTGGATAGTGCCTGCTAAAAGATGCTCTTTCTCTTCACTCAGCAGCCCTTCTCTTCGTGACTCCTCGACAAATCCCGCCACTTCATCTCTTGTAAAAGCGCTTGCAACTTCGTTTTTGGGCTGAACGCCAACTAGGCGCAATGTTACGTTTGCGATAGCATTTAGTCCTGCAATAGCAGGCCTAAAGACACGAACGATAAATGTTAAAGGCGATGCCAGTAATAACGCCGAACGGTCAGGGCGAGCTAATGTCATATTTTTAGGCACCATCTCTCCGATCACTACGTGCAAGAAGGTCATTATCGTTAGGGCTATCGCAAATGAGATAGGATGCAATAAGCCCTGTGACACCCCTAACGCTGCAAGTGGATCTTCTAAGAAATGTGCAATTGCTGGCTCTCCTAATGCACCGAGTCCTAATGAGCATAACGTAATGCCCAATTGCGCGCACGCCATCATGATAGAAACATTTTCCATTGCTTTAAGCGTTATTTTTGCTCGACGTGAGCCAGCGAGTGCCTGTGGTTCTATAGTAGATCGACGTGCAGAAACAAGCGCAAATTCTGCTGCCACAAAAAAAGCGTTACCAAGCAACAACGCCACTACGAGTACTATTGCGACAATACTATCCATTACCCTCTCCTTGAGGTCGACGCACTATTGTTGCTCGTATTTTCTCTACCCTATGTCCGTCCATACTAGCAACTTTCAAGCGCATTTTACGTTCTTGTCCATCACGATCCACTACTATGATCTCGACTTCATCAAGTTTTTTCGGCATCTGCTCCAAGCGTTCAGCAATTAAACCTCCTAGTGTCTCAAACTCTTCCTCTTCTGGAAATGCAACACCAATAAACTGACTTGCCTCATCTGGACGTAATAAGCCAGGCAATATCCATACATCCGGCTTAATTTTCTGGGGCACCACATCAGCTTTGTCGTGCTCGTCTCTAACCTCTCCTACTAATTCTTCGATTAGATCTTCGACCGTTACGATACCATCGGTGCCACCAAACTCGTCGATTACCACCGCCATCTGCAACCCACCCTTACGCAGCATTTCCATGAGAGGATCCAGCTGTATATTAGATGGCACAACTATCGGCTCTTTCATTATTTTCTTAACTGGTGTTGATTTTCTTTTTTCTTTAGCAACACTTACCGCATGCTTTACATGCACCACCCCAATAATGTCGTCGATATCTTTTCCGGTAACTGGAAAACGCGAAAACCCTGAGCTACGAGCTCTTTCGATAACTACATCGGCCATATCCAAAGCCCGCACACTCTCTACTCGCGCACGTGGCGTCATTACTTCATCCGCTCGCCTTTCACCAAATGTTAATGAACGCTCAAGCATGAGTGCCATTTCTTTTGGCAAAGTACCCTTGTCGGCAGAACGTCGCACGATAGACGAAAGTTCTTCCGCAGACCGTGCAGAAGCCAACTCTTCTCTCGGCTCAATACCCATTCGACGCAAAATCGCATTAGCCGTGCCATTACAGAGCCTGATTGGATAGGTCATAACCCAACTAAACGTTCTTTGAAACTGTTGTACTGATTTTGCTGTTTCGAGTGGCATCGCAATTGCCAGATTCTTAGGTACAAGTTCGCCAAAAATCATTGTTGCTGCAGTAGCAAGCAATAGGGCTATTACAGCAGACACGCCGGCTACAGTTGCTCCCTGTATACCTAGTTGTTTTAACGGGCCTTCTACTAACGCTGTAAGTGAAGGCTGCGCAAGATATCCTATAGCTAAATTTGTTATTGTGATACCAACTTGTGCACCCGATAATTGAGTCGACAGACTACCGAGCGCCACGTCTACACCTTGTGCGCCTTTGTCACCACTGCGTGCCTTACGTTGTACCGTTGCTCTATCGACAGTAATGAGCGCAAACTCTGCAGCCACAAAAATCCCACAGGCTACGATCAATACTGCGGAGATAAGAAGAAATATTATTTCACCCATTAATTACTATTAATTATAGCATCGAAATATATGCTTACACACTTTTTGTAATACAAAAGAATTAGCGAGCCTCATACCTGATGATGACTCGCTAATAAGTACGTTATCTAGAAGTGTATGAACACAAGTCCTGTAGTCGAGCGACGCGCCTCGCTATATGTACCAGTCCAGTTTGCATTATACTGGCTAATACTAATGGTGCCGTCGCTATGGACTGCCTCAACATACATAACATGTCCGTAGGTACCTGCATTACTTACAGCAACATCACCAACTCTTGGATTTGTATCAACCGGTATACCAGCTGCGCGGGCGTTATCATCCCATTGCTTTGCGTTACCGCGACCACCCCAATATGGCATATATCGCCCGCTATTAGAAACCTTCCATGCGGTATACGAAACACACTGTCGCTTGTACATACCCCACGGGTCCGAAATACTGTTTGGCCATGGTGCATTTGCCCACGGATAGCTGCCTGTGCCACCTGTGACAACTTTGCCTATGTTGTATCGGGCGTTTTCTTGAGCCTGTTTTTTCTGTAATGAGGTGATCTGTGTGTTGCGACTTTGGATATCCTTCTCCAGACTGTTCTGTTCCTGCTGATTCAGTGCCAATAATCGATCACTCTCTGCTTTTTGCGCCTGTATGCGTGATTGCATTGCCTGCTGGTCTTCTAGCAATCGTTGTACCGCTAGTCTTTGATCGTCAAGCTGTTTCTTGAGCGCATTGATCTTATCAACGGTTGCTGTAATTTTTGCCTGTACACTATTTCGATACTGCGCTTTATCAACATAGTCTCCTAAAGTTTTGCTCGAGGCCAACATTTCAAGTGTACTCATCTCATTTTCGACATACATCTGTTTAATGTTTACGCCTAGCGTTTGCTTCTGCTCCTCTAGGTCAGCTTCGGCTTTTGCAATATCAGCCTGCAATTGTCTGTCTTTAGCCTTGTTCTCGTTAATCTGAGACTCCAAGCCCGATATTTCTGCCTGCAATGCAGCTATCTGGTCAGATATACCTACGGCTGTAGTTTGGAGATTTTGCTTTTCGGCCTTAGTTTGATTATTCTGCTTCTTTAACTCATTAATTTGAGCATTGTAGTTTGCTGCATATACAAATGTAGAAAAACCTCCCATTATTCCCACTGCAACCGCAAGTGAAGTTATGATTTTAAATTGTTTTTTCGTAAGTTGTTTTCGTATGTTACCTAATAATACTAATGAACGCTTACTCATGTACCCTCGCTTAATGTTGATCTTTTTTGTTGTTTTTGTGTTATTTTGACGCACTAATAACTAGCGCTTTTGCAATAAATATTTGTCTCTACCTCTGAAATCCACGTCTCTGGTGGGATGCTGTAACCTTGTAATCTGTATGGGTCGGCAAGAGGAGAATAAGAAGTTCTGACAAATAAGGACGAAAACTTTCAATCTGAATCTCTTACAATTATACAGACATTGTCAACGCGCGCAACCCGCTCATCCTTATTTAATGTGTTTGCTCGTACAGTTTAATGAATTCTTCTGGCGCATATCTGGCAACGGTCTCTGCAATCAACTGCGTTGGGATATCATCCAAAGACCGAAACCTAACACAACTCTTACCCATATCAAGTCTTTTGCCTGTTCTTCTGTACGCACGGCGGAACTCTGCGTCACCAACCCCATATATTGCCATAAGATACAGAGAAACATAGTCTTTATGTGATGCTATTGAAATATACCCTAAGGGCTGTCCATTATACGTTTTAGGATACTTAGAAATTGGAATGTAATACGCTATCATGCCGTACTCCATACCCTCCTGATAACCTTTTGGAAGATTGTCGACAATAATCGAACGTAACGCTGAAATAATCCTTCGCCTCGCTGGCGGAAGGCTCAGCATATACGCATCGACTGTAGGCATGAAGCTACCCATACCTACAGTATAGCTAACATAAGCCTTATGCCCATTGATCTATATCACAAATGATATCTATCTAAATTAAAGTCTTGAAATAATACCAAAATTTATACAATACAATACCAACGATGACAAGATACCATGCAAGTAATACATCTACGTGATGGGCGAGTACAAAAGCTTGTACTTTTTTAAAGCGTTTTGGCAGTGAAATATTTCCAGCCTTCAGATTGTATACAGTAACATACCAAAACAATAGGATGGTCGATACCCACAGCACCATACAAAATGGGCATAATGACTGAATAGTAAATATTGACTGGTATATAAGCCAGTGGATAAATGCCACTGCAAATGTTGCGCCAATCTGGAGGCCAATCCAAAACCAGCGCTTAAGTGTAGCGCCAGCCAACAACGCAAATCCAACAGTAATAAAAATTGGAAACGCAATTAGTCCCATAAAGCTGTTATCAAACCCAAATATTCTTGCCTGCTCGGTCTTCATGACTGATCCACAGCTAATTATTGGATTAATATCGCAAATTGCTGTCGCACCAGGATTTTCGAGGGTATGAAGCTTCTCAACCATTATCATAGTCGATGCAAGCAACGCAAAGAATCCAGCAATTACTAATATATACGGGAACACTCGCTGTAAGGTCCAAGATTTTTTTGTCTGAGTTGATTTGGTGCCCATAATGTATATCAATTATATAATACCCCGCTATTTTCTCAAATAAGCTATACTGTATGCAAAGAGATGAGTACAGAAAAATTTTCACAGAAACAGCAGACTTTTTCGTTTGCAGTCCAAAAGCGACTTGAGGGCAAGCTAGGACGCGTTGGCGCTATTCAAACGCCACATGGAGTTATTCAAACACCAGCATTCATACCTGTTGGAACACAAGCAACACTAAAAGCGCTCACGCCAGAACAATTACAAGATGTCGGTGCGCAAGCAGTGCTCGCCAATGCCTACCATCTATACTTGCGCCCCGGCCCTAAAACACTTGATGCTGCAGGAGGACTCGGAGCCTTCATGAACTGGAATAAACCAACATTTACCGATAGTGGTGGCTTTCAGGTTATGAGCCTAGGTGTTGGATTTAAGAAAGTTATTGACATGAGTGGTGATGATACGAGCGCTCCAGTTGCCAAAAAAGATAAGCTCGCGTGGATTGACGACGATGGGGTAACGTTTAAGTCACACCTTGATGGCAGCAGACATCGTTTCACTGCCGAAAAGTCCATGCAAATCCAACATGCAATAGGTGCAGATATTATTTTTGCATTTGATGAGTTAACTACACTTCATCATGACTATAATTATCAAGTTACCTCTCTTGATACCCGTACACATCCGTGGGCTCTTCGTAGTCTCGCCGAACACCAACGTCTCACAGCAGAGCGAGAACATAAGCCGTATCAGGCTTTGTTCGGTGTAGTTCAAGGTGCGCAGTACGAAGATCTTCGCCGTAAATCTGCTCGTTTTCTTGCTGCACAAAATTTTGATGGTTTCGGTCTCGGCGGTGCACTCACCAAGGAGAACTTAGGCGAGATCGTTCGCTGGATGAATGAAGAGCTTCCAGAGGGTAAACCACGCCACATGCTTGGCATTAGTGAGCCTGATGATATTTTTGATTGCATAGAAAACGGTGCGGACACCTTTGACTGTGTCAGCCCTGCTCGCGTTGGACGTAATGGAGCATTTTATACACCACATGGTCGAATTAATATCACCAATGCCAAATATAAAAATGACTTTACATCGGTTGACGAGACCAGCGATTCTTACACTGCCAAAAATTATACAAAAGCATATCTACATCATCTATTTAAAGCGAACGAGCTACTCGGCTATACGCTTGCCACAATCCACAATGAACGCTTTATCGTAAAACTCGTTGACGATATTCGTCAAAGCATTCTCGATAATACATATTTTGAGTTTAAGCAAACCTGGCTCGCAAATTACTACCAGAGGTAGCTACAGACCAAATGCTTCACGCTTGATTGCGTGATGCAGCCCTGGAAAATGCGTATTATACGCATGCGTCATTTCAGGAATAACAACCGCAGCAACATCACCATTACCCGAAGGCACTATAAGTCTTTGCAATAATCTTTGGGCTGCGTATCGAGCCATGTCAGGACTTTTATACAGTGGATCTCTTTCTGCCACACCAAACGTTAAGCGCGCATCAACTTGCTGACGTATAAATGCATTCGTATCGAAAGCCTTAGGGTCTTTTATGTCATCTGGGCCACGTCGTAACGCATGTAGATTTGCCCATAAAGTTATTGCCTTGTGCCCTACTTTACTCTCTAGCACTTTCTTCATACTTGGAGTGTCCTTCACGGCTTCGAGCGCTTTTTTGGCGTCTTCAGTCATTTCATCGGTCAGACATTCTGGATCATATTTTCCACCCAATGCTCGATTCTCTTTGCTATTTTTAAGATTCTCGTCAACAAGCATTGCTTTGGCAATTGCAAACGTACTCAGATTAACAAACCCAGGGCGCTCACTTGCAAACACATGCGATAGCTGACCTTCTGGCATGGCCAATCCTAACGCCATTGCATGGTTGCCACCCGAGGAATCTGTACCAATCCGTGTAACACGAATACCTTCCTGCTCTAACGCCTGGTTCATACTTTCGAACGTTGGCATAGGAACTGTTTTACCGTCCCTATCCTGCCATGTAAAACGCCCTGTATCAGCAGCGTATTTTCTTTCGTTTTGTGTAAGAGGTGTAGAAGATTCAATTCCCGGCGGAGTTATGTATACATGTCGTAGGTCTGGATATCTAGCAGCCTGTGCTGCAAACTCTCTGGCATTGCCTGCGTTTCCAGGAATACCAGAGCTGTATGTTGCGATGTGCAGGATAGCGTTATCGGGTGGCGCATGTAAATTTGCCTCAGAGATTACAAAAGATCTAGGAGGTGTTCTAACCAGTCGCGTAGATTGCGCTACTTCCTCAAGCTGCGCCTGACAACCGTCAAATGCATGATCATCGCCATCGTACTTATACTGTATACCTCCTACGGCTATCTCACCGCTACCAATAAGCTCATATAATTCGGCCGTCAAGCCCTCTCCTTGATAAAAGTTTGCAACTAGTTCTTCTCTGGTATTCATGCTCGCCTACTTCCCTGTATTACACTCATTGCAGTTAAAATTGAAGAAAACGCCACATGCTCATTCATTATATGCCCTATACGCTGGCCTCTACTTGCACGAACCGTCATTACGTGCTCGCCATTATCAGGTAAATACTCGAGCGTTTGATGAGTTAATGCGCTATTTTCAGCCAGAGCAATTTGAGTACTCACCCCGTAATCTCCTAGAGCTGCAATATACTGACTCGTTTGCTCTGGATGTGTTAACCCGAGCATGTACGTTGGCTTCATACCTTTTACCATTCTGGCATTTGTTCCGATAAGCTCCGAACCATCCTGGTCGACCATCTGGCGAGATATTGGCTCGTGTATAACATAAAACTCTTCGTCCGTACCCGTGGAAGCGTCACCCACAAATTGCCTAACCGTAAATCGCCCAGCTAAATCACAGACACTTTTTGGCCCCATAATTAGTTCCTGCAAATGGGCGCTACGCACCTCCATGTCACCCGCATGAGCAATGCCAGCTGCTGCTGCAGCCACATTGGTAGCCCCCAGTGAACTACCGGCAGCATTAATCTTATCAATCTGTGTTTCGCTTGCTTTTCCATGCAGCCTAATCTGCGCTTGGTCAATTGCCTCACTAACAATACGCGATGCCGGACCAAAGTCGCCTTGTCTTATTCGCTTTCTTTCATCGGAGCTATATACCCGAGACGACATAGGACTGTAAAGGGTTAATACAGGCATACCTTGCTCGATCGCATATAAAAGCTCAAGGTCGGTTACAGATTTTATGGTCTGGCTGGCTGTATTTGGTGCAGCAATTTCTTTCCGTATCATTCCTCGTAGGCCACCACCAGACCCTTCGACGCTATACTTATACAAGTCTGATGCCTTGCCTCTCATTTCCGAGTCCGAAAAAGGCGCCACAACAACAAGCAGCTCATCTAATGCGCCTCCATCTTTTGCGTACAGCGAGCAAGTAACATCCGAGCCTTCTGTGGAGCGAAAGGAAAATGCGAATTCTATCATATTCTTAAAATACTGCTCAGGATCATCGGCATATGCTCTATCTACCGTATCAAAAGCCTGCGGGAGACCCGGAATAAACACATTTACCTCAGGAGTAACAAGCACAGAGCGATCTTCTGGGTTTGTGAAAATTTCTTTCGGTAATTCGTGTTGCTGAAGATTCATGAACTAACCTTACTACTATCTTTATTGTTCACTCTGTAAATTATCTGACATTTGGCTACGCCACTTATCAATTTCTGCATGATGACCACTTAATAGCACTTTTGGTACCGTCATATCTTGAAATAACTCTGGTCGAGTATATTGTGGGAACTCTATATTTTCATCATCCTGCTGGAAAGATTCAATTTCTGCACTAGTCTCGCCACCCAAGACACCCGGTAGGAGTCTCACGACACTATCAATCAATACCATTGCTGGAATTTCACCACCTGTCAGTACGTAATTTCCTATACAGAATTGTTCGTCTACCCACTGAGTGATTCTCTCGTCGTACCCTTCATACCGTGGACAAACGATAATCATACCCTTGTTTTGAGCTGCCAGCCGTTTAGCTACAGACTGTTTATATTGTTTACCTCGTGGTGTAGGTAGAAATACTTGGGCTTCAGGGTCATTCTTTTTTGCATATTCTATAGCTGCCACTAGTGGCTCTATACGTAGCAGCATGCCATCACCTCCACCGTACGGAGTGTCATCAACTTGCTTGCGTGGACCGAGTCCAAACTCTCGCAAGTTGATCGTTTCGTACTCTACTGCGCCTTGTTCTTGCGCTTTCCAGAGCATTGAATTGCCTAACACGCCGTCGAACATCTCGGGAAATAGAGTAATAATTTGTATTTTCATTATCTTTATATTATAGCATACATTTACTATTTGCGCTAGTAGCTATTCTATTGCGCTGTAACTTCCCTACAATCGGACGTAGTCCACACGCCCTCTGTTACTGTGTGTCGTTGCATCCGTAAAACATGTACGGCATTGTACAGGATTTAAGAAAAAGTTAATTGTGTTTTATTAGCTTTTGTGCTATAATTATACATTGTGAATAATCCAAATACACTGTTTTCAGCAGACATGCAAAACACTACGCCCGATGACACAGAAGGTGCACCTCAAGATACACCCCAACAACACACCGAAGACACAGGCAACGCTACTGCTACACTTCTGGAGGCAGAAACAAGAGAATATGTATCCAATGGGCCGACTATAGAGACTGTACGTGCAATGCGTGACCCTGTTCGAGCTAGGAGAAGCCGTGTCTCTACACCACATGTCTTGCCACTAGCACAGCGTGCGCAAGATTCACTTATAAAAACTGAAGGATCGGGCCAAGTCCCAGAACGCCCTCGCAGATCACTCAAAGAAGCGAATAGTAATTTCCAACGTCGCGTACAACAAGCGCAACAAGGCAAAGGAAGAAGGCCTCATATTTCACCCGAAACTACCGCACGACGATTACGCGAACGTGCCCAAGAATCAATCACGAATGCGAGTGAGCCATCGCAAACCTCAAAGCCTGACCGAAAATTAGGGATGAGAGTAAGCGCAGAACTCGAGCGTCGCGCACAGCGATTACAAAAATCACATGCAAAAGGAAAAAAACGCAAGAAATAACTATTTACTTTTCAGCCCTATAAACCACAAAGACCTCATGATAAACATGAGGTCTTTTCACATAAAGCTCCCAATCTGATGAATCAAATTGGCTCGCAATGAGCTATCTTACGTGTTTGTTTTTGATTTTGTCGTTTTGTATCGACTAGAAGATACTATACATCAAGATCATCAAGTTCTGCAAGCTCTTGTCGAGTTTTATCTGCAATACTTGGGGTCGTTGTATCATCACTGTCGTCGTCTGCTACTGTATTATCAGAAGCATCATTGTTACTAACAGGAGCCTGCCCATCGCTCACGTCTACAATCTTTAAGTTGTAGCGTGCGTCGTTTTTGGTGCCAAGTGCTCGTAGTAATGTACGAAGACTTTGTGCTGTGGCGCCTCTCTTACCAATTACTCGCCCTAGATCTTCCGGGTCTACCGTTAATTCAAGTAATACTCCCTTTTCGTCAATACGTCGCTCGATTGTAACTGCATCGGGCTTACCAACAAGTGACTTTACGATATACTCAACAAATTGCTGGTCAATACTACTGCTCATGTCGTTCCTCCTTTAAGTAACCATTCCATTATAGCAAAGCCTACCCCATTACGTGTAGGATATATCATAGTAAAAATTAATTCTTACTTAATAGCTATATGTTATAGACAAATCTAAGCTTCAGTTTCTACTTCGGCTGCTTCTGGTACAGAAGCATCTGCACCAGCTTCGCTCGAAGGCTCTTCAGCTACTGGTTCTTGGTTCTTGCGTAGTTTATCTGGGTTACGTGTTGCACGCTTCTTTTCGGCAGCCTTTACAAACCATGCAGGCATTTTTACACCTTCTGACTCAAGGATACGAGCAGCACGATCTGATGGCTGCGCACCATTCTTAAGATAAAATTCTGCTTTATCTTTCACGATGTTTGCGGTCTTGCTGTGCGGATCATAGTTTCCGAGCAAAGCCACTACCTTGCCACTAGTAGGTGTTAGACGAGAATCCTGAACCACCACGCGGAACATTGCATGACCTTTACGACCGGTTCGTTGCATACGAATACTTAACATGTTTAGTTAAAACTCACTTTCAATTAGATGTTACTAAATACTAAGTTACGTATAATTCTACAGATAAGCGCCTCTGTTGTCAAGCATGACTTAAAAAACTAGACATTCTTCTTTGGAGCTTTGTACGTAAGCAGTGCTGCCTGTGCTGCTTTCTGCTGAGCAGCTTGCTTGCTTGGACCTACCCCTTCGCCAATGAGGTTGTCGTTAACAAACACTCCAATACGAAACTCTTTTTCGTGGTCAGGTCCTTGCTCGTCCAAAACGCGATATACAGGAGTGAAACCTTCCACACTTTGCGCCTGCTCCTGTAAATGTGACTTGGGGTCCATCCATGAGCCTGTTTCTAGAATAGTGGCCAGCGTACTGAGTATGCTTCTCTCTATAAATTGTTTTGCAACCTCGTAGCCTTTATCAAGATATATCGCACCGACAACGGCCTCGTAACTATTCGCCAGAATTTGTGCACGAGCACGTGGTGTACCCTGCTTCTCACCCCGGCTCAATCGCAACAAAGGCTCAAATTCAAATTTTGCAGCAGCTGCACTAATACTCTCTGTGCGCACTAACGCACTTCGCCAGTTTGTCAAAATACCTTCTGGCTCATCGTAATTTTTGTAGAGATATTCTGTTACTACTAACTCTAGAACAGCATCACCCAGAAATTCGAGTCTTTCATTGTGTTCTTTAACACTTTTTTTATGTTCATTGAGATAGGAGCGATGAGTAAATGCTGTCACCAGCAATTGTATGTCTTTAAACTCTACTTGTAACTGTTCTTTCGCAAATGTACTGTATTTACTGTAATCTTGCATCGATTTTTGCCTTGGTTATAGTCCACTCTTTCGTATCTTCTTCATGCCTAATAATATAAGTTTACCGATATCTTCGTAGGCAATACTGTCGACAGCCTCCGCTGCTGGCATCCATTTAATGTCAGTGAGCCAGTCCTCTGGGTTTAACTTATCTGTATCTCCCAGGCCTTGCACGAGATAAATGTGCATCGTCATTAGCACCAATGTGTGAGTACGCCGATACCTGAAATTCACCTTACCAAGCCAGTTCATAACTTTCATTTCCTGTAGCCCTGTTTCTTCGCGAATTTCGCGTTCTGCTGTTTGGCGTGGCTCTTCGCCTTCTTCTACGTGTCCCTTCGGCACAGTCCACCGATTTTTGGCGTCTTGAATAAGTAGAATTTCAAGCTGGTTTGTTTTGGCGTTACGTCGAAATACAATGCCACCAGAGGTGGTTTCTTTTACGACTTCTTCAATTGGTGGTCGTCGTCGTGGCAAGAATTTTTTAAATCCCTGCATTGGCTTTGGTCGCTTCATAGGCGTTTTACGCCTCCTTTTTTGCTGCTGGATCGGACACTTTGTCATCCGAGATACCGTGCAGCTGGCGATAGGCAGTACCTAATACACCATTAATAAATTTTGATGAATTATCCCCCCCAAAGGCTTTCGCAAGCTCGACAGCTTCATTAATAATAACCTTTGGCGGAGTATCGGGCTCATACTTTAGCTCGTACAATCCCATCCGTAGAACAACACGATCCATACGAGATATCTGATCAATCGGCCATTCCGGTGCAATTGGTTGTAAAAAATCGTCTAATTCTTTTTGGTGCTTGATAACACCAGTCACTAAACGCTCAACAAAGGGCGTATCGTCAACAGTAGTCTTGTATCGATCAATGTTTCGTTTCAGCGCTTTTTCAAGACGAAAACTTGCGTCATCAGCACTCACACGAAAATCATGCTCGTATAGCGTTTGTAACGCGATGATGCGACCAAGGTGACGATTAGATGCCATATTGTTAAAAAATCCGTTTAGTAGTAGCTATAGTATAGCTTATTTTGCGTTTGTAGTTTGCTTTTTAGCACTCTGTTTTTGAGTAGTGAATGCCTTAACAGGTGACTTTGCGTTGACTGCTCGTGCAAGCTTCAATACTAAATGACTTCGGCGAGTACCGGTACGTCGTGGGCTGGTTCGTTTCTTTGGTTTACCCAAGATTAACTCCTTGTTTTATGCTTATGATTTTCTATAAGTTACAGGGTATTGTAGCAGATTCACTTCTCAAATACAAGTAAATGTTGACATATTCGCATACTTATGATATGATGCACACAAGTCAAATTTAAGGAATATTTAAGATTATGACTACATCACATAAATCACGAAGTCGATCAAACGAGATAGTCTGGACACCGCTTGGCGAACGCGTAAAGAAGGCGACTAAAATTGTCGGTGTCGCTACTATTGCTGCAGCTGCCAGCGCTGGGATTATCAGCATAAAAACAGCTGGTGACGTCGCTAATGTAAGTGCTACTCAGAACCTTGAGGCAATGGATAAAGATATAGACAGAGAGCTATCAAAAGGCCCTCAAGGCAAAGATATTGCCTTTCAATCTTTCTCTATCGGTCCGTCAGATACAGTAGCAAATGCTATGGTACGAGAAGACGAAAGAGCACACATTGGCCAGTCGATGATCCAACTTAAGGCAACTACAGCAAGCGCTAACAACTTCAATCCCGAAGGTGTTGTGCAAGCTGAAGATGAAGTGCGAATGTGGAGAGACGCTGAGCTATCAGAGAAGTATGGTCACGCCACACTACTCGCTATCCCTGTTGAACGTCCAGAGCTTTAACCAGAGCTTTAAACTACGAAATTAACCAGTTTGTGAGGTACGTAAATAGTTTTGCGTACCTCTTTTTGTGCTAGGTGTTCGGCAACTTTTTCATCCGCTTTGGCAAGCGAGATGATCTCATCTTCGCCTAAGTCCGCTGCCACCTCAAGTTTTGCTCGCAATTTACCGTTTACTTGTACAATGATCGTGATCTGACTTGCCTGAAGATAGGTATCATCCCATGACGGCCATGTATCGATATGAATAGTTGTTTCATGCCCAAGTTGCTGCCACAACTCTTCGGTAATATGGGGTGCAAATGGCGCCAATACCTGCAACAAACTTTCGATCGCAAACTTCCAAGCATCTGATGCGCCAATGCCGTATTGTTCCTTGAGCTTATAGTAGGTATTTACTGCCTCCATCATTGAAGATACGGCTGTATTAAACTTGTCGTGCTCAATATCTTCGGTCACTTTTTTGATTGTTTTATGGGCTACTGACAAGATATCTTTTTGTGCTTCATCTGAAAGCTCAACCTTTTCATTTGCAAGGTATTCTTGCGTAAGGGTCCATGTACGATTCAAAAATCGGTATGTGCCTGGTACTCCACGCGTATCCCACGGCGCATCCATATCGTATGGCGCAATAAACATCTCATACACACGCAAGCTATCCGCCCCGTAGCCACTATCCATAATTTCAAGTGGATCAATCACGTTGCCCTTGGATTTACTCATCTTTAGGCCATCTGGCGCCATAATGTAGCCATTGTACATCATATGGTCAAAAGGTTCGGGCGTTGGTACAAGACCAAGTTTATGGAAGAATCGTGTCCAGAAACGAGCGTACAGCAAGTGCGCAACCGCGTGATCGCCACCATTGTAAAAATCAACAGGCTGCCAGTACTCGGCCTTTTTTGGATCCCACGCCTGCTCACTATTAAACGGATCTGTGTAGCGTAACCAATACCAGCTGCTACATGCATAGCCGTCCATAGTATCTGTCTCGCGCCTAGCAGGACCACCACACTTTGGACACGTCGTGTTTACCCAATCTTCAACCGTGGCAAGCACTGAGGTTGCGCCACCTTTTGGCTTATAGTCTTCAACGTCTGGCAATACCACAGGTAACTGATCCTCTGGTACAGGTACTGCTCCGTCTTCTTCACAATAGACTACTGGAATTGGTGCACCCCAATAACGTTGCCGACTAATGAGCCAATCACGCATTTTGTAATTCACCTTCTCCTTTGCAACGCCACGATTTTCGAGATCAACAACAATCTTTTCTCGAGCCTCGTCACTCTGTATACCATCATATTCGCCAGAGTTCATCATGACACCTTCGTCGTGCGTACATTCGTCGTCTGACGCATCATTCTTGATAACCCGAACAATCTGTAAGTCAAACTTTTGAGCAAATGCGTGGTCACGCTCATCATGAGCAGGCACCGCCATAATTGCACCAGTTCCGTAGCTTGTTAAAACGTAATCTGCAATCCAGACTGGAACTTTCCTATTCGTTGCTGGATTTACTGCATACGCGCCTGTAAATACACCTGTTTTTTCACGACTTGTTTCTTGGCGCTCGATATCAGATTTGGCGCTTGCTGCTTGAATATATGCATCAACTGCAATCTTTTGTTCGGACGAAGTAATTTCCTGCACAAGCGGGTGTTCTGGTGCAAGCACTATAAAGGTTGCGCCAAATAACGTATCGGGGCGCGTTGTAAAGACGGTGATCTTTTCCTCGTGACCCACAAGCGTAAAATCTACTTCTGCGCCGATACTACGGCCAATCCAGTTTTTTTGCATCGTTTTAACCATCTCAGTCCAGTTAAGATCATCGGTCGCTTCAAGCATTTCGTCGGCGTATTCAGTAATTT
This sequence comes from uncultured Candidatus Saccharibacteria bacterium, assembly GCA_964499935.1. Lineage (GTDB taxonomy): Bacteria > Patescibacteriota > Saccharimonadia > Saccharimonadales > UBA4665 > CALBGR01. The sequence goes on along the minus strand of CAZCMS010000001.1, from coordinate 478,224 downwards.
TGAAAAACCATTGCTTTAGATTCTTTTTAGTAACCGGATTACCGCAGCGCCAACATTTGCCAGCTTCAACCTGCTCGTTTGCAAGCACTGTCTGGTCTGTCTCGCACCACCACTGAGGGCTTTCTTTTTGGTATGCCAAACCGTGTTCGTATAACTTATTAAAAATCCACTGCGTCCATTTGTAATATTCTGGATCAGCAGTACTAATTTCTTTTGACCAATCGTAGCTATAGCCAAGTCGCTTGAGTTGCTTGATAAAATTCTCTTTCGCTTCGTCATGCGCTTCGCGAGGTTTTTTGCCGATCTTTATCGCATAATTCTCTACAGGCAACCCAAATGAGTCCCAGCCAATCGGATGATACGCATTGTAGCCTTGCTGGCGCTTAGCACGCACCTTGATGTCGCTAAACTGAAATGTTCGTCCGTGTCCAATATGGATACCAGCACCCGTGATGCCGGGAAGCATACTAAAGCCATAATATTTTGGCTTGCTGGTATCAGAAAGGTCGACAGCATAGGTACCGTCTTGGTCCCATTTCTCCTGCCACTTTTTCTCAATTTCAATTGGATTGTATCGTTGCATGCTATGTAACTGTCGCTTTCATTATGGGTTACTTAATGTTCACCCTGTCAAGATTTACTATTGCCTGTCTCTATTCTACCAATATAGCAGGCTTTCTTCACGCATGATTTGCTGCCAAAGCTAAAATCTAGCACATTACAATGCTGATTACATAAATTGCCAGATGAGATATCTATTGCTCAAAATCACGTGGCATATCTTGCACATCAACTACAGAACGTTCGGTTGAAAAATATTCAACAGGAAAATCGTCCTCTGAAGCACCATGGCATGTAATTTGCGCTAACCCGTTTGATAACACTCTAACTTCCTTAGAGGTCACACGCTCAAAATCAGGCCCAATGCTAACTTTCAACTTGTGGTAGCCACAATACACACGAGCTGCATCATCTTCATGAATCAAAAAACTCTTTCCAGGACCCTCCGAATGGCGTCCGCCACTATCGTTGTCACTTATACCTAGATATTTTGCACCTTCAGGCACTCGTATGGCCCTGTATACATCTTCGTCTCCACATCCTGATAAACCTGCCACCATACCGAACCCAGCAAGTCCCGTTCCAATAATTCTATTTAGCCTGCTCTTTACAGGGGGTATTTCTTGTCTTCTCATTAAGCTCTCCTTGTAATACAACCAGCATATTCAGACACGTTAAAATTTGCAAGGTTAAGCATGTTAATTACAACATAAATGTTCACATTAAATTATTTCGTTGTTCGGACTTTTTTTGAGCTAGATTCAATAGAGGTGCTTTAATCACGTAGGTGAATATACTTGTTGAGCGCTATTGCATACGTCCCTGCCGTGCGAATATTAAAGGTTCGCTCTTCTGGGGTCAGTCGCTCACCTTGCAATGCCTCTTTCCAACCCTCCTCAACCGCTTCCAGTTGATGCTTCAATGCATCTAGAAAAGTCGGATCAGCATACACTCGTGCAACGTATGCTTTTGCTTGTACGATTTTTTGTGCAGCCAGTAGTGCAAAATATTCTTCGTCAACTTCGCTCAATCTTTGAATCTCGCCCGTCTCATCATAATAAAGCGGATCCACATGCCGTGGCTTCATTGCAGGCAACGAAACGTCAAGTGTGTAGGGCAGCCTGCCAAAGTCAGGCACGTCAGTCTCTTTTTCTACCTCTACAATTGCGATATTGTGGGGTTTTACGTCAGTAACCTGAGTCAGCCACGAATAGGATTGCATAGGATCCGGAAAATCAGGGCTTTCTGCACTGTCAGTTCGTCTCGTGCGAATAAAACTATTTATCTCTCTTTCACGACCATGCGCAAATATTCTTCGCTGAGAACGCGCGATATCAAGCATGAGCGCATGTAAATTATAATTTAATTTATTTGCTGTCTTTGTTTTCGTGATCAGACTGCTATCAACTGCGTATAATTCATCTCTTGGATGATCTTCATCTTCCACAATCACTGAACGAATAAGTTCTCCGAATAGTTTTAGCTGCAAACGATGCACTGGGTGCGCCCAATGCTCGGTAGACAACAGCGAAAATGCAACACCGAATCGTTTCGCATCTTCTTTGGAAGCCATAATGAGCCGTCCAGCATCATCGAGCTGAAACATCTCTGGGCGCGTCCATGGCTGTATCCCATTATCAACCCACCTCAGAATTTCCCTATGTCCATAGTCTACTCTATCTACACAAAGGTCAGGCGAGGGAGACTCTATCCAATCTTCTTCGTCCGGGAATACAACCTCTTCAGGCTCAAATCCATGTTTACGCAATATGTCGTTAACACCACCCACCTCTAATATTTCCATCAGCTCGTCATCGTGCTGATCTTCAGCACCACCATATCCCTGGAACAGCCAATCACCTAAGTGCGAAAACGCAGTGTGTCCTAAATCTGAAACAAACGTCCGTAGCTGCAGCCTTAGTGCTTCTCTGTCACTAATTTCCGCCCCCTGGGATCTTTCGTACTTGATCACCGTGCGTACAAACCCTACACTCCCCCATACGTGCTCCCATCGGGACATATCGGTAGACCCAGGCATTGTAGAGAAATGCTCTGGGAGCGTAAGCTGCTCGATGCCCGCACTACGCTGGACTAATGGGTTGAGATATAACTCTCCAAATATTTCATCCCCAGGCCACTGCCCGATCCTGAAATCACCCCATACCGGGTCACTGACTTCAATAATTCCATTTGTTTCATGATATTCATATCGTGGCAGATACCGCATTTGCTGCATAGTCTCGTAATGCTGATCAATATCTCTTCTGGGCTGTATCATGGTATCTCCGTACTACAACAATACATTTGTCAAGATATATATGGCAAGCATAAGCCTCATAATTTAGTTATACTGTTAGTGATGAAACATATTTTAGTACTCGCAGGTGGCAACTCTGACGAAAGAGAGGTTTCTCTTAAATCTGGGGCCTCAGTCAAAAAAGCCCTTACAGCGTACGGCTACATAGTGACAATGTTTGATCCAATTGACGGCCTTGATAGCCTCCAAAAAAACCTGCCTGGCATTGATGCTGTGCTTCCCGCACTCCATGGCGAAGGTGGTGAAGACGGTAGTATTCAGGAATTTCTGGAGCAACAAGATATTCCGTTTATCGGATCAGGCTCTGTAGCCTCGAGATTATGTTTTGATAAATGGGCATATAAAGAACATCTCTTGATTAATAAGTTTCCATGCCCGAATGGAGCGCTTGTCGACAATGATAGTTTTTGGGATCATCTGTTATCGGAGCAACCTTTTGTCCTAAAGCCTTACGATGGCGGTTCAAGCATAGACACCTTTATTGTTCGAGATCCAGATACCATGGATACTGATGCCATTCGCGATGCACTCGAAAGATACGATCGCATGCTCATTGAAGAATTAATCACTGGTATCGAAACAACTGTTGCCGTCTTAGGAGACCGCGCTTTACCTATGGTAGAAATTGTCCCACCTGCCGACCAAGAATTCGATTACGAAAATAAATATAACGGCAAAACTCAAGAGTTTTGCCCTCCAAAGAATGTGTCACCCGAAATGCAAATTCAAGCTGCAAAGTTAGCGCTTGATATTCATAAAAGTACTGGCTGCAAAGATTTATCTCGCACCGACATCATCGTGGCTCCAGATAATTCCCTGTACGTGCTTGAGACAAACACTATACCTGGGCTTACCGATCAAAGCCTGCTTCCAAAGGCAGCGCTACAAGCCGGACTAACAATGCCGGATCTTGTCGATACTTTAGTTACGCTATCTGCACAATAGATCAAACAATAAATAACCGAGATTAACGAGGCAGTTTGAATTGCTTGCGTTTCTGCTTCATCCAATACGAAGATTGGCGAACAAGCTTAGATGCATCTGATTTTTCTTTCAATAGAGGCTTCAGGGCTTCTTCGGTAAATACTCCATTTTGCGATCCCTTGAACAATACTAGGCTCTTTTCTTTGATATGCTCTTTCACGTATAGACCCGCATCATGAGGATTAAGGAATGTTTTTACCTCACATCCTTGCTCTTCGGCTGCTGGTGCAAGATAATCTTGTGCCTCTGCTCCAACTGTCACAACTAGGTTAATTTTAGATGCATCTATTGATGCACCTATGGTTTTGTGGGCCTCGACACTATGCTCGCCCAGCTCGTTCATACTACCCAACACTGCGATACGGTGTGAGGCTTTTGTTTTCTCTAATACGTGCAACGCAGCTTCGACTGCTGCAGGAGTTGCGTTATAGGTGTCGTCAATCAATATGCTCTGCTTGATACCATTGAGTACTTGCATTCGTCCAGCAAAAGGCTGCAACTCAGTGATCGCCTCGTCGATAGTATCTGACTGTACTTCAAGCATATGCGCAACGGCAGCTGCAGCCAAAACGATCTTTTTTCCTTGAGTTCCAAGAAACGCAATCTTACCTTGCGCAAAGTTTTTACTATGGATAAAACACTGCACATCTTGCCCATGTATTGACTCGCTGTGTGATTCAATGTAATAGTCTGCGTTTTTGTGGAGTAATCCATAGCCTGTATACGTGATTCCCTCCCTGTATCGTTCTGCAACATCGTCGGTATTAATCAGTGTACGGTCCGAATAATTCACCAGGCTTAATTCCTCTTTTGCCACTGCGTCTATGGTTCTGAAAAATTCCATATGTTCTTGAGCAACGGCAGTTACTACTGTGATATCCGGCATAAGGTATGCAAATTTTTCGAGCTGCCCCGGACCATCCGTACCTAATTCCAAAACCACAACATCGTATTTATATCCTTTGCGGATTATTTTTTTATTATTTCGAATAATCCTATTCCACGCAGCAAAATTAAACAAGCCAGGCAACGCTTGCCCAAATACCACAAGTGGCACCGTAAGCCTATCGTTGTAATTACCCTTTTGGTACTGCACTTTTTTGCCTGCTAAATCTAGCGTCTGTGCTATTGCAAGCTTTGTTGAAGTTTTGCCGACACTCCCCACAACTGCGACAACTTTGAAAGGATACTTTTTGCGTAGCTTCACTACCTGAGCCTCAAGCAATACGCACAATACTCGCTTGCCTATATCTTTCAACTGTAGCTTAGCGGTCACAAGCAATGATATGAACGCATTATACAACGCAAGACACAAGGCACTTATAAGAGGTGCTGCTATCAGGATTGCGATACCAAATATATAGCCTTCAGGGAATTGATTATTCAGGGAAGAAATTGACAGTATCAAACTAACTGCTACAGCTAGTAGTGTTGACAACAAAACAAATACATACAAGTATTCTCCTCTGGGTTGCAAGGAACGCTTCTTGCTGCCTTTAGCTTCGAAGCTATTTGTCTGAAAAAACCAACCTACAAAATGATACGTACTGTATTTACGATCATCAAGTGCCTTGATTAGCGAAAATATGTATGTTGGTTTATACAAGCTAGCGAACGATGAGAATATGCGCTTCATACCCTTGAAACCTTATTGTGTCATGAAGTCACTATAGGAAGACTCTACAATATCTTCGCTGACATTTGCATCAATATCCGCCGAACTCTCCAAGCCACCAGAGAATAATGAACCAAAGTATGGCGTAAGTTTCTGCTGAAGCTCTCCCCAAACCTGCATAGCGGGCTTTGCATTTTCTGGCTTGCTTACTGATATTTTTTTGTAACTAACAGTTGCGCTGAAACTAGCCTTGAGATTGCTCTTTTCTGCATCCTGCTTCGTAGACTGGCCAGCAAGTTTTGCGATACGCTTTGTATCCTTATCTACCCATATTGTAAGTGGGGTAATGTCACCATCACCAGGCCCGGCTATACTTGAGACTGAGCTATCTTTTGTTCCTGGACACTCTTTGAGTGTTTTGATGAAAGAGAGTTGTTCAAGTTTTTTATCCTTACCAAATTCTGCAAGCTTATCATCATCTATACTTATCTGATACTTAATTGCTGATTTACCGTCTACAGTATCGTCTGAGTGGCTATCAATTTTCGCAAACGGATTTTTTGTAAATTGATCTTCGAGTAACGTAATATCCTTATTAGTAAGAGTGAACGATGAATCAACCACACAGCTCGCTCCTGCCTGGTCAAGCAAGGTACTGTCGAATTCAATCCATTGATTCGACAGTAAACCTGAAACGTCATCTATCAAAGGCTTAACGGTAGCTGCGTCAAAGCCTGCTGACGGTGCGTATCCGCTAAGAAGAGGGGATATTGTACTTAAATCACCGACCTTAATATACGCTACGCCATCAATAAGTCGCGCGTCTACAGGTAGACTTACACCCGATACCGTGATATTGAGCTTGAGTTCGCTTTGCTTTTGCTCAACATTTGTTTTGCCGTCAAAAGCTAATTTCACTGCAGGAATAGCATCTTCTTTGCTTGTATCAATAGAACTCATTTCATACCGACCATCAAGCGCCATATTCTTTTCTTTTGCAGTATTCACAAGTGCCTGCTTCAATACATTCTCTGGCTTGTTCGGCACTATTACACCATAATATGCCGCAGCAAAGCCACCACCTATCAATAAGATTCCTGCCAGTACCCCGATAGCGATAGCAAAAACTTTTTTATTAACTCTATTCCCCTTGCTATTTGCTCCATTCATAGCCGGAGTTTGATCAGCGCTAAATAAAGGCCTTCCCGATGAGCTCACCATTCCAGGAGGGGTAGTGTCAGCTGGGCTGTTATTTGCTGGCGCTGGTGGCTCTATTGTAGTGGGCGACACAGACTGAGGCGACACTACAGCGCTCGGTTGTATCATTGATCCAGATTCCGCTGAAGCAGGCTGCTGCTCTATGGGACTACTAGGGCTACTACTGTCGTCGATTGGGTCATCAGTTGGTGTTGGCTTCTTCTCTGGGGAAAATGTTGGCTCCATTACGTACTATCCTCTTACTGTTTATGCTTACCCGCTATTATACAGTAAGTCAAAGTGGACACCATATTTTATTTACTGCGTCGAGAGTCGTTCTTGTAATTCCTGGCCAGATATAGTCTTAGTTGGCAGCTTGACGTTTTTATGTATGCCATGTCCACTATATTTCTCATTGCGATCGCTTCCAACATAACTGAGCTTTATGAGATTTCGCGAGCGTGCATCAATCGTGAGCTCTAGATTAGTGGGCTCAGAATTAACATAATTTTTAGGATCAAGTTGCTTTACCTGCTCACCTAGTCCAATGTCCTGGCCATATATCTTTAACATTTCTACATACGTCTGTGGCAATAACTGCACTTCGTATGTATATGCCTTCCGGCCATGTACTGATTCGGTTTTCACGCTTTTGTAATCTACAGCAAATACTGTGTGTTTATTAGTAAAATCTATGAGTTTGCTGCGTGTGTCTGGCGACACATTTCCAATTGGTACGATACCAAGTAGCATCTGTCCGAACACCTGTCCAGGTGCGCCTGTGTCAGTCTTAGACCACACATTTACAGCTTTTGCGAAATCCATCGGTTTACCATCTGCGTCTTTATGACTTGTGTCAATTTTTGCATAGCGTACAAATTCTTGCGTTGTCGTGCTAATGGTGTCAGTAACAACTGTGTCATTATTTTGATGCAATGCAGTCTTTGTCTGGGCAATAGTGTTGCCACCAGTCTGAATCTGGCCTACTTCTTTCGCTCGCAAGCCATTTTCGTTACTTTCGGTCTCGCGAGTGAATCCGCTGGTTGCAAAATTATTCTTTAGCATACCCTTAAAAACATTTTGCGGACTCATGTAGACAATTTGCCACCATAGTATGGCCGAAGCAATAAGCGCAAGAATACTCACCACAAGAAGCCAATTTAGAATTGTAAAATTACGGATGCGAGTACGAATAGTTTGTAATGTCATATTACCTGGTATTGTAGCAAGCATCCGCGCAAAAAGCTCGTGTTTACTGCTAGAATATTGTTTGAAATTTTATTTTACCCCTGTTATACTCTCATGCAGTTTGGTTGTTAATTTTACCGTACCTGATGATTACACGGGGATATAGCTCAGTTGATTAGAGCGCATCGCTGGCAGCGATGAGGTCGAGGGTTTGAGTCCCTCTATCTCCACCAGACTCATTACTACGCTGTTTGCGGTAACTATCTATCTCCGAGGCGGGGATTGATACTGCGCGTTCATTAGTTCACGCAGCCCGCGGTCATGCTGATCCTGCGCTCGATCGCTTAAAGGAGGCACGTCAACATCTTCTTCCGTAATTCGCCCGCTTAAGGCCTCCGTGTCCACAGCACCCACGAACTGCCTATGAACGGGTCGTGTTCTACCCGACGGACCGCTGAAGTTGATAGAAGCCACACCCTTTTCATCAATACCACTCACCTGAACACCTTCAGGAGTATCGGATCTTTCTTGTCTGGTTGTTATATTAGATTTTGGGTGAATAATTTCTTTGACAGTCTGCGACACTACGTTTTTAATGAATCTTCCTGCTACATCCAAACGTACACTACGTCCAGCAACTTCGTGTAATTTAACTGTATTGATTCCTCGCATGTTTATACCCCTCGCTTTAGTTAATTAACGTCCGTACTTCTTGATCTTACAATTTCACTCGCATTCACTTGCTGAGCAATGATATCGTGAGCCAATGCAAAACCAGTACTACAAGCGTTCTCTTCATCAGGTGAGATAGCTGTATGATTTGCGAGATATTGCCGGAGACAATCCACTAGCACGGGATTGATGTCCTTCATTCGAGATAATATTTCATTTACATAATCCACATCATCAACTTCAAGTTCTACTAGACCATACAGATAACCAGCTACGGTGTGCTCCTCAAGCCCAACTAATGTACCACCTCCTAGCTCGGCCTGGGCAGCCAGTGCAGTATACGCCAAGATAAAGCCATCGTAAAAAGCCTTAGCCTCCCCATCTTTTATGTCATACCCCTCTGCTATACACTGCATCGCATGAAACAGTTGTGGGTCGTTAACTTCTAGCGTTTCGCGCAATACTTCATCACTCCGTTCGCCCCGTCCAACCGCCTCATAATGAGCCTGAATAACATGCCCGGCTCGCTCCTCTACTATAAGCACATCCAGATACTTATCGGTATTGGGTGGAACATATTCTTCTCTGTACATACCCAAATCGTATGCCGATCCATTCTAGAATGCAAGCGTATGCGGTAAACGCTAAATTATACGCTTGTTACGCAAGAACATCACGATACCCACGATTGCAAGCAACGTTACGGTTATAACCAAAAAGTATGCGCCCGCGATTTCCTGGAACGGTAGCTTTACATTCATGCCATACATACCAAAAAACGTATTAGGTAGCGCAATAATTACCGTTACGAGCGTCAGAATCTTCATGGTACGGTTTAGGTTATTGGAGCTGATTGAACTATACGCTTGTCGAATATTAATAATTGACTTTACATTCGATCGACACGCTTCTATTGATTGCTCGTTGCTAAGCAATAAGTCCTCGACAATATCTTTGTCTTCTTCAAATAACGGAATCGATCGCCCTAATGATAAGCGCCTCAAGGTGGCATTTGTTGGCATTAATGCGGAAAGGAACTCGTTGAGCTCATCTTCGATTGTTACAAAATCAATGAAGTCTTGGTTGGATATTTCGTGCCCTCGAAGTCGCGCTCGAATCACTTTGATTTGCTTGCTTGTAAGCGTAATGTAGCTATCGTACTGCTCTACAATTTGGTGCAACATCTGCAAAGTTAGTTTTGTACGTTGAGTGGTTGCAAAATCTATACGGTTTCCTCGGAACATCTCTAGACTATCGAGCTGTTTTAGGGAAACAGTAACAATAACATCCCCGACAAATATAAATAGTAACGGCGCAGTATCAAGCTCGCCATGAGCAGTGGTATACGCTGCCCTTACAAAGATGTATGTTTGGTCACCCTCACGTTCCAAACGAGGCATTTCGTCTTCGTCGAGCGCATCTTTCAAGTGGCCTTCTTCAAGCTTGAATTGCTTAACAAGATATTCGATCTCGCTCTTTGTTGGAGCTTCGACGTACACCCAAGCACCACGCTTTGCAGCGTCGAGTTCTTTCAGCTCCTGGCTTCGCAGGCTTTTATAATAGTATTTGATCATTATTTTCTCGTATCAGTTAGAGTTCTTATGTTTATTGTAGCAAACATAAAGGCCAGACAAAAAATCTGACCTTTCAATCGTGCGCGCCCACCCGGCGACCTGCTACTTTTTGTTTTATAAATAAATGTTTATTTCACTCGATCGCCAATTGCGCACGAATTATTTTAAGCATAGGCTTTTTATACATAATTGTCAACTTTCGCTCCACAAATGTGTATTTGTGCTGATGAGTCCAAAAGGACGAAAGCGAATAAAATCCTACACCGATTATTCAGAAAGTAAGGTCAAAAATTCTTCTTCGGTTATAACTTTTGTGCCGTACTGTTCGGCTTTTTTAAGCTTCGATGCACCAACCTTGCCACCTGCCACCAGGTATGCCGTATCTTTAGCGACTGCGCTCTGGAATGTACCACCAAGGGCTCGCACCTTTTCAGCAGCGATATCGCGGGACATAGCCTCGAGCGATCCAGTAATCACAAAACTTTTACCGTGCAATGGGCCAGCAAGTTTTTGCTGGTGCATTGGAGCAACCCCAAGCCGAGAAAATTTATCAAGCAACACAGTATTATCAGGATCAGCAAACCATCCTACGACCGATTCGGCTACCACCACCCCTACGCCATTAATTGCAAGCAGCTCATCTATCGTTGCGTGAGCTAGTTTCTCTAGTGAGCCAAATGTTTCTGCCAAGTCTATAGCCGTCTGCACGCCAACATGACGAATACCTAATCCGTACACAAAGCGAGGTAACTCTGGATTCTTTTTGCTGGCAATTGCATCGATGAGCTTTTGTGCTGAGACGTCAGCAAACCGCTCAATTTCCATGATCTGTTCTTTGGTGAGGGTATAAATATCTGCCAAGTCATTCACTAAGCCGGCGTCTACTAATGCCACAACATTTTTCTCGCCAAGTGTATCTATATCGAGTGCGCCTTTGCTCGCAAAATGCTGCAATGCCTTCTTCAGTAGTACCGTAGCAGTTGCGCCCTTGATTCTATATACAGCCTCGCCCTCTGGGCGCTCAAACTCAAGCTCCGGATACTGACGACCAAGCTCTGCTACCATATCAAATGGTCTTGTGCCTTTAGGTCGTAACTCTTCTAACACTCGATCGACTTGAGGAATAATGTCACCTGCCTTAAAGATTACTACCGTATCGCCTACTCGGACATCTTTACGGGCTATTTCATCTGCGTTATGCAAGCTTGCGTGCTGCACGGTAGTACCGGCTACAACTACAGGGTCAAATACGGCAACAGGAGTAGCTGCACCGGTACGTCCAAGCGACAGCAATATATCTTTCACGATGGTGGTCGCCTCTTCTGCAGGATATTTATACGCGACGGCTCCTCGAGGATTTTTACCGACAACTCCAAGCTCCTGGAACAACGCTCGATCATTAATCTTAATTACAATTCCATCAGTAATAAATGGCAAATCATGACGCGCCGTATCCCATACATCGACAAAGTGCATGAGTTCATTTATGTCGCTAAACGTTCGAGCCTCTTTATTGGTTGCGAATCCAAGAGCGTGCAACATTTTATATGCGAATCCAAACGTAGGAATCTCTTGAGGGTCTTCACGAATAAGGTCATATGCCCGAAAACGTAGTGGACGTGCTGCAGTTAAGCGCGGGTCTAGTTGGCGAATACTTCCAGCTGCCAGATTGCGAGGATTTGCGTATAGTGGCTGCCCTTCGGCCTCACGTTTTTTATTGAGAACGTCGAAATCCTTTTTGTATATCACTATTTCTCCACGAATTTCGCTGCGACCACGTAAAAGCTTTTCTTGCTCAACACCATCTCGTAACGATAATGGAACAGACGCAATAGTACGTACGTTTTCAGTAACATCTTCGCCGATAAAGCCATCTCCACGAGTTATTGCTTGTACAAATACGCCGTCCTCATATACAAGTGCGCACGCGAGTCCGTCCATCTTAATATCTGCAAAAAATTCATGCTTCTTACCCGGCATTAACTTATCTGTTCTAACAATCCACGCCTCTACGTCTTCTCGACTAAACACGTCATTTAAGCTCACCATACGATTCGAGTGCTGCACTTTGGCAAACTTTTCGAGCGCCATTCCTCCAACTCGTTGTGTAGGGCTATTTTTACTAATAAGCTCAAGGTATTCAGCTTCAATACTCTTAAGTTCCTTCATGAGACCATCGTATACAGCGTCGCTGACACTCGGCTGATCAAGCACGTAATACTCATACGCGTATTGAGCCATCAGTTCATATAGCTGCAAAATTCGCTTTGAGGCTTCTGAAGAGTTCATTTTAGTCATCAAGTAAAAGCTCCCTGTATACGCTGTATAGGTATGTGTGCACAAAACCAGTTATAACAATAGTAAGTGCATAAAATATAAACGGCGTTATTACTGGAATAATTAAGATCACTGGCGCCAAAACAAGGGCGAGCACTAATAGCACTACTATACTCAGAATAGCGATTTTTCTTATAATGGCCCATCTCCTGTATCGTACAAGCTCGCGTGCCGAACGGAGTGCCTGCAGTGGTGTCATATCAGGTAAGGTTGAGATATATAGCGCAAACAACGAAGAACAAATCATATATACAGAAGGTGCCAGAAAAATTAAGAATACAATAAGCCAAAATACCTGCTCAAAACCAGTGACGGCAATTTCGTTTGCAAGTACCGTACCATACAACCACGAACCGATAAGTGCTGGAATTGTCTGTAGGCCCATCACTAAAAGCACGAGTATAAACGGTACCAATGGGTACATACCCTTATAATACGCGTCCCGAATTCGAATGACTTTTTTTGCCATTACCTGTCGTAATGCCCATATAAATGCCAGACTACAGACTATAAATAGGAACGATTGATACACGCCTGCTTCGGCAGTACTCACACTTCCAAAGCTGCTTGTTATATAAGTAAACAAAGTAGCAGTTCCCAAAAATCCATCAAAATTCTGATCTACTGCGTTTTTTATTTCCGAAAAATTGCTCATCAGTACACCTCGCACCAGAACAATTTGCAGTACGCCATACACCAGCAATACACCGCCAAGCACCTTTTTGTTCTGCCACATAATGTCTACCGAACGCCGTAGTAGCGTTCTGCTTGAAGGTATCGCTCGCCTAATTTGTGTTTTTGGCTTTCTAAACGTAAATATACCGCGCTTTTTTGGCGGTGTATCGGCCAGCGACACAGCAGCAGGCTGATTACTGTCTTTTTTATTAACCTCTTTGTGCGTGCGGGCTTTTTTTGTTGGAGTTGATTTTTTCTTTTTAGTCATAGTCACATAAATGGTTTACAACTTACGCACGAGTATCCATACCACGGAGTCGATCAATTCTTTCTTCGATAGGTGGATGGGTGCTAAAGAGCCCAGCAATACCGCCCGATTTTAACGGATTAGCAAAAAATAAATGTGCTGTTGAAGTGTTTTGCTTACGCGTGACACTGCTTGTTTGTGATATTTTTTCGAGCGCTCGCGCCAAACCTTCTGGGTAACGAGTTGTGAGCGCCCCTGTTGCATCAGCCAAATATTCTCGTTTTCTCGAGATTGCAAGCTGAATCATAGTTGCGACAATTGGCGCGATAATAGCAGCGATAATGCCCAATGCATAAAACAATGGTGGCGTATCGTCACTGTCCCTAAACCACACCATGTGCAGTATAAAATCAGCGAGCAATGAAATAACTGTCGTTAAAGCAAATGCGATCATTGAAACGCGAATATCGTAGTTTTTGATATGTCCGAGTTCGTGCGCCAAAACCCCTTCCAATTCTGAATCGTCTAATGCGTCAAGAATACCGGTTGTAGCACAGACTGCGGAATGATTGGGATCCCTACCAGTTGCAAACGCATTCAGCGCAGGGTCCTCCATAATATACACTTTTGGCATTGGCAGCCCCTCTGTAATCGCCAGATTTTCTACCATTCTCCAAAGACGAGGATTATCTTGCTTTTGGATCTCCTTTGCTCCATTGACTGCAAGGGCCATTTTGCTACCTGCAAAATAACTGATCAGTGCATAAATAATTGAGCCGACTAAAAATCCAATCGTGATAATTGGTGCTCCGCCCATAAACTTTACAAAAAGCCACGATAACAGACCAACAAAAGCTACGAATGCAAGCATTATAAAAACTGTTTTACGTTTATTTGATGCGATCTCGCTGTACATTTAACTCCTACTACTTACTATAGTTTGGTGTTATTTAATTAAAATTTTACATTAACAGGCTGGCTTGCTGTTGCCATTTCGCTTTCTTCGAGCTCGAAGAATTCTTTGTCTTCTTTAAATCCAAGCATACCAGCAACTACATTACTTGGGAATACTGTTCGTTTGGTATTAAAATCACGCACATTAGCGTTGTAGAAACGACGTGAAGCCTGAATCTTATCTTCGGTGTCCACAAGCTCTTCTTGTAGCTGCAAGAAGTTTTGATTTGCCTTTAGGTCTGGATAATTTTCTGAAACAGCGAACAGGCTCTTTAGGGCACCTTCAAATTGGTTTTCGGTTTCGGCTGTCTCTTTAACACCTTGAGCGTTCAGGGCATTTGCACGGGCTTTTGTTACTTCTTCAAATACACCTTTTTCGTGTGCAGCGTAACCTTTTACTGTTTCTATAAGATTGGGGATTAGATCCAATCGTCGCTTGAGCTGAACAGTAATATCGCTCCACGCTTCATCTGTACGAATATTTAGTTTAACAAGTGAGTTATATATGCTGATGAGGAAAATTGCCAAAATAACGACAACGACACCGACAATAATAAGTGGAACCATATCTATCTTTCTCCCTTAGTTTACAGTAATTAGTATAGCATAAACTGCATGTCTCGCGCTATGATAGATAGATGAAATATAGACAACGCAGACAGCCTAAACGCTTCCCATTCGGTATAGTTATTTTCGCTATTGTTCTGCTATATTCCGTAACGATACTCCTCTGGCCGATGCAATCAATCAAGGCAGCGGTAGCCAAACAACCACCTATTGATACAGGCTCTGCGCCCACAATAACTTGGCCAAGCTACGGACAAAGCGCCATAGGTACCAGCGAAGGCGGAGTATTGGCAACATATTCAGAACAAACACCTGTGCCTATCGCAAGTATTACAAAAATTATCACCTCACTCGTAGTGCTTGAAAAAAAACCTATTGCGCCTGGGCAAACCGGACCAACTATTACATTAACTACCGAAGATGCAGTAAGATATAATCAATATTTCATGGCCGGAGGCAGCATTGCACGCTCTGAAGCTGGAATGAAAGTTACCGAGTATCAAATGATGCAAGCTGCACTCATAAATTCGGCTAATAATTACGCTGATAGTCTGGCAATTTGGGCATATGGATCAATGGATGAATACCTGGTTGCTGCGAATGCATTTTTGAAAAAACATGATCTACAACATACAAAAGTTGCGGATGCTACTGGATTTTCTCCTGGTAGTGTCAGCACCGCGAGCGATCTTGTGATTATTGGAAGCCTTGCCTTAAAAAATCCCATAATCACTGATATTGTCTCTCAGCAAACTGCCACGATTAATGGCATGGGTACACTTTATAACACTAATTTGCTTTTAGGCAGCGAAGGCGTCATAGGTATGAAAACTGGCACTACAGATGAAGCAGGAAGTTGCCTTCTTTATGCCGTTAAAGCACCTATCGGAAGCGAATCAGTTACGCTTGTAGGAGCAACACTTGGAGCCCCTAGCCATCCCATGCTGGCACGTGACATACAAACTGCTCTTGCAGGTATAAAATCAGGCTTTAAAGAAGTAACTTTTGCCAAAAAAGGCCAACCACTCGCCACTTACACAACCCCATGGGGAGATACATCACATGCGGTGCCTGCAAAAAATATCAAAGCTATTATTTGGTCTGGACAACCGACCAAAACGAACGTTGAGGCACCCGATATAATACTTGGCAATGCCTCTACTGTTCATGGGACAGTTACTTTTGTGACTAATGGCAAAAAACATACTTCAGACTTATCGCTCGATCAGCCTATTACTAGTCCTTCTTGGCTATGGCGCCTCGCACATCCACATGTTGTGGTACGTGGTTAGTAAAATAATCCTATCGATATCTACGGTGGTCACGCACGCGATGCCACGCTGCGTATCCAGCAAACCATCCTGCTATCATCACAGGAATTGCCCATCCTAAGTCCAGCACGTAAAATGTACGCGTTGCAAATCCAGCTGGGTCAGTGATTTTTCCATTAGTTTTTCGATCATCATCTTGGTCACCGCCATCGCGAATAATGTAGCTCGCCGTAGTAACTTTTGATTTACCGACTGGCTGCTTTACCTGGTTCACAAAATCTAATGTGGCAAATGTTTCTTTACCAGGGGTAAACTTACGCCAATTTCCTGGATTATCATATATCTGATCATAGTAGACGGTTACCGTACTGCTTTGGCCAGCTTCATCACATCCCAGCCTATAATCTATGAGACCCTGAGGATATTTATGTCGTTTGTCTTGTTTAGTCAGTTTACTTTCTGGAATTACTGCAAAATACTCAACGACAGCACAGTTCCCTCGCGCTTCAAGCGTAACTGGCTTGTTAGTGATTCCCGAAATTCGTGAAGCGACATTATTTTGTCGATTGTCAGGGATGCCATCACCATTTCCGTCGCCGTTATTATGTGCCCTGTTTTCTTCTTCGTCAGATATACCATCACTGTCTATGTCTTTGGATTTCTGATCAACTGGTTGAGGTTTCGCTACCTCGACCTCTTGCTCTGGCTGTGGAGTATTGCCAGTTGCATTACCGTCTACCGGTACACGGGTAGGCTGTGGCCGGGCAGTAATAAATGTACTGTTTATTGTCGGTGGTGTAATTATCGGAGCCCCACCATTGGTTGGCGGAGTCTGTGGTTCCGGGTCGTCGTCAATTATCATAACAGTCGCCGAGCTTGGATCGCTGACTGAAACTCCAGAATGATCGATACTTCCTAGGCTTAGAATGACTGTTTCATCTCCCTCGTGTACATCATCGTTGTAGCCTTCAGTAGCCACTACCACCACAGTGTTTGATTGCCCGGGCGCGATCATTGCCGTGCCTGATAACGGCGCATAATCTTGTCCAGCTATTGCCGTACCGTTAATAGTGTACGTAACCAAGATGGGTTCGGTGCCATGGTTTGACTTATCAAGCGCAATAGTAAATACTCCATCCGTAGCTGGATTTTCATGAGCCGTCGCTTGTGTTGCCTCAACAGTCATAGTCGCAGTGTCGTTGTCGGTAATTGTGGCTGTTGCTGATGCAATGCCAATTTCTCCCTCGCTCGGATTGGATAGCACTGCCTCTACAGTTTCGTACGAATCCTCCAGATCATTATCGTCGATAACCGTCACCGTATAGTCAGTATATTGTTGCCCGTTCGGGATACTGACTGTTCCGCCAAATGCCTGATAGTCGCTATTTGATGTAGCCGAGCCTTCCTGACTATCACTAATTCCTACCGTCACTGGACTACCGGTGGTATTCACCTGCGAAAGCTGTACACGATACCGAATAGCGATCGCCCCTTCCTCATTACCGTGTTGCTGCGTAGAAATACTCGTCGTGAAACCATCATCATCGGCGATAGTCACCGCTGCGCTACTTGGCCCACCGATTGATACTAAACTATGGCTCGCGTCTTGCAACGTTACTGCAACTGTCTCGCTATTTTCTACTGTCGAATCATTGTACCAAGCTGTCACAACCGGAATGGTTGCGCTGCTTGCACCTGCGAGAATATTTACAGAACCAGATAGTGCAGTGTAGTCTTGCCCGGCAGTTGCAGTTCCACTCACCGTATAATTAACAGTAATTGGCGCGCCAGTATTATTTACCCTGCTGAGATATACTGTGAACTCTCCGTTGCTAGACGGATTTTCTGCTGCAGTTGGAGTGGTAGCAACAATTGTTGCGGTTGCAGTGTCATTGTCGGTAATTGTTGCCGTCGCCTGATTAGTGGTAATCGTGACTGCACCAAGGCTTGAATTTGTCAGCATAGCACCTATCGATTCGTCACCTTCTAGTAACACATCATCAATTACCGGGATATCAACCGATGCCGAACTTTGCCCAACGGGTATGCTCACTGTTGTATCGGTAAAATCTGTGTAATCGCTTCCTGGTACGGCAACACCTCCGTTAGGATTAAGCGAGAACGTAATTGGTGCAGCCGTATCGTTTTGCTTACTGAGTGTAAGGGTTGCGACAACAGGTGTTGGCCCCGCTTCACTACCAACCGAAAGGCTCAAGTCCGCAGTTGCAGTCTCATTATCGGTTATAGCGACTGAAGTGGTAGGAAAATCTGCATAATCCCTATACGGTAACTCCGTAGTCATGCTGTTATTAATAGCATACGTAATTTGTGAGTCATGATCGCTTTCTAGTAGCGTATCATCGAGCGCGCTAATAGTAATATCTTGTGCATCCTGCCAATTTGCATCAGTAAATAATAAAGCCACTGGCACACCCGCACCGGCACCTAGGTCTATTTCGGTATTTGCAGGGGTTGCCGTAACTGCAATTTGTGCACCATCTGCAGGTTGCGTGCCAATCTGCACTGCCACGGTATCTGTCGCTCCGCCTTCTGCGACTGCTGTAGAGCCATCTATTTCGGTGATAGCAATATGCGCCTCGTCGTCATCTTCGTTAATAAGCGACGGATTAGAAACATCGCTGGCGCCCAGAGCCTCATACGCAGCATCGCTTGAAGTTGGATCGCCCGTTACGAGCGTATAAGAAATATCTCCGTCTATAAGGTGGTCATTGACGCCATTAATGGTCAGTTCATTTGCTCCGGCGTTATTCCAGTTGTCTGGTGTAATAACAATATCCGCAACTGCAATGGAGCCTTCTGAAGCATCAGAAACGGAAACCGGAACTACAACATCGTCACTTGGTTGTGTGTTGAGCCTAAAGCGCACAACCGCAGTTTTACTGCCATCTTCCTTGGTTCTGTTGGAGATTGTTTGTACTGTTATACCCGGCGTGTCATTATCTGTGTGATGTATTGTTACGCCCTCGATATCACCAGCCACCAACGCGCTATAAAACGGATCATCTGAAGCAATTGCAGCAACCTGAATAGTGATATCTTGTGTGCCTGTCACTTCCGGCGGAGTATCGTCATGGCCTGTCACAGTAACACAATTAGCGGTTGCATTATTCCAGTTATCTCGTTCGATTGTTATGGAGTTTTGTACTGAAACTTTGCTTGCGTCACTTGATGCAAGTGTCAATACGACATCTGCACTAGGACGACTCCCAAGCGTGAAGCACACTCGTCCGGTGTCTCCGTCTTCACTGGTTGTATCGTCCGTAGCGGTCATTGAAATTGTAGCTACTTCATCATCGTGAATAGTAACGGTAGCTATATTTTGAGTAACGCTAACTCTGCCACCCACCGAATTACTACCATACGTTACGGTCACTGTTTCGTCGCCTTCCATATCGTCATCATTATGTCCACTGGTATTAATGATTACCTGTGCCGATTGCTGTCCGTTTGGAATACTAGCCGTTCCGGATAGTTCATCGTAATCGTTATTTGCAGACGCGGTGCCCGAAATAGCGTAGCTAATGGTAATTGCACTGCCTGTATTATTAGTTTTATCAAGCGCAAATGTAATCTCGCCATTGGTGCTTGGATTTTCGTTGGCAGCTGGCTGGGTGGCCGTGATGTTTAGTGTGACAGTGTCGTTGTCGGCGATGGTTGCTGTGGCTGATTTATCATCCTCCTCAATTGCTACTTGGCTTGAAGATGGTTGAGTAATTGTTGCCTGCGCAGTTTCTGTAGTTGGTTCGAATAGCGTATCGTCTACTACTGGCACAGAAATTGTACCTGTCGAAGATCCACTTGGAATAGCGACCGTGGCCTCAGAGAAATCTTCGTAGTCATCACCTTTTGTTGCAGTACCGCCGGTAGGATTAATTACAACCGTAATATCGACGCCTGTATCATTTTGTTTACTTAATGTCACCGTATATATAATCGGCACTTCGTCTTCTTCGGCGCCTTGCTGCGACACCGATAATGCAGCCGTCGCAGTTTCGTCATCTGCAATTGTGACCGTTGCCTGATTATTACCAGCGTCCACTGCTCCGCTTGCACTCTGGCTGCTAGCGAGCGTAACAACTACGGTTTTATCACCCTCAAGCAGCGTATTATTATGTCCACTCACATCAACCGTAATCTCTGCTTCATCGCTACTATTAGGAACGGCAATTGTGCCAGAAAGTGCAGTATAGTGTGTTCCGCTTGTGGCAGTACCCGAAACCGTGTAATCAAAAACCATGTCTGCGCCAGTGTGATTAGCACTATCAAGCGAGACTTTAAATTTACCATTGGCGCTTGGATTTTCGGTGGCATCAGAAACTTTTACGATACTTGCGGTAGCAACATCATTATCGGTAATAGCCACGCTAATATTCTGTGGATCGACTTCATCATACGCCAACTCGGAAGTTGTATCGTCTATAGAAATTACTACGCTTCCAATGTGATCGCCCTCGACTTTAGTATCATCAACCGCAGTAACTGTAATTATCTGTGGGATATTCCAGTTTGATTCGGTGAATGTCTTTTTTGTGGCTTCGCCTCCGTCTCCACCAACCGACAGTTCTCCATTGGGGTCAACCGAAACGACCACTTCGTTGCCTGGTGCCGGCTGACTAGTGAGAGCAATGCTTATTGTATCGGTTACTCCGCCTTCTGCGACGCTCGTTGTGCCACCAGGCTGAACAACTGTAATTCCTGCTTCATCATCATCTTCGTTGGTGAGTGTTACATCTTCGACATCACCAGCACTTAGTCCGTCGTACATCGCATCAAGCGAACTTGGGTTTCCTGTTACGAGTTGGTACGTGATATTACCATCTGTCAAAAAGTCGTCAACACCCGAAATAACAAGCTCGTTGTTTTCCGGACTATCCCAGTCTGCCGGAGTAATGACAATTTGACTAACACTTATAGAACCTTCCGTTTCGTCCGAAACAGACACCGGAACAGTTACTAAGTTCGATGGTCGGGTTTTTAGCGCAAATTGTAACCGTGCACTTTTAGCGCCATCTTCGCTTGTAACACTAGAAATAGTTGATACTGTAACACCCGGACTATCATTGTCGGCATGATGAATCGTTAGATCTGCTATGTCAGCACCCGTAAGTGCAGCGTAGAACGGATCATCCGAAGTAACTCCGGTGGTTTGAATAATAATATCTTGCGTGCCGGTTGCTACAGGCGGGCTGTCGTTATGTCCAGTGACTGTTACGCAATTTGCGTTAGCATTATTCCAATTATTGCGCGCAATGGTGACCGTAGTAGGAACACTTACTTTACTACTGTCACTCGAAGCTAGATTAATAGTTACAGTATCGCTTGGGCGACTCGCAAGCGCAAAGCAAACTGTACCAGTACCACCGTCTTCACTCGTAGTATCGTCTGTTGCTGTTGCTGTAATTCCCGCGGTCTCGTCATCTGCAATCGTCACTGTAGCGGTATCATCACCAACAGACACTCTACTTGGCGCACTATTCGACGCATACGAGAGAATAACTGTTTCAGGACCTTCCATGTCATCATCATCATGATCGCCTGTATCAACCGTTACCTTACTAGACTGCTGTCCGTTTGGAATCGTCACCGTACCAGACAAAGCATCATAATCGCTATCCGCATCGGCCGTTCCGGCAATGGTATAGGTAATTTCTATAGCGCTTTCGGTGTGATTTGTTTTATCGAGTGCAAAGGTGACTTCTCCATTGGTACTTGGATTTTCGTTGGCGGTTGGCTGTGTGGCGGTGATATTTAGTGTAGCGGTATCGTTGTCTGCGATGGTTGCTTCGGCTGATGCATTTTCTGTATCAATACTTACAGCATTAATCGAAGGGTTGTTTATGGTTGCCTGTACCGTTTCTGTAGCTACTTCAAAATCATTGTCATCAATAACGTCTACTTCTAGCGCGCCTGTTGATGCGCCATTCGGTATGCTTATTTGCGCACTCGAAAACGACTCGTAGTCCGCACCACTTGTTGCAGTGCCACCGCTTGGATTGATCGCTACTGTAATAGGCACGCCAGTGTCGTTTTGCTTGCTTAACGTTGCAGTATAAGTAATAGCGACCGGCCCTGCTTCGTTACCGTTTTGCGTTGTCGCCACACTTACTTCTGCTGTCTCGTCATCAAAAATTGTTACTGAAGTGCTGTCATTTGACTCGCTAATCACTGCGCTAGGGTTTGAGCTTGTCGTAAGTGTCGCGACAACTGTCTTATCGCCTTCAAGTAAAGCGTTGTTGCGTCCCGAAACATCAATATCTATATCCACACTGTCCGCGCCGTCGGCAATTGTGACAGTTCCAGCAAGTGCAGTGTAGTGCGTATCGCTAACGGCCGTTCCTGCTACCGAATAGCCAAATATCATATCGCTCCCAGTGTTATTTGCATGGTCTAAACTCACGCGCATCTTGCCGTTGCTGCTAGGATTTTCTGTTGCATCATCAATAGTCGCGATGCTTGCAGTTGCTATGTCGTTATCGGTAATTACAGCAGTGACAGTTTGCGCCTCAAGCCCTAGATACGGTGTTTCGGTAGTCACAGGATCAACAGAAACAGTAATCAAAGCGTTGTGGCTACCCTCAACCTTTGAGTCATCGGCTGCAGTTACGGTAATCTCTTGGTCTTGACTCCAATCAGCTTCGGTAAATGTTTTCTTAACTACTTGTCCTGCTCCACTCCCAAGATTAATTTCTGTCGTAGGCAAAATTGCAATTACCACTTCTTTGCCTGGCGCGGGCTGACTGGTTAATCTAATATTGAATGTATCCGTCGCACCGCCTTCAGTTACCGCTGTGGCGCCACCCGACTGCGTGACGACAATTCCAGCTTCATCATCATCTTCGTTTGTTAGGCTTTGATCGGCAACATCGTCAGCTCCAAGCGCATCCCATGTAGCGTCGGCAGAAGTAGGGTCGCCCGTCACAACGCTATACGCTATGTCACCATCGACCATATCGTCATCGACTCCGGTAATAGTCGCGCAGTTACTGTTACTATTCCACGATCCTGGTGCAATTACGAGATTTGTCACTACACCTAATGTACCCTCCGAGGCGTCAGATACAGAAAGCGGAATCGTCACACTACTTGTTGGGCGCGCAGTGAGCTTGATACAAATTTCAGCTGTGCCTCCAGCTTCGGTAGTTATAGTGTCAGAAGAAGAAACCTCAAAGGCTGCCGAATCATCATCCTGATTGGTTATTTGCACCGAAGCAATAGACTCTACATCCAGACTTGAGAAATTACTGTCGTCACTGGTCACACTACTAACGCTAATATCTGCATTTTTGGGACCATCAACTTCCTCATCATCAATTCCAGTCGCATTAAAACAATTTTCTTCGCTATTCCAGTTTTCTGGATTTATAGTAATGCTACCTGGAACTGTTACCTCAGAGGTATTGCTGGAGCTAAGATGCAGTGTTACAGAATTGCTTGGGCGAGCAGTTAACGTAGCACATATTCCTGTAGCAGTTCCAGCTTCGCTGACCAGATTACTTACTGCGCCTAGCACTACACCAGCAACATCATTGTCTGTAATATCTACAGTAACAACACCTGTTTCTGTGGTACCGTCGAAAAACGTATCTGCCGATGCTGTTGTGTACCCAAGGCTCACACTATGATTGCCTTCGATATCATTGTCGTCGATTGCACTAATCTCAACATTTACGGGTGTACTCCAATTACTTGTTGTGAACGTAATCGAATCTGTTGGTGTTAGCTGATCGCTTGGATCTGCCACAAGCGTCACCGTAACATCTTCGGTTGGCTGTGCGTTAAGACTCACCGCAACAAAATCATGAGCTCCACCTTCTGCAACCACCGTATTATTATCGGTTTCTGCAATAGCAACGCCTGGCGCTCCTGTGCTCATTCCACCGATTTTCTGATCTGTAATATTACTAACCACCCAATACTCAACACCAGAAATTGCTGCCGTTGTCACCCCTGCATCGTGCGTCGTAACTGTACGCTTATTAGCACAATCTTTTGTCACCGAAGTAAGATTTTCTGCACCGGGACATAAAATAACAGCGTTGTCACCACCATTTCTTGGTACATATAGTGTCATATTTGCAGCAGCCCCTGGTGCAGTAACAGCATTATTAATAAACATTTTATATTCACCAAGATTACTATCCCCACTTACACCTGACCAGTCACGATCTTCAGTCAGGTCAACTGCCAGTGTTGCAAGCAATGTTTCATCATCTTGGTCATGAACATATACCACTGGATTTGTTTCCGAGGTGCCTGTGCTGCTAAGGTTTGTGCCTGTACTATCTCGATAGGTCAGGCCACTCGCATCCCCTACTGTATGCAATATAGCGCGAGTGGCAATTTTCGTGATAAACCCGTCTGTAGAGGTTGCAGTTTTGGCATCTGCTGCACTGAAGTCGCTTGCAAAGTCTACCGTATCACTAAAGTTCCCACCAATGGACATAACATCATTTTCATCGAAACTAATCGTTTGCACAGCAACGCTCCCAGGAGCATTATTTGCGTCAATGACTTTTGTCCATTCATATGCACCGGTACCTGTAAGTTTTGTGACATATCCAGCAGAAACTCCTGTAGCAACCCTGGAGTCAGAAGAGCCAAAATTACTATCCACCGCAAAATCTACCGTGCTACTAAAAGAGCCTCCGAGATATGCCCCATTGTCTTGATCAAATGCAATACTGGCGATAGTTACCCTGTCGCCACCTGTACCAATTTGACGCCCCCATGCGTATGTTCCGTCGTCTGAAATCTTAAATATTGCTGCATTCTTGCCACTAGAGGAAGTTTTGGAATCTGCCACACCCCAGTCGGCACCGAAGTCTACGGTATCTTCGAAGGAGCTGGTTGCATATAACTGACCTGTGGCATCGAATCGCACGCTCAGTCCGCTATCATTACCGGTGGAGCCAAATTGTTTTACATTATTAAAATTGCCCTCTTCAGAGATGCTTAGTACAAACCCGTCGGTGCCTCCGGCGCTGGTTTTGGGGTCGGATGCGCTCCAGTCGGCGCCAAAATCTACGGTGTCTTCGAAGGAGCCAGCGACGCGTACTCCATGATACCCTATGCCAGCAACTCCATTTCCCCGATCGGCACCTGTACCACCGAATCGTTTCGCCCATAGATAATCATTGTTTTCGTCCACAGCCATCACAAACCCATCGGTGCCTCCGGCGCTGGTTTTGGGGTCGGATGCGCTCCAGTCGGCGCCAAAAT
>CAZCMS010000001.1:0-452725 GCA_964499935.1 uncultured Candidatus Saccharibacteria bacterium | reverse complement strand
CTACGGTGTCTTCGAAGGAGCCGGTAAGAAGCAAGCCGTAGTTAAAGTCCCTGGCTCCCTTAATTACATCAGCGCCGGTTCCTCCAATTGTTTTTGTTCCCAGATACCCGCCATTTGCGTCAACTTTCAGTACAAACCCGTCGGTGCCTCCGGCGCTGGTTTTGGGGTCGGATGGAACAGCCTGATTACTTGGAAAATCAATCGTGCCAGAAAAGTTACCTACTATAGAAAGCCCGCCTGAAGTTGAAGCAGCAGCAACCACCTCTTCGTTGTTGCTGCCACCAAAATGCTGAGTCCAATTATAACTACCGTCACCATTGATGCGCGTCACATATATATCGGTACCTCCGGCGCTGGTTTTGGGGTCTGTCTCTCCCCAGTCGGCACCGAAGTCTACAGTACCAGTGAAAGTCCCTACAACATATTCATCGCCAAATGCATCATGTACCGTTTGCACTACAGTATCTATCCCTGATCCGCCAATCTTTTTTGTTGATACGTAGGTAGGAGGCGAAGCACCCGCAGACAAGAACGCAAACCCTAACACTGCGATAAGCGCTACGGGCAATGCAGCGTGACGCACATGGCGTAACACCCCTGGAATAACAATAGATACTTTCTTTTCACGGGATTTTGATACAGGCACGCTAAATCGTAGATTGCCATTATTACTCGCTTTATTTGCTGCAAGTTGGTGCAACGTCTTTTGAGGTACAAATCTCTTGGTGGTTTGGACTATTTTTGTATCTGCTTTTTTATACCCACTGGAAATGCGCCGTGGCAGTGAGATTTTAGCGTCTTTAACAGAGTTTTTTTGCGAATCACTCGGTGTGTCTTGACTCTCCCGACTACCTGTTCGGCCTGTAGGCATCAGCTACTCTCTTACCCTCTTAAAATATCCCGTCTCTAACTCCTTTAATCATACTGCTTTTGCTATTGCATGGCAATACTCTACTTAGCTGCCAGTAGATATACTATTTTGTGTCGTTTTTAGCTTATCGTGTAGAATACTAGGTATGGACACGCCTCCCAAACCGCTTGCTCACCTATATAAGCAAGAGCTCACCCCCGAAGAGCAAGCACTTTGGGATGAAGGTAATCGCTTATATGCCGAAGAGTTAGCCGAGTTCGAACGAAGAGTAGCAGAAGAGACACGACCGATTGGGTTCTGTGTAAGAGAGATTGTCTCCGGAGCACCGCCTTCTAATCCTCGTAACACTTCAAATTTTGTACTCGACAGGTTGCCAAAATCTCATCCAGCATACCAAGCACCAGATCCAAGTCGCAGCGACCCTGAGCGCATCATAAGCGCTGTGAGCATACTAAATGCTTCGGAAGCCAGAGTACGCGCAAGAATAAATGCCGAGCATGAGTAGAATTGGTCAGACGACAAGATCATCTGACTTAATTAAAAACTTCTCAATTACGTTCAACCACACTCTATACGTATGCAAGAAATAGTCATTTTTATTGTTGGGCTGTTGGCAGGCTTTTTGGGCGCCACCGTTGGTGGAGGTGGCATGGTGGCTGTGCCAGCGTTATTATTTATGGGTTTTTCGCCTCAGTCCGCTGTTGCAATCAATAAAGTTGGCGATATTGGCGCATTTTTATCTGCTATTACTCAATACTGGAAATCAAAAAAGATCGATTGGAGTATGGCAATTCCTTTGGCCATTATTGTGATTATTGGTAGTATTATTGGCGCTCAAATAATGGTCAGGCTCGAGACTGACTTTTTAGAAATACTCCTTGGTGTAATGATACTAGCATTTCTACCATTCTTTTTGTTTAGTAAAAATCTTGGTCTTATACAAACCAAATCATCTAAAACTAAGAAAGTCATGGGCTTAGTTTTATATGGACTGTTGGCTGTCGAGGGTGCAATTATTGGCGCAGGTGGCGCCACAGCAATACTATTTGTAATGATGTACTTTTTTGGCTATAAGATCATTGAAGGCTACGCAACAAATACTCCTGCAGAATTATTTTCCGCAGTTGTCCCTGCGATCATATACGCGTTTCATGGACTTATCCCTGTAGTGCCAGCTGCGATTATATTCTTAGGTATGCTCATCGGTGGATACGTTGGTGCTCACACCGCCCTCAGAAAAGGCGACGCCTGGATCAAAAACTTATTTGCAGTCGTAATCTTACTATCGGTACTTAAAATATTATTCTTTTAACTCTAACTTTAGAATTATTTCGCCGTTGACTTATGGTACTCACAACTTATGGACATTTACTATGTTATGTGATATAATATAAAGATGATAACTTCACGTGGTGAACAATCTGGATTTTCGAGAGCGCAGCAAGTGCGCACCGAAGGAGAGAAGGTTATTTCCGCAAATTCTTACGACTTTCCTTCTGCAGATAAGCAGGTTGACCTTTTTGTCGATAGATTAAGAGACGACCGAGACACGTTTCCTCGTGTGTTTACCACCGATCGTGGATCAACTTATTTTGTAACGCCCGACCAAGCAAGCCTACGAATCAAAGAAACTGTTTCTGGGATAGAGAGAATACAGCCAGTTATGCGATGCATCGTGTTTATTGACCCAGGGGTTGGCCAGGAAATTCTACAGTCAAGAGGGGCGTCACTCTACACAGAACCTGTTCCTTTATCTCCGTACGATCTGGGTAGTCTACCTCTCGAAATAGGTGTCGAGAACACTCCGCCAGACAGCTTTGAAACCTCCGATACTCACCTTACCCTAGGCAAAGGCTTCGTGCCATTTCATCTTGGGCACGCTATTGACGCCATAGAACGCTAAAAGCTCGCGCACCCATCGAATTCAAGCATATCTTAAAAAATAAAAAAGCCCTACTTTTCAGTAAGACTCTTTTTATGGTGGGTGATGAGGGATTCGAACCCCCGACCCCCTCGGTGTAAACGAGGTGCTCTAGCCAACTGAGCTAATCACCCATACAATAACGACCTGGCTATAATAACAGATCGATTATCATTTTTCAATCTAATTATACCTTTGAGAGCACATCTGCTATATTCTCTGCGGTTGGCTCATTTTCACCGACTAATGTACTCATCACCAATCGACTTACTTCATGCGGAACATACTTATTGCGTACACCGAGCGGTATAGGTCGTGTATCAAGAATTACTTTCAAATCTTCTCTTGGATCCTTGCTTGTATCAACCCGGAATGGCTTCTCTCCAGCCAGTACTTCATACGCAGTTATCGCAAGTGCAGCTACATCTCCTTGAGTACGCACTATACCCGTATAAGCCTCAACTGGCATGTAGCCACGTGTGCCAGATACCATATGATCAAGCTCTATTCCTTCTTGACCTGCATACATAGCAATACCGAAGTCATTCAGTCGTCCTTTCGGACCATTTCCAACAAGTATGTTGTGTGGCTTGACGTCACGGTGCACAATACCCTGTGCATGCATAACTGCCAGTGCTCCACTGACGTGCCCAATAATCTTTAAGGTATCTTTTGTGTCTTGAGCGTTAAGATCAAACTCTGGTTCAGGCCTTGTAACTTTTGCCTCTTCAAGTAGTTGCTTAGTAGCGTGCATCGCCAACTCATCATCGGGGCTGACATCGTGTCCGAGATCCAATGCTGCCTCAACCACAATATCAACCGCTTCTTCGGCTTCTGCTACGTGTCGCAGCTCAGGAACGACCTCAGCCTTAATATCTTCGACCATCTCTGTAAGTAACGGAACATCGATTGCATCTTCGGAACCTGCAGGAAGCTGCCCTATTCTTTGCTCGACCTTTTCGATAGCAGCAGATATCTGTACAGTGGTCTTATCGTGTATATCAGTTGTCGTGTCTGCCATGCGACTACGGAGACTCCCCAGATCCTGATATCTGGTCGCCAAAAACGGTCGTTCACGCCACGTACCAAAACCATCAACAGTCACTACGGCAGGATGATCAGAAAATGCCTTATGCACCTTCATTTCATGGTTAATTCTTTCGTCAGTGTCAACCCCATTAACAATGCCACCACGAGACATCTTTAATGCTACTAGCTCAAGGTTATCGGTGTTAATTGCAGGTACTACGATAGAGAGATCAGAAGATGTAAGTGGTTCGCCGGTAACGCGGTAGCCCTCCACCTCTACACCTTCTGGTAAGAGGTCTTGGGGATCGGTCTCAACTTGTCCTTCGAACTGTTGCGTTGCCATATCATCTATTCTTTATGTTTATATTATAACAAATATTTCTGTTATTGTCAATAAAGACTATTTCGTATCTCATTTGTGTTAATTATTTAACACTTATCTACTACTATATGCTTATGTATACTCCATTTCAACAGTATGTAAGGTTTTTTACAACGTAATTTACTTCTTAAATTTTATCATGCGAGATATATCACTTAATTTTTTCTTAAATAAAAAACTTTACTAGGATCATCTCCAATAACCCCTCCACATAGATACAAGAAATTACTAAGATTACTAAACTATCCTGCAGCAACAAGCTCTTCCAGCGCAATTTGTGGACGCTCAAATTCAGCTTGTTCCTGCAGCTCGCGCAAATAGTACCTTATTCCTTGACCACGCATTCGTCCCGCTACTAGAACCATATCATCGATCACAACTTCGGCTTCATGAGTCGGGAATGGCGCATCTGGTTTTCGTGTATTTTCACCTCTCTTCTGGAGATGACTAAACGTTAATTCTATAAAATCTAGAACAAGCTCAACTCGTTCCGAGTCCGCCCCTTCATACTCGCCTACTCCATAACCGCTTTCAGCGACGAAGTCATGTTCTGAAGCGAACTTCACCAACCATGCCCCGTACTCTCTCGTTGCAACCTGCTGTCGTTTTTCGACACGACTAGGATCTCGTGCTTGCATTCGCTGGAAAAATTTCTTAATCTGTTCGTCGCTGAGAATTGGGGACTCAAACTGATCTTCAGGTGTCACCATGATACTATCTCCTATTCATACCCATATAGTAGCATGTTGTGTCAGATCATTAATTACAGTTATTATCTATACTCCACAAGGTTAGTCACGCTATCTTCTCATCTTTGACACACACCTCCTCACGATCAATGAGTGGCACCACCAACGTCGGTACGTGCAGTTCATAAGACCCTCCATGCTCAATTAGCTCTCGAACTGCTGTTGAACTCAGACAGCCCAATGTATCGATGTCTAATATCTCTGATCGCGTAGGAATTTCGATGCTGCTCGCTCCATCTCTAGGGGCAATTAGCATCTTAGTATTCTGCTTTAACCAACTGCCTCCCCAGTTATCAATAGTCATGATTGAGTCAGCTCCATAGAGCCACCAAAATTGCACGTCAGGATACTTCGAAGAAAATGCTTTAACTGTGGCAATTTTGTCGGTGTATTCGCTACTATTAAACTCAAATAACTCGATCGACACGACCAAATTTCGAGATTCAACGCTAGCCACCAGCGCTTCGCAGTATGACAGCCTCTTTGAGCGCGGAATCCCTGTTTTCTTTTTGTTATTTTCACCGCTTGGCAATAGCCACACTTCTGCATCATCTCCGTGCAGACAAGCCCAATCAATAGCTGCTTGCAAAATCTTCTGATGAGCTATTGTAGGCGGATTAAACATACCACCATAGATAACGACTGTTTTCATATCTTTCAGTATACACAGTCGAATTGGCACTCTGCGCGCATCATAGCAACAAACAATAAAAAAGAGACTCGAACGGTCTCTGATCATATTACATTGGTGCGGACGAGAAGACTTGAACTTCCACAGGGTTGCCCCCACTAGCCCCTCAAGCTAGCGCGTCTACCAATTCCGCCACGTCCGCATATAGTTGTTAATTTCGTCTCTACCGACAGCGAACTGCTATCACATAAGCCGACGACGCGCGTCTACTATTTCTTTTGCTGTATTTCATACAGACCCGCCACGTCCGCAGGTAGAGCATATAACTACGATATTTTACCGATTTTCCCTGTAAAATTCAAGTGCACAAACTACGAACGTGGCAAATGATCGTACAAATGCTCCATCGAATAGTTGGTGCGCATCTGGGACTTCATGTCTGCAAGCGACACACCAATCTTAACACCAGGGTTCAAAATACCGTGTGGATCGAATATTTTTTTCACTTCCTGGAAGAGTTGATATACTTCAGCACCGTAAAGCTTCTCTAGATACGGCGCTCGTAAACGACCATCATTCTGTTGACCACTTGTGCTTCCGCCTAGAGAGATAATTAAATTATAATATTCATCCATCAGCTTCATCACTATTTGTCGGTCACCAACTTGCCCTAGATCCAAGAAAGGCTGCATATGTATATTTGCATCACCGGCATGGCCCCATATGGCAACAGGAAGATTGTATTTCTTAAACAATGCATATAGAGCCGTCATGTACTCATGGAGTTTTTCAGGCGGAACAATACCATCGTCAATAACAGGAAGTGCCTTTTTAGAACCCTGACTGTGCGCCACAACAGCAGCAGAAGCGTGTCGGATACGCCATAACTGATCTTGCTTGAGCGGATCGAGCTCTACCTCTATATCAGATGCGTACTTATCAAGTATTTTTAATGTCTTCTTGGTAAGCTTTTTTTGTTGGCGCTCATTTTCGTCGAATTCAATTAATAGCGCTATCTTAGGGAACGGCTTATCAATAGCACCCTTGAGTAAATTAGGATTAATCGTATCGACAGTTTTTAGCAGATTTCCATCAACCATTTCTATAGCTGCAGGAAGATCTGGCATTTTACGTATTTCATCAATTGCCTTGGTTGCATGCTGTAAATCACTGAAGAATGCCAACACTAATGTACTTGTTGGAGTGTGGTCTTCGGTTTGTAGGGTAGCTTGCGTCACAATACCCAACGTGCCCTGCGAACCAACGATAAGCGGAGTAAGATCAAATGAACCATCAGCAAGCTTAACGTCCGCCAACGCGTACCCTGCAGCGTTTTTGGTTGTCTGCAACTTAAGGTTATCGAGTAGTTTATGATTTTCTTCTATGAGCTTATCGAGCGAGCGATAAATTTCGCCCTCAAGCGTTGAAAGACCTAACTTTTTACCAAGCTCACGTTTACTAAGCCGTCGCGTTTCTATAACTTCACCATTTGCCAACACAACCCTTAAGCTATTGACGTAATCTACAGTAGTGCCGTATTTGAGGCTTCTTTCACCACCAGCGTTATTACCGATAGCACCACCAATGGTTGAGTATTCTATAGAGGCCGGGAATGGTGGCAAATACCTATCGTGCGTCAGGAGAGTCTGCTGTAATTTACCGTAATTTATCCCTGGCTCAACTACTACAGTGCCACTCTTGCCATCAAACTCTATAATTCTGTGTAAATGCGCAGGAAACACCAGCATAATACCACTACCAAGCGCTCCGCCCGACTGATCGGTTCCTGCACCACGAGCAGTAATTGGTATGGCGCGACCACGCTCTGCGAGCTGCCACGTAAAGCGCGCTACCTTGCGAACATCACTTTCGGCACGAGGATACACCACGACACTCGGCG
Source organism: uncultured Candidatus Saccharibacteria bacterium (assembly GCA_964499935.1). Classification (GTDB taxonomy): domain Bacteria; phylum Patescibacteriota; class Saccharimonadia; order Saccharimonadales; family UBA4665; genus CALBGR01. The sequence continues at coordinate 445,242 of CAZCMS010000001.1, read as the reverse complement.
TTACACTAAAAATACTTCCATCTGTAGAAAAATACTTACGCGCATCAGCAGCCGTCATCACTTCGCCCTGTACATGCTCTTGCAAATAATGTGCAACTTTACTCATTACCCGATTCTTCCCCTAAGCTAATATCTTATGGTAATAATCATAGCATAAACATTTACCTAATAAACGAAAACTTAGCAAAAATCACTCAAGTCAATATCCAAACTGTGTAATTTTATTAATTAAAGAAAATTTAGCTTCATACTTTGCATTTGGCACTATTTATATAAATTTTGGTCAATTCTTAAATGAGGTTAAGGACTTATTATTTTAAAAGTCATACAATGAAGTCGCTCTGCAATAGCGCCGACATATTCCTAAGGGGATCAAGCGTATATAAATATTGCACGAGTGTTGTTTCCTATCCATCCGAGAGGCGTTTAGCCACTCGAACACAAGGAGTCCTGATGTTCAGGAATACCCTGAAGAGGAGCGCAACCGCGGTTGCCCTTTCTCTTCTGCTCGGCGGAGGCATGGCTGCTGCCACCGCTGGCCCGGCAAGTGCTGCGACGGTTCCGAACCGTTTCTACTGCAATCCGAATGGAGGCTGGTGCTACCAGGTCAACGGCGCCTTCGTTCCCGGCATCATCATCCAGTGTCACTGGAAGCGCAGTGGTATGAGTGGCAAGCCCCATCAGCTGTACTACACCAGCTGTCAGTCCTGGGGTTCGGACGTTCCTTAGCCCAAGGATCGGGTGATGTGGCAGTCTAGGCCGTAACTAGATAAAATCTCGAGAATCCCTCGAGTCGGATGGTACGTTATAGTACGGATAATGCGCTAGCCTCTGGCTGACTCTCTCCCGAATAAACCGTACCATCCGCTCAACCATTAACCAACATTTAAGAACTTTTGTCGTTATATATGATATTGTCACAATATGAAACATAAACAACATCAACTCAAAATAAATCGTTCTCTAGTAATACTATCTGTTGCTGCTATTGTAGTAGCTGCGTTTATATCAACTATAATTTATCGCAATCACACAACAGCCTCTTCGGCATCAAAGTCAGACACGAGTGTGTCCAGACAACCCCTCTTTTCATTTGATGCCAACAAAGCGCCAGGGTGGTGGCAAGGCGCGACTAACCGTACTTCGATGGCTGTCTTCGACAAGGATCAAACCCATGCATGCTTCGTGTCTGCTGAGTATAAAAAAGGTACAGTCGATGTAGATACCGAGATTAACAAGATCAACGCCGACCTTACACAATCAGGTAATGGATATACTGTTACCCCACTTGGCTCCCAGACACTTGAATTATCAATAAATTCTACACCGCAACAATATGAGCTAAAACAATCATCGGTCACAACCCCCGAGGGTGCAGAAAAAGTAAAAGGTGGCCAAGAATTTGGCTTCGTACAACTTTCAAAGGGATACATAAAAGTCATGGGATACTGCGACACTCCCGAACAACTACCTGGCACACTTGCGAGCTTACAAGCTATTAGGTTTGACGACACGAAATAACACTAGTCCATATGATTGAATGAGCAACACGCGAGATCAGCTCTCACTTTAGTTCTAAACTATAACTACTCATAACGAGAGCTAAAGCTAAAAGGTACTTCGATAATCTTACCTCCGCACTCGACTACACCTTGTCCAGGCTCTATACATTTCTCGTAATCATCCCAATCGAATTCTTCTTTGTAGAAGCCAGAGACAACCAGAGGCTTTGGTGTTCGTATGTCAGCCACGAACGTGTAGAAACGCCCCGAAGGAAGAACGATTTCAGGGGTAACCTCCGGGTCTAGCCTAAATGTATTTGTATCACCATCAAGTGCACTACCTACGACTAACCTTCCAACCCCCTGGTGCACTGTAAGTTTCTTTTGTGGTGCTTCATCAGCCCAATATGCCAACTCTGTTCGCCTACCTCCTAAAATAGTCGCGATGTAACGACTCGCACACTTGCTGCGTCCTTGATCAGTCAAATAATCTAACTGTGAAAAATGATAATCTGCACCTGTCTGTGTACAGTGCTCAGAAGTCGTACGATCATCTAAAGTTCGAAGCAGCACCATCATGTCTTCTGGACAAGCATCAAGCGTGGCAATATCACTTTGTATATTAATACCATGCTTATTAACGTACTCTATGGATTGCTCTAAAGATGCATGACCTTGACTCATAAAAGTTACTTTAACATAAATACTACTATATTACAATTAACAATCTCCGTGGTGCGCGAAAGAGGACTTGAACCTCCACGATCTTGCGATCACTAGTACCTGAAACTAGCGCGTCTACCAATTCCGCCACTCGCGCATACACCAAAGATAAGGTAATTGTAAGTCACTCTACTGCGCTAATCAACAGTCGTCTTCACAAGTCTGACCATCCAATCACTCACATTGGCATAGCGATCGCTTGCAGCTACAACAACATGCTCATCAAGGCCATATACTGTATCACGTACTACATATAGAACTCGAGGCTGGTATAGACTTACAGCAGGAGCATCTTCGCGCCAGGCTGCCAGAAACGGCTTGTATTTGGCAATTCTTAGCGCAGGATCTGTACGAGTTCGTGCAGAGCCTAACGCTTCGTCAACTGCGCTCGACTTATACTCAGAGAAGTTTAATCTACCGCTCGACAATACATCTGCTTGACTACTGTGCCAATACACAAACACGTCTGGATCAACGCCGATTGATACACCTCTTAATAGCGCATCGTAGCTATGTTCAGCAAGTGTTACCTGAAAATCGGTACTTGCTTGCAACTCTACCTTTACTCCAATGCCCACCTTCTGCCATTGTTGCTGCAACATACGAGTTACACGCGCAGCTTCGCTACTACTCTCGGCAAATAGGGTAAACTCGAGTTTTTGACCTTCTTTTTCACGCGTGGTCTTACCCGAAGGTAATACCCAACCCGCCTCTTCGAGCTGCTTTGACGCAGCACTTGCATCATAAGAGAATTGCGCCAAAGATGCATCATACCCTAACATACCTTTCAACAAAGGAGCGTTCGCTGATTTTGCTGGGTACGACAAACTCTTACGAATAGCATTCGTATCAGTTGCTTTTGTAATAGCCTGTCGAACCGTCTTGTCTGCCAATACACCGCTGGTTGTCTTGAAAAATGTAGTCATAACAGCTGTCTGAGGAAGGTTATACGCCTGGTACTGTTCAGTAATACCCTCGGGAACATCAGTAAGCCCCGTCATAGCATTGAGTTCGTGACTATTATAGCGCTGCAACATCTGCTGTTCACCCCGGAACGTACGAATAATAAAGGTGTCGAGATTTGGTCGTCCACTATAGTAGTTACTATTTGCTTCGAGCATGATGCGCTCTTCACGGTCTGTAGCATCCGCTCCGCCATGCACTGTTAAGTTTTGCCACATAAACGGGCCTGCCCCAATTGGCTTATTCGTATTAAACGAAGCTGATCGCATGTCTACCATTGGAACATCTTTCAGTACGTGACGTGGAATCAACCCATTTGTGAGCGCCTGAGGAAACGATGCAAGTGGATTATCCAAGGTAAACATTATGGTTCTTGCATCCTTAGCCTCAACTTTAACACCCTGCCAACTGTTGTACAGTGGCGATCCTGCGTCTGGGTTCTGAATAACTGCATACGTAAATAACACGTCCGATGATGTCAAAGGCTTTCCGTCGCTCCACCGTAAGTCAGGACGAAGTTTTACGGTATACACCTGTCCTCGACTATCCGATTCCCATTTCTCGGCCAGATCACCTGTTAACTTACCGTTCTTGTCGTACTTTAGCAGCCCGCTAAACAACAGTTTTGCAACTGTACTGTCTGCTGTACTCGTTGCATACAGCGGATTCGCATTTGTAAACGAACCAATAACACCTTCTGTGTACACGCCTCCTGGTGCAGGCTGTAATTTTTGATAATACTGGCTCAGCGCCGACAGCTGGACTATCAGACACCCTATCATCACCATAACAAGAATCATCCATGCGGAAACAAAACGTCGGACATGAACCAATCTATCAAGTCTTCTGAAAAAGTATTTATCTGTCTGCGAACTTGCAGCTTCAACCTGCTTTCGGTGTAAGCGAATTTTGCGACGCAAGCGAAGCTTATGTGATCGAGAGCTGCTCATAAATAATTAACTACTCTATAACAATGCCGAGTATCAACGATGCTGCAAAAATCATCACCATGATAATCGTAATCTGAAAAATAGTTTTGTCAGTACCGCGACGAGTGGTGTTGACCTCTGCACCACCGCCGAGCCCCGCACCCAGAGAAGCACCTCTAGTTTGAATCAGAATAAGAAATACTAGAAAAATTCCTGATCCAATAGTTATATAATTCCAAATACTCACGAACGCTCCTCCAAAATAGCTGATACAAGGTAGTTTACCAGCCCAATGACCACTCCTGCAAGCATTGCCGACCAGATACTCGAAACATCGAGCGGACTATAGATTGTACTCGCAAGCATCACCATAAGACCATTTATAACAACCATAAACAGTCCGAGCGTAAATAAAATTGCTGGCAACGAAAGAATAACAACAACCGGCTTAATAATTGCATTGATTATAGCCAGTAAAAGACCGCCGATAATGACGACGCCAATACGGTCGTCGTAGGTAATTCTGTCACCACCTAATAAACCTGCTGCGATCCACAGACCTAAGCTACAAACGAACCAACGGAGTGCAAACCTGTAAATAAGGTTTGGAGAATATTTATTTGCCATGATCTACACCACATTCTAGTCTAATCGAGCTGCGACGGCAAGTGCGCAGATAGCACTTCGATGCCATCTTCGGTGATTCGCACATCATCTTCTATGCGCACACCGATACCTTCTTCTGGAATATAAATTCCTGGCTCAACAGTAATAACCATATTTGGTGCCAATAGGCTTTTTCTATCGTCTATATCGTGCACGTCAAGCCCTAGGTGATGCGATGCAGCATGCGGATAATATTTGCGTACCTCGCTGCTTTCGTTTTTCTTAACTACACCAAGTTCTACTAACTTTTCGCCAATATAATGCTCTATTTTTAGTTCGTAATCTTTTAAGTCCACCCCTGGCTTTAGCAGCGAGTATGCATATTCTTGCGCATCTTTCACGGCGTCATACACCGCTTGCTGTCTTTTTGTAGGCTTGCCTATAGCTATAGTTCGCGTTATATCAGCAGCATAGCCTTTGTACGACGCACCGATATCAAAAAGTAATAATTCATTCCTATGTATGGTGCTCGACATATTGGTATTATGCAATGTACATGCTCTGGCACCTCCAGCAATAATTGGATCAAATGCATGGTCGGATTTGTTGTGCCGAAATGCTCGAGTGAGATCAGCCTCTACTTCATATTCGTACTTGTATCGATCTGATCGGGCTGCCCCTATAACCTCTGCAAGCCCATCACCTGTAATAGCAATTGCACGTTTTATGGCCTCGATTTCTGCCGGCTGTTTTATCATGCGCAGAGTGGCAAAATGTTCACGTATATCAACGAGTTTTATAGACTCTTGAATTTCTCGTAGTGATCGCGCCAGCACCCGCCGAGCAGGGTTTGTATACATACCGTACACATCAATATAATGCGGTGGCGGAGCGATAGTTGCTACCTGATCCACCTTACTTATGCGTGCTTTTAATTTTTTCCAACCTTCTTCAAAAGAGTAGATATTTTTGATTCCCGATTTTTGTTTAACAATCTCAGTGTTAAGCATGCCATCAAAGGTATCCTGGTAGTAACTACGTTTTGGCAAAATTATATACTCTTCACCTACATCCATCACCAGCAGCACATCAGGCTCATCAATACCTATGACATACCAAAAATTCGTATCTTGCTGGAATGGATACACCGTATCAGCACTTCGCTGTAAGACTCCGTTTGCTGTTATTACGATGACTTCTGCATTAACAAGTTTTCGCAATTGCTCGCGGTTATGCCTGAAAAATTCAGCCGAAAAAAGTGTTTCTGTCATCTATGCAGTATAGCAGCCTATGTCTATAAATATTGTCCAAAGCGAGCGATGGGCTGTTGTGGCGCGTGTGCAAGTTTAAGGATGTCTTCTTCTGTTACTTCACCAATATGTGCTTTATCGACTTTTGCCATATTTTCCATATAGCGACGTGCAAAATATTCAGGAATCATGTCTGTATAATCACCTTCGAGATGAGTCAAGAATACTCCAAGATCGTCACGCACCAATGCATATGCAAGGTCAGCATTAAGAGATCCGTTTTTGGCATACAAGTTCACCGCCCCCTCTAGGTCAACATAGCGTGGCGTTTGCGTATTTCCTTCTGCGATATTTTTCGGCTGGGCATCACCATGTGCAATTCCTGCAGCATGCAAGGTCGCCATCCAGGTCGCAGCACGACCCAAGGCATGCCCAACAACCTGAGGTTCAGCTATGATTTCTCGATCCCAGAATACCCTATCAAGAGTAAGCACTTCGTGCTCGTAGTCCGTCACTAAGCCAACCACAGGGCGTCGCAGCCTCTCTGACTGAACAGCATTATTCAAAAAACCAATCGGACGAAAAGAAGATTGAGTATTTGAATGATGAATGAGCGCATTCACTGCACTCATTGCAGCAAATTCACGTGCAGCTAGGGCAGGATCGGTATATTTCACTGCCACTAACGCTGCCTTTTGGCCCACAATTTCATCTTCGAGCACAAGCTGTGCAAACCGTACTTCAGTCCGACTTTGTCCGCGTGCTCGAGCAAACTCATCGCCCAGGTCAACCAAACTTGCCGTAGTTGTGTCATTAATATCAATTGCACTAAATTCTCCACTTACTACACATAATTCATCTGGTTGCAGGCTACCAAGTTTCGACTTTAGCCTAGGAGCAGCAAAACTTGTTGCGTAGCGCTCTGGGTTACTATGCCTGCTATTCAATGTCGACACAACCTCAATAGGCTGCATCTCCTCACCAGATATTCGTATGTCATATTCTTGACTTGGCATTATAATTATATTATAGCATAAATTAATGATAATTACTAGTCTTTATGTGAGCTGGACTACTTCACCACCGAGCGTACGACGGAAATAGCTATCGTGGGAGACGTAGAGGATTGCTCCTTTGTAATTTTTGAGAGCGTGTTCCATTTCTTCAATACTTGGCAGATCAAGGTGATTTGTTGGTTCGTCGAGGACGAGTAGCGCAGGATTGCTCGCAAGCATAGCGATAAGCTGCAAGCGTGCTTTCTGTCCACCACTCAACTGCTTCACAGGCAATGCAATATCGCCTTGCGTAAACAGATAATCGTTCATAAGCTGGCGGATTTTTGTGTCACTAATTTGTAGGTTACGCGACAAATATATATGTTCGATTGCTTGGTAGAGTGTCTTGCCGAATAGTCCTTCACTTATCTCCTGATCATACACACCCACGACGACTTTTTGATCAACCGTTATTTCACCACCGAATATTTTTGCGGGCATTTTCTCGTGTGCAGCAGTAGCCAATAATGTTTTTATGAGCGTCGTTTTACCAGCGCCATTTCGTCCGCGTAGTTCGAGAATTTCACCCTCGCGCACCTGAAATGACACACCGGAAAACAATGGCCTTTCATCATATCCAACAGACAGTTTTACTATATCAAGCAATAATCTGCTTCGCCCTTCGTTTGCACGAGCACCACTCATACGAATATTTTTCGCTTTAAATTTCTCGTATTGTTCGCCCGTTTTTAGGCCCATATCCGCAACCGACTCACGATCAATCCAGAATGTTGGCTTCGCAACTTTTTCCAGCTCGGCTAGCTCTTTTCGAGCATTGTTTTCGAGCCTTAAGAATCTTTGGATCGTACCAGGGTGACGTGCTTTTTCCTTAAATCGCTTGTATTCGATCACTTTTGCTTTTAGGTTCACAATGCGACGTTGCGTGAGTTCAAATTCGTTCATCTGACTACTTGTACTAGTAGCGTTTTGTGCCAAATAGGCGTCATAGTTTCCGTTAAATGATGTGATCTGCCTATCTTTGAGCTCGATAATTCTATCGACTTTTTGTAGCACATCGCGGTCGTGCGTAATTACAAGCACAGTTTCTTTGGCAGCGCTCATCCACTGCAAAAACTTTTCTTTAGCTTCGTAATCCATGTGGTTCGTCGGCTCGTCTACTAGTGCAATGTGTGTACGTGACAACATGATTTTCGCAACCTCTACCAAACGCTTTTGTCCACCAGAAAGTTCAGAAAGTGGTACGTCAATTTTATGGTCAAGCTGGAAACTTTCCAATACTTGCAGCACTTCATCTTCGATCGTGTAGTACCCCAGGTGATCAAATTTCTCTAACGCATTGCTGTATTCATGAATTTTTTTCATATTGTCGCCCATCTCTGCCGGATAGGTGTCCATGATATGCTTCAGCTGCGAATATTCGGGCAAGTCCTGCAAAATATATTGCATAGCCGTTAATTTTTCAAAGCCGTGGTGCTCTTGCCTGGTAGCGATAATACTCATACCGCGACTCACAGTTATGTCACCCTGATAGTCCTTATCTTCTCCAGAGAGAATACGAAACAGTGTTGTCTTGCCTTCGCCGTTACGCCCAATAAGCCCTACCTTTTCGCCGTCTTGCAACGAAAATTTCACGTCTTTAAAAAGGCGCTTATCGCCAAATGTCTTCTCTTCAATCTCTATTGTTGCTGGCATTTTTACTGTCTCTTTTCTGGGCCTGATGTATTAGTATAACAGATTACACGCAACTATCTCTACCGAGCATACCTACTTAAATTTATTGTTTTTTGAGTGGACGCAGATATTGCTTTAGAATTATGGCTTTTTTCTCGCCAACAACTTTTTCAAGTTCCCAGTCGCGAGCCTGCATAATACCACGTACACTACCGAATGTTTTGAGTAATTTTTTGCGCGTAGATGGACCTATTGTTGGAATATCATCGAGTGCGCTGGCTGTTTGGCGTTTGGTTTTTAGCACCGAATGATACGATACTGCAAAACGATGCGATTCATCGCGGATGCGTTGTAGTAGCTTCACCACGTTTGTATTATGAGGCACATTGACTAATATAAAGTCATCGCTTTCGCTCATAAAACCACCTAGTTTACGCAATGCTTCGATATTAAGTTGTATGTTTGATCTGCTTTTTTCGATCACGATTTGTTCTTCGCGCTTTGCAAGCCCTATAAACGGAATTTTTTCACAGCCAGACTCATCCCGTGCTTGGATTGCTGCGTCCAGCTGCCCTTTACCACCATCGATAAGTACTAGATTTGGCTTGCCCCAGGCTTTAATATTCTTTTCACTCAGTCGTCTTTTGAGTGTCTCGTTCATATTATAAAAATCATTATTGTGGTTTTTCTTGGTCTTAAATTTGCGATATTCGCCCTTGTTGCTCACGCCATTCGTAAACACCACCATGCTCGCGACCACATCAGTACCCTGCATGTGGCTGATATCATACCCTTCTATACGCTGCGGGAATTTGTCGAGGCTCAATATATCTACAAGTTCATTCAACGCATGATCTTTACTGATATCTAAAAATTCTTTGTCGCTGAATACGACCTGTCTGTTTAGATTCTGCAAAGCAAATAATTGATTCCTTAACTTTGCAGCTAGCTCAAAATCTGCATCTTTGGCAGCAGTCTTCATATCTCGTTCGATATCACGAATCACGCTAGTTCGTTTACCCTGAATAACCGATATTAATTTTCGTAAATTTGCGCGGTAATCTTCGAGGCTTGTTTTGCCTTCTTCCAATCCTGGATCGAGCTTAAGATGATAATACAACGTCGCGCGTTTTTGATTGGGTGTGCGTTTGGTAGCATACGGAAATATTCTACGCAACAATTTTAGTGCTTGACGCACGCTTGTAGTACTAAGATACGGACCAAAATATTTTGCACCATCATCCAATGGTCGTCGCGTTGTGCTGACAGTCGGATAATCGCTGTCATAATCTATCCGTATATACGTCATTGATTTATCGTCACGTAGCAAAATATTGTACTGCGGCATGTAGCGACGGATCATTTCCGCTTCAAGAAACAATGCCTCCATCTCACTTTCAACAACCATCCAATCTACATCAGCGATCTCAGCTACTAACGCTTCGGTTTTAGGATCACGTCCACGAGATTTCTGAAAATACTGTCGCACGCGATTTCTGAGCACGGCTGCCTTACCAACATAAATAATTTTGCCCGATGCATCTTTATGAAAATACACACCCGGCTTGGTCGGTAGTTCTTTTAATTTTTCATTAAGCTTCTCTGTCACTCTTATAGTATAACCGCTTCTCGAATCGACACTTAAAAAACCTTGGGCTTGACCTGAACAGCACAAGCATCTTAGAATGACTTATGGAACAACAATTTTCTCTGGCATTGACGTTTGATGACGTTTTGCTGAAACCTCAATATTCTGAGCTCGACCGCTCAGACATTTCACTAAATACTAAACTGAGTAAATCTATCAGCCTGAAGCTGCCTTTAGTTGCATCGCCAATGGACACGGTTACAGAAAGTGAGCTCGCCATAGAACTTGGCAAGCTTGGTGGCATTGGATTTATCCATCGCAATCTTACCGTCGAAGATCAAGCAGCAGAAGTTGCAAAAGTGAAAGCAGCTGGCCAATTGGTGGGCGCAGCAATTGGATCAAGCAGTGGATACGAGCAGCGAGTTGAAGCACTCATCACAGCAGGCGTAGACGTATTACTTGTAGACAGCGCTCATGGGTACGCCAAAAAAATCATTGAAGCAGTACAGTACATTAAAGCTCACTACGATATTGATGTGATCGCCGGCAGTGTTGCTACCGCCGAAGGTGCACAAGCACTCATTAATGCTGGCGCCGATGGACTACGCGTAGGCATGGGACCAGGAGCAATTTGCTCAACCCGAATTGTTTCTGGCATGGGAGTACCTCAGCTCACCGCGATTCTTGAAACTGCTCGTATCGCGAACGGTCAAGATGTACCGATTATTGCTGATGGCGGTATTAGCCACTCTGGCGATATAGTCAAAGCACTCGCTGCCGGCGCAAGCACTGTTATGCTTGGTCGTGTTTTTGCATCTACCCTAGAATCCCCAGGAGATATCGTACACCTTAAGCCCGAACAAGTTCCTGGACGTTTTCAAAATATTATCGATGGATCGAGTGATTATGCATTTAAAACGTACCGTGGCATGGGGTCAGAAGGCGCAATGAAGCGTGGATTAGAAGTAAGCTCCGAGGATGAATTCCATGGCAAAAATTATCAAGGCGATGTATTAGTAGCCGAAGGTATCGAAGGACTCGTGCCATGTCGCGGATCCATTAAAGACGTAGTAGCTCAACTATCGGGTGGTATTATCAGTGGCTTCTACTACACCGGCGCTGCAACAATTTCTGGGCTCTGGGAAACCCATGAATTCATGCAAATCACCCAGGCGTCACTTACCGAAAGTCATCCGCACGATTTATTTATCACTAATACAGGAGATAGTTATCAATAGCATGCACCAGACACTTGTTATCCTTGATTTTGGCTCACAATATACGCAACTTATCGCTCGGCGCGCTAGAGAAAAGCAAGTTTTCAGCATCATCCTGCCGTACAGTACAACAGCAAATGAAATTAAAAAACACCGTCCAGCTGGCATTGTTTTATCAGGTGGACCTAATTCAATTTACGATAACGACGCACCTACATTCGACGAAAAAATCCTTGAACTTGGCATCCCTGTTATTGGTATTTGTTATGGCATGCAGCTACTAGCAAGACATTTCGGTGGCCCAATTGAAGCTTCGCCCATTCGCGAATACGGCAAAGCAACGATTAATTTTACCGAACAAAAAAGCGCTCTACTCGATGACCATGTTAACGATAGTGTCATCTGGATGAGTCATGGTGATCACGTTGCGGAAGCACCAAATAACTTTGCAGTCACCGCTACAAGCGAAAATATAATTTGCGCCATAGAAAACGGCAGCAAAAATATATACGGCCTACAATTTCACCCCGAGGTAGCCCACAGTACATACGGTAGCGACATTCTGGAAAAGTTCATGAAGATTTGCAACTTTGCGCAAGATTGGTCGGCAACTTCAATTATCGATGATCAGGTTGCTGCTATTCGTGAAAAAGTTGGCAGCTCTAAAGTTGTGTGCGCATTATCTGGCGGAGTCGATTCTTCGGTTGCTGCAACGCTTGTCGATAAAGCAATCGGAGATCAGCAAACTTGTATTTTTGTAGATACCGGTCTGCTGCGAGCCGATGAATACAACGAAGTCTTGGAAGCATACAAAGCAATTGGATTGAACGTTACGCCTGTTCGTGCAGCCGATTCTTTCCTTGAAAAACTAGCTGACATTAGCGATCCAGAGAAGAAACGTAAAATTATTGGAGCTGAGTTTATTCGCATCTTCGAAGCGGAGGCTAAAAAAATATCTGGAGTGAATCATCTTGTACAAGGAACGTTGTATCCTGATGTTATTGAATCTGTATCAGTGAACGGCCCCTCAGTCACAATTAAGTCGCACCACAATGTTGGTGGGCTACCCGAAAAAATGGATTTGTCACTACTTGAACCGCTCCGCGAATTATTTAAGGACGAAGTACGAAGTATTGGTTCCGAACTTGGATTGCCAGAAGCCATTGTGCAACGCCAGCCTTTTCCGGGACCTGGATTAGCAATCCGTATAATTGGCGACGTTACTGCAGAAAAAGTTAGTCTTTTGCAGAAAGCTGATAAAATTGTCCGTCAAGAAATAGATGCGCACCCTATTCGCCAAACTGTCTGGCAATACTTCGCGGTACTACTACCTATCTATTCTGTAGGGGTTATGGGCGACGGACGCACCTACGAACAAGCGGTTGCAGTACGGGCCATAACCTCAACCGACGGCATGACTGCCGAATGGGCACAATTACCGTACGATCTGCTCGAAAAAATATCTAGTCGTGTTGTAAACGAAGTGCACGGCGTTAATCGAGTTGTGTACGACATAACTTCCAAACCCCCAGCCACTATCGAGTGGGAATAATTTGCTATACTCTACAATACGATGAAACCATTCCTACTAATACAGTCACGACCAGAGACAGCAGCGTCAGATAATGAATACGAGGCTTTTTTGAAGTTTAGCGGATTACAAGAATCGCAGCTACAACGATTCAGGATTGAATCCTCATCTCTCCCCTCTATTACACTCGACGATTATTCAGGAATAATTGTCGGAGGTGGGCCATTTAATGCAAGTGACCCGCAGGATATAAAATCCGAAGCGCAAATACGCACCGAGCGTGAGCTCCATGTACTACTCGACAAAATAATTGCCCAGGATTTTCCATTTTTAGGAGCCTGCTATGGTATCGGTGTAGTCGTATCACATCAACAGGGTCTCGTTACCAGAAAATATAGTGAAGATATCGGTCCGACAAAAATAACACTTACCGACGAAGGTAAAAACGATCCGCTGCTTGCTGGACTCTCGCCAAGTTTTGATGCATTTGTGGGCCACAAAGAAGCCTGCGAAATACTACCAAAATCAGCCACACTGCTAGCAAGCTCCGAATTATGTCCAACCCAAATGTTTCGCATTAAAAATAATGTGTACGTTACCCAATTTCACCCGGAACTTGATTCTCATGGGCTTGAAATTCGTATTAATATCTATAAACACGCTGGGTATTTTCCGCCAGAGACCGCTAATGATCTTATTGCGCAAGGCCATGCCAGCAATGTAGTGGAGCCAGTAAAAATACTGCAGAATTTTGCTACATACTATGCAGCTCAGCTTGTTGCGACTAATGTTCCTGTTAATAACGAAAACTATTTGACGTAAATCTACTGTAGGAATGGATACAAATATACTTAATAGCCTGGTATACCATTTTCCGGTATAATAATTACCCCATGCTTACGTCAAGAAAAGTATTTCGAATTTTCTTTATCGCACTTATTGTTGCGCTCGTCATTGTAGGAATGAAACATATTCTACATCTGCTTGGATGGGAAGTAATCCAGCAAACTTCACTCCATAATAGTGTTATCTCGAGCGTTATCTTTGTAATTGGTTTTTTACTTTCTGCAACTATCGCCGACTACAAAGAAAGCGAAAGAATTCCGTCTGATTTTTCGGCAAATATTGACGATATGTACCATGATGCCAAAGCAATACATGCATCGTATCCAGGTTTTGACCTGAACGCATTTCGAGAACAGCTCCACACTGTTGCACTTGCATTCGCTCATGATGTACGAAAAAACACACGTGGCACACGCCAGGAAATTCGCAAACTCAACACACATTTTGCTGCAATGGAAGCTGCAAATGTTCCGCCAAATTTTGTTGTAAAACTCAAACAGCAACAAATGGCCTTGCTTCGCAATCGCTATCGGGTTAACTACATTCAACGTATACGATTTATACCGTCTGCAACAATATTAGCCCGTTCAATTGTTGCCGGTGTTATTGTGTTGCTGCTCCTGACAAATATCGACCCGTTTTATGCAGGGCTTATCATTACGGGGCTTATTAGTTTTATTATGATATACATGCTGGTATTGATTAATGTTATTAGCACGCCTTTCCATGCCGAAGGCAAAACCATGGATGATGTAAGCCTCTTTTTAGTAAGCGAAGTAGCAGGCGTGCTCACGCGTGACAAAAATACAAATACGACCAAAAAATCTAAGTCGTAGCGACAACCCTGCAATCATTCTCGTGGAATAATAAATCAGTATTTTGCTTGCAATTATCACAAATCAACACGAGTTTATTGCAGGAAACATTTGCGCAATTTTCATAATTACTAGTCTTGGATTCGCAATGTACGCATTCGCCAATGTCCTTTGAATTTTCAGAAAACCGATGACTCATACGATCATCGAATATATACAATGATCCGTCCCACAAGCCGTCGTCGCCATATTTCTCACCGTACTTCACGATTCCGCCATCAATTTGATACACCTCTTTAAAGCCACGATTTTTCATAAGCACGCTCAATGCCTCGCAGCGAATACCACCAGTACAATAGGTCACGACTGGCTTATCTTTGATATCTTCGTATTTATCGCTTTCGAGCTCTTTTATAAAATCTCGTGTTGTTTCGGTTTCTGGGACCACTGCATCCTTAAACTTCCCTACCGCTGCCTCGTATGCATTACGTCCGTCAAAAAACACCACATCTTCACCCCGCTCTGCAACAAGTTTATGGAGAGCTTCTGGTTTTATATGCTTACCGCCACCTACTACGCCTTTTTCATCAACCTTAATTTCATCGGGCGTACCAAAGGCTACAAGTTCGGGTTTTACCTTCACGCTTAACTTCGGGAAATCATCGCCCGTTCCGTCACTCCATTTATACATGATGCCCTTGAATATAACCGAACGGTTCATTTCACGTTTGTATTCACGCAGATTCTCGATATCACCACCAAGGGTGCCGTTGATGCCATGCTCGCTAATAATTACTCGACCTTTCAGGCCAAGTCTTGCGCATAATTCTTTTTGCCAGCGCATTGTCATTTCTGGGTCAGCAACTGGCACAAATTTATAGTATAAGATCACCTTATTCATCGAAGGAATATTATACCACGTATTGCGCCTGAAGATAAGCTGGTGGCTATATATTCCCCAAAGAGTGCGTTACACGCGGGCTCGCTTATGCTCGTCTGACTGCACTCTGCCTGACCCTCTTTGCGAAACATGCATAGCCACCTTTCACCTACCATACTTTTCGACAGTATCTGTGATCTGTATCACATGTTTGCAAAAGATTTATTATTAGTGGTACAATTGTAGCCATTATTACAAAATAACGGAAAGGGCGAATCATGTTTATCAATTCAGGAATAATGCAGTCATATTACGTCGCCCAAGCGAACCGTTAACCTTTATTTCGAACTTGTACCAAGGCTACAGCGTGAGTAGTCAGCAAAAACCTAAACTAATCTAAATAATATAAACCTTAAACGGAGCAGGAGGCTCCGATTATGCAGTCAAAAAATCCTACAATCAACACAAAACGTGTCATAGAGTATTTACTGCGCGAAAGCTTCAAGAGTAAAAAATTATATTTTACTTTATTTGCCATGCCTGTAAGCGTGCTACTCCTTAACACAGCAATTCCTTATACTATCAGTAAAATTCTTGCTGGACTTGCCCAGGATGGAGGAAGCTACAATTGGAAAACCGCCATAATAGTACTTATTGTATGTGGAGCATTAGGGGTAATAATAAACAGAATTGGTTTTGTAATTTTGTTTAAAACACAAGCCCGAACCGTTGAACGCATACTTAACGGCGTATTACATAATCTCCTGAAAAAGGGTGATGATTTTTACGCAAATCACATGACTGGCAAGATCATCTCTGATGCGACAGGCCTCGGGCAGGCATTTATACAATTCCAAGATGTGATTGCAATTAACGTCATTCCGTTTGCAGTTACTATGATTGCAGGTATTATTCTGGTATCCGCGAATTCCCTAATCTTAGGACTTGGGCTTACCGTAATGACACTTGCTGTCATTGGGAGCGCTTGGTATACAAGTCGAAAACGAGCGCCACTACGTGAAGCACGCCACGAAGCACAAAGACAACAGCGTGGGTATTTCGCCGATATTATTCTCAACAACCAGGCTGTTAAAATTTTTGCGCGTGAAACATTCGAAGAGAAAAAGCATGCACAGCTTAACGAAACACTAAAGAATCATCGCTTACGTGACTGGGGACTTATTGCGAGTGACGGCAATAATCGTATTATCGTTATTTTGATATTACAGGTAGCGTTTATCACTCTTACTGCGATACAGGTCTCCAATACCCCTGCGCTACTTGCGACAGGCATATTTGCGTTTGCATTCACAATCACCCTTAGTAACCGCTTGTTCGAAATCAGCACCATGATTAAGAACATTGAAAATGCGGTTACCGAAGCATCCTCAATGGTAGAAATCATGGATATTAAGCCAAAAATTATGGACGCTCCACAGGCTAAAAAACTAGTCGTCAGTAAAGGAGCTGTTGATTTTAAAGAAGTTGCCTTTCAGTATGATGACGCACGATCTGCAGAAGGATTGTTTGCAGGCCTCAACCTTCAGATTCAATCTGGCGAAAAAGTTGGTCTTGTCGGACGTTCAGGCAGCGGTAAAACAACAGCAACTAAAATGCTTTTACGATTTATTGATACCGATTCTGGCGCAGTAACTATTGACGGACAAGACATCAAAAGCGTCACACAGGAAAGCCTACGACAGAATATAGCGTACGTCCCACAAGAACCTTTACTGTTTCATCGAACGTTGAAAGAGAATATTCGCTACGGTAATCCTAATGCAAGCGATGCGCAGATTACTAATGCTGCAAAAATGGCTCATGCACACGAATTCATAAAAGATTTACCGCAAGGCTATGAAACGCTCGTAGGAGAACGTGGTGTTAAGTTATCTGGCGGACAACGTCAGCGAGTTGCTATCGCGAGAGCAATGCTCAAAAACGCACCTATACTTGTGTTAGACGAAGCGACTTCGGCGCTTGACAGTGAAAGTGAATCGCTTATACAGGATGCCCTGTGGAAGCTCATGGAAAATAAAACAGCTATCGTAATCGCTCACCGTCTGAGTACCATCCAAAAAATGGATCGTATAGTTGTACTAGACAATGGAGAGATAGTTGAGCAAGGCACCCATAAAGAGCTGCTCAAGAAAAAAGGCACCTACGCAAGTCTGTGGGCGCATCAGTCTGGTGGATTTATAGAGGAATAAAAAAACAGTACAATCTATAACGTATTACAAGGAACTACATGATTAACCGAAAACGATCAAAAGAAGCAAAAGACCCGGCAGCGAAAATTGGAGTACAACATTATCTGCAGCAGATGAAGCGCAACTGGAAAATTTCACTACCCGCTATTCTATTTCCTGGCGTTGGAAGTATTTTTATCTTCTTCATACCAACCTACGTTGTAGCACGACTTGTTACCGAGATTGCGTCAGATGCGAATCTTGACCCTGGAAAATTATTTATATACGTCGCAATTATTGGCGGAACCTGGCTGACCGGAGAGGCATTGTGGCGATTAGCCTATTTCTTTAATGCAAAGGTATGTGCACGTGGTATAGGAGCATTATATGAAAATGCAGTGCAGTTGCTACTGCGTAAAGATAACGACTTTTTTAATAATAACTTCGCAGGCTCTCTGACTAAGAATGTCGGGGGTTATGCGCGTAACTACGAACGTTTCTTTAGTACAATAGCCCTAGATGTCTCTCCTAACGTCATTCCGATCATTTTTGCCTCCATTATTTTGTGGACATACTCGCCCTACATTACTTTTTTGCTCTTGCTTATGCTGGTCGCAACATTTTTCCTCGCATTACCGTTTATACGCCAACGTCGCAAACTTGTAAAAATTCGTGAAGATTCCAGCACAAAATTAACAGGACATGTGGCAGATATTATTGGAAACTCATTTGTAGTAAAGAGCTTTGCTAACGAGGCGTCAGAACAAAAAACTCATAATCGCAATGTGCTGGATTTCGTCACAAAAGCCAAGCGATCATGGAATTACCAGATCTATGCCGTTGACATGATAATTGCTCCTCTGTATGTGCTCACTAATGTGCTCGGTCTTACGCTCGTAATTTACCTTGGACATACATCAGGCCAACTTTCCACAGAAGCAATCCTTGTGACATTCGGTTATTTTGCATCGGCAACTCGTGCCTTATTTGATTTTAATGCGATCTATCGAGATCTCGAAACAAGCATTAGTGAAGCCGGTCAATTCACCACATACCTACTTAATGAACCTAAAATTACAGATCCTGAAACTCCCAAAAAATTAGGCAAGATCTCTGGTGATATTACGATTGAAAATATTTCGTTTTGCTACGAAAAAGGTCAAGACGAGCTATTCACTGACTTTTCGCTTCACATTCCCGCTGGGCAAAAAATTGGCCTCGTTGGACGCTCGGGCGGTGGCAAAACAAGCATTACAAAACTTCTTCTTCGATTCGCCGATGTACAGAACGGCACAATAAAAATTGATGGCACCGATATCAAAGAAGTAGCCCAAGCTGATCTTCGTTCACATATGGCATATGTGCCCCAAGAAGCGTTGATGTTCCACAGAACAATTGCAGATAATATTCGTTACGGCAAACAAGGTGCTCAAATTGACGAGGTTATAGATGCTGCCAAAAAAGCCCACGCACACGAGTTTATTAAAAACCTACCACAAGGCTACGAAACACTCGTCGGAGAACGAGGCGTCAAGCTGAGTGGCGGGCAGCGTCAGCGTATTGCAATTGCGCGGGCTATCTTAAAGGATTCACCCATTCTACTACTCGACGAAGCCACTAGTGCGCTCGATAGCGAATCTGAAAGACTCATTCAAGATGCGCTCTGGAAACTTATCCAGGGTCGTACAGCAATAGTCATCGCCCACCGGCTCAGTACAATTCAGAAAATGGATAGAATCATTGTTTTGGACAAAGGTGAAATCATAGAAGACGGTAACCACACAGAATTATTAAAACGCAAAGGCGTGTATGCGGAGCTATGGTCGCATCAGTCTGGTGGATTTATAGAGGAATAAATATGAAAAAATATTTACGTATATCACTTAATATCTCCGACATACGACGTTACCTTGCTGTATGCTGGCAAATGCTGACAATATCATTCAAAGTACGCCCTTTTGCTGTCATTGCTAATATTTTTGGAGGTGCGCTAGAAACCGCTGCATCAATTCTAGCAATTTACGCTTCAGCGAAACTCGCAGCATTACTTGCGCAGTTTATAACAACTGGAAATACCGATGGAATATGGTTTTGGCTATGGATAGACATACTCGCTGCCACACTCACAGGTTTAGGGCTCTGGATTATGCGCTACTCCCAGCGTCTGGCGTATTATGCGGTGAATAACTGGTCGACCAAGACATTCTTCACTACTCTTACACGCATAGACATCGCAAATTATTACGATAGTGAAGTACGCAACCAAATCAACAAAGCCCAAGAAGGCTATACATGGCAACTGCCAAACCTGGCATACGCTATTTTTGATTTAATCTATGGCGTTATTCGATTCATCGCTATTGCAATTATTGTTGCGCAGATTGGCTGGTGGCTTATTCTTGTCATCGGCCTATTCCTAATTCCAACTTTGTTGTCGGATGCACGAATTGCAAAACTATCTTGGCTTGTCTGGGATGAAAAAGGTGATGAAAAACATATTTTTGGTGGTATCGCAGGGCTACTTATTCGCCCCCAGGCACAGATGGAAATGCGCAGCATGCAAGCAAAAGATTACCTTGTGGGCAGAGTATCCGACATCAATACAGTATTCCAAGACAGACAAGAATCAAGATTTAAGAAAGCTAGCGTCCTAAGCCTGGGTTCAAAAATCCTAGAAGTTGGCGGTGTAGCTATTGGTTCAATCTATCTGTTAAAGCAATTCCTGGGTGGAGCATTATCGCTAGAGCGATACTTCTTTTTATCAGGTGCTTTGTTGCGTGTTGGTGGAGCACTCAATGCAATATTTGGCACGCTTTCGCGCATGCAAGACACACTACAATTTGCTGATAATTTCTTTACGCTCATAAAAGTTCAGCCCTCTATCGTTGATAAGCCTCACGCTATACAATTGTCGAATAAAAAGGCGCCGACAATCGAATTTGCCAATGTTTCATTCACCTACCCCGGGCAAGACAAGCCTGTTTTCACAAATCTCAGCTTCACCATAAAACCAGGTGAGCATATTGCCCTTGTGGGTGAAAATGGAGCAGGAAAATCGACGATTATTAAACTGCTCTTGAGGTACTATGTGCCAGATAGTGGCACAATTACAGTAAACGGCATTGACATGAACGACATTGCCATCGAAACATGGTACGACATGCTTGCAACGCTGTTCCAGGATTTTAATTCTTACCCGCTGCCAATCGACGAAAATATCTATATTGCAGAACCTGACCTGAAAGACGATAAGAGAAAACTTATACAAGCAGCTTCGTATGGTGGCGTGCTCGATATTGTTAAAAAATATAAACACGGATGGGAAACAGTGCTGAATGCTAGTTTCAAAAAAGGCGTTGAGCCAAGTGGTGGCCAATGGCAACGAGTTGCCTTATCTCGAGCGTTTTTTAGAAACGCACAAGCGTTGATTCTTGACGAGCCAACAAGCGCTATTGACGCCAAGGCAGAGTACGAAATATTTAATTCAATTTTTGATCATTACCAAGATAAAACTACGATCATTGTTAGTCATAGATTCAGCACAGTTCGTCGAGCGAATCGAATTATCGTGCTCGAACATGGAGAAATAATTGAAAACGGCAGCCACCAAACACTCATGAAAAAGAAAGGCGTTTACCACGACTTGTTTACCAAACAGGCCGAAGGCTACAGAGACTAAAATTAAAAGATCTGCGATAAATGCAGACCTTTTAATTACATAACTTTGTAGGTTATGGATTATTGTTTGGTTGGGTTAGTACCTTGCTCTTTGTCTTCGAATTCTTTCTTGCCACCTGGACGCTGCTCGGCTTCCTGCGTACCTTCTTCGGCTGTACTTTCATGGTCAGATTCAACACTAGCTTCGTCACCAGCTTCAGCATCACCACCGGCTGCGTCATTTGCTGCAGCTAAGGCACTTGGCTCAAATACTGTTGCGAGAGTAGTTGATTCGTCGGTCTTTACGTTAACGCCTTTCGGTACAATCAAGTCCGCAACTGTTGCTTGATCACCAACTTCAACAAGTTTTTCACCGTCAAATTGTAGATTCTCTGGCAACGCACTTGGTATTGCTTCCACCTCAACAACTTCTACGTTACGTAGCACGATAAGGCCAGTCCGTTCTGCTGGAGTTGATTCATTTTCACCCTCAAGCTTAATATGAACAGGTACTTCTGCTGTTACTGTTTCGTTAGCATTCACAGCATCAAAAACAATATGTGTGATAAGTTGTGTCCTAGGATGCAACGCTACATCTTTTACGAGTGTAGTATATGTCTTGCCCGAAACAGTTAATTGTATTGGTCGGTTCTTGCCAGACTTCTGGTAGGTTTTCAAGATTTCAAGATGTGGCCCCATGACAACAATAGATGGCTTGCCATGGTCATGAATAACTCCTGGTACCGTACCTTCTCTGCGCAATTTATTAAGGCCCTTGCCTATTACTTCTCTTGGCTCTAATGTAATACTAATTTTTTCTTGTGACATGCGTTCCCCTCTCTGCCTAAGTAATCCTAAGCTTTAATTAACATCTCACCTTTCTAGTATACCAAATAACTGTTATATGCTTATGTTACAGAGTATATTTCACCGAAGGTAGTCGCCCAAAAATACTAGACGGCGATCCTAAAAGCATGTAAGCTTGTAAAGATGTTTGAAACTTTCGCAATGTTCGGTATAAGCCCCGAACTCATCGCACAAGGCGGACTTGTTCTTATTACTTTTATTGTTTTTGCAGAATCCGGATTACTCGTAGGATTCTTCCTGCCCGGCGATACATTACTGATCACTGCCGGCATCCTTGCTGCCCAGGGCCATTTAAATATTTATCTTACAATAATTTCTATCGTGCTTGCTGCGGTTGTTGGCGATAACGTAGGCTACACCATTGGTAGATATTCTGGTAAACGACTCTTCAAAAAAGACGATGGAGTGCTTTTTAAACATGAATATGTAGAACACGCCCAGAAATTCTATGAAAAACACGGTGGCAAAACTATTATTATCGCCCGCTTTGTACCTATTATTCGAACATTTGCACCTGTGGTTGCTGGTATCGGTAAAATGCCACGAACAACTTTCTTCTTTTACAACGTGATTGGCGCATTGATTTGGGGCATAGGTGTTACCCTTCTTGGTTATTGGGTTGGTAGTAAAATACCAAACATAGGTAAGTACATGGAGATTGTCGTTATTGGTGTGATGGTATTAGCGATTGCACCCGCCATTTGGCATATTGTACGCGACCCGAGATCCCGTAAACTTGTTGCTCAAAAATTCAAAAAGACATTCACATTTTCTAAAAAGCAATCACCAAAAGTAGATAAATAAACGTTTTACTTAATTCTCTCAAGTGCATGAGCTAAGAAGTTTGCCGACTCTCGGTCGATAGGATAAATACCCTCTATAGCTCCTAGGCTAGGCGGATGAGGAAAAATTAATTCATACTCTTGCTCGAGAGGATCTTCGTACAACTCCATATCTTGCCCAGGTACAGAGCCGTTAAATGCCACTACGATTCCGTGGTCGTCATAATCAACCTTTTCCTGTTTGCTGCACCGTCGCGCTGCATGCGCATCGCTTGTTTCGGCATACGCAATGGCGCTTTCGAGGGCATCGTAGTCTTCATCAACAGCATCTAGGCCATGTTTTACTACAAAACGATTCCAGCCACGAAATCTTGGATTGGGTACGGTATAAAATTGTCCTTGAAGATCACTGATCTCACCAGAAAATCGCCCGTCAACCGCAAGTCTTTCTATAGAATCAATACGAGTACCGTGTAAACACAAGATTCTCCCGATCGAACGGGGAGTGTGCCATGTTTCACCGTCGTACCCAAGGTTTGGACGCACGAGTGCTTTCACCTGCTCTACTGGAGCGGTTGCTATAGATTTTTGACTCGCACGACTCTTTACTGCCATACTTTATTATATCATTTTGTGTCAAATAAAGCTATTTTACATTGTAAATACGTACATAATATATTGTAATATTTTGTCTTAAATTTTAATTAAGAAGTTAATATTCATAAATATCAAAGCAAATAACACCTTAAAATACCTTAAATACTTTTAATCTTAAAGTATTGTTTTAAGAAAATTTCCGGTATGGCTTTCTTCAACAGTGGCAACTTGCTCAGGTGTACCAGTAGCAATAACACGTCCACCGCCATTTCCACCTTCAGGACCCATATCAATTAAGTAGTCGGCCGACTTAATAACATCAAGGTTGTGCTCGATAATAACCATGCTATTACCGGTATCTACCAGTGCATGCAGTACATCAAGGAGCTTCTTCACATCAGCCATATGCAATCCTGTTGTGGGCTCATCAAGAATATATAATGTGCGTCCTGTTGGACGACGCGAAAGCTCAGATGCTAATTTTACACGCTGTGCCTCACCGCCAGAAAGCTGTGTTGCTGGCTGCCCTAAGGTGATATACCCAAGCCCTACATCAACCATTGTTTGTAGCTTGCGTGCAATTGCCGGAATGTTTGCAAAGAAATCGAGAGCCTGCTCACAGGTCATCCCTAGTACATCACTAATTGTTTTGCTCTTGTAATGAATTTCGAGTGCCTCACGATTATATCGTTTGCCGTGACACACTTCGCATGGAACATACACATCTGGCAGGAAATGCATCTCAATTTTTATAATGCCGTCACCCGCACAGTTTTCACAACGCCCCCCCTTAACATTAAAGCTGAATCGGCCGGGGCCATATCCACGAAGTTTAGCTTCTGGAGTATTCGCAAATAACTCACGGATCGGAGTGAATAAACCTGTATATGTTGCAGGATTAGAGCGAGGCGTACGTCCAATAGGAGACTGATCAATAACGATAGCTTTGTCAAGTTCTTTAATACCCTCGATGTCATCATGCTTGCCTGGAACAGTATTCGCACGATGGAGTCGTGCCTGCAATTCCTTTGCAAGAATATCGTTAATAAGGCTTGACTTACCTGACCCACTCACACCACTCACAACCACTAGCTTTCCAAGCGGTATATCTGCATCAACACTTTGAAGATTATTTTCTTGTGCGCCTTTGATGCGGATCATCTTTCCATTACCTGCACGACGTCTCGCTGGTGTCGCTATAGCTTCTGTTCCGTTCAGATAGCTACCAGTAATACTCTTCGGGTTCTCCGCAACTTCTTTTGGAGTACCCTGAGCAATAACATGACCACCGTGCACGCCTGCACCCGGTCCTATATCAAGCAAGTAATCCGCAGTACGTATAGTATCTTCATCATGCTCAACTACAATAACACTGTTCCCGAGATCACGAAGATGCTTCAATGTCTTGATGAGTCGCTCATTATCCCGCTGATGCAGTCCTATGCTCGGTTCATCAAGCACATACAGAACTCCTTGTAACCCAGAGCCAATCTGTGTCGCCAGACGAATACGCTGCGCCTCGCCACCCGATAGTGTATTTGCGCTTCTAAGTAAGGTTAAGTAGTTAAGTCCAACGTCTTGCAAGAAACTCAGACGCGCACATATTTCCTTTAGGATTTGATGTGCAATGTGCTCTTCTTGGTCGCTCAGCTGCAACTCATTGAACCAGCCCAGAGCCTCATCTATAGACCATCTACTGATGTCCATAATCGATTTATTGTGCACCGTAATCGCTAAAACACCCGGCTTAAGTCGCAATCCCTTACAAGCATAACAATCACGCTCCTGCATAAACCGTTCGATGTCTTTACGCATGAATTCGCTTTCGGTCTCTTTGTGTCGTCGCTCCAGGTTTGGAATTACTCCTTCATACGTCGTATCAAAACTTCGCCCACTGCCAAGGCTTACATTATATTTTTCTGTGCCAGTACCATATAAAAGCCTCTGCAGATTATCCTCGCCTAGCTTCGACGTTGGCTCATGAATACTAAAGCCATACCTATCAGCCACAGCTTTGATCTTTTTCATATACCACGCATCAGTATTGATGCGATTAAACGGCCGTATCGCACCTTCTGCAATCGTTAAACGCCCATTAGGTATCACTAACTCGGGATCGACTTCGAGGCGCGAGCCAAGTCCTGTACATACTGGACAGGCGCCATGAGGATTATTAAAACTAAATGTACGGGGCTCGAGTTCTGGGATAGGAATCTCTGGATGCTCTGGGCAAGCGTACGCTAGTGAATAGTCAAATTCTTCTTTTGTGTCTGCGTTTACCACTCGCATGCGCTCATCGCCTACTTCTAGCGCTTGTTCAACACTTTGTGCGAGTCGGCTACGATTTGCCTCGTCGTTCGTGAGCCTATCTACCACAATACTAATGGTGTGCTTATACTTCTTGTCTAGTGCAGGAAATTCATCGAGTGCATAAATAACGCCGTCAACTTGGGCACGTGCGAAACCA
The DNA here is from genome assembly GCA_964499935.1 of uncultured Candidatus Saccharibacteria bacterium. GTDB lineage: Bacteria > Patescibacteriota > Saccharimonadia > Saccharimonadales > UBA4665 > CALBGR01. The sequence goes on along the minus strand of CAZCMS010000001.1, from coordinate 419,146 downwards.
GCTCGACTATATTGCTCTGGAATATGTTCGAACGCTCCTTTTTTATCTACGACAATTGGTGCGAGTAACATCAGTCGTGCGCCATCTGGCATTGCAGCAATCTGATCGATAATAGCTTGGTTAGTTTGCCTTGCAACAGCACGTCCACATTCAGGACAATGCGGTACGCCGATGCGTGCAAAAAGGAGTCGTAAATAGTCATATATCTCTGTAACTGTTGCCACCGTACTGCGCGGGTTACGGCTAGTAGATTTTTGATCAATAGATATTGCCGGAGATAAACCATCAATTTGGTCAACGTCAGGCTTTTCCATAAGTCCCAAGAACTGTCGAGCGTAGCTACTGAGGCTTTCAACATAACGTCGTTGGCCCTCTGCGTAAATCGTATCAAATGCAAGGCTGGATTTTCCAGAACCAGACAGGCCTGTAATCACCACTAATTTATTACGTGGCAACTTCACGCTAATATTTTTGAGGTTATGCTCCCTCGCTCCCTTAACTACGATAAAATCACTCATAAAACGAATTTCATTATACCTGAAAAAACAACTTTTTTCCACAGCTGATTAGGACATGCTGGTGGGTGCGATATACTAATCACATGAGCAAGTTGAAACGAGGCTGGTATAAAGTTCCGGGCACCATCCGAAAGCCCCTCATCGTTATGATAAGCGTACCGATCATTGTGGCAGGTATTATTATGCTCGCTACTCCTGGGCCAGGCTGGGCTGGGATATTCCTTGGGTTTGCTATTTTGGCGACTGAATTTACGTTTGCAGAAAAGGTGCGAGACTGGCTTATAGGCCTCCTGAAACAACTTATTGACTATGCGCTCCATGAGTTAAAAAAGCCATGGCACCTACCATAAGCTTAAGCATAATAAATAACTTTATTGATTTTATTGCAATTATATTACTATCCGCATATAATCCTAATTAAAGATATTTAAAAAAACTTAGTGGGAGCTACACATGCAAGAATTTCTAGTCCTTGGACTCGTGCCTGGCACAAATATTCAAATTACCTTTTGGAGTTGGTTAATTGTCATATCCATCGGACTAGGCCTTGTACTAACAAATTCTATGCATCGTCGAAAAGCTACAACTAGCATGCTCGTCACGCTACTGCTTATTCGGGAAACTCGTCGGGTTCGAGCATAATACTTTGTCCGTACAGCTGCAGTTCTTCCAATAAATATTGTTGTGCAGGAGTTGTCTCCTGCTTTGCCATGAGCTGCTGAATTCGTGCAAAATACCCTGCAAGCCGAGATTTCTCACCACCCTTCATCAAGCTACTAAAGCGATATTTCTGCCAGGCAGTTTCTTCTTCTGTACTTAAATTCTTTGGATAATTCCGTGCCTTGTATAACGGTGCAAGCGACTGAAGCCGAGCATCATGGAAATCATTTGCGATGCCACCAAGTTCATCGGTTATTGCTGCGCGAAATGCCCGTTGCAAATTCCTGTCATGATCGTCAAAAAATCCATCGTACAATTGTGCATCAACAGAATCGGTGCTCGCCAAAAATAATGTCTGCTGAGCTGTATCGAGAATATCGAGTGCTCCGAGTAGCCTATCGCTCCAATCCGGCATATCTGCAAGCAGTTTATGGTGTTTTGTTATTATGTCCATGTCAATCGCAATTCGAGCTTGGCTTTCATTATCCAATACGGCCAGTGGCGCCACAGCAGGACATACATTGAGCCTCATAGTCTTTACCGGTAGTCGCAAATCCGCACTATCTTTTTTCCATTGCCATTTATCCGCAAGTTGCGCTGCAGTTAAATCTTTAAACTGCGTTGGGTCATGTCGTAAATCATATACAAGTACTGCCTGTCGCTTAGGGTGTGATGCGACGGTTGCTACCACGGTAGTTTTTTCATATTCACTCGGATATTTTCCGCTACTATACACAAATGGCTTATCTCCATTCACCAGGTTGCTGACTTTTTTCTTATCGCGCATCTCAAGCAAGTACGCAAAGAGCTTGGGCTGATTTTTTTGCAATAATTTTGCTAAAGCTATAGTTGCATTTACGTCAGACAGCGCATCGTGCGCATCCATATGATCAATTCCATTAACAGCTGTTAACAATTCAAGCCTATTAGAAGGTTTTCCGCTACTATCAAATGGCCATTTTATATTCTCTGGACGCAGTGCGCGCGTCATGCGTACAACATCAAGCAAGTCCCATCGTGATCGCCCATCTTTCCATTGCCACTCATAAGGATCATAAAAATTACGGTACAGCATAAAGCGCATAAACTCGTCATCAAAGCGCACTGTATTGTAGCCGACAAAAATAGTGTCGGGTGTCGCGACATCACTAAAAAATATTTTTAGAAATTCTACTTCAGTAATTCCATCTTGCAATGTTTGCTGTGGCGTAATGCCAGTCACAAGTATGGCTTCTGGCTCTGGCAAGATATCGGGCGTCAGTTTAATGATTATATTAACAGGATCACCAATTGGCTGTAGATCAAGCGAGGTTCTTTGCCCTGCAAATTGCATCACACGTGCAGTACGTGGCTGCACTCCTGTGGTCTCTAGGTCGTAGAAAAAGAATGTTTGAGCCATTTTCAAATTGTAACAATTCTACCGTAGAGTACCTAATGCTTTGCAGCAATCAGAAATTATCTCCTAATATTCTATGCTGCCTTTGTCGGCGATTTTTATCTTATCACCTGCCTCCACACCTTGACGAGACAGCTCGTGCATAATACCCATTTTTCTCATAATATCTTTGAGCCGAGCAACTCCATGCGGGTTATCAAAATCTGTTCGTGAAGCAAAGCGCTCAATCCGTGCTCCGGTAATTACAAATACTCCTTCATTTTTTGCTACCGACCATGTATTACTTTCATCCTCTTGAAGCGTGAGCACGGGAATGTTATCGCCAATATCATTTATTTCTTCCATCTCTTCTGCCAATTGTCTACGTCGTTCGGCAAGCAATATGTCTTTTACTATAAACAAGAGTTCTTTCGTGCCTTTATGTGCCTGGGCAGATATTGCCACTATCTTTGTGTCCTCTGCGACAACACTGCGTAGTTGCTCAATCAAATCCTCAATGATATCTTCGTCTAAGCCTTCGGTTTTATTAAGCGCAATTACTTGTGGTTTTGTAGATATGTCAACCTTGTAAGCAGCGAGCTCATCCTGAATTGTTTTATAAGCTTCTTTGACGTCATTTTGGTACGCATCAATAACATGCACCAACACAAGTGTTCGTTCAACATGGCGCAAAAAGTCATCACCCAAGCCCTTGCCTTGGGCTGCCCCTTCGATAAGCCCTGGGATATCGGCGAATAAAACACTCGTTTCGTGATCGATTGTAACCACACCAAGATTAGGAGTAAGGGTTGTAAACGCATAATCTGCGATCTCCGGGCGAGCATTGCTAATTACGCTTAGGAGTGTCGATTTACCTGCGTTTGGAAGCCCCACAAGCCCCACATCCGCTATAAGCTTTAACTCTAAACTAACGCGTAATCGGGTGCCCGGCTCACCTTTTTCGGCGACCTTTGGAGTTTGTCGCACCGAACTTACAAAGTGAGCATTGCCATATCCACCATGACCACCTTTTGCAATAACATGCTGCTGCCCATCTACCGACAGGTCTGCGATCAATTCGCCAGATTCATTTGTTACTACCGTACCTACTGGTACTTTTACTATCAAATCTTCTGCACTTCGGCCATGCATTTTTCGTTTTCCACCAGACTGCCCAGACGGTGCAGTAATTTCTTTTTTATAACGGAATGCTGCCAATGTATTTTCGTTCCTGTTAGCCTGGAACACTATGTCACCACCTTTGCCACCATCGCCACCATCTGGACCACCTCTGTCGATAAATTTTTCATGACGAAAACTCACTAGTCCATGACCGCCGTCACCAGCTTGAAGTAATATATCAACGTGATCTATAAAATGCATAGGTGTTATCAGTATAACAGAGGTAGAAGCCTAACGATAGATAAAGTTCTGGTATTTGCCTAATGCAGGCACCCAGCCACTATAGCCAACGCGGTTAAAGCCAGCAAGACCATTCATGTCAGAGTACTTGATATACCAAACTCCACCTTCTTGCTTAACATCTTCTACAATACCTACGTGACCCCAGCCACCATTACGCTGAGCAATCGCACCTGGTACTGGCACCTGGCTCACGGTCCAACCACTCAAACGTGCCCTATCATCCCATGTACTTGCATTACCCCAGTTAGTTGGCACACTCACCCGTGATGCTGCGTACCACGTGCACCAGCCTGGATCATAGCCATTATAACCATAGCGAGCAGAAAATGCTCCTCCACCAGCAACCCCAGCCACCACACCCGATCCTAGGCCTGCTGCAGCAGCTTTTTGCCCATTCGGAACTACAATCCGTTGTCCAGTTGCAAAACCAGATACCTCAGCATCGTTAAATGCGATTAACTGATCTTTGTTGGCACGGAATTTTTGCGCGATACTATCAGGTGTATCACCAATCAAAACGGTATACACAATACCTGTTACAGGTGGAATGATAAGCTCAGTGCCAGGTCGCAAGTTATCACCGCGAAGTGTATCGTTTGACCAGCGAATACTGTCAGATGTGACATTAAATTTTGCTGCAACAGACGGCAACGTATCACCTTCTACTACTACATACTTTGTGATGTCTTTACCGGTTTTAGCATTAGTTGCTACAACCTGTGGCTTGGTAACTACTGCTGTGTCAGCAGGAGTAATTGCAGTCATCGTCTTAACACTGTCAGATTGATTTGCAACTGCTACTGATTCTGTAAGACCAGTAGTTTGTGCAATTGCAACTGCAATGTCTACCGAAGATACTTGGTCAAGTGGGCCTGCAACGTCTCCTCCAAAAGAGTTAGATGCAGCAGCCAGACGATCAGTAGAAGCGTTACTTGGTTGTGCAGCACCAGTAATAAGCACCCCAACGGCTACTAGTATTGCAAGGTTACCTGTCAAGAGACTATATCGAATGGTACGACGCCTAGCCCTTTTAGTACCTAGGAATCGACGATTGAGTCTTTTAGATAATCGTGCTGTACGAACAGCCGAACGTGACGAACGAATAACTTGTGAAGTTGTATTACTAATACAATACTCCTGGTCGTGCAGGTAAACCTGTCTAACCATAACCAGCTGCTGGATCTTAACTTATATTTTCAAGAAAATTCGACCTTTTCTTGCTTTTTTAACTTCTTTGCAACAGTGGTACAACTTGACTATTTTGACGCAACAATAAATATGTATGTTATCAAGTTATGATTGCTAGTATAGCAAAAACGATCGCCAAAATCAACCCTTAACGGTTATGATTCGGATGACCTGTGTATGTACTCTTTCTATTTGACCACGGAAGTCAGAATATGTTACTTCAGAACATATTCGGAAGCCGTACCTCAAATACGAAAGGTACATGCATGGGTCATCCCCATGAAAGCTTACGTCGCTTAATTACCGCAGAGTTTGGTACAGTATTTGTCTGTTAAAGCCTCGTGCTCGGCAAGCGTACGAGAGAAATGCACCGCTCCATCATCTCCGGCGACAAAATACACCCAATCTGTTGCCGACGGATGTGCAACAGCCTGCAATGACCCTTTACTAACATTGCTGATAGGTGTTGGAGGTACCCCTGTATTTTGATAGGTGTTATATGCTGATTCGTATGTCAATGACTCTTCTTGACCTTCTTTGACAGCGCCATATTTTGCTGTTGGATCAGACTGTAACGGCATTCTTTCCTTTAGGCGCTGGAGGAAGACTTGCGCTATCTGATTCCGGTCATCCTGCTTAAAGGCTTCTTGCTCTACGATAGATGCCAATGTAATACCTTGATATACACTCAATCCTTGGGCTGCAAACGCAGATCGTATTTCTGGAGTTAAGTTTGTATTCATTAGGTCTAGTGACGCTTCGACGATCTCTTGAGGTGTAGTTGTTGCGGTACGCTGGAACGATTCAGGGTATAAATAGCCCTCGAGACTCGCCTCGGTTGGCTTATCTACAAGCGCAGGATTATCTTTGTAAGTAGTGGGGTCAAGTGCAGCATCGACAGACTCCTTGCTAAATCCATTGTTTAGGAACATTTGTCTCACCTGATCGATTCTCTGGCCAGGCAGAATAGTTATTAAATCTGTTGCCACCTTACCTTTACTAAGGATCGAAACTATTTCTGGAACACTAAAATTAGGCTGAAGATTATACGTGCCAGCGATAAGCGGATTTTGCGTTTCTTTACTCCTGATATACAGCTGGAAAACTAGGCTACTTCTAATAAGTTTCTTATCCTTGAGTTCAGCTGCTACCTCTTCAACCGTTGCACCCTTTTCTACTACAATCGCTTGTGCATCTGTACTATCACTCACTGACTTGAGATTAGCATTGTAGTACTGCCGAACCCCGACCATACCCACAAGGATTCCCAGAAAAAGGATTGCCAAGATCACTACCACTCGTTTTGGCCATCGTTTTGTACGATTACCAATAGTGTACGATCGTTTAAACATTCATAACCTCCGGATGTTCTACTAAAAAATCCTCTAAAATGTACGTCGCTGCAAGCATATCAATATCTTCCTTTTGATACGCCTTACCGCGTGCCTTTAGTTCACTTTCGGCCTTAGAGGAAGTTAAGGCCTCGTCTATAAAGTGTATAGGTAACCCGGTCGCCTTTTCAAGTTCGGCAGCAATTTTCTGAACATACAGCGTTTGGCTAGTCTCCTGACCACTCAAGTTTCTTGGCAATCCTACAACTATTACTTTTACTTCTTTGTCGTTCGCGATTTGCACTATATCGGTCACAAGTGTATTAGGCGCGCCTAGAGTCACGAGCGGGCTTGCAATACCGACAATCGAATTTGCTACTGCTACCCCAGTCCTTTGCTGACCAATATCTAATCCTAAAATTGAATACACGAAGTACCTTACCTTGTTATTTTTCGTATGTAATCGTTATTTTGCTCGCGCTCTTAGGGACAGATGTCACCCAGAATGGACTTAACTTCACTTCGACATCAGTAACCCCTGGGTAATTCTTGAGCATATCGCGAACTTCACCTGTTTTTTTGCCTGCTATCTGCTCCTTGATCTTTTCATCATCAAGCTTTGGCCCGGCAAGTGCAGTGACGTTCATAGACATCTGTACTTGCTGGGAATTATTTTGCTGGTTCTGCAACTTAAACGTAGCTTCGTCGAGACCCGTGTTAAGCACTCGCTGCCTACTGGTGTCTATGTTTTCGTCTACGCTTTTTGTAATAAAGGTTTCGATATCCTGCTTCTTGGCGCCAACCATACTGTATGTAATCTTTTGGGTTCCGTTCACCGTATCTGTCTGGTCGCCAACTTTTGCTGTTACGTTTGTTTCTGGCGTACCTGTATTGAAGCTATCCTTTACTACAAAGAGATCCCTACCTTCGAGCTTAGATGCAAGTTCGCTCTGTACACCGCCATTGTCTGCCTGAGCTCCCAGCTTCTGATTTAGGCTATCGATATCACCTTGCGTTACAAATTTAACGATATTATCTGATCCACCACTTACAGAACCTTCTGCTGAAACAGAAGAATTGCCCGCAACAGTAAAGTCTCCTTTATTTACATTGTAATTTGCTCCGGCTGCTTGTGCAGTTATATCACTACTGCCACCCATTTCACACCTGTTGCCCTGGCGTCCTAAGCGCACGCTCTCCCTCGTAATGTACGTCAGTCCATTACGAGAAACACCTGTTCCTGCAGGAATAACCACTGGCTGTGATCCTGGCGCACACACTTGGTAACTTACTGAAAAATCGACTTCACCAGTTGCTTTGTTGCCTCTGTTTTCCTGCCCAGTTGCAGGCACCGACTGAGTTATTACTTTTTCGGATTGCTCGACAACTGATGGTATAACTCCGCTCGATACATCCACGCTATCCGCTCCGGTATCAAATGTTACATCGAGACGTTTATTTATCTCTTCGCTATCGGTTCGTACGGCAATGGTTGCTTTTGGCAAAATCATAAAACCAAATACCCATACTATTAGCAGCAGTACGACTGCTCCACCAATCAGAAGCCATTTTTTGCGAAATGCGTTAAAATCAGGGACTTTTAGCTTGCTGTTTTTGCCTTTTTTAGGCTTGGCAGCTTTTTTTTGCTTTCCAGTCTTGGCAGCAGCGCCTTTAGCAACTGCGCTAGGTGCATCATCGTTATCGAGTTGAATCGGTTCGTCTTCGTTATCGTCGGCACGATTTGCTGCCTTTGCTCCCGTTAATGCGCCTACTGCTGTCGCTGCGCTCGCTTTCGGATCGAAGTCTTTCTCTGTTATTTCTGATTCTTCGTCCAGGTCGTCAATGCCTTCGGGCTTCCGTGGAATTGCTGGCTTAGAATTTGGCGTAGGTGCCACATGTAGGCCAACTGCCCCAGCAAGAGGTAATAAACTTGCCTCACTCGTTATGAGTACGACGTGCTTTTGCTGTTCGTCTGCGGCACGCTTCAATAACTTCATATTCACTACGCTTTGTAGCACCGATGCTCGTTTTGGCAGAACAAGTGCTACAATTTTGTGTTTTGACGTGCCGAGCCTATCGATGAGCGTCGTAATCTCATCGTCAACATCTACATATAGTACGTCTTTTGTAGCTGTACTCATACTCTCAAAATCCTATCAATCTTATCTTTTATGCCCTCTGAGCCATTGCCACTATACTGCAGTGTGTCCATACCGACTCGCAATAATCCTAGCGCTGTAATATATGTATGATCGTTAACTTTTCCTGTTGTGTCAACAATACCCACCACTTCATCAGGATGAATATGTTGCACTATTGGCTTGCGTGTAAACGGCAGTCCTTTATACCACTCAGCCTGATTAAGACTATCCATGAGCATATCAAGACTTGCGCCACCACCACATAGCAATATTTTATTTGGCAAATGGTCTAGTTTATTAAATTCTCCAAGTGCAACCTCAACTCCAGTACTCCAGACATTCACTGTTTTTTGTAGTGACGATTCAACCGCATTGGCATACTTTTTCTCAATCTTACCGCTATTGGATTCAATCTTCAGCTTTTCTGCCTCGTCAAAACTAATACTGAGTTTACGTTCAATTGCTCGGGTATACGCTCGGCCACCAATACCAAAAATTTTAGTACCTTGCACGCCACCTTCGTTCACTACGGCAATATCTGTAGTACCGCCACCCACATCCATTAAAATTGCGCTCATGCTCGCATCTGCATTGTCCCCAAGCACCGATCGAGCAACGGCAAATGGTTCAGCAGCAACTGCCAACAGATCAAGATCGAGCTGTTGGGCAGTTCTTTCAAGCGCGCCTATATGAACAAGTGGAGCAAACGCAGTATACAGCTGCACCACCACGTCTCTACCCTGGAATCCAACAGGATTAGTTACTTCGTACCCATCAATTTCTATACCAACTAATGCGCTGTTAACCAGACGAATGTCGACGTCTTTTCCGCCAAGCTCCCATGCAACCTGCTGGCGAGCCTTTTTTTCGGCGCGCTCCTGCACCAATCGGATGATTTTCTCGAGCTCAGCCATATCTAGTGGTCGCTCTGAAACTTTTCGCCTGACACGAACCCTAGTAGTTGCACCCTTCACTAATTCCCCTGCAATACCAATCATGGCAGTGCGCACACTAACACCAGCCTGATCTTCTGCTTCTGCAAGCGCCTGATCGCAGTTTTGAGTGACAGCAGTAATATCAGCGATGGCCCCTGATTGCATATCCCCAAGCCCTTGATGTTTTCTGCCAACACCTATGATTTCAATACCGTCGTCGACAAGTTTGCCGATTAACGCCTTTACGTACTCTGTTCCAACATCGAGCGCAACAATGTATTGATCGTTTGATTCTTCTGCCCCCGCTGTTTTATTCTTAACAGAGGCTTGCAATTCTTTTAGTTTACGAAGCATATACGGTTTATTTTACCACGAATGCGTCAGGAAAAAGCCTAATCTTAACTTGCAAGCGCCTGCTTGGCTACAAGAAGCAGACTGAGCATACTGCGACCTTGCTCTGCAAATAGGTCATCACTGCAACAACTCGGAGATACAACCTGAGCGCTCTCTACTGCAACCTATTGACCGTATCTATTATAGATGTTACTGTATGTAACGAATATTTTACTTAACTAATTATTAATTATTCAGGAGCATCATGACAGACGGTATTAAATTCCACAGTATTAAATCCGGCGTATTTGAACGACGTCACTTTATGGGCGAGGAAGCGACTTGCATAGCAGTTACTCCGCCACTTGATTCAACGCAAGTTGAAACAGTATATAACGAAGTGCTTTTGCCACATGGCAATGCGTATATTGGCGAACGCTATAGCCACGACAATAGTGGCGTAAATGTGACCGAAATTCACTTGTACACTCCGGAAAATCAAAATCATGCCGAGGCCACTGCTGAGGTTGCCGAGCAAGTTGCAACTGTACTCAGAGGCATGGACGGAATCATTGCGGTTGACTCAGACGCTCTGCCATATATTACCGAAAGTGGACTGGAGCTATTCCAGGACCGCAATGCTCCACACTCCGCACAGCAAGCTGCTTAAATTTATTTCAATAATTTGCCTTACGCAAGTATAGCTTTGATGCGACGAATGCCTGCTGAGGAGGATTCTTCTTTGGTGATCTTAAATACTGTGCCATCTTCGATGAGTTGCATGGTGTGATCTACATGAGGGCCACCACAAATCTCGAAGCTAAATGGCTTTTCTTCGCCATCTGCGATCATTTTATACACTTTCACCGTATCGCCATAGCGATCGCCGAATTGCCCTAATGCGCCTTTTTCGTTGATCGCGACATCTGTCGGATATTCTGCAAAGCTAATTTTTAGGTCTTTTTGGATTTGTTCGTTTACGATACGTTCTACTTCGTCAAGCTGCTCACGAGTAACCTTTTCGGGATGACTAAAGTCAAAACGCAGTCGTTCTTCGGTGATATTGCTACCGCGCTGCACCACATGATCACCCAGTACATCTCGTAGCGCCTGATACATTAGGTGGGTCGCTGTGTGGTATTTCTTGTGCTGCATCGTCTGCCCACCAAGACCACCCTTAAATGTGCCCTTTGCAGCTGTTTGGCTACGCTGACGCTGTTCTTGCATTTTAGCTTCGAATTCTGCGCGCCAGTTATCTGAAAGTATGATGTTTTGCTTAAATGCCTCTTCAGTGGAGAGCTCTACTGGGAAGCCGTAAGTATCATAAAGAGTGAATAATTCTGTGCCGGTGAGTCCATCTTCTGCAAACTTCTCAAGCTGACGCAGCCCTTTACGTAAAGTCTGTTTAAACGCTTTTTCTTCCTTAATTAGCACTGCAACTACCTCTTCGCGCTTTTCTGCGACTTCTGGAAAATCATCATGATACAGATCTGCTATCACAGGTACAATTTCTTCCATAAAGTTTTGTTCGACACCTAAGTCAAAGGCAAATCGAATTGCACGGCGCACCAACCGTCGCATCACATACCCTTGTTCTTTATTGCTTGGTACACAGCCATCGACTGCCAAGAATGTTGCTGCTCGCAAGTGATCTGCGATCACACGCATGGCATTGGTGTGGCTATCATATTTTTTACCGCTCAACTGCTCAAGCTTTTCGATAATTGGCCACATAAGGCTAATCTTAAATACATCTGGGCTGCCGATTTTTGCAGCTGCAATGCGTTCCAGACCCGAACCGTGATCAATATTTGGTTTATCCAACAGCTCGAACTTGCCTTCGGCCACCTTTTTGTACGCCATAAATACGTTGTTGCCGATTTCCATAAATCTACCAGAATCACTGGCTGGATGTGGCTCACCAAAGCTTGGATCGTGCGCAGCTTCGCCAAAGTCGTAGAACATTTCGCTATCTGGTCCACAGGGGTCACCAACAGGGGTTTTTTCTTCGCTGCCTCCGCGACTCCACCAGTTTTCATTGCCATCATACAGAAAGATTCGTCCGCCTTGCATGCCGACTTTGTCGCCATTTTCGGCTGAACCAATTTCTACAACTTTAGGGTCTATGCCACGAGCTTCGAAAATTTTCGTCCATAGCTGCACGGCTTCTTCGTCGCGCGGGATACCAAATTCTTCATTGCCGATGTAGCAAGAAACATACACTTTTTGCGGATCAAGCCCCACCACATCAAATAGGAATTCGGCAATCCATTCAATCTGTTGCTCCTTGAAGTAATCACCCATACTCCAGTTGCCCAGCATTTCGAAAAAGGTGGTATGACGATTGTCGCCAATATCATCGATATCTTGTGCTCGGAGACACGTTTGGCTGTCTACAATTCGCCTGCCTTCTGGGTGTGCTTCACCGAGCAAATATGGGATCATCGGTTGCATACCAGAGCCAGTAAACAAAGTGGTTGGGTCGTCTTTGAGTACCAACGGCGCTCGCTTGATTACGGCGTGTCCACGGTTCTTAAAAAATTCTAAATACGCGTTTCGGATTTCTTGTGCTGTCATATCTGTTAGATTATACCAAATTATTTGCAATATACGCGGTAATATTGACAATTACGTATATTTGAGTTATAATATACAATAATTATGGCGTATTTGGAATATCATCCCGAAGACCCTTCGACCAGTCAAGAAGAAATCGTGTCTATTGTCAGTGTCAACGAGCAAGACGAAAACGACAAGCGGTTATCACTTATATCCCAGGCTATCGATTGTCACCTGGCTGACATTAACGACGTTACTGCAGAAGATGTAAATCAGCTCATGCAGGCTGGCCCACGGTCGCTCCCTACGAATGTTATTAGAAAAATGCTCGACCTTATTGGCGAACATCCTGTTGTTATCGCACCTCATGGCCTTGTTGCTGACCATATTACAATTGGAACCGATACAGAAGAGAACTCAGCGGAAAACCAAGAAGAGGATAATGCAGACATTAGACTATTCGTAGAGCCTTTGGATGCGACAGTTTTGGATCAGTTCGAGGGCGACACAGCCTATCATGTTCAGGCCATTGTAGATAAAAACCAATACACGCACGCAGCATATCAGGCTCAAATAGTCGAGACAGAAACTGGTCATGAGATTATCGAACACCGATCATTAGGGACACTGTCTAAAGATGGCACCTATGAACCAAGATCTACTGTGCTGCACGATTCGCATTTGCAAGCAGCCAGGCAACAACAATTGTCGGAGCTTGAAGCGCTTTACCAGCTATAAACAAAGTGACGTGGAAATAGCCACAACAGATCCGCCCCATTATTTAAGGTATAGTTAATAACACGATGAGCGAATCCGGGCAAAGTGAACACATTGATCACAACGATCACGCAGCACAAGAACACGAGGCTACTAACTTTCGATTGCGTCATGCTATCGAAAACACCGGCCTTGTAGCATCTGCTGGAGCTATTGGCGCTACTGCCAATGTTGTATTTAGGCCAGTTACCGTAGGGCTTACGCCAGATGTCGAGCTCAAGCTATCGCCTGCTATTGGTGATGGTGGTACCCGTATTAACTCTGGCCTGCTTAATATTGATTTGCCGAACGTAAAAATGCCATTCGTAGGCGAACATGTAGAGCTTGCAACACAAATTTCCAAGTTCGACATAGCAGCTACGCAAGGAAGCGAAAAACTTGATCGACTTGTTGCCTCTTTTGCGTCTTTTGACCAAGGAATTGTTACGCCAGTACGAGACGCGATTGTCGATCATCTGGCTACCGGTGCTGCCATGGGTGCAGGATTGACTGCTGGTGCAATCGTAGCAAATGCCGGATTACGCTACATACAACAAAAGCGTGGCAACGAACATTCCGAAGAGGCGTTTTTAGAGCGAAGAAAAAATCTTAAAAGATCATTAATAGGTGTGGTCGCTGCCACCGTAGCGTTTGGTGCGTTTAATCTTGTAGGACCAGAATCAAAATCTGCACAAGCTATCAACACAACACAAAATATCGACCCTATAATTGCGCAGCGAGCACCCGATGCATTGAAAGATGCAAAGATAGGCGGAACGTTTGGTGACGCACTCCATAAGGGTGTCGTGGAAGTTGTCTCCAAGCTCGATACGAAAGAAAACTTTTGGCGCAAAACGGTTGCGGAGCATTCCCGGAAAACTATAGAAACGTTCCGTGAACAAGGTGGATTTGACTACCAAAACAATCCCGACCTTGTAGCTATAGCTCATATCAGTGATGTGCACTGTGATGCACCAGCCCTGCAACATATGCTTGGTGCGCCGATGGAGGCGTTCCGACCAAGTGTGATCGTTAATACTGGCGACACGCAAACAAACATGCAAACTATGCCCTACGAAGCAAAGTGTTTTGATGACCTTATTGCTGCTACTAAAAAACTCTCTGTCCCTATGATTGGCGTGATGGGCAATCATGACGTGAAACGCCACATAAAGGCAGAGGGCGACGATGGCGCCGTGATATACGACACGCTCGATAAAGAAAATAACTATCAGGCAAGTATCCGTGATGTCACATTCGTGGGTGCTCCCGATCCGCGCAAGAGTACCTGGGGCGAAACACTACCAATGACCGAAGAAATGACTGCGCAAGGTGATGCAATTGCAGATACAGCCTGTGCAGTACAGGAAAAAACCGGAGTACCGCCTATGGTGCTGAGTCATGACGCTATTGCAGCAGCAGAAACACTGGCAATAGGTTGCGTGGCATTCGCTTTTTCTGGCCACACACATATAGAAAGTAACATCGTTGCAAGCAAAGGTGCCGAAAAGCAAACACAACTGGCACACACAATTGGCAGTTTAGTAGGCGCAGGTGGAGGCATTACACAAATCGAGATGCCTAAAAAAGATGCGAATTTTGGGATACATGTTTATAACAAAAATACTCAGGAATTCGTAGAACACATAGCATACCGGGTTCTTCCTGATGGCACAACAAGTATAGCCCTATCCATGTCGGCAGGACGCGTCAATAATCTGTTGTGAAAAAGTGACAGAACCTTGCAGACTACGCAAGACTATACTATTGTCAGTGTAAGCATTATTTAAGAAAATACGGTACGAATGGCCAATCCTGCAGAAACCAGTCCTCAGCTCGACACACTCGCCTCATACGATCCTGCTCTGGCGCAACGTATATTCGACGTAGAAGATGGTAAAGCCGTCAATGGGCATCATCCAAATGGCACACTGTCGAATGCCTTAGCCAACGAAGAAGGCGCACACGAAAATTTTGTTACTGAATATCGATGGCTCCTTGCCCTTGAAGCCTTTCCGTTTCGACAGCAAGAAGACAAAACAAGCCTTATGCTCGCAGCAGAAGATGCGCTGTTTACTGCTGGCGAAACGTACGATCCGCTGAAAGAACCTAATTTTGTTGCACATTCCTCGAAAGTTATTGGCAATTACCTAGAGGAAATATTCGGAGAACCTCAATGTCCACGGCCCGACGATGCGACAATTCTAGCCGGGATAGCCCTGCCGGAACCAGTAGAAGCCCCTGCTTGCTCACCTACAATGCCTCCAATTACACCCGAGAATACTACATATGTCGAATCAACAAAAAAACTGCCTGCTCTCCCTAATCAAAGAACCGCCACCGACTTTTCGGAAGGCCAAAAACTACTCGTTCTATGGGACGGAACCTTACATGCTTCTACAGTGAGAGGTGTTACTGCATACGAAAATTCTATGAAATTTCAACCTAGGATTATTCCAGAAGAAGAGCTTGCTAAACGTGAAGCTCTATACGAACGCCGACTTGCAGAAATTTGCGATAATCCTGCAGCAAAAGAGGCGCTTTATCTTATGCCTGACCCAGAGATATTGCGTATTCGTATAAGTATGCAACCAGAGTTTCAGTCACTTGTACCTAGCAATAAACCAGGTTTTCTACGCCTGTCATTCGCTGCAGAGCCAGCAGGTGTAATCATGGATATGCATTACAATCGGATTATTCCAGAAGATGCGTTTAAACAAATCAAGCGTGACCCACAATTCTTAGAAGCATGGCTTGCAAGCGGTTCGCCAGAAGATAAAAGAGAAGAACAACTGCTTATAGAAGCCTTGAAAGATTGGTCACACTTCCCTGCGTCTGATAAAGACGTGTACCCCACCCTACCAAGCACACCACGCATGATCCGTCGCACTCGACAAAAAGGTGTCTACAGTGGCGTGAACGGCACTGTTCTAGGTTAGGTTAGTAACAATTGCGCCACCCAAGCAATGTTCGCCAGCGTATATAACAGCAGACTGCCCTGGGGTCACAGCTTTTACCTCATCTTTGAGCTCTAGCACCCAGCTTTGGTCAGAGACTTTTTCTAGATTTTTTACGTCAATAAGTGGTGCGCGGTAGCGGACACGCACCTGCAAGTCACCCTGCAATGATGCTTCACCATTTATCCAGTGTGCACTTGTAAGTGTTAGGGTTTTACTCCACAAACGTGCGTCCTGAATATCTGTAGTTACGTAGACTTCGTTTTTAGCCATATCTTTACCTACGACGTAATAAGGTAAACCACCCCCGACATTCAACCCATGGCGTTGCCCGATAGTATAAAATAGCGCACCATCGTGTTCGCCAATTGTTTTGCTATCCTGATCAATGATTGCACCGTGTGGCTGTTCGCCTAATTCGGCAAGCAAGAATTCCTTGATACCTACCTTACCAACAAAGCAAATTCCCTGGCTATCTTTTTTCTCGGCAGTTGCTAAGCCAAACTTTTTAGCAAGTTCGCGTACAGCGGGTTTTTCGTATTCACCTATTGGCATAAGGGATTTAGTTAATGCATCTTCGGTAACTCTGTATAAAAAGTATGACTGGTCTTTATTGGCGTCCACTCCTGTAAATAACCGAGCGGGTGGCACGCCATGGGGTACCCCGCCACGCGGAGCTTCAGCGAGCATGGATGGGGATGATGGCGTGACAGGACCCGCGCTCTCATCATGGATAATACGAGCGTAGTGTCCGGTGGCAATCATATCCGCACCATCTTCTAGGGCAGCCTCCAGAAACAGCTTAAACTTCACCTCTTGATTGCACATAATATCTGGGTTCGGAGTAATACCTGCCTGGTATCCCGCAACCATATAATCGACGACTTTTTGGCGATATTCGGTTTCGAAATCGTACATCTTAAACGGTATACCGAGCTGCACTGCAACACGCTTGGCGTCCTGGTAATCTTCTTTCCACGGACACACAAAGCCAGGTAGGTCCTGGCTCCAGTTTTTCATGTATACACCCGTGACATCATACCCCTGCTCCTTCAACAGAGCAGCCGTTACCGATGAATCTACACCACCACTAAGACCGACGAATACTTTTTTTGCCATAACTAGGTTATTTTAGCAAAATTCAGCACTTTATTCTAGTGGCGAGTTATCGTCGGCGAGCGCCACGGAGGATTCGCTGCTTGTACGCCTTAAGTGATTTTACAATCAAGAAGACGACAACAACGATTGCGAGCAATATAGCAATTGCACCGACAATAAATGCTGTTGGTATAATCCAAATCGTCTGCTCCATGGTCATGGTCTGATTGCTACCACCGTAGCTCACAACTGCTGTGACTTTGTATTTGCCAAAGCTTCCTAGATCTTTGAGTGGAACTTCCCATTTGCGGACGCTGTCTGGAAGAATCAGGCCTCGTGGCTCAGTATCATTGATCTTTGCACTATAGACGACTTTCTTACCTTTCTCTACAAATACTTCGCCAAATGGAGCTACGTGCACGTTACCTTTGTTTTCTAGTCTTATAAGCGCTTTAATATCTTTAGAGCTAGAGAATCGGGTTGCAACCTTACCGTTCTGCTGAATACCAAACTGTTTAACAGAGAGGTTTTCTACCAGATTACCTGGTACAGTCAGTAGAATTAATGACGCGACACTACCTGATACATTTACCGAGTTCTCTCCACCAGGTAGTGCAGGCACAAACCTCACGGCTCCGAAATACCCGCCAGCTTGTGCTGTTGTAGGCACCTCAATCACAACTTCAACTTCTTTTCGTTCACCTGCGTCAACAGCAATATTAGAGATAGGCTGCATGAATTTCTTTAGACTATGCGTTGGAGCAAATTCATTTTCATCCAAGATAATATTAGGTTCACCATTTTCCTTATTTCCAGCGATGAAATCATTATTAACAGCACGTAGCGTCAATTGTTGCGAGGTCAAGTTCTGGATATACATCTTAACAGTGCCGGATTCTCCAGGCTTAAGATTTAAATCAGTCTTAAGTGGCGAGATACGCAGACTATCAGTAGATTGCTGCGTCGCTGTGCCAGAAGTTCCACTAGACTGAGCTAGTATTTGTGGAGCCACCACAATTAGAGATAGAGCCGTGAGGCCTATTATAGACACTCTCACGACAAAAGATTTTATTTTCATACCCTTCACTTTACCCCTATTAATTTCTTAAATTTATCATAGCAAATAGTAAAGTAAGCCACAAGCAAAAAGCGACCTCAGAACAGAGGTCGCTCAGTAAAAGACAAGAGATTACTAATAGTTAGGTGCTGCAATAAGATTATATACTGCTGTATACACGCCTGGCTTGGTCGTGCCAGAGGCAGTAGCGCCAAAAGTAATTTGCATATTCTTATTAAGCAACGGAGCGCTATTTGTATTAGCAATTGTGTCACCAAAAGCTCCCGTGATTGTAGTACTGTCCAGTGCATACTGTGTGGTGCTGTTATATTTTGGAACAGCAGTTAGGGTGCCTGAGTTTGTTCCGGTACCAACAGTAGGGTTAACCCCATTTACTGCACGAAGTCCAAAGTTTTCTTGTCCGGCTACAATGTTAGCTAGTGCGCCACCAACAGGGGCTATGGTACTGCCACCACTTGTGAGACTTGTTTGAGCGCTTTTAATATTCACTACTGCGCCATTTGCAGCATTAGTTGATATCTGGAACCATGCGCTATCGGTATAGACTGCAGACTCATCTAATACATTTGGAGTGCCCCCATTCCCAAGCACAAGACTTGGAGCTACTCGATTTGGAGACACAGGTGCTACACAGTTATATGCTGGAGCTGAACCATATACACAGAATCGTAAACTTTCCTGTACAGTTGCAGAAACATTGATTGGGGTAGCGGTTGACAGTGCTACACCACCGCTATCGATTGGTGCCCCGACATTAGCTGGATTAGTAGAAGTGTAGCCAGCAGCCTTAGCTGATGTGTCATAGGTAAAAATACGTGCATAAAAAGTTTTATTATCATCAGAAGGGTTCGTAAAGCCAGCAAGAGATACTGTAACTGCGCCAGATGCAGTACCACCAGTGCCATGAGTCACGCGTACAGCAGTTGTATCAGTCACAGCAGCCGTCCATGATCCACCACCAGAAATTCCCGTAACAGTCGGTGAACTTGTTCCTAGAACCATCCCAGCAGGTAGGCTTGGGTTACCTTGAGCTGGTATCGGTGAGGATGGAGAAAAATCAATAACGATTCCCTGGATAGTTCCTGCTGTTGGCGGTGTAAACGTAGCTTCGTATGTAACACCCGTAGCACTCGGCGCAGAACTACTCATTTTTATACTGCGACTTGTTACCTGTGCAGCAGAGACAAAACGTGGTGCCAAAATCGCCGGTGCCATAGCTGCTCCCAAAAACAGCAATGCAGCAAACCCGTATGCATTTCTTTTTAGTGTTTGTATTGCGGTACTCATAAGATCCCTCTTTGTTTTAGTTTTCAAGTTTTTGGTTTTTTATACTTTACTACTTCTTTTTACCATATATCGCTACATTAACACAAGCACTTTCTCGTATTTCTCTTTTAATTTATTTACAGAATTTGTTGAATATCATTAAAACCCTGTTTTTGATATATAGATATCATTGATACCGTTACTATCACCGGGTACAAGATCTCTTCCGGAACCACCATACTGCGAATTATCACCAGCAGCAATATATACCACGTATGATCCATCAGCGCTTATTACTGGAAATGAATTGGCACCCATAGAAGCATATGAACTCTCGTCAATGTTAATTAACTGGCTACTCTGATCTCTTCTATCGTAGATAAACACGTTGGGCGTACTACCGCCTCGATATGGGTGACTGTTATCCAGCCGTCTTTCTGAGTTGAATACCACAAACCTACCATCATCGCTAATATCAGGATACTCGCTATTCCGATACTGTTCAGAGGCAACAATAGTGTCTATCTGCTTAGTTAATCTGTTGTAGGTAAGTATTTCGTCGGCTTCATCAGTAGAATTATATGACTGGAAAGCTACATAATTACCATTGCAGGATATATTCGGAAATGTACTATCTAGCGACCTACTAGCCATAGTAATGTTTGTTATATTATTTTTTGACCATCCCAATTCACTAAGAAATATATCGCTATGTCCATTTGTATCACCACTCACTAGATTTGTTGCCGTTGACGCGAATGCAACCACGCCACCGTCACAACTGATCTTAGGTCGATTTGCAGACTGATTACCTATCGTACCTGACGAGTTTTTGCTGATGACCTGAATTTCGTTTGTTAATAAATCTTTCATGAATACTTGCTCACCTATACCAAGAGGGTTTACTCCTGTTACTAAGTTTGTAGCATAGGATGTAAATACTACAAAACGCCCGTCAGCACTAATGTCAACATCACCACTACCCCGATCACCTATCGTACCTGACGAGTTTTTGCTGACTAGTGTTGTAGTGCCATTTTGTACATCAGAAATAAATACATCACTCACACTATTAGTGTCGCCACTCACTAGATTCGATGCATCCGATTGAAATGCTACAAATCTCCCGTCGTAACTTACTGATGGCCAGCTCGAAGGTTGGTTCGTCTCCACCCCAGCACTTGAGACACTAACCCTCTCTGTGGTGTTATTGGTGCGATTACGTACAAAAATGTCATATTGTCCATTTGTATCACCCGCAACTAAGTTTGTTGCAGCCGAAGCAAAAGCCACAACATTACCATCCCCACTAACAGACGGTCGCGCATCAGAAGCCCCATTAGCCTGATTGCCACTGTCATTAACTGTAATAAACTCATTAACACCTGGCACTATGGCATCCGACGTACTTTGGAATGCAATACCCCATGTCAGAGTTAAGGCAACCACTAGAAATGACATAGTTTTCATACGATTTTTCACAACACCCCCTTATGTATACAATCCTAGTTAAGCATAAGGATTTTAACTATTTCTTAAATCTTGAGAAAATTGTCGAGGCAAAGAGGATTATTCGTCGAGCTGACGAACCATCGCTGCGTCACGTTCGAGTTGCTTGCGCATAGCACGGGCTTCGTGGCGTCTACCAAGCCAGAAGGCCGGGATAAGCAGCAATAGCACTAATAATGCTGGGAGCCATATGATCTTATTGCGGTATTCTATTTTGGCTGGTTTTTCGTCATTATTGACAATTGCCGCCTGGGCGTCACCGTTAGCTACTGCTATCACCTGTAAAAATCCTGTGGCTCCATTTGCATCTACTACCTTTATAGTTACTCTGTAAATTCCTGCGTTTTTATACACGTGGTTGATATTCACTATCCCTGCAACCGGCTGGCTCATAAGATCTAGTTCTGTGCCATCGCCCCAGTCGATACTAAACGCATACGGCCCTGTGCCACCACTCAGCTGCAGCGGCCATGTCAATGTGCTACCAGGATCCGCTGCGCGCCTACTATACGCGCTTGTAAGCGTAATAACAGCACCCGGTGCAATAAACTGCCCATTATTGAAAAACACTGTCACAACGTTCGATGGTGGGCCGACTTGACCTAAGTCATCTATAACCCGTGCTGAAAGATCATTTTGCCCAGGAAACAAATTTACAAGCACAGAAAAGCTTCCGTTTTCGCAGTAGGTCGAACCTACCATCACGCCGTTATCTAATATCTCTACTAGCAGCCCTGTAGGGCAGCTACCGCTCACTGTAATTGGCGAAGTAGTGTAATTCTGTCCACCGCTTGGCGCTGTTATGATTGCGCCTTGGGTTGGAGGCGGTGCAGATATCTTACCCTCCATACCAAATGAATTTGCTTTGGGGTTTTCGGTGGTAAGCGGAGTAATCTGCGCATCCGCAACAGGCGCAACAGCAAACAGTGCAGCAAGAACAACTCCAATGATCAACAGAAGATTTACACGCCAATGCGCGCCAAGTTTATGCATAGCCTTATTGTACTGTTGTGAGCCCCTAGAGTAAAGCTAATGCTTAGGGCAATACAACAAAAGAGCCTCTTACGTAGAGGCTCTTTTCGTGAAACTTGATAACGTTATCGTTTCGATCGTTTGTGTGTTTTGGTACCGATTAATTTGCTGCGAACTTTGTAAATTGCAAACGCAAGGATAGCTAGCAACAGTACTATGATAGCGATAAACCAGAATGGTAAATACCAGAATGTTGCAACTGCATTGATTTCCTGAGTATTAGAGCCGTTGATGCCATAGAACAGACTCATGTGTGCCTTGTACATACCTGGCGCAAGCTTAGGAGTTTTACAGGATTCAACCTTAGTTGTGCGTCCGTCTTGTTTGACTTCTTTAGTCTCGGATTGGAAACACACTTCGAAGCGACGGTTCTGATCAATAAGCGCCAAGTTTTCTTTTGGATTAGCATTATCGATAGCCATTACCTGCTTACCGAAGATATTTTTGACCAAGATACTGCCAGATGGAGATTCTGCAACGTTACCTGCGTTGTGCAGTAGGTACGCTAGTTTCTCTGGTTTTTTAGAAACCCAAAGTGACTGGAACTTACCGTTATCTTGCCCGTCCTTGATGTTATATGTACCAAACTTATTAAGGTTCATAAGCTCAGTTGCTTTGCCTGGTACGGTTACAAAGATAAGCTGTGTAGGCGCGCCACTAATTGCAACGTTTTCGCTACCACTGCCACCACCTAGTTGAGGATCGTATTTGATAGCGCTATAGTAGCTACCTGCACCTTGGTTTTCTGGAATACGAATACTAAATGGTACGTATTTTGATTCACCCGGGCCAAGATCTATAGACTTTGGCAAGGTTAAGAATGGCTTAAGCGACCATGCAGTTTGCGGTGCATTTTCTTTGAGTTGAAGGGCAGGAGTACCTGTCTCGCCTGCAGCTTTGAAGTCTATAATATTAAGATCGACTTTTGCTGCAACCTCTTTGTTAAGGTTACTAATATATAGCTGATCGCTGACAGTCTTGCCAGGATACACCACAACATCCTTACGAGGATTTACCGCAAGCCCCGTAGACTGCGCGTTTACATTACTATTTACCGAAGAAAATACTGTGGCTACTGCAAGCGACAATACCGCCACAATCTGAACTACTTTTCTCATAACTCTCCACTTTATTTATTGTTAGCACTAGCAGTATTGTACATCAAAACGAGGCTAAACAAATATAGGTGACTGTTGTGCTATACACACCAGGTGGTTGCCCTGCCGGTACGTTCACTACATAACTTGCAGTGTATTTGCGTGTGCGCGTTACTCCGTTACTGGTAGCCACAACATCTCCGCTATTAAACAAAAATTTATTGGGTGTATTGTATGGCGCTACAACATTGCCGTTTGTGCCCGGACCAGTAGGATCTGCGCCTACGTTCGGCGAAGTATTGGTTGCTAGATTAATACCAAACTGCCCTACCCCCTGAAAACTCTCTGTTGGGGTAGTAATAGCAGGGATAGACCTGATACCAGATGTCATAGTCGTACCTGTAGCTGTTATAGTGTAGCCAGAAAAAGCATTTGTGCGTGCTTGTATCTGCGAAGAGGCAGAATACGTTTGGTCTGGCCGTAGCTCGCCAAAGTCTACAAAGTGCCCTTGCATGTCGGTGCAATCATCATCGTTAATTTGCTGAGCAACACAAAATACTAATATTGGTGGCACTTGCGTTATGAGGTGAATTTCTGGGGTAGTCGTAGCTGCGACAGAACCGTAATCTATAAGCGGGCCCGAGCCATCGGTACTGGCATGGCTTGTAATACGTACATAGAAATCTTGGTGCTCGCCATTGGGGTTACGCATGTTATCGAACCTATAATCCGACAGCGACGATCCTGTCATAGACGGCGTACGACTCAGCACAATAAGATTCTGAGTTTGCTGCTCTATAGAAAATCCAGTTTCACCAGACTGCGCAGCCAGTGTACCTGCAGATACATCTAACCCTGGAGGCACATTACATGGCAACGACGGAATCGGGTTATCGCAAAACTCCATACGAACAGAACCAACATTAGCAGGAGTAGTGTACTGCAGAGTCACCACATAATACGTGGTGTCTCCGCCACGAGCAGAATTAATATACATACCTCTGGTTGCAAACCGCACTGCATCTGCTGGCTGTATGACTGCCCAAACAATACCCAGCACCAGCACTAAGCCTATAAATAACACTGTAGACTGGCGCTTTGTAGGCATTTTCTTGCGCCAACGACCCATCTTTATTTTTTGAAGCATAAGCCTATTGTACTAGATTATTAAGCACTTTTGCTGAGCAATCTATTTAATCAAGCTTACCAAGGAATACCTGTGTCTTATTATTATTTGCAGTTGGGATCACATCACCTCTATTTGCCCTAAAGACCATACTTTTGCCTTGCGAGTCAACTGCTCTCTTGAGCGGTGTGATATAAAAATATTGCAAACCTGTATCTTGAATTGCGTGTGTAGTTTGGGCATCGATGTTCCTTACTCTGGTTCGTACAAAATCTTGTGGTTGCGCATATGCACTATTTTTTGTTGCAAAATATACTCGCCCATCATCCGATGCTATAGCATGCTGACTATAACTATAGCCAGTTCCTGCATTATCCATAAGTTGCCCAGCTGTTGTTTGGCTAACTAGTGCGTATGTCTCGTTAATCCTATCGTACCTGTATACTTGGTTACTGTAGTTTCCCGTCGCAGGAGGAGATATGCCCGTAGTAGTTGTATCTATATCTGTCGCAGCAGAAGTAAAAGTAATATACCGACCATTACAAGATATGTCTGCATATGAGCTATAGCCATTAAACTGCTGCGTGATGTTTTTTAACCCTAACCCATGCCTTAGGTCAACTAAGATAATATCTTGAACAGGTCCATTGCTGTCAGTCTCTCCAGTAATATTTGTTAAGCCACTTTCATACACAACAAATGATCCGTCGCAATTCATGCTTGGGATTTTTGATGCCTGATGCTGCTCACCACCAGCAACAGGGCTATCTAAACGAGTCCAGGTATCTAGCTTCCTGTCATACAGACTTATTCTTGATGCATTAATTTGAACTCCATTTATATCCCTAAGAGCTGGTTGTAAAGTCATGGCAATGAATCGTCCATCATCACTAATTCCCCTAGGAGCAGAACTGTAAACATACGGTAAATGCGTGTTCTCTTCAGTTTTCGTGTCATATACATAATGATGGTATTGATTGTATGGATTCAACCCTCCCTCTAGAGTAGTTGACGTACTAGTATATGCGATGTATCTTCCTGTAGAGCTGATCGCATCAAGCGTACTATCCTTATCGCCTTCAATTCCGCTTGACGATATTGACGCCCTCTTAATGGCTCCTCCACTAGCTTTTCTATAAAAAATATCTTTTTTACCATTCGTATCACTAGCGACAAGATCAGTAGCTGTTGATTCGAATACGACAGTTGACCCATCTTGAGATATTGAAGCCAAGAAGTTAGAATCATTATTTCCACCCTGCCCACCTGTAACAGCACTTTCACTAATCAGTGAGTATGAACCGATATCACCTAGCGCATACGTTCGCATGCTATTCGCAGAGAACAGCACTGCCATGCTTACAGCCACGCCGAATATACCTATTCTCATAATGTTTTTCTTGTTAAAGAATACTGTCGTTTTTAATAATTTTGAGTTTTTATACCCCAACATAGCTCACTCCCATTACGCTTATGTTTTGATAGTAACGACATGAGGCGATAAGGTGAATTAACTATTCCTTAAATTTGGGAAAATGGTGTGTATAAATCAGATTTATAGATTAGTACTTCGGTGCTGCGATGTAGTTAATTTTGGTCTGATAGATGCCCGAGGGAGTCTCTGGAGCGATGTTTGCAACATATTCAAGAGCACCTGTATCACAGGCAACTACGCCATTAGCAGATGCAAGAAGCTTGGTCTGTGTAGGATTTGTAGCATCGAACGCGTAACCATTCTGACTATTCTCGTAAGCACCTACTGGGATTAGTGCACTGCCAATTCCTACATTGCCATTAAGATTATCCGTAAGGTCAAACGCCATGCCAAATTGTTCTTCGCCAGCTTCGCTTTGAACCTGGGAGTCGCCAAGCGCATGCATAGTATGTGTATTACTCTTGAGTGTATCACCAGCATAATACACTCCTACGCCGTTAGAGGAGTTAGTGGACAAGCGGAAATATGACTTTGCGTGATACGATTGTTCAAAGCTAAGCGCATGATTGGAATCACCCATCTTTAGCTGACCACTTTCTTTTAACGGATCGCAAGTACCACTATTCCAGTTGGGTGGTGTTGCACCAGCTGTGAGGTCACCCACACCGCCATCACCCTCGACAGAAAAGTTTAATGTCTCCTGAACGCGAGTGTAGATACCAATGGCAGCAGTAACATTGTTGGTTACAGTGCCATCGTCGAGAATACCGGCAGGATCTTCAGGATTAAGTGGGTCAGGGCTAGCGTGGGCGTAGGCTGCAGCAGCATCCGTGTCACTTCCAAAAGTAGAAATATGCGCAAAATAGGTGCCCTTGGCATCTTCGTACTTATACGCAGCGTCTGGGTTCTTGAAGTAATTCAAACCACCAGCTTGCAAATCAATGGTAATAGTCGGGTCAGAAATGCCTGTACCTGTGGTAGTGAAAGTGAGGAAATTATCCGCGTTTTTAGTAACCGTAAACGATTCTCCATTAATTGTTACAGGCCCTGTCCAATTTGCTGCAAAATTATTAGCATGTAGCGTATCGCTACACGCACCATCACCTATATAGCCGAATGCTGCATCGCAGTATTCAATAGTAAAGCCTTTTATAGGGTCTGTTGAGGTTTTAGTAAAAGTATACGTATGCCCTACGCGCTGACCATTGCGTGGATCATTGTCTGGCAAGCTTGAATACGTCGAACCGTCTGGCGCAGTCATATCATCACCCGCTACAGTACTCGTTACGGTAAGCCCACGGTTTGTAAGCGCAGCTGCCGATGAGTTAGCAGACAAAGAGATAGCAGGGATAATAGCAGCAAGTACTAAGGTTGCTGCAGCGCCAAGAGATTGTGTACGTTGAAAAGTATTTTTTATAAATGTCATTTGGTTTTTTGTTTTTGTATGGAACGTTTTTGATAAGCAGAGAGCCTAGGGAATTCCCAGGCTCTCCATAAGTCTGCCCACGTTACCTATTAGTAACGTGGTGAAGCAATGTAGTTAATCTTTGTTTGGTAAATACCAGCTGGGGTTTCTGGAGCAATACTTGCCATGTAATCTACGCGACCAGTGTCGCATGCTACAACACCGTTTGCTATTGATGCAATCTTCTCTGGAGCGCCTACGCTAGCCGTATTAAAGGCAAAGTTATCACCTGCCGCATCACTATATGCGGTCTCAGCGACTAGATGAGTCATTGTGCTTGCGGAGTTAAGTGCTAATCCGAACTGCTCTGTCCCCGGGGCGTATGGGGTTGCAGACGTAGCAACAGGAGTAAAGTTATGGTTAGGACTCTTCAAGGTATCGCCAGAGTAAGACACATCTGTGCCCTGAGAGGCGTTGGTTGAAAGCCGGAAGTATGAAGTTACCTTATTAGCCATGCCAGGCTCTAGTGCGCTATTTTGATCACCCATCCTTAGCAAGCCAGGCTGGATTAATGGGGCGCAAGCTGTACCTGCTGCGGTTGGACCATCGGTAACAGCACCGTTGTGCTGAGTATCTGGATCACCTTCTACAGAAAAGTTTAATGTTTCTTGCACTCGAGTGTAGATACCGATGGCAGTGGTAACATTGTTTGTTACGGTGCCATTATCAACCATACCGGGAGGGTTATCTGAGCTGCTAGACGCAGCCGCTGTAGCATTTGCAGCAGTGTCATACGTCTGAATTTGAGCGAAGTATGTTCCGTTCGACACGCCCTTGTATGCGCTGTTCGGATTAATGAAGTAGTTCGATCCATTAGGTGTAAATGTAATAGTTACAGGAGTACCAGGGTCGAGCATTACAGGAGATGCGCTTGTAAGTGTCATTTTATTTGCTGTTGCAGCTATAGTCATTGGCGAGCCGGCTACTGTTACCGAAGCTCCGTCCCACTCCTCGGCACTGAATCCATTATTTCCAGTTGCAGTACCCAGTAAATCTGCTGCTGTACATGCGCCACTACCGACCCATGCAAATGCAGTTTCACAATACTCTATCGTTATTACCTCTATGTTACCTGCGGTTCCAGGCGTAAACGTATAAGTATGTCCTACTTGTGCGCCATTTCGTGGGTCTCCTGGAGCAAGTCCTGTGTAAGTACCTCCGTCTGGCTTATCGTCGTCGTCATTTGCCACTGTACTCGTAACCATAAGGCTTCGATTTGTCAACGCAGCAGCCGAAGCCGATCTCGTTAATGAGACAGCAGGTATCACCGCTGCAAGCAGTAGTGTCGCTGCAGCGCCGAGCGTAGGTATACGCTGAAGGGCGCTTTTGATATGAATCATGATATTCATTCTCCTTGTCTAAATTGTTTTTTATTTTGGTATATAACACAGGCAGTGTAGCATAAGCGCAATTCGCCATGCAACCTACTTATCCACAGAACTAAGAAATATTTAAGATTCTACCCGTTAAACATTAAAAGGCTGCAACAACTATCACAGAAAATTCTGCCAAGTATTTACCGGCAGGTGTACGGTTCGACATATTAGCAATCATAGATAGGGTGTAGTTTGTCTGGCCACTACTAGAGGTGCTGTGCGCCACCGTATCACCACTCTGATACATAAACTCATCAGGAATGAGATAGTTTGCAGATGGCAACCCAAAACTAAAGCTACTATCTGGTACTTGCACAGGATTTGCTCCTACGTTAGGAGTATCGTTCTTTACCAAATTCATACCAAACTGTTCGGTGCCAGGCTGTGATGCCTCTGGGCTATCAGGTGTAGCAAGCACATGTGATGCGTACTTTGGTGCGATACCGTCGATAATCATGTTGTAGCCACTGGATAGATAGGTGCGCACCTGAATATTAGCGGTTCCCGTGGCAACGCTACCGGCATCCAAAATACCAAAATCCACATCGCCGTTCACTGCTACCTCTAGCACTGGCTGGTCGGTAGTATTAAATCCTACCTGCGCCTGATAATTAGCGCTTTTCGTTTGGCCAGCAGCTAATTCGCCAGCAGACTGTTTGGAGCAATAATTACCAGAACAAGCATTCAGTTCACCACCGGTACCAAAATAATATTCATCAACTCGGTAGCTCGGCGAAGTAGACTGCGCAGCTGCTATACTCGCAATTCCGAGTACTGATCCTACTACCAATGCTAGTGATAAAACTATTTGTTTCCAACCCATAATATACAAGACTACTATAGCATAAGCGGGAGTAGACTGGTATCATAACTATAAGCGTTATGGAACCAGAAAAAGAGCAAAATCCACAACAGGATGCAGATGCATTAGAAAAGCCAACCGAGCAGTTAAATGCGCTCGATAGTTTGAGTGGTACCGACGAAAATGTGCATGCTGCACCGGGTGAAACTCCTAAACCTATACAAACCCCTGAGCACAAAAGTAAATTCAGGAAGTTTTTAGGATTCTTTAATGTGTATTTATTAATATTCTTCTTGCTTGTTGTGATTGCCGGAATCGTATTTGTTGTTTCGTATATCAACAGCCAAAAAGAGCCAGAACAGCCCACAACTGCCTTGCAAAACCTTACCCAAGAACAGCTGAGTGAAATCGCCAATGGCGATGCAAATGTAGGTGATCCACGCTATGTGCTTAATATTCAGTCCGATGCCGTGTTTGCTGGCAATGCACTAATCCGCGGTAACTTAAATGTCGCTGGCAGCCTCCAGCTCGGCCAAGGCTTAACTATCCCTGCCCTCACTGTATCTGGCACCACCAATCTAGCTGCTACACAAATCAACAATTTGTCTGTTTCTGGGCCATCTGTGATGCAAGGGGCTGTGACATTCCAGTCTGATCTCACCGCTCGGAGCGCAAACTTTGGTGGTACGCTCACTGCTTCTACTATTAACGCCGGTAATCTTACACTGGCAGGTAACGGAAACCTTACTATTAATAATCATATTCGTACAAACGGGCCAACCCCAGGTCGCTCGCAAGGTGGTGCTGTAGGTTCGGGCGGATCTACCTCTAACAGCGGTTCAGACATCGCAGGCACACTCAATGTTAATACTGGCGGAGGCACTGGGCCAGGCTGCTTTGCAACCATAAACTTTGTCCAACGCTTTAGCCGTACACCACATGTTATTGTGACTCCCGTAGGGTCTGCTGGCGGTTCGGTAGATTTCTACGTAGAACGATCAGCCACCAACTTTAGCATCTGTACCGCAAATGCTGCCCCAACTGGCAGAAGCTTCGCATTCGACTACTTCGTTGTTGATTAATGCCTACCCCTACCAATGATTGACGTTTTGACGTCAAAACGCTACACTAAACACATGAGCAAGTCAGAGACCAAGACAACCTTATATCTTAGCCCCTCTGTTCGTCGTGCACTCAAAAAGCACGTTATAGATACCAACCAAACCATGTCTGCATACGTGGACAGAGCAGTTGCGCAAGCAATTGCAGAAGACTTGGAAGATATCGAAGCTATCGAATCCCGCCGTACCGAACCAACCGAAACACTTGATGCATTTCTGGAAGCGATAAAAAAAGATGGCCTTATATAACATCGTACTTAATAAGAAAATACGCAAAAAAGATTTAGCCAGTATTCCAGCTTCTGATGTACGAAGAATTGTTCAAAGAATTGAAAAACTAGCCCAAGATCCATTTCCTGCAGATGCCGTGCGCTTAAAAGGTCGCGACGAATGGCGCATTCGTCAAGGTGATTATCGTATCCTATACACAGTAGACGAAACTATTATTACCGTGCACATAGTAAAGGTCGGACACCGCCGAAAAATATACCGTAGCTAACACGCTATACATCAAGGAAGATAATGAGTTTATCGTCTTTGATATGCATCAGTCCTCGTGCGATAGGGATTGATTTTGTTTCTTTTTTGGGCGTTTCAACAATAACATCACATGGCTTGAGCATGGTAATAAAATTATGATGTGACGGCAATATATCGAATTGTCCTGTTTCGTTTATTGCCGAAACGCTGCGAGCGTCACCTTCGTAAAATACTTTAAATGGAGTATATATTTTTACACGCAAAAGACCAGGCGTTGGCTTGGCATCGTACGCAGTAACAGAAGTGACATTTTCGTGAGCATCAGATTTTGCAGAGGCAGGCGCCTCGTTAGTAGCTTTGTTATCTTGAGCCTGATCGCTCATATAATAATCTCTTCGATACCATTTAGTGTTTCTTCACGGGTGTAGCGTTCGCCTTTTACGCCGGTTGACTTCTCCATCACATTGAAACGCTGAGAGAAATACTGGATCAGGTTTTTTGCCTTGTTGTAATCTATGCGGTCTTCAGGAGACAATTCGCTTTCACCAATAATTGCTACAAGCCCCTTGAGTGATTCATATTTCTGTAAAATTGCCTGCACACGCACGCTGAGCATATAGTGGCGTTCACCAACGATTTCTGGAGTCAAAAGACTTGATGTTGTTTTGTTCAAATCTACCGATGGACGAATACCTTGTTCGGCTACCTGGCGAGATAATACGATGGTACTGTCGAGCTCGTGTGCGATCATCTGCACTGCCGGGTCAGACAGGTCGTCTGCTGGCACATAAATCGTCTGTAGGGCAGTAATAGAACCAAATTCATTTGACACCAAACGGTCCTGCAAACTTTTTACGTCAGAGAAAATTGTTGGCTGATAGCCACCTTCTGCTGGTGTCTGATCAATGATGGTCGAAACTTCGTTGCGTGCCTGGATATAACGGTACATATTATCTGCAAAGAACAGAATATCTTTTTGGCGTTCGTCCCGGAAATATTCTGCCAAAGTCACCGCAGCAGTTGCAATCAAAGAACGCTGTACTGGGTTTTCATTCATCTGCCCAAAGAACATCGCTGTTGTTTTGAGTAGATCAGCGTTCTTAAGTGTATCGTACAATTCGTGACCCTCACGAATACGTTCACCAATACCCGCGAACATACTCAGCGCCCCAGAACCTTCCGCTACGTTATTAATCATCTCCATCGTAAGCACAGTTTTACCGACACCGGCACCACCAATGATGCCAATTTTGCGACCCTTTACGAATGGCGTAAAGAAATCTAGCACTTTGATGCCTGTTTCCATGATTTCTGGCTTCATTGGTGCAAGCGAGACAGATTTTGTCGATGGCTTAAATATATCGCGGTGTTCCATTTTTGAAGTATCGAGCGCAGGCAGCCCATCAATTGGACGACTCAATGCGTCGAACACACGACCAATCATTTCATCGCCAACAGGGATCTGTAAACTATGACCCGTGCGATATACAGTCATATTTTTATACAAGCTCCTATCCGCACTAATATTCAAACATACTGCGGTATCACCTTTTTCGAGCGACTCTACAAGCAATGGAGTTTTTTGAGGATTATCTGCCTCGAGAATTTCGTTAACCTCTGGGATATCATCATCAAACTGAACCTTTATCACAAGATCACGCAGTACCCTTACTACACCCTTAGAATTCATCTCATTTTTCCTTTCATGCTACTGCGCATTTTCTGCCCTCACCTTTTTTAGTCCGGCATTTATCTCTTTTAGGCGCTGGTCCACAATGCCTCGTTTTGCACGGTTATATTGCATATGGAGATCCGCTACTTCATCAACTGCACGTTGCCGTGCTGCGCTCATCGCCTTAAACCGACTTGCGTACTGGGCAAGCCTAGAGTCATAGATCACTTGCAGCAACGCCAAACGCAACATCGACGTTTCCATATGCGCCACAACCACCAATGGATTTGGTTCGAATATATAGGTACTTTCGGTAATTTCTGATCCTTTTTGTGTTGCAGCACCTTTTGTTTCGATCACATCGCGTAATCGAATATTACGAATATCCTGTGTCATCAGTGAGACATAATTTTGGTAAAACACCCTTGTTTCCCGATATTTCTTAATAATATCCAGTAGTGGCTCTACGTTGATATAATCTTTTTGTGGCAAATTAAAGAAGTGGTCGTAATGAATATTGAGTTGTGTCAGTTGCTGCGCACCATGCTTGCCAATTACTACTATATCGTTTTTCTCGGGATCGAAATTTTTACGCATAGCCCGGATAAGTCGCTGATCTATGTCTCCGCTTAAGCCCGCGGGAGCCGTGATAAGCACATAAAGCTCTTTATTTATGGGCTTATCATTGGGGTCACGACCAAACTGAAACATGCCAGCAACTCGAATATTTTTGTAAATATTCCACACGTCGCTAAAGAATATATTGGAGCTTAGCACTCCACGCTTGGTAAGCACAATTTTCATACTCGACAAACTTTCAAACGCGCTTGTTAGGCCCACAATGGTGCGCATAGACTTTTCTTCGGCCAATATTTCTAGAGGACGCTTCATTAGTTCTCACCTTCTTTGTGTTCTTCATCTGGAGTTGGGGCTAACTTATTCGGATCATCAATGTCCGCATCGACTCTTGTTTCGGGGACATCAGCACCTTCTTCTGGCTCAAAGATTGTGCCTGGTGCGTGGCTATCTCTGTGCCCATGACTACGAGCAGACGGCTTTTTAGGAGGCTTTTGGGCATCTTCTTCGAGCTTTTTCCCTGCATCATCTTTATTGTTTTTATCCTCGGCTTTAGCAGGCTTCTTGAGAGATGGTAATTTCAGCTCTATTCTTTCTTTAGGCTTCGTGTCTTTGTTGTTCTTTTCTTTACCTTTGCCCTTATCTTCTGTAGCATCTGTAGAAACACCTTCTGAAGCTGGTGGTGCTCCCTCACTATCATTGGTAGGCTTCACCTCTGCTGCAACCGCCTGTACCAAAACCTTCAGCTTAAGTGCCTCACGTGCTGCAACGTAGGTGGTAGATGTGTCTGTGCCATCATCATCCTCGCCAACTTGCGCACTATATTCAGCTACACTCTTTTTCATAAGCTCCATATCTATGGATTCGCCGGGCTTGAGATTTACAACAATATCAAGCAATAACTGCTGTTCGAGCATATTATATGTTTCGCCGATCACCTGATTGAATAATTTATAAATATTTTTACCCTTGATTAAGTCAGCCTCTGATTCAGGAGATAATTCAGAGCCAAAGTGCGCGTATTCTTCAGCAGACTTAAAGGCAGCAAGCGCCTTATTGGTTTGTACCGCCAACGCCTTTTGCCTTTTATTGTGTCCTGCGCCACCAACACGCGTCACACTTAAACCTGTACTAATAGCTGGTCGCATGACCTCACGGAATACCTCCATGTCTAGAATCCATTGCCCGTCTGTCATGGACATAACGTTTGTTGGTAGATACGCTGTAATATCTCCACCCGGCGCGTATACCAGCGGTAGGATGGTCTGGGTTTTGTGATTTCGGTTCAACTTACCTGCTCGCTCAACCAACGAAGAGTGTGTATAGAACATGTCTCCAGGGTACGAATCACGGCCAGGACTCACTCCTGCAATCAAAGAAATTTCTCGATACGCCATCGCATGACTCGTCAGGTCATCGTATATAACAAGTGTATCCATGTCGCATTGTTGCCAGAAGTATTCACCAACAGCAGCTGCAACATACGGGGCAAGGTAATTTAAAATAAGAGACTCAAACATAGTCGCCACAATAACCACTGTTTTTTCCATAGCACCGTTCGATTCAAGACGATCGATCAGCTCAACAACATCCGCACGTCGCTTACCTATCAGCACATATACCGTAATGATATCGGTGTCGCGTTGGTTAATGGCAATCTGTGTTGCTAATGAGCTTTTACCGCTCTTGCCATCACCTAAAACTGCCATACGCTGCCCACGTGCAAGCGAGTACAAGATATCAAGCGTTACAACACCTGTCTCAAGCGGAGTATCCAATAGTTCACGCTCATACAACATCGGTGCGTCATGGAAAATCGGCCATGTACCATCTGGCTCAACTGGGCCTTTGCCGTCCATAGGCTCACCCAGCACAGAAATAACTCGCCCAATATAATTCTTACCTACACGGGTTACGAGCTTATCATGCTGCAAAACGACAATCATACCGATAGTCACAAGCTTTGACCCAAGATGAAGTACTACAACGAAATCTTCGTACACATGGTGCACATACCCTTTACTTCCATCTTCGAACAAAACCACGGCATGCGTATTAATGGGCTGTAGACCACGGACTTTTACAAGGAACTTATCAACAGCTATAACCTCGCCGACTTGCCTATCACTTGCGACTAGCTTCTGAAACTGGGTAGAACTCATTGTTGCCTCGCCATAATCTGGTTTAGCATTGTAATAAGTGTTGGCTGCTCATCTTGGAATCGCTTTCTAAGACTAAAGTCATAGATGTGATCTGGCGTACGAACAATACACCCGCCAATAAGCTGAGGCTGCAAGCCAGTTGACACCAATGCTCTTGGGTGAAGGTTCGTACGTATCCAGGCAACAAGCTGAGACATGATTACCGGATCCGGGTCAACAGCGAATGTTATTTGCACTACCGGAGCTTTCTCTTTAGCCTCGCGCAACGAACTAATTAACCTCTTCCGCTCCTGGAGATTGGTAATATCGATGTTATTAAGTGTTATACATTCAGCCAATGCTTGTGTCATATTAGGAATCGCTAAAGGCTTTTCTGGCGTGCGAATTGCCTGTGTTTCGAGCGCGTAATCTACTTTCTCGATCTCTCTTAGCATGCGAGAGACATCAGTTCGACTCAACAAAGCTGGAGGCAGCCCAAACTGCGTGGGATCCTCTATTTTGACTACTTTGCTCACAGCCACATGTCCTTCCGCATTGCTTCTTTTTGCACTTCCATTTCACGCAAGATATATGGCATTTGCTCCTTGAGATCGATTTCACTGCCAACTGCTTTAAGTATGTAGTGACTTACGATTTGCGCCATATTTGCCTCAAAGTCTGCAACGATTTTTGCTTTTTCTGCTTCTGCATTTTTATGCATGTTCTCGGCTAACAATCTCTGCTGCTCTTGCGTAGCGGACACCGTACTATTAATAGAGTCAACCGCTGCCTGTTGCACATCTTTAATGGACTGCTGATACGCAGCAAACTCTTCCTCGAGCTTCCCGCTGACTTCTTTTTTTAGATATTCGTTAATTTCAGAGGTAGTGAGCCGTAAATCCTGTTGCAAAAACATTGCGTTTTCACTAATAACTTTCTGGAAGTCCAGTCGGGCTTTGTTGCGTAGCTCTTCGTGAAACTCTTTGGTAAAGATATGATACACGTCATCCTGCATCATCTTTTCGTATGACTCTTCGAGTTCTTGCTTGGTTTTTGGTGGCCCAGCTTTTTTAGTTTTTTTAGCTTGTGGCTTTTTCTGGCGCGTTGAAATCATCGCGATAACAGCGACCATAAGCAATAATCCAGCGCCAATTGCACCAATTGCTATAAATATTCGCGTATCCATGCTTACACCCACCACCTATCTGTAATCATAACCTTAATAATAAATATACCGTAAATAGCCCGATTATCAAGACCAAAACACTTGTCAAAATAACTTGCAGCAAACCTCTGAATATTGATTTCTTCGATAATGGATTGCGCCCGATAGAGATGATCGCACTGCGCACCCCTGCATATAGCAGCACGAGTGCGATAATAATCGTAATAGTCACAATAGCCATACTCAGGTAAATTCGAATCTGACTAACAGGTTTTTCTGCGATCTGCTCACCGATACGCCTCAGCTGTTCTGGTAAATTTGCCTCTGTACTTTGCGTTTCGGGATTTTTCATAATTTCAATCGAAACAGGAATAGTACCGATACCAATCTGCTTATGTGCATTCCCCTTGGTATCCTTAAGAGTCGTGGTTCCAATTGTATTATTTTTACCATCGAAGCTCGCCAGCGCCTTACCAAACAAAATATGCTGCTTATATGTCGCCTTCATGAGCGCCCCGCTAAGTGAAGATATCGCTAACGAATCACCCGCTTCAATCGGCCCATTTTCGTTGGTCACAAGCGCAGTTTGACTTCCATTGGTTGCCACAAACACTTGATTTGCGCCCGCATTGCTTGAAATAGCTATAGGTAGATTATTTGTCGTTGTAATCACCCCAAAGGCCTTCTCTAGTTTGTCTTGTGTGGCAGCAATGACTTTTGTTGAGTCTTTTTCGTCTATTTGGATGATCGTGCCTGCCTTGAGTCTAACGTCAGAATTATAAGGCTGAGGTGTGAGCCCTGTCTGATCAAGATTTTTAGCCTCTTTAGTGGTATCTGACTTGTTGTCGGATTGTGCAGATACTAAAACAACACTCCCCGCCGAAGTAATTACTACGATTCCCACAAAAATTGATACTATTTTTTTCAGCATAGGTATGTTTTCTATTCTTCCGTACGTATGAGCGCTTCTGTGCTGACATGCTTATATATTCACAAGAAAAGGCTGCCTCAGCCGAGTGAGCGGTCTTTGAATATTCCTTTAGGAAGATTCAAAGAGCGAGACCTTTTCGGTGAAATATAAGCATGTCAGCCTGCCTATAGCCACAGATAAGACTGCTTATGCTTTAGTATACCGATTATGCTACCAGATCAGCAAGTGTTTGTATGGTGCGCGCAACATCTTCTTTTGTGGTTAGCGCACCCATAGTAAACCGCAAACTTGCCCGAATATCATCTTTAGACACACCCATTGCGCTAAGTACATGACTTGGCTCTTCGCTACTGGCGCTGCAGGCCGAACCTGCTGCCACTAAAATACTCTTTTCATCAAGCGCAAAAATAAGACTTTCGTTATCCTGCCCCGGAATAGTGACATGCACATTATTTGGCAACCTATGCTTTCGACTACCATTAATCACTGCACTGGGTACTAATTTTTGCAGTTCTGTTATAAAAAATGTCTGCAATTCTTGCATGTGCTCGCCACCATTT
Source organism: uncultured Candidatus Saccharibacteria bacterium (assembly GCA_964499935.1). Classification (GTDB taxonomy): domain Bacteria; phylum Patescibacteriota; class Saccharimonadia; order Saccharimonadales; family UBA4665; genus CALBGR01. The sequence continues at coordinate 381,038 of CAZCMS010000001.1, read as the reverse complement.
TTACGACTGGCCTGCGCAAGCTTCAAAGCTTCGGCCAAGCCTACCGCTTGGGCAATATTTTCGGTACCACTTCGCATATTGCGCTCTTGCCCACCACCTTCAATCAGTGGTTGCAAGCGAACATTACTCGATACATACAGCACGCCAGACTGCTTTGGACCGTAGATTTTTCCGCCATTCACTGTCATCATATCGACACCCAGACGCGACACATGCAAATCCAGATAGTTACCGGCTTGGCAGGCATCGGTGTGAAGATAAATTGGCAATGTGTTACCGGATTCTCGGCGAGATTTTCGCACCTCGGCTACGACGCGAGCCGCATTTCGCAATGACTGTATGGCACCAACCTCGTTATTTGCATACATTAAGCTCACTAATACGGTTTTGTCGTTGATGTGCGTCTTTAGGTCATGTATGTCATATTCCCCTTGGTTGTTCACGCCAAGTAACGCATGATCGTATCGTGCAACTGGCACAAGAATAGACTCGTGCTCAATGGATCCAATAACTGCGTGTGATTCAGGAAAATAATCAAGAACCCCTTTGATTGCAAGATTATTAGCTTCTGTACCTCCTGCCGTAAAAATAATCTCGCTGGGGCGTGCGCCCAAGATAAAGGCTATGTCGCTCCGTGCTGTGTCGAGCGTTGATTTTATTTTTTTGGCAGCCAAATATGTTGCTGATGGGTTATAGAAGTGATCGGTATAGTAAGGTTGCATGGCAGCCAAAACCTCCTTACGGACAGGAGTCGCAGCTGCGTAATCAAGATATATCTTATTATTCATTGTCATATACTATAAGCGAAAAGGTGGCGATTGGAAGCAGGCTTTATTTCCCGTCGAAAGGGTTGCTAGCGCCACAGGCTGACCTTTGGTCACCTGTAGAGCGCACTTGAGAAAGGAAATAAAGCCTGCCTCCAAAGAACAGCACTATCTAAGCAATGCCTAACAATCGACAATATTCCGCATCTACGCGTTGCTGATACAAGCGCACCGCCTGTTTGAAGTTACGCAATTCTTCAGGAGTAAGTGATTGGTATGAAGCATTGCCTTGTGACTTAATGATACTTCCGTCAAGACGTACGTCATATCGTGTAGTGAGAGCCCTGTTTTGCCCCTGAGCGTCTACCCACTCTTCGTGCCACACCCAAGTGCGTTCATCGAGGCAGAAGAATTCACGTCGGTGGTTCTTGGGTACTTGCCCAAATAACTGCCCCCCAATACGAGCTTCAAAATGGATCAATGCTTTTTTAAATTGAGCTCGTTTTTCGAGAGCACGATGCTGTAAAAATCCCTTAAACAGATTCATCAGTAACCTCTGGTGCCAATGCAACAAGTTCAGCTGCGTAGTTCATGATAGCCCTACGCTCGTGCAGTTGTGGTACTGCGCTCTCTCCTGCAATCTTTAGACCTTCGATATTAATTATTTCGCTCATATTTCTCTCTATACTCTAAACAGCTTTTGAGCGTTCCTGGTCGTTTGTGTAGCAAATTCCTGCAGATTTTCTCCTCGGATATTTGCTAAAAACTCGGCAGTTACTCTCACATGCTTTAACTGACAGATTTTACCACGGTATGGCGCTGGTGTCAAGAAGGGCGCATCTGTTTCTAGTAGTAATCTTTGCAACGGCACGGCTTTTGCTGCTTCAAGCTGATTGGGCTGTTTTGTAAATGTCATAATGCCATTCAGACCCACGTAGAGTCGCTTACGAGACAATATTTCGTTCATATCGTCCATAGTGCTGCTAAAGCTATGAATGACGCCTGTGAGGCTTGTATATTGGTCAAAAATTGGCCAAAATTCCTTAAATGCATCGCGAACATGAAAAATAACTGGCAAATCGTGCTTTTGTGCCAAGTCCAATTGAAACTTTAATGCCTCTATTTGCGCCTCTTTTGGCGAGTGATTATAGTAAAAATCTAACCCGCACTCCCCTATAGCCATTACTTTTGGCTTTTCTACTAAACCTTCAAACAATTGCAACTTCTCTGGATGATCGATATGGTCTTGTGCCTCATGGGGATGTATACCAATACTTGCCCACATATTGTCGCGACCGTCGACAAACCGCACCGCGAGCTCACTATCTGGCGCCGAAGTACCTACGCACATCGCACGCGTAACACCCACTTCTTTTGCCTCTGCAATCACTTGCTCGACATCGTTTATACCACCTTTTAGCCATTTTTCGTGCACAGGAGTAAGGTTCTCTATAATTTCGTGAATGTGACAGTGAGTATCAAATAATTCCATTCCACTAATTATACAGCTACGTACAACTGCTGTCTCTGGATGTGTTGTGCGATAGCAACAGGCACAAATTGCTCGAGAGGCTGCTGGGTTACCACTGCTTCACGCGCAAGCGTAGAAGACGTTTCCTGCCTTAAAGGCGGTAAGTGGCGTACATTTGGTGCGTCTGGAGGAATATCGCCATCACGAGGCAACAGATACATTGGTAGTGTATCTTGCATCTCCTGTCCATTCTCCCACGCGGGCATACCGCGATACGCGTCCGCACCAAAAGCAAACCAAAATTTTGTCTCTGGATACGCCATACCAAGCGCACCCAACGTCTGATACGTTTCGGTAGGCCGTGGGAGCTGAAGTTCAAAATCGCTGATTACCAGTCGAGAATCTCCGCGAAACACCGTATTTTTCATAATGTGTAGCATATCCATACGCTCTTGATCGGTTGTACTAAACGCTTTGTCTGTACGTGCGCCAGAAGGCATTACCCACACTTCGTCTATTTCTGGCTGCTCTAGGCAATTTTTTACCACTTCCGCATGTGCATGAGTGGGTGGGTTAAAACTTCCACCAAAGACTATTACTTCTGTCATGATAATCCTTTCTTAGTGTTTACTTGACACTTACTAAGTATCTTTAGTATAATGCAAGATAAGTTAATGTCAAGTTAACACTAACTAAGAAGGGAACAGTATGAACGCTCCGACAGAACAAGCACCCATTTTTGAAAAACCAGTTGATGATTACCTGCGAGTCATGACTGCCAGCCCAGAGGTCGCAATAGCAGACCCACGAGCCAACACCGAATCTATCCTGCTCGCCTATCAGGATGCAAAAGATCAGGAAGCCGAGCTGCTTGCGCTCCCCGAGCTTTGCGTTACCGGTTATAGTACTGCAGATCTATTTTTTAATCGCCACGTGCTTGAACGATCACAGGAGGCCGTCGGCAAGCTCGCCGAAGCAACTGCAAATGGCCCGGCTATGGTTATTGGCGCACCGCTTGAGCATAACGGATTACTGTATAACTGCGGAATACTCCTCGCCGAAGGAAGGGTGGCTGGAGTCGTACCTAAAACGCACCTACCTAATTACAACGAGTTCTACGAACAACGCTGGTTCACAACCGGCAAAAATGTAACAGACGAAACCATTACCATCGGCGAGGAGACCATACCGTTTGGCACCGACTTATTATTTGATGTAAATGGCACTAAAGTTGCTCTTGAGGTATGCGAAGATGCATATGCACCGGTTACGCCAAGCGCTCAACATGCACTTGCTGGCGCGGAAGTGATTGTTAACCTATCTGCCAGTAACGAACTTATCGGCAAAGCAGACTATCGTCGACGGGTAGTCACTGGTCATGCAGCAAGCCTTATATGTGCCTACGTGTACACCTCTGCTGGCAAAGGAGAGTCCAATGCAGATGTCGTATACGGTGGGCATCAAATGGTAAGCGAGGCAGGTAGATTAAACGGAGAAATTAAACCACTCAGTCTTGCTCCTGGAAATATCGTATTTGACGTCGATCGCACAAACCTAACGCACGACCGATTACTCAATAAAACGTACGGAACACAGGCAGCAGAACAGCGAGAACAAACGAAATATCGAACAATCGTAGCTCAAGCTCCGCGCCCAGAAGACGATCAGCTCCACCGCGAAACTAACCCTCACCCATTCGTACCGAGCAACCCAGAGACTCTCAATCAGCGTTGCGAAGAACTATTTGCCATGATGGCTTATCCACTCGCGCAACGACTTGCCGAAAAGCAAACTCAGGGCATCGTGATTGGGTTATCTGGCGGACTTGATTCTACATTAGCTCTGCTAACAGCCACCTACGCAACGGAAATGCTTGGAAAAACCAACGATTACATTCACACCATCACCATGCCTGGCCCAGCCAGCAGTGAACGTACGCAAGATAATGCAAGTTTGCTTGCAGGCACATTAGGCACCACTCACAAAGTTGCGCCTATCGGCACGTTAACCAAGGAGGCTCTCGAAGCCATAGGGCATGATGGCGTTACGGAAGATATTGCGTACGAGAACACTCAAGCGCGCATGCGTAAACTGTTGCTCATGAATTACGCAAACAGTATTCGAGGGCTCGATCTTGGTACCGGTGATCTGAGCGAAAATGCCCAAGGCTGGTGTACCTACAATGGCGATCACATGAATATGTTTAACCCTAACAGTGGTGTCCCAAAAACACTAGTACGCCACCTGGTGCGATGGTTTGCAGACAATAAAACCGACGAAGCTACCAGAAAAGTTCTACACGATATTCTGGATACGCCTGTATCTCCCGAACTTACCGGAACCGGAGATCTCAGCCAGGAAACCGAGGATATACTCGGGCCCTATGAATTGCACGACTTCTTTATGTACGAAGAGCGCCGATACGGTACTCGTCCAGATAAAATCGGATATCTTGCAACACGAGCATTTGCTGAAAAATATGACGAAGCAGAGATCCAGAAATGGCTCATGAGCTACCTAAGGCGCTACACCAACAGCCAATGGAAACGTGATGTTGCGCCTAATGGAGTAAAAGTAGGTACAATTGCCCTCAGTCCTCGAGGAGACTTACGTATGGCACCAAATACCGGCCCAAACTGGTATAATTAGCTATAATAAAAGTTATGTCATACACAAGCGAATATATTCCTCCTACCCTGACAGTTGACAGCGTTGTCTTTCAGCTCATTAATGGCGCTCTTTCAGTACTGCTTATCCAGCGCGCTCAGGAACCCTTCAAGGATGCCTGGGCGCTCCCTGGTGGCTACAATGCAATTGGGGAAACAACGCAAGAAGCCATGGTGCGGGTACTTAAGACAAAAGGTGGCGTTGAGTCCAGTGATCTTTCGCTTGTTGAACAACTCTACACTTTCGATACCGTTGCACGCGACCCTCGAGGTCATGCCGTATCAATTGCCTATATGGGTCTTGGAAAGAATATCGAGCCAAAATCCAGTAAAACCAGTCAAAATCCTCAGTTTTTCAATATTTCGGCCCTACCTAAGTTGGCATACGATCACGAGCACATCATCAAATACGCGCATGAGCGTCTTGCAAATAAGCTCATGTATACAAATGTGATATTTGCTTTGTTACCAGAGTTATTTACACTCACCCAATTACAGAGTGCCTACGAGGCAGTACTATGCCGAGAACTTGATAAGCGCAACTTCCGCAAAAAGTTTTTAAGCCTGGATCTTATTCATGCTACTGAACAATACGCCCGCGAAGGGGCTCATCGGCCTGCCCGTCTCTATCAGTTCAACAAAGACTCCCTCGAAGTCCTCTCGCGTAGCTTCGACTAGGGCAAAGCTCACTCGACTCACCGATTTAGCGCAGCACTAGCTAACTCATGCGATGCTGTTTCTAGCTTCCCTATATCAGTGAGTTTGTCGTAGTCACCAGGCTTCACGACTACACCACTAGCGAAAAGTGTCATGGTCGCGAGCATAGAACCTACGCTATCTGCATCTCCTCCAAGTTCCACACCTCGGTACACAGCTTCAGGAAAAACCTGCTCTAACACGAAACTCCCGTACACCATAAGCAATGTCTCTGGAGCATAAAAACCACGCTTCAAAGCAACTTCAACAATCCTCTTCTTGTCAAGGGCATTAGATTCGATTTCTGACGAAATACGAGACAAGACTGTACTTGTTTTGTGATCTGGGTCAAATTCTAATTCATACGATTTTGCGCCCGCTACTGCACGTAGATACACTTGTCTAGCATCGACAGAACTGCTCTCTGATAATTCACGTAACATATCCCTGTGTACTAGACTCGAAACGATAGCTTCAGGTGCACAATGTGTCATTCGAGTAAGATCTATAATCTGCTGATCTGATTCGCAGCTCGTTGTGTCACGCGCCACTTGCCAATACGCAAGCGGGGCTAGCTTCATGAGCACTCCATTTCCTGCACCCTCAACTTCACCGGAGTCGTATGGCGAAATTCCGGCAATAATTCGCTCCACACTTCTTGTGGTGCTGCCTCCCCAGCTATTTTGTCCAGCAGATTCAAGTATCGGTGCAGCGTACTTCGAATCATTGATCTCTCCCCTGACATAGCGCAAAGCTTGCACATGGACGCTTGCCTGATGATCGAGACTAAACCCTTTCGACGCAATCAAACTTTGCGCAACTGCTACGCTCAAATGAGTATCATCGCTCCAGGTGCCTGCCGGGTACTCTCCGACAAATGGATTAGATCGAATATCATGCAGCTCATCAATTGCAGTTGTTGTAGGTCTTTGACCTTCAAATGGTAAACCCGCAGCATCCCCATAAGCAATAGTTGGCAATAAATTCTCCCCTACATTCCTCATTTTTTCGAGTTGTTCTATCTTCATTTAGCAACACCTTTGACTGTCTGTATGGTAGCAAAATTTATTAGTGTTTTCAATACACTAATTAATCATTTTTAGTTTCACGGCTAGCTTGCCATGCAATGTCAAACACTATTTGATAAGTGCTTACCGTAGCTTTATTGCGTATTAGTACGGCCCGGGGAGCTTTTTTGCCTTCTATCATCAATAACGAATCGTCAAACGCCAGTAATATACTGGGTATTTTCCCTGTACTATCAGGCACAAAGCGTGGTTTTCTCATTAATACATCGCGTAAGTTTGTATTTTTGCCTTTAAACTGCGCTTCCCATAGGGTCTTGCTAACAATCTGGCGCTCTTTTCGTACCTGCTTAAAATACTGCTTGTATTCTTCAGGCATATGGAGCAGCGCATTGTCCTTAGGTGCAATAATCGACCATTCACGACTTTTACAGCGAAGTGCTAATTCTAGTAAATTTTGCACCTGTTGCTGACCTTGAGCCTCTTGTGTTTGCATTTCTTCTTCGCCAGAAATCGACACGCGATCAAGCTCATCCATAATCTCTTCTATGTGTCGTATCCTAGCACCAAGCTGCTTTTTAAGATTGCTAGGAGGTAACATTTCGTAGATATATGTTCGTTTATCTACAGGGGTAGCTTTGCACACTTCTAGCCGAATCAGCTCTTTTAAGGCAAGCTGGACAGTAACACGGGGTAGGTTAGTCTCTTGCACTAATACTGCGCTTTTAACAGGTCCATTTTGCAATCCAGTTATATACACAGCTTTTTCGCTCGCACTCAACCCGGCCTGCTTTAGGATGTCATAAATACGATTGTCTATATTTTTAATATACATTTTTATAGATGAATAATTAATTGTTATATTTTTTATTATACAATCATATGTTCATATGTAGCAAGTTATTTCATTATACACAGTACAAACCGTAAAGGAGATACATTATGAGCAACCCAGAAGAAGGAGACTATACAAAACAAATCCACATTGTTGGTGGTGGCACGTTCGAACCTGTGCGCAGCCATCTTGCACTTTCGGCACCCGCATTCGGCTCAACCGCAAGGCAGCTCGGAGCACTCTGCGAAGAAATTATGCCAACAATGGATACAAATATACACCTGACCAGAATGGCAGATCCTGAGAGCCGACTTGAAACGTCAGATGACCTACGAGCGCTCGCAGAAGAGTTTCTGGGAGATTACTCTACCCGTGTGGTCTTCTGGGCACCAGCTATTACAGACTTTAGAGGTCAAATTGGAGAGATAGCGCCTCATAAACGTGGCGAAAAGCTTGATTCAGCTATGCCACATACGATGGATCTTATTCCAAATCCTAAAATTATTCCTGCGTTTCGTCGGGATGGTATTGGAGCACAGCCAGCTCGCAAAGATATATTTACCGTAGGATTCAAAACAACCGTCGATGCAGACCCGGATACTCAGTACACGATTGGACTAAAAAGCCTTAAACGCAACAGCCTCAACCTTGTGCTTGCAAATGATATAAAGACGGGGCTTGCTATGGTGATTACTCCTGAAGAGGCAGCCTACCACGAAACAACCAACAGAGACGTAGCGTTGCGTGGATTGGTCGAAATTGCACACGAGCGATCACAGATGAACTTTACTCGCTCTACTGTCATTGCCGGAGAGTCAATAAACTGGAGGAGCGATGAGGTATTCCCAGCTCTTCGTGCAGTAGTAGATCATTGTATTCAGGCTGGCGCATATCAGCCTGTGGACGGTAAAACAGCCGAGCACTTCGCAGCCAAAATAGGTCCAACCACGTTCCTTACGTCCATGCGTAAAACCAATTTTAACGACCTCGATAGAGTAGGGCTTGTTAAAGTTGAAACAGATGGCGAAGACAGCGTTATTGCATACGGCAGCAAGCCATCTGTAGGAGGTCAGTCACAGCGTATCGTCTTCGAGCAAAACCCCGGCAGTGACTGTATTGTGCATTTCCACTGCGAACTCAAAGAAGGCTCAACAATTAATCGCGTATCTCAACGCGAGTACGAGTGCGGTAGTCATCAGTGTGGAGAGAATACCTCCAACGGACTTACAGAACACGCCGACGGTAAAATCAAGGCAGTATTCCTTGAACAACATGGGCCAAATATTGTGTTTGCACACGATATTGATCCTCAGGTGGTCATAGATTTTATTGATGCAAACTTTGATCTCACTAAAAAGACTGGTGGTCACGTACTCGTCGGTTAAATAACTTCATCCAAACACAAAAATACCCTCGTAAATCATACAGTTTACGAGGGGTTTTTGCGTATTTCAACAGAGGTAACCATTGTTTTTTCATAAATTAGTGTTGACTTTACACTAACTAAGGTATACATTGTGTATTAACATACTTAGTGTGTTTTACACAATAACTACAAGGAGATACATTATGAATACAATACATACACCTATCGATACACTCACGTTAATCGATACTGTACGTTGTTTCTACCCCGAAACTGAGGGTGAACGCTTACAGCAACCAGGTTTTGGCGAATTGCCTGTTCCAAATGGCGAACAAACTATTGAGCCAACAAATAAGTTAATTGCTGGCGCAGTCGCAGCAGGCCTACTTATAAGGCACACAGTCGAAGGCCACCCTGCCGAGACAGCTCATTTCTCGCCTACGCCTAATTTTGTAAATACCTGGCCACCACATGGTCGCAAAGGCACTCCTGGCGCAATGCTCCATCCTGATCTACTCATTGCTCAGAATCCTACGCTCAGTATGGCGTTTGTAAAAGGCGAAGAAGCGATCGCTACTCCAGATGAAGATGATAGCTACACGGGCGCCCTTGCACGAAATAAAGCAACCGGACTTCTTTTGCCTGAGCAGCTTAGAAAAGATGGCGCTCGCCACATTCTGTTGGCAGGCCTTGCCCTAGGGGACGGCAAAGAAAATCCGCTGTGCGTTGATTCAACTGCAAAAGATTTACGTGCAGATGGGTTTGAAGTCACCCTCGCCATCGACGCTACCGAAGCAGTATTGCCAGAAAATCGCCAGAAGTGCATCGATAACCTTGGCGCACTCGGCGTTCACATCGCGACAACCGACGAGGTTCTTGCAGTAATAGCCACACAAGGAGGAGCAAAGTAATGAATGTTGAACAAGGGCCCCTACTAGAAAAAGGCATGGTGACAGCAGGCCTGGATTATTACAAACCAACCATGAGCCAACTTGCCTACGAAAAAGAGCGTGATGCAGAAGTTACCTTCACATTCAAAAACCGCTCAACCGAACAACGGATTATGGATCACGTTTCTGTTGAAACATTGCAAGATCGTTTTGATTACATACGACAGACTGGATTTCAGGAAGCAGAGATTAATCACCTTGCAAATCAGATTAACGCAGACGGCGAACGTGTTTTTAGCGACAACTACCTCACTTACCTAAAAAAAGGCATCTTCCCTGAAGTGACCGTACGACACGATGAAGAAACAGATGATATCGCAATCGAAACTACCGGCGACTTCCCTCTTGTAACCTTCTGGGAAACAATCGTGATGGGCGAAGTCAACGAAGCCTACTTCGAGGGATACGTACTCGACAACGGACTTGATCTAGCTGAAATCTACGACGAGGGCGATCGACGCCTAAGTGAAAAGATTAAAATTCTTCAGGAAAATCCAGATATTCAATTTGCAGACTTCGGCAACCGACGCCACTTCTCTCTTCGCTGGCAACGGCATGTGCTACAGCGCTTGCAGGCTGAGTGCCCAGAAAATCTATTAGGTACTAGTAATGTAGCGCTCGCCAATACACAAAATATGGCACCTATTGGCACCTTCGCACACGAAATGCCAATGGTATACGCCGGACTTGCAGATAGTCGCGGAAAAAATATGCGCGCATCTCACAATACTTTCCTTCGCGACTGGGAAAACGTGTACGGCACAGAGCTGACTATTGCTCTTACCGATACATTCGGCACCGCTTTCTTCTTCGAAGATTTTACCCCCGAACAAGCCAAGACTTGGAAAGGCCTACGCCATGACTCTGGCGATCCAGTAGAATTCGCCGAACGAGCTATCGCATTCTATGAAAATTACGGCATCGACCCAACCGAAAAAACAATTGTTTTTAGCGATGGGCTAGACATAGACATGATAGTTAAACTACATGACCTATTTAAAGATCGTGTAAATGTAGTATTTGGTTGGGGCACAACCCTTACCAACGACCTAGGAATTAAGCCACTCAACATCGTTATGAAAGCCACTATGGTTAACGGTACAGAAACAGTAAAGCTTAGTGACGACGAAGGAAAGCACACTGGCAGCCTCGAAAACGTGAAACGATACAAAAAAATATTCGCAACCAAAAAGCTTGTACAAAATCTATTTAAGACGAAGACTGTGCACAAACCCAACCTAGGGATAAAAGAAGTCGACCCTACGCTACCATTCATGAATGCATAATACGGCAACAAAAGGAGTCCATAGCATGAATCATACCGAAATATTACATACATCACCCGACATCGAAGCCCAGAAACTCGATGCCATACGTGATGCACTAGCAATTGGAAAATTTGCGTCCTACCCAGATAATCAGGATCGTCTTGTTTGTGATACCTTCCAGCACGATCAGCAAGGAAGAATAATTATTCCTGAAGGCCCATGGGAGACCGATCGCGAAACAATTTCCACCGAGCGATACAAAGCACTACAAAACAGAGGAATATCTTTTGATAGCGAAGGTCGCCCACTGCATCCACTCTTTCATGAAATGGCGCAAGATCCATCGATAGGCGTAGTTACTGGCAAAGGATTCTTTTGGGAATTTGGACCTAACGAAACCGCAGATGCAGTCATTATCCGTCGTGACCTTAGTGATGAACCATGGGTGCTATTGATTCAACGTAGCGATACAGGGCAATTTGCTTTCATAGGAGGATTTTTAGAAGGAAAAACTGCTCTCGAAACTGCCATTGCCGAGCCCAAAGAAGAGGCTTTTATTGCACTCGAAGGAATAGCCCATACCGCAGTTCTCGTCCATCGAAGCGCTGTTGCGGACATTCGCACTACTGCGCATGCATGGACTGAAACAAATGTATATGTACTTGAGCTACCCGACGAAATGGCTGTCGCGCACCGACCGGGCGAGCTCATATACGATGGTGGTGATGACGCAATTAAAGCGCTATGGGTGCCCTTCTCTCACGCCGAAGAATTGGTGCACCCAGGACACAGACTCTTAGGTCGAGCGGTGGCTCCGACCGTACTTACGCCTCGGCAGTAGTGTCGTTTTTAGGAAAGAGTGTGGTCGCCATAGGACGCACTACGCCTTCTGAAAATACATTTCGGATTTTTACTGCGGTATCTGGCAAGAACGGCTCTAGCAAGTCGGCGATCTCTAGGAGATACCCTACTTGATACGCCAGCACTTCACGCAAATGATCAGTGTCATTACCTTTTGCAATCACCCATGGTTTTGCATCATCGATGTATTTATTAAGACCGCGAACACTATCCCAGATACCATCTAACGCCTTGTCGAAACGACAATCGTCTATTGCCTGTTCTATCGCTGCACTATCATGGCTAGCAGGTGGAATTTCACCAATAATGCCATTTTGATATTTCATGATCATCGCAGATGTACGCTGCACTGCATTACCTAATTCGTTTGCAAGCTCATTATTATATGCTGCCTCAAATGTTTCCCAAGAAAATTCGCCATCATCGTACGATGGAATGTGCCTGAGGAAATAGTAGCGGAATGGGTCAACACCATACTTACTGACAATTTCTATTGGTGCAACAACATTCCCTAAGCTCTTGCTCATTTTTTCGCCACCAGCTGCATTAATAAAACTGTGTACGTATAGTTTTTTCGGCAAAGGAATATCAAGACTCAGGAGCATTGCCGGCCAAATAGCAGCGTGGAATCGTGTAATGTCCTTACCGATAACATGCACATCTGCTGGCCAAAAGTTCTTGAAATCTTCGTGTTCTGGATAGCCCAACACAGTTATATAGTTCATGAGCGCCTCGAACCACACGTACATCACCTGCTTGCTGTCACCAGGCACTGGAACACCCCAGGATAGTTTATCTTTCGGGCGACTAATGCTAATATCTTCAAGCCCCTCGTTAAGAAGTGATAAAATTTCATTCCTACGGGTCACTGGCACGATTCTGTATGCTTCGGTTTCGATAGCTTCTTTGATTTGTGCCGTGTATTTACTTAGTGCAAAGAAATAGTTCTCTTCCTCTAGCTTTTGGTAGGCTTGCGGATGATCTGGATTAGTACGAGCCGGGTCTACCTGGCCCTCTGGCACAAACTCTTCTTGACGGACATCGTACCAGCCAGTATATTTTGACTTATATATATCATCTTTGAGATTTTTCCAGATGAGTTGCGCTCGCTGTTCATGGCCAGTATCTGTAGTGCGAATGAACCTGTCATTGCTGATGTTTAGCAGCTTGCCCAATTCTCTGAATTTAAGGCTGATCTCATCAGTAAATTCGCTTGGTGATTTACCAAGACTGGCTGCCTTTTCGGCAATTTTTGACCCATGTTCGTCGCTTCCTGTACTAAAGATTACTTTATTGGTCTTTGAGCGTTCGTAGCGCGCCAACACATCGGCCATAATGAGTTCCATTGCAAATCCAATGTGTGGATCGCCATTTACATATGGAATAGAAGTTGTGACATAAAAGTTACTCATTGCTGTATATTGTACCTGTTTAGAAAATTATTGCGAAAAATTAAAAGAAAAGTAATAGCCCTAGCGGGGCATGGTGCGAAGCATAGTGTTCATTTTTTGTGCCATTACCTTTTATTATAACACTTTTTGATTACTGAGCCTTAAATACAACCTAACTAATGGCGTCTTTGGTGCTATACTATGTGTATAATGAACACTTTCAGTAAACCAGAAGGCCGGACCGTACTAGTAGACATGGATAACACCGCTGTTGACTTTCGCAAACGCCTGGAAGAAATATTCTTTAATCGCTACCCGGATGTTAAACCGGTCGAGAAACTTGTCACACACTACGGACAGGCATACCCCGAGCATGCTGTTGCTTTACAAGGCATTGTTCGCGAAAAAGGATTTTTTAGCGGATTAGAACTCACCAATGGTGCAGTCGGAGGTCTTTACCGAATCATTGACCGCGGTTTTGTACCTAGAATCTGCACAGCACCCGCACGAGATCATCCAACCTGCAGAGAAGAAAAGCTTGAGTCTATTCAGAAATTATTGGTTCCTGAATTTGGCCCATGGATACGGGACACTGCAATCATAGATAGAGACAAACATCTCTATGACGGTATCGCAATTATTGATGACTGGGACCATACAAAAATCCAACAGATGGCCAGGTGGCTGCAAATCGTCTACAGTCAAGAATATAATTTACATATTCCAACTGATCTTCGGCTTCACGGGTGGCATGACCCTCATCTCGAAGAGATGCTGGAAAGGTGTGACGAGGCATATCAATCTCGAACACAAACAGCTGCTTAGTTTACTTTAAAAGCTTGGCAACTTCTGCTGCCTCGCCTTCGTCAAGGTCAGTGAATAAATCTTTTTCAAATTGCTCTGATACTTTATATAAATAGTCCTCAAAGTACCGAGGGTAAACATGGAAGTGAACATGATCTACTTTAAGATTATTTTGCTTCAAAAATGGCCTGTAATTCTGGCGGATATCCACACCGTCACCAAGCTTGCCGATAATTTTCTTCTCTAGAAAAAATGCTAATTCAAAAATATCTGTTAGCTCATCCTTCTCCAGTTCCCATGGCGCTTCGACATGTCTTTTTGGGATTACTAAAAAGTGCCCTGGCATTTTTCGCGGATTACTCAGGATAACTTTTGCTAAGTTATTTTCTTTTAAAATTTCTTCACTAGAATTACAAAACGGACAATCTTTCATACTGCCTTTAGTGTACAGGAGCAGCAATTGATACGCCACTCTATTCACTTTCGTCCTCATGCAGGACCCATCAGTAAAATTGGGTTATTAAACTAAAAGAGATGTACAACACAGTACATCTCTTTTAGTTGGTGGGCGAGGAGGGACTCGAACCCTCAAGCCTTATTCAGGCAACGGATTTTAAGTCCGTCGCGTATACCAATTCCGCCACTCGCCCAAATTTTTAATGGAGGCACGTACGGGATTTGCACCCGTGTACAAGGTTTTGCAGACCTCTGCGTAACTACTCCGCCAACGCGCCATTATATTATTACTTGAGTAGTATAGCAACTTCCTCCCTGTTTGAGAACAAATTTTACACTTGTTTTAGTCTGCCTGAAGTATTTCTGCGATCTTCTTACCCTGGAGTGGAGTAATTTCATGAGGACCAAGTGTGGATACAAATTTAATATGCTTTTTATTTTTGCGAGCTAAGCGCTTAAGGGTTCGCTTAATTACAAACATATCCAACTTTCCGTGAACGAGAAGAGTAGGTGTATTGATTGTAAGTAATTCTTTGTACGAATCCGTTTGCATAATTGTATGCCTCAGGCTGTTCCTGTATGCTGGCCACGTCTCCTCGGTCACCTCCATACCCTTCATAAAAGGCGCGATCGAATCAGCTGCATTAATAGTGGTTATTGTTGCATCTGGATGCTTCGTAATAAAAGAAAACGAGGTAAAGTACGCACCTTCTGCCCGAGTAAACTTAGACCACCAATTCCCTTTGGGAATTTTCTGATACAACGGAGCGCCTAGCAACACAGTATCTTTTACTATTTCTGGCTGATCTTTGGCAATTTTAACTGCAATAATACAACCCATTGAATGCCCAACTAAAGTACACTTCCTTACATCCAGATCACCAAGGGTTGCAATGACAGCTTTAGCATGGTCTTCAGGAGTATATTTGACGTCTGGTTTTGGAGCATTACCAAAGCCTAGCAAATCTACTACAATAACTCGGTTTTTTGTATAATCTAATGCCTCAAGGACATATTTCCAACTATTATGATTATTACCAAGTCCATGCAATAGCACGAGCACGTCACCACTACCTTTATCAATCTTTACTGGCAATAGGTAATCAGAACGTTTCTTCATACGATCAATCTATCATAATCTTATAGCTAAAAGAAAGTGACTGATTGCGAGAACACAATCTACCCCAAACGAACCCCTGGATAATCGTAGTGCAACGTAGGTACATTGGCAGCTGGATTAAGCACTTCAACCCCTTCACTACCGACAAATGCTCTTTCTTCGGGAAGCCATATACCCATTGCAGCTTGTAGTGGCGCCCTACCAAGACGCATCGCCACTCCTAGGTATTCCTTATCCCTATTCTCTTTGTCTTGTATCACCTCGAATAAAAGCCCTGTTGCAAGCGTTCCTACATGCACTACGTCTTCAGAGACATACGCAATCGCTTCTTGTCGCTTTAGTGGATGACCCTCGGCCTTTAGGTTGTCCATGACATTCCGGTCCACCCCCATAACCAGTGCCCTAGCCCAATTTCGTGCGAGTCTTCCTGCATTTTCGTCACCTGGAACTTCGACTGTGCTGCGTAGTTCGGAATACATATTACCAGATCGCCAATCTAACTGATGGTATGCAGGAGATTTTGAGCCGGTAAACAGCGAGATAAATCCTCTTCCTACGGCAGTGTGACTTACGGCATGCTGAAAGTGCTCACTTGCGGTTAAAACAGATTTAGAAAAATCTTTGCTTCTTCGACTCATGATAAATTTATAATACAAACAAGTAGACTATTCGTCAACTACCCTACGTCAAGATGGTCGCGACGGTGACGATCACCAACAGGGCGCTCGATATGATCTCGCCTTTCCTGACTTTTTCTTTCAATACAAAGTACCCTGATGCATATATGAGCGCTGGCGAAAGCAACAACAGCAACATAGCTGTCATGACACCAAGAGCATCAAGTGCATATAAGCTAAATACGGTTCCAGCAGCATACACTACTCCCGCAGTGAGCCCATACCTTATCTTCGACGCTGACAAACGTCGTTGCTTAAAAGGAATAAATATCATCGTTAATGCAAGTATAATTGCAACCCTAAAGAATGCCACTTGCTCTGGATTCATATAATCAAATGTTAATTTGTATAAGCTCGGTAATAAAGCATATAACGCCACAGCTACAAATATGCATGCCACTCCTCTTTTTTGAGCTTTATGAAGTCGTCTCTGGTGCGTACCCCAATACACAATAATCATAGCCAGGATAAATGCCACGACATAGCTTATTTTTCGCTCATCAGGAAACAAAATGTACCCCACCAAACCTGCAAGCGCTGGCTCGAAACCCATAATAGGTTGCCTTAGTGATATGTCATTAATTTTTAAACTTAAGTTATCAAAAAGATTACCCAGAAACGAAATAAAACCAATCGACACGACTAAACACAACGCGATAAACGATGGCTGAGGCAGAGGTTGCCGGGTAACTATCAGAAAGAGAGCCAAAGTCATGAACATGCTAAAAAATATCAGAAACATTAATTGTCGATAGGTAATTCTGTTTTTTCTAAAGTTTAATTTGTCTATTGTCGTACCGATGCTTTCGCTAAGAATCGCCAACATCGCGAAGATAATTCCCATAAATACTATAGTAGCAAGTAATTTTCAAACCGCTTATATAAATAATTGATAAATACATCTTCAGTCCTAATCTTTGGTGATACACTATGTTTATGAGACGAAAAAATTATTCTATTGAGAGTGGGTCATCAAAAAGTCGCGTATCATTCAAAAACTATAAAAAGTACGCTATCGCCGTGCTTGCATTGGTTCTACTTATAGGTGTGGGCGCTATTATCAAAGGCCTCGCGCAATCACCAGCCGAAAAATCTGTCAGCAAGATAAAGTTCGACGACACTGTCAGCGACATTCAAAAACAAACCATCAACAACGCGATCAAGGAGCAGTCTAAAACGTTTAGTGGCTCGACAACTGCGAGCGTCAACACCTCATTGTCTACAGATAATAATTCCCTTGTGCTCTCGGCGTACGTTCCCGTTACCAA
The DNA here is from genome assembly GCA_964499935.1 of uncultured Candidatus Saccharibacteria bacterium. Lineage (GTDB taxonomy): Bacteria > Patescibacteriota > Saccharimonadia > Saccharimonadales > UBA4665 > CALBGR01. The sequence continues at coordinate 363,420 of CAZCMS010000001.1, read as the reverse complement.
CATGTATGCACCAAAGCAGACTGTTGCAAAAGACGAACTATCTCAGTCCACACTGCTTGTACCTAAATCCGCAGACGAGAAAACACGCGTTGCCCTTGCGCAAGCCCTCGGCGTTGAATCGAACACACTAAAACCAATCGAAGATTATAAAAAACTTGAAAATACTGACATTGCGTTTATTCCTGCCGGCGAACTTTCCGCAGAGGTTAAATTACTCAAATTTGATGATGCATACTATCTTGACTCCTTCCAGAAAGGCGCCGTATTTCAACAAGCCTCATTTACAGGCAACGCATCCGACAGCCTAAAAGATCTCAAGCTCAATAGCCTCCCTGCAAAAGAAACTACGCTTAAAATTAACATGACCGGCGTTACCGCCCTCACGCGAGTAATGATGAAGAAACTCAACAGCGTTGGTGACCCTCTGTACTTCAGTAAATACATTGGACCTTTCCTAGCAGATGCTGATATTACTCATACATCCAACGAGGTTTCGTTCAAAGAAAATTGCTCGTACAGCGACGCGGTATTCTGTGCACCTCCAAAGATGATTGAGGTTCTTAAGGACAGTGGCATGGACGTGATCGAGCTCACCGGAAATCACAACAACGACACCAGTCGTGACGACAACAAAAGCACTATCGAACTGTATAAAAGCCTCGGATGGCACACATTTGGTGGTGGTATAAATAGCGAAGAAGCAGCAAAGCCATACATAGCTGACCAGAAAAAATCCAAGGTTGCCTTCCTAGGATACAACTATCCAGATTCACCAACCGGTGGACCAATTGCAACCAGCTCCAGCGCCGGCGCCAATAGTTTTGATTTTAATAAAATAAAGAAAGACATCGAATCAGCTAAACAGCAGTCGGATTTTGTTATTGTCGATGTACAGTTTTGGGAATGTTACGCATATCCAAATGGCTATATAGAAATGCCTGAATGCTACCGCCCAATTACCGATCAAAAAGAAGTATTTAGGAAAATCGCCGATCTTGGCGCAAACATGGTTGTTGGAACACAAGCTCACCAGCCACAAACCTACGAACAACACAATGGCACCCCAATTTACTACGGGCTTGGAAATATCTATTTTGACCAAACCCAGTGGCCAGGCACCGAAAAAAGTATTGTTCTGACTCACTATATGCACAGTGGCAAGTTACTACAAACTAAGTTAACTCCTACCGTATACAATAAAGATTTCCAGACCCGAGTCATGGACGACAGCGAAGCGGTAAATCTGCTTGAAAAACTTAATGACGCTCGCTAGTTGTTGTTTGTGAGTTTTTATCCGTGCGTTGTAGTTCGTCGCTATTGAACGTGTGAGCAGCAATAGAAACCAATAGTCCGCCAATAAAAAATCCAATTAAGCCATATAGTAATGGTTTTGTTTCCATATTCTTATTCCTTACTTTTTATAGCAATCGCCCGACTGCCGTTACTAACTCGTCCACCTTGTCATCTTTGCCGTTTGGCAAAACGTGATCATTCGATAAGCAGTGTCTTGCGTGATCGCGCAATAACTCGAGAGCAACCTTATCGAGCGCTGCCTGCACTGCACCAATTTGCGTTAGTATATCAATACAATATGTGTCTTGATCTACCATCTTAGCCACACCCTTGACCTGCCCTTCAATACGATTCAGGCGTTTTGATAGCTGTGGCTTTGCATCTGCATATCCATATTTATTCATACTATCCTCCTTAGTGATGATGGCCGTGCCCACCAAGATGTTTCATCGTGAGGGCATGTCCCTTATTACGTTTTAATAAATATTTATTAACTGGCAACGCTGCAAAAAATGCAGCCGTAAGTGCAATTGGCATACTTATCCAAAAAAGAGGGTTCACTAGCGATGCATTCATTGCCCCAGGAATAATCAACATTACTACGTTGTCTACAATTTCCATCGTAGTGATAGATAGAGTATCTGCAGCTGCTACGATAGACAACGAAGCAAAGAATCCCATTCCAACCTTTAGAAGTGGCAATGTCGATAATGCAAAACCAAACACAAACGCCAACCCAACAGCAAGAAGTACAGTCACGAGATTACTAAGCCCTAATGAAGTACCAATGACCAGCCCAAGGACTTCGCCAATTGCACAGCCGGTTAGACAATGAAGTGTCGCACTAACAGCCATACCGTTTAATTTTTTGTTTTCGTCTGCGTTTGCTTCGTGTTTATGATTGTGATTCATTCTATCCTCCTATACCCCCCTAGGGTATATGATGTCACGCACCCATGTCAAAATATTTTAAGAAATAACTGATGAAATAATTACGATTTCGCTCCATAAATTGCGGGTACCACCACTAGCTATTACATGCACCTATCCACCCTACCTTGATAGCATCCATAGAAGAAGAGATACTAGCAATTATCTTTCTTTAAACCAGTGGTTAATGTACACTCCACTTTCGTCAGCCCGCACTTCATCTTTGTAGTAACCTAGGGATTTGGCGATCCAGTTACTCGCGCCATTACTATCATCCGCCCTGATAAGTATTAAATCTAGCTGCAAATCCTCAAGTCCAAGCTGCGTCACTGCTCTCGCTGCCTTAGTTGTTATTCCTTTCCCTGCTGCTGATTCCGTAATCCAATACCCAATCTCAGGGATCTTACCATCTTCACTCTTCACGTGCATAAGACTAATGTGCCCCACCACTTGACCGTTCAAGATGATGCCAAATCCGTATTCTTCTCCGTTGGCCCTTTTCTCCTGAATTGACTCTATAAAAGCTCGAGAATCTTCCACGGTATTTGTGTCGCTCACCCATGGAAGATACTTTGCAAGATATTCTCTACTGCTATCCATTGCGTCAAACAATGCTTTGGCGCTATCCACATCTAAAGCGAGCAGCTCAAGATCGTCATCAATTACAATGCGCTCATACATTGGTGCATTTCTTCCTATTTCAGTCATGTGTTCAGTATAGCAACTCAGACAGGTGATCTTCGTCACTAATCACACTTATCGTGGAGCTTTGTTGGGTATATTTCTAGAAAAAAGCAAACTCAGCAGCGAGATAACAAACAGCACAAACAGTGCATTTTTTAGAGCCTTTATCTGAGAGTCTGAATATGAATTTACCGCAATTTGAGCTTCTTGCTGACTAAGACCCTTTGAGATCGCGAATTTTTCCACATCACTTAACGGCACGATGGAAACATTTTCATTGCTGTTGCTTTGGACATACTGTTTTATATTATTCGGCATGGAGCTCGCCTGTATATCTGACATAAAGGTGGTGGTCAACACCCCAATCAATACCGATCCGATTACCGCGGTACCTACAGATGAGCCAAGATTTTGGAAGACACCCTGCAAACCGCCAACTTCGCTCGTATCCCGCTCTGTAACTGCCGACATGTTGATATTGCCTATCTGCGACACCAGCAGCCCAATACCAAACCCGAGAATAAACATTCCTGTGCCAAAATAGAACCCTTCGAGATTGATATTTATAGAACCGAGTAATACCAAAATACCTACAGCAAGCAAACATTGACCTGTTCTGATAATTCGCCTTGGTGATCTGATATTTGCGAGTCGCGTGCCTACTGCCGATGCAATGACAATCGCGATCGATAGCGGAATTATTTTTATGCCCGTGTCCAGAGCGTCCAGCCCGAGTGTCATCTGCAAATACACTGGCATCACGAAGAAAACTGCGCCAATGATTAAATACTGTGAAAATAGTACGCCAAGCCCGCTTCGAAGTACCGGCAAGGAAAACAGCGACACCTTGAGTAACGGATCTTTCTTAGTTGCTTCGAGTCGTTGCTGTCGCAAGTAAAACCAGCGCAAAATAATAATTCCCAGCAAGATCAGGTACGCAACAATCGATATACCAAATGGTGCAATGTCGTGTCCAGCAATTGATGGCGTATTTCGTGGTTCAATCCATCCCCACTGGGAGCTCTGCAACATACCATACACTAGCGAGACAAGCCCAACGGATGATAATAACACACTTGGAATATCGATCTTTGGAATCTTTTTAGGCCTCGGGCTATCAATGATGTGTTTGGAGAAAAATAACACTCCCGCCATAATAGCCACCTCTGCAAAGAACACGTACCGCCAGCTGAGATATGTCGTTGCAAAACCACCAATCAGTGGCCCCGCTGCTGCAGCTGCCCCAGACACTGCGCCAATTACCGCATACGCCTTAACCCTATCTTTACCTTTATAATTTGTAGCCACTAAAGCTGCCACCGCGGGAATAATCATAACCGCGCCAATTCCTTCGACAACCGACCAGCCGACAAAAAGCATGCCAAAATTAACACTCATGCCCGTAATGAGCGACCCTATGGCGTAAACAATTGATCCGATAATCAGTATTCGTTTTCGACCAAAAATATCACCAAATTTACCGCCCAAAAGCATCAGAGACGCCATAGTGAGCGTATAGAACGTGATAGCGCTCTGCATTGAGGTGACAGTAGTATCTAAGTCCTTAACAACAGTAGAAATTGAGACGTTCATAACCGTGCTATCCAGCACCATTACGAACTGGGCAAAGGCGAGAATAATGACCACTATCCACTTTCCCATACTAAAATAGTAACAAGCTTGCTATGTATTTCATAGCTTTTTTTACATCGATTTTTTATTTCATATCAACCTGAAAGAGGTAGACTCATCCTGGTCAACTTATCTACTCCTGTTCAGCAATAGTTTTGAGTCGAACTAACGCGTCTGTCCACATCTTTTCAAACATCGCAACATGGTCTTCGTGCAAATCAATATCTACAAGCACTTCTGTGCCACCGTCTTTTTCGACAAACGTATAATTTTCATGCGAAGGCACCCATTTTTTAGCTTCTTCACTTGTGCTGTCTTCGACGTCATTTTCGACAATTGCTACATGCTCAAGCGAGACATATTCGTGTGGGCGATTCTCAACCACTCTACTTACCATGCCACCGGTATTCCCGGTCTCTGGATCGGGTCCCAAAAACATAATCTTTGAGCCTTTTTCCCAGCTTCCTTTGTAATAGGATCCTTCATGGAAAGCACCAGACCACTCACGATACGAAGCGTCATCAAGCATAGCATGCCACACCTTTTCCCGCGGAGCATTTATAAAAGTAGAGATGTGAAACTTTTTCATAAGCATGTTGCCTTTCTATACTATTTCATTGATATTTCCATCATAGCAAACGAGCTATATGTAGAAAGTATTTTAGCTTACAGACAGGAGCTGCTTACACTCTGGCGACAGGCTGTCTGAGGATAGTTCTTAATTTATTCGGTGCAACTTTACGAAAATCACTAAGATAAATTTCGTGATGTTTTTGAGTCATTTTTAGATTGTTTGCAGGTATGAATTCGTGATGCATGTTTTGTAAAACTGCTGCCTCTTCGTCAAACGAACCAACATATAATGTCTGTACACATGTGCCTTCGTCCAATGTTTCGAATCGCACTTTAGATAAACTAACCGGCGGGTTCTTTTCGGAAACTTTTTGCACTGCCTGATTAAACATATCCTCGGTTATCCAGTCGGGCTGCATAATCATTAGCGTAAAATTCCATTGTGACTTATCCCGTGCAGTTGTAAATGTAGACATATCCTCAGCCCACCACAAGCCTTCGAGTGGCATCACTACATAGTCTTTTTCGAGCTCTTGTTTGCTCGCAAATTTGAGTTTGTACGCTATTGGGTACAGAGCCACGATTGCATCCTTAAATTCTTGACTAGCATTTGGGTCGCCATGACCGTCAATCATCAAATACTGCATTGCAGGCATTTCAATAATACGGAATTGATTGTGCTTTGCCTTATAGCTATCCAGTCCTTTTTTGAGATCAACTTTGTTCATACGAATATAGTATCAGGCACAATCCACCCCAGATAAACAAGATCTAGCCTCTGATTGTGCGAGGCCTTAAAAGCCCCAACATACTTTGTATGGCGAGACGCTTCTTTGTTCCGTCTGCATACCCAGGCACCAAGTCAAATAGGCGCTCCTGAATTGCTTCGTGATCTCCAGGTTTTGTACCGCGCAGTATTTCTTTCATCATTAATAAACCTACTACTTCATATATACGCTCTCTCGCCGTTACGTGTTCTGGAGCTGGTGTGCCTTCAACTTCAAAGTCAGAGCCGAGCACGTGGCGAAAGATATTCAATGTTCGAGGCAAATGCGATTCCGACGTAACCACCATAAGACTTTCCCAATCATTAGGCAATACTATGTCCGTCTTTGTAAATAAGGCATTGCCAATGGTGTCGAGTGATTTGTGCTCAGGGTAAATCGCGTCTCTTGGCACCCCGTGATCAACGCCGTATTGTGTCATGGCAACTGATTCTGTTATCGCAGGTGGAGTGTCGAGCATAAACGAATACCCGCCAGAAACCGCCATATGTTCCGCAACACCTTGATTCCATAATGCAATCCCAGTGTCCATGCGCTGTGCGCCTTTTACATTTAGTTCCAAATCTGGCGTCAATCCGGAACCATGCACCACTATTCCATCAAATTGTGTTCTCATAATTATATTATTTTAACATTATATTGATGAATAATCAATGTTTAATCTTTAATGCAAGTCTATTTTTATTTAGTGATTTTCTTAGATGGCCACCACACCCTGGAGCCTATTTGGCTAAATAATGCCGGCACCAACAACGTCCTGACGACCAAAGCATCGAGCAGCACTCCAAACGCGACAATAAATGCTAGTTGCACCAGAAACAGTATCGGGATGACCCCGAGTGCTGCAAATGTTGTAGCCAACACTATACCCGCAGAGGTAATGACCCCGCCCGTCTTGCCGAGGCTATGGAAAATCGCAGGTCGCGTGCCATATTTGAGTGCCTCTTCTCTTGTCCGAGTAATGAGAAAAATATTATAGTCGATACCCAAAGCTACCAAAAACACAAAACCGAATAAAGGCACTGTTGCGTCAGCGCCAGAGAAGCCAAACACATAGTTAAATACAAGAGCAGAAACCCCTAGTGTTGCCGCAAAACTCAATACTACCGTGAGTATGAGTAGTAATGGTGCTAGCAACGCTCGGAGCAAAATTGCTAACACAATGTAAATCACAAGAAGCACCAGTGGTACAATTATCCGTAAGTCACGTTGTGCTGTTTCGTTGGTATCTACTGCTATGGCTGTTGTGCCACCGACCAAACTTCCTGGTGCCTCACGTGAAAGCGTTCTACGAATCGACTTGATTGCTTCTTCAGCTTTTTCTGAGTACGGATCTATTGTAAGCGTAGCACTCAAAAGCACTCTACTATCTGCGGTTTTTGCATCGCTGATATTGTCAGTACGACCCTGCTCGCCGTATGCCACCACCTCGCTGATATTTTTGTCGGCTTCCAGTACCTTAAACGCTGGTTCAAGGGATTTTTTCGGCACGGAAACAAGCACTGGCGCACCTGAGCCCGCATCATAATGACGCTCAATTGCTTTTTGACCATCGACAGCGCTAGACTCCGTGAGTACCAAATCAGTTTGTGGTACACCATTAGCCTTTAGTTGCAATAACCCAAGCGAACTGATACCAAGTAGCACAATAATCACTACCCAGACTCTTCGAGGATGCACAGCAATGAGATTGCCTATCTTCTTCCATACACCAGCTAGTTCTTCTCGACCTGTCTTTATGTGGACAGATTTCGTTTTTTTAGGCTCCTGAATCTTTGAGGGCCAAAATGCCACCTTACCGAACACGCTCAGCAGAGCGGGCAAGAATGTTAGTGTTGCCAAAAATGAAAACACAATCCCTGTTGCTGCAATCGGACCCAGGCTTTGATTTGAATTTAAGTCAGAAAATAGCAGACATAGCAGCGCCAAAATCACCGTTGCTGCTGATGCGAGAATAGGCTCTATTGAGCCTTTTATACCGAGACGTATTGCCTCCCATTTTGAGGCGACAGTACCGAGCGCTTCACGATATCGAGCAACGAACAATAGTGAATAATCCGTAGCTGCACCGATAACGAGGATCGAGAGAATACCCTGGCTCTGTCCATTTAGCTCGATGACCCCGTTTTTCGCCAATAGATAGACTACGAGTATCGCAGCACACAGTGCAAATACTGAATTGACCAAAACAAGGATCGGCAACAAGAGCGATCGATACACAATAAGCAAAATGATAAACACTGCAATGAGCGCCACCGCCAAAAGAATCCCGTCGATGCCACCAAACGCCTCCGACAAATCAGCACTCAACCCTGCTGGTCCAGTTACATATGCCTGCACGCCACTCGGCAAATCTTTTTGCACAACCTGCCGTAACTCTTCAACGACAATTTTCAGTTCGCTATCTGCAGCAATAGGAACAATAAATTCTAACGCCTTGAAATCTTCGGATGGAATAGGGCCTATAACAGGCTGCTGCACTCCTTCGATCATACCCATTTCTTTACTCAATGCTGCGTATTTACCCGCGTCTGACTTGTTAAGCGCACTGTCAGATTCGATTAAAACAATTGCAGGAATTGCCTCGTTGCTCTCGTACTTGCGTTGCAATTGCTGCACTTGCGTAGATTCTGCGCTCGACGGTAGGAATGCCACTCGATCATTTGTACTTACATCAGAAATCTTGCCAAATGTCGGACCACCAAATGATGCCACGCCAAACCAGATTGTGATCAGCACCGTTGGCAGTAGGACTCTCAGCAATTTTTTCTTGGTCATACAAATAGTATACCTTAGCCTCGTCCCATGATACTCGTGATACAATTAACACTACTGATTAAGTTGAGTACCTCATCCTGATCCACACTACATACAATCTAAAAAGAAGGGAGTCATCATGACTGCTCATAGAAGAAATATGTCTAGTGCCGAGATGAAAGAAGAGGTGCTAGCAAAAATTGCTCAGTTTTCCACGGAAAACAAGCCACTCGCCAAGCGATTACACGAACTAATTATGGAAGCTGCGCCAACACTGCATCCACGCCTGTGGTATGGCATGCCAGGCTATGCCAAGACAAAAGACAGCGCTGTACTGTGCTTTTCCGCGAAGATACAAAGTACATGACGTTTGGCTTCACTGAAAGTGTAGATATTACGCCAAAATCTGAGGCTACCGATCAGTTGATGCCATGTGCGTGGTTTTTCACAGACCTAGATGACACAAGCGAAAAGAAAGTCATCGAGATCGTTCGAGACATCGTAGGCTAATAGACCGACTATTTGTAGCGCAATCAAAGAGAGGTTCAAACGAGCTTCTCTTATACTATTGAAATTACAGACGAAACGCTCGAGCTAACAGAGAGGTTAATAGCCCAATGACAAAGAAAGCCACGAGCGCCGTCCAATCAAATACGCTATTCGTTACCACCCCTTGCCCTGTGATCGTAGCGTCTTGCCCAAAAATATTTGAAAATGGCGCCACAAACGGTGTACTCCAATCGTACACCCAGTCGACAAACCCACTTTCAGGGTTAGCACCCAGTAAGCGCAACACAAATCGTAAACCAATTAACATCTCTATAAAACCACCTACTACATACACCAGCGCGCCTAACATACTCTGTCTCCTTATCTTGCAATCAGTATAACGATACCCGTACAAATATACTGTTACTAATTTTACATTTACTTCATTGACAGCAAACGGTCCGATCAAAAATCGTGGCGCATACATTCCGACGAGATAAGCACAATCGAAGACTTCTCAAACCAGCTCAACAAACTCGATCACCTCGTTAGGTAGCTTGCCACCAGTATTGGTACAAAAAATGCTGCAAAATATAGAGATTGAAGTGCAAGGAAATTTCGTGGCCACCCTTTCTTGGCGACAACTACAGCAATAATTGACAACATAATAACTAGTCCCACCCCACTTACTACTGCATCGATCGAACTAATCTGCTCGCTGAAAAAAAATAGAATTAGCGCAGGCACGAGTACTGCTGCCGAAATGCCTGCAAGAAATCGATGGGCGCTTGTTTTCCAACCTCCGATCTCAGGAATTAATGTACAAAGATATTGTGTGGCCAAAGATATTATGATCAACATACTAAACCATATTGAAAGACCAAATTCTGGGATAAACCACCTAAAGAAGAACAATGATAAAAGTGGCAGCACCACGCTAAAGAGTGCGATGTAATAAATAACAGACTGCTTGCGTGGCGCAATATGCTGGCTAAACGTAGTGTGTTTATCTTTTGGCTATTGTAAAACAATAGACACTAAGCCTATAAGCAAAATGACAACTGCTACCAACCCTAGTATTCTGCAGTGATCTTCAGTCATATACAGAAAAGCCTAACGGGCGTACTCATGGCGCAAAAGTGATTCTTTAATTTTCGTACCGTAAAGATAACTTCCTATACTCCCATCACTCTTCAAAACCCGATGACATGGAACTAATAGGATTAACTTGTTTAGTCCACAAATTGTTCCGGCTGCACGTATTGCTGCTGGATTTCCTGATGCATCGGCAAGCTGCTTGTAAGAAACTGTTTTTCCATACGGTATTTGGCTGATTGCTTGCCAAACTTTTCTTTGAAAATCACTACCATCTTGATTTCGAGGAATAGCATCAAGAGCATTTTTATCACCCTGATAATATGCACGTACATGCGCTTCGTACGGATGATCTTTAGTAGGCGAGATGGCAATTCCCTGAAGTTCCTCCGGCAATCGCCGTGCCAGAATATCAACTTCACCAAACCCCGATGCGCGAGCTACGCCTTTCTCGTCGATAATAATGTGGAAATCACCATCAGGAGCTGTCGTAGTAATAAGTTGGAGTGTATTCATATGCTTCACAGTATACAACGCAAGAGTCACTATTGTATTTATAAATAGCTCGACTCGTTGATATAATAAGAACCAAGAACATGCTACTGTTCCCTGACGATGGCTGCTGTACCAGGTAGGAAAAGACGGCACATTAAGTACGAAGGAGGATGGTATGTTAGCATGGATAATCTTAGTGATATCAGGGGTGTTTGAGGCGGTGTGGGCGACTGCATTAGGAAAATCTGATGGTTTCACAAACCTAAAGCCCACAATTATCTTTGTTGCAGCGCTTATTGCCAGCATGGCTGGTCTTGCTTATGCAATGCGGAGTCTGCCAACTGGAACTTCGTACGCAATCTGGGTAGGTATCGGCGCAACCCTTACCGTAAGTTACGCAATGTTTACTGGCGACGAGTCAATTTCGTTATTAAAAATAATTCTGCTCCTTATTATTGTCGCAAGCATTATCGGCGTAAAGCTTTTACACAACTAAAATCCTAATGATAAAGAGAGGGCATATCGCGCCCTCTCTTTATTTTGGTCTGGCTTATGCTAGATACTAGCCAAGATCCAAACTGCACCAGCTGTTAGGATAAGAAAAATACCTAGCCCCACTGGAGAACCCCAACTAAACCAGCTACCCCATGAGCGCCAGTTTTTCATATAGTCGTAGTCGGAACTATCGTTTTTTACTTTATTGTCTTTTGACATTTTGTAACTCCGTAATTGATTATTGACCTTTCAATAGCTCGACCTGCGTATGAAAGCCATATGAATTACATTTTGGCCTCACTAGTTTGCCTGACGATCATATGGGTGTCGTCAGCTAGCTTGAAGTATCGCCTTAGGAAAAATTATACAACAAGTGGCGAAACATCAAAATGAACCAGTTTTGACCTCGCCCGCACTTTTGTACTTAGCGAAAATAACACCCTTTGGTGAAGTTTTGGATTCTGTTAGTTCAAAAGCAGCTGGTATTGCCCCTTCGGCAAAAAGGCGCTTCCCCTTACCAAGTGTTACGGGGAATATTTTGAGCCATAGTTCGTCCACCAAATCATATTTAAGCAACGTCTGTATGAGATTTCCGCTTCCATGTACCTGCAGTATCGGCCCATCTTGCTGCTTTAGCTCTTTTAGTTTTTGCACTACATCCCCGTCAATAAGCGTGGAGTTTTCCCAGGTCAATATTGGTTGCGTGCTCGAAACAACATACTTTGTAGCTGCATTAAACGGACCCGCAACCTCACCCGACGGATCCTGCTTTGGCCAATACGACGCAAATATATCGTAGGTCTTTCTGCCAAGCAACAAATCAAATGGCATACTCATCTGCTCACCCATTATTTTGCCTGAAAACTCGTCCCAATACGGAACTGTCCAGCCACCATATTTAAATCCACCCGAAGTATCTTCTTTTGGTCCACCGGGCGCTTGCATCACGCCATCCAAGCTAATAAATGTTAGTACGACTATTTTTCTCATGCCTACATCGTAACAAACATAGACGCAGTATCATGTTATATTTGCTACATTCATTGATCTTTTCATTAGTATCTATCGATCTAAGACTACCAAACAATTAGGACGCTTGCCTGGCTATGTATTCTTGAACTCCTTCAAGCCACCCATCTATAAAATAGTCCTCGGGTTTGAATATGCGTATATCCACCCAAAAAATCAAACCTACCAAGGCTTTTCTGCCGTCTCGGTGCTTTTTACTATTTCCTGACTTCCGTGCACAAATGCGCGGTTGCTCCAAAAATACACTACAGTCTTCGCCACCTTACAGCGATCAGCTTTGGCACATGGTTAGGGAAAAATCTGATCTAGCTGAATATATAATTCTTCAAGACTTCCATTATTGACAACATGACAGTCGGCAAGCTCCAAGCATTCAAAAAGTCGCTGAACGTTTGGTGCGCTATTTTCTGCCTTCTCTTTCGCTACAAATTCTTCGAATGTATTTGCTTCGCCTAGTTTTCCGTTATTTACAACTCTGTTGAATCTTATCATTGGATCTGCGTCAATGGCTATCAATTTTAGGTTACTCGATTTTTTCAAAACAGCTATTTGCCCCAGCTGTCGCATACCAGTTATGATCGCTTTCTTAGGCATGCGTTCAAGAATATACTCTGCGAGATACCCATCACCATACTCAGAAGCAAGCTTTGTTCCAAGAGCTATTAAATTTTCTCTGGTTGGCTCAGCTCCATTATCAATGCATATCTGCTTTAAGGGTGAGCTTATTTGAAACGACGGAATGTTTAACTTTCCTGCGAGATAATCACCAGCCACATCTTTGCCAGATCCTATTGTTCCTATAATTCCGATTACTTCTTTCGACATAGCCTCACTATAACACCTAAGTGTACGTGAGCGTTTTACTATTTAATATTTTTACTCTCTCCAAATGAGCCACAGTACAAATGCATCAAAAATCTTGAGTAGTACCACGCCGATCGACGCCCAGGCGAAGAAGATTGAGTATAGCTGATACAACATAAATAGCCCAAGAGTCGAAAGCGCAAAAGGATACGCTCAACGCTTGTTTTGGAGTAACTCGATAATAGCAACAGACTTAACGAAAGTGTGTATCCAGAGATATACGATAAGAAAAGCTCTGAGTGAGTCATGCAGTGTAATGGTTTGCAGCAGCCATCATGTCTTCGGCAGCACTCTCGATTGTATTAGCCGAATTTCACGAAGGAAAAGAACGCGACAGAGCTTTGGGTGTATGGGCTGCAGTAGCAGCAGGTGGTGCAGCTGCGGGTGTTTTACCAGGAGGAATATTGACTCAATATCTAGGCGGGCGATGGAATTTCTTCATTAACACTGGAGTCGGTACTGGCGTGGTAATCGCAGACTTCGACTGACACCTCGTTATATCGGTGAAAAAACGGTCAAACCAAACTAGATATACCGGGAGCAGCGCTAGTAACCTCAGGGTTAATGTAACTGGTCAAGCTCCCTAAGTGCAATAATATGTCTATTTGTAGATATCTTTATTCTGTGGTTTTGCCGTCGAATTCGACCTCGTCTGTATCAGCCTCGTGTTTGGTCGGCCTGACAATTCCGTCTTTATGATGTGCGGGCGAATAAATTGTGTAAAGTTTCAGTGGCTTATCATTAGATATGTTAACCACGTTATGCTGCGCACCCGCAGGCACTATCACTGCACTGCCATCACCTACCTCATACTCATTACCATCAATTGTCACCATGCCTTTACCTGCCTCAAACCGAAAGAACTGATCATTATCTGGGTGCGTTTCAAGCCCAATTTCTTCACCAGGAGCCAAGCTCATCAGTACCAACTGGCTATGTTTCCCGGTATACAAGACCATCCTGTACACTGGATTCTCCAAAGTATCACGCTCTATATTCGTAAAAAATCCCTTCATAACAACTTATACCTCCTGAACTTCAGTGTAGCAACACAGATATTAATTGGATGTAAAATTTTAGACACTTCAATTTTGCATAAAGACTCTTTGTCCGGTGACTAATGGATATTTTACTAACTCATGACCATCCAAATTCTCTTCGTGCATATTTACACCAGTGACTTGGCTGTTTTCGTAAGTTTTATAATAATAAATTCCCTTGTCCGTGTTGCAGCAAGAAGAATAAATTGTGATTTCGTATTTACCACCCCCAACCTGCGCACATCCTCTCTGCTGCTCGACGGCGCCAAGGATATGAAAAAACTGACTCACAGCTTCGGATTCTGACTCCCCCGAAACCGAGTTCATCTTGGTAAACACTGCTTTTGCAAAGCGAGACATGGAAGACAAATCTCCTGGCAATCCTATGGCGCCCATTCCTCGACTATACGTATCAAACTGCAAGTCCTTTGAAAATAAATTTTTAGGCGGGTCAGGCGACAAGCTCATATAATTATTTAAGCTGAATAACTGAATATCGAACGTTGGGTTATTAGTGAGAACGCCCACTGGATTATCGTAAACCTTCATCCCATCTTTAACTGACTCAACTGTGATAGATTCATTTCTGTCGGAAATAATCCAATGGAGGGGTGAAAGAGGAAACTCCTCGCTAAACGCAATGTTAATAAGGCTCGTATTTCTCAGGGCCTTTTTCACCTCGTTAACATTTTTATATTGCCCAAGAATCCACGGGATAAATTCAAACGGTGTAATATTTGTTTTACTTTGTGACTCAGGTTTATAATCGGCGTTTTCAGGAAAGTTTAACCCGGCCATACTCAACCCTTTTTCATTGGTTGCATCGTAGTAAAGTGGATAATCATCGGCAACAGTGGCCATGCCAATGATTGCATAATGCGTCTCAAATTCGGGCACTTTTCGGAATACGAATGGGAAGTTCCGCGGTGTGATAGTTACGGTTTCGTTATAGGAGAACTCCAGGTCTAGATTGCGACCAAAGTAGTGATCCTTTGCGATATAGTTTGTTGCCGTGCACATATGATTACCTCCAAACTTGTTGCTATATACGTCACACAAGAGAGGATGTATTCAACGCGCCAGACTATTGATCGCTAATTCCTAAACTTTATAATCAATACAGATTTACCCTCACTTACACATATGACCATACACTTTATTATACTCCGTTGTGTAAAGCTCGTCTTCTTTGGTCTATTTTTTAAACGGATTACACCTGTAGGCACCCGATGATCTTACTATCTTTACAATCATATCGACATCATCAGATTCAATTTCCAGATTCGACACCTTATCAAGACTAAAGCTATGAGTGCGAGTGATTTGGGATGAGCACCACCTTGCCTTGACAAGAAAACGCAGAGTGTTTATGCCAATAGCTCACCAGCGAGCTAACGCTATTAATTAATAGAGCTTCTCACCTGCGTCCAGCATAGCAATAATTTTTTCTGTGCGACGCAAACGAGTTGCATCGGTCTTAGCATTCTGCAAGCGCCAAGCGATGGCATATGTGTTAGTTTTGTTTAGTTGGTTATAAAATAATTCTGCTTTCGGGTGCTTACGAAGCGCTTCAAGAAAATAATCAGGGACCTCCATGCTACTAGGCGCATCATAAGCAGCTTCCCACCGCCCATCCGCCTGAGCCTTCTCGACCTCTAGTAGTCCAGCTGGCGTCATTAGACCAGCAGCTTGCAAGCGATTGACATGTTCAGTGTTTCGTTTAGACCACATACTCCTCGGCCGTCTTGGTGTAAATTTCTGAAGGTACGAATCTTTGTCATAGCTTTTCTTTTGTCCGTCAATCCAGCCATAACACAGCGCCACATCAAGAGCTTCCGCATACGTAACGGTAGCCACATTAGACGCCTTCTTATAGAGCCTCAACCACACTCCATCGATCTTAGTATGATTCTCATCAAGCCAGTGTCGCCACGCAATAGCATCTTTGAATGGAATGATTTCATAATCAGGTTTCATCATTTTAATGATAGCAAAAATCCTTTGGTATCAGGGTTTTTATTGGTATATGCTACTTTAGGTCTTTGACTGTTCCTGTAAGAAAACTTTGCAACCAGGTCAGATCGTCAATTTTATCCTGTGGCACAACGAATGCTGGCTTTGCGCCATCGTACGGCGATTTTTTTGAGAGGTCTTTTGCAAACTCTTCACCAAAGGGTGTAACTTTTATAAATAACTGACTATGATTAATCTGGCCAATAACCTTGTCGTCAACATACAGTATATATTCACCCATCATTGGCCTGATGCGTGCATCTGCAATCTGTTGAATATGCGCTAGGAGGCTTTCTGCTTTTTCTTTTGAGTTCTCATTCTTTAATAATAGCAAAATACGCCTTCAAGGCGTATTTGACCGATTAACTAAATTTTGACACAGTGGGACAGAATGTACTTAAATTTTTTGAGTGGCTACCAGAAAAGAAAATGCAAAGATCAATCTCGTAAGCACAAATCTATTGATAGATTTGGTCATTCAAAATTTTAACCGATAAGTCTAAAATTTCTCTGCGCTTATTATTGCTAACATGACAGTGCCGTAAGTCGACTGATAAGCTTTAGTTAGCAAGTATCGTTTTCCTATGCCAACTCAATCGCAACATAGAGGCGCTCTACGGGATACTTTTATGTTATTCTCTTTTCGTCTTAGGGCGCAACGTATTATCGGAACCATCTCGGAATTGTAAGTACTGACCTTCGAGAGCATTAAATACTGCGTCTACAATCTTCAGTATTTGTTGGTTATTTGCTTCGACTTCTTTTTTCTTATCTGGCAAATACTGGTATTTCATTTGAAACTTGGCCAAGATCGAGTACGTTTCCTTTTCTTCATCTTTTCCGTGTCTTGCGATCATACTGAAAGTCTTTATCTGTTTGAGATCTTCGTCAGTGTAGGCATATAGATGGAACACGATGTTTTTAAGTCGCTGAAGTTCATTGAGTGCTCCGTGAATCTTGTTAAGTGTTCGTAGTAACTTTGTACCCCTTAACTTTTCATGCTCAGAGACTGATCGGTATGTAACTTCCTTGTGAGGTATTTCAAGCCAGTAAACGCTATTTATAAGAATGAGCAGCCTTTCATATACTCTAATGGCGTTCAGCACCCATGCTTCGTAATGATAGCGAAAATAGTGATGCTGATCATATTTATCTTTCCAGGTTTTCGATACGTAGTAGCTCTTTAGGAATATCTCAGCCATATCCAGGCAGTCCACCGTCTCCTGCAGTTCAGTGAAAGAGTCTAATACCTGGTGAATGTACTCTTCGCGTTCACTCGACTCTAAAGATTTGTCAGCTTTTTGTGCTGCATAGACACGCATGAGTACGTTCCTACTGTCATCGGTTATATATTTAGCGAAGTTGGTTGTATGTAATCGCTCTGGATTGATCATATTTGATACTTTGCAGACATTGGCTCGTAGATATACTCAAAAAATGCTTCACCCATCGCAGTAGGGTGATCTACCATTCCAGGAACTGCACCCCAACCATGGCTACTTTCCGTTGCTGAAGTGAAGTAGAAAACCGCTGGCAAAAGTTTTACATTACCTTTAATCACTGGCTTACCGAAGTTAGTATGCATCTTGTCGATCACTAAACTGTCAACCGAGAAGTAATAAAGTAGTGGGTTAGTATTTTTTATCTCAGATACTATACCTACAAAAGTTAGGCGATCGACTTTCTTCGCTAGGTAAGCATCTACGATGAAACCTACTGCTTCCGCCTGTCGCTCATCTGTCTGCAAATCCAATTGCGCCAGGACGAGTCCACGTAGATCATTTTTAGTCTGTTCATCCTGTTCTTTGAAGTCATCAAATGACCTGTCTCCGCTTTGCATACCTTTCAGAAATGCTCTAAGCATTTTTGTTCTATGGTGATCCTTTGCAGACATAAATAACTTACCGATAGCAAGAGTTAGTTTGCCTGCCGGAACTGACTCTATAAAATCAGCTGCATTTTCACCCAAAAATGCGTCCAGAAAACCCTTTGAGGCTTTATCAACTAACACTTCCGAGATCTCTGCCAGGTCATCATTATCTACTTTTTGCTTTGTCATATCTATATCATACAGCACCTTATTGAGTGTTATGGCAGGCACTAAATTAGAGTCTTCGATGAACTTAAATCAAAAAACGTCGATTTTACTCGACGTTTTACAAAAGTTAATAACTAAAATGATATTGGTGCCCCCAGGGGGCGCGCTCTGGAACCCGGAGACCCAGGAACGGCTCCGCTCGCTCACAGACGTGCTCGAAACCGCACGGGCCCGTCCCGAGAAGGGCAGCCCGGCGACAGAGGGCTTTGTGCGCCGTCCTGGCTGGGCAAGGCACCTCGTTCTCGACGTACTTCGGTCGGCAACTGAGCCCTTGTCGGCGAGCGAGGTCCGGCGTGCGATCCAAACGCGGACCGGCGAAGTCGTCAATCTCGACACGGTCCGTTGGGTTCTTCAGATGAGCCGAGCAGCAAGAACCGGGCAGATCGTCGTGCGTGATCCGGGCAAGTACGCCCGCTACGTATATGTGCACAACCGAGAAGCTCGCCCGGACTCCCCCACGCGTGTTCCCAAAGGCGCTCAGGAAACGAACGCTGATTCGGCGCTAACGCAGTCTGCCTTCCCGGTCAGCTGCGACCTGACCTGATCCCGTCGCATCAGATGCACCTGGAACGCCTTCGGAGCCGGTACACGGTCGAAGTCGAAAGGTTGCCGACGCGAATAAGGGCGATGCTATTCACCGATCGCGATATGGCCGTGATCCGGGTGACCGCGACGAACCTGACCGACGGGTTCTCAATCGAGCCGACCGTGCGGATTACGAATCCGAAGACCTCCAACTTCGACGAGCTGGAGACGGCAGCGAACTACAGCGACGGCGCGTCCTGCAAGACCCAGGAAGTATCAACCGAGCCGTGGCTCGGGGTTGCGGGAGCACTCGGACCCGACGAGCAGTTCGAGAAGGACTTCCTGGCGGTGCTGCATGGCTACCGCTCCCCGGACTCGCCGGAGGGCAATCCGGAAGCGTTCGACCGGGCTTTCGGGCAGGTGCGCGTCACGGAAGGCACGAGCCTTACCGATCGCTACGAACCGACATGCCTCGACACAGATGCACTGAACGTCTGGGCCGGCGACTGGAACGGTCTGATTCGGGCGCACTTCGCGGTCCTGCCCCACGCGTCGGAGGTGGGCGAAGCGGAGGAGGCTTTGCCGGGGTGTTGAGGGGGTGGTTTTACAGGACTTCAAACCCGTACTCGGTTGAAAACCGGTTGACAAAATACTTGTACTATGTCAGTATATATTCATGAGTAGAGAAATATTACCCGAAACTTTCGTCGGAATGGAGCTTGAGCGTGCAAGTGAGGCACTTGATCGAATTGGTTGCCTCGGTGCCACCTCCATCGACGCACTAAATTACTATAGGTCTGCGTTCCCCCCGAACGCTCCGTGGGATGAACTCAGCAGAGTCCAGCGCGCGAAGGTCGTGGTCGAGATCGAGCGCATGGTGAGCTTCGAAAGCTACGTTCCATCGCCAGACTGGGCACCGGCACTTTCCCGTCGTGCCTACCAGGCGATTTGGGACATCGTGGACGAGTTCCGCGACACGTTGCCCTATGCTCCCGCCGAGCGTCGCTGGCTAGCCACTGCGTACCAGCGTACATCTGAACTTACCTACGAAGAAACACCTGACGTCCTGGAAGCTGACGAGGGCTTCATCGTTAGCAGCGGTCTTCATCAGGTCGTACAGGGGCGAGACCTGCTGGCACGATGGGTGGATTGGCGCCGTGGCGCCGGAGTCTTCGAGGACTCTGGGGCATTCAGTGATTCGATCGTAGCTCTCGGCAAGATGGCTACATTGATACCCCCGCCTGCCTAGCCACTTCGCTCACGTCGCAACTGGGCCGTAACGTCCACTCCTTGGAACAGGAATGCGTAGCGACGCTGCCCTTTGTGGCATTTTTGAATCGTGCCGATATGAAGCCCCCCGAGTGAGGTTAGTTCATCCGCTTCTCTGTAATCAAGAAGCTCTGGCTGCCCACTTCCTTCAGCCCCCGCGCCTCTGACTATGTCCCATCTGATGCTATCTTTTGACTTGACCTCTACCGCGTCCGTAATCCAGGTCGGATAGCGACTGCAACAACAAGGGCGCAAAGGAGACCGATTGGCCAGCCGGCAGACCCAGCCAGGTGTCGCCTCGCTCGTGCACCCTGATTGGAAGCACGCGACTCGTCGGGGTCAGATCGCCCCAGATCGGGTTTCGAAACGCTGCTCGCGGATTTGCCTGTTGCTTCCGTCGTCGTTGACGAAATGGCAAGCGTCGTCGCTTCGCCCGTTGCCTGATTCTCGCTCTCTCGCGCTTTCTCCAGGGCCAGGAGCTGGTCAGCCAGTGGCCGGAAGAGATGCTTCTTCTCCCAGTACCGCTCAAGGGTGCTGATTTTTTTGTCTGTCAGCTCCGCGACCTTTTCGCGTCGTGGAGGGAGCTTGGCCAGCAGCGTCTCAGCGCAAGGTTGGCCCTCTGCTATCTCATCGCCCGAGGTCCGCAAGGTCGCCGAGACGATCGACGACCACGGCAACCCGCAACAACCGGGAGGCCGTTCATGATCGACCCGCTCACCGCAGTGGCCGGGGCCGGTCTGATGGGCGTGGCGGGTGCGAGCCTGTACCTGACCCGCGACACCACGCCGACCGGGTGGGCGACGCTGTCGTTTCCCCCGGACCTCGAAGCCGAGCAGGTCGAGACGATGCTCGCCACGGTCGCTGTCGCATGCGTTGCTGCTCGGGCCGACGGGCAGTGGCAAAAGCGCCCTGCTGGCGCGCTTGCTGCTCGACGACAACGGCGACGTCACGAACGGCGAGTTGCAGCCAGTGCTCGATGAGCTGATGAAGAGCTGGGGATCGATCACGGTGCCTCCGCGCTACCGCGCGAAGACCACCGAGGCAGCCCGGAACCGGCCTGCCCAGACCGAGAATCGGCCGGAATCTCCGGCTATGACTGGGCCTGGAAACGAAAAAGACCCCTGGCCAGGTTCCTGGCGCAGGGGTTCCAAAGTCGAAGGTATGGTGCAACGGAACAGAACTTGCTTAAACTCTTTGGATACCTGATAGACAACCTCACTATATCCGTTCTCGAATCACCACAAGTCGGAAGTAATTCTATTGAAAAAATCATTTACTAAAGTATCTTCTCAAATTTAATGATAAATTAATTATTGAACAGTATAATCGTAATTGGCGGGCATTCCATCTGTATAAGATGTCGTTAGCTCGAGTACATAACAGCAACTTTCCAGTCCAACTAGTATCGTCGTGGCAGCCGCAAGGCACTGATCGATTCATAGCGCAAGCGTAATTGATCGCAAGTCGCAAGGCTTGCATATTTTTCTACCCCACCTACTGCCTTATTCGTTAATATATCTCTATTAGTTAAGAATTGAGGTTATTAACAGATGGGACACAGACGGGTAGTAACGCGTAAATCCGTGATGTTTAGGGGAACGACAAACGTAGCACAACCTTTATCGTGACGAGAAATTGGGACACGAGCGACACTTTAGTCGTCTCACAACGGAAAGGATGAGCAATGGCAACATTTAGCTCCAAGCGCACTAGTATTAGCGTGCGACGGGGTAACGAAGAGCTGACCATTAAGACGTCCGACAGAAAGATAGAGACTCGAGAGATCGAGTTCCTTGCAACTCTGTTACGTCGGTTAGTAGCTTGGCTTACCTCGTTCTTCTAACAGTAATCTTAATCAAATTTGAGGTTAGTGTTGGCAGAACAAATATTATCTTTAAATAAACTTGCTTTCCAGTTGGGTATTTCGCGTAATGTTCTTGAAGCTGTCTCTAAAACAAGAAAAGATTATTATAAGCCCTTTGTGGTCAGTGAAAGAAAGCGTGACGGTCGCCTGAAAGAACGCAAAATTGATAATCCAAATAAAGCCATCCGTAAAATACAGCAGCGAATCAACAAAAAATTACTCGCTGAGCTTTGCGAGAACCTGCCCGCCTATACAACAGGTAGCATTCCTAAACGTAGCACATATCAAAATGCCCAGCCCCATATAACACAAGAAGCTATTCTTCTTATAGACATATCTGATTGCTTCCCAAGCATACGATCAGCTGATGTATACAAAGTGTGTAGAGAAATGCTTGGCTGTTCTCCAGTAGTAGCCAATCTACTCACAAAGCTCACAACATACGGGAATCGACTCCCACAAGGAGCACCGACTAGCCCAAGTCTCTGCAATCTTGTACTCGCACCACTTTCAGAAAAACTAAATCTTATCGCACTCAAAAATAATCTAATGTTCACTCA
Organism: uncultured Candidatus Saccharibacteria bacterium; assembly: GCA_964499935.1. Taxonomy (GTDB): domain Bacteria; phylum Patescibacteriota; class Saccharimonadia; order Saccharimonadales; family UBA4665; genus CALBGR01. Next base: position 340,930 of record CAZCMS010000001.1, on the reverse strand, counting down.
GTATGTTGATGATCTTACGTTTTCTGGAAGTTATTCTACCCTTTATTCGGTCATTGATGAGATTTTGGGCACCATTGAAAAGTCAGGCTTTAAAGTAAATAGAAGAAAACTTAAGCTCATAAAATCCAGAGATCGCATGGAGATTACAGGACTTGTTGTAAATTCTAGGGTTAGTGTAGGTAGAAAATATATTCGCATGGTTCAACGCGACATCATGAAGTCTGGGTCAATTAACCCACGTGTCACAGGAAGGATTTCATATATACGCTCAATTAGTAAGTCTCACGCTAGAAAGCTAGATAAACGCTTAAATATAAAGACCGAGTCCAATTGATTGTAGCGTCAAAAATCAACTATAGAATCATTAAACTGGAAGGTGCCATTCAACATAATGTCAATAATTCGTATTAATTACATAAAGATGTTATAATTATATTAATCATGACCTTAATCGATAATGGCGGAGCCCACGCAATTAAAGGGTTTAACTATCAGAAATCAGTTGTTGTCCTTATTTCTGTATTGCACTATTTGAGTGAAGAAAATTTTGAGATGTACATTGAATCCAAAGACGATATAGTCGTAATGCTGGATAATATAAACACGTATATTCAGATCAAGAGTAGTCACATGGGTATAGCTGCTTTAACAAAAAGAAAAGACGGTAAGGATTCTGTATTAGAAAAAAACCATGCAAATGGCAGCGAAGGTACTAGTTTCTATAAAGTAGTATCTCCAAGTTTCACCAATAGCTCAAAGTACCTAGATGAAGCTAAGCCACTAGTATTTAAAGGTGGGGCGGATGTATTTGAGTATACATCCGATGCAATTAATGAGATAAACAGAAAACTTCCAAAAATGTCTGAATCAAAACTACAAAACTCTAGACTCGTATTAACCAAGTTTAAAGCCAACATGGAAGATGCCATGACCTACCTCAAAGGTGTAATGGTTGAACAGGGTATTCCCGTCGACAATAACCATGGCATGGCATCATTACAAGAATTGTGTCTGCGCATCGACCAACAAAGTGAGAAAGTTATAAAGGATGAATTGGATTTAAAGAAGAAAAAATTAACATCTCAGGACTTATCAATGATATTCAGTAATACATATAAAGTTAAGTGTTTTGAAGATGTGCTTGATAAGTTAAACTACAGTACTGCAAAAAAAGAGGCGCTTAAAAATAGGAGAGTTGCAGTTGCGGCAATTTATAAGTCATTCTATGATGATGCTATGCGAGAAATCGAAAAGCTCGACATTCTGGAAATGGAGGAAAGCGAAGTACTTGAACAAGTCCTAGCTACCGTCGACTTCGATGGGATACCAGATAAAATAACAAGAGTCGCAGTAGTAATCGATGCATATAGTCAGTTAGTCTTTGATAGAAGGGTGAAATAATGATTGTCGAAAAAATTCTGATCATTGATAAGGATAATGGCGAAGCGGGAGAATACTCATTTAAAGCTGGTGCAAATCTACTAGTCAGTAAAAGTAACAGTCAAGGCAAATCAAGCTTACTGAAGACAATGTATTACGGTCTTGGACTTGATATAAAGCAATTTCCGATAAAATGGCATCCAACTAAAATGATAATCAAGCTTAGTCTGTACAACGAGAGGACAGACGAAAAGCTATTCGTCATTAGAGTCGGTGAGCTCTTTTATGTATCCGATAGCGTAGACTCACTTACTTTGACTGAGTATACAAGATGGCTGTCCGAAAAACTTGGAGTCGACATGAAGCTGACGATAAGTAAGACAAATATGACTAAGTCTATTTCCTATCCTTCAGCATTGATTACGCCATTTTACGTTGACCAAGATGAGTCATGGTCTAAGAGATTTTTTTCTGCCACAAACGAGGTGCAAATGTATAGGGATGTACCAAAGAACATATTCGACTACATACTTAATATCACCGACGATGAAGAATTGAGAGCAAAGGAAAAAATTAAGCGACTTACCGCAGAAAAAAAGACGCTAGAGGTTAAGAGATCAAGCATCAACGATGTATATATGGATTATATCGAATCTGATTCAGATGCACACACACATGAAGTATCCGCAATAGTTAACCCACTTGAAAACAACAAGGAGAACATAGACATATTTATAGGTCTCATGGATGAAGCGAATAAAAAATATATCAAAGACAAGGCTAGTAGGATCAAGCTTCAGCGAGATTTAGATCAGCTTAAAAAAAGTTCTGAAGAATATAAAAGTATATTAAAAATGCTGAACGCTGATTATGAATTCATCAAATCAGTATGCAAACACTGCAACTCCGAGCTAACAGAAGAACAAATTCGTACCAGAATGAACATCAGCACCGATATGTTTGAAGTTAATCACCTTATTGCGGTTACTGGTCATGAGATAAACAAAGTACATGAAAAACTGGCGCAAGCTATTGCAAGCGAAGAAGAGTCTAGTATCGAGTATACAAGGCTCTCCAAGGAGTTAGACTCGAATACAGAGCTAAATTCTATTGCAGAATATATCGAGGATGTCTCAAAGAAAAAATCACAAGAAGAGTTTGCTACTATCATCAATGAACTTGATGCATCCATCGGTTATATTGAATCAGATATAAAAAGCAAAAATAAAGAGAAGAGAGAAGCAGTAAAAAAATCAAAGGAGTTAGTTGATAAAATCGAGCGCTCATATCGTGAATATGTAAACGAGCTGACTATTATGATGAGAGGCTCAAATATAAATGATATAGAATTTGAGAATTTCAGCACTCCTAAATCAAGTGGTGTAAATGTTAATCAGACCTACTTAGGAATTTACCTTACCTATATGCGACTTATATCTGAGTTTGGAAGATATAAATTACCTTTCTGTATCGACTCTTTTATAAAGAATGAAACAGCCAAAGAGAAGCTGGATGACATGTTTGGGGCATTGGAAAAATACCTACTAGCAATTGACAGCCAGAGTATTTTTTCAGCTATAGATGAATCCGTACAAAAGTATATGAAAAACGAGAACAAGTTTCATAGAGTCGAGATTGGTACACGTCTTTTATCTGCTGAAAATTTTGAAGAAAAGTATGATGAAGTAAAGAATGTGATTGTAACTCCGCAATAGTCCTAATAGTGTAAGTACCGACACTCAATTGATAATAGTCACGAGGGCTACACCAACATTAGCCAATATCATGAAGAATTCTTTGAATAACTACTGGACACGCTGCAAACGCTAAATGTATAGCCAATTCTTAGCGGTGATAAAGAATATAAATTAGAATATAAATCTGCAAAAAACCTCATATCACACACGGTTATTACTTGCTATACTGTGAATGGAGATATGCTTATGATTAATGAACAAAAGATTAAAGAACTAGAGAAGCAACTCAGTTCCCCCACCTACTCAACTTCGCTGCCAGATAGCAGCCCGAATAAGCCTGACCTAATAAAACTCAGAAAGCTTGCCAAAGAAATCCGTAAGACTGTAGAGGATTATACAGTTGAAAATTCAACATACCCACTCGCTGGCAACGGATCTTAATAATAAGTATTTACTATTAGATACTACAGTTTTTATTAATGCCTCAAAATCTGATCCATTTCTAGATCTATTGACTTCGATTTCTGAAGGTGGTTGTGCGTTAATTACTATACCTTCCGTAGTTTACGAGTTTAGTCGCAATGCCGATACCATTAAAGGCTACAATGAGCGCCTAGACTTTATCAAAGGGCTGAATGTAACTGTATTAAATAGAGTAGAGGAAATACTAGAACAAGAGCAGGTCTTTAAGATCGCGTATGCAAAATCTTTCTCTAAAAAAGACAAGGGTCCGAGCTATACCGATGCCTTACTCTGTACGGTTGCGTACAAATACCGCAAGAATAAAATGCTGATCATGACAGCAAACCATAAAGATATGCCTAAAAGTATGTTTGATCGCACAGAATTAATAACTATAGATATTGCTGGTGATTTACGCAATGAGGCTATATACCAGTTATCTACGTCCAAACTAAATTCCACCATTGAGGCGCTACTTTAGCATATATAGATTCGGAAATTGTACTCGCTATTTTCCTTGTACATTACGAATATTTGTATTCGTAAACCCTCGCCTTGCCATTGCTTCATCGAAACGTTTATCCATATAAAAGAGATCAGGTAGCACACCGAACAAAAAATAGTTCATCGTAATAATCCTACCGAGTGTCACTTTTTCACCTAGATAGAAGCGATTCATAGGGAATAGCCAGCTTAATACTGTTAGTATCTTGTAAGTATTGCGGTCTTTCATCTTACTTCTGCTCCTCAACGGTTACGGTGTAATCAATGATTGATGATGTATTAACATAGACGTAATACTTACCTGCTGGCTTCTTAAGCACCTCTTCACCGCTCTTTGAGCCGAAAGTGGTAATGTCTTGTGCGGATATATTCATTTCGCCCTGGGCGTTCTTGGTAGACGTCCAGCCTTCTGGGAGTAGATAGATAAATGCCGTACCAGTGTCAGAGGCTGCGTTCACGGTGTATTTCACACGCGCTGCGCCAGTTGTAAGCTCCATGACTTCACCGTTTGCTTCACGCGTACTGCCAGTGAGCTCAGAGACTTTCACCCATTCTTTAGGCTCTTCTGTTTTTGTGGTCGCACTTTCCTGCTGATTAGCTGTTTTGTTTTCTGTATCTTCTGGAGTTGCTGCACCCGCAATACCAAGCAGTACTACTACTGCGATAACCCATACCCACCACTTTTTGTACCATGCTTTGTTGTTAGTATTTTTGTCCATTCCGAATACCTATACTCCTTGTTTAAGTTCTATCTGTTAAAAATAGCACAGTTCTTCAAAATAATAAACTAACTGTTTATGTAACTACTTGTTTATTATTTCTAACCTTAAAGCATGACTGAGAAAAAATTAATGAAATCATTTGGCAAGCAAGTTGCCAATATAAGAAAAAGCAAAGGTGTAACCCAGCAACAACTTGCCGAGAAAGTTGATATGAGCGTGGTTGCTATTGCCTACATTGAGACTGGAAAACGCTGGGCTAGACTTGGAACAATGAATAAAATTGCCAAAGCCTTGAACGTAAATATAGCTGACTTTTTCAAGGGCATTTAGACACCCTACAATTTTAGTAAGCAATTGAATATCAGAGACGGATCAGTGAAGAATCGGTAAGTATACACTAAAACCTAGTGCATGAATATGCTATTTTCTACCATATGCAAGTACTAGGAAATCAGCGATAATGTTGTCTACAATATTATTAAGCGCAGGTTTTGAATGCTACGTCAGCGATAGCGAGGATATCGTGAAAAACTTGTAGAGAAACTGTAAACTCAAGCGATGTAAAACGGTCGATTTACTTTGCTAGGCGGAGAATCCTATGACGAGCTATAAACAAGTCTTGGGTTATTACAGTTGTGTCAGCTTCAGCACCTCTAAACAAGTGTTCTGCTGATTACACTGTACTTGTAGACATTCTAGATAAATATTTAGATACTACAGAAGATAAAAAGCCATTTTTAATCAAAGATGGCATAAAAATCATCCTTTAATCCCATAGCCTAAAGTAGCTCTAACTATATATACTTATGTATATGAGTCATTCTAACGATAGACAAGCACTGCTAGAGCTACTGAAGGCAGGGCAACCAGATAAGCAAGAAGAAGTAGATAGCAGCACAGTCAGCTATGCTTTGTACGCCAGAAAATCAACTACCAGTGAAGACAAACAAGCTTCATCTATAGAGGATCAAATTCGAGACTGCATGGAAAAGGTAGTCACTCCACGAGATTCAGAGGCCGCACCGCTAAAAGTCGTAAAAGTGTACCAAGAAAGCTATTCTGCTAAAGTTGCTGATACTCGCGAACAATTTTCAGCAATGGTACGAGACATAGAGTTAGGACGAGTTGATGGGCTAATAGCTTGGCACCCTGATCGTTTATCACGCAACATGAAAGAAGCTGGAGTCATCATTGATCTTGTGGATAGAGGGCTTATACGTGACCTCAGGTTCCCTACCTTCACGTTCGAAAATACGCCCGCTGGAAAAATGTTATTAGGCATTACTTTTGTGATGGCGAAACAATACTCAGAACACCTATCAGAGTCAGTAGATAGGGGCAATAGACGTGCCGTTGAAGACGGTGAGTTTCTTGGGAAGTTCAAACATGGCTACATTATTGATGCAAGACGATATTTCCAGCCAGACCCAATTAATTTTGTAAAGGTTAAGCATATGTTCAAAATGGCACTTTCTGGTGAATCACAGAAAAACATTAGACTTTGGATAAATGAGCAAAACTATACTGTCCAAAAACGCCAAGGGGCAGAGCCAGTGTCCCATACTTGGAGCAAAGATGATGTCTCAAATCTACTGAGAAGCCCCCACTACGCAGGTGTCCACGACTGGGGCAAGAATTATGTTGACCTCGTAGATGTATACGGTTTTACCCCTATGGTGACCGTTGATGAGTTCTTGAAAATAAATAAGATTGATAGCCTTGACTCTTCAAAAATAGTAACCATCAATAGACCACTCAAAGACGGCGTAAAAGCAGATTTATTACGAGGGATGGTTTACTGTAGCGTATGCAATAAGACGCTCACATCCATGCTCATACCTAAGAGAGACAAGAAGACCAAAGAAGTTATTCACGCACGATACTACTATAAATGCGAGACTGACGACTGCAAGATGTACAATAAGTCCGCTAGAGCTGCGTTAGTAATCGATGCCGCCCAGCAATTCTTTAATCAGTATTTATTTGTTACCAAGAGCAACTACGCAGAATACGTTAAGCTTGCCAAGAAAGAGGCTAAGAAAAAATCTGCTGAAATAGACAGCGATATTGCTCGATTGAAAAAAACGGTTGGGATCAAAGAAGAAGCATACAATTCTACAAAGGATCTAGTCCTAAAGAACCCCGAACTCAAAGAGCACTATGACCTTGATAAGTATTCAAGTGAGGTTGAGGATTATAAAGCTAATTATCAAGAAGTTTTAAGGCGCAGAGAGAACATGAAAGACTCAATTCCAACTTTTCAAGAATATCTCAAACTTCTTGAGTCCACCCCTGTTATTTTGGGCAAAATACGCGATATGAAGCAGATGGATGAACTGCTCCGAATTTTCTTCTTAAACTTTACAATTCACCCAGTCAAAGACGGCACTTTTAAGGGGTCAGAAGTCACTTATAAACTAAAAGAACCCTGGCAAGGGTTCTTAGATAATGAAGATTTCGTGCATGGTGCGGGTAAGGAGACTCTAACTCCTGGCCTCTTCCTTGGCAAGGAAGCGCTCTAACAACTGAGCTATACCCGCATAGGTGTAATTACAAGGGTAGACTATACAGCATTCCACGCCTTATTTCAATGGCATTTTCATTCTTCGACAGCCTGCTTGCCTCCAAAAGCGTCAGAAATATGACTGAAATAATCATATTCAGAAAATCGCACGATACCGAGCTTCCTGCTATCAGACAATCCTACGCTCACCTGCCCGTCGCCATCCTGGAACCATTCATCGAGCGACAATTTATCTGCGTTCACCATGAGCGGACGCTTCTCAAGCTCTTTTGCCTGCACCACTGCCTCAACCCTACCATCTACAACCACCGATCGTGGCAGTGAGTAATAGTGCTTCGTCCCATGTGGATTAGATGGCGTTACCACGTATGCATGCAAATCCTCATGCAGTATAGGCCCTCCTGCAGAATAACTGTAGCTCGTAGAGCCTTGTGGGGTCGCAAAGATAAATCCATCGCCCACAAAATGATCGAACATACCTTTTTCTCCTAGTCGCAACGAAGCCTTAAACGCCTGCGTTCTATCCACGCTACCAACGACAACATCATTCATAGCAAGTACAGTATCACCTTCGTTTCCAACAGGCACTTCGAGCAATGGCAACGATTTAACCATCCAATTTCCAACAGACATGCATCGTAGCATCTGTCGAAGATCATCTTCTCCTGGCAGCGTGTCCATCAAGTAACCCATCGTGCCCGTATTGACGCCAGCTATCGGAATATTCGGAAAATCGTGCTCACGCATTGAGTGTAAAAATGTACCGTCTCCACCCAAGACCACCATGGCGTCTGCCTTGTCTGGTGAATCTACGCGCTCTATAGCAAACTCTCCAAGTGTTTCGGTAAGAATTTCAAGCGCCTCAAGCCCACGCTCATTCTGATATTTCGTAACCTCGGCGTGATCTATAAATAGTTCTTTGACTGGTGGCATGTTGCTCATAATATGTATTGTACCCTGATTGGTGTTTTATGTACACTAACTATAGTATTTAAGTAATATTATCATATTTATACATTTTTGGCAATAACAGAAAAAACCCGACGCAATCATCGGGTTTTTTCTTGGTGGCTCCTCCCAGACTCGAACTGGGGACACAAGGCTCTTCAGGCCTCTGCTCTACCAACTGAGCTAAAGAGCCACGCTATTGAGAACCCCATTATTGTACCCTAACAGATACAAATTTGCAATTAACAAACACAAAAACAGAACTACCAACTACTGCTAACATTTAGTATTATTTTGGCTTATTAAATTTCCTTCTATAATATTCCTTGAGCTGGTCTGCTGCATCTTGTTCAGCTTCCCAAAGATTCTTCTTATTAGCCATATATTCCCCCTATAGACCTTTAACTAAAGTATGCGTTATGGCTTAATTTTGCGCTGTGACTTATTTCATACTCGACGTTCGGTATCAATATACTCTTTGCAGAGGCGTTCAAATACAGCATTCGTCCACCCAAAACCAGTCTGAGAAGGATAAACGCCACGCACTGGAGGCTTTTCTGGATTAACCACATTGTATTTCTCTAAAAACACCGCATGGCTATTAAACCAGTCAAGGTTTGTCTTAAGCCATTTACGCGCAATCCTTTCCGCATCCTTATCGTAGCCATAGCGTTGCAGGGCTTTAATAACAATAAAATGTAGTGGCGCCCAGCCATTCGGATGGGCCCACTGGGTTGGCAAAGAACCTGGTACGTACTGGGCAAGTGGCAAGGCATCGGTAGTCGCTAAACCGCCTCTATTTTCAAATTTACGTAATGCTCGCACCAACTCCCGAGCTCGCTCTTTATCTACCATGCCTGCCCACATCGGATAAAATCCAGCCAAAGAGCTCACATTACCACGCTTTTTCTTGGCGTAATTGTAATCGTAATAAAAACCTCTGTTCTTATCCCACATTAATTTATTCATAACCTTTGCCCGAGCCTTGGCAGCAACTTCCCACTTGGCTATTTCGCGTGCGTCGCCAAAAATACGCGCAGCTGTAGCAAAATCCATTTCATATTTATACAGCAAAGCATTCAAATCTACAGGCAAATAATCAAGAGCCTTGCGCCCAAACCGTGGCGTCATATCCCATCCGCTCTCAGCTTCAGCAAGATCGTGGAGCATATTAATATCGTAATATCTGCTTAGTCCCTGATGCACCTTGCGCCAATGTGGCTTTGCAGATCCTAGCCACACGGTTTCGTATTCCTGCATAGCAATGCCTATATGTTTTTTTAGCCATTTTTTATCAAGATCATAGGCGTTGTATACATCAAAAATAAAACTCGTTAGAAGTGGTGGCTGCGAACGACCCATAAGATACGTTCGGGATGCATTCGGAATAACCTTATAACGCAAAAACATGCTTTCTAGGTTTTCTAAAATACCCATCACCAACTCTTTGTGCTCTTCGTCGAACATGCCCTGCACCATAAAGTAGCTATCCCAATAGTACATTTCGTTGAAATCAAACTCGTGACCCTCTTCGCTGGCCGGGACTAGATATGTGTTTGGCAACCCAATAAGGCTTTCATCATCTTTAGGATGCGATCGCTCAAGCTTCTTCCAGTATGCATTGATATACGCTCGCGCAGGCTTCACATCGTCCATGCGAATCACCTTACTATGCCCAAAGCGAAAAAGCCCTGTTTTTGCTGCAATTTCTTTGGCTCTTTCTAACATATGTTTTTAGCCTAATTTCTATAGCATGACAAGTCAAGAAAAAGCTCTAGAATTATTGCATTGATTATTAATTTTTCCTTAATAGTTGCTTGCCAAGTGCCATAAATCACAGTACTTACATCGATATGGCTTCACGACACCTCCATACCTATGAAGCGCCACAGTCGCAGCTGTTTGTGCATCTTTCTTTGTTTCAAAAATTATTTTGTCTGCACAGGGCCACGCATCACTATCAATATTCATATACTTCATGATAGCAAATACATGTTGGACCCTGTGCAGTAATGCCTCGCAACAAATCGTACCATACACAAATTATGTTACTTTACGCTGTGTTTTTACTTGGCAGCCTTAGGCTTATTTAGAGTAGATTGATGTAGTGTACGAAGTTTTTTGTTGTGCCCGACAGCGACTGCTAACTTGTGCCCGTTATATCGTCGCTCTCTTCTGCGAATATGCATACTTTCATGAATATCATCGGGGTCGAATCCATAATTTGTCATGTGCATATCCTCCTGTTAACGTAACCTCTATTATGGGCAACAAGGAGCCCCTACGGCTATGATTTTTATCACAGACTATTTAGACAGAAACGTGTAAGCTTGACCAATACGTCCAGCACGTCCTGCGCGACCAATACGGTGTACGTAATCGTCATATGTCTGAGGCACGGAGTAATTAATAACGTGTGTCACATCGCTCACGTCAATACCACGAGCAGCAACGTCGGTTGCCACCAAAATAGTAACTTTATTGGCCTTGAACTTAGTGAGTGCACGCTGCCTTTGCCCTTGGCTTTTACCGCCATGAATAGCATCCGCAAGAAAACCTCGCTCGATCAATTCCTGACTCAACCGTTCCACACTTCGCTGCGTCTCATCAAATACAATAATTTTTTCGACTTCTTCTTTATTAAGAATGTCGTGCAACTTCTCTATCTGGTCGCCTTTGGAATTGTAATGCACTACATCCTGGTGTACGTTGTCGCTGCTTGCACTGCTTTTTACAGAAATAGTCACTGGTGTTTCTGCAAATCTATTTATAAGCTGAGCAACCTTACCGTCCAATGTTGCCGAGAAGAAGAACGACTGGCGCTCTGCTGGCAATAAGCTCAGGATTTCAGTAATGTCGTTAATGAATCCCATATCGAGCATGCGATCAACCTCATCAAGCACTACCATAGTAAATGCACTAAGATTCAACGTACCACGCTCAAGATGATCCTTCATGCGTCCTGGAGTACCAATTACTATCTGTGGCGTAGCGCGTAAATCACGTACTTGTGGCCCGATAGGCACACCGCCAATTAGCAGTGCCCCCATGAGTCCACTTCCCTTGGCAATAGATCGAAGCTCATCTTCAATCTGTTGAGCAAGCTCACGCGTTGGCGCCATGATTAATGCACGAGAACCTGGCTTCTCCATAAGTTTATGTAGCACTGGAATACCAAATGCAGCAGTTTTACCTGTTCCGGTGTTTGCGATACCAATAATATCGTCGCCCTGCAAGCCAGTCGGAATTGTCTGATCTTGGATTGGAGAAGGAGTAACAAATCCCTTTTTCGCAATATTATCTTTCAGAAGCTGAGAGACGTTAAAATCTTGGAATGTATGCATTGACTCATACGGCTCCTCTGTTGCTGCCGTTGCTGCTTTTACAAACTTAGACGGGTGGATAAATTGCTTATTACCCTTGCCCTTAGATTTATTAAACCTACGTCCACCAGTAGGGCGTGAACCGCCGTATGAACCACGCGAATTACCACGTGATGAACGTGAACTATATGAATATGAAGCCATAAAAAAAGAATCCTTTTTGTTTAATTAAATTATTGACTCTGATTGCTCACTGAAGCCTAAGTCATAACCTAACAAAACTCGGATTCATAGAAAACAATGCTATTGACGCATTTGGATATACGTTGTCTATATAGTAGCACGATTATTATCCAATGTCAACCAAATAACAACACACACCAGGAGACATACATAGATGTGTGAATTACCTTACTGAAACACACCTCCTTTTACCATAGACTGTAAACAACTAAACGGAGGGGTCCTATGCTTAAGAGATTTGATGTTTGGCTGCAACAGCTAGAATTTACAAAAAATATTCATGGTATAGCTATCGGGATCGCTGTTCTGTTACTTGTATTAGCGGGCGTTCTTGCACCCACCACTAATGCACTATCAATAAGCTCTGGAAGGGACTGTGATGAAAATGCAGTAATAAAATGTGGCGCACTGACCATTAATGAGCTGAAAGAAAAATACGCCAGCAGCCAAGGAGCAGCTGCTATATTTAGCCATTTTGGCATTAGTTCCCAAGATATCAGCAATCTCACCAACGGTACCACCGTCGAAGGTAAGGTTACTAAAGGCGGACGTGTTGTTGTTGATGGCAAAACGGTTGCCACAGGAGCCATGACAGCCGGCAGGCAAAATATGAGTGGTAGCACAGCCACTACTCGAAACGGTGTCACTTTTTACGTGCGCAGCCCAGATGCGTCATTCCAATCTGCTTCACTTAAAGCCTTCGTTGTTTTGGATAAAGACGGGCAATTCGTGTTTGCTGTAATTGCCAGTTGTGGTAACCCTGTCAAGGCAACTCCTGTTAAGAAAGAAAAACCACCAGAACAGCCAAAGCCAACTCCGCCTGCCCCAACCCCTCCGCAGCCTCAACCTGAAACCCCTCAGCCACCAGCACCACAACCGACCCCACCACCGGCTGCACCCCAGCAACAACAGCAACAACAGCAACAGCAACAAAATTCGAGCTCATCAGCAACCGCCAATGTAACCATCAACAACGAAAAAACCGAGCAGCCTACGCCACCAGCTCCGCAGCCACAGCCTGAGACTCCGCCACAACCAACGGTCATCGAAAAAGTAGAGGCACCACCACCAACACCAACCGTTGAGGCTGCCCCGGTCGCTACTGCGCCTGTTACCCAAGAGCTACCTAAAACTGGAATGGAATCTGTTAGCAGCACCTTAAGTATCGTGGGACTCACTACGCTTGCTGGCACCATCGCTCATATGCTTTACACGCGTCGAAAAGCGACACGATAATAAGCAGCGTAAGTGGCGTGAACCGGATTAGTACGGGCAGTCTTTTGTCTGCGTGCTAGCTAAGATAGGCTGCCCATTGTATACCACTGCATGTGTTTCCCAGAAATTCTTGCTCTCGCCTGTTGCATCTTCTGTTCCTGGAATCGCAGGAGACTGCTCTCCTATATACACACCAGTAAGCTCGTAATCGCCTTCTTTGTCTCGAGATAATGTCATACACAAACTGGAAGTAGGTTGAGTTTTTCTATTTTTTACAAATCTTGTGTAGGCATCGGACTTAGCTTGTTTTGCATAAAAAATCGTGTCGTTTTCTTTTGTCTCAAGAATTTCACCGTACCCGATTGTTCGTCCCATATCATACTCAATACTGACAGTAGGTTCGGCTAATATTAATGAGTCGGCAATTTCTTTCACAAGGCTCGCAAGATGGGGCTGTCGAGAAATCTGAGCTGCAGCAACGGTTTGAATAAGATACACATAGATCTCTTTATTATTCGCAGACATTGCGATGATATGCTTCTTGGCCATAATATTTACCTATCTACTACTTTGACTTTGCCTGCTTGGGCTTTTTGACTTCCTTTTTTCTATCTTGACCTTTTGCCATACATATCCTTTTCGCGAGATGCTTATATGCAACACTCTTATACTTCTTAGTATACGCGCTGCAGTGTGTTTACCCTAATCCTAACTTCTTATAGCGCTTTGTACTCTTGGTGTTTCGTGCACGTGTTATAGAGGGCTGGCTAGCCTCATATGCTCAGCCAACTCGGGATCTGAACGCTGCAAGTATTCCAAGGAGAGCTGATTCAATGGTGGCATCACTGGAGAAAGATCTGCAATAGGCTTGCGCACTACGAGTTCATCATGTGAGTTCAGTACAGTTACCCCATTTATTTGTTGTGGCGATGAGATCTGTTGGTCATAGTGGACAATATCCCACTCTCTGTATGATTCCACTACCTCTCCGGGCTGCATAATAACCAAATCTTTTTTGAGCGCTTGCTCATGTGGGGTACCTATGTAGGCAGTTACAAAATTAAGTCCTCGACTTCTGGTGACCCGTTGCGCAGCCTCTACTACTCTACTGCTTTTCTCTCGGTCGCCACATTCCTGAAGAACTCGCGTAATAAATACTGCGTCAAATGATTTTGCTTCAAGTGGCAGTTCGGCGATATCACCCTCTTCGAACGATAATTTGAGCAATCCCGAGCCCAGTACATTAGCAAAATTCCGTGCCGTCTCTACATATTCTGGACTTTTTTCTACACCCAAAACGTCATGACCCTGTCGCGCAAGATACAAAGCGTTTCGTCCGTTGCCACTTCCTGCATCCAAGATACGCGAACCAGCCTTAAGATATTTGTCACTGAGCTGGACAACCCCCGGGTCAGGGGCTGGTAGCTGCAATTGATCTGGTGATACTGGACGTTTCTTCATTTGTTATAGTTTAACACTCAATACTACATACTAGCAATATAGTCAATATTTGTATTTAAATAAATATAGCCCTTTCGCTTTTCGTCCTTTCAGGACTCATCAGCACAAATAGGTAATTTGTGGAAGCGGTAAACAGACGAGGAGGCAAAAATGATCAGAGATCAGTCGTGCATCCTGCCCGACTACCACTCCCCAGCTTGCACTGGACCTATTGACCTACGTGCGACTTATGCCACTGCTCGCAAAGGCTCTTGCTGAAGTCTCTCCAGACTCTGCACCACGTCGCCTACAGCGCACTCCGCCGTAATAGCGCGGAAAGCATGCCCGAAGTTCACCTCGATCTGTTGCCTTCCTACGATGCACTTCGCAGTCTCAATTGCCTGCACAGCCACCGTACGCAAACAACCGCTGCGAGCTACGAGATACGAACCGTCCGAACGGACGCAAATCACGCTATCGCTCGGGCAGTTCAGCACCGTAAGCACATCATCCACTCTGTAGTGCGGATAGATTTCGTACTCACAGTCGCCACTACGCACGGTGATCATGCAATCATTGGCGCAAGCGATCATGAGTGCACACTCGGCAACCGTGTGCATACAGCGGTCATCGAGCACTTCAAAGCAAGTACCCTCCGGGCACGCCCGGATCACCGTATTTACCGGTGCACTAGGGATCATCTTCTCTCCTCTGATCTCGTCTGCTTGAATATCTTCGGGCGAACGCCACAAAGATACTTCCATATTTAACATATTTTTAAGATTTGCGCAATTTTGCCTCTGCTACCCTAAATCAAGTTGTAGTACTTTTTCGACAGTCACGAGCATGCTCGTCTTTGCAGGCGCACCTGCTACAAGCTTCTCAAAAAGCTCTCGTGGATACATCCAGTTGTATCCTGAAAAATCCTTAGTATTATAATCAGGCACCTCATTTGAGTTATATAAAAACAGTTTCCTAAACCATAGGTCACCTTCACGTGGCATAAATGTAGCTACAAAACGCAAATCCTCAGACTGAAGCTTCAATCCTAATTCCTCCTCAGTCTCACGAATAAGCCCTATTTCATATTCTTCACCAGCTGCCACATGTCCGCCCGCGCTATAATCCAGTCCGCCGGGTGCGATCCTCTTATCTAGTGTTCGTATTGGCACCCAAAACTGACCACGATCATTCATAATAAACATCTCTGCCGAGCGTAGATACAACCCCATATACTTGGACTGATTACGGTAGTATTCTCCTCGTTTTACGGTACTAACAACCTGCTCATCAATATCAAATAGGTCCAGTAGCTCATCATCGTCATGCATTGTAGATGTAATTATACACAATCTATTCGCGTGCCTTGCCCGTGTCAACAACCACTCGGATCACACCGTACACCAGAATAAAGACACCTACTACAAGAATCCCCGCTCCAATTTTTATAACTACGTCACGGGTATCGTCAAAGTAACCACAAGGCATTACACAGTTAGCAGTATACAATCTATTGATAAATAGCGTTAAGACGCCCACTACAGTAAGCACTGCTCCAATGATGCCCGCCTTCTTCGGTGTGATCTTCATAATTTTTCTCGTTTCCCTTTTTTGATAATTGTCCTACTTAAGAAATAATACACTAGGTGCTGCAACGAACGAATCGTGACCTACTAGATAGGCTGCGGAGTGACAATACAAACACGCAAAAGGCATACCGCTAACCAAAATGATTTGTTTTGTCATACGCACACTGCGACAAATCATTACAGAAAATTTGACACACCCATGCTCACGTACTATAGTTTTTAGTCTATGTTAAGTAACAGTAGTCGCAAGACCACAACCAGTGCAGAAGTAGAAACCGCTGTCGAAGCGGTAATTTCTGGCTGGTCAAAAACAGCTTAATTCGAATAATAATCTAGAAAATAGTTAGCGCACCTACCTATCCAGCATGACCAGCCAACATTGGCTGGTTTTTTTATGCAAGGATATAGATGGAACACTATGAGTATGGTGATGACTTAAGTTACAAAAAATATAGAGCGCAAGAATGGAACAGAGAACACAAAGCCGGTGGCTTCAAATGTAGTCACTGCAGACAATTCGTGGTTATCAATGACATTATGGGTACAGTAAACAGAAATCACTGCAATATGTGCCTATGGTCAAAACACGTTGATGAAACTAAGGGCGACAGAAGAGCCACCTGCAACGGTGGCATGGAGCCGATTGGCTTAACGTTCAAGCACGAAGGTTATAGCAGAATAGGTGAGATCATGCTAATTCACCTTTGTTCGACATGTCAAAAAATATCCATTAACCGTATAGCAAGAGATGATCCAGAAAATCAGATAATGCAGATCTTTAACCGATCACTTACTGTGGTTAGCCCTGTCAGACGGAGACTTAATAATACAGACATCTATTTACTGACCGAGATCGACAAACCTGAGCTTACAACACAATTATTTGGTAAATAAAAGATCTATCTGCTGAGTTGAAAAACCTGGTTGTCACATTCAAGCTGGGCTGTTCCAATAGCAGCGACCATTACGTCTTGCTCAATAACATGATAACCGGGCTTCTCCCAGGGATCGGCAATCAAGAAATTACCTTTCTCATCGTTACCGTAAATAACAACGCTATGGTTCCACGCCTTACCGTTAACATCATCTGGATTCGTTTCTGTTTCATCGACAGTACTTGTCCTGCCCTTACCGTACAAAGTACCGAAAGACAGGCAAGGCAATATAGGACCTTCCTTAAGTAATTCATAGAGCAAATTACTCGTAATAGCGTTCACAATATGAAGTTCACCGCCAGACTGAATAAATTCTATATATGCCTGGCAATATGCGGTATTCCATAAATCGCCAAGACTAGGTACCTTAAACCCAGACTTTCTAGCCTCTAGTCGCTCAACAATCTCTCCTGAAGAGAACTTAGACCAAGACTGGTCAATAACCTGAACGTCCGCCGTGTAAAGCGCCACATCAAAGCCAAGCGACTTACACCAAGTGGCCATTTGAGTGTTGATGGTGCCCGAATTATCGCCTTTCTCGTTTTTAACTTGTGGCACTTTGGTGGAAATGTCATCCACACTATAGTTTTCGCCATAAAATCCGAGCAACATACTTAGGGCAGTCGGGCTACACGTGGTATTCGTAGGCTGATATTGATGCTTTATCTCGTGCTCTATTTTATTCATGTATCAATAATAACAAAAAAGCACCAGCAAATGCTGATGCGCTTTTGGTGGAGCTGCCGAGTACCGCCCTCGGGTCCGCCGGATTATCTTGGTTAGTCGTCTACAGGCATAGGTCATTTAGAATTTACCAAAATCTATTGATTAATGACCAAAAGACAGATTCTGGGTGCTCTAAATCTTAGCGATGGCTACGAGCAGTAACGCATCGAGCAATCAGATGATATAAAACGCGTTCGCAATATCTGATGTCTCGCTAGGCGTTGCTTAATATAAAACTAAGCTGTTGCAAAAGCATAGTTTGCGCGTGGTGCGAAAGCACTGGCTACAAAAGCTTTTGCTTTAGATACGAAATCTGCATCTAGTATGTGTTGCCTATAACGCTGACAAGCGACCTGCTGATCTAACCGATAATGTCCAACGTCGAGCTTAAAATTCAGCCCCACATGCAGAGAGATATAACTTCCCTCTACTATCATTATACCACGAATTTTACAATAGCACTAGTGTTTAGATGGGACCATGCAGCTGCAACCAATACACATGAACTGCCTGCCTAATACTTTTATTTCGCCACTACTTGTCGTTTTGTCGTACTAAAAATACCTGATAAAGCTTATACCACTGCTCTAAAGACAATGCCTGCGCGCGGAGATTAGGGTCAATATTTGCCTGAATCAACAGTTCTTCTGCCTGTAACTTACTAATATGCAATCCGCCACTCAAACTACTGCGTAATTTTTTGCGTCGTTCACTAAAGCCAGCTTTTACTAGCCTGAAGAATTGTTTTGTATCAACATCAGGAAATAAGGGTTCTTTACGGAATGTGAGCCCCAAGATTTGCGAATCGACTTTAGGTGGAGGCGTAAAAAGCTCTGCTGGCACCAAAACACTCAATTGTACTTCGCAGTAAAATTGCACACTTACACTAAGTAGACTCATATGTCCTGGCTTTGCAGCAACCCGCTCGGCCACCTCTTTTTGAATCAGCAATGCTGCGGTATCAAACGGATTAGAACTTTCACACATAACACGCAACAAATTACTCGTCAGGTAATATGGAATGTTTGCAGCCACTTTATATCCGCATGGCAGACTCGTGAAATCAAAAGTCAAAATATCGTGCTCGATAACTGTTAGATCTTTGTGCGAAACCCTGCTAGGCAACGCAATAGCTAAATCATGATCATACTCTACTGCTGTTACCTTTGCTCCTCTCTCGAGCAGAACATTCGTCAAAGTCCCTAATCCCGGGCCAATTTCGAGCACCGCATCGCCTGCGCTAACGCCAGCAACGTCAGCCATAGCCTCTAGGCTTAATTCGTCGTACAACCAATGTTGTCCAAGGGATTTTTTAGGCGCTGTGTTCTTCATTGCCTTACCACCAATGCTTACTTTGCCACGTAGCATAGGCGCTCGCCCAGCTGCCGTATTTACTAATTGCATAGCCATGGCACCACTTCAGCTGTGTAACCGGGTTCGTTTGCCAATCTGATCCTGCACTTGCCATTTTACTGCCCGGCAGTGCTTGGCACAATCCCCATGTGCGTCCATTGGTTGCGTGAGGCCTCCAGCCAGACTCACGGCTAACAATGTAATCAACGTAGGTATAATCACCCTTTGCAATACCCGCAGCTGCCATCACACCTTGCTTATCATTCGGTATATTCACATACGTTCCGCGGGCGATAACGCTTGCGACCGGCTGCTGGATGACAATATCTTGCATCTTTATACGTTCACCTGTCTCTGTGTGTATTTGGTACGTTACAATTCGCTTGCCAGGTGCACCCTGCTGACGTATTGCTTCGACACCAAAACTCAATTTATCATCTTCGACATATTGTTTGTCAGGGCTAATATCTTCGGTGGCAACCTGCACTGTTACGCCTTTGCGGTTTACAAAAATTGGCTCAGATGCGCTAATCGGTGCTTCTACAGATGGCTGCACCGTTTCACCTTCATCAAGCGTAATTTTTTTCTCTTTCAGAAACTCTCCAACTGTCTTAGCATGAGTTCGAATAACTACTGGCGCACCGTATAAACTAACATTCACAGGAGTTGCGCGCTCAACAACCAGTTTCTGCCCAATAACACCTTGAGTTACAAAATTATCCACTGGGTCAAGCTCCAGTTTATCCTCTGGATAAGCCTCAATACCTGATTGCTTCGCAATACTACGCGGAGTCGCAGCTGCACTGAGTGCCTGGGTTTCTCCTGCACCATCAACCACCGTTACTGGCAATGCCCGATATACGTTAACGCGGAAATTATCACTGACTATTTCCGTATCTTTAGCTGGCTCAACAACATCGCCTTCGTGAATAGTAATGTGCAAACGCTTTAAAAGATCACCGACAGTATCTGCACGAGTTGGCAACACACGCTCGCTCCCATCAACATTCATAATCACAACACGTGCGTTGCTTGATGAAAGCTTAGGAGTAGGATTACCTTTATTAACAACGAGCAGTCCAGCGATTGCCACCGTCATAAGCACCCCAAATGTAATCATAGGAACAAAAAATGCTGGATGTTTATGTGCGCGCTTAACCGCCTGTACTTTGTCAGGATGAGGCGTATATTTCTTCTTTAATAGTCGAACTTTGTGTTGCATATAAGTGTCTGGTCTGTTCTGCAGCCATTCCCCACCAAAGCGTAAGCTCCAGAAGCCTTGCTCTATTGTATCAGAGCAGTATATGCGGATAAAGCATACCTGCTGTCGGGTCCAAGTTTATATTTGGCAAGTTGATCTATCTCCACCCATTCCGCATGTAAAATCTCTGGTAAACGTGGTCGTGCTATTAGTTCCGCATCGAGTTCACTATAAAAGTAATTACATACAAATTTTAAGCCATACTCAGTGTGTGTCTTTTTTCCTAATACTCTAAGCCGATTGACATCAATTATAACTCCAGTTTCTTCTGTTAGTTCACGTTTTACTGCTCCTGTTGGATCTTCGCCTTGGTGCATACCTCCGCCAGGCAAAGACCAATTACCAGGACCATGCCACGTGCGCACAAGTAACACTTTGTTATTTGCAACCAGCAAAACTCGCGTTCGTTCCCTCCGTTTTAGATATACATACAGCAGAGGCCAACTACACCAAAAAGCGATAATCCCTAATATACCTACAGTACGTTTCATAACTTTTCCAGTGGAGCAAACGCTGTATTTAGCTTCTTTAGACCTTTACCCTTAAAGAAGATGCTCGCTGTATCGCCGTCTAGCTCCATAATGGTTCCTTGCCCAAAAACCTGATGATTTACTATGTCTCCTTCGTTGAGTTCTGGTACATAGCGTGGTTCGTCAGATACAAACGAGCGCGATTGGTCGCTGTGAGTGTATCCAAATTCAAATGCACCACCATCATACTGCACCTGACCATCGATTTCACTCAAAAATCTACTCGGCGGGTTATGCTGTACGCCTCCGTACAACATTCGGCTGGTAGTTGAAATAAGATACAATTCTTCGCGCGCGCGAGTCATACCTACATAACACAACCGACGTTCTTCTTCCATTTCAGATTGATCATATAGCGCCCGTGAATGAGGAAAAATTGTCTCTTCCATACCTACCATGAACACCACCGGGAACTCTAACCCCTTTGCAGCATGCAGTGTCATTAAAGTAATTGTATCGCTTCCTAAATCAGATTGGTCCAAATCACTTATCAGTGCAACTTCTTCCAAGAATCCTTCCATACCTACGTCTTGGTACGTTTTTGCGACACCAATAAGTTCTTTTATGTTTTCCTGTCTCGATTCACCCTGAGCTGTGCCATCATCCAAATACTGCAAATATCCGATTCGACGCACTAAAGATTCTATCAAGACAGAAACTGGGGTTTCCTCGAGTTGTTCCCTAAAAGAAGAGAGTATATCACTAAATTCGCTGAGTGCATTACGCGCACGAGGAGTGATATCTGCACATTGTCCACTTTGCATCAACGCCTCAAGCAGTGTTAAGCCAGAAGTTCGCTGCCATGCTAAAAATGTCGTAACAGACTTTGCGCCAATGCCCCTAGTCGGCACATTAACGATTCGTTCAAAGCTGACACGATCTTCGGGCTGAAAAATAAGACGAATATAGGCCAAAAGATCTTTAACTTCTTTTCTATCGTAAAATCGTGTCCCGCCTATAATTTTGTACGGAATACCGTAGTGAATACACGTTTCCTCTACGGCACGGCTTTGCGCATTCGTGCGATACAACACCGCGTAATCATTGTATTTACGGATACCCCGATCGCGTCCATCCCGCACGCGACGCACAATGGCTTCGCCCTCAGCCCGCTCGTTATTAAGCTGTAAAATCTGCACTGGTAATCCATCGCTACTATCTGTCCATAACTTTTTGTCAGAACGTTGTTGGTTCTTTGTAATTACAGCGTGTGCTGCATCAAGAATAGACTTAGTACTACGGTAATTTTGCTCCAATTTAATGACTGTGCTTTGCGGATAATCTCGTTCGAAATTAAGAATATTTCGAAAGTCCGCACCACGCCAACTGTAAATACTCTGCCAGTCATCACCCACTACCGCGATATTGCCGTGTTCACCTGTAAGCAACTGCACAAGTTTATACTGCGCAGCATTTGTATCCTGATACTCATCAATCATGATGTATTTAAATTGATGTCGCCACTTAGATTGCACCTCTAAGTGGTTCTCGAGCATTCTGACTGTTCTTCCAATAAGATCATCGAAATCCAACGCAGCAGCATCACGCAACGCCTGTTGATATAACGGATACACTTGGGCTGCAGCCTTCTGGGCAGGACTCGTTGCCATGCCCAGATACTGCTGTGAATCTATAAGATCATTCTTTGCACTACTAATGAGGCCTGCGAGAGTTCGTGCCGGAAAACTTTTCTCATCAAGGTGTAATTGTTTGCTTGCCTGTTTTATTGCATTAATCCGGTCTGATTCATCAAAAATCACAAAACTTCGTGGCACTCCCACATACTCTCCATCTTGCCTGAGGATACGTACACAGATAGAGTGGAATGTCCCCATATATGGCATAAAAGAACGGTTGTCCGCATTATCCCCAAGAAGCTTAGCAACCCGCTCACGCATTTCTTTGGCAGCCTTATTTGTAAATGTCACTGCCAGGATATTAGCCGGATGAGCCTTACCGGAAGCAATAATATACGCTATACGATGAGTAAGGGTTTTCGTTTTTCCTGATCCCGCGCCAGCCTGAATAAGCAGAGGCCCTTCAGTCGCTTTTACGGCTCGTGTTTGTTCAGAATTCAACCCCTCAAAAAGATATTCATGCATCGTCTTATTGTAACAAACCCCGACCCGTTAATCTTGTATAAAATCGGTTGGTGCATCAATGCCAATATCAACAAGTCCTGCGTCGACCGCTGCAAATACCCCTACAATCGCAAGTAGTACAATTATTAAAATCAACAATGTAAAGCGCATTGATCGCTGTTTTTGCACGGCATTAATCGGTACAAAATATTGCTTATTGTTTACTAACGCTTCTATCTCTGCTTGCTTCTTTTCTGTCTCTTCTTGTTTTTTAGCCTGTTCTGCTTGCGTCTGTTTTTTAGTCGAGACTTCAGAAGCAACCTCAGCTATTTCCTGAGTGGCGTCCTCTTCCTCTGTGCTATCTGCTGATTTTGGATCGTCGCTCTCTTCTTGCGTCTCTGGCATATCTTCCGCTTCATCTTCTTCGGTGGTAATAGTAGTATGTAGTGGTTCAATACGATTCTTCTTTGGCGCCGACATAATCATTCCCGAATCATCACCTGTGTCTGTGGCAGTTTCCTGATTCTCGTCGTTGCTCTCTTCTTTTTTATCACCTACCGGAGACACCCTGGGATCTCCTGCAGGTTTTCTCCCGGTTATGATTACCGGTCGAGAAGTCGCAGATGGCATGGATTCGCCAGGGTGCGCAACATCAAATACTTTGTCACTATCGATAGTCTTTTCTTCAGTGGTTTTCTTCTTGGTATCTACTTTTTTTGTCATGGCATATTTCCTGGCTTATTGATGATGTGTTTCACGAGCAAGCGTATGAGCAGCTTCAACAATTCCTGTAAATTTATGGTGATTAAGGCCTGCACCGCCCACTAGAGCGCCATTACATCCTTCTAGGGCAAGATAGCCTTTTGCCGTCTGGTCATCAACGCTTCCGCCATATAAAATTCTTATTTCCTTGGCCACCCTTTCACCATATAAGCCTGCGATCTGCTTACGTATATATACAATCTCTTTTTGGACATCATCAGGCTTAGCGAGTACACCGCCAAATGTACTAATTGCCCACACGGGCTCGTACGCGATCACCACGCGTTCAATATCTTCGCTTGTAAGATTACTGAGCGCGCTCACAATTTGTTCATGTAGCACACGTTTTGTCTCGCCAGCACGGCGCTCTTGTTGCGTTTCCCCAATACATAATATCGGAGAAATATCGTTGCGAATTGCAGCAGACACTTTATCACGTATGGTCCGAGACGTTTCATTAAAATATAATCTACGTTCTGAATGCCCAACAATAACGTAATGCACGAGATTGCGCAACATTGCAAACGACACTTCACCGGTAAACGCACCGCTATCTTTATGGTATGCATCTTGAGCTGCTAGGCGTAGTTTCCTGCGGTCTATCTGTAGGCTTAACGGCTGAATAGTCAATAAACTAGGTGCAATTACCACTTCGACATCTCGATAGATACGTAGGTTCTTCTCCAAATTATGTACAAACACGCTCGCCTGATGTGTCGTAAGATTCATTTTCCAGTTTGCTGCGATAAGATATTCTTTTGCCATAACGTATATGCTTATTGTAGCACCTTATCTTCTAGCGTAACGACTCCAGGTAGCGCACGCCCGCTCATAAGATCAAGGCTTGCACCTCCGCCTGTAGAAACATGGTTAAATGCTGGAACTAACCCTTGTTGCTCTATATAGCTAACTGTGTCGCCCCCACCTACAACCGTAAATGGTTTGTGGCCAAATTCGCCAAGCATAGCCTGCACCACCACCTCTGTACCATGAGAAAACGGCCCAACTGGCCCTTGTAGCGCCGGTGTTTCCGTGACACCCATCGTACCATTCCAAACTATAGTGCGCGCCATCTGAGCCCCTCCAGCAATAAACGACGCCGAAAAGGGACCAATATCTAGCAGCCTTTCGTTTGCCTTCATGTGACTCGCTTCGTGTGGAGGGCGCTTTGGATAATGTTCGATACTCGAAATAACATGCGCACCCCAGTCGACAATTCGTGTCTTGGATTTAGAATCAATCTCAGTAGCTACCACACCATCATGAGGCAAATAAAATATAAAGTGACCCTGCCTCGACTTTTGCTTAGCTTTTTCTAAAATACTTTTTGCTAATGGAACATCATCTGGCTCCACCAAACTCTTGGCCATGTCATAGCCTTCGGCAAGCAAAAAGGTATTTGCCATAGCACCGCCAACCGCCACGAAATCTGCAATATCTATAAATCGGTTCAAAACCTCGATTTTGTCAGATATTTTCGCGCCACCGACTATTGCCATCAATGGTCGCTCGGGCGACTCCATAACTTTAGTAATCGTATCTACTTCACGCTCGAGTAGCAGGCCAGCTACACTCGGCAAGTGATGTGTGATCGCCTCAGTACTCGCGTGCGCCCTATGAACAACTCCGAAGCCATCCTGTACAAATACATCTGCAAGTTTTGCAAGTTTTGCCGCAAACGCATCGTCATTCTTTTCTTCTTCAGGATGAAAGCGTAAATTCTCCAGAAGAAGTACTTCCCCTGGGTTTAATTTTGCTACCGCTGCCTCGGCTTTTTCGCCAACACAATCTTCTACAAACGATACCGTGTTTTCTAAAATTTTATCCAAACGCTTCGCTACCGGCCATAACGAATATTTAGGCACTGGACGACCCTCTGGTCTACCAAGATGAGAGCAAATCACCAACTTCGCACCTTTGCCAAGCAAATACTGCACGGTTGGCAGCGATTGCTGAAGCCGATAATCGTCAACGATCTTTCCGTCATCATCAACAGGCACATTATAATCAGCCCTCAGAAGAACTGTCTGGCCCTTGACGTCTATATCACGAATCGTTTTCTTAGCAAACATTACCCACCCTAATTTTTACTATTCTAGCATGCGAACTTTAATTGTGTCAGTTGTACCTACAACACCCGGCTGTTTGCCCGATGCTGTTACTACAATGTCCCCTTTTTGCAGCACCTTATTCTGGCGTAGCCAGTCTGTCAATTTCGTAGCTGCCATACGATCAGCTGGGCGTACATAACTCTTGGCGTCATACACAAGCGCAAGTTGTTGCGCTGTACGAACGTCATCGGTTACCGCAATAAGTGGCACTTCTGGTCTGCGCGCTGCAATTTCAAGCGCCGTTGCACCAGACTTTGTTTCAGCAACAATAGCCCGTGCTTTAATGCGTTCAGCAAGCTGAATAATACTGTTAGATATTGCTGCTTGCCGTGTATAATCATCTTCGTGTGAAAATACTGCCTTTAGCGGTGCGTTTACTTCCGTGTATCGGATGACACGCTTCATTGCCTGCACAGCTTCTATTGGGTACTTCCCGTTTGCGGTCTCGTCACTGAGCATCACACAATCAGCACCCACAATAACCGCAGTCGCAACATCAGAGACTTCTGCTCGAGTTGGCTCTGGCATCTCTGTCATGCTGCCCATCATCTGTGTCGCAACAATAGTAGGTTTTATGTATTTTAGACCCAGACCAATAATTTTACGCTGAACCACTGGCACAGATTCTGCAGGCGTTTCAACCGCCAAATCACCGCGCGCAATCATTACTGCATCGGTTTCCTGTACAATTGCGTCAATATTCTCGACCGCTGCTTTTGTTTCGATCTTAGCAATAATTTTTGCAGTACTACCGAGATTCTTAAGCCTGCGACGAAGTGTCACAATATCATCTGCAGTTTGCACAAAGCTCAACGCTACGTAATCAATATCCTGCGTAGATCCAAACACAATGTCTTCTTTGTCTTTTTTAGTAATAATATCACCAGCAAAATCCGTATCTGGGAGATTCATGCCTTTACGCTTGATCAATATGCCGTCGTTCTCTGCCCGTAAATACACTATCCCGTCTTTTACGCTCGTTACTGTGGTGCGAACTTTTCCATCATAAATATATATCTTTTCGCCACGCTTCACTTTTTTAGAAAGATCATATTGCGTCGGGACATGCCCCGTTGCCAGATAATCTGATTTGTACGCCAGCGACAATGATTGACCTGTCTCTACATTAATAACTCCGTCAAAATCACCAAGGCGAATCTTTGGACCCTGTAAGTCTTGGAGAATCGCAACCGGCTTACCGAGCGCCTTACTGGCTTTACGAATCCAGACAATCTGTTGTTCACGCTCCTCATGTGAGCCATGACTAAAGTTAAGCCTAATCCCGTTCGCTCCGGCATGAATAAGATCATAAATTGCTTGGTATGTGTTTGTAGACGGACCTACTGTAGCTAGTATCTTTGTCCGTTTAAAATCTTCAAGTGGCACCTCTGGCGCCTTGTTGGTTGTTATCACGTGTTCGCCACCCTCTTTGTATCTTCTTTTTTAGTATACCACCAGAGATAAAGAATCGTACAGTATTTTTTAGGGCGCTTATAGAATTACGTATATCATCACAGCCAAAGAGTTGCAGTCATTACCAATCCATAGAGAACTGTCGTTATCACGGCTAAAGCCACGATAGCACCAAGCACCCTAGGAAAAGATCGAGGATATACGAACATCCAGCTCAAACAGGGTATAGAAGCAAACACCAGAAACCCTATCGGGTTAACAAAGAAAAGAAAAGGCACACCATACATAAGAGCGCCCACTAATACATATAAGACAATCAGCCATGTCACGAGTCGTCTATTGCCATCAATCCCTTTTCGTATTGCAATTAAAGATGCAGTAATTACACCTGTACACACACTTCCTATAGTGTGCCCATATACTAAATACGGCAAAGCAGCAAAATCCCCACTTTCGTACGGCTCTAGTGTAGCGATATACCTAGATGTTCCGATATACGTATACACCAGCGCAATAACAACACTTATTATCAGTGCCACGAACCAATACTGGTACAGAATTTTAAGCGTCATTGTTTCGTTATTATACTTGCGCATACTCTTAAAGTCATTGCTCTAGCTGCGCCTAGTGCCACCCCATCAACCCCTAGCAAATAAAGGCTTATGTGAAGTATTTATGTAAATTAATTTTTGTCATTTTACTTTATATATCTATAAAAATTGTCAATTAATTGCAGCCATTTTTTATTGATCTTATATTCTTATTTCGATACTGTACTGCTTGTGGTTTTCGCCACGCGCAATAAACCAAAGGAGAAAGACATGGCTCGATACATACGGCTCTACGAAAGCCCGACACCAGACATAAAAGGCAACATTTTAGGCTTTAGCCGGGGAATCGCCGAAGGCGCTCAAGATCCTACGCTACATCAATGGTTTACCGAACGTGGCTACCGAGTCACAGCCGAATCAGATGAGCAAAGAAAGGCTCGCTACGTCGGTGGTATGTCAGTAAAGACAGTTCGATATCTTGAGGCAGCTGGCGTACCCCTGCCACAAAAATCAGTATCAACAGGACACCTACTTGTTGAACCTCCAGTAAAAGATCGTGACCTACAGCCTCTAGGAGAATTTTTGCGCAAGATGGAATCAATCGACGGCGACGGACTATATCAATATTTCTTTATAGACAGTAGAGATGAAGAGCCTCGCAAGTTTGATTTTGACCCAATAGATATTATTGCAGCCTGGGACTAGCACCAATAATCTGGTTACCTATTCGAAATTTTTACTGAGAAGAACTGTCGTGGAGCGCCAGTGCTGCAACTTCAAGAGTCTCTTTAGCGTCAAGTAGCCAAAGAATCGTGTTGTCGATGCCATCAGGATTATCCTCGTCAGCCAGATACCCGTTATCATATAGCCAAAGCCAACCTTCGTTACGCTCCCAAAACTTTGGATGCCTTGCTTCGGTTGCTATATGCTGAGAGTTGTCTTCAAGGCTACCAGGGTTGGTATACACTAATCTACCTTCTATTTGTGGATCGAACGCCACCGCTTGGGCTTGAACCCCTCTATACCCTAAGGTCTTCTCTTGCTCATCAGGGCCTGTGATGTCGGTCCCGAACTTGATAACACCCAGTCCCTGTTCACTTAAGTCGATAGAATTTGCACCTACATGAGATTCTAGTGCTTGAGCCAAGCCAAACACTTCCTCAAATTGTTGAGCATAAAAGGCTCGTTTTTCTTGATCACTTTGGTCCTTAATCGTCTCGAAAACCTTTTTAACGTCCTCGGAGAAATAACCTCCCTTAAAGTGCTGCTCCCAGAGCTGACTGTAATTATAACTAGTTTGAAGTGCTTCTCTATCCATAGAAATTAACAATAACATGCCAGTTACAAAAATTCAAATATGTTGTCCAGAATACCCTAAAGGGAACCCAGAGAAATAATATTTCCAGAAAATACAAAGAGAGCATCTAGTAATACCAGAAGGCATGGAATGGGATTAGAACGAGCTAAAGCTTGGAATCGTAGACATTAGCCTCTTCTACGAATACACACCAAACAAAAAAGACCCATCCATGACGGATGAGTCTCTTATGGTGACCTCACGGGGAATCGAACCCCGATTGCCAGGATGAAAACCTGGTGTCCTAGCCGTTAGACGATGAGGCCCCGAGTGAGGGTTTGATATCCTGAAAGGATATGAGGCCATGGTTGCCGTAAAACGACACCCGATAATTTTAACACAACAGAGGTAATATTGCAATACAAAATGTAGCTAGACTTAATTAGCTGGTGTGGCATTACATTAAATCAAGCACACTACATACTCATTGGCTTTTAACGCTTAGCTTAGTGTTACAAGTGTGAGCGATGGGTATATAGAGTTTTTTGAAGGTATGCCGAGGCATAACGCTATCAATTCTTTTACCATGCTCGCACTTGCCTACACCGACACAGGTACTGCTAATGGAGGCTCCATGAAGAAGCTTCCTCCTTTCTGTAGTGGATTGGGGTGCATCAGTGCTTCAAGAATGCCGAAGGCAATTCCACAGGAGCAAGGGGCAACTGCCGATTAGGCAAACCTCCAGGATTAGGGGGCGAGATACGAATCTCGTTCCACACCTTGACAGCCTTGATCTCCCTGCCAGAGACCAGATTCTCACATTCTGCAAGAACAACGGGAATCAGCACGACCCGTTGGTTCATCTGAACATAATCCGGGCTAGAACTGAATTCCTCGGGCTTGCCGACAGACTGCACTGCTGCGAGGTAGTTACCTACTCGCACCAAGTGCGGGCTGTACGGCACACGGACCTTCTCGACCTGGCTCACGACCAAGTCAGAGAAACGTCCCTGGCCATCCTTCGTGAAGTACACGCCACTACTCTGCTTAGCAGAGGACGACGCACTCGCCGGAGCCGAAAACAGCACCGAGGCCAACACGAAGAGCATGGCGACAGCCACAACCTTCAGAATTGCAGGTACATTACGCATATCCCCTCCAAGGGATCGATGTGAGACTAAAAAGCCAGAATAGTTGACGCAACTCCAGATGGAGACAGCTTCCCTAAGGCAACATAAAAAGTTATCTTCAAAAAGCTGGCCCCATGACCTACAAAAGGTACGCTAATATCTACTAGTCGGTGGTGGATCATTAAAGACCCATGACTATGTAGTGTGATTTAATAATCTGTTAATATATCTCCTCTCAAGAGTGCATATTATACACTTTGAGACTATACACATTTTAACATTTTACAACATAAAAGTCAATATTCTTATGCTTATCCTTCGTACGTAATTTAAACTAAACAATCACAGATTTTTAGTGATATGGTACTACAAGGTGATGGAATTTAGATCAAGAGAGAAGAGCAAAAGCTCAAATCATCAAAAAATACTCACATCACCTTGATTAATCACGTCAAAAGACGTGATTACGCACCGACCTATGTATCGCATTATGAAATACGAATTGTTGCGCAACCTACGAAAGTCCTACCCAGAACTCTCTTTTATCTAGTTCGCATACGGTCAACTGCTACTTGCCAGGGCCAGCGACAGCGCTCTTCTGCTCCGGGAGACCACCAGGATACTTGGGCAGCTTCGGCTTCTTGTGCGTGATCTCCACCCAATGCTTGACAGCCGTGAGGCTACGCATGCCCTTGACGTAAGCAATGGCACCCGCAGAGCGAGATTCGTAGAACTGACAAGCTGCCGTGATTGCAACCAGTGCAACCTCCTGCCTCTTGTGCAGCTCGTACCAATGATCGTAAGCGTTAAAAGAGCTCACATTGTGGAGGATATTGACAGACGGATACTCGTCCTCAACACGCACCAGCACCGCAGGGCCCGTCGGCACCTCGACGGCGTAAAAACCGTAGATCACAACCAGGCTGCCACTGTACGGCACCCGGATATCGCAGTTCCTGCGGTTGTGAGCCGAATCTTCGACAACACCGTGTGGCGTGCCATCCGGCAAGAGCGTCAAGTTCCCATAGTTCGTACTTACCTCTGCTCCTTCCATCACATAGATGGCGTCGTTCGCCTCCACAGCGTAGACTCGCGTCGCAGACGCAGACCCTACTCCGAGCATGACGGAAAAAATGACAGCGATAATCGCCACCATCATCAGTGAGCGTCGGACACTACTCATACTACGAGTTTTACTCATTTGGTCCCTTTCGGGGTCGTACTCTAAGACAATTCACGCAGTCTCTATTAGAGATAGCTCCCTACAGGCAACATGTACCTACAAAAAGCTATCTCCACATCAAAACTACAAAATATCACGATATACATAGTCGGTGAAAGGCCACTAAAGACCCACGACTATCTAGTTTCATATAAACTGTTAAACAACGTTTTGCCATGCACCAAAAACAATGTACAAATTAACATTTTACTGCATAAAAGTCAATATTCTTACGCTCAGACGCTGCTGTATTGATTTAACTAGATACGCATAGGTTTTTAAACTTGGTGAGGCGTGAGTGATTAGGGATTCTTGTTAGAGGAGAGCTGGTAGGCTCAAATCAATCAAAAATATTATCACTCACGCTTGTAGCTTTTTAGGGCCACTTGTAACTTTTCAGTTACCTACACCGATTACATCAGCCGAAGCCGAAGTACTACGTATCACATCCGAAGACATGAATTGTTGGGTACTCATGGCGGTTCTATAAGAATCACCTTCCTTTCGTGGTTGCGGGTTGAACTACTACAGTTCCTAGAACTCGTCCTTGACGACCGGGAACTGATACTGTGTTTCAGCCGTCTTGCCGTTGAGCGTAGCGACTGCCTTGACGGCTGCCATACCAACGGTGGGCTGAGCCCAGACTCGTGCTTCGTAGCACGTGGTGTTTGCCGGGCAGGCTTCCTTGTTCCAGGTGGTGTCAATCTCACGAAGACCCGAAACCCAAATGGGACCGGACGTCGTGATATCCAGCTTCGCACCCTTCGTGGCACGGAACCAGATGACTGCATTGCTGCAGGCACCCTGGTTGTCCTTGCATTGTGAGGTGCTGGCGTAGAGGTGAGCCGGCGAACCGTCAGACCAGACCTGCGGTCCGGGGACCTCAGGGGTGGGCGTCGGGGTCGTCGGCGTCGGCGGAGCCGGCGCAGGCATCTCATCACACACGATCTGGATCTTGGCGGTGACCTTGAGCTGAATCTTCTGATCCAGGTAGATCTTCGCCGAACCAATGACCTTGGCGGTGACGGTGCCCTTGACCCAACCGCGAACTCGTCCGTCGACGGTCACCGTGACAGCCTGTCCCGAGGGGCAGGTGTGCTTGACGACCTTCTTGAACTTCTTGTTCACGAGGATCTTGTTGACCTTGCGGACCTTGACCGGCTTGCAGTGGCACTTACCGCCCGTACGGGGGTTCGCGCAGCGCACCATGATCTCGATTTTCTTACCCGTCTTGATGTTGACGAGCACGAGGGTCTTGGTCCCAACAGCCCCGGAAGACTCGGCGATGGAACCGCCGGAGGTCAGGGACGTGTTGTTGGTGTCGGGCTTCGCCTTGGAGTACCCCTTGGACTTGTAGTCCTTGCGGTTGAACTCCTTGGCTCCGGTCTCCGTCGCGATCAGCTTGGCGTAGTCGTCGTTCAGCGACGCGTAGTCGAGGACTTCGGACTTGGCCTTGCTCGCCGACACAGCGCTGATGCCTGAGGGCAGGAAACGCTGGTTGGCGGAGGCGGAGACGGTGTGGATCGTGAACATCGCGAATGCGATGAACAACAGGGCGTAGATGTACTTCTTGGTGCTTGACATGTTGTGTTCCTCTCCCTTGTGGGGATAGTTGAAGGCTCTAGAGGCACTAGAATAACCGTGTGCAATCCCCGATGGGAATAGCTGGATGCAGACAAGCATGTTATCTGCAAAAGCTACCCCCATAAGAAAGGATGTTACATGTGCAAATCCAAACTTTGAAAGTTGTATCCAACAAAATACATAGTGTAGTCGGTGGTGGATCTTACTCTAGGAGAGTCGAAACTCTCGACTAGGCTTAAAGACCCATGACTATCTAGTTTTGTTGTGAGTGTAAATTATTAAGCTACTCCCCGGAGGCGGGCGTTAAACCCTCGCCCGAGGTTATATATATGTTATCACGCTTTTGCTTAATTGTCAATAGACTGTGATTGTTTGCATTACAAACAAAGAGACCCCCTACCGTTTTAGATAGGGGGTCTAGGAGTTTTATTGTTCTAGAGCGGTCAGTCAATGCTCGATAACTATACCGCTACTGTAGCATAAGTAGCCAGATAATGCTAGTACTTATGCACAGGTTTGGTGCGTCTTATCCGTTATTAACGGCGTGAGAGACGACGGCTCGTGAACAAGCGGTGAGCGATTGCACCAAGGATGCTTACGCCAGCGATAGTAGCAACTACATCACCTGCACCTGTTTTTGGTAACTCAGCAGGTTTTGCTGGAGTTGCAGGTGGGGTTACTGGAGGTGTTACGGGTGGCGTAGGACAATCAACCTTAGCCTGGAACTGTACGAAACGTTTCTGTTGGGTAGATACACCTACGGTGTCAATATTAACACCTGTTGTAGTGATTGTATCAGGCAACGTAGAAAGCTTTGCGTTGTTCGCATCAAGCAGCTCAGTTGAACCCTTTACATAGCTAATCTTTAGTGACTCAGTAAGGTTTACACCTGCTGTGTCAGTAGTCTCTGTTGGGTTAGAGTTTGTAGCTGTAACCGTTACTTTAGAGCTGTGTGATGTTGCAGCTGTTGCTGGTAAAGATGCCTTTACATTAACACCTTCTAGGGTATCTGGTCCTGGGTTGTGAATACGTACCTTAAACTGTACTACTTCACACTTTGCAGCGCTTGTAGGATCAGTAAATTCAGTATTTTTTGTTACGTTACGAACTCGGTAAATGTCGCCGCCTTCGATTTGACCTGCTGTAGCTGCACTTACAGTACCTGTTAATGCAACTACTGGTGCAATTACTGCACCTGCGATAAGTGATTTCATCTTCATAATATTCTCCTCGTTAACTCCTTAACACTATGTATTATAGCATAAGTTTTATTATATTGCAATACTATTTTATATTTTGCAAACTAGACAGTCACTGGTGTTTAACTTGGTGAAACAGGAGTAGCGGGGTTATCTATAAGGGACGAGAGCAAAAGCCCTACAATCTCTTACGATTTCCTCGCTACACCTGTCTACACCGACTATTCTGTTCTACTCCTTTCGGATGGTGGTTGTATGTTTCTAGAACTCGTCCTTGACGATCTCGACTACACCCTCTGTGGCGTCAGACTTGCCTCCGGCAGAAACCTTCGCCCACAAGTGGACAAACTCCGGACCCGTACCAGCCCAGAGGGTGGCACGATAGCAGGTCTTCCCCGAGGGGCACGGACCTTTGTCGTAGTTGTCCGAAGGGACAACAGACGAGAGACGAGCTCCCCAAGCGCTGCTGGTGATACCGACGGTGACGTTCAAGACGTCGTTATCAGGATCGCTGGCAGCAAGGTAAACCTGCTGACTACCCCGAACGTAAATGTGCGGAGGCCAGATCACCGTGATGCTCGGAGGACGATCGCAGTCGCCGTTCGGCGGGATGGGACGTCCGTCAGGGCACTTCGGCTTGGGTTGCTCCGGCGGAGGCGGGTACGTGCACACGTTGTTGTGCCACGAGCCACCATTCGCGGTACAGATGTTGATCTCTTCCTTGTTACCGCAGTTGTCGCTGTTGACGTTGTTGCCATCGCCAATCACGACCACGCCACAGTTGTTGTTCACCTGAACGCTGATGCATCCGGTGGACGACATCACCTGACCGTTACCACAGTCCTGTGTAGACGTGTTGTTCTGGTTGACGCAGTTGCCGTTGCTGTCCTTCACCTGACCCGCCGAACAATTGTTCGACTGAGCCGGAGGCGGAGGCGGAGGGGGTGCGAACGGAGCACACTTCACCGTGATGGTGTTCTTGATATCCGCGCCGATCTGCGCCGTCAGACGCTGCGAGGCAATCTTGACACCACTGGTGATCGTACGAACCTTGACACGACCCGTGACCTTGGAAACCACCTTGATCTCGATCTTCTGCCCCGAAGGACAAACGATCGTTTTCTTGGTCGTCTTCGACTTCCTGAAGGGGAAGGTGAAGGTCTTGGACTTGGTGACGCGACGCATCGGAGGCTTCTTGCCACCCTTCCGAAGGAGAGGGTTCGAGCAGTCCGACTTCCACTTGACGGTAACCGTCTTGGTCTTGGAGACCTTGAGGGTGACCGTCCAGGTTGCTACCGTCTGCCCGTGCATGTAACTCGTAGCGACGATGTCACCGGTGAGCGCATTGCGGGCGCTGTTGTCCTCGGTCTTGCCGAGAACGGTGGAGCTCCGCTTGACGTTCGTGACCTTGGCCTGTGCCACCTCGTCAGAGGTCAAGCCGTAGTCGCTTGCCAAGCGGTCCTGAATCTTGGCGTCGTTCGCCGTAAGCTGCGTGATGCGACTCTTGGCGGTCTTGGCACTGGAACTGAGGCCCTCAGGGAGGACCTTGGTGTAGCTCGCCGCGTTGGCGGTGGAGATCACCGAAGTGATCGTGAAGATCGCGAAGAACGCGATCAGAATGACGCGCAGCAGCTTTCGCATTTGCGGTCACCTTCCTTTCATGTTGTTCGCGATCAGGAAGAGCTCCCCGATCACGTGGTTGGACTTGCTACGACACATGTGTCGCATACTGCGTTGCCTCCCTAGTTGATCGGGGGACCAATATAGTTGTCGTCACATCTATACTGGCTTTCGTCATTGCCTACGATTCTCGGCGACGAAACAAAAAACGCACGAGTTACTACTCATGCACTTATTGCTTCGTCACAGATATACGCAAACATTAAAAACCAGTTGTGACGGACCTATTAATCCTTAGAAATATAGAACATAGTCGGTGGTGAGTCTTGTTAAAGACCCATGACTATCTAGTTTGCCTGATTTTTGTTAATCGAGCATTCTTGTTCTTCGAGCCGAATTGTTAAAACTTCCTTCGACTACATTGAGATTCGGGCAGCGCTAGACAGCGTTTCCCTCCCGAGATATCTCCATCTCTTACTCAAGTAGAGAATGTATATACATTACCACAGTCAGGCAAAAAAGTCAATAAGCTATAACATTATACACGTTTTACCACAAGCATTTTCATCTACCTCTGTTATGACCATAAAAACACCCCTGTTATAACAGTACTGTAGGCTAATAATGCCTGTGATCTGTATCACATTTATGAATGCGACAAATCAATACCAGCCTGTTTGGCAGTTTTATGAAGTTCTGTATGCAGTGTTGCTAGTTTTTTCTCTATAGAAAGTCTTGTAAAAGCTTTTTGGTCAGAGCTGACTGTCTTGTATGACTCAAGCAGTGCATAGAGTGTCTTAACATCTTCGTCAAGCATAGTAATTTTGGCGTTCAGCTCTTGCATTTGGGCATCCATCTGGTCAAATCGTACCTGTACTTTATCTCTGAAGTCATGAAGTTCTTTTTCTTGACGTTCTAGACGCGCCTCAAAACTATCCATGCGTAACTCGATACGATCCATTCGTGTCTCAAGTGCATCAAATCGAGGTACCGAAAGTACCTCAAAAGATTCATTGATTGCATCAACAACGACACCTCTGATATCTGATAGATCTTGCTTGGTGAGTGACATATATCCAGTATATCGTGTCAGCAGGGGGTTTCTCAATTAACTTCCGCTTAATTTTGGTAATATTGGGACTGTTTAAGGGTTTTTTATAACGGTCGTTATGGGCTGCTGACTTAGGTCTGTCAATTCTGGAGTTTTAGGGAAGCTAAAGCCAAATGTACTCCCCTTGCCCTCTTGACTCTTGAAAATAATTGCGCCACCCTGGGCAATAATCACTTTTTTTGCCATAAATAATCCGAGCCCAGTACCGTCTGGACGGGCATTTTGTGCGTTTTTAGCCCTGTAAAACTTAGTAAACAGCCGTGGCTGGTCGGCTTTTGGCACCCCTAATCCTGTATCTACCACCTGCAACTCGACAGATTTGGGTTTATCAATAACTTTTACAGTGATGGCGCCCCCGGAAGGTGTGTAATAAATGGCGTTATCTATAAAATTCATGATTAATTGGCGTGTTTTTGTTTCATCGAGCATAAGATCAGGAAATGCATCTGGTATTTCGTACGTAAGCGTCAGACTACGTGCTTTGGCCGTCTCTACAAGCTGTGCAACCTCTTGCTGCGCCAGAGTAGCTAAATTGGTCACGCTACGCTCTATGGCGAACTTTCCACTCTTTAAACGAGAGGCATTCAGCAAATCTGCTATAAGATACGTCATGCGCTGTGAGCTCACATACGCCTGCGTAAGCATTTCTTGCTGCAAAGGCGTCAATTTGCCTGCATCGCCCTCTACAACCATGCTAAGCAATCCCTTGACGCTTGTGAGCGGTGTTCTGAGCTGGTGACTCGCCATACTAATGAAGTCATCTTTAGTAGCATCTAGCTCTTTGAGCTTTTGATTGGTTTTTACAAGTTTTTTAGTCGCTTCATCAACTTTTTGCTGCAACGTAATGCTGAAATTCTGTATTTCTTCGAATCTGAGCGCATTTTGGATTGCTACCACCAGCTCATCCGCAATGATTTCGATAATCTGCAGATCACTTCTGCCGTACGGATTACCGCTCTTTTTTGCACCCAAAAGCATATAGGCAGGAACTGGACGATCTATGGTAAGCTCTGGAGTAAGCTGACCAATGACCGCGATATTATTCTCAATCATATGGCTATGAAGCTCTGGGTAATCTCTTTCGATCGTATCGACACTCACGAGACGCTCCTGCGGAATTTCACCTCTTTTTAGGTAATGGACTAGTCCACGTGATTTAGCTTTTTTAGCTAGACCTATTGATCGCACATCACCATTCTCAGAGCCTTCAAACACCATAAACATTACCTCGTCCACCCTAAGATTAGATGCAATCACCTGCGCAGAATGCCTCAGCAAAATACCTATCTCGATATTAGAGATAACTGTCTTGTTTAACTGATCCAAGAATTTCTGTGGATCATACGCATCTTGGTAGAATATTTTATTGGTAATTCTGTCAAAAAAACGCTTTTGAGGCTGATATAATAGCACCGCCAGTGCCAAAACAACTACGTTTAAAAGACTCACCGCCACACTTACGTTGTTTTCACCCGCCATTACACGCATTAGTAACGTGTAAGCAATTATGTAACACAAGAAAAGAAGCCCTATAGACAAAACATACGCCACAGATCGAGCAACAATGAGCCTGATATTCAGAAGCCTGTATCGCACTATAGCCAAAGAGGTAAAGAACGCAAAAAACAGCACCGAGACCGAGCCTATGTACGAAGCTTCTATATACCCGAAAATTGGTAATACAGCATTAAATATCATCCCAAACGAAACGCTCGAAACTATCCCCATAAATATAAATTGCATTTGGCGCCTAGCTATATGGTTAGTGGAAGTGCTATATTCACGCATTAATAGTCTTGTGCCGTGCGTAAAACAAATAATATAGTAAACGATAAGGAAGTAATACGCAGATCCTGCCTGCAAAGAACCATCTATCTCCCTAATGTTAAGATCGGTAAAAGTCACTCCGAGCAATAGTATGCTCGGCAACGAATAGCCCACGATCTGTTTTTTTGAAACCTCTTCTTTTTGTAAATATGTATATATAAAAAATAGGAAGAATGCAGGCAACAAGCTCGCCCCTATCAAGGTCAACTGAGAGACTGTTAGTAGTTCAGAGAAATGAGACGCATCCGCAATATTTGTTGCGAGATTAGTAGATGCCCACAAAAAACCTGCAAATATAAACCCGGCCAACGATCTGTTGACTGGTGACTTTGGGTTACTATACACCACAATAAGGCCAAGTATGGCAGTAGCAAGACACCCAAATAGAAGTATCGCATTAAGCATTAGCTTTAATTATACGAAATCAAGAGACAAACTAACAACTAATATTGGACTGCTTTCATAGGGAGGCGTTTTTGTTTCATACGCACAAACCAATGATGTTTAATAGGGTTGGTTTTTTGCATACTTTTATCAACCTCTCTGAGGTCCATGACAAACGGAGCACAGTCGCCCCCCTGGTATTCTTCTGCTGGGCCAAGTTGTTTAAAGGTAAATCCAAACTGTTTGTTCATCTTTTCAACTCTCTCAGGCTCCATGATAATACCCCAGTGCTCAACACCACGCGCACGTGCGTCCCTATATGCTAATCGCCACATATTTGACGATACGACACTTCTTTTAAGATCGCCTGTGGCTCTATGGTCAACGGCAGTCGTTCCAAGTTCTTCGATACGCCCTTCGCTACATAATGCTATCATCTCTTTTTTATCTGACTCGTTATAATATTTCATGCCTTCAACAAATGGGGGTAGCTCAGGATATCCTTTGAACATTCTTGTCATTCCAACGCAAGTATCTCCAATATTTGCTTTGATCACCTGGGATTGATTTGTATATTTATCGTATACGTCGAGGTCACCGAAATCGTTTTCGTGCCAAATCCTCTGCTCGAGTTCTGTTGCTTCTACAATTTCTTCAGGGTCATCAGTAGATACAATAGCTAGATCGTGTTTTTTAATATAATGTTCGGCACTTACAATTTTCTTGAATCGCTCTGCAGAGCCTTTCGCGCGATTAATAATTTTCTTAGCAATCACTCCAACGCCGACAACGGCAACTCCTGCGAGCCCAATAGTAGCCGGCTTTGGCATATCGATGCCTTTACCCATAAAATACCCTTGCACCGCACAGACGCCCGCTAAGGAAGCTGCGCTTTTGATCGCATATTTTCTGTTACGCTCCTTTGTGCGCTCTGGGTCCTCGCGCTGCCGTAACACCATTCCAACCGCAGTTCCACCTAGAAGCGTTACTGAAGCTTCGGCAAATCTACTCATTTTCTTTTCAGTTGATACCCCAAGTTTTTCTAGAAAATTATTTGCCTTATGCATAATGTTTTGTGCTCTATTTTTTGCAAACAATTCTGCTGTAGCTAAACCAGCAATTGACTCAATAGCAAATGTTGCACCTCCGTACGCTAAACCACTCATGTACGGATCCCTTGTGGCTGCATAGGCTGCGCCGAATACACCGAGTCGCGCTACTTCGTTTGCAGGGGATAGCTCTACTGCGACAACCGTGCTCTGGGCAGCTGTAAGCGCGCCTCGGCCTATTCTAGAAATTCTGGATTTTTCGATTTCTGATAGTGGCGTTACCTCCTTGCTACTATCTGTCGAATCCTCGTGATCTGCATCACGCTTATCAATTACTTGTACTGGGACGTTGAAATCAAATGTATCCCACTCTTCTGCTGCGGGTATGCTTCCTTCTTTGAAATCTGGATCTTCGGGGTGTCTGGAGCTCATATCTCCTCCTCACTAACCCATTAGGGTTGGGGTATTTTGCCAGTCGCTCGACTGATACACTGCAACAACCATTGCGCATACTGGCTCATCTTCGCATTTTACACCAGAGATTTTCATGTTGATCGCACCAAAATCAATTCCTCTGGTCTTCATAAGCGTCTTAAGGCTATCTTCGATGGTTTGACGTAATTCTGCTTCAGATGACTGGCCTTCGTGCTCCACAAACAGACCCTTACCTGTCGCCTCATCCTGAACCCAGCCAATGCCTGCCCAGGCCTCTTCGCCCGGAGTTTCTGCTCTCTGTTGTGCCATAACAACATATAAGCGATCACCCCAATCACCAGGTATTACGTCTTTCGGGATACCGCTATCCGCATGAGTAACGATTTGAGTGTTCGGAGGAATAACAGAGCTTAAAAGTAGCAAATTATAATTTGCTATGCCTGCACTGTACAATGCTGAGTCGAATGCTCCAAGCGTAGTTTTACCTGTACCAACAGATGAAGCAATGTGTATATTCATGTCTATATTATAACTTATCTTTCTATTTTTGTCAATTTAGTTTTATATAAATAAAAACACTTGCACAAACCTTCTGGAGGAAAATGTACAAGTGTTTTATGCTTCTAAGTTACGATTCTTGCGTGCAAGATGTACTTATGTTTATACTACAGATCAGACTATAAAGCAACACACAAAGAGAGATCTTATGCCCAAAATAGCGATCATCGAAGATGATTTTGCAATACAAAATATGTACAAGCTTAAGCTTAGGCAAGAGGGTTTTGAGGTATGGACCGCGAATAATGGACACGAAGGGCTCCAGGTTATTGAAAGACATAAGCCAGACGCTATCCTGCTGGACCTGCGTATGCCTGTGATGAATGGGGACGCGATGCTCATAAAGCTACGATCAACAGATTGGGGTGGGAGTATACGGGTTATTGTTTTGACCAACATTAGTCGCAGCGAAGCACCAAGTACGCTTCGTGTACTAAACGTCGACAGATACGTCGTTAAAGCTCACACAACTCCTGCGGATGTGGTGCGTGTTATCAGAGAAGTTATTAATGCGCCAAAACGCTAAAGTCCATGGATTAAGCATGCGCTTGATGGTACACTAACAAAAAGGAGCCCTTAAGCAATGACTAAAGTTGTTATCGTAGAAGACGACCAAGCTATATCCCAGATGTACAGGATAAAGTTTGAGGGCGAAAACTATGATGTTGAGACAGCCGACAACGGTAGAATTGGACTTGAGGTAATCAAAAGAGCAAAACCAGACATTGTGCTTCTGGACATTATGATGCCAGAGATGAACGGCGATGAGGTACTAGAAAAACTTCGTTCCAGCGACTGGGGTAAAGACATTAAAGTTATTGTTTTAACCAATATGGGCGAACAGGAATTGTCGCCTAGAATACGTGAGCTCGGTGTGTGCTCTGTCATATTAAAGGCAGATATGACACCTCGTCAAGTTGCAGAAGTTGTCAAACAACACCTGAAGGCTTAGCACGCCTTAGACGAGATGGCTCGAGTAGACTATAATACTCTACGATGAATATTGCATTAGTAGGTTTTGACAGAGAAGGTCGGGCATCGTACGACTATTTTTCGGCTCTTGGGCATAAGGTAACGATCTGTGATCAAAATACCAGTATTTCTGTGCCTGATGGGGCCACCACTCAGCTGGGCGATGGATATCTCGACAACTTAGATAGATTTGATAGCATTGTGCGCACACCAGGGTTGCAGCCTCAAAAAATACTAGAAAAAAATCCTTCGGTAAAAGATAAAATTACGAGTGGTACAAATGAATTCTTTAAAGTGTGTCCAACCAAAAATATTATTGGCATTACAGGTACTAAAGGAAAAGGTACGACAAGTACGCTCGTAGCAGAGATGCTTCGTGCAGCGGGTAAAACGGTACATTTAGGTGGCAATATCGGTGTCCCTGCGCTAAGTTTTTTGCACGATATACAACCTGCTGACTGGGTGGTGTTAGAATTATCAAGCTTTCAGTTAATGGACCTACACTATTCTCCACATATTGCGGTGTGCTTGATGATTAGCCCTGAACATCAAGATTGGCACACTGATCTTAAGGAATATACACAGGCGAAACAAAAACTATTCATACATCAGACCCCTGATGACGTGGCCATATATTACAGCAATAACCAAACGTCTAAAGATATCGCCTCTGCTGGTTTGGGTCAAAAACTCCCATACTATGCACCGCCTGGAGCATACATAGAACACGAAAATGTCTGTATTGAGGGTCAAACTATTTGTCACACTAGTGAAATTACATTAATCGGCCAAC
The DNA here is from genome assembly GCA_964499935.1 of uncultured Candidatus Saccharibacteria bacterium. Classification (GTDB taxonomy): domain Bacteria; phylum Patescibacteriota; class Saccharimonadia; order Saccharimonadales; family UBA4665; genus CALBGR01. The sequence continues at coordinate 297,979 of CAZCMS010000001.1, read as the reverse complement.
ATAACTGGCAGAACATTTGTGCTGCAGCTACGGTTGCATGGCGAATAGTACGTAATACTAAAGCTATCGAGGCTGTTGCGACAACATTTTCTGGCTTGCCCCACAGGCTAGAGCTCGTTGGCGAGAGAAATAATATTACATACTATGATGACTCTTTTGGAACCACCCCAGAGACAGCAGTTGTAGCCCTACAGTCATTATCTGCCCCAAAGGTGCTAATCGCTGGCGGATCAGATAAAGGCGCGTCTTACGAAGAATTAGCAAAAACTATCGCTTCAGAAAATGTTCGCGCCGTCATAACGATAGGTGAAACTGGCCCGATCATTAAAGACGCACTACACAATATTGGCTATACAAACGTTTTTGAAGGTGGCGCGACAATGGCTGAAATTATACACACAGCGAACTCGCATGCTCACTCTGGCGATACTGTCCTGCTATCAACTGCTTCTGCAAGTTTTGGCATGTTCAAAAATTATATAGACAGAGGTGATCAATTTAAGAAAGCTGTGCTATCACTCGATTAACTTGGGTGATTACTGATTCTTCGGGCTGCAATATAATAGCTCGGTCAAGCGCAATACGTTCAACAATCTTCTCTATCCAATGATAGTGAGTGCAACCCATAACAATAACGTCTGCATTACGCTGAATACATTCCTCGATGACGTCTTTAATTAGTACACGATCAATTTGATCTTTTTCTATCATTTCTGCCCAACGACTACAATCTGGCTCGATCACTTGTACGCCGTCGGCGTATTTTCGCTTTAACTCGGCATAACGAGGGCTTGCCAATGTAGTGGGTGTAGCACAGACAGCAACGACGCCTGTACGCGTAAGCTTAGCAGCAGGCCTCACCATTGGTTCAATACCAACAAGTGGCACTGGCAACATTTTGCGCAAACCCTCTATGATTGTCGTTGTTACTGTATTACAGGCTACAACTATAACATCACAATCTTTCTTGATGAGGTCTTCGAGAATAGGCAATACCAATGCAAATAATACATCTGGCGACTTAGTTCCGTAAGGAATATTTTTGCGATCTTGGGCGTACAGCACTTCGTGTTCAGGTAATGATTTACGTATAGCGTTCGCAACAGACCTGCCACCAACTCCTGAATCAAAGACACCGATCTTCATAATTGATAATACGCCTAAGCGTAGTACTCCTTCTGGTTATCGTGTTCGTGGATGACACACTGCGGATTAATCATTTAGCTTATTATACCTTGACGGGCTGCGCGAAGCACGTTGTCAAATAGTGCACAGACTGTCAGTGGACCTACGCCACCTTTTGTAGGTGTGATTGTAAGATCATCTCGTTCGTACACCTCTGGAGCAACATCACCCACAGTTTTGCCATCTTCACTAGCGACACCGGCGTCTACCACTACGGCACCTTGCTTGATCATGTTTGAAAATAATATTGCTGGGCTGCCAGCAGCGGTAATAATTACGTCTGCCTGGAGTGACTTTTCTGCGAGATTAGCGGTACCTCTATCGGCAACCTCCACTTCAACGCCAGAGGCTTTTAGTATTTTTTCAAGAGGCGCACCCACAAGCTTACCCCTCCCTATCAGTAAAACCTTCTTGCCTTTTAAGTCTACGTTGTAACCGGCCAATAGCCACATGATTGCCATAGGTGTTGCCGGGTCGTGTGTAGCACGAGATCCTAGGGCATCAACATCCTTTTCGGGCACTACGAGTTCCACTATTTGATCTGTGTCTTTTACATCTGCAATTGGTAATTGAACGATAATTCCATGTACTGTTGTGTCGCTATTTAACGTTTCGATGAGTGCTGAGACCTGACTCTGTTCTACTTTATGCACATCGACATCGACTAGAATATCTGCACCGTAGCGTTCTTTAAGGCGGACATAGGTATTAATGACTGGATCGTCTTTTGCCTGAACAATAGCCAGTTTTGGCGCTATTCCATGAGCCTGGCGCATACCCCGCACTTGCTGTGCTTGACGTACCTTAATAAAGCTCGCTAAATCAGTGCCGTTAAGTATTTTCATCACTGTCTATTCTAACAGGTCAGACAGGTAATGAATAGTTGCTACACGCTAGGATTTTGAGGCGGAGGCGTTGGTTGATTAGGGTCTTGCGCTTCAGCCTGAACCGATTGTGGCGCTTGCGTCTGAAGAGGTTGCTGAGACGCCACATACTCTTGAGGGCGGACCACCTGCTGGGATTGCTGCGCATACTCAACTGGGGATTGTGGTGTACCATCAGGGATGGACTGAACTTGAGCTGTGGGCCGAGAAATATCTTGTTGGCTCTGCACAGACGCAGCATTAGTAAAGGTATCGTTGTCACCCGCAGGATAGGGCGGATCTATATTTCCTGACACACCAAATTGCCCATATGCAAGATCTGAAGCGTTATATGTAGATTTGCCGAATGCCAGCATGATCATACCAATAAGATGGAATAAGATGAGACCAAATATACTAAACGCTGTACTCTTGCCAAAACGCTTTGCAAGCTCAAGCATTGCGATTACCCATAATACTAAATAAATGATAGAGCCGAGGAAAGGTATGAAAGACGATAATATCCACCACCCTGGCTTTCCTGCAATTTCGAACAGCACCCATCCGTTATAGATTGGCACCCATGCTGCCCACATTGGCCTGCCCGCCTTCTTAAACACAAAACTGTATATTACCGCACCGACGACATAGAAAACTAAAGATAATAAAAATATAGTAGCTAAGCCTATCCCAAGAAACGCAGTGTCTGCCTGGGTTGTGGTAGTAGTCGTAAAATCGTTATATTCTGTGAAGTCACTTGATGTCTGTGCTAAAAATCTGAGCATGGGGCTCCTTTTAATTATAGATAATTATTTACTAACGCTTATGGTTATAATATAGGACCTATGTTAATTCCGCAAAATTATCTACAGACTAGCTACGTTGTAATATTTTATCTCGCCTCCAGCGCAATAAGCCCTCCTGCCATTACGGGCTTTTGTTTAAGGTAATGCTGTGGAATAATTAAAGTCAAGGAGGCTATCACTATGTCAGCAAACAATGGTTCGAACTCAAAAACAACAGATTCATCAAAGACGCCGATCGCGCCACCTCTTTCGGAATACGATCAGCAACCATTACCTAGCGTACCTGACGCATGGCCAGGTGCATGGGGCGCATATAAATTCTCTAGGGATGGGGTGAAATACAATCTTGGCACCTACTTGCTTCTATTGCTTGCGCCTCTTCTGCTCAGTATGATATTGGGTACCCTTCAGGTGTCTGACGCTGCTAATAATTTTATTGGTACTATTGTGTCTATCTTCTTTAGCATTGCTCTAATAATAGTTATTTTAGGCGCTTTTCGTGGCAAAAAAATCGATGGCATGGATGCACTGAAGCAAAGCTTTTCTGTATTAGCAGTCAAATATTTTGTTCTTGGTATTTTACTGTGGCTTATTGCTGTCGGCAGTTTGCTACTGCTTGTTATTCCTTTCTTCTTTATTATGCCTCGGCTTATTTTGGCTCCATATTACCTGGTGGACAAACGGCTGGATATCATGGCATCGATAGAGGCGAGCTGGAAAGAGACAAAAGGCCATGTCGGTAAAGTGTATGGAATTATTGGGGCAAGTATTGCAATGGTCTTACTTTTCTTCACTATTATCGGAATACCATTCGCAATCTACTTCTTAATTATGTATAGTGCAGCAACACCACTGTTATACCTATACATCCAAAAGCACACCCCAACAGAAGTCACTGACACCGCAACGCCAAGTAACCAATCTACTCTTGAGCACTAGCCAGTAGACACCCCTGTACTTCATCTTGTTTAATGCCATATAATAAAACTTGCAAAAACAGAGGTAATTTGATAAAATTTGCATTGTTATCAAATTACCTAATTTGTAATGCGGGTCAGTAGCTCAGCTGGTTAGAGCACCTGCCTCTTAAGCAGGGTGTCGAGGGTTCGAGTCCCTCCTGACCCTCCAAATAAAACGCTTCTCATTACCTAGACGTCTACGGACGTCTTTTTTGTTATACTCGCTGTAATGGAACTAATTATTTTCGCAATAACTATAAGCATTTTTTTGTGGTGGATTCGTAGACAGCCAAAGATTAAGTACGGAAGCTTACCCACAAGTCTTGGGCAACTTTCTTGCAAAATTGGCGACGAACTCGTAGACAATAACGGGGTAGTGTTTCGAGGCATTGAGGTAGAGATTCACAAAAAACTTCCGCACATATACATAGACGGTCATACTTCAGATTCCATGATGAAGGGACCGAGATATGTTTTTAGTCCAGATTCAAAAATTAGCCTAGAGGGAGATTTCGACAAGCACTTTCAGGTGTACGCTCCACCCGAATATAAGTCGCTGGCGCTTAGTGTTTTGCAGCCAGACGTCATGGCTTTACTGATAGATAATGTAAGGGATTTTGACATAGAAATTTACCACAACAAGATTCGAGTGATTACTGATAGTAAGGTGTTTAATCAAGAAAACCAAGAAACGGTTCTCAAAGAAGCGATGACGTTATTGATTGACAGGCTTGAGCGTCGCATAAGGGTATGGCGAGTTTACGACGAACAACATACTGGATCAATTGATTTGGACCTAATTTTAGATTCAACTACAAAGTTTGGCCGGAAGAACATTACGAGCTTTACTCTAGCAACAGGCGTAATTCTTGGCTTTATAGCGCTTGGAGTTGCTAGTTTTGGCCAGTGGCTACATCTGCAAGATAATCCAGATCTTCAGGAAGGGTCAATCTACATGTATATAACTGCGCTCCTTCTTTTTCCTTGCTTATGGATTGCTACAACTACTGCCAGACGAAAGCGGTGGATATAATCAAAGGCCTAACCATACAAGCAAAGCAATCAACCGATAGCAAATACCCAGCTATACTTTATCAATGGATGCGAAGATACTATGATCAAACAACATAGCTAATCAAGCATAGGAACAATTATACATGTCTGATATAAATACTATCTTTTTCGACTGGGGAGGAGTGGTTGCAGGTGATCCCGATGATGGTTTCTGGTCACAACTTTTGAAGGGTTGCGGAGCAAGCGACAAGCAAACGCAGGAGATATATGACACCTACATGCAAAGTTTTATGCGTGGTGAAATCACTGAAGCAGAGTGCTGGGATGAGCTAAGGCTGAACTACGACCTGGATATTCCAGATAATGTATCAGATGATTTTAAACAATGGCGAGGCCTAGTAAAGAACGACGACATAGTTGCACTTATACACGAAGTGAAAGCTAGTGGCCTACAAGTTGCCCTACTGACAAATGTAATTGAACCAACATATAACGTTCTGTCTGAGGCTGGATATTATGATTATTTTGATGTTGTTATTGCTTCGTGCAAGGTTGGACTCGCTAAACCTCAGGATGAAATTTATCAGCTTGCACTTGATCAATTAAACACAACGGCTCAGCAGTCAGTCTTTATTGATGACAGGCAAAAAAACCTTGACCCAGCTGCTCGCATGGGATTTACAACTATACTTGCTCGAAATCCCGAGCAGATCATTAAAGATCTTTCGAAATACATTGAAAAATCATAGCTTAATCAATCTCGCTCCCTAGTTACCAAACTTTGACAGTCACTAGATTAACAAACTAGTTGTAGAAGCGGTTATTGCAGCAACCCAAGAGTAAAAGACTTTAGTTCAGATATAATACAAGCATGACAAAATCACTACTAGACGAAACGACTATTATCAAAAGTGTCGATCCGACTTTTCGCACTATTGTTGAACACGGTAGCCTCCAGAAACTTCCGATATACCTCCAGCAAGAAAATCTAGTGGATAATCGTGTTTTTATTATTACTGATACGAATGTGGGCGCGTTATACGGTGATATGATTATCAAAATACTCTCAAGCGCTGAAATTGAGACGACTACACTAACTATGGAGGCGGGAGAACAGCACAAAACACTTGCCCAAGTAGGAGCGTTAGTTGACCAGCTTTCAGAAGCTAAGGCTACTCGAAAGGATGTAATCATTGCGCTCGGCGGAGGTATTGTCGGTGACCTAGGAGGCTTTGTAGCCTCAATCTATAACCGTGGCATGCCACTGGTGCATATTCCCACTACCCTACTTGCTATGGTTGACTCGTCTATAGGCGGAAAAACGGGGGTGGACCATGGAGGCAAAAATAAAACAGGATCTTTTTATCAGCCAAAACTTGTTGTGGCCGATCCGAATGCACTTAATAGCTTAAGTCCAAGAATTTATACCGAAGGATTTGGTGAGATTGCTAAATATGCGATACTCGATGCTGAATTTTTGGCCGAACTAGAAGCAGTTGCTAATACAGTCCAACGCTATTCCGAGAATCACGCAGATACTCTTGGCGCAATAATTGCTCGCTGTGTAAAGCAAAAAAGCAATGTAATTGCAGCCGATCCGCACGAACAAACGCTAGATGGTCGCATCTTACTCAACTACGGACACACTTTTGCGCATGGCATCGAAGCTGCTAGCAATTATACCGAGCTATTACACGGTGAGGCAGTAGCCATAGGCATGACATTTGCTGCACAGCTCGCACGCAAACTCGGATTTGTTGAAGAAGAATTTATCGCTCAGCAAACTCAACTTCTCCAGAACCTTGGCCTACCAATACGCTACACTGGCAAAGCTACAATACCTGACATCTTGGAGCACATGCAAAAAGACAAAAAGAATGCTATCGCCAATAGTGTTCGTTTTGTCCTACCCAAAGCACCGGGCCAGCTAATAGTTGACCAGATCGACACCGACACAGTAAGTCAGGCTATCAGTGATTTTCTTGCCGTATCGGGCTGATATTTCTAGAGATAAACGCCTGCTGCACACAAGCACTTACATTAAGGCTACTAATGAGACTAAACTCGTCTTCCGCCTAGGCACCAAGCGAGACAAAGAGGTAATACAATTAATGTATTTTCTATAAATTTCTGTACTATAGAAATATGGCCATATTTTCAAAGATTGTTGTTATTTATAACCCTAATAGTACTGGGAATAGCGCTGAGATAGCCACGAAGCTACAGAAAGAAGTGGAAGAAAAGTTTCCTTCACTTCCTATAGAATTACAAGAAACCAAGCGCCCTGGTCATGGTGAAAAATTAGCATACACAGCAGCTATCGCTCAGCCAAATACTGTTATTGTGTCGGTTAGTGGTGATGGTGGATACAATGAAGTAGTTAACGGCGCTATGCAGGCTGTTAACGAGAAGAAGGGTTCGCCTATATGTGCACTGTTGCCAGGCGGAAATGCAAACGACCATTATTCTAACGTTGCTAAGCGACCGCTCATCGAAGGGCTTACAGACGAAGGTATTGAGGAAATAGACTTACTAGAGGTCACTTCGGCCTCTATTCATCGTTATGCACATTCGTATGCTGGCCTTGGCCTTACGTCGGTTATCGGCAAAGAGTTAAACCGGCACTCCCTGACAGCTCTTAAGGAAATCCTTATATCAGCCAAGGCGTATCGCGAGCTCACCCCTATCACCATACAGACAGATGACAAAGATATTACTTTCTACAGTATTCTTGCTACCACTATACCGAGTATGGCAAAATATCTGACCCTTACAAAACACAATGATCTGCGAGATGGAACATTTAACCTTTTAATATGGAACTATACCAGCAAACTTAAACTTACGATGACTCTTCTTAAATCTGCAATCGGCATCAAGATACCGTCAAAAAAAGTTACGTTGTTTTCTTTCACTACTCCATCAAAGATCTCCATGCAGCTCGACGGGGAGATTATTGAACTACCAGCGCACGATAAGGTTACTATTGCGATCAAGCAATGTGGGCTTCGGACAATTCGATAGTTGAACAAATCAACGCTGACACAGCAAAAGTCGTGACTTTATAGCTACTTAGACCAAGGTATTTAGAAGCAAGAAGATATCTTACGTACTGCAAGATGCTTATACTTGCAAATAATTATAATATGTGATATAATAGCAACATGAAACCGGCTCCTATTCCCTCATTTTCACCAGATTTTTCTTCGGCGGAGCTTTCGCAAGGCATTCCAGAGAGCCTACCAATTGAGCAACTCGATCTATTTATTGAGCAAAACCCGGATCTGATTGAGAAAATAATAAAAGCAGAAACACAGACCTTAGGCAGAGCTATGGCTCTTAGTCGAACCACAATGAACGCTAGATCTCTAATAGGTGCGCGTATCTCCAACGAAGCCTGCAGACCAATCCGCACAGAAGGCGATACAGACAACAGCAAGCGTCTTGTCGAGCTCATAATTCCTACCGTTACCGCCGAAAGACCTGAAGATAAATACATAGACAGAAGATATAATCCTCCGCTCCTCCTCCCTCGTGTTAGCTTTATGTTCTCGACAGTTGAAGATGCTGCCAACCGCATCCAAGGAAAGATACACGGGTTTATAAATCCTGACGATGTATCGTTTGAAGGTGTATTTATGGGGTACGGAAATAGTCCACAGCGTATACCCCTAAGAGAAGTAGTTGGACTTACAAATCCTGAAGGACATTCGAGAGGCACACTCGTGAGACGCGGAGAAAGCACGCAGCATCTACCTCCAGGAGAAGTAGTAGAATTATCCGAGCTTGGGATTATCGTTCGAAATGATGTTTATGAGGCACTAGCCGATCTCCCAGCTAAGCCTTTAGCCGAGTGTGGCGACGCCATAGATATACTTGTCACCCTCGGGCAAGAGCAGCATCTTGACCCGCAACTTATAGAAACTTTGTCAAGTCTTATTAGAGATTACGCAACATACCGCAAACCAGAGCCGATCACTTCAGAAGAGTGTGGTGCCGAGATAGGCCGGTGCCTAGTAATTCCGCAAGATTTTAGGGCGTTCTGCAAAGAGTGGGCAGGTATTAACATAGCGACAGGCCAGTATTCAGAGCCTGGTTACTTTCACAAAGTTAATGTATTCGGCGATATTATTATCGACTGGACAGCAAGACAATTCTCTAGCGATACACCTTATCCATATATTTACAGAAAGGGAGATTCATCAGCCTGGAGCAATGAGCTTAGCGCGATACAAGATTAAGACTTTATTGAGACACCTACCGAACCTATCAGCATCTAACGATTCATCTGTTTGATATGCTATACATATGCACATGCAAGATACTTTGATTGAAACTGGTCGATGGACATGGGGGGATGAGAGTGTTGACTGGGAGTTATTTTCTGCACGCACTTTGCCAGATGAGGAAAAATGTTCTGCTGCGTTTTGTGTAGCGATTGCAGCTGATAAGATCGTCATGGTCCGCGAAGATCGGGGCTGGGGTATGGTGGGTGGCCATATTGATCCAGGCGAAACAATTGAACAGGCTTTATTGCGAGAATGTAATGAAGAAGCTGGTTTTACCCCTGTAAGCCCTCAGCTATTTGCATATCGTAAAATTACTGCTACGACACCAGTAAAACACCCTAACCCTCTGCAAACCTACCCTTTCCCGATCAGTTATATTGCTTACTATTGGGCGCCTATTGATGACTTGCTTTTGCAGCCTTCGGATAGTGGCATACTTGAAATAAAAAAATTTAGGCCTGATCAGATACACACCAGCAACACCTCTGACCTTTCTGTTATACAGCTTGGGTGGCAAGCGTTTCTTGCGAGAGACAATTAAAAAGCCCAGAAAAACTGGGCTTTTTGTAGCAATAAATTACTTTACTACTTAGTAGCGACGACCGCCACCATTGCCACCACGATCACCACCACCGAATGAACGACGATCACCACGTGGTTCTTGCGGGCGAGCTTCGTTTACTACGAGTGCGCGACCACCAAAGTCTGAACCGTTAAGTTTTTCGATTGCAGCCTTAGCTTCATCGTCATTTTCGAATTCTACGAATCCAAAGCCTTTTGATCGACCAGTTTCACGGTCAAAAATAACCTTTGCTGACGATACAGTACCTTCAGCAGCGAAAAGCTGTTCAAGCTCGTCGTCTGTAGTCGTGTACGGTAGTGAACCGATAAATAGTTTAGTTGCCATTAATATTACTCCTTTGTGCTCGGAGGTATCTGGCAAACCAGTTAGCTGCTCCTCTATCGAACGGTACTTTTTAACTTATTTCTAGAACGTCTTACTTAGCAGCTAGCTCTTCTAGTAGCTGCACTATACCATATTCTGCCAAATACTGACACTAAATTTTTCTTAAACTTTGCAAAATCGTCTATTTTCTCCAAATATAAGGATATTTTTGCAGATTATTAGCAACATCCACCTGGTCAATCATCGCTCTTGCCACAGCCTGCCTATGGATTGTCTGCCATGGCATTGGCCGACTGTTCGACAGACTATAGCTACCAATACCTCGCTCATTCATCACCGGCGATCTGAGTACAGTCCACTGCAACGAAGTTCTCTGCAATAATCGTATATGCTCTTCGCCATCATAGAGGACCTTTGGTGCAACAAATCCGAGTAACAACCTGCTTGTCCTATGCATTATCGACAATTTATCACCCTCTACGCGCGCATCTGCGCCTGTCAGTGATACGATTCGAGTGATCCCTGCGTCTTTCATGCCTGGGATTATATTCTTCATACCTTCTGTTAAGATATCTTTTTTAGGTGTTCCCCAGCTCCCCAAAGCACTGATTACTGCTTCTGAGTCTACGAGCGCTTGTCTTACGTCATCCATGCTATAGATATCGCCTTTAATTATCTTGAGATTGGGGTTTTTAGAGAATTGGTGTGAGCCATAGACAAATGCTATAACTGTGTGTCCACTATCGAGCAAGCCTCGCACTATATACGTCCCCACCTTGCCATTTGCTCCGAAAACTGTAATCTGCATACGATCATAATACACTTGTGTGTGAAGTTCGTGAACAAATGCCCTTATTTATTTCTTTACGGCAATCTTTTTTGGCGCTGGCACTCCTTTTAGCGGAATCGTCACCTTTAGTAATCCGTCTCTCATGTGAGCGTCAATCTTACTTTCATTTGCAGTTTCCGGCAAGCGGATTCGACGATAAAAACTCGTACTACTCTCGCGAACAACGTATTTTTTGCTCTTGTCTTTTTTCTCCTCGTGACGTTCGGCGTGTATTACGAGTGCGCCCTTATCAACCTGTATATCGACATCCCTATCGCTAAAATGAGGCAAGTGCGCCTCAACAACGAGCTGCTTATCGTCTTCTGTATACACGTCTGTTGTGGGCATCTGCAACGATTGCGCTGTTGGCATAAACCAATCATCCGAGAAAAACTGCTTTTGTAACGGCTGCATCTCTGCTAGGGGATCGAGTTTAGTTATATTATTCATATATACCTCTACTTTCTTGTAATTAACTTTTATTATCTAAGGTTGAATAAATATCACCCTTTTCGTGAGTTGGCGGGTTATCTAAAGTTTGTAATAAATCCTTTGCGTCCTTACTGTCAGCTACTAACGCATTTCCTTCTCTATGAGCATCTTTCTTACTAACAAGCCATGCGTGCGTATCCCATTAACCGCCTTTACGTCTGCCTGCTAGTCGCTGTAAGCCTCCCGGCTTGCCAACATCCTGATTGCGAAACGTTGTAAACCGCTCCTTCGGTTGAACGATGATACGAAAATACCTTCCCTCCCCAGTAGCACCTGGCTCAACACGAGTTTTACCTGTAAGAGATTTTTGCTGCCTCACTATCATATCGCCCTCCTCTTCTTACCTTCTGCTGTGTCTGGTTTTAGTATTTCACAAGAGATACGAGCATGCTGTTAGCTATTTCGCAATAATTTTACCTGGGGAAAAGTGGCAAATTCATGTGTCAAGAACGCACGGATGACTCATACGGATACCCTCTTGCAAGCACAAGCAAAATCCAACATTATAGATTTGACTGTGTGCTATTTCGCTGTTAGTTCGATAGCAAAATAAAAAGCCCATGACAATCATGGGCGCTTGATTTGGTACACCGGGAGGGATTCGAACCCCCGACCCTCTGTTCCGAAGACAGATGCTCTAATCCACTGAGCTACCGGTGCATACATTTCCGGCTACACCGGCACTTGGGTAGATATTATAACAGTTGTTGCGTTGATACGCGAACTTTTATTGTGCTCCTATGCACGACGCATGCAAAATCCGTATACATGCATGAACAAGGATAATTTTGGTTTATTTACCTGTCTTTTGCTACAAACCGCCATAAGCGATGCGTGTCTTTTTTGATTCCGATACGCTCGGTTGCGACGTATGGCAATTTACGCTGTGCGGGCAGCAACACGAATCTTCCTTCGTTAATCTTTGCTCCATTATCTGCGCCAGTTATACCGAGTGCCTGGCACAACTTGGCAGGTCCATTCGTTAATTCGTAGTCAGATTTATTGCCTCGACGTTCACGAATAGTATCAATACCACTATCAGCTACGAGGGCACGAATTAACACTGCCTCACCACGACCCTCGGGGCCAGCAACAATATTCATACACCAATGCATGCCATAGGTAAAATACACATATACATGCCCGGCTGAGCCAAACATTACTTCCGTGCGCGGAGTTTTACCTCTGTAGCTATGACTCGCTGCATCGTCCTGATTATATGCTTCGGTTTCGGTAATCACACCGCCTACGCGTGTTCCATCCGGCTCAATAACGTACAGTCGGCAACCTATAAGAAGTTTTGCGACTGTTATGGCATCTTGAGATAGATCATCGTCCATATTTACCTACCTCATCATCTAGAAATTAACTTAAGTTGGGATACCAAACTGAGCAAGTTGCTGATTTTTAAATCGATCATCGTACGTGACTTCGCCACTAAACCATTCAGGTGGAGTAAAGTCGTCTGCGTCATGCCAGTCGCCAAATTCAACTTCAGCAGTCACAAGTCCCTGAAGATTTCCCTCATATATATCTAGTTCGATCGTATGGCCTTGATGCGGTATTGTGTATCGGGTTTTTTCAACTCGTCTTCCCTCGGTTGCTGGCCAAAAGATATCAAATTGTTCGCTAGAAATCGGTGACTCCCGCTCTCCTCTTGTGAGATCGCCTTTAGACTTTACGGTCATCGTATGCTTTCCGCCCTTGTCTCGGACACGCACCTCCGTGCCATTTGGGTCAATCGCTAGATAGCCTTGTTGAATTGCCTTGTGCTCATATTGATCAAGATTAGGTGGCAACTCAGACACCAAAAATTTTCGCTCAATTTCTTTTGGTGCACCTTCCCCTCCAGGCACGCTTTCCGGTCCACTCATATCTCCATCCTCCAATTAATAAACTCATTGTGGCATTCTTTCATAGTATAGGCAAATACTGCTTTATGTTGCGCGCAACCAAACTCACATAAAAATGAAGAGCCTATTCCTTGAACGGTACTATATGGAGCATATCGGGATTCATATAGAGCCTGCATCTACTTGCCTACCTTAATTTTACCTCACGCTCATAACGCTCGTGGCTTAGATTTCCACCAGTTACTACACATGCAACCGTCTTACCTTTTATTAGAGATTTTACTTCGCGTAACGCAGCTACAGATAGTGCGCCTGCAAGTTCGGGCCTAAGTCCTTGCGAATCTTGCCACATACGCGTCACCTGCTCTCTGACAGCTTGGTTGCTCGCTTGTACAAGTGTATATCGGTTGCCTACCTCCGCTAAGGTATTAAGAATTAGGCTACCGACTTGCTTAACTGCTGCTCCATCCACGAATGTATCAATCATTTCGAGAGACTTTTCAGGCATCTCTAAATTATGAGCTAGTGAAGCAGCGCCCGAAGGCTCAACTGCAACGTAATCTATGTTATGATGCCTAGTTGCATGAATAATCCCACTTAACAAACCACCACCCCCGACAGGTGCAACGATAATATCCACATCAGGTATAATTTCGTCTATTTCCCTCCCTAGTGTTCCCTGTCCTGATACAACTAACTCGTCATCGAATGGATGGATAAATGCAGCCTGCGAGCCTCTTTCGTCGAGATATTTTTTACCTTTTCCTGCAGCATCATCAACTGTCTGGCCACCAAGCATAATATTTACTCCGCTCCCACCAAGTTCTCTCACGAGATCAACCTTAAATTCTGGCGTAGCTTCTGGCATAAAAATTGATGCCCTAACCCCATAGCTACGTGCACATGCTGCAACAGCTGCAGCGTGGTTGCCAGCGCTAAATGCCACCACTTCTTCTACATTACTATTCACGTTTTGCGCATACCAATTGGTTGCACCCCTAATTTTGTATGCGCCCGTATGCTGACCTAATTCACTGACTAGCAAGATATCCGCATCGAATAGCTGGGATAGATACTGATCTTTATGTATAGTGGTTGAGCGCACATCTGTGTCTGCAAATATATTCTGGTACGCTTGGTCGACATCTATGCGTAGTGGTGTTTCAGTAAAATTACTCATGTTATTCCTTAAGATTTTGTTGAAAATAAAAAGCCCCCGATCACTCGGGGGCTTTAGTCTATAAAATTAGCAATGACTAAACAGCACCCCCGCGAGGGATAATAATGCTGCTAATAATCATTTGCCTGTATTGCATGGTTACGTAATATACACTTTTATAATAATTTGTCAAATGGTACCCCGGGAGGGACTTGAACCCCCAACCTCGAGCTTAGAAGTCTCTTGCTCTATCCAGTTGAGCTACCGGGGCATAAAAACAAAATATGGTGCGGGATGGGGGAATCGAACCCCCGTCCTAAGTTTGGAAAACTTATATATTAGCCGTTATACGAATCCCGCGTTCGAAGGTGATTATAGCACAATACATACAAACAGTACTAGTGTAAATGACAGCCAGTTTCTCTATAAATCAGAGGAATAAATATTATTTTACGTATCCACCAATAAGCGCCAGAATCACACCAAGCGCAGCACATGCCTGCCCAATAACCCAAAAACGCATTGTTACCTTGGTTTTTGGCCAGCCCGTTGCCTCAAAATGATGATGAATAGGCGCAGCAATGAATACTTTTCGGTGGAATATCTTCTTAGAGAGTATTTGGATAAGGCTTGACCCCGCCTCTGCAACAAACACGAAAGCAATGAGTGGCAATAAGAATAATGTATCTGTAAGCATCGCTACAACACCTAAAGATGTACCGAGCGAAAATGACCCAACATCGCCCATGATAAACCGTGCAGGTGCAATATTAAACCAGACATACGCAAGTAATGCACCGACGATAGTCATACAGAAACCAGCGATACCAAAGTTACCCTGCAGTGCAGCAATCACACCAAAAGCACCGAATGCACTCATGAGAAGTCCGCCAGCTAGTCCATCTACACCATCACTAATGTTAACCGCGTTACCTGTACTGACAACTACAAGAATAAATAATGGAATCAAGAGCCAGCCAAGTGTAAAATCACCTGCAAACGGCACCTGAATCGTTTCGTAGCCTAATTTATAATAAAAGAACCAGGCAGCAACTGCAGCAACAGCGGTCACCATCGTAAATTTTACTGGTGCGCGCAAGCCTGCGGTTTTGCCACCAGTTCCCTTGATATTAATAATATCGTCAATAAGCCCAACAAAGCCACCACCGAGCAAGGCTGCCAAAGGAAGCCACGTTTGGTGACGATCGAGATTAAATAATACTGTTGCGAGCGTTGCTGCTGCTACAATTACCAATCCTGCCATCAGAGGTATCTTGCGCTTAATACGCAACTTATTAATCACACTGAGTTCTTCGCCAGTAGTAGAATGCGTACGCGATCGCTTCCACCAGCTATACTTAAAGGCAAAGTGGGTATAGATTGGCGTTAATAACATCGCCACACAAAAGGAGAAAATACTTAATAACAATATAGTGGTTGTTTCATGAGTGAACTGCTCAAGTGTGAACATCGAATTCCTTTATTTAGTTTCTTGTGTCTGTGGTTAAGTTTATCACACAGCAGTAATATTAAATGTTTAATTTATACTATTTTACAGAATACGCTACTATTAACTACGTAAAGGAACATCTCATGAATACAGACTCACAAAGACCATATCCGGTAGTAATTATTGTCAGAGGCCTACCCGGAAGTGGCAAGTCATACCTTGCCAAGGAGCTTCAGAAATCCATTGAAACGCCAGTTGTCATGCTTGACCCTGATGCAACTGACTACGATAGCCCTGAGTACAAAGAGCATGTTAGGCAGCAAGAAGCCGAAGGAGTAGACCCAAAACTTCATGCCTACAGATTTCTCAGAGCACAAGCATATGCTGGAATCGCTGCACGAAAAGTTGTTGTATGGAATCAACCATTTACGAACTTAGAAATATTTAACAAGATGACGGCTAGACTGCACGACCAAGCAAAGGAACATAATACACACTTACAGATACTTGTGGTGGAAGTTGAGATCGATCCCGATACTGCAAAAGAGAGGATCAAAGCACGTAAACAAGCTGGTGGTCATGGCCCATCAGACGAAACTTTCGCACGTTTTACGCGTGATTACAAAAGTTTTGCCAAAGACGGATACACAACAGTAACTGTTGATGGCGCCGACAGCCCCGCTCACTCGGTATCGTTAGTTATGCAGGCGCTCCAAGATTTGCAATCCAAAATATCTACAGTTCGTGAAGAACAGTAATTTTAGCACCGAGGCTATTGAGACGTGCAGCTATGTCTTCGTATCCCCTGTTAATTGTATAGACATTACGAAGTAGGCTTTGGCCTTCTGCTGCAAGCATTCCTATAAGCAGCAGACTTGCTGGACGCAACGCAGGCGGACAGACAACATCAGCACGTTTAAAGGTGGTTGGACCAGTAATGTATACACGGTGAGGGTCGGCAAGCTCAAGATTCATGCCAACTTTTGTCATTTCAGTGTAATATATAGCCCTATTTTCGAAAATCCAATCGTGGATGAGCGTACGCCCTTTGGCTACAGCGGTAATCGGAACAAAATATGGGATGTTATCAGGGTTTATGCCTGGCCATAAATTTGGGTGCAACTTGTCAACAGGCGCTTTTAGCTTACCGTTATGCTTGTGAATTGTAATATCTGCTAGTTCTGTAACGCCGTTATCACAAGGATAGGTTTCAGTCACGTCATACGTGAGTCCCATTTTCTTAAGCTTGAGCAGCTCAAGCCCTATCCAATATAGTGGTACCCTTTTGATTGTTATTTGCGAATTAGTAGTAATTGCTGTGGATATGAAGAACATTGCTTCGATTGGATCTTCGGTTGGAGCAAATGTAACATTTTTCTTAATTGCCTTAACGCCGGTAACCCTTAAAACAGGCGAACCAACCCCCTCGATCTTTACGCCAAGCTTCTGGAGGAATTTACACAAATCCTGCACCATATAATCCGCACTCACGCCTTGTATGACAGTAGTTTCATCTGAGCCGGCAGCTGCCATTAAGGCGTTGTTTGTGACTGTGTTGCCTGCTTCGTATAGTGTAACGTGTTTTGCAGGTGTTTTATCGACAGTTACATCGTAATAGCCTGTTTTAGCCTCAACATCAACGCCAAACTGCTCGAGTGCAAATAAGTGAGGTGAGATTGTTCTTTCACCTAATTTGCAGCCACCTGCATATGGTATCTCGAATTTTGTATAGCTATGCATTAACGGTCCAAGAAGCATAAGGACGCTTCTTGTTTTGCGGGCAGACGTGCCATTAATTGCCTTGAGATCTAACTTTGCGGGACGACGAATTTCAATATCATTATTATCGAGCCACTTGACCTTGACCCCAATACTCTCGAGCACTTCAATGATTCGATATACCTCTTCTATGCGTGGAAAGGCTTTGAATCGAGTGACACCTTGATTCAGTAAACTTGCGCACAGGAGCGCTACAGCAGCGTTTTTACTACGCTTGAGTGTGATGGAGCCACTTAATTCGTGACCACCCTCGATACGAAGATTGATGCTGCGATCACCAATACTAATAATTTGCTTATTTAGGGCATCACTTACGCGAGCAAGGGTTTCAAGGCTTAAATTTTGCTTACCTTTTTCAATACGGTTTACAGCCGACTGACTTGTGCCGAGCTTTTTTGCAAATTCTGCCTGCGTAAGTCCTCTTTCTTGTCTTACTTGAGCTATAAGTGTTCCAATTTTTTCATTCGTCGTAATCATAACTATACAAATATACCATATATGGTATTAAAATTCCAATTGTTTTGTTTTTATTTTTGTTGCCAGTCCTTACAAGTATATGCCTGCAAATTAAAAATTGCTATACTAAAATTATGATTTAGCTGGGGATACATCTGCACTCATTACACTTTCTAGTAAACTTTATATATCTACGCGGAGGTAGACCATGGACGACACACAAATTGCTAATTTAATAGCAGCAGAAGAACAGCGCCAACGCGAAGGACTCGAACTTATACCAAGCGAGAATTATGTCAGTCGTGATGTATTAACAGCGATGGGCAGCGTGTTTACAAATAAATATTCGGAAGGCTACCCAGGCAGACGATACTACGGTGGACAAGAAAATACCGATAAGCTTGAGGCGATAGCTATAGAACGTGCAAAACAACTTTTTGGAGCAGATCATGCCAATGTGCAACCTCACTCGGGCGCGCAAGCAAATGAAGCTGTATACCATGCATGGTGTAATCCTTGTGATACTATCCTTGCGATGGATTTGAGTCATGGTGGTCACTTAACCCACGGTGCGCCGGTAACTGTGCTGGCGCGAAATTACAATTTTGTGCGTTATGGTATGAAAAATATCGAGACCGGCGAAATTGACTACGATGAGCTACGAGCATTAGCACTCAAGCATAAACCAAAAATTATTCTCGCAGGTTTTAGCGCCTATCCGCGTGAACTTGACTATGCAAGATTCGCAGAAATCGGCAACGAAGTGGGTGCATTATTAGTAGCCGACATGGCGCATATTGCAGGCCTGATCGCAGGTGGCGTTGCAAAAAATCCTTTCGACTATGGGTTCCACGTTATCACTACTACAACACACAAGACTCTGCGTGGTCCTCGCGGTGGATTAATCTTGAGCAAAGGTATTGCAGGAAATCCGCTCAAAGCACCAGAAAAAACCATAGAAAACATCCCTACTCTTATTGATCGCACTGTATTCCCTGGCGTACAAGGCGGACCACTGATGCACGTTATCGCTGCAAAGGCAGTATCTTTCCGCGAAGCTTTACAGCCAGAGTTTAAAACATATGCTACACAAGTAGTAAAAAATGCTGCCGTACTCGCCGATGAGTTACAACAGCGTGGATTCAAGCTTATTACTGGAGGCACTAGTAATCACCTTATATTGGCCGATGTTCATAAAAGCTTCGGTATGCATGGAGGTGTTGCCGAAGAAGCTCTTGATAAAGTAGGACTCACACTTAATAAAAATGCAATTGCCGATGATCCCTTACCGCCGTTCCGCCCAAGTGGCATTCGCCTTGGCACTCCAGCCATCACTACACGTGGACTGAAAGAAAATGATATGGCAATTATTGCCGAGTGGATGCAAGCTGCAATCGATGACAGAGAAGACGAAGCGAAACTTTCTAAGCTACAGCAAGAAGTCAAAGAGTTCGCGCTGCAGTACCCCCTGCCAAGTGATGGCTAAAACACAATTTTGTTATAAAAGATTTTTATGGTATTACTAGTGTTATGCTAAAACACGCATCAGATCTCGATCCTACAACCCTAACACCAGAAATAACAACATTACTCCGATTCACAGAAGCCGAGGGAAACGCTGTAGAGAGATACGGGGTAAACGACCTTGTTTGTGCGTATTCGGGGCTCGTGGCCGGTATACGCGATGACCTTCAGGAAGGCCGACACGCTGGTGTGCACAGAAGAGTCTTTTGGACACAGATTTTGGCCACGGGCCCAGAACACTACTACGAGAATGTATTTCAAGTAGATGGAGCTATCCCTGAATATCTTCATACGTACTCAGCGGTTAGCTGGAACGCTTTTAATCGCCTACTCGAAACATCGCGGGATTGGCGAAATTTTAGTATTATGGAAAAAGCAATTACTGCAATCAAAGACCCTGACCTAGCAGCCAGATATACGCATCTCCTAGAGAGAAGAAAATACGCATCTCCCGGCACGAAAGAAAGCCTGGACTCACATATTCGAAAGGATTACAGGAAAGCATTCGATGAAAGACGCAGCCAAAGCCCCGCTATACCAATCCATACTGCAGCACATGGCTTAGCCGTCATAACAGGGCTAGGACCAAGACGACACATGAAACGAAATATTATTGCACCACTAGAAAAAATCAAAGCCTTACCTATGCTGCCTCAACAAATCCTTGATATTGAGACTAGTCACAGAACATCCTAGTCCTGGCCTATTGGAGTGTTGATAGATCTAGATCGCCATCAGGAAAACGTACAGCACTCGTACTAGAGTCTGCTCGCTCGGTAATTGGCAAAAATTCTGGCTCTTGAGTGAGTGTAACATCGAATTTTTGCTTTACTGCATCGAGAATTTTTTGCCTAAACGCAAGAAGTTGCGCAGTAGAGGTAGCGTTTTCATTCACTAACACTAAAGGCTGCTTGGGCCAGGTTGCCATACCCGTTTCTTCATCATGATAATCTTTAAAACCAGCTTTTTCTATGAGCCATGCAGCAGAGAGCTTAACACCTCCACCACCTTCTAGCCTCCAGAATGCTACATCAGGATAGACAGATTGAATTTGCACCAACGATCCTTCGTCTACAACAGGATTAGAGAAAAATGAGCCATTATTTGCAACTTCTTTTGGATCAGGAAGCCTACTCGAACGAATCTGTATCACAGCATCACGAATGATTTGTGGCGTATATTCTGCGACGCCTTTATCTTTTAAGTATCTGTCGAGTGACTGGTAAAAAGGTGGCTGGGGGTTGCGTTTTTGCAAATGGAGTGTGATCGCAATAATGAAATATCTGCCATGATCAACATTCTTGAGTCTACTGCTCCGATATTTAAATTCGAGATCATACTTGGATAAAAATGTTACTGATTTAGCTTGGCGGTCGTACACCTGAGCACTAACAAACACATTTGCTATCTCCTGCCCATATGCCCCGACGTTTTGCACAGGTGTTGCCCCGGCTGTTCCCGGAATCAGACTAAGTCCCTCAATTCCGCTCAAGCCTGCCTGGACAGTCCGCTCCACTACACTGTCCCAATTCTCTCCACTTCCAACGGTGATAAAATAATTCTCTTCATCACGCTCAAGTACTTCGTATTGCTTGATTTTACTCACCAGCAATAGCCCTTGAAACCCTTCATCTTTCCATACGATATTACTACCATCACCAATCATAATTACGGGCAGCTCTTGCTGGTCAGCCCAATCGAGCGCCTCTTTAAGCTCCTGAACGGTTGTTACTTCAGCGACATATCGCACGGTGCCCCCAAGACGCATAGTCGAATAATTCTTAAGTGAAACGTTTTCGAGTTCTTTCATATCTCTATAGTACATTGTTTTGGGCTTGCATCCCATACACCAACGGGGGTAATATGGGAGTATGAGCAATGAGAAAGAGTCAAAACCTTTTACAGACCTCGGCGGAACGCTGAAGCGTGTTCGACAAGCGCAAAAAGAATCACTTGCAGAGGCTGCTGGTGCAGTTGAACTGGCAGAGGAGGATTTACTGCGCATCGAACAAGGTTACGAGCGTCCAAGCGAAGAGATTTTGATGCTCCTCATTAAGCACTTCTCGATACTTGAAGATGAGGCAGTAAAACTCTGGGAACTTGCAGGGTACGACAATATCGATTCAGGCCAGGATGATTCCGAAAACGCGCATAATGGCACTAAAGCAATTGTCATGACAATCGCTATGGATCCTAGGGTTATGTACAGCGATAGCGTGCACATTAGTGGCAATAAAAATGGATTAGTTTTTACGTTTCTACAACCTGGGGGTGGCCAAATGCCAGCTCTACCTATTTCTCGTGTTGGCATGAGCCGTGATCAAGCACGTAAAATGCTGGAACTAATGAAAGATACCCTTAATCATCTAGACAAAGGTGATGAGCCAAAGCAATTACCGCCTAGCGCCTAAGTTCACGCACGTTCAGTAGCTATATGTCGCGAAGACCAAGTTCTGCCTCGTTGTAGCCTGCACATATCCGCACAGCTTCTTCGCGCGCAATATCAAAATTATCAATTCGCTGATTGCTTTCTAAAGTAATTTCTGGAGGAGGCCTTACATCCTCTCCTCTCCTAGACTATCTAGCATAAGCTTATGTCTATCTTTCGTCAATGCGTGTAGGAGTTGTAATTTTGCTTATTAACAGATATAATGTCTTGGTATTTCCAATTTGGCGGGTGTAGCTCAGTTGGTTAGAGCGTCGGTTTGTGGTACCGAAGGCCGAGGGTTCGAGACCCTTCACTCGCCCCAAGTTTGAATATATGAAAGCTCCTTTCACGGGAGCTTTTTTGATACATTATCATCCAATAACTTTTATATAAATATATGGTATAATATATAATTAGTTAGTCCTTTCACATCGGCCCAAGAAGGTTATCAATGACCGTAGCAAATGAGCGATTCGCTCTTCAGCGCAGCATCCTGGGAGGCCAGGCAACCGTCACCGACGCCCAAACGGGCGAAGTGGTATTCAGGGGAAATGACACGGCGGCAGCCGCCTATGCAAGACAGCATAACGCTGAATTCGCTCAGCGCTATGCATTGCTAGAGCAGCTCCTTGCTAGCTTCGTCACGGAATCTCTGACGGAACATGTCCTGCCGTGGCGCATGGAGCTGGCTGACGCTAGTGGAGTCCGCATCACCGCGAGCGACGGGACGAAGATCGTCACCGTTGTCGATTTGCCGGCAGCAATGCATGTTGTGCAACTTGCAGAACGACTCGAACTGGAGCGATACCCGGACGGTCGTCCGCGCGACTAACCATGTCGTAGCGACGAAGAGGCTTGAGGTCTGGCGAAAGCAAACCGCCATTACGGCAACCCTACTTTCGCTAGACCTCGCCCCCTCATCGCTACACCTCACTTCTACGAATACAATTGTCGTACTGATGAGCTCAAATACAGAGCGAAAAGTGAAACATCATAGGTGTATAGTAAAACTATGAGCAAAAGGAAAACCAAAATTTGGTTCAAGCGAGTTCGCGGGAGCTATCTGCCGAGTAGCAAAGAGGGTTGGCTTTATGTACATACCATTTACCGGATATTGTGTAGGCGTAGCCCTGATCGCACTCTGGCAATCTGATGCGCTATGGTATCAGCTATTCACAGCAGCGAGCCAATGGGCGCTGGCAACTATCCTACGTACACTAATTGCCAGTCACCATAGTCGGTAACACCTACGTACAGAAGTGGTAGCAGAAATACCTCGAAGATCAACGGAGAGTTTTATTTCTGGCTGTGATATTCTCTAAAAATGAACGTTATCCAACCTCAATTACCAATGACACTTACTGAGATTCAAGATTTCTTCACCGTTGCTCAAACTGACGAAACAATCTCCGAAGCGCTCATTACGCACGCCGACATTCAGGACACACACATCAAAGCCCTGGCTCTGCAAGAGACGAAATTAATAGACACAGCTTTCGATGCAGCCAAATTAGAACGCGCCAATTTCACAGATTGTATATTTGAAAAGTGTAGCCTCGCTGCATGTAACCTTGAAAATGCGTCACTACAAAGAGTTATGATGTCAAACTGCCGACTAAGTGGCCTGCAAGTACACGGTGCAACGATCAAGAATGTTACTTTTGTGGATTGCAAACTAGATCTCACTAATTTTCGCTTTACTAATCTGCAGCATGTTACTTTTATTCGCTGTGACCTGCGTGAGGCCGATTTTTACAACGCACGCCTTGATAATATCTCTTTTGAATCATGCACTTTAGATAAAACAGAATTTTCAAACACTACATTTAAAAATGTTGACTTGCGAACATCGGATATAACGAGTATTTCAGGCATAATGAGTCTTGGAGGGGCAACGATTAACAGCGTGCAGCTAATGAGTATCAGCCATCAGCTCGCAGCAGCCCACAAAATAATCGTTAGCGATGACTAAATATCATACTGAGACCTAATCGTCATGCATTACCCTCGTCTTCTCGAGGGTGCTCTTTGTTTGCTATAATTTACAGCAAGAGAACTATGCGAGATATATAAAGGGAGAAATATGAAGAAAATTGCTGCGTTTATTCGTGCGTATAAATTATTTAGCTTTGCATTAATTACAAGCGGTGTTGCGTTAGGTTTTGACCTGGCAGGATTTGATGCAATCGCTAAACTGCTATTAATTATCACGAGTGTATCTGTTCTGTTGCCTTTGGTATACGGAATGATTCAGGATGTGCGCGATGGCACGTATGGAGTAGACATTCTGGCTGCAACTGCAATTGGCACCGCTCTTATCATGGGCGAGTATTGGACAGCTGTCGTTGTCGTATTAATGCTTACCGGAGGCGAGTCGCTTGAACAATACGCTGGGCATCGGGCAAAAACTGAGCTTGAAGCATTACTACATCGTGCCCCTCAGCAGGCACACGTACTACGCGGTCGCAAAGAAATAGACATCAAGGCAAGCGAAGTTGTAAAAGGCGATAAACTCATTATTCGCCCAGGTGAACTCGTGCCAGCAGACTCTGTGATTTTAGACGGAACAGCAAATTTTGATGAATCTAGCCTGACCGGTGAAAGCCTCCCACAGGATAAAAACGCTGGTGATGAAATATTAAGTGGCACAGTGAACATTGACGGAGTTGTTACTGTGCGTGCAATCCGGGCTGCAAAAGACAGTCAATATGAGCAAATTATTCAGCTCGTCAAAAATGCTACTAGCAGTCGCGCCCCATTCGTACGACTCGCAGACCATTACGCAATACCCTTCACTATCATTGCGTTCGCAATTGGTATTGGCGCCTGGGCAATTAGTGGCGACTCCCTACGCTTCTTGCAAGTACTTGTGGTGGCTACGCCGTGTCCGCTTATTTTGGCTGCACCTATTGCAATCATCTCTGGCATGAGCCGAGCTGCCAAACACGGCATTATTATTAAAAATGGTGGCGCTTTGGAAAAACTCGCTCAAGCAAAAACAGTTGCTTTTGATAAAACAGGCACCCTAACGCACGGCGAATTAGTTGTGGCAAAAGTTCAGACATTTGGTGCAAATAAGGTGCAAGATGTTATAGGATTTGCAGCTGCCTTAGAACAAAATTCTAATCACGTTGTTGCACAAGCCATCACTCGGCATGCTACCGAAAAGAAGATTGCAGTTAAAAAAGCTAAGCGGGTCACAGAATTTGCGGGACTCGGATTAAAGGCACACGTAGGCAGTAAAGATATCCTCATAGGTCGAGAGCAATTACTTCGGGAGCAGGGTGTTGATTTTCCAAAAAATTTCACCACTCCAATTACGACCGCATCTTTGGTAGCCATTAATGGTTCGCTTGCAGGTATCATTACATTTACCGACGAAATACGCCCAGAAAGCAAATCTACCATTGCACGCTTGAAGCGAGCTGGCATTCAGCATATTTTAATGATTACTGGCGACAACAAGAAGACCGCAAATAGCGTTGCCAGGAAACTTGGAATTACAGAAGTTGTAGCAGAGGCATTGCCCGCAGATAAACTTCACACACTTGAGCAACTTGATAAAAAGCACACGCCTATAGTGTTTGTAGGCGATGGCATCAATGACGCACCGGTACTCACCGCAGCAGATGTGGGTATTGCCCTTGGGGTAAAAGGTGCTGCAGCAGCTACTGAATCAGCAGACGCAGTGATTATGCTAGATGATATTGGACGTGTTGCATATGGCACCGAGATTGCAAAACGTACGTTCTACATTGCAAAGCAAAGTATTTTGGTAGGTATCGGGCTTAGTGTCGTACTGATGTTCATATTTGCCACTGGCGCATTTAAGCCTATCTATGGCGCCCTTGCTCAAGAAGTGATAGATATTATTGTCATCTTTAATGCATTACGTGCCCACGGCAAATTCTCACAACCAATTCACGAAACCATTGAATTAACTATTGACTAGTTTCGCGCAAGCGATTGTTCAATATCTGCTTTTGTAATACGTATTTCGGTACCCGGCAACGCCTGCTGGCTCAGTACCTGGTTGGCTACAATATTTTCTACAGTTCGCTGCACTATCCGACGCATTGGGCGCGCACCTAAGCGTGGATCATATCCAGCTTCAACTAGAAGTTGCTTTGCATCAAGATCAACATCGACCGACAATTTCTGTATCGACAATGTTTTATTAACACCATTGATGATCAGCTCTACAACCTGCAACAACTCCGCAGGCTCAAGCGGGCGAAATAACACAATCTCGTCGAACCTATTTAAAAATTCAGGGCGAAATGTATTACTACTAATCAGTTCATCTGTAAATTGCTGTTCGAATTGCTCTAGCTGCTCACCTGCCTCTATGTGCTGTCGAATCCTGTCTGCGCCGGCATTACTCGTAGCGATGATCACAGCATCACGAAATGAAACTTCACGGTTATTAATATCGCGCAATATCCCTTCGTCGAGTAATTGCAGTAGCGTATTGAGCACTTCTGGGTGTGCCTTTTCGATTTCGTCCAGCAAAACTACACTAAAGGGCTGACGGGCAATTTGAGCCGTCAAACTATGAGAATCCTGTGCAGGATCAGCAATCAAGCGACTAACATCCTCTGATCGTACATACTCGTTTAAATCAAGGCGCACTAGATTATCCTCATCTTCAAAGAATGTTGCTGCAACGCTCTTCGCAAGCTCTGTCTTACCTACACCAGTTGGTCCCAGGAACAGAAACGTACCAATAGGTCTATCTGTGTTGCGCACGCCAGCTCGCGCACGACGAAGCGCATCACTTACGACCTGTACTGCCCTTACCTGGTTGATCATGCGTTCGTGAATCAGGTTTTCAAGATTCAAAAGTGTTGCTCGTTCGGTATGAGTATTAGCCGTACCGACCTTCACACCTTGAGTTTGCTCTATGGCCTTCTCTACCGATTCTTGCGTCACTAATCCTCCGTCACTCATATTGGCAGCCGATTCCAGGAGCTTCAAAGCCTTCCCAGGCATGACCTGCTCCGCCATAAACCGTGAACTTAAACGATATGCAGCACCAAGCGCCTGGTATGTATACAGAACTTTTTGCTGGTGTTCAAACATAACCAGCTGATTTTGCATAATTGCCATCGTTTCGTCTTCGTTTGTCGGAGCAATAACAACCCGGTTCATATACTGCACTAGTGCGGGGTTGTTCTGCGATATTTGTACCCATCGTTGTTCATCCATTGCCAAAATTATACGTAGCGCACCACCATCTAAAATTGGCAACAACACGTTACTTAGATCAACCGATCCTGAACCTTCTTCGAAGAAAAGCTGCGCGTCGTCCAAAAATAAAATTATATTCTTTGCTCTTAGCGCTTCGTAGCACATCCTCTGCACCAAGTCCTCAAGCTCACCCCTCCCGCGAGCACGAGCCATCAAGGTTGCCGGGTCAAGTGAGATTATCTGGTGATAATGGAGCGACTTAGGAACCTCAGGATCGGCATCCAGCAGCTTTTCAGCTAGGCTCTGCACAATTTTTGTCTTGCCACTGCCTAATTGTCCAACTAGCACAACATTACGTCGTCCAGCTTGTGCGAGGGTATGAGTTACATTCTGCAACAACTGCTCTCTGCTTGGTAGCTCGCGAGCCAATGAACCGCTGTATGTAATATGCTCGCTGATATTAAAGCCCATGTACTCAAGTAAGGGTATATATCCAAAAGCCCAGTCGCGACCAATACCGCCCTTCTTGTGTAGCTGTTTGCGTGATGCAATAAGATCCTGTATGTGCTTATACCAGCGCAGTCCCGATAAGAAATCCTCCTTATCTAAGCCTAAGTGGGCTAAGTAGCTATCAACACCCTCAGCCTCATGTATAAGCGCAACGAAAAGTATTGCTGCATTTATCGTCTCGAATTCATTTTCTACTCTATATTGCTCTGCGCGTTGCCAGATTGTAGTTGCTGCCTGCGGATCTGCACTCGATAGATCGCCGATGTATTGTGGACTTATAATAAATCGGTTGCTCATAAAGCGCGCGCCACCAGTATTCTCAATGATCGCAACTATGTCTTTGGGCGTGTGTTGATGTGGAAGTTTTGCGAGCAAATCACTGTCCAAGCGTGCATCAATTGTAGACTCACTACCAACCGGAAGACTGCGCAACGACTTTCCCCATGAGGCAATAACAAAAATTGGGCCTGCAAAGCCTGCAATTACCCATCCGAACGAGATATCAGATAACAATACAAGCGCTACACCGAGCACTAACACGCCAAAGGCGCTTACTATAAGTGCTATATACATTGTGCGCGAACCTAGAACAGCGCCAAGTCGTGCTAATTTCGCACGCTTACTGTTGTAGCTGAAGATAGACTCCGGCATTAAAAAATCACCATAACTATTAATCCTACAAATGGCAAAACCGGAATCACCAGCCATACTGCTGCCCAAATCACGCCAGCCACGAGCACAATAAACGCCATCAAACAGCCTGAGAAGATCATAACCGTCCGTATCACTGCGCCAAATAAACGTGAAAAGGTCCTATCAAACCAAGCCCTTAGTTGCACACCTACAGGACCACGAACACCTCCAGCGTCTATCTGGCGAAACGGAGAAAATAACGTACGTGCAAGCAACCCAACAGAAAAATTCTGAAGTATACCCGTAACAAGTAGCTGGATCTTATGCAACACCGCAAACCATGCGGTCGTATACCACCACGTCATCATATCAATGGCTATCATAAGCAATATTATACACAGGTACCTATCAATATGACGACTATACCTATAGGATAAACGGTGCA
This sequence comes from uncultured Candidatus Saccharibacteria bacterium, assembly GCA_964499935.1. GTDB lineage: Bacteria > Patescibacteriota > Saccharimonadia > Saccharimonadales > UBA4665 > CALBGR01. The sequence continues at coordinate 269,208 of CAZCMS010000001.1, read as the reverse complement.
TTACGTGCGGGCCAGCTTACACTGCTCCGGCTGCGCTCCGCCTAACCCTGTTTATCCTATAGGTATAGTAGTCAAACTTACCCTATACTGCTTAGTACAATCGCTACCCAAACTGGCACAGTAATGTTATCAAGTCCGTAAGCCGTGAGGTTTTCGAGTGCTGTTGCTACCAGCGCTATGCCACCTATCATAAGTGGATCAATTGGCGTGTCAGTGCCCATGCTGTACAAACCTAGAATCGACACAGATACCAGGAAAAACACTGCGCTACCTACAATACTTTTAGTATGCCCAAATATGGTATATCTATTACGTTTACCAAATTGTGTTCCGATTATTGCTGCAAGACCATCAGCCAAGCTCATATGCAGCAATGCTGCCATGTACATCCAACCATCTCTTGTTAATAATGCGAGCAGCCCCACGCTAACTGCAAAGAGTGCCTCTCCCCAAGTTGGTCGCTGCACACTATGGATTGCCCGGAAGATATGAAATTTCTTTGACACAACAATAACGATCACAAACGCTGCGCTTACAAGAAATATTTGGTTCCACGTCAAAAACAACGGCCAAAATGCTACAAAGCTACCTACAAATATGTGTACGAATTTTCTGCCGAATTCGTTACGCAGCCAACCCCTATGCCAACCAAACTCGGCAAAACATAAAATAACGAAAGTAACGAAACAAACTGCAAGAAGTAACATACTGATTTTCTATTGTACGCTTAAGCGCTACAAAGTAACAACTGCATCTACGATTCGTCTTCGGTGCTCTCGACGATTCTATAGTATTTTGTTGCAAGCAACGTCTCGAATGGCTGCCATATTTGACGAGCTTTTTTATGGGTTAACGTGCTGAGCTTTAAAAGAATTAACATCAACATACTAAGTCCCGTACACAACAACGCTACAACTATATTAATAACTGCCGAAGAGCCCGTATCGAGCAATAAAATAAACGCAATTGTGATAGAAAACAGAACCATCATAATCATCCATTCATTGCTATACACTTTATTATTAAGCTGCATGTTTAAAAGCGTACGATTCTGCTGATTAGCAACGAGTCGTTCTAGTAATTTCTCGATTTGCTCTTTTTCCTTACCTTTATAATCCATGCAGAAACTAATAAGATTTTCGTAGTTCTTTTCTGCCAGCTTTAGCCTTCCCTTGCTACAGTTGCGTAGATATACCGAAAAGCGCGCACGGACTTCGTCCCTAATACGAGGAGTCATCTTTTTTGTGCCTAATACCATCGTAAAGACAGCATTCGCCTCAGTACGAGTTATTTTATGAAGCTCTTCTATGCGAGCTTTCTGCGCGCCTAAAACTGGAGAGATATAAAATCCATACAAAAATGAGTTCACAGAAAAGAGTGTCAGAATACCTCCAGCAAATGCGTAACTTGGCAATAATTGAGATATACCATAATACGCTACAAAAAATATAACAAAAAACCAACTTAAACGAATTTTTGTAAGTAAATATTTTTTCACAATCTATTCTGCTAATGCTTTACGCAAATTATAACATACAATGATACGCCTACTAGGGAAGATTACCATTAAAAAATGATCTAAATCACAAAAATTTATGAGATTTAATAAAAAGTTAAGATTTACCTCGTATGCTAGTTAGTAGAGGATACCATGCAAGCAACACTCATGAAACTATTTGCAGACGGGTCTAAATCCCTATACAAAAGTGGAGAAGTTATTTTGTACGCTAACCGCACACACGACAGAGTTCATTTTATTGTCTCTGGATGGGTAAAGATATATCAGGTTGACTGGCAATACGGTGAGAAAATCCTCAGCACTCTTGTTCCTGGTGACCTATTTCCTTGTACATGGAATACGGCTAACGATACTAGAGGTGTAAACTTCGGCGCTCTTGACGACACACAGACCCTTAGCATTCCCATTACACGATTTCACCAAGAAGTAGCAAAACATCCTCAATATGCGCGCGAGCTACTAGGTATTGTCAGTCAACAGCTCAATACTTTTGCCGACGAAATCACCAACCTTCAATATCGGAATGCTCGAGAGAAAGTAATACTGCGCTTAATCTCACTTGCCAAAACTTTTGGTCATGCCGAAAACGAACAGGTTACTATCAGAAAGCACATACCTAACGAATATATTGCACGCTCAACAAGCATGAGTCGGGAAACAACGAGTCGGGAAATGAGTCGTCTTGTCAGAGAAAGACTTATACGGCACACCAACACCATGATAGCGATTCCAAATATGGCTAGGCTGCAACATCAAATAACAGACCATAGACCAACAGCACCTCAAAAGCACATAGTCAGTAAACCTGCACAACGTTACACCATCAAGGAGAGAGCAATGTAAAATACTACCGTAGCCTACATCATAAAAATATTAAGCATTAAACAGAGAGAACCCATGAAGACCTTAGCAATTGAAGACAATACCGTACTCGCTCAAAGCATTAAAGATTACTTAAAACCATCCTGGATCGTTGACCTTGCCGAAACAGGCGAAGATGGTATTGAGTTAGCAAAGAGCAACCTCTACGATGTGATTATTTTAGATCTGGGCTTACCTGGCATGGACGGACAAGAGACTTGCCAAGCATTACGTAAGCTCAATATAAAGACCCCAGTTATTATATTAAGTGCAGTCAATGATACGGATAGCAAAGTTGCGCTACTGAATTGTGGCGCCGATGATTACCTCACCAAACCCTTTAAGCCTAACGAGCTGCAAGCGCGCCTCAATGCACTGGTTCGTAGAGGCCCCCAGAATAATGAAATCACCACCTTATTAAAAATAGATAACCTCGTGCTCGACCCTGAGCGTCGAGTAGTAAAACGTGGCTCTAAGAATATATCACTTCGACGTAAGGAGTTTGATATTTTAGAATATCTCATGCGCAACCAAGGAAAAATAGCCAGTCGCTCAATGATAATCAGTAATGTATGGGATGCGCACACTGAAACCTGGAATAGTACCGTTGATGTACATATAAAATATTTACGTGATAAAATTGACCGTCCATTCAAGCGTAAACTGATCAAAACTGCACATGGGGTGGGCTATACTATCAATAAGTACAGCTAGTAGCGTAATATAAAGAAAGGAGTGGGCAAGATGAAGGACGTTATTCTCGGTGTACTTACTGATGCTTCAATGCGTGATCATACTACGGTCGAAAACGCGTTTGTGCAAGAAGCCGTGGGAGTACCATGGTCAAGCATAGAGTAATTCTAGTGACTGGGCGCAAATAGCGCCCAGTAAAATAAACCTATGTTCAAAACAATTTATCAATATTTTATTAAGCCACAAACAAAAAACTCAGACCAATATAATCGTGAGTTGGTTTTAAACTGGGTTCTTGTTGGCATTATATGTATGCTGGTCATTTACTCGGTAAATACCTCTATTCGCGTGCTCTTGCTCGCGAAATTGTATCAACTTCCAAGCCTTATAATTATCAACTTAGTACTTGCAATTCTTTTAATCTATATTTTGAAGTTTCGTAATAATATGATTGCACAAAAAGTTGTAAGCTTCGCGCTATTAGTGATGCTCTTTACTATTGGAATCTTCATATCCCTTGAATGGGGTACGATCAATCCATTTGGTATACAAAGCTTTGGGCTTTTTATCGTAACTGCTGGCATACTACTCGGAGCACGATATTCCCTCTATGCAACAATCTTTATATCAATCGCGTTACTTTTAATCGAATACTTCAAACAACTTGGTTTTATACATCCAGATTTATCCTGGACCTCAAACCCCTCGACAATGACGGATGTTATTAACTTCAGTGCACTATTTTTTATTCTTGCCCTTATTTCATGGCTTTTTAACAAACAAATGGAAACCTCTTTACAGCGCGCCAAAATATCAGAAGCTGCGCTTAAAAAAGAACGTGACATGCTAGAGACAAAAGTTGAAGAACGTACACGAGCCTTGCAAGAGGCTCAGCTCGAAAAAGTGCAGCAATTCTATAAGTTTGCAGAATTAGGACATCTTAGCACCGCCTTATTTCATGATCTTGCAGGCAACTTATCGAGTCTCAGTATCGACATAGAGTCACTTAGAAAAAAGGATCGCTCCAACTTCACAAAGCGTATTGACAGCAATATACACTACATTGACAGTGTTGTTCAAAGAGTTAAATCACAGATACAGGGCAAAGATAGTGTTGAAGTATTTAATGTAATATCCGAAACAAAAGATCTCGTCGGCATTTTGTCATTTAATGCACGGAAAGCTCGAACGAAAATTGAATTACAAACTCCAACACCGAATACACCCATGTATTTCACCGGTAATCTTACTAGGTTTCGTCAACTTATTATCAATTTACTCTCTAACGCAATAGAAGCATACCCGCCCGCACCTGATGGATCACCAAGTGACCGCCTTATCACCATTGCAATTAATGAGACGCCTGAAAATCTTCATATCACTGTATCTGATCGTGGCAAGGGTATTCAAAAGTCTAAGCAGGATAAAATTTTTGAACCATTCTATACAACAAAATCCTCTGGTACTGGAATTGGTTTATTCATAGTCCGTCAAGTCACTGAAACTGATTTTCACGGAACGATCAATTTACATAGCAGCAAGAAATCCGGCACAACCTTCTCTATCACGCTGCCCAAGAGACTGCATGATTGAAAAGCTCGAACATGCGATACAAAAAGGCACTTCCTACCTCTACTCCCAGCAGTGTCTCGACGGCAATTACGATTGCTACTTGAGCAAGGACTTAAAGAGTTTCGATCAAGCGCAAGTTCTTTACACTAACTTCATACCCGCTCTTATACTCTCGTCTCTTGCACCCATAAAAAGTAAACCGGCCAAAGATATTAATAACAAGCTTGCTGATTTTTTACTATCACAAAAAAATGCACAATGGGCGTTCAATTACTGGTCGACTAATGAACCTGAAAGAATGAAACGAAGCTATCCCGATGACCTTGACGATACCTTCTGCGCGTTAAGTGCACTTTTCTTACATGATCCTGGGATAATCTCCGAAGAGACACTAGCATACGTAGTTAAAATGCTATTGGCAACTGAAATTGAAGTCGGAGGTCCATACAGAACGTGGCTGGCATCGCTTCAAAGCGACAAGATCTGGCTCGATGTCGATCTGGCGGTCAATAGTAATGTGGCATATTTTTTATCGCTTATTTCCACTCCCCCACCTAGCGTAATCAAGCTTGTTGAAGAATCTATCAGGAGCGGTATTTTTTCTTCGCCATACTATCTGTCTTCATATCCTATAATTTATTTTATATCACGCTTCTATAAAGGTAGCCTGAAAGATGACCTTATAGCACATATTATAGATCTGCAGCCATGTTCAGCGCACGATCGTGCGCTTGTCATATCCAGTTTAATCAATTTAGGCGCACCTCTGTCCACAGTAGAGAATCATGTGCAATCATTGCTTGCACAACAACATGGTGATGGTTCATGGACCGCATCCGCTATATGTGTGTATCGCTATACGGTATCTGGTACGTACTATGTGGGCAGCCCCGCCCTTACCACTGCTTTCGCACTAGAGGCACTCGCACTGTACGGTAGCAGTAGCAAGCCAGCCCTTCACAGCAAATCTGCACGCCCATCTCCGCTAGCAAAATCAATACGAAAAAACATTAGGACTGACTTAGTGGCGATATCCAGACCCCAAAAAGAAACCCTAAAAACACTGATTGAAAAAACCCTCAAAAGCAACAACGGACCAGAAATCACTCAACTTGCACTACACTGCAATCAATCATTGATCACACCACTATCGCGCGACGATTCGTTATACAGTAAACTTGGCACAGCCAATGTGTACGGCTGGGTAGCCTACACAATCTACGACAATATCATTGATCACGAAGGCAGCACAGAGTTGTTGCCAACCGCAAATATAGCAATGCGCCTATCATATGACCATTTCATAAAAATTGCTGCGCAAAAACCCGCCCTAAAGCACTACATTCGCAACACATTTATCGCCATAGATTCTGCGAACACATGGGAATTACAAAACTATCGATACAGCGTCACCGAACACACACTTACTCTAAGTCACTCGCCTGACTACACCACCCTTTTGCCACTTGCCCACAGATCATTTGGCCATATTCTTGGTCCACTTACTATTCTTGCTTTTAAAGGCCATTCTGTGAGGTCTAAAGCATTTCGTCACACCGAAAAGGCTCTGACCCATTATCTTATCGCTAAACAAATCCATGATGATGCTCATGATTGGCACGCTGACCTAGGCAATGGACACATTAACTATGTAGCCTCCACGATAATGAATGATCTCGCCGTAACTCCAGGTGTTTATTCTCTCAATATGCTAGTACCGACTATGCAACACTATTTTTGGCACAACACACTTCTTGCAGTTTGCTCGACAGCCAATTATCACACTTCTATTGCTAGAAAAAGCCTAAAAAAGGCTGGAATCTTTCGTTCAGATAGCCCTTTTGAGAAAATGCTAGATGGGCTTGATGCAATCACAGCGACTACACTGACCGAGCAAAAACGGGCAACAAAATTTCTCGCTCATTTTAAGTAAGCTTAAACCTATACCAAAAATCAAAGCCTACCTACTTAATTCTTGTAGCATATGTTCCGTCTGAGTAATTATTCCTTTTATAGTGATTAACGCTTCCTGTTCAGGGCTATTCTGTTGATCACGACGATCTAGGCACTCCGCCCAGCCAAGCCATACTTCAGGCTTATTATACGGCGAGCTCCACGTGTTGTCTGTTGGCAAACCTCTCGCATCCCATAAATCTGTCATGGTGTCTCTGTAGCCCTGCCACTGTTTCCCTATTTCAATAACGCCCGCATTTTGTACATCTGCGCCCGAACGGTGAGACAGCAAAACTGCACCAAGCATTTGTGCAGCTTGAAATATCGTCCGATGGTCCTCGGGTTTTGCAGTTGCAAGCGTTCTGAACTCTGTTGCGCCAGGCTGACCGAGTTCTAATGAATTACCTGAACGACCCCGAACGCCCCCAGAATGTGAGTTTCGTCGTGCCCAAGAATGCCCGTCTGATTTTGTGGCATCAGTAATACGCTCCGAGGAGACACTCAATAACTCAAGCCCAGGTAGAATAATTTGTGGCCCATGACCTTGCATAAAAACCCCGCCGAGCGTCACATGCATCGCATGTTGTTTGCCCTTCGGAATAAGTCCTGTATCCATGAGGAGGTCTACTTCGCTCGTCAATGTCCTCCATGAATATGTAGGTTCGTTTGCAAATTCCCAGTATGGATCTTTGCCTTTTGGTATGCCATTTTCAACAGTTGCCTGATATAGTGACCCTATTACTGCGTCGGCTTCGGCTTTACGTTGTTCAAACTCTTTTCTACGCTCTGGATCAAGATCCCGTACCATTGCACTCATGGTGGTGTACGTCTTATTCGGATCTAGATCACTAAAAAATTCCTTGATCAAATCAGCTCGCAGTGACGCCCATGTCACCTCTACCTCACACCCTATCGTCGGCAATATTCCAAACTCAGATTGGACTTCTTGTGCGTGAGCCTCATCCATTCTTAATTGATCTATATCAATTTCAGCCTGAGCTTGTTCGGCAAGCCATTGTATAGGGTGTAGTCTATCGTGCTGTAGTGAAGGTGTATTCATGCAATAAATTTTGTATTATTGCATATTATATAATTTTATTTTACTAAATGCAATGTACTCTATTTTTTATGGGGAGCTTCAAATGTCTCAGCTTCAGCAATCTCTAACGTAGAGTCTTTAAGCGGTGATTCCCGTAAGAATAGAGCTACAAAGAATGCTGCAATGGTAAATGGTAGCGCGAACAAGAACATTTCATGGAATGATGAAACGTAAGCCTGTAAGACAATTTGCTTCATTTCGGGAGGAATATTACTTATACCACTTGCTAATGCTGCGTCTGCGATATTTGCAGCACCTGGTACTGCATCATGGATATGATGCGCCAGCCGTGCAGCAAGGATACTGCCGAATAATGCCCCGCCCAAACTACTACCGATACTTCTAAAGAATGTCACCGTAGAAGTTGCCGTACCTAAATCTTTTGGCTTAGTAGAGTTTTGTACTGCGAGTGTTGCCACTTGCATAAACAACCCGAGCCCTGCGCCGATAATAAACATCCAGACCGAGAGCGTAATATGACTCGTCGTTAACGTAAGATGGCTAAACAACCAGATACCAAGCGTTAGTAATAACGTACCTACAATAGGAAATATCTTATATTTTCCTGTTTTGGTAATGAGTCGCCCAGAAAGAATTGACGTGCCTAGCAAGCCGAACACCAGAGGCAACATAAGGAGGCCCGATTCGGTTGGGGTATTACCACGCACGATCTGCTGATACTGTGGAATGTAGAGGATACTCGCGAACATAGCGATACCGGAAAGTACTGATAATAATACCGAGACAATAAAAATATCATTCTTAAATAGTGTTAGTGGAATAATTGGCTCTTTAGCATATTTCTCTCGCACGATAAATAGAACCGTAAATAGAGCAGATAGTATGCCTAATCCGATAATTTCAGTTGATCTCCAGGCATATTCTGTACCGCCCCATACAGTAATAAGCAGCAAGCTCACGACAGCTACCGACATCAAGGCTGCGCCTAAATAATCAATCGCATGTTTGCTTCGCTTCACCGGCAAATGAAGTTTTGTTGCAACTGCCCAAAGTGCAATAAGCCCTAGTGGAATGTTGATGAAGAATATCCAGTGCCAGCTTAAATGGTCGGTGAATAATCCACCTAATAGCGGACCGGCCACACTAGAAACTGCAAATACTGCCCCGAAGTAACCCTGGTATCGGCCACGCTGACGAGGAGGTACTACATCAGCAACAATCGCCAACACAAGCGCCATCAAGCCACCGCCACCCAATCCTTGTATCGCGCGAGCTGCAATCAACTGGTCCATACTTTGACTGAGTCCGCACAACACCGATCCAATAAGGAAAATTACGATAGAAATGATAAATATTTTCTTACGACCAAACATGTCTCCAAGCTTGCCGTAAATTGGCGTTACTATTGCACTGGCAAGCAGATATGCGGTTGCAACCCATGAAAGTTTATTAAGCCCATGCAGATCCACAGCAATTTGTGGCAGTGCCGTTGATACAATTGTCTGGTCAAGCGCCGAAAGTAACAATGTGAGCATGAGCGCACCCATGACCACCATAATTTCTGCGTGGCTACGTTCTTGGTTTTCAGACTGTGATGCTACTGCAGCACTATTAGACTGTGATTGTACGGTATTTTTAGACAGAGCCTGTTTATTACGTCGGAAAAACGATCGTATATTCATATATATTCCTGTTTACTAATTTTCTATTTGTTGGGCGAGTTTTCGCTGTACTCTACTCATAGTTGTCAGTTCATCATCTGTTAGGGATTGTGCAAGTTCTCGGAAAAATACTTCTCGTACTTTTTCAAGTTGTTGAATTTTTGCCTGCCCTTTGGTTGATATGCTCAAATGCGTTATACGTCTGTCTTGCTCGTCCTGCTCTCTTTTGATATAGCCTTTTTTATCGAGACTATCAATAAACTGCGTTACCGAACTTGGACTCATTTGCATCATGGTGGCTATTTTCTTACCACTTACTGGCTGTGAGTTTTTAATGTAAAACAATATCCCTGTTTGCGCCGGAGATATATGCTCTTTCTCAAGTACTTTCATGATGTGCGCCTTCCATGCTCTCTGGAACACTTGCATATCGGTAAGCAAACTTTCGATCAGTTCTTCACGCGACATAGTACTTCTCCAATGCTACGAATAGTTTAACAACTTAATAGTTTAGTTACTTAACTATTTATTGTCAATACTTTTTAGATATATCTCAGCTACGCCAGTGATATACTAAGGCAATATGACGACCTCCCACCTCGAAAAAGCACTCCATATTGCACGAAAAGCAGCACACGAAGCAGGACAAGAACTAAAAAAACACTACGGAAATATCGAAACATTCAGCAAGGGTGATGGCAATAGTGTTGGCGGAGTCGTCACAAGTTTAGACCTGCAAACAGAAAAATATCTTGAATCTCAACTCAAAAAATTTTCGTCAGATATAGGGTTTCAAGGCGAAGAGTTTGGAGTGCAAGCCACTGGCGATACCACCTGGCTCGTAGATCCTATTGATGGCACTGCCCACTATATACGCGGGCTTCCCTTTTGCACGACTATGATTTGTCTTATAGAAAACGGCAAGGTTGTTGTGTCAGTAATTCACGACTTTGTACGTGATGATACATACTGGGCAATTCGTAATGGTGGAGCATATTGCAACAACCAACAAATATTTGTAAGCAAACGGTCACTCAAAGAAAGTGTCTTGTCTTTTGAAACTAGGCTGAATAAACCAGAGAACTATAATAAATATACTGCGGTCAGAGAGCAGGCAAATATTATACATACCATAAATTGTGGCTTTGAATTTGCCATGATAGCATCCGGTAAGCTTGATGGTCGTATCGGGCTGGATCCCTACGGAATGGATTGGGACTTTGCGCCAGGTTCGCTCCTGGTCAGCGAAGCGGGTGGCATAGCGACCAACATTGGAAGCACATCTTATGACTACCGAAATCATGATTACATAATTGCAAACAAAGTCCTGCACCACGACCTCACCCAGAGTGACACCGCCATCTTCCCTTTTGCCAAGAGTTAGTTATTTTTTCTACGCGTGACTGTTCTCAATTCGCTACTGCTGCACGGTGAAAATTTTTACAGCACTATTACGTAACGACTTATATAGTTATGGGTAGTGTTTTTAAAAAATAAGAGAATCGAGGTTGCTTATGGTAGATAGAGAATATCCTCAAACACATGTCACCGGATGGACCGGATGGATATGGTTTGCGGGCTTTGCCATGATAGTAAGTGGCATTGTTCATTTAATATACGGTCTTGGAGGCATACTCACACAAGACTGGTATCTTTACACAACAACTGGCGCATATGTTTTAAGCGCCACAACTTTTGGCTGGCTTATATTTGCAGTCGGGGTATTATTAATACTTTCGGCATTACTCCTTATGTCGGGCAATATCATTGGCCGTATCATCGGAGTTACGCTTGCTCTCGCAAGTATCGTGCTTAACATAGGGCTCATAGGTGCTGCGCCTATTTGGTCAATTATCGCGATCGTTGTTGATATCCTCATAATCTACGCCATCGTTGCGCACGGCAATGAAATGAAATCGCATGAGCGTAATATTGATAGAGAACAAATTCCATAAGACTCTAAATTATGGGAGCTGCTACAGACTTATCGCTCAGCCAAACCAAAGCTCCTCCTAAAGTACTGCAGACAAGGACATATGTACTTTTCTCATTACTGGCAGCCGGGCTGCTAGTAATCGCAAACTCTGCACTTTGGTTTAACAAATATATTTTTAACGGTGATAATTTTACGCGACTCACAACTCAAGCTATCGAGCAAGAATCGAGTCGCACTGCCCTTGCTACTGCTATTACAGACAAATTACTCGAAGGCAGACCACGACTTAAGCAAGTTATTGATGAACCCGTGATCAAGCTTGTTAGTGGATTACTCGATTCAAACCTAGCCCAAACTGCTCTTACTAAGACTGTGTCACAATTTCAAACTATTTTGACCGCAGAAAAGCCCGAAAATGTTTCCTTTGATTTAAGCTCTATCAAACAAACACTCCCTCAGGTGATCGCTGTTGCGGGCAATATCTCCGATCGTAATACCGAAGCAGCTGAACTCCGTGTCGAGGATATCCCTGATACTATTACGATTATTAACACCGATGAGCTACCGAATATCTATAGGCTCGGCGTTGCTCTACTTTGGATTGCGCCGATAGCAGCACTCATTGCAGTGGCAATATTTATATATCTTATTTATAGAGCGCGGTACAGCAGACGGCTCAGCGCAGCTGTACTCGCGACAGAAGGAAGCGTACTGATAATAGCTGGCTTATTTGCGCTTGCACTGGGCCCACTCTTTAAACCACCAATTTTAGCAAACGTGCCAAATGCCAATATGCGTATTATCATCGAAAATATCTACCAGACATTTATCAATACGTTCAATAGCCAAACTCAAAACATATTCATCATTGGCATTCTTCTGATCATAATCGCCTTAATAGTATTGTGGGCAAAACCAATTGCCACGCGCATAACCAGAAGCTAGCTTTCTCAAATTTATTCCTGATTGCGACGTGCTGTGCGCCTTGCAGTTCGGCGAGCAACGCGACGAGATTGTCCTAATCCCATAATTTTCGCTCCTTATTTAAGTAACTCCTATTATGTACATTATCTCGGGGCCTTGCAGTAACAATTCTCATAGGCATAAAGTCGTGCACTAAGTTTCTTAAGACACTATTAATGGATAGTTAAGGAAAAATTAATGATTAATTCGCAGGAATACTGTACTGTAGGTGCAATATGGCACATCATGATACCGAGGAGGCCAAAAGACTTACAAGAGCCGGCTATTACCGAAAGACAGGGAAAATTCTTGACGAAAAAACTTTCCTATATTTAACTTTGGATGACAAAAAAGCATACCAATCATACGCTAAAAAAGCAGAAAAAAGAGAAATCGCTTTCAAAAAATGGGGCTATGGACTGCTCGCCACGTTAATTATTGGTTTCTGGGGGTACGCATCATTACAACCAAAATCAGATAGTACTGATCAAAAAAGTATCGTTGACAATACTGCAACTACACAAACAGTCGAAGCTACTACTACTCCCTCTGATTACACCATTCCAGGAGAGGAGCCAGCCTACATCCACAAGGAAGAGCCTGTAGAGGATGATTGCAACCCTAACTACTCTGGATGTGTAGAGAACAGTAGCTACGATCTAGACTGTTCAGATATAGAGTTCGAGGTAGAGGTACTTGGCTATGATGAGTATGGCCTCGATCGGGATGACGATGGGTACGGGTGCGAATCATATTAATTATTAATGAGGTAAAAGAAATTCATGGCTACAGAACGACAACTTAAGAACATAAAAAATAGCTTGAGTACTTATAAAAGAAAATATTTACGTAAAGAGTTTTCCTCTCTTGATGAATCCGCTACTCGCATAATGACAAATAATTTCCTGACCGATATCTTAGGCTATAAAGAGCTTGAAGAAATAAAAACTGAATATCGCATAAGGTCTGAATACGCAGATTATGTCATTCAACTCAAACGCAAGAAACATTTTGTTGTTGAAGTTAAATCAATAGACTTAGACATTAACGAGAAGCATTTACGGCAAAGTCTCAGCTATGCAGCAAACGAAGGTATAGATTGGATTCTTCTGTTGAATGGTCGTGAAGTGCAACTTTATAGAGTAAACTTTGGCAAACCAGTGACCACCACCCTAATATACAAGTTGGACCTGCTTGACAAAGATGATTACAAAAAGTGTCCAGAATTGCTGTGGTATTTGACCAAGCCCGCCGTGGAAAGAGGAGAATTAGAAACCTTTTGGAAGAAGACAAATGCACTTCATCCGTCCAACGTAGCAAAGCTTTTATATTCGGAGGAGATTGTCAGGCGTTTACGCAATGATCTCAAGGACCAAACAGGTATTTATTTCCAAATAGAGGATGTGGCAGATTCGCTAAAAGATATTATCGTAAAAAAGGTTGAATTCCCTAAACCAAAACTAAGAATAAAGAAGAAGCCTCAAGCCAAAAAGGCTCCCGTTGTAGAGAAAATTATTCAAGAGTAGTCTCCTAACGTCGTATTAATATAAGAAACACGGACTGAAAATCACGGAATAATCTATACGAGAAAGCTGTCGAACCTAGTACTGCAAGCATGGCTGTTGATATTGCTATTTGATAATCCACATCAAATCATAAGAATTACAATTTTACTTGGACTTTCTTATATATTTGTATTTTTAGCCACTCTGAGGATCCTCTAAATTGCTTATGGGCGCAGCTGTTCACTACTAGATACATATGAAGACCTAGTAATTCCCTGTTTATTATTTTTTAGAATATAGTTGTAATGTATACAATGTTTGAGGTAATTTGTTTGAGAATAAAATCCAGCTTTTACGGATATTCTATTCGTACCCTGCAAGCCTATTGTATTCATCTACTGCGCTGTTCAATTTAAGTCTTGTGTCTTCGCAATCCCTTAAATCACTATTGAATGAGTCTACCTCGTAATCACTATATATATTGACATCATCACGTCTTGCATCCAAATCGCTACTACACGCATCGTGCTGATTTTGCAATAATTCCATTCTCTGGTAAGCACCTTGTGCTTCGCTGCTTAAACTATTAACACTTACCGTACCTACCGACCTATATGTACTGGCTATTCCTAGAACACTGATTATTAAACCGATGATTACAAAAATTATTTCACCCACAAATATATTTTTGAATTTATGACGTTCACCGAGGGCAGAAATGTTATGAGCATTTGCGGCCCGTTGCACGATAGCCAACAGTGAGGCGACACTAGCCGAGAGCAGCACCATAAATATTAAAAATGTTACGAAATCAGCGGTTGTTTTTGGCTCTACTCGCCATACTGAATTCATAATAAAGAACAATACTACATAGCTCGTTGCAATAATTCCAGCCTTACGAAACTTCGTGTAGCCGTGTTCTTGTGCACTGTTTCTAATTTGCTTAAACAGAGGGTAGGCTGTAAAAAGCTGAAATATAGCACTGAAAATAGGGTACGTACGCTCTCCTGTGCTTAGACGAATTGATCTCCAGTGCTTGTATGACCAATACAGAGAATAGAAGTTGAACGTCAGAAATGACAGTACTGCAACTGCAAGTGGCGACCTGTGAAAATATACAACACCTTCATAACTTTTGGTTCCTTTGTCGTGAGATTCGTCTTTTTTCCTATGTTCCTTTTGTGCGACAATATCTGCTGGTGCTGACTGAATTTGCTCAATAAGTTGTGCTGCTCGTTTATATGAAGAGCCTCTCATTTCCACTGCTTGTTGTATAAACGCCAATGCGTCTTCATCTCTATTTTTGAAGTAATACAGTAATGCCTGTAACTCATACAACTTGTACCGAGCGGTACCTAGTCTTTCGTTATCCTGAAAACGATTCGCTAGATTATCCAACTTATTCTGTGAATATTCATAGAGCTCTTGTGGTGCCGAGCCACTTGCTATATCTTTAATATTAGCTTCAATAACTTTGATTTCGTCGGCATACTCTTCTCGTAATTTTGTGGCTGGCAATTCCATAACTATTCAATATCCTTCCAAGTTCGTTTGTGTATACCTTGCTCTATATCAATAACATTTTCTTTAGTATCTTCTTTGTAATGCCCTGTTTGATTTTCAGCACTAGACACTAACATCGTACCTATGAGCCGTGAACCGTACGTTAAGATTAAACTTATGAACAACGTCCAGAATACACCCCATTCTCCGTTGAACATTGCAGCCAGCATACCAATGGGCACCACACCAACTCCACCTAATAGAAGACCTACAATAACCGCAAACCAACCCCATAAATCAAGAGTAACGGCTAAGCCGAAGATCCATACCCCAAGTCCGTAAACGTATGACGAAACATAAATGACTAAACCAGATACACCTCTAGCTCTTGGTGCTATCGCAGCAATTAGTGCGAAGATATTTATCATGAACAGGATCCCAGCAAGCCAATTTATAAATGGCTGGATGGTAAATGCTAATTTTGCGCCAAGAGTGAACAATAGAACAGCTGCAATAATTAAGCCAATAAAAATGACTACTCCTAGAAGGATGCTACCAATAGACTTTACTACTCGCATAACTTTGATGTTATTGTACTATTCACAGTGCAAAATTCCTACGGTTTTAAACAGTAAATTCGGTGAAGACTATATGCGTGAAGCCCTAGACACTATTGATAAAGATATTGAAGATGCAGAGAATGAGCTAGAGTCAGTTAATCAAATCGAGAAAGACTTCATAGAATTTGTAGATTTCTCGCTAGGGTTTATTGAGGACTTACGGACAAGATTCTGGGAACTGGACGCTGAACATCTGGGGTGGTGTAAACAACTCTTATTTCCTGACGGTTTTTCAGTCTCACGAGATAAAAAAGTTTACACCCCCAAAATTAGTGAGTTTTACAGATTAGCAACCAACAAAAAAGACTCCGAGGAGTCTGATTTTTCAAGTATGGTCGGGGTGAAAGGACTCGAACCTTCGACCTCGCGGTCCCAAACCGCGCGCGCTAGCCAACTGCGCCACACCCCGTTATATTTTCGATAACTCGAGTATTATAACAGATTGACGCAGTAAATGGCTAGTATAAATTACTGAGCTTCGCCAACTTTATTAGTATTAAAGTTTACGCCTGCTGTGTACTTATCCCATTTTGCAGCCTGCTCGTTATTGAGCTTTTTGGCTTTCTCTACCCAGTTTTTAATCGTAGATTCTTTAATTACAACTTTTTGGCCCTGCATTAACTGTGGTGACCCAGCTTCGAGTGTTAGATTTGTTTCGGCAAACATAATTCGACTCTGAGACAAATCAACTTTATTTTTAATGCCGTATGTCTGGACTGCTTTGCGTGCGATTTTGCTATAAGAATCACCAGGTTGCGCTACGTAGCTGTAGGTAGCTTCTTGAGTTGCTGCGACCTTGGCCTCTGTTTTTTGTTCGTGTTTTTCATCGCCATGGGCACTTACTGAAGTTTGCGCCACTACGCTTACGACGAGTGCGATTGCTACACCAGCAATAAATGCAAACGGTAATGCTGCAACAGTTTTTATATTCATTTAATAATCCCTCCTTGCCCACCACATTTTTAATGTGTCCTCAACAGTATATCAAATGCTTATGGTATTTATGCAATAATCTTGCGAATATGTTCGATATCTTTCGCAAGTCCAGTTGTAGCGTCAATACCAATAAGCGCAGCGTTGAACTGCTTTCGTCCGTTGATTTCGATAATATTACGTGTCTGCACCTCATCGCGCCATCTTGGAATAACTGAATCTAATGTAACTCCAAGACTTGAATCGAGCGAGCCACACATGCCCACGTCTGTCATGTGAGCCGTGCCTCTTGGCAGCACACCAGCATCCGCAGTTGGCACATGCCAATGATCGCCGATAACCGCACTCACGCGCCCATCCAGGTAGTGCCCAATAATCACTTTTTCGCTGCTGTAATCTCCATGAAAATTCACAATTGTCGCCACTCTATCTACCTCTACATTTTCCGCTAAAATTGCGTCTATCGTCCGTAGCGGATTTTCTATAGCAACTTCACGCCCAACAGTTCCGCCAAGCAATGAGACAACAAGTATTTTGCCGTGTGGTGTATCGGCATACTTCCAGCCCTCGCCGGGACAGTCTTTCATATTTGCAGGGCCAATTACCGGCTGCACCTCATCTTCGAGCAGTGGCACGATATCTTTCCTAAACGGAGTGTGGTTGCCACCAGTAAAAAAATCCACGCCAGCCCTTCGCAAACGTGCCATATCGGTTGGCAACATTCCCTTACCGTCAGATACATTTTCGGCTTGGGCAATGACGAAATCTACCTGCTTTTCTTGCTTGAGTGCTGGCAATACCTGCTCCACAAGCTCAATACCCATTTCTGCCATCACATCACCAACATACAGAATTTTCATTATTTTTCCTTTGGCTTAAAAGTTTTTATTTGGCGACAGCGTGGTCTATTTCTAGAAATTTTGCTTCGACCTCATGTTTATATAGCCGTATGCAAACCTTATTTTGCGAATTCAATAGCGCGAGTTTCGCGGATAACATTAACCTTGATCGTACCTGGGTACTGCATACTCGATTCGATTTTAGTTGCAATATCTCGCGCAAGCTTGATTGCGGATAGATCATCAATCTGACCAGGCTTCACAAATACTCGAACTTCACGGCCTGCACTGATAGCATACGACTTCTCAATCCCCTTAAAGCTATTCGCAACGTTTTCAAGTTCTTTCATGCGTTCTGCAAAGTTTTCTGCACTAATATTTCGTGCACCCGGACGAGCTGCACTGATTGCGTCAACCACACGAACAATCATAGAAACCAAAGTTGTCGCCTCTACGTCATCATGATGTTGCTCTGCTGCAATCGCAACTTCTTCTGGAGCACCATACTTACGAAGAATCTCACCAGAAATATGATGGTGCTTGCCCTCCATCTTGTGTGTAAGCGCCTTACCCAAATCATGCACCAACGCAGCATATTTGGCGGTCTTTACGTCAGCACCAAGTTCTTCTGCAATAATTCCGGCAATATGCGCCATTTCGGTACTATGCTTGAGCACATTCTGTCCGTAACTTGTACGATATTTCAGCTCACCGAGTAGTTGTAGGATTTCTTTTGGTATACCCAAAACGCCAACCTCGCGAGCTGCATCTTCACCAGCACGAATTATTTCTTTGTCTACCTGCTTCTGAGCCTTAACTACAACCTCTTCGATGCGACCTGGATGGATACGACCGTCCTTCATGAGCATTTCGATTGTTTGCCTAGCAACTTCACGGCGTACAGGATCGAAGCTACTCAAAACCACGTAACCAGGAGTATCATCCACCATAATATCGACGCCAGTTGCACGTTGCAGCGCCTGAATATTACGACCTTCTTTGCCAATAATACGACCTTTCATTTCTTCGTCTTCAAGCTTAACGCTCGTTACCGTACGTTCGGCAGTCACCTCGCTTGCCATACGTTCCATAGCTGCAACGATTGTAGTGATTGCTAGTTCATCTGCATTTTCTTTTGCTTCGTTCTGCAACTTGCTCACAAGACCGATAAGATCATTTTTAATATCCCGTTCGGTCATCTGCATCAATTTCTCGGCTGCTTCGGTTTTGGATAATTTTGCTACCTTCTCAAGCTTCTCTTGTTGCTTCGTACGGATTGCTCTGATCTCGTCCTTTAGGCCTTCAACTTCACCTTCAGACTTACGAAGTTTTTCAGTACGCTTATCTATATCGTCAAGTTTTTTATCCAGAGACTCTTCACGCTGAATAAGACGATTCTCAATTTCCTTAAATTCTTTCCGCCGTGTTTGCTCGTCTTTGCGTGCTTCTTCGGCAATTTTTACTGCGTCCTCTCGGGCAGCCGTAGTAATTTTTGTTGCCTCGCGCTTAGCTTTATCTAATTCTTTTTTTGCTTCGTCAGCTGCTGAGCCAATTTTCTGCTTCGTGATATATGAATTTGCTCCATAACCAACTCCTGCACCAACTAACGCCAGTACAACGGCAACTATTTCCATGTTTTTCCTTTCTATCGAACAAGCCCTCTACTGTAGGCGATCGCTATCACTTCACTAGCCTATGCAGAGACTGCCTGAAAATCGTATTGTGTTTATAAAATCTGAAAAATTGGATTTGCTCCCAAATATCTGCAATTCCTAAGAGTAACTATAAGCTTCTAGAAATAATTTCGCAAACAAAATTTGATAAATATTATGCATTTAATCGCGCACAGCGAACACAACGAGCCTGTCTTCGTATCCAGTCTTTTGGGCATTAAGTGATCCTGTGCAGGTAATTATATTTAGCCCTTGTTTCCCAGATTCTGCAGGCACAAGCGCAGCTGCCATGTCTACTGCATGTTCTGGATAACTCTGCGTCTTAACAACTCTATACGTAAAACGTTGACCATCACCCCTTTCGATAGTAATAGCGTCACCGGCAACAAGTTTCTTAAGATTTGCAAATACACCTGGTTTTTTGGGCCCATGTACATGACCATTTATCAACATCGCTCCATTTTCACCTGGTTTTGCACTTTTCTGATACCAGCCTGTATCGTAAATATTGGACGGTGCTTTTAGTTCGTTGTCGGACTTCGTGCCAAGTGGCTTTATTCGTGAGTAGGTTTTAGTTTTGGGAATTGTTATCCGCTTTGGCATATCTGGAGCGACCGTGTAGTTGCTGACAGCTTTTGCATCCGGCTCTTTTTCATCAGGATTATCACCGTCATCAACAACAGCCCTCTGCGCCATATTCGTTGCTTGGGCTTCAACATGGGAGTTGGTGCGTAACCCAAGTAAGCTAACTGTTATTCCAAAAACAAACACTACACCTGCAGCGCTTAACATTGCTAATTGTGGCTTTTTGAGTGGACGATCACCGAATAACCTGACATAAAGCTTCCTCGATGTAGACTTGGCGAATGTGGCAATATTGCTTATGAATGATTTCTGACTTATTGTAGACCCCCGAAGAACCGTAGGCTGGACTTCCGTTGCCCTAGGATTACTTGACGCATGCTGATGTGACGGTGTGCGCAAATACTGAATTGTACGTTTTTTAGGCTGACTTGCCTGACGCACAGCCATATGTCGAGGCATACTCGGAGTAGGAACAGTGGGGTTAGTGAGTGGAGTTACATCTTTTTGGGATTCTAATTGCTGCACAGATATATCAGTGATTGCCTGCTTTTTGCGTGCATGTGGACGCTCGGCCACAGCACGACGCTGAGGCGTACTCGCTTGGCTCTGCAATGTTCGTGTTGGCTGATATCGAAAACGATCTCGTAGGCCAGAATCATGCGATTGTCGCTGCATGAAGACTTACCTTCCTAGAGCGTCACCATATTTACGCGCCAGGATAAACAATGCGCCAGCACTTATTGTTGTGAGTCCCAGGGTAAACAAAGGATTACCCGAGAGCAGCTTCATGCCCGTATTAGGTGCGCCAGGAACAGACTGTACAGTAAGCACTACATCGTTACCGTCTCCACCAACATAGCTAATCTTGAACACCGTTCCATCAATTGTGAACGTTGCACCTTCCTGCAGATCTTTGAAGGTGCCGGTGATTGCGTCAGTGCCATCGTTATCAATAATCGTAAACGCGTCACCCGACTTAGGCTTAAAGTCATTAATTAGTTTTGTATCAAGTGTTGCGCCACCGAGATTTACTGTGCCTGTAACTTTAAGTTGGTCATATTCCGCACCAACAGTAGTACCTGCAATTTCTGCTTCAAAGAATGCTCCGCTTTCAAATGTGGTGTTGCCTGCGTTCAATATGCCCGGGCTTTCACCTGGAGCGACGCGACCACCGCTAAGTACATCGAGTATCCCGACAGTGCCTTTGCCTTTAAGGATGCCACCGGAGTGAACAGTAGTTTCTCCACGCTTTCCATTAATAATAACTATGTTGTTGCCGAATACCTCAACATAGTCGATATTCTGGTCGGTAATCGTAACTGTTTTTGTAGCCGGCTTTGTTTCGCCATTTGGCATAACAGATGTGTTGGTCTTTCCTGAGGCAGGGTTAATAATGACGCTCCCTAAGCTCCCTGACTCTGGAACGATCTTCCCGCCACTAACATTACCTGTTAGCAATAGATTTATCTTGTCATTACCTGAGCTATATTTTGCAACTGTGCTTTTGCCGTCCTCATTTATGACATTCGTTCCCACCTTGACTCCACCCGACAGTGTTATAGTGCCTGATTCACTGCTATTTTTTTCTGCTAAGATACTCGCGTTGTTTCCAATGATCATATTCTTACCCGTACTAAAGCCCTCAGGTAAAATAAGAATCGAATTCTCTGTAATTTCCGTGACACTACTACCGAGTATACCTGCACTTTCTGACGCTAGAATAGAGCCAGTCTCAATGCGCACCGTCCTTGGTGATGTATCTCCATTCTTACCCGCGCCGAACACAAGCGACAATCCATTACTCACTGTAATAATTTGGTCAGAAGTCGAAGGTTGGTATCTATCCAATATTAATGTTCCAGAACCCTGTCCGCCATGTGTATCAACCAGCATTTCAAGTGCAGATTGCAATAATCTGTCCCTTACAAAGAGTGTGCTATCTTCACCAATCCCAACAAGACCTACTCCAGATTGCCCAATCTCTGCAATTTGAATTTGATCTATACTGACGTAGGTCTTTCGGTCGAGCAACACAGTACTTGCCACAAGATGTTGGCTTGAAGAACTGAAAGTTACATCAGAACCTTCTAAAAACTGAATCGTGTTAAAAGTAGGTGAGTTTTGTGGTGGGGTCGTGTCAATTGTACCGTTGACACTCCCTGGAAATATTAATATATCACCTGCTGCGGGAGCTTGTGCGGGCTCCCAGTTGCCGGCAGTATAAAACTGATTATTACCAGCTGCACCTGTCCACCCAAGTGTTGCTGCACTCGCAGAAGCGGTATTAATTAATGAATATCCTATTGCAGATATAGCAAATGTTGCTACAAACGTTGCGAGGCGCTTGAGTTTCATTGTTTTCCTTTGTTTTAAGAGATGGTTTTTGTTGTTATAAATTACTACAATTTTGAGTGTAGTTACCCCTGATACATTTGTCAAGCTTTTTATGCTTAATGGTTGCTCTTGAAACAACTATTTTTTCTGCTGAGTGATATGCGGAGCTGCACCGTATTCAATCCTTGCAATGACCTCGTTGGTACCATTCAATAGATCGTTTATTGCTTTCAGCTGCCAGTCATCACCCGACCCACTAACAATAGGCACCGAGAGACCATACGCGAGCGCACTTGCAACACTCGCTCCAATCCTAAGCCCAGTAAAACTACCTGGACCTTTGTAGAAAACAATTCCTTCGATATCTGTTAACTGCTTTGAACGGCTCAAGATAAAATCGTTAATTTTAGTATGTATTGTTTCTGCCAATTGCCGATGCGCCAGCCACGTTTCGTACGCAATCTGTTGCTTATTTTCATACAAACCTATTTCCGCCTCAGGTTTATCAGTGCGTATCGTTAAGATTAACACCGTATTCCCTCCGTTATATACGCAAGCTCTACTGGATATATACATGTTAATTTACGAGTCGCCTCATCGATAGTCGAAAACTCAATTCGCAGTCGCTTTTTAGGCAGCACATGCTCTACGATACCTGCCCACTCTACAACTACAACTCCTGCTTGGTCTCCGACAATTTCAGCTAATTCATCAGCCATGGCTCCAGCTTCACCAAGACGATAAAAATCAAAGTGATACACATTAAGCCGACCATTAAGATACTCTTTGCTGATCGTGAATGTTGGACTAGCAACATTGTCATGGCTACCAAGTCCTGCAACCAATCCTCTTGTAAACGTTGTTTTACCGCCTCCAAGATCACTCACAAGCTCAATCACCTCGCCACCAGACAGACGAACTGCAATCTCTTCAGCAAAACGCTCTGTCTCATGCGGGCTCTTTGTAATCAGGTGTTTGGTTTTATATTCCATACCTTAGTCATGATACTTGATGACTATAGGGGTGGCAAACACAACTCCAATTCTTTGCATAACAGCGTATAATGTAGTTTATGCTCCGACTTAGTAACACACTACTGAATAGACCTGTTTTATCGCTGCGAACTGGCAGTCAGGTTGCTACTACTACGGGTGTTCCGATTATTAATCCCGATAATTTAAAAATCGAGGGATTTTATTGTTTTGGAGCTAGTGACAAAAAGTCGAAAGTACTTCTATATCAAGATATCCGAGATATTATTCCCCAAGGTTTTATTGTTGATGATTACGGCGTACTCACCGATCCCGAAGAGCTGATTCGCTTACGGACTGTTATGTCTATCGGGTTTAATCCACTTGGAAAACATGTGGTCACTGTTGGCAAAAGTAAAGTCGGCAAGGTAACCGACTACGCAACAGAGCTAGAAACTATGTATATACAGAAGATTTATGTATCACAGTCGATACTTAAGAATTTTACTGGTGGAAATTTGGGTATTGATCGTTCGCAAATTCACGAAATCACCCCTAAAAAAATCATAGTACAAGAACTTCTCAAGTCTGTCCCAGCTGCAACTCCTGCCGGAATATAGTTCATCCAATCAAAACTGCAGAAGAAGAATTAGGCCTAGGATTACATCATATATTTCTCTAAGGTCACCTCGGAAGCGCTTCTTGTGTTACACCAAAACGCAAGAAATGGCCCGCAAGTGCCGTGAGAAATATGTATGATGTAATCCTAGATGAACCTACTCTTTATCTTCCAACTCCAACGCATCCTTGATATCACTATAGTTGAATCCCTGACGACTTAGATACGCCATTAGCTTTTCGTTGTCTTGGTATTTTGTTTGTCTGCGCTTTCGTACAATAAGCCCCCTTAACACCGTCGTCTCATCTGTCTCATCTTCAGAAAGAACTTCATCAATGACATCTTGACTAATGCGTTTTTGCTTCAGCTCGAGCTGTAAGCGCCGTTTTGATGTCGGCTTTAATAATCGCCGATTCTCTACCCACGATTTTGCAAACTTTTTATCATCCACAAGCCCCAGTTCTTGCAGCTTAGTAAATATTTTTTCTGCAGTCTCACTGCTGACGTTCTTACGCTTGAAGTACGCCTCTATCTCCCAACGCGAACGAGACCTAATAGCCAGATATCGTAGCACTTGCCCGTACAATTTATCATCTGTAGACATCTGCTTATACGCAACTAGCTCGTCTTGTGCAAGCCCTTGCCCCACTGTTAGCTTTGCGTCTAATAACGCTGTGTCACTTAAAGAAAAAGCGTACTTTTCGTCAACAAAAATCGAATACCGCCCCTTTAGCTTTTCTTGCTGTTTGATGTCGGTAATTTTCATGAATAGTAATCATGCATGATTTTTCGCAGCCCATATGTAACAGTTTCCGGATGATCGCGTATCATTGCTTGGATTTCGGCCACAGTAAACCACTGTACGGTCGAAACTTCTGTAGCTTGTACTGAGAAATTATCTGTATGTTCAATGACTATTTTGTAAATTTTTTCGAATCGATTAATAATTTCATCGCCAACCGTACGTGCTACTTTTTGATAGCCAAGTTCATGTAAGTCATTTACGTAACGTAATCCTATTTCCTCGAACAGCTCTCGCCTGGCAGCACTCTCGTACGATTCACCCGTGTCGACATGTCCGGCAGATGCGCTATCCCAACAATTTGGAAAATCGTGCATCGTTGGAGCACGCTTTTGCAGCAGTACCATGCCCTGCGTATCTTCAACCACAATTCTCACAATCCGGTGCCACGAGCCCTGAAGGCGCGCATCTGTTATAGATGACTCGCCTACAGGATTATCTGTTTCGTCCACAATCTGGATAAGTGGCTGTGATGTTGCCAATTTCTACTCCTTGACCGCTGCCTGGCTCACTTTTTTGGCAATTTCTTCGAGTACTTTTGGATTTTCCTGCAGGTACGTTTTGGCAGCTTCGCGACCTTGGCCGATTTTGGCGTCGTTATACGCAAACCAAGCACCGGATTTGTCGACAATATTATGCTCTACCGCAAGATCAAGCACATCACCAGAACGAGAAATTCCTTGGTTGTACATGATATCAAATTCTGCCTGCCTAAATGGCGGAGCAATCTTATTCTTTACAACCTTTACGCGCGTGCGGTTACCAATGATGTCATCACCTTGTTTGATTTGTGAGATTCGACGAATATCCATACGAACTGATGCATAAAATTTAAGCGCATTACCACCAGTAGTGGTTTCTGGGTTACCAAACATAACGCCAATTTTCATACGAATCTGATTAATAAAGATAACTGTTACATTCGAGCGACTAATTACACCGGTGAGTTTGCGAAGTGCCTGACTCATAAGCCGAGCCTGCAACCCCATGTGACTATCGCCCATTTCGCCCTCGATTTCAGCACGCGGTACGAGCGCAGCAACTGAGTCAACAACAATAAGATCGACTGCATTTGAGCGAACGAGTGTTTCGGTAATTTCTAGAGCTTGTTCACCATTATCTGGCTGACTGAGCAAAAGATTCTCTGTATCAACACCGATTCTTTTGGCATACGAAGGATCAAGCGCGTGCTCTGCATCAATAAATGCTGCCGTGCCTCCACTTTTTTGAATTTCGGCAATAACATGGAGTGTTAGGGTAGTTTTACCTGAACTTTCTGGGCCATAAATTTCAATAATACGACCCTTTGGAATGCCCCCACCTAACGCAAGGTCAAGACTGAGCGAGCCAGTTGGAACGCACTCAACCTGCACGTTACCTCGATCGCCAAGCTTCATAATTGAACCTTTGCCGAATTGTTTTTCTATAGTTTCAAGCGCCAAGCCAAGTGCTTTCGACTTGCCATCGTTTTGCGTTTTCTTATTCTTATCTTCAGCCATAATACCCTCCTCAAGAATAGTCTGTCTTATGTAGTATGTATCTTTATTATACAACGAAACGTCTTAATTTACTCTTATAAATTTGATGACTTATAATGCTTGTGGCTTTCCTATATAATAACCTTTAACGATGCGTATTTCAGATTCCTTGGTAGAAAAATTATTAGAGAGCACTGGCAATGTTACTGCCGATAAGTTAAAGACGCTTCAAGATCAGGTTAAATCAGAGAAAAAGCCCCTGCAAGACATAGCGGTACGCAGCAATGTGATTTCCGAAAAAGATCTTACTCGTTTGTATGCAGAAGAAATTGATGTGCCATTCATAGAGCTCAATACCAAAGAAATTAAACGTCAGTATTTACGCCTTATCCCCGAACGCGTCGCCCATCAGTACAGAGCAATTGTGTTTGATGTCGATGCAGACGGCAACAATATGCTTGCCATGGAAGACCCGGACGACATGCAGGCTATCAGTTTTCTGCAAAAGCAACTGGGCACAAACCTAAAGCTTCACATTGCTACCGCCAGCCAGATGCAGGCAGCACTCGAGCAATATCGTGGCAACATCAGCAATGAGCTTACGAAAGTTATAGAAGAAGGCGATGGCTTACAAAGTGCAGATGCCGACGAAGATGTCAGCGAAGAAGACGTTGCAGAAGACTCACCAATCGCGCAAACTGTGAACCTGATTATTGAATACGGTGTTAAATCTGGTGCCAGCGACATACATATCGAACCTCGCGAAAATTATGTAGTCATACGCTACCGTATTGATGGAATTTTGCGCGAGGCAAATAAACTTCCTCGCAAGGTGCTGTCATCGCTCGTATCGCGTATCAAGATTTTGTCTAACCTGAAGATCGACGAACACCGTGCACCACAAGACGGCCGATTCAAAGTTCGGTTTGCTGGACAAGTCTTTGCGCTTCGTGTCTCGACCCTACCTATTGTTGATGGCGAAAAGGTAGTAATGCGTGTACTGAACGAAGGTGGCAAACCGTCCACGCTAGAGGAATTAGGGTATTGGGGCTCGTCTCTTGCGAGTATCAAGCATGCTATTGTCCAGCCTCACGGCATGATTCTAGTAACAGGCCCAACCGGATCAGGTAAGTCCACTAGTCTTTTTAGTGCGCTGAGTATGCTTAATAACCCAACTGTTAATATCTCCACCATCGAAGATCCTATTGAATATAAAATCCTTGGCGCCAACCAGACACAAGTTAATAATCAAGCTGGGATGACCTTTAGCAATGGGCTGCGAGCGCTTCTACGACAAGATCCAAATATTATTATGGTCGGAGAAATTCGAGATGGCGAAACCGCAGGCCTAGGCGTGCAAGCTGCACTTACCGGGCACTTAGTATTTAGTACACTCCACACCAACAACGCAGCGACGTGTCTACCAAGGCTTCTGGATATGAACATCGAGCCTTTCCTTATTGCCTCAACAGTGCGCGTGGTTGTTGGGCAACGACTTGTCAGAAGGTTATGTATTGATTGTCGCGAGACATACACCCCCGATGAAGCAACATTGCTCGACTTTAAAAAAGCTTTCAATCTGAGTTCTGCCGAAGATTTTAAGCGCATTCACGAGCTGGAAAAACAAGCGCTCGAAGAAGGTATTGGTAAAACAAATATCTCCAAGGTTAATAAAAGCTCAACAGCTGAGTTATCAACCAACGAAAAGGGTATTCTTAAACTCTGGAGAGCCCACCCAGAAGGCTGTGACAGCTGTGGACACACTGGGTATAAGAGCCGTGCGGGTATTTACGAGGTATTGGATAACACCGAGGCAGTACAGAAGCTTATTGTATCTGGAGCTACAAGCGAGGACATCCAGGCGACCGCAATCAAAGATGGCATGATGACTATGCAAGTCGATGGGCTCATCAAGGCGCTCCGTGGCCAGACAAGTATCGAAGAAATTTTGCGCGTTACTGCAAGTGGGGACTCGTAAGCCATGCCTGATTTTACCTACACGGCACGTACGCCAGAAAACACCACACAAACTGGCACGGTAACTGCCCAGAATAAAGCAGCTGCGCTTGCAAGCCTCAAACAAAAAGGACTCCATCCGCTCGTTGTTAAGTCTACGAAAAAAACTGGTATGCAGATGGAGGTGAAAATCCCAGGCACTGGTGGTGTAAAACCAAAAGACTTGGTGATATTTACTCGACAATTCTCTACCATGATTAGTGCTGGCGTACCTATTTTGCGAGCGTTGTCTACCCTCAAGGAACAATCAGATTCACCAGCACTCAAAACCGCGCTCGAACAAATATCCAGCGATGTCGAAGGTGGCTCATCACTCTCTGAGGCACTCGCAAAACACCCCAAGATCTTCTCGGAAATTTATATCAATATGGTGCATGCTGGCGAAGAAGGTGGTATTCTCGACACCATCCTCAACCGCCTTGCACTACAAGTAGAAAAAGATAGCGCAATCAAGGGCAAATTTAAGGGCGCTATGATCTACCCTGCAGTTGTGAGTATTGTTGCTGTCATTGCTGTTATATTCCTGATGGTTGGCGTTATACCCAAGCTCGCGTCTATTCTGATAGAAAACGGTGGCGAGTTACCACCACAAACAAAACTTATTATCTTTATTAGCGACGCCTTAATACACAAGTGGTTTATTCTTATTGGCGGACTTGCTGCAATTGGATTTGTATTCAAACGGTGGTCCAGCACAAACAAGGGCAGGCATCAGTTACACAGAATATTTTTGAAATTACCGATTTTTGGTAAAATCACGCAAAAGGTTAATGTTGCTCGCTTTGCACGAACTTTTAGTTCATTATTAGGCGCAGGCGTATCTGTTAACGAATCGCTCGATACTACCGCAGGCGCGCTATCTAACGTCGTTATACGTGATGCTTTATTGGATGCAAGCAAGAAGATCCGTAACGGTCACACCGTCGCCGAAAGCCTTGCAGAGTCCAATGTGTTACCCGGGATCGTTATCCAAATGGCTGCCGTAGGCGAAGAAACCGGCCAGCTCGATACCGTACTAAATAAAGTTGCAGAATTCTACGAAGACGAAGTCGATACCATGATCGATAGCATGGCCTCTATTATTGAACCTCTTTTGATTGTAGGGCTGGGAACTGTGGTTGGCTTTATTGTAGCCAGCGTACTTGGGCCAATTACTGCTCTGCAGGGGTCTATTCAATAACCAATCATCTATTAATCAATGGTAAAATGTTGTCTGTCATTAAATTCCTGGAGCTTTCTAGTATTGTTATCGTAAGGCCTGTCTTTTGCTGTAAGAAGGCTATACGTGATAGTGCCATGAATCTTTGTAAGTAGCTCATACTCTCCTTTAGGAAGTTTATTCTTTACCTTGATATATAAATGTTTGTTTATAGGTAATTTTATAGCGTCAGTACTTGTAGCAGTTTTTTTAGCATTTATATATAACCTATACTTCTGCCACCCTACCGGAACAATTCGTATGCCGTCCTCAACCTTAAAGTCATACTCCTCGGCATACCCTCCAGACACGATAAACAGTGGACGCCTATCCTCAAGTTCCTTAACCTCAACTTTGGTCGTGCGGGTTTTATCTGTAGCGCTCGTAACTTGATACTGAACAAGCTTTAGATGGGTAATAACACACACTAATGCAACGATTACTACTACGACCAGGGTACCGAGTAATGACTTTCGTCTGCTAGTTGAGGCGCTTGGTGATGCCTTTTTGGGTTTGGGTGACTTCGAATTTGCCATTTTTTCTTTCTACTTTGATTCCTTTTTCTTTGCGTATTTTAGCAGCCTGCTTAAGTTCTGTGATTGTTGCCCCGGAAGAAGTCTCAAGGGAGTCTCTAAAGACAAAATCCTTTGGAGTAATAGCCCCCCAGTCGTCATGATCGTTACTGCTATTTGTGCCGTCTGAGTAGTCTACCAGTACACCCTGATACATGTAATTCATGGCGCTAGGATAATCGCTTGTACCATTCGTATCTATGGCAGCAAACACACAACCAGGCTGCTGCGTCACATAACTAGCAACAGGAGTATCTGTTAGACACAGGGAATGCCCCAGCTCATGATGCATAGTGCCTGCAACTGCAATATCCAAAAGACTATACCATCCTGGATTTTCCTTTATAAGTCCGTACGAAATAAACATATCTTCCGTTCCTGGATAGCTAATTCCGCTAACACCTCTTAAGTCATACGGGTCTCCTTCGTCATCTAGACCATGATCGGCTAAACCATGCCCCATAAGCATGTATCTATAAATGTCTTTCCGGTTTGCTGCAAAGTTTTGCGCAATGCCATCATCCCCATCACGATAGTCCCAGTAGTCAATTGTTCCTGTTTCATGTTTTTTAAAATGAACATATCTTTCATATGGAACCTCATTGCCACCGCCTAATTGTCCGGTGTCTATATGGGCGCTAATACCTTGATTAGAAAAGGCAGCCTGTATCATATCAACCGAGTATTCACTTGGCTGCATCGAGTAATTTACTATCGGTCCATCATTTGGTCTATGCATCCAGTCTGTTTCTATATAGATATCTTGCTGGAGAGGATCAGGGTATTCGCAATAATTGGTTGTGGGATGGCAGAATACATCGTCACGAGTGGTATTCCACTGGGATTCTGTGTAATCTGATAAGCCGTCATTGTCAGAGTCTTTTGAAAAATCTGATGTTCCCTGTATTAGCTCTTTTTCTGAGGTAAGCCCGTCATTATCTGCATCAGTGTTAGTAACACTTCCTACTCCAAGTTTACTAATCCTTTGACCACCGTAATACGTAACCCAGAGATTATTGTCTGCGCCAGCCGAAAGCCCGTATGGGTACTGGGAGTTTGCTGGCAGAGGATATTCCGTAAGATTAAAGTTAGAGGTGTTAATTTGTACCAACCTACCTGACAGGCTACTGTTATTGTCCTTAATACTTACCCAAATGTTTCCGTCTGGGCCCAAGGTCAAAGAAGGTACCTCGTCGTTAGCCTTAGAGGTAGTGAAAAGTTGCGTACTACTATCTCTGGGGTCAAAGTAACCAATCTTGTTACTAGTCGAGCCACTATAACCAACGAACCAAACCCTACCTTCACTATCAGTAGCTCGAGATACAACCACATGAAAATCGACATTACTATATCCTAACGCTACTATATCGCTATTCCCTGTGATTAATGAATACTTCTCTACGTAGTGTCCGACCGAAGAGTTACCTGGTTCTCTTTCTCTTGTAAATATATACATAGTTTTATTAGCCGGACTATATATCAGCTGATGAGGAATATAGCGTTTTAATATACTATCATCGAAATCTTGGTTTGAGATGTGGGAAGGTTTTTTTATTTTGTACGAACTAATTGTTGCATCATCTCCATTAGGAGCCAGCACATGTATATATTTACTGTAGTGTCTGCTGACCCATATTTTACCATTAGCTACTGCTAAGGATTCTGGTACATATGCTTTGCTTGGCCCATATTCAGTATCTGGAAGAGCATAAAACTGAAATGTACCTGTGGTGGTTATTTTACCTATTGCATACTTATAGGTACCTGACGAGCTACCTTTAGTTACCGTAAACCAAAGAGAATTATCAGGGCCATTCGCGATATTATCAGGGTTCCCATATCCAGTCGGAATCGTATATAAAGTAGTCACACCAGAGGTAGTGGTCTTTGCTATCTTTTTTGATAATTTCACTACTGACCAAATATTTCCGTCTGACCCAGTGACAACATTTCTAGATTGAAAACCAGTCGCAGCCGGGTTATAGCTTGTGACATTCCCAAGAGGGTCGGCCACAGCCTGCTTAGAGATCAAGAATAGAGGTATGACGATAGACAGCATAAGTAATGCACTTTTTGAAAATCTTGGCATATTTACTAATCTCATGGCGCACTCCTTTATTACTATCTACTGTAAAGCATAAGCATTAAGTAATTCTTAACTATTGGGTGGAGTTGGAAAATTGGTGTAGTTTTCCACTGGTCGTAAGGGGTGGGGTATGGATAGCTATTGACAGGAAAGCATGAGCGATATAGATTTAAGGGGTAACTATAAAAATTAATTCGACATTAGGGGGGCACCACATAATGCGAAAAACAAATCAAAAAGGTTTTACGATCATCGAGCTTTTGGTCGTAATCGTAATCATCGGTATCTTGGTAGCACTTGCCTTGCCACAGCTATTTGCTGCACAGGCTCGTGGACGTGACTCTGATCGCAAGAACGATCTAAAGAATATCAAAACACAGCTTGAAAACTTCTATAGCGACAACGACCACTATCCAGCAAATCTTGACGACATCGAAGAGCTTACTGATGACGATAAGCAAGATCCAAAGACAAAGACTCCATACACATACACAAAAGATCCTGTGGGTTCTGACGAGCCTCAAGCATACGTCTTAGTAGCTACGCTAGAAAACAAGAAAGACAAAGCTGCTAAAGATGCAAACGGCACTTACGAAGTCGAGAGCGTTAATAGGCCAGATGCGACCACTCCACAAACACCTTAACATCGTTAAGCGTAAATCACTAAACCGGTTGCATTTGCAGCCGGTTTTTTTATGCTAAAATAAGCACAAGCATGAACACAGATGAGCGTGGGTTTACTATTGTTGAGTTACTGGTGACTATCGTGGTCGCTGGGTTGGTGATAGTCGCCGTAAGTACCCTGTTTATTACTATCGAGCGCACACAGCACAGCACACAGCTGCTAGAAACTGCTACTCGTGCTGGTGAACAGCAAATAGAGTCACTTCGTAACAACAACTACAACTCCTTGGCCACCGACTCTACCATAGACTTCGCTGGCAGCCTGCCTGCTACGCTCCCGTCTCCGCGTACAGCTGTTGTACATGTCACAGAACCTATGACCGACGTAAAACGGGTTGATGTAACCATCACATATCGTGATGGCACCAAATCAAAGAGCGTTAAGCTTAGTTCGCTCATTGGGCAGTTAGGTATCGGGCAATGATCATGAGAGATAGCAGAGGCTTTACTTTGGTTGAGCTTGCAGTTGCAACAGCAATAACCGGCATACTAATAATCGTTATTATGGGATTTGCAACAAATTCTTTTGCACAAATTACCGTCGATAGCGCTCGAAGCGACTTGCTGCGCGAATCGCAACTCAGCCTGGATGTACTCACCCAAGACGCCCGCCTTAGCAGCAATAGCTACGAGGAATCCAACATCCTTGACCCCAACGCACCTGGTGGCTCACAGCGCTGGACAGGTGATGGCTCAACACTCATCCTCGCAACCGCTGCACAAGACCGCAATAAAAATATTATTTTTGCCGACGCGCTGCAATATACCAGCGAAAAGAACAACAAAATATATTTTGTTAACAATGGCACCTTGTATCGTCGCACGCTGGCAGCAGACGTTACTAACAATGCAGCCTCCACCACTTGCCCAAAAAATAAGGCAAATGCAAGCTGCCCATCCGACACCATACTTGCGCAGAATGTTTCTGATTTTTCCATTAAATACCTCGGTGGCACTGGCGAAGAAGTAGATGCAGACGATGCAAAATCCATAGAAGTTACCCTAAAATTATCTGTACGTAAATATAACAAGGATATTACCGCAGAATATTCTACAAGGACGGTATTCCGTAATGAATAAGAGTATCCATACACTACTTCGAAAACCTTCAGATCAACGTGGTGTCGTATTTATTACCATTTTGATAATCGGCGCGATCTTGACGTTTGTTGGTATGTCGATGGCCGACGTTGCCATCAAACAATACGCCCATACGAGCGATAATGTGTACCGTACCAATGCAACATTAGCAGCCGAAGCTGGTATAGAAGAAACTATCGTGAAATTCAACGAAGACAATAGCTTTGGTGGAGTTACATCCGAAAAAACATTCTCCACCGATGAGAAGCAAGGTAGAGCTACCTACACTACTACGATTACCAACGGTCCAAATGGAGAAAAATACATTAATTCAACCGGCAAAACGTATCGACCCAAGACAGGCAAAGTTGCTAGCACCCGAGGCGTACGAGTAAGTTTAGTAGGTACTGCATCCCCTACTCCATCAGTGGTAGCCGGGGCAGGCGGGTTGATCTTGGGTGGTAGTGCAAGCATCAATAACTCAGACGTACACGTTAACGGCTATATCACGTTTGCGAACAGCGCTGCACGAATTGGTAGCGAGACCCAACCCGTAACAGTAAACGTCGCAAATGCAAACTGCCCTACAGGATCCAATCCCGGCGCAACCTATCCACGTGTGTGTACATCGGGCGAGCCTATCAAGATGTACGACTGGAGTTCAACTGAAATCCTTGGAACTACCTGCGCAACAGGACAAACACAAGCAAAATTCCCTAACACATCGAATAATAAAAAACCTCCACAAATACGCGCTGCCACCAACGGTGGTAGTGGACTTTTGCCTGGCTGTACAGCGCCCGTGCTTCCTATGCCAACCTACGACAGAGCAGCGCACGTGGGTCGCATGACCACCACCGGCAACGCTTCTGATAATACCTATAACTGCAGCAACTGGATTCCGGTACTAGAGTTCAAGCGTACTTGGCCAGCTAATTTACGCCTTAATGGCAATGTCAATATTAACAGCTCCTGCGACCTTACTATCACTGGTGACGTGTATATTACCGGCAACTTAGTAATGGGTGGCGGATCAACGGTACGCATTGCAGACAGTCTTGGCACAACAGTTCCAAGGATTGTCGTTGATGGCACTATTACTCTTGGCAGCGGTAGTAAGGTATACGCCAATTCCGAAGGCACAAGTGCCCAAATAATCACTTACAAAAGCACAGCTGCCTGTAGCCCAAGCTGCGCTAATGTCACCGGAACTGATTTGTATAATTCACAAAACCAACAGAACCTTCTTGTGAATGGTGGTGGCAGCTTCCCTGGGCTTGGGGTATGGGCATATTGGTCTAAGGCAAAAATTAGCGAAGGTGGCATTATTGGCTCGGTCATAGCACAAACCATCGATATGTCTGGCGCAGGCAACGTAACATTTGGCACTACCCTTTCGTCTGGCACAACAACATGGACAATTCGTAGCTATCAAAGAACTTTTGAATAATATTACAGTAACTCTGTTATAATTACAGCTAAAGGAACTTATGCTTTAATGGGCAGCACAAGAACATCACTATTTTTTAAAGACAAACCGCTTTTTGGACTTGATATCGGTACCGGTACCGCCAAAATAATGCAGATCAACACCGACACGAAAAAGAAGTGCTCTGTTGTTGGCTACGGCATGGCACGTTTCGACCCCAGCACCATGAAAGAAGGTGAGATACTTGATGTCAAGGTCGCTGCAAAAGCTATCAAAGACTTGTTCCATAATGGCCTAATTGGCGACATATCAACACATCGCGTAGCATTATCAGTGCCAACATTCCGAACGTTTACACGCGAAGTGCAACTCCCTAAAATGACCGCCAAAGAGCTTCGCGAAGCAGTGTATACCGAGGCGGAACAATATATACCACGTCCACTCGATGAACTATATCTTGACTATACTATTACAGCTAAAACAGATACTGAGGTCACCGTATACACGGTAGCCGTTACCAAGAATATCGTGGATTCGTACATTAATCTGACACGTGTGCTAGGGCTTGAGGTTGTATTTATAGAACCAAGTATTTTAGCGTCAACTCGTTTACTCGGACTCGACACACACAATGAAATTCCAGGAGTTTTAGTAGACTTCGGCACTCGTTCTGCGGATGTCTCTATTTTTCACAAACATGTTACCGTAACAGGTACTGTTACCTCTGGTGGAGATTTGTTTACCGAACGAATAAAAGACGCATTGCATGTCTCACACGAAGAAGCAGCTTTAATAAAAACTAAATACGGCTTAGGCTTAAGCAAAAAACAGACTGAAATCCGAAAAGCCGTTGAGCCTCTTTTAAACCAGACAATCAAAGAAGTAAAGCGCATGGTCCGATACTACGAAGAACGCGGTGACAGCACTACAAAAATTGGCCAGATTATTACTATGGGTGGTGGAGCTAATATGCCTGGACTTAACGATTATCTTACCGAAAATCTGCGTCTACCTGTTCGCATGTTCGACCCTTGGCAAGTACTCGACTACGGTAAGCTACAACCACCAAATTACGCCGAACGATCCATGTACATGACAGTAGCTGGGCTAGGATTGGTGAAATCACGAGGAATTATCGCATGATTAATTTATTGCCACCCACGGCGAAAGAATCTCTAGTTTTTGCGCATCACAACACAAAGGTTGCGCGTCTTATTGTCGGATTTTGCATTGGACTAGCTGGTGTTGTTATTGTGCTTGGTGCAAGCTTGTTTTATTTACAGCAAGAAGTAAATACATACAAAATCACCAATAAAGAGAGTGAAACAGCATTAAAGCAGCAAAACGAGGCTGCAACAATTGCACAAGTACAAGATATCAGCAACAGCCTAAAGCTTGTCGTTAATGTACTTTCCCAAGAAATTCTCTTTTCTAAGTTGCTACGCCAAGTTGGCGCCCAGATGCCACCCAATACTGTTTTGCAAGACTTAAAGCTCAGCAATGAACTGGATGGCGCGCTTGACTTACAAGTAGGTGCTGCCGACTATGATTCGGCTTCTCAGGTGCAAGTTAACCTTGTGAACTCTAAAGATAATCTATTCGACAAAGCTGATCTTATAGGTGTTAACTGTGCACGAACAGATAACGACGATAGCAGTTATCCGTGCCGAGCATCCCTACGCGCAGTATTTAATAAAGACAATAATTTCACGCTGCTCGATACATCGACAAAGGCGGGAGCCACACGATGAAGCTACAGATGAACACAAGCAAGCGTGCGTTCTTTACACTCTTAGGAGTATTAGCGCTCCTAATTGCTGGCATCATAGCGACAACGTACCTTGGGCTTGGATTGCTTGCAAAAAAAGGCGATGAGCTTACAAAACTCAAAGAACAACAACTGATTATTAAAAATCGCGAGGAAGCACTTATTGGCGCTAAACAAGATGTCGAAGACTACACCGAGCTAGAGAAAATCAGCAAAGTAATTGTCCCTCAGGAGAAAGATCAAGCGCGTACTGTTCGTGAAATAGTAGCTATTGCCCGGGAATCGGGTGTTTCACTTACTTCGATTACATTTCCAGAGTCTACACTAGGCGCACTAAAAAGTTCCGGATCAAAGAAATCCAGTTCATCACCTAAAGCGACTGGCGACCAATCCAAAACTCAACTCACTGCAGTGCCTGGAACAAAAGGATTATACGCAATGGATATCTCCGTAAAATCTGATTCAAACTCTCCCGTGCCATACAGTCGTTTAATTACATTTCTTGATAAACTCGAGCAAAACCGGCGCACAGCCCATGTCACAAATATTTCAATCCTGCCGTTTAAAGATAACCGTAATTTAGTTACGTTCACCATTAATTTAAATGTGTACATAAAGCCATGAATATAGAT
The DNA here is from genome assembly GCA_964499935.1 of uncultured Candidatus Saccharibacteria bacterium. Taxonomy (GTDB): domain Bacteria; phylum Patescibacteriota; class Saccharimonadia; order Saccharimonadales; family UBA4665; genus CALBGR01. The sequence continues at coordinate 231,663 of CAZCMS010000001.1, read as the reverse complement.
AAAGCAATTATTACCAGCAAATTTAATCAAATTGTACTATTCTGCCAACGGCATGCAATCGTCCTTGGGTTCAGTATATTTGCAATACTGTACGGATATATCATCGTTCAAGCCTCCACTGCCTCCACCAACGAACCCGATCCAGACGTGGTTTCGCGGCAAATACAAGCAGTACCGCACCCTAAGATCGATAAAGAAACTGCTAAAAAAATCGAAAGCCTAGAAGACCAAAATATTAATGTACAGGCAATATTCAAAGACGCACGCGAAAATCCATTCAGCGAATAATTAAGCACTACAACCCTTGGAGTATATCTCATACAGGAGTGCGTTACACGCGGGCCCGCTTACGCTCGTCCGGTTGCACTCCGCCTGACCCTCCTGATGACAATATTCCAAGGATTGCAATTTAATCTTCTAGTATCGGACGACCGTTCTTGAATGCCTCTACGGCATTATTGAGTATCGCGATTTGCTGCTTGGGATTTGCAACGTAGTTAAATCGATATGTTGTCTCATCACCTTCTGTCGACAAGCGAATGGAACCATAATTAAAGATAGCCTGAAGAATATTTTCTTGCCTATAGCTCGCGTCTTCGATATTTTGCAGACTAACTGTTTGCTCGTGCTTTGAAAATAAACTATTTTGAATTTCCTGGATAACACTTTCGTTTGTAAGGAAAAATTTATTACTAATATATACATACGCAGCAATCAGTCCTCCAATAGTAAATAAAGCCATCAGCAAAAAGGACAAGACTGCAACAACAGCCACGGAAGGCAGATCACCGCTACTTGCAGAATTCTTGAATGATGCATAAAACGGTATCATGCCTACGCAAATAACTAACATAAAACCAACAAAAGCACCGATTGGTACAAGCCCAATCGGGTGACGGCGCACGGCACTGATAATATATTCACCTTCACTGAGATTTAGGCTAGGATACTTCTTTACCGATGCTTCGTGCCTCGCCTTTGCTTGCGGAGAGATTTCGGGAGCTGCAGGGTCAAGTGGGCGCGATAAATGTACCGTCTGCGCAACGGGAGCAGCTTGGGCCTGGCTTTGCTGCTGCGTAGGCGGGTGGGCATACAGTGGACGACCTTCGTTGTCGTAAGCCACAGGCTTTGAGTAATCTATATCTTCGGGTTTATTTGTTTCTGAGTCTGGATTCATATTTTTATTATATCAGGCTCGCCTGATCAGGCTCTTGAGATTTTGGTCGACTTTTATCGAGATGCGTATATGCCCTGTGTGTTACTTTTCGGCCACGTGGCGTTCGCTCTAGCATCCCAATTTGCATAAGGTATGGTTCAAAGAAATCTTCAATAGTAGAACGCTCATCTCCGGTGATGGCAGCAAGCGTTTCTACGCCCACTGGCCCCCCGCCATGATTATCAATAATCGTTTCTAGAATTCTTCTGTCCGCAGGATCAAGCCCTACCGCATCAATCTCTAGTAAATCTAATGCGCTGCGTGCAATAACCGTATCAATAATGCCGTCACCATTTATATCCGCGTAATCCCTTACACGCTTTAATATCCTGTTTGCAATTCGTGGCGTCAGTCGGGCACGAGTTGCGATAATACCCGATGCCTCTGGGTGAATTTGCACATCCAATATTCCGGCCGAACGATCAACAATCTTTGTCATTTCGTCCTGAGTATAAAATTCCAATCTATGCATAATGCCAAACCTATCACGAAGCGGTGCAGCCAATGCACCAGTACGCGTCGTTGCGCCAATAATAGTAAATCGAGGCAAATCTAAACGCAGACTCTTTGCGCTCGGCCCTTTGCCCAACATAATATCGAGTTTAAAATCTTCCATTGCCGAATACAGCACTTCCTCAACACTTCTATTCAATCGGTGGATTTCATCAATAAACAAAATGTCACCGTCCTGCAAATTAGTGAGCAAGCTCGCAAGATCTGCTGCCCGCCCCACAGCTGGACCACTGGTGATTCTAATCTGTGCACCCATTTCGTTGGCAATAACGGTCGCCATTGTAGTTTTACCTAACCCTGGAGGGCCGTACAAGAGCACATGATCTATTGGTTCACCGCGCTTTTTCGCAGCATCGATTGCAAGCTTGAGATTCTTCTTGAGTCGCTCCTGACCAATATAGCTCGAAAAATCCCGCGGACGTAGCGTATTCTCAAACTGTTCTTCAATTTGATCATCGTCCGGTACGCTCGTATTTACTATTCGTTCAATTGCCATTTGTCTTATTATACCAGTTATTGTGCTACTGCTTTAATGCCAGCTTGATACGTTCTTCTGTCGGCAAACTTGTGTCTACCTTATCTAGTGCTGTTTGTGCATCTGCTTCGCTGAAACCTAGTGCAATTAGTGCCTGCCACGCTTCGTCCTGTTGATTCACGCCAGCTCTGTACACCACCCCCTCGGCAGCATCACCCACTGGTGCACCTACTTTATCACGGAGCTCTACTACAATTTGCTCTGCAGCTCGCTTGCCGACACCCCTAGCGCTTTGCAAATACTTTACGTCACCGCCAGCAATCGCAACTTTTACCGCGTCAGATGAACCAATATCTAACACTGCTAATGCTACTTTTGGTCCAACATTTTTTACACTCAATAATTGCTCAAAAAGCTTCTTGGTCTCAATCTGCATAAAACCATACAAATCGTGTGCATCCTCTTTGATATGCTCGTAAATGAATAACTTTACCTCAATGCCTATTTGTAGCGCACTTGCATCTGCGCTGCACACCGAAACACCATACCCAACGCCTGCACACTCAATAATTGCTTTTTCACTATTTTCCGTAACGATTCCTCGTAGTGTCGCTATCATGTAGATATTATCTCACACTCTGCGAATGAATGATTGCAGCTGCGATTGCATCGGCACAGTCATCAGGCTGAGGTGCCTCTCGAAGCCCGAGAGTCACACGCACCATTTCTTGTACTTGTTTTTTATCCGCTCGACCATAGCCTGTAAGTGCTTGCTTTATTTGTAGAGGCGTATATTCAGCTATCTCCAAACCTGCCTGCTTACCACACAAAAGCACCACACCACGCGCCTGCGCTACTGTCATTGCAGTCGTCACATTTTGCGCAAAAAACAGTTTTTCCACCGACATTACTTGCGGTTTTGTATCAGCAATAATTTCGGTTAACTCTTCGTAAATTGTTTGTAGACGCACGGCATCGTCTTCCTTAACAGGGGTCCTAATTACTCCCGCATCAACCAGCTGCACTTTACCCTTAGCACTTTCAATAACACCAAACCCCAATATTCCCGTACCAGGGTCAATGCCTAAAATTCTCATTTTTTGACTGCGTTTTTTACAAGGTTTAATAACTCATCGTGAATGAGTCCATTGCTCATAATTGCGCCATTGAGTGGTCGATCGTACCTCTGCTCGTCACCATCTAGGTCAGTCACCTTACCGCCCGCTTCTTCAATAATTAGCTTTACTGCTGCAATATCATGAGCACCAGCATACATAAAAATCCTGGCTTCGATCGCGCCCTCTGCCACTAGGCAGCTTTTATGCACTCCCCCGGGGAATTCGTTTACATGAATTCCCTGCTCCAATAATTCGGCTCGCGTATCAGGATGTGTTTCTGGATTGTTTTGTGATCCGGCAATATGCACCCCTGGCCCCCACGTTTTCTTAGATACAGCTATCTTCTCTTCGTTACGATATGCGCCCTCACCTATTGCCGCCCAATATAATTCATCTACCCATGGGTTATACGACACTGCCATAACCGGCTTGCCATCTTCTACGAGCGCTAAAGCAAACATAGAGGTTGGCACTTTTAAAATATAGGCAACAGTTCCGTCTATTGGGTCACACACCCACACACGGCTTCGTTCAGGCTCCCAGCTTGCTTCTTCACCAATTACCCCGTCGTCTGGAAACGCACTTTGCACTCGCTCAATCAATACATCATTAATTGTTGTATCGGCAATAGTAACTGGGCTGAGGTCTTTTTTAGTAACTACCTGCTGGTCTACGCGATAATACTTCTTCATAATTTCGGCAGCTTCGCGTGCCATATCTTTTGCAAACGCAAGTTCTTTTTCGTATGCCATGTTATTACCCTAACAATTCTTCTGGAATATCAAAGTTAACATGTGTATTCACCACATCGTCCAACCCTTCGAGCGCATCCATCATTCGCATAATCTTGCCTGCCGTAGCTTCGTCGGTAATTTCAATAGTGCTATTAGGCACAAACGTTTGTTCTGCTTCAATTATTTCTACACCGGCTTCTTTCAGCACGTCCCTCACTTCTGTTAATTTCTTTGGGTCAGTATAAATTGTGGCTTCGTCATCGTCTTCTTGCACATCATCTGCGCCAGCATCGAGCGCTTGCAACATAAGTTCATCGCCACCGCCTTTGACCCGAATGGCACCCTTGCGATCAAACTGAAACGCAACCGCACCTTTTTCGGCAATATTACCTCCGTGCTTACTAAATGCTAGCCGTACGTCTGGATACGTGCGATTTACGTTATCGGTTGCACATTCCACGAGTACTGCAACGCCACCCGCACCATAGCCTTCGTACATAACTTCCTGAATTTGTTCACCACCGAGCTTACCCGAACCACGATCAATTGAACGTTGAATATTGGTATTTGGCATGTTGGCTGCCTTGGCTTTTTCGATTGCCAACGCCAAGGCAGGGTTCATAGTTGGGTCGGTACCGCCTTTTGCTGCAAGTGCAATTTGGTTACCAATACGCGTGAACACTGCACCACGTTTTGCATCTTCTACCGCTTTTCCGCGCTTAATTTTTGACCACTTATTATGTCCTGCCATTGCAAATCTCCATACAAAATAACTCTTTCTTATCTGTTATTATAGCAGATCGCATTATGATTTATGAGAAATGTTTTGGCGCCTTTTTTGTATCGCAATAGTAAACCAGCACAATGCCGTAATAAATGTCGTGGTGGCAGAAAACCACAAGTCAAGGCTACTGTACACGCCACTAAACACAACGAGTACCGTACCGGTAGTCAAGCTGGTTGAAATCTCTGGTTTTGCCTTGCCAAGTATTGTAGGTATAAGCGCAACAATTAGCATCAGTGACCCGGCAGTCAGTATAAGGTCTTGCGTTTGATTCATTACCTTTATGGTACCACGGCATCACAGAATAATAATTTGATAGTATTTAGATATCGATACGTAGTTCGTCGTGCATTTCGGCAAGAAGCGCCCGCGCAGCCTCTGCTCGACCACCGTCCACAGTAGGATCTTGAGATAATTCGGTCAGACTTGCGGTGATATCTTCACGAGCAATATCCGCTTCTGGGCCAACACAATGCGTTGCAAGATGGGTGAGGTGGCCGTCTCCGGTGTGCTTGCGATACTCTTTTACAGCGGACTGCAAGCCATCAGCAAGATCTGGATTTGCGCCTGCGTGTTTTAGTGCAAAGATAATTAATGTATGCGATGCTTTGCCTTTGATTTCGAGCGCATTCTGATCCTCGATATGATATGGTAATTTTCTTGAACGCTCAGCTGTATGTGCAATTGCCATAATATTTACATTATATCATGGAATTATAATTAAGTCAATTTACTGCTGTTGTGCGATTTCACGAATGACGCTAGACGGGCAATATTAATCTTCTTGTACTACCCCACGGCTGCAATTTCTGCTAAAACCTTGTCGACAATTATTTCTATCGGCTGAGATGCGTCAAGAATAATGTAACCATACCTTTCATACCTATCGTAAGCTATGGGCTTCTTGGTTAAATCATAAGCAACTTCATGAGGTAGTTTTCCCCATTTGTTATTGGTCCTGGTGACTAATCGAGTCTGCCGAACATTTTCGTCAAGGACGAGAGCAAATACCTTAGTAAATTGTGGCACCAGCTCATCCTCGTTTTCAGGGTCTGCACACAAAAACACAGAGCCGCTCTCAGCTCTCGCTGCCAGATCTGTCACTACATTTAAAGAGATATCGCGTGAATGAGTTTCAAGAAATTCTGGCGTTCTATCGTGCTCTCTGCTCGCATCTACAGGTGCGCCATCTGCAATACTGTACCACTTCGCCAAGCGATCATAATCACCATCATACGCCTCGTAACCCCTCTTTTTTAACTCAGCGTACACTGTTGACTTACCTGTTCCGGGCAATCCAGTAATAAGAAATAATGACATGCCTATAAGTATACCTGGAAAATTACCTATCCTAATGCGCTGCAGGCTCAAAGGCCACAATTAAGCAATCACCGTACCAAGACTGTACCTAGCAACTTTGGCCAGGATTAACTTCGTCCAAGTAACGCTCGTTGAAAAATGGAAATACTTGTCGCATTACACTAATAAGATAGTTTACCTTCTGCCCAAGAAGTGGTTCTTTACGGGCAATTTCTTTGAGTCCATCGAAACTATTACACATAATCAGCGCAAATGTTTCTGCTTGATCTTCTCCTATGTTTAACTCTGAATATTCGCTAACAAAACCAGGCCAAGTAGATTTACCTAAGCCTTGATTACAAGCTATATCGCTCTCCCTGCACAGTCCGCGCCCTAGCCTATAATTAAAACCCGGAGGATTAAAGCTCATCCAAGTCTGTTCATCGATATATTTATGGAGAATATTAAGGATCATAAAGTGAGCTGTTTCATGATGCATAACGAGACCCTCTGATTTGTTATTTGCAGACAGAATAACCCTGCTATCGTTTATATTCGCCACTCCTCCGAACTTATACCCGTCGTCATGTACTCCACCAACAAGGTCCATCTGCCTCATGCCAATTTGCTGCAGGAATCCTTTTGGATATTTTGATAATTCATCTATTATCACAAATCCAAACCTCTTAGCAGCAGGAAGGTCACCCTCCGTCAGGTGCTCTACTGTGTACGATCCTGGCCGTTGCACCACTTCTTCGGGTGCAATATTGAGCTTTACGTTGTACTGACTAAGATAGCCCTGCATCACAGTTTTATATTCTTGGAGATTTTCTACTCTTCGAAGCCACTTGAGCGTCTCGACCTGCTTAGTAAACCGCTTTCCTTCACTTAAGCTGTCTACGTCCTCCATATCTTGCCTAAGTGTAGTTTCTCCTAGTGCTACACTGCGAACTTTACCCTTTTGACCTGGGACTGTCTGCCTAATAATCGGGACGTAGTCTTTATTAAATTTGACAGAGTATCGAGATATTTTGCCGTCTAATAGATCTGTGGTGTTTGATTTTTGGTTTACTTTTCGAGCATATGGATCAATTGCACTGACAGTTATTTCACTCTTTTTTGCGATACCTTGCTGTACCTCAAAGTAGCGGTCTACCCTTTTACCGTCTTTTCTTCGTACCTTAGCGACTATAGGCCGTTTTGTTCTATAGCCAAACTCCACACCTTTTTTATCGGTAGTTTCCCAGTCTACACTACCGTTGTATACCGGTGGCTTCTTGTTTGCGAGGATCATTCTTTTCACAGATCTTTCAGCTTTTCGCTCTTCGGATTTAGCGAAGCCCGCAGTACGCTCAATAGACGGCAATGTTTCCGCCACAGATTCGTGTGCATCGGCAGATTCCGACCCTCCACCACCTGTAACTGCTAACGCTAATCCCACTGCACACACCCCCGCTATACGATGAAGATCTATGCGTCTTCTAGCTTGAACCTCTGCCTCCTGCCGAGCATCAATCTGTTCGAGTATTGTAGTTTCTGGAGAGGGCATAATTATTTTTCATTATACCATTTTATATAAATTTACGCAAATATTCTCAGTTCGTTATAGTGTGCTTTCTAATAAAACTAACTACTTCCTCTACCGCCGGATCATAGCCATCGTCTGTATTCATAATAAGTTGTGGTACATCCATCGAAAGTGGCTCGTATGTTTTTGGCAAATTTCTTTCGTGTTGCGGGACTAAGCCTAGCATGTGCTCGCGTCGTCCTATTTGCATGATTTGATTATAGCAACTCCAGCAAGCTGCTATTATTTAAAGTAGACAGGAGATATGGCATGAAAGATACATCAGCATCACAGCAAATAGACGATATAATCCAAACATACAGCGGATGGAAGGGTCAAACGCTGTCCCAGTTGCGCGCCATAATTACACAAGCTACCCCAGAGATAATCGAAGAAGTAAAATGGAAAATGCCGTCTAGGCCAGAAGGCCTCCCCGTGTGGTCTTGCAACGGTATAGTATGTATTGCCGAGACTTTCAAAAATGATATCAAGCTGGTGTTCTTCAAAGGAGCTCAACTCCCCGACCCTCATCAACTCTTCAATGCACGCCTAAAAAGCAAAACAGACCGCGCAATTATGTTCCAGGAAAGCGACAGCATAAATGAATCCGCCTTAAAAGAACTCGTCATCGAGGCCGTGCAATTCAGTAAGACTACGTCTAGATAATATTTAGTAAGCTCCCATAAAAACAAAAGATCTAGATTCTCGACTTAATGATGACACTAGTAATTATTTCTTTTTGATGAGCCTCTGACTCGCCCATGCAATGCACCCTACCAGCAAAGCTAGAAAAAAAGCTAACACAAGCATACCCACATATGACTTGCCCTCAACCTGACAGTACCAAGTGTCGCCACCATCTACCGGGCATGCCCTTAACTTTACATACAAGGCATGTATAAAAATGAATACTAGTCCGATAAGCAGTGTAGCTGCAGCAATAAAAGCAGGGCGACCTAACTCATCTCTTGAACCCTGTATAAGCTTGAGTACTGGTATAGTGACTGCAGAAAATAAAACTACTATCACCGCAATAGCTGAAGTAACTTTTAAGAATAGCTCAACAACTAGCGGAAAATTGTAATCATCAACCTGAAACACGCCTGGTAAGATAAAAAATCCACCTACAATGATCGATAGCAAATATACACTAGAGACAATAAATGCTCTGCCGAGATAATTTTCTATCTGTTTCATAAGTGAAGTATAACAAAGGAGCCACGATCGGCTCCTTTGTTACCGTATTATTACATGTGTATAGATTCGAGGAACAAGACACAAATTTCTATAACTAAATTAGATGATTACCAAGGGCATTTTATTGTTTCGCTCCTTGGCTGGATTTCCTGATTTCCCCATGCTAGTGCATGCTTCGACCAAAATTCTCTACTTTCAGCAGTTTCGTATTCGGTACCGGGGAAGGAAGGTGAATCGCCTGGGCCTATCCAAGCACTCACCAATTCACATGTTCCATCTTCTTGCATTTCAAGTGCGACAGTAACTAGCGAACTTGGCTGTGCATTTTTAGTTTTATTAAAAACGGTATATTCATTTCGGTTCAGGCGTTTCGCATACACAATTTCATCGCCAGGACTATTCACTACTAAGTCAGAAACTCCGACCGAGCGCCCAAAGTCTGTATGGAATTGCATATACGGCTTGTCTATGACAGTTTGTCCTATAATTTCAGAAACTAACTTATCTAGGCCTGGAGCATCTTTAATATGTGTGGCAGCATGTGACGAAACTGGGTCGTACCAAACATGTATATTATTTCTTGAAACTGCCAGTGGCATCCCTGCCTTATTCATAGCCTAACTATAGCAAAAGAGCCCTACACAGGCTCTTTAAATTTCTCTTGTAGGGACCACTGGGACAGCGCTTTATCTCGCTAAAGCTCGGTCGCTTTTCCGCTCAAGCATGCTCGAAATAAATTTCTGCGCGTGCTCTCGCTTCACCGAACCCACTTTTGCAGAAGCAAAAGATCTGGGTTCTCGACTCAATAAATTCTTCCAAAGAAAAAGCCCCACTTTACAGTGAGGCCTTTTCTTTGGAGGGACCACTGGGACTCGAACCCAGGACACCCTGCTTAAAAGGCAGGTGCTCTAACCGGCTGAGCTATGGTCCCGCAAAGTGCTGTTTTGCAGTACATTGCAAAATAACTCCTTACATTATGCTTATTTTGAGCAAAAAGTCAATGGTATTTATAGCTCAGCAATGGAATTAATCCTGGTTATCGTAGATTCCTGGTTTTGCTGTTCGCTTATTTTTAATCTTCTTTATATAAAAGATATATCCTGCACCTGAAATCACTACTAGCAATACACCTCCAGCTAGAACTATTTTTGAGGTATTAGATTTGGGCACTGTAGATGCCGAGGTAGAAGTCACATTTTTTGCAGTCGAAGAAGCAGATTGTACCTTAAAGTAGCCTAACTGCACTCTCGGCAACGGCTGTCCACTCGCAGGATCAATAGCTTCGAATTCGGCATGATGCGTACCTGCTGGCAAGTCCTTAACATCTACAGACCAATTTCCGTTTGCGTCAGACTTGGTTTTAAACATTTTAGGCTCAGAGAAAACATATACAATCACATCGGTGTTCGGAGTTGTTTTACCAGATAGTTTTAGGCTTTTATTTTGCTGAATTGTGGGTAGCTCATTTTCGGATGCATCTGGCTTCAGCTGCAAACCACCAATCTTGACTTCTTGTACAGCCGGCGCTGTTGGCGCATTTTCGTTTTGCGCAGTAGTTTGCTGGTTCTGTGACCTACCTACAGCAGATCTACCTGTGCTTGTGTTACTGGGCGCAGGAGTGCTTGAGGCCTTAGGTTGCGCATCGACAAACGTTACTGTTTGACTACCCACTGCCACCAAAGGGCCAGGGCCAGGGTAACCCTTAATTGTCGCTGCTTTCTGACCGGGTGTCGATGATGTAAGTGTAAATTTCGCATATCCTGATCCGTCTGTTGTCACGGTACCGCTTGGAGATACTGAGCCACCAGGAAATTCTACCGCCACACCAACACCTCCCACGCCTACCAGTTGTGGCGCTCCTACTGGGGCGCTACATCTGCTGGGGTCAGTCCTGAATTCGTTCCGACTACCATCGCAATCGTAGGCCTGAGAACGGACGGTGAGCTGTATACTGTCACCTTGAATGCTCGCGCTACTTTTATTAATATTCGACACAAAAGAGGCCTCATATCCACCGGCTGCATTAACGCTCTCGAGGAGGCTTGGTAATAATAAACCGCAGATAGCAAATAGTGATACTGTAAATGTTTTTATATGTTTCATTTTCTTTTTTATTTTTTAATAATAACTAACTACATAATATGAATAGCGTCTGTCTAATTGTCAAATTATTTAAGTACAGTACGCCGACCCAAGCACCATACATGTATTACTTAGAGGGTTCTTTGGAGCCTTTTCGCATTCGCAACAATACAATACTAACGATCGCCCCACCGGCAACAATCAACGCCTTATACGTATCAAGCTGCCTCCAGATATCACTCGCCTCTACTGCTGTTCGCATTTCAGGAGTCAAAAACGGCACCGACAAAAGTGCACCCATAAGTCCGACTGCAAGCGCAGGCAAAATATTAATAAGTCGTTGTTTCGCAGCAATCGTTTTCATCATAAATACTGTCACCAAGACTACTGGTAGCCACAGTAACACCAAACTTGCAATCGTATCAGTTACCTGAGTTGCAGGTGCAATATATCCACGCAGTGCAGACACAAGGTCCTTTGCCACGAAACTTCCCAAGACACTCCCCAAACACAACGCCAAAAATGCTGTTGCAGCATTTGCTCGTAAAAGTGTTAACAATACTACCGGCGAGAACACCAGTATAGCTAATATGATATTTGCATCCATTACGCTTATGATATCACGTCTTAAAACTTTAGGCGCTGACCTGTTGCAAGGTCCGCCTTTTCGGCTTCGCCCGCAGCAAATTCCAGCACATATTTTGCCTTGTCTGAGCAGAATGTTTTTGGATATGTCTCTGGTGCGATATTATCCGCAATCTTAATTATCTCTTTCTTCTCATTAAGCCACACCATATCAATCGAGAAGCGCATATCTTTCATCCACATACATTGCTGCGAAGCACTCTGGAACACAAATAGCATTGCGTTACTTTCTTCGAGACTCTTTCGATCGCTAAGTCCTTGTATACGCTTTGCTTCGGTATCAGCGAGCTCAAGGTTATAGCTCCTGCCCGATACCGTAAGCATTGGATGCGCTGGAGATTCTGCCCGTGTCGCAAAGATCAATAAAACAAAAATAACCAGTCCGATTAATAGAAGCACTCCTACTCCAATATATAACCTCTGAAATCGCACAGACTTCACCACCTCGGATCGTTTCATAACCCTATTGTATCAAGTGTTTTATACTTTTTTGCGCACAGGACGGCGTACGTGGATACGTACAGTTTGTTCGATACGGCGAATATCTGCCAATAATTTCGAACGTTCTTTATTGAATAATACGAGATCAAGCACAGGATCATCTCCATTGCGTGCAAAGTCACACATATCGCCTACTGATTTTTTAATATTAACGCGCTTAAATGATTCAAGTTTACGTATTTTATTAACTCCCTCTAAACGTGCAAGCCGGCCTTTGTTGTGGGCGTACATCTGCATTACTGCCGTGTAGCCTTTGGGTTTTTTCTTGGGTAAGTTTGGCATCTTGGGAATACGTATGAGCATATCGTTAGCCACATGATCGATGCCGTATGACAAATTGTACATTTCTGGCCTAAAACCACCGATGCGTGGTCCCATTTCGATAATCTTCCAGCCGTCTTCAGTTCTCATAAGTTCGGTATGACATGTTGTGCTACGCAAATTTAAGGCTTCTATAGCTTTTTCTGTTGCCTTTTGCGCTGCTTCAACCTTGTGAGGTTTGATGTTTACAGGAGTAATACGCAAATAGCCGAAGAAATCGTCAAACCCGACTGATCGACCTGTTCGCACATGCACAAGAGGCGCATGGTACACGATACCGCGAGGGTTCACGTATGAATCGATTGAATACATGGATCCTTCCATAAATTCTTCGACCAAAATCTGAGGCACACCACGCCCGCTCTTTTTCTTATAAATCTGATCGATTTTCCGAACCGTATTCTTAAGTGCTACTTCCAGTTCTTCCCTATGAAAACATAATGTCACTAGTAAGCTTGCAGCTAATCCCGATGGCTTAATAATAAGCGGAAAACCAATGCGTTTTTCGATACGATCAAGAGTTTCTGACGACGCATCGTGGACCACCAAAAAATCAGGAGAAATTGCTTTATCATAACTGCGCAGCAATTGACGCATACGTATCTTGTCGGTTGTCCATTCAAGTGATGTTTCTGTGGGTGTAGTCAGCTGCGGAACATGTGGCACTACCTTACGGAGTAATGGAACATTTTTTTCTGCACGACAAGTGACAGCCAAAAAGCGATGCTTGTATGGCTGTAATGCTTTGTCGACAGCTGTAAATAAAGAAAAATCTACTTCGATAACGACCATTTTTGGATCATTAGGCAGCTTCTTACGCGCCTCTGGATCCGTTGCACTTACAAGCACGCAAGCGATGATCTCTTTTCCAAAATCTTTGCCTAGTTGCTTGAGAGATTGTTGCTGCTCACTTAAGTAAGACCCTACGAATAGGATCATGTCTCGTTCTTGTGCTTGTTCAAATCGTGACATAGTTACATCTAATCTTTTTATGGGTATTTAAGCAATACCAATCTTAACTAAAACGTTTTTGATTTATAATAAAACCAGTTGATATATTAACACGAAATACTCTTTTAGTCAATGTATTCACCCTCATAGACCTGATTATGCCTTTTCGTACATAGTTCATAAGAAAAGGCTGCCTCAGCCGAGTGAGCGGTCTTTGAATATTCCTTTAGGAAGACTCAAGGAGCGAGACCTTTTCGGTGAAAAATGTACGAAAAGGCGCCTACTTGGCAATACTCGTTAAGTACGCGTCGAGAGCTTTCATTTTTTCAGGCACAAAACTGCCAGTTGCAAGCTGTGGCATATTGTTAGCCTCCAAGAAATAATACTCGCCAGTCTCTTTGTGCATGATCATGTCAACGCCTGTAACCTCACGCTTGAATATTTGAGCTATTTTTACGGCATCATCAAGTACCTTTTGAGGCAACGTCGCAACATCCACGAGCGTTGCTGCACCACCCTGAGAGGTATTATTAAGGTGTGAATCGTCTTGCGATTTGCGATGAATCACTAATCGCACTACACCGCCCATAACTAAAATTCGATAGTCGCCGTCATTTGGTACGTAATCCTGTAGAATAAAATATCTTGGCTTGTCTGTTGGCTGCTGCATAGCGTTAGCAAGTTGCGCATGATTCTGAATTAAGTGATTATCCTGCCCTCGGCTTGCTGCAATTGCCTTTGCGATATACGGTGATTTGATAGATGATTCTTCAACTGCTTCAAGCAATATGTCTTGATCAAGCGCAAAAATAAATGGGGTCACTGCTACGCCATTGAGCGCAGCAATAACGCATTGACTTAACTTCGTAAAAGAACGACCGTCATATGCCTCGGTATTATTGCAGGGGATATTATGGGCTCGCGCATAGTGAGCAACCGCCCGCGCAATGTCATCAAGTGCTTTTGTTTTGAACCACCCTATAAGAAATACTGCATCATAGTCTGCGACATCAGTACCACTAACGGTATCAGTAACTTTTAGAGTATCTCCATCATATGAAAATAATAAATCTTCGTAGTCTGCGCCACTATACTCAGCTTCTGATTCGATAGATTCCATTGCTCGAAGCATCGTAACTCGACGATCATATTCCATCCGATCATCTCGGCGACATAAAATAAGTATTTTTTTCTTTTTCATAATAACTTAAGTTAATTATATCACAAATAGTAACTTAATTCAATGTTTCTGCCCCACAAAAATGCAGACCTTTATCGTAATAATACGTAAGCACATTTGCAAGACTGAGATAACAGATTAAAATATTCCGCGTTTTTTACCAGTCGTACTTTTTAGCTCTTCGAGGAGTTCTTTCTGCTTCTTGCTAAGCTTTGTTGGCGTATCAACAATGATAGTTACGATATGCGCACCTCGAACATTACCTCGCATATGTGGCACGCCGTGATTAGATAACTTAAAGTCTGTGCCACTTTGTGTGCCAGCCGGAACTTTCATAGTTACGGGGCCATCTACTGTTTCAACCTCTATTTGGGCACCTAGCGTTGCGTCGATCATGCCTATATGTTCCTCGCTTAAGATAAGATCACCTTCTCGAGTAAACTTCTTGTGAGGCTTCACGCGCAAGTTAACGTACAAATCACCCTTTGGACCATTTGCGATTGCTTCACCATGCTCCCTCAGGCGAATAGTTGCCCCATCGTCAATGCCTGCAGGAATCTTTAATGCAATCTTTTGATTTTTCTTTTGTGTACCTTTGCCGTGACAAACTGTACAAATCTTTTCTGGTACCTTTCCACTCCCTTTACAGGTTGGACAAATGCTTGCTTGTTGAATATTTCCAAAGATTGTTCGAGTTTGCGTCACAACTTGCCCAGAACCACCACAAGTGTCGCATTTCTTTAAATCATACCCCGGCTCAGCCGTTGTACCCTTACAATGCTCACAGGTATCTTCAAGGGTTAGATTAAGTGTTGTTTCTGTGCCAAATACTGCTTGTTCAAAACTAATTTCTATACGAGTTTCAATGTCGTTGCCACGCGCTTTGCGGGTTTGCCCAGATTGCTGGCCACCGCCACTAAAGAAGCTGTTGAATATATCTCCAAGCCCTAGGTCGCCAAAGTCAAAGTGCATTTCCTGGCCTTGTCCGCCAAATCCCGCAAACGGATTACCGCCTGCTGCACCACCGTTACCGCCAACACCCGCATGACCAAATTGATCGTATCGCTGACGCTTACTTGGATCCTTAAGTACTTCGTAGGCCTCGTTAATTTCCTTAAACTTCGCCTCGTCACCACCACGATCGGGATGATGTTCAATAGCAGCTTTTCGAAAAGCCTTTTTTAGCTCATCTGCACTCGCGTCTTTTTTGACACCTAAAACTTCGTAATAATCTCGTTTACTCATCTAATAATCTAGTATAGAAAATTAGCACTCAAAGTGCAAGAGTGCTAATTACTTTATATTTGGTTATTTTTCAGCTTGTAGGTATTTTTTAAGTACCTCGTGTGCTGTGTTTTCCCAGTAAGATCCTGGAGTCACCGGAGTTTGACCTATTACTTGTGCTTCTTCATCCAAGCGCGTATGATGCTTGACGCCCATTATGAGCTGTGGCTGTTCACCGCCAAAAGTGAATGTAAAAACCCTATGAAAACCATCGTCATCAACAGGAAGTAAATTTTCTATTGTATGCGTATCTTCATTACGATTGCGCGAAAGTGTTACAGACCCAAAATTAGGCAATTGGCGCACGTCAGTATCAGGCCCGCCTGCGCACTTATCTAACGCCTCATCCACACTCGCAATGATAAAACGAAATGGGTCATCTTTAGGTGACGAAAACTCAGACATACTACTTACACTATAGCAGTTACACTAGCCGACGATTGCTTCAAGCCACTTCCTGGCGTCTGCGGAGATATGTGACACAGGAATTGCCAGCAACACAAATGCTTCATAACTATGGAGCTTTTTTATTTCCGTCTCAACTGTTTCGAACAGATGCGCTGCGCTATGCATCAGCATCTTAACCTCATTTGCAGTTTCGAGACTCCCTTGCCAATGATACTTAGACTTCGTCTCAAAAAACTCTACACATGCCACCAGCTTTTGCTCAAGCAAAGAGTCGGCAATCGCTTGCGCCTCCTGCCAACTCCCGCAACTTAAAACCAGTTCAACTGGCTGTGACATTACTTGTCTTTCTTCTTAGAGTCTTCGTCTTTGTCGACTACTTCACCTTCGACAGGACCATCTTTTTCGTCCGCTTTTTCAGTCTTATCGTCAGATTTTTCTGCCTCTTCAGCACTAGCCGCTTCGTACATCTTTGCGCCGATTGGCATAAGCTTGTCGTTCAGTTCTTTGGTTGCTGCTTCGAGCTTGTCTTTGTCGGCGTCCTTATCTTCAACTACTTTCTTGGCAGCCTCTACGGCTTCGTCGAGTGTTTTCTTGTCTTCGTCAGAAATCTTGTCGCCGTTTTCGCTCTTGAGTTTTTCCGCCTGATACACAGCGCTATCAAGCTGGTTTCGAGCCTCTACAGCTTCCTTTTTCTTCTTGTCTTCTTCGGCATGTGCTTCAGCGTCTTTGGCCATTTTTTCAACTTCTTCTTTATCTAAACTGCCTGAGCCCTGGATAGTAATATGCTGCTCTTTGCCCGTACCCTTATCTTTTGCGGTTACGTTCAAGATACCATTTGCATCGATATTAAATGTTACTTCGATCTGCGGAACACCACGTGGTGCTGGCGCAATACCGTCGAGCACAAATCGTCCGAGACTCTTGTTGCCTTCGATCATTTCACGCTCACCCTGCCCAACGTGGATTTCTACCTGTGGCTGATTGTCTGCAGCTGTCGAGAATACCTCAGATTTGCTGGTAGGGATGGTCGTATTTCGCTCAATAAGCTTCGTCATCACGCCACCCATTGTCTCGATACCGAGGCTCAATGGAGTTACGTCGAGAAGCAATACGTCCTTAACATCACCCTGCAACACGCCACCTTGGATAGCTGCACCAATTGCTACAACTTCATCAGGATTTACGCCTTTCATCGGGTCTTTACTAAAAATCTTCTTCACTTTCTCTTGTACCGCTGGCATTCGTGTCATACCACCAACGAGTACAACTGCATCGATTTCATTTGCCTTAATACCCGCATCCTTGAGAGCCTTCTCGCAAGGGACGGCTGTCTTATCTATAAGTTCGCCAACCAAGCTCTCAAGTTTGGCGCGGGTAAGCTTATGCTCGAAGTGCTTTGGGCCATCTGCATCAGCAGTCAAGAATGGGAGGTTTACATCAATTTCCTGTGCAGTCGAAAGTTCAATCTTCGCTTTTTCGGCTTCGTCACGGAGACGTTGCATTGCTGCATTATCTTCACGGATGTCGATGCCGTGTTCTTTTTTAAACTCATCAGCAAAGTAGTTAATAATTACGCGGTCAAAGTCTGCGCCACCAAGATGAGTATCACCGTTAGTCGCCTTTACCTCAAAAACACCGTCGCCAAGCTCCAGG
The DNA here is from genome assembly GCA_964499935.1 of uncultured Candidatus Saccharibacteria bacterium. Lineage (GTDB taxonomy): Bacteria > Patescibacteriota > Saccharimonadia > Saccharimonadales > UBA4665 > CALBGR01. Next base: position 213,735 of record CAZCMS010000001.1, on the reverse strand, counting down.
ATAGATACGTCAAATGTACCACCACCAAGGTCGTACACAGCAATCTTTTCATCAGCTTTTTTCTTATCCAGGCCATAAGCTAGTGCTGCTGCTGTAGGTTCATTAATAATTCGCTTTACTTCAAGGCCTGCAATCTTACCTGCGTCTTTTGTAGCCTGACGCTGTGAATCATCGAAATATGCAGGAACGGTAATAACTGCCTCGGTAACCGGGCTACCAGTAAATGCCTCTGCGTCAGTCTTGAGCTTCGTAAGCACCATTGCACTGATTTCTTCGGGGCTGTATTCTTTGTCACCCATCTTTACCTTAGTCGCGTTACCGCTCTTGACGATTTCGTACCCCATAAGCTTAAGGTCACGCTGCACCTCTTTGTCGTTAAAGTTACGACCAATGAGTCGCTTAGCTTCATAAATAGTATTCTTTGGATTAGTTACTTGTTGACGTCGTGCAACTTGTCCGACAAGGCGTTCTCCATTTTTATTAACCGCAACTACCGAAGGTGTTGTTCTGTTGCCTTCTGAGTTAGCAATAATCTCAGCCTTACCTGACTGCATTACCGCCATTGCGCTATTTGTCGTTCCTAAGTCGATTCCAATAATTTTTCCCATATTCTGGTTCCTTTCCGTAATAATTAGCAGATAGTTAGCTAGAGTGCTAATACTATTCTAGCATAAAAAATTAGCACTCACATGTCAAGAGTGCTAACTACTTTTTTCCTGAGATAATGAATACTCTAGAATGTACTTTGCTAAAGCAAACTGCCCTCTCACGTACTCACGGTTGGCCTCTACTTCATCTAATGCCTTCTCTCTACTGCACCTAAGCCAAACATATTGTGGTCCAGCCCCCTCTTCATCTACATTAACGTAACGCACCATCTCATTTACATCTGGCACTCTAGGTAGGTGTGTTCTTGCGATTTCATTGATGACTTCCTCAGACTCCCCCACTCCACACTCTAGGTAAAACAACGCTCTGTTAAGTAGGGTCGGCTCATAAAAAGGATTCACCTCATCACCAAAATAGAAACGAGCTGCATCTTTTATACCCTTTATAATGAGTTGTGCACCTTCGCGACCTGGATCAAACCCCTCTTGAAGTATGTCCTCTTCACTGATCTCGCCCCTTTGCAAAAAACCCTGCTCAAGAAGAGGAGGCAACGGATACATAGAGAACTCTAGTGGCGAAAGTTGTGATACAGTCGACAAATGCTACCCCTTAACTCGAACCATCGCATGGCGGATTACTTCATCGCCAATTTTGTAGCCTGACTGCAATTCTTCGCTGACGATCTCTTTTTCGCCGTCGCCTTCTTCCATAGAAACTGCTTCATGATAATGCGGATTAAACTCCGCCCCTACTGTTGCTACTCTCTCGACACCCATGTCAGCAAGTACTTTTTCAAATTGCTTAACTACACCTTGTACACCTTTGATGTAATCATCGTCTTTGAGATTTTCTGGAATATGCTTCAGAGATCGCTCAAAATTGTCTATAACAGGCAGCAACTCTTTAACAACACTTACTTTTACGCTTGTACGAAGCCCTGCAATCTGCTCTTCATGACGTCGACGTATATTTGATGCGTCAGCTCGTTCACGCTGCAAAGCTTCAGTAAGATCAGCTATTTGCTGCTCTAATGCATGTACGTCAACTTTTGATTGTTTTGCTGGTGTAGGTGTATCTTGTTTCTTATCTTTTGTCATTTCCGCTTCTTTCTTGTTATAAAGTCATATGTATCAATCATGAATCGTCCTGTTGTGGCCACTGCTGATAACACAAGATCAACCAGCATACAGCGCCTCCTCGAGCGCCTCACCCGCATGGCGTACAAATGTCATTACTTCTCGGTAGCTCTGGCGTGTTGGCCCCAACGTTCCGATATAGCTACGTTCGCTATACGGACTCCTGAAACGACTGATGATCAAACTCACCCCTGCACTGCGACCAATGGGGTTTTCCCTGCCAATATACACACTTAGTGGCTCGTTAGGTGCAGCTTCTCGCAGCCACGGCTCCAGATTATCGAGCAGCTGTGCTACCTGCTGTACCTGATCTCTATGCATAAACTCTGGCTGGCCAAAAAGATTTGAAAGCCCGCTCATATATAGTTGGTCACCAATGGTCGCAAGTCCAAGATTATGCGTCAGTTCTACCAAGGTATCCACTGCATTACGGATGGTTCGCTCGGGCAAGCCACCACCTTCTACACGTGCAGTTAATGCGCGCTCACCACGCCCATCATGAAGTGCAGGCTGATCTTGATCGGTCAAACAGTTAACGTAAAATCGGTATCCTTTATCTGTTGGTATGCGCCCTGCACTGGTGTGAGGTTGCATAATAAAACCGTGACGCTCTAACTCCGCCATCTCTGCACGAATAGTTGCCGAACTCACTCCAAATAGCTTGGAAAGCAAACTGGAGCCTACCGGAGCAGCAACCTCAGCGTACTGTTCCACTACTGCAAATAGTATTTGCTTTTGTCGCTCTGTCATGGCCTCAGTATACCTAATTAGCACTCAAGTATCAAGACTGCCAACTCTTTACTAAATATTAACTTCTTGTCGCTCCTTGATAGTTGCCAGCAGCTTCATTGCTTCGGTGCGTGCCCATTCGTCCTTGTCGTTAAATGTATCTTTGCTATGTGCAATTTCGTCAATGACATGCACTGCCCGGTCAAGACCATCGTTAATAATAAAGTGGTAGTAATCTACTTCTAGAGCATGTTCGAGTTCATAAATTGCTGTTTCTGTACGCTTCTCTAATTCACCCGGCTCTGCGCCTTCTGCACCATATCGCTGCATCAAACGTCGTCGCCATTCTTCGTAGGTTGGAGGCACAATGAACATCGCACGAACATCCTTGGAGATTGCCTTATATTCTGCAACACCTTGCACTTCTATGTCATTCAATGCAATCTTGCCTTCTGTGCTGGCTTTTTGCAGTTCAGCAACACTTGTGCCATATACTTTGTCGCCGTACATTTTTGCTTCGATGTATTCACCTGCTTCAAGCATCCGTTTTGATTCTTCGAGATCTATAAAATGATACTCTACGCCGTTTTGCTCAAGCACCCCATGATTCATTCGAGGTACGCGCGTTGTGTGCGACACAAACTCGTGGTAATTGCCAGTTTCGAGCAACTTATGCTTTATAGTGTCTTTTCCTGCACCACTTACACCCACTAGTAGCGTGACAGGAGTAGTCTTAATTAAATTTTTTGTTTGTTCTGACGGCTGATACGTAGCTAGGAGCTTTTTTATCGCCTGAATTGTTTCTTCCATCTGCATATTATAGGTATCTAAATGCCAAAAACGCAAGCAAAAGCGGTATACTGGTAGCATGAAACAAGCACCAGATTTCTCACTCCAAGATCAAGATGGCAATACCAAAAGTCTTGCAGATTATGCAGGAAAATGGGTCGTCTTATATTTTTATCCTAAAGATGACACTCCAGGATGTACTGCCGAGGCATGCAGTTTTCGAGACGAACGAGATGTGATCGCTGAGCTTGGAGGGGCTGAAATTGTAGGTATTAGCAAAGATTCGGTCGTAGATCACAAGAAATTTGCTGAAAAATATCATCTTAATTTTACAATCCTTAGCGATCCAGACCACAAAGCTATCGAAGCTTACGATAGCTGGAAGCCCAAAAAGTTCATGGGCAAGGATTTTATCGGTACGCAGCGAAATACGTTTATCATCTCACCTGATGGACAGATCATGAAAGAATATCGTGGCGTCAACCCCAAAGAGCATGCTGCCGAGATTATCAAAGATCTTAAGCAACTGCAATCTGATAGCTAATCGCGCTTGAGCATAACGGTGAAGGCTTCGGCTGGGATTTCGACTTTGCCGAATTTTTTGAGGCGTTTTTTGCCTTTTGCTTGTTTGGCGAGTACTTTCTTTTTACGGGATACGTCGCCACCGTACAAGCCCGTGGTCACATCTTTACGGAACGCCGAAATATCTTCACGGGCGATGAATTTGCCACCAATTGCTGCCTGTAATGCTACTTGGAAATTCTGGCGTGGAATGACTTCTTTTAGCTTGCCTACTGTTTCACGGCCCAGGCTCTGTGCTTCGCTGCGATGCACCATAACACTAAGCGCACCGACAATATCGCCAGCTACATAGAAATCAAGTCGTACGAGATCTTCTGCACGATAATTATCGAGTTCGTAGTTGAATGACCCATAACCAGAAGTAATGCTTTTGAGTTGATCATAAAAATCTGTCAAAAGATTCGCAAGCGGTGCCTCAAAGCTTACCAGTGCACGCGAGTCTACATAACTTAAGTTTTTGTGTTGCCCGCGTTTACTGGCAATCAGTTGGATCACACCGCCAACATACGCATCTGGTACCACGATTTCGCCCTTGATCCACGGCTCACGAATTTCTTCTATCTTTGCAGGGTCAGGTAATTCGCTTGCACTCTTGATCTCTATCTCATCGCCACTCAGCATCTTCACCTGATAATCTGTCGACGGATTCGTAACCACTAATTCGAGATTGTACTCACGCTCCAAACGCTCACGGATGATATCCATATGTAGCAAACCCAAAAAACCGATTCGCACACCAAAGCCTAGGACTGGTGAATTTTCAGGCACGAACTGTAAAGCAGAATCGCTCAAAGACAATTTCTCAATTGCGTCTTTTAGTAACTGATAATTTTCGTTGCTGTCTGGGAAAAAGCCCGCATAGACAAATGGTTTTATTTCTTTGTATCCAGGTAACGGCTCAGTAATGGCCTGACTTGCGAGCGTCACAGTATCACCGACTTTTGCGTCACGCGTGGTCTTTAGGTTGGTGACAATATAGCCAATTTCACCTGTGCTAATAGTGCTACTTGGTTGCATATCTGGCGCGAGCGCACCAACTTCGAGTGCAATGCCTTTTACATCAGTTGCAAACATCTTGATTTGACCGTTTTTTGGAATTTCACCCTCGAATACACGCACATACAAAATTACACCTCTATAGTCGTCATAGTAGGAGTCAAAAATCAGCGCTCGGGTTTCTTTTGTCTCGACTTTTTTAGGCGCAGGAATGTCGTGCACAATTCGATCCAACACCGCATCCACACCCATACCTGTCTTGGCAGAAATGTGTAGAATCTCTTCTTTGTCGCAGCCCAGTAAGTTAATCACTTCGGCGCTCACTCGCTCAACATCAGCTGCAGGTAGATCAATTTTATTAAGTACAGGAATAATTTTTAAATCTGCTGCCATCGCTAGATATACATTTGCAAGCGTTTGCGCTTGAATTCCTTGCGTCGCATCAACTACCAATAGCGCACCTTCACATGCCTCAAGACTACGTGACACCTCATAACTGAAATCGACGTGCCCTGGTGTATCAATGAGATTTAGCTCATAGTCCTGATACTTCATGCGTACTGGCGCCAGCTTAATGGTAATACCTTTTTCACGCTCCAAGTCCATCTTGTCGAGGAGCTGCGCTTTCATGTTGCGCTTCTCAACGGTGCTTGTCATTTCCATCAAACGATCAGCAAGCGTCGACTTGCCGTGATCAATATGCGCAATAATACAAAAGTTTCTGATGTTTTCTATAGTCATTCTGCTCCATTATAACAGAGGTGATTTATTTAGTGACATGCCTACCTGTGTCAGGCATCTATCCTCTTATATTAACATAACTACTATTAATAGTCAATCTACTACACTTTGATTGGTCGGAAGATGACGTGTTTTATTTTTCTTATTACAGGCTTAGCTTCCTCGAGACCGATCATAGCAGACACTACAATGTGCACTACAGCCGTGACAGATGCAATTGCCAAGAACTTAGTGACAAGTGTTACAAAACCTGTATCACCAAGACTGAGCGGGAGGAAAGAAATCATAATATAGCCAGCTATCACGCTAAATCCTGTGACTGAAATAATTTTTATAATTCCATTAATAAAGTCTGGGTCAATAAGTTTATGGTCACGCACAACCATAACAACACTCAATATAGCCACCTCTACTGCGGCCACGATTGACTGCGCAAGTGCTAGACCTGCCACGCCGTAACTAGTAGGTTTAGCTAGGTTATACGCTAGAACAATGTTTAGCGCAATTACAAATACTGACACAATGAGTGGTGTCCATGTATCTTTTTGAGAATAAAACCAACGCGACATCATGGCATAGACAACCCTAAAGAATATTGCTGCAGTCAAAAAGCCAAATATTAATGCGATCTCTGGTGCGTTTCGGGAGAAGAGTAGCCGAGCTAAGTACCCACGAGCAAAGAAACAAACCACAGCAACTGGCATAACAATCCAAATCATTGCACGCAGTGTCTTTAAGAATTCCTTACGGAACAAATCAGGCCTCCCTTGCGAAAGCCTACTATTAAGTGAGGGAAACGCTGCGGTTGCGATAGTTGTACCGATAAGCATAATAGGTGCGTTATGGAGTGTAAAAGCGTTAGTGTAATGACTGATTGCCCCAGAACCTAACCGGCTTGCGAGATTGGTTTCGACGATACTATTAATTTGGTCAACCCCTTGGTCAATAGATCTTGAGGGAAGTTGACGCAGTATCAGACGAAAGTCAGCGCTCTTCCACATAATGCGTGGACTCCACTTGAAGCCCGTGCCGTACAGGCCAACAATCGCAATAACAAGCTGGATAATCCCGCCCGCTAGCGCACCAATACCTAAGCCAACTAATCCAATATTATCCCTGAAGATAAAGATACTCGCGATAATACTAAGGTTATACAGCAGTGGTGCAATTGCATAAAAAAAGAAACGCCCAATTGTCTGCTGGACACTCATGATAATACCAGACATAGTGAATAAGAATGGGCTAAATGCCAAGAATCGCATAATAACTGTCGCGTTATGAAGTTGTGGGGGTGTTAATTCTGGAGCAACAATATATCGTATAAGTTGTTCTGCAAACACAAAAATAAACACCCCAACGACAAGCATAACGATTGCCAACAGGTTAAGCAGACTACTCGAAAGCATCCACATGCCTCTCTTATCACCCTTTTCTAATCTGTCTGCGAGCACGGGCATAAAAGCAACACCGAGCGCCCCTGCCGAGAGTGTAAAGAATACTAAATCTGGAATATTAAATGCGGCAAAGTACGCGTCAGTGCTACCTGGCCCTATAGCATCAAAGTTCGCATTAACAAGTCGCGTCCGCAACAGTCCTAATAACTGCCCTAAAAACGCAGTTGCAGCTAATAAAGCTGCGATATTACCAATTGATACTCGTTTTTTTGCCCGTGTGGTTGCTTTCATACTGGAACTATCTGCACCTTAGTATAAAGCGATTGCTAGCAACTTAATAGTGCTGACTTTAGAATATTTATAATTTTATGCCGTCTTCACTGATATCCTGTGGAGACCCAGAGGCTTCACTAGTGTTCTTAGGCTTACGTTTGCGGGTACGTTTTCGTTTTTTAGGCTTATCTTCACCTTCATCAGCAGAAGTATTGATAACTGTGTTTCTTAGCAATGACACAGGTGTAGCATTTTGCTGCTTCACTGGTTCAACCTGAGGTTGATGTGCTGGTTTTGGCTTATTTTGGGCTGACGAGCCAGTGGCAACCCCAAGATAGCGCTCCCCTACAAATCGTTCTACAAACTCTTGGCTTGACGCATACGTCGCCCTACTGCGATCAACGATTATACTCGTATAATCTTGCCCATATTCTGGGAGCGTCAAACTAGCTGCAGAAAACGCCTGTACTTTTTCGCCCTCTATAGTCATGCTGATAACAAAACTACGGTTGTGCATATGCACTAAATCATGATCGGTAAATTTTGGCTCAAAATACTTCTGCATACTTCCAGCATCATCAGCACTCATACGAAACGCAATAATTGAACCAACGTTACCGAAAACTGCGTCTTTTACTTCTGTTGGCATTTGAGCTGTATATTGGTTTGCTACAGTTAGGTATAGTCCGTATTTTCGAGCCTCAGAAAGAATAGTCGCAAAGCTATCTGTTGCGAAGTTCTGAAACTCATCAACATACAGATAGAACGGGCTTCTGACGTCTGCTGAAATATCTGCACGGCTCATCGCTGCAAGTTGCATTTTTGTCACAAACAAGGCACCTAGGAGCGATGCGTTATCTTCTCCGACAAGCCCTCGACTTAAGTTAACAATCAGTATTTTGCGTTCATCCATAATTTGACGAATGTTAAAACTGCTCTTTGGTTGACCAATAATGTTTCTTACAAGCGGATTCGCAGTAAACGCGCCTACTTTATTAAGCACAGGCGCAACTGCTTCAGCTGCAAACTTATCGTTCCAGCTAGCAAATTCTACCAGCCAGAAGTTTCGCACCACTGGATCCTGAACATGTTTTAATACATCATTGCGAAACTTTTTATCGGTAAGTATGCGTGTGATATCCAGCATGGTGGATTCTGGATAGTCAAGCAAGGCGAGTAGCGTATATCTAAGGATGTATTCCAGTCGCGGGCCCCAGCTGTCGAACATGCGCTTTAACACCCCTACAAGTTCTGAGCTTGTATGAGTTTTGAGCTTAGGATCTAAAACTTCCATAGGATTAAATGCGATTGGGAATTGGGTGTCGGCAGGGTTAAAATACAAAACATCATCAACTCGATTTTCGGGTATACGCCTTAAAATATTCTGTGCATAATCACCGTGAGGATCGATAACTGCAAATCCATAAGGGCTATATATATCCGATATTGTTAATAGCTCAAGCAAACCTGATTTACCGACACCGGTTTGTCCAATAATATACAGATGTCTACCTCTGTCTGAACGAGGTAGCCCAAACATTGCGTTGTGCCCCCTAAAGTTTGTGGTAGCAACTGGGCTTATATCATCTCTTGGCGCGCCTTCGACAATTGGCAAATTAGCTGGAGGCTCTGCAGTTTGCGCATTTGCCCATAAAATAAAGGGTGTTTCAACGTTGGTGTGTGGCAAATGATAGAGTGTTGCCACTTCTTCAATATTTAATGTAGACCCACTCCTCTGGAAACTTCTTGCCTGGTATTCATGTGCTACATTCGGATCTTCCGAAACTTTTTTCGACTCAAATCCATTAAGATACGTAGTATTAAATTGCTTATAACTGGCCACTATAGACTGTACCCTCAGGCGTGCTTGCGCCACAGAAGAGTTGCCACGGTATACAATTTTTATTTGTCCTTCAAATGCAAGCTTCTGACTCTTTTCTTCTGCACCTTTAATACGAATCTGCTCGTAGTCTGCTGGCTTTGACGCTTGCCCTCCACCATTTTCAGGTGGAGCCCATAACGCACCAATAAGACTACCTACATTGCTCCCGCTACCACCTCCACGTAAACCAGCGATATACCGTTCACTCTTGCGGTGCCACTTGGTAGGCGCAGGCCTAATAAGTACTTGTACCCATGCCTCTTCATCGTCATCAAATTTTGCAAGCGTTGCTGTTATGGCGGCAAGTGGATCAACCTCAAAGCTCTGAAACGTCTTTAGCGGAAGTGCGTCGTTACCTGTAAGGCGTAATTCCGTACTTAACACTACGCTGAATTGCTCTTCATGACCAACATAGTCTTCGACTTCAGAAATATGAACCGTAGGGTATTGAGCGTACAGTTGCTCTTCGACGAATTCTTTTAGGTAATCTGGTACCCATACATAAAATCCTATACGTTTTTTAAGTACAGCTATTTCAAAACTAAGTCGCTCTCTTGCCTCAGGCTGAAAACGCCCTTTTGATGGCATAGTCAATAAGCCATGCAAACTTGCGAACATTTGCTCTGCAGCAAGTTCCTTCTTCTCGTTTGTACGGGGTACTTGCAGGAGCAAGACCACACCAGGTGTATTTTCAGTAGTCGTTTGTTTTGCGAATCGTACCATATATATTTAATGACCGTTACATTGCGGTTATACTTATTGTCGCATTTTTACTAGTAGAAACATAGTGGCATTGCGACACTATGGCATGCAAACAGTACTCTTGCTTTAGTATAACGCTGCCGTTTTGGGCATGCTTGTACCCTCAAGTACTTCCAAGACCTCATCAGCATCGACAGTCTCTTTTTCTAGCAAGCGATCTTTGAGTGCGTCAAGTTTACTAAGATTCGCTTTTATCACTAGCCGTGCACGGTGTGCAGCTTCGGATATGAGGGACTCTACTTCATTGTCGATGAGTTTTGCTGTTTCCTCAGAATATTCTTTCTCGTGCGTCATGCGATCAAACATCATACCGCTTTCGACATGGAACACTTGATCACGCAGCCTATTACTTCCCATACCTTGGTTCACAACCATATCACGTGCAAGCTCAGCTGCTTTCTGTAAATCACTACCTGCACCAGTTGTTACACGATCTTTGCCATACACAACTTCTTCGGCGATACGCCCACCAAGCATGCGCGCAAGCACATCCTTGAACTCGATAATAGAGTGATAGCTCTTATCTTCTGGCGGAATAGCCCATGTCACACCACCGGTACCACCGCGCGGAATAATAGTCACCTTATGGATTGGATCGCTATCTGGCATAACATGACCAACTAGTGCATGTCCGGCTTCGTGATACGCTGTAATTTCCTTTTCTTTATCGCTCATGATCTTGCTTTTGCGTTCTGGACCAATTGCTACGCGCTCGAATGCTTCGGTTACATCGTCGTTCGTGATTTCTTTGCGATTATTACGCGCTGCAATAATTGCTGACTCGTTTGCAATATTTGAAAGATCAGCACCACTACTGCCAGCAGTCTTTGCTGCTAATGCTCCGATGTCTACCTTTGCATCAAGTGGTTTTTTCTTGAAGTGTGTCTTTAAGATTGCTTCACGATCTTGACGGTCAGGAAGGCCAATGTTGACACGACGGTCAAAACGCCCAGGGCGTAATAGTGCAGGATCAAGCACATCAGCTCGGTTCGTAGCAGCTAGCACAATAACGTTCTGCCCTTGTTCGAAGCCGTCCATTTCAACCAAAATCTGGTTTAGTGTTTGTTCACGCTCATCGTGTCCACCGCCCATACCCGAACCACGACGACGACCGACAGCATCGATTTCGTCAACAAAGATGATACATGGAGCATTTTTCTTTGCCTTGGCGAACAAGTCACGTACACGCGATGCACCGACACCGACAAACATTTCTACGAATTCTGAACCCGAAATACTAAAGAACGGCACATCTGCTTCACCTGCCACCGCTCGTGAAAGCATTGTTTTACCTGTTCCTGGAGGGCCTACAAGTAGTACACCTTTCGGTATTCGTGCACCAACTGCACTAAATTTCTTTGGATATTTCAAAAATTCTACAACTTCAGCAAGATCTTGCTTAGCCTCTTCTGAGCCAGCTATATCCTTGAACGTTACCTTGTCTTTTTCGTTACCATACAGACGTGCACGAGATTTACCAAAGCTTAAAGCCTGGTTGCCTTGCCCTTGTGCGCTACGCATCATAAATATCAGCAATGCACCGATAAGGATCACTGGAAGCAACGATATAAGAAGCGTAGACCATAACGAATTTTGCGTCTCCTTCTGGTATTCTACTGTGGTTTTTGATGTATTAAGACCTTCCTCTTTCAAAGATGCACTTGGATCTTTGAAGGCGCTCAGTGTTGGTTTATCTTTGCCTTTTTCGGTGATTTTCATTTCGTTGCCATTACCAGAAACAACAATCTTAGCTATTTTGCCGTCGTTAGTACGACTAACAACCTCTGAAAATGGAATTTCCTTTAGTGCGCTTGGCTGATTCATTGAAGCAAAAATGACTAATGAAAATAGAACAACGATCGCAATGAAGCCGAATGTCCTGAAGCCTTTGCGATTATTTTGTGATTTTTGAGGGGGTCGGAATGAGTTACTCTTCATATGTACATAATATTATATAGTGCAATTATTGTTTTGACTAGCGGTCACGCAACTTGAGTGCCAAATCATGCTTTCCCACTTCTATAATGTATTTGTAATTCACATCAATTAGACTCCCTTTTGCTAAGGTTTTTGCGTGGACCACCATACGATGCAAGCCTTTTGTGTCAAAATTACGCACACCTGCAAATCGTAGCCACGAGGCCAATACCTCGAGCGCCACATCATAAGGAAGCCTATTGAAGTATCTCCTATCTATGAAATTTGTGCTCGGCTGACTATGTAATTGATTGGTAATTTCATGGTCAATTTTATCGTTGAGTAGGCGTAACTTCGTAATATATGAAAGCAATGCATCACGCTGATCCACGGTTAAGCGACTCATTATAATATGTCGAACATAATTCCGTTTATATGCAGTGTCTTGATTGGTGCTATCTTCGCGCCACTGCAAATTATTTTCTCTGGCATACTCTATAAGCTGTGCCTTAGAGGAATGCAGTAAAGGCCTTGCAATCCCTCCGCTTGAACCCAAGGACGATAACCCTTTTCTGCCCGTACCGCGTACCATATTTAAGACTGCGGTCTCTATCACATCATCTTGGTGATGCGCGGTAATAATCGCACGAGCATGAGTCTGCTTGCATACTGAATGCAAGAACTTATACCTTGCGTCGCGCGCTGTGGCTTCACTCGTATGTTCACCTAGATGCCCTTCGTCGTATATAAAGGGTACGTTGTATTGCTTGGCGATATTCTGCACAAGCCGGCGATCCTCTGCAGAATCTACTCGGATACCATGATCATAATGCGCAACTGTAAAGTGTACATACGGATTATTCGCCAAAATATCAAGCAGCACCATAGAATCCACGCCACCGCTGACTGCCAAAACATATCGCCCAGGTTGCATAGTAATATTCATATCTGTAATAATTATAGCAATGACAGCCACACAAAAACTCGAAGCCCGTATTGAAGAATTAGAAAAACGCAATATCCGTGTTGAAGCCGACAAAGCCTGGGAGACAAGCTGGATACGCAAATTATCGATTATGGTACTGACGTACCTGGTAGTTGTTTCGTATTTGCACTTTGTAGTGCACATTGATCCGTGGATTAATGCGGTTGTACCGGTAGTAGGATTCTTCCTTTCTGCACTCACTCTTTCTTTGCTTAAAAAATATTGGCTTAGCCAGCGATGACTCGACTACTCTTTTCGACTGGCAATACGCAAAAATATGGCATAGGCAAAACTGTTTGTAGTGAGTACGACATTGTACTTACTCAAAAAGATCTAGATATCGACGAAGTGCAATCTGAAAGTTTAGAATATGTTGCAAGACGTAAAGCAGAGGCTGCGTTCGCCCTCCTGAAACAACCAGTGATTATCAGTGATGACGCCTGGGAAATTTCGGCGCTCAATGGTTTTCCTGGCACATATGCAAAATCCGTCAACCAGTGGTTTAGCAGCGATGACTGGATTAGGCTTACCCAGGATTTGGAAGATCGAGAAATTCTATTATTACAATCGCTCGTATATCAAGACGAGCATATTCAGCAGTATTTTGTTCGAAGTACTAAAGGGGTGCTACTGCATCAAGCAGGAGGCACTACGGGTGCAACCATACAAAAAGTTGTAAGCCTTGAGCTTGATCAAAAAACCAGTATGTCAGAAGCGATTGGCACTGGCACTCATCACCGTGGTAAAGATGTCCAAAAAGTATGGCACGATTTTGCGCAGTGGTACACTAAAAATAAACTAGGAGGCTCTCGTGGATAATCCGCAAGTACGTATCGGTGTCGGGGTTTTTATTCATAAAGATGGCAAGTTTCTTATGGGAAAGCGTCGTGGATCCCATGGCCACGATACATGGAGTGTTCCAGGTGGACACCTGGAATTTGGCGAAACATATACCGAATGTGCAATTCGGGAAGCACTCGAAGAGACCGGCATGCATATTACGAATATACGTTTCCTGGCATTAACTGAAGACTTCTTTACAGACGACAATAAACAGTATGTAACTATTTGGGTGGATAGTGACTGGGAATCAGGCGAACCTACTATTACCGAGCCTGACAAGTGGGTCGACCAACAGTGGAAAACGTTCAAAACCCTGCCCACGCCACTCTTTGAGCCATGCTGGCAAAATCTCCGCAAACTTAAGCCTGAATTGTTCATATAAACAGAAAATTCCTCCAGTGGCAGTAAGCTGACTAAAATAAGGACTGTGGCGACCTATAAATACTTATGTTATGATTTGACCAAAGTATAAAAAATGAAACAAATAGCTCTACCAAAAATCAATAAAAAAATTCTGCTAATCATCGTGCTTTGTGCACTGAGTATAGTCACTATCTGTATTAGCAGCTTATATCTTCACAATACCTCTGAGCTTAAAGATGATAAGAAAACACTTCAACGGCAATTACAGAAAAGCAAAGATGAAATAACACTTCTTAAGAAACAACTTTCAGAAGAAAAAGAAAAATCGTCCAAAGAGAATGCCACACATCAAAGCACAATAACAGCTTTGCAACAAAAAATAGCAGATCTAGAGAAAAAACTTGCAAACCAAACCCGGGTTGAGCAATCGCTCGGGCTAAGACAATCGGCAAAAAAGAAAAGCTCAGCTCAATCGACAACACCTAAAAATAGCGCGAGCAGCAACACTGGACAGAGCAACCCTTATGATCGAATTGGCGGAGATGTTCCTGCGCTCAAAGAAAAAGTGAAAACCGCCCTACGTATTCTTGAGCAAAAAGCACCCGCCTACTATCAGGTGTTCGCAACACACGTAACCTCAGTAAACACTGGCGTCGTAAACACCAGTTGCAGCATGGGTGGCGTGCAGAGCAAAAGAACGCTAACGATCTACGCAGGCAGTCATCCAGACTGTATGCTATCGCGAACTGATAATGACGTTGCCTCCCTGTTGTTGCACGAGATAAAACACATTCACAGTGTATACGTAGAAGGAAATAGCAGCACAGGAAAAACACAAGAACTCCCATCATACTACGTACAACGTGACTACTTAGATACACTTAACGTGTCTCAGATTATGCGTAATAATGTACAGGCCCAAATCGCCTACTGGGAATCATACTAAACTCAATACCTAAAATTGACTTTATTATGTAAAAATGTTATAATTGAAGTATAGTGAATAATTACTTAAATTCCCTCTTATCCTTTCAAGGCAGAGTGACTCGCAAAACATATTGGCTGGTTGGCCTAACACTTTACTGTGCACCGTGGGTAACCTTGATGATTTTTATTACCCCTACTCTCTTTATTCCCGGATCTCCAGACAACATAATTACTAACCTAGCTGCCATTACTCTTTTAGTTATTGCATTTGGAGCATTCATGACCATGTCTATATTTACTTTTATCGCTTCGCTTGCTCTTATCCTCAAGCGTGCACACGATATAGGTTCAGAAGGTTGGATTTGGCTATTTGGAACATTGCTAATTGGAATTCCTGCACTCGTTCTTGGGTGTATCCGTGGTAACGAAGACACAAATAAGTTTGGTAAAGCGCCGAATAGCCCAATAAATACGTTATAATAAAACTGTAAGTTACTAAAACAAACATGATCGAAATTACTTTATTTATTGCTGGTATTTTATGTGGTATCGTCAATGCGGTTGCTGGCGGTGGCATTTTGTTTGTGTTTCCCGTGATGCTGGCTGCCGGATTATCTCCGTTAACGGCTGCAATGACCAGTACATTTGCGGGTTGGCCTGCGGCGATTATGTCGGCACAAGGGTATGCAAACGATCTCAAAAAAGCACCCAAGCGATACATGTGGCTCGTTGTACCCTGTGCTATAGGGGCAGGAATTGGTGCGCTAACGCTCAGTAGAACTCCAGGGGCTACGTTCGAAACTATCTTGTCCTGGCTTGTATTGTTTTCTGTGCTTTTATTTGCCTTCCAGCCTCAGCTACACAAACACATGCATCGCCCGACTCATCTCAGAAAAAACTCTCCGTTTATACTTTTAATGTTACTGATTTTTCCGGTGGCGTTATATGGTGGATATTTTGGCGCTGGGTTTGGTTTTATTATTTTGGCAATCCTTAGCTTTACGAAACTTAAAAATATATACCAGATTAACGGCATGAAGAATATCATGGCTGCATCAATCTCACTTACCTGTGCCTTCACTTTTACATTAACCGGTGGTATTGCGTGGGAGTATGCGCTGGCACCGTTGTTTGGCTCGATGATTGGCGGATTTATTGGCTCTCGACTTGCACATCACATATCGCCTCATGCCAGTCGAACAGCAGTCATTGGCACCGGCTTTGCAGTCGTTGGCACGCTCTTCTTTAATGTTTTCTAACGATAACTCTGGTAAATGCACCGAGAACGTGGTATATTTGGTATCTGTTAAGGCGGTGTAGCTCAGTTGGTTAGAGCGCCGGACTCATAAGCCGGAGGTCACTGGTTCAAATCCAGTCACCGCTACCACGATAGGATTTTTAGCATCTTCGGATGCTATTTTTTGTATTAACAGATACCCTAGACTTCTTCCTGAATTGCCTTTAGAATATTGACGCCAAGTGCCATAATTCGCTGACCATCTCTTATGCCTTCGGGGTCTGGATATATAGTTTTTTCTGCCAAACTCTCTATTTTTGTAGGCACAACCGGAACACCAATCAGTTGACCAAACTCAGATGCTATATCAATCTTTTCATCATCTTTTCCTATGCCTACGCTAACTGTAACTGACCTGTTGCCATCTCGTCTTAGTTCTGCAAATTTTAATTCGTGCGTAAGGCCATCTTTGACAACTCCAAGTGATAAGTCTCTTGTATAGTCGGTTGTACCGTACCGCCCCTGGAATGATGCGCCCCAATAACTCTGACCCTTATCTAAGGTCACTGCTACTGCACCAAGACTGACCTTTTTATGTCCATGTTCTTTAAAATCTAAAATCTCGTCAAAGATCGATGTGTACTTGCTGTAGAGCCAATCTAGAGTTTTATCAGAATAATTTTTTTCTGCAATTATTTGCGGTAAATTTTCTCCTGTTACTTTGATGGGTTTAATTGGGTTATTTGCCATAGTAAGCCTCCTGTAATTTACAGAATAGCATGTTTGTGTATATTGTACAATAACTAATTATCTCGCTCGAGTTGTTTAAAGGAGTAATCGATGGATTAAAGCTCTATACACAGTCATTTCCTCATGTCTATATCATCGATGCACTTATCGACTTTGAAAATGAGAGTTTAACCAGCGCGCTACTCTACATAAAACAAACTGTCTGCCAACATCTGAGACTCAAGTCAAAGAGCTTAAAAATACAGAATTTCCATACAATGCTCTTCTGACTTATAGCACAACCATCAGTCCTTGTTTGATTTACCTAATACGTGCGCGCATTATTCGAGCGTGAGATTCTGCCCGTACTCTTGCTGCTCTTTGCTCATTCTCGGTGTCTATTGCGTGTTTTTTGGCAAATTTTGCGACTTCTTTGCCAAGTAAAAGCTTTCTGGGATCAACTACATCATTCGGTAATTCAAGCATATAGACTTTAGGTATATCGATTGGCTCGGCAGAAGATACTGCAAGTTTAGGTAATGCGTAGTCTACATGATCGTCGCTCACCTGAGGCTCCTCGCAAAGCTGTCGATCTTCGGGAACAAGAACAGTATGAAACTCTGCGACGGTGGGTTGCGTATACACAATTGAGCGCCGTCTGTTGTCGCCAATTCTTAACACAGCTGTTGCAACAGTGCGTTTGACTCGAGGCAAAGCCTGCTCTACTTCTGTGATTGCACTACCTAACTCTACAGCGTACGCAAAAGGATCATTTGAACTAAACGCATAATCACCTATATCCAAGTCTAGACTTTTACCACGAAAATGCATATTGGCTACCTGGAGTAACCGATGCTGAGGCTGATTCTTGCTAATTGCAATATTTCTATCCAGTGCGCGTAATAACCCAATCCTAAAAGGTAAAGCTAGCAAATCCCCTGCTTCTGCTACGTCTACCTTCAAACGCTCTGTAGCAGGCGCTATAGCAGCTTGCGCATCAAGCATGGTGGCCTGTGCTCTGAGATAAGCAGGATCACTAAGATCTTCCTTGGGACGTTGCTGCCTTGCTTCTTCGGCATCATCCAGCGCCATCCTCCACCCTTCATAACCGTTTAGGCTCTCGGTTACTGCACGTACTTCTTCTACTTTCATAAAACTCCTACACCTTAACGATACCCTTTGCGCCCATAGTACACAATTAGACTGACGAATTCTAACACAATTATATATGTTAAACGTCTAGTTACCTTAATTTGCCCCACTGCCAGGCCAAGAATTCCAATTGGATATAGCTGTCTTTGAAGCCACTATTGCAGATGGTCAACAAATTACAAAAACTACAGATGCAATAGCAGAGAATATTGAAGTCGCAGAGTTTGCATACAATTCATTACCAAACACCATGATTTTAGGCGACAAAGCAAAACTTGAGCAAATTATAAAAGATCGTGGTTTGACGCCACTAAATTTAAGCGTTGTCTTCTGAATATATCAATCAGAGCTGATCGCAATTTCCAAAAATACAGTGCTGTATTATACTTACGGTAATATGGAAAATACCGACCAGGACCGTCCCGCAATCAACACTGATCAGATCTACCCCAATCCCGGTCAAGCAGCATCAAGTACTACGCCGGAGAGTGGCCCTGAGGCCCCTATTCCAACCCTTGATAAACCTTCGTGGAGAGATTTTTTGATCGCCATAATGAAAGAGTTAGGCTCATACTTTATTGGCCTCTTTGGTCTATTGAGTGTAGTTTTTGTTTCTGGATATTTCGTTGGTGGCGCCATGGTCAGCCGTTCAACCGAGTATTTTGGAACAGTGCAAGACGCCATCAGCTTGATGTTTGTAATGCCCCTGCTGCTCATAACTTTTGGAGTTATCGGACTCATCCGCAAAGACTGGGTATTTTTGCTTTATCCTTTGATAGTATTTTTCGTTATGAGCCCGGGATTTTATGAGCAATCTGCCTCAAAAGCTATCGGCTTACTCTTTCCCTTTCAGATTGAAGGGTTAAGAAGTAGTAATGCCTTCCTAGCAACCGCACTATTATCTTATTGGGCGCTATACACTACAGAAAGACCGCTTTCCCGAATATTAAGAAGGGGCAGGTTTAAATCCGGCACCATTACTGGGTCATACATTGCTTCCGTTATTTTTATTTACATGATAGGTACTGGCGCTATAGGTACGATCATGTATTTTTCGCCTGCTATCATTGCTCACAAAAATGAGGAGCGAATGTCTGTCCGCATGCCTCAAACTGACGACTTTATATCATCCAAGGCAGATCACACCCGTAAAAATAGTTTCATTATTCACTACAATCAGCTGACCAAACAATATGACGGAACATACAGTATGCGCGATGTTGTTTCATATGAGAATATTGAACAAGGAGAATCCCATGCCACCAAGAATAGTTGCGCCACCGACAAAAGAAATATTGGCAACACAGAGCATAAGAAAACCGCAAAAGGTTTTGAATATATTACTTACAGCCTCACCACCAACACGAGTAATCAGCCTCAGAAGAGCAATGAATACAGCGAATACCGAATCTGCTTTGTGCTCGACAGCAAAAGATACACGCTTATGCGCAGTGACCAATACGGCCCTGATTACCTCTCTAGGTATCCTACAGAAACGATAATTCAAGCCTTCGTAAACACCAAAGCTTCGCCAAAACTCAATATCACACCCCTGCCCGAACAAAAAGGCAGGCAAAGCAATGGCTCGGAGGGTATTAACCCTAATGGATACGAAAAAGTAGGATATCTTGAAATTAAAGAGTGGAGCATCCGGATACCCCTTACAGAGCTTACGCATCAGAGCTACTATGCCTCACCGTCTGCGCCAAGCGACTCTATGATTAAAGGCAGCTTAAAAGGAGTTGTTCAACAGAGTTGTGGTGCGAGCAGTAGTCAAAGTACAGGAATGTTCTATATAGTCAGAGTACCGAAGCAGCAAGCACAAACATCAAGGCATAACACCACTTCTTTTCATAGCCCCAACAAGACTATTGGCGATTATACATATGCAGTATACGCTAATGGAAATGCGAAGAATTGTTTTGACTCCCAGCCCACTACCGATCTATTCGAAGATATGTTAGACTGGGCAACGGTCAATATAGAGGCACTTTAGGAGATACGTTTCATTTTATTAATCTGAAGTACAAGTTCTGCCCAATTTTCAAGAGCGTGGTGTACGCCCAGGTCTTGCAGTTTTTCTGCGGTAGTTGTGGTAGCAATTCCTAGCACAATTGCCCCAGCAGCCAAGCCTGACCGGATACCACTACCAGAGTCTTCGATAACAACAGATTTTGCAGCTTCAGCCCCTACGCGTTCAGCCGCAAGCAAATACGGATGAGGTTCTGGCTTGTTATGATCTGCTTCGCCGTGAGTTACGGATTCGTCAAAAAAACGACTCAAATCTAATATGCGGTCGTACGCGCTATAGATGTCTCTGTGACTTGAAGTTACTGCAGCCATCAGTAGCCCTAGCTCTTGCAACCTAGTGAGCCCCTCTTCTGCGCCAGCTACAAACGGCACGCTGTCAGGCCCCGCAATCGCTATTGTACTTCGCACCACACTTGAGCGATACTCGTCTGCCAATTCACTACCAGATTCAATACCCCAAATCTCTGCAGCAATCGAGACTCTTGCCATACCTTTAAATTGCGCCTAGTCAATTTGCTCTTCGTCGCCATTTCTTAAGCCAACATACTCTGGTGCAGGTCGGTATTTTTGCGCCATTTCGCGAGCAGTTACCTGCTCTGCCTGTAATTGTAATGGGGTTGAGGCTACTACTACCTCATCAATATCAAATAAAAGAGATTCAACTGCCATGACTGAATAATAAAATATTATCCGGTATTCTACAAATTATTACTTCGATATAGTTCACGAAATTGCCTTGTTATCTGTTTTTGTAGCGTGATAGACTACCGAACATGGCATTATTTCTTGTAACAGGCACATCTACATCTGGTAAAACAACTGTTGCTAAAGTATTAAGGCAGCGAGGATATGAAGCCTACGACACCGAACACAATGGTATCAGTGCGTGGTTCAATAAAGAAACAGGCGAGCGGGCTGCGGAATTTGGACAAGTACCTGAACGTACAAAAACCTGGTTCGATCAACATGAATGGCGAATATCCATTGGTTGGGTACAGCAAGTTCTCAATACTGCACACGATACCTCAGTCTTTTTATGTGGTGGTGGAGCTAACGAAGCCGAGATACGTACGTTGTGCAAAAATGTTATATGGCTTCAGACCGATGAAGCAACTATACGAGAGAGAGTCGTAATCCCACGTAATCACACTTACGGGACCAAGCCTCATGAGCTAGCAGCAGCTATTGAAAATAATGAAACAAAAGAAGCTGAGTATAGAGCATTCGGTGCTGTCATTATTGATGCTCGACAACCTATTGAACAAATTGTCGACGATATACTAGAAAAACTAAGTATCTCTGATTTGTAACTTGATATATTTTTATAAAAAATAAGAAGAGTAAAATTTGAAAGTATAATCATGGAACTGCGACGGAAAACGTTGTTAGGGGACACCCTAATACAAAAACGAATTCCGTCGCGAGCTCTTTTACTTTAGTACTGCTGATGCACCTAGTGGCACATCCCGAGGGTGGCTAGTTGGTGCCGAAGAGGTACAAGAGCGTCTTCTGCCCTGCGTAGCGGAGCTTGAGCCACTTCACCGATCCGGAGAAACCGGCGGTATCGTTTGCCCAAGGAGCACCCTTGGAGTTCTGGCCAGCCTCCACGTAGACACGCGAGATGCGCGCATTGGGGCTATTGGCCAGAATCGTGCTGAACGGAACAAACTGGTTCCGATCTGCGGCACCAACGATGGACTGCGTGGACCACCACTTCGTGGGGGCAACGTCGTCCAGGCCATCGGTCTTGCCACTCGTAGCAGCACCACCGACCGTGTAATACGGCTCCAGAACCAACGTCGTATTGCGACTGCAAGACGTCGGCGTAGAGCACGCACCCACGATATCGATCTTGACCGACGGTGCGACCGAGTTGGCGACACGACTTGCCACCGACCACTCGTACTCGAGCGCCTTGAGATCGCTCAACAGCGGTCGATCAGCCGAAGGGAACGAAGGCAAGTATGCCCCGCCGAAACCACCACCAGGGGCAGCAATACCAAGCTGCAGCCCGTTCTCGTCGATCGAGGCGGAGCCGTTGTCGGGCAGACCGTTACCGCTACCGCGCGTCTTCCCGACGGTCACACCGTGGTCGCCACTCGCCGTTACATCGCGCGAGTAAGAACCGTCGGCATTCCGACCGGGATTCCCTTGCGGACCCGTGGCACCGGTGTCACCCTTCGGGCCAGCCGGACCCTGAGGACCGGTAGCGCCATCGACACCATCCCTACCCTTCGGGCCTTGCGGACCCTGCTCGCCGGTGTCACCCTTGTCGCCGTCCTTGCCGTCCTGACCATTCAGGCCATTCTTGCCGTCAACGCCATCTTTGCCGTCCTTACCAGCAGCGCCGGTGTCACCCTTGGGACCTTGCTCACCCTGAGCTCCATCGTCACCCTTCGGGCCTTGCGGACCCTGCTCGCCGGTGTCACCCTTGTCGCCCTTCGGACCCTGAGGGCCAGCCGGACCTTGCGGACCGGGCACCGGAGCAGCAGCCTCCAGCTTCGCCAAACGCTCCTCGAACTTCTTGTTCTCGAGCTTGAGCTGCCGATTATCGCGCTCGAGACGCTTGATCTTGGCCTGGGTACCCTTGCTCAGACGATTCAGAGCCACCGAGCCACGCTTGATGTCCTTACCGGAAACCTGAGCCCGATCGCTCTTGGTCGCCGCCAAAGCACCACTCGTGGTG
Source organism: uncultured Candidatus Saccharibacteria bacterium (assembly GCA_964499935.1). Taxonomy (GTDB): domain Bacteria; phylum Patescibacteriota; class Saccharimonadia; order Saccharimonadales; family UBA4665; genus CALBGR01. The sequence continues at coordinate 190,972 of CAZCMS010000001.1, read as the reverse complement.
ACAGACGCCGAAAGCCCGCAGGCCATCAGCAACACCATCAAGGTGACGCGCACCTTCTGCGACAACTGTCGCGAATTGGACTTCTTGAGCACTAGGCTCATCTCCTTCTAGGTCGTACCATTCCTAATACCAAAGTAAAAGAGCAAAATTCATGCTCTCAACCAAAGTATATCTCGGGAACAGCTGATGAATTTACCAGGACTATTTTAATACTTTTTATTAATTTATGCAAGTCTCGCACTACCTCTGTGCATTTTTGTTATGCTGTATTTTGACATTTACGTAGGCACTTCTGTAGGCTTCAACACAACTTCGTGAGACAATAATCAGTACTATGTCCACCAGTAAGCATCATGGTTTCAGCTATTGGTTTGAGCTCTATTTGCTGCACGATAGTTATGACAATACACAGTGGCAAAAAACTCTTCTGGCGATATCTCAATATATTGGGTTTCTAAAAAGCTGGAAACTTGTGGTCCATGTCGAAAATAACACCGTGCATTACTATCTTGGAGCGAACAAAGATCTTAGTATACTTTCGAGTAATCTTGAGGGAGTTGTGCTTCGACCTATAGAGCCAAGTATTGTAGCCCTGCCTCAACATCATGGAGGCGAGCGATTTGTGCAACTTGTGAGTGGTGGCAACATCCTTGATTTTCGGGAAAAATACCAGGTAAAGCGTGGCAAGGAATTGGAATGGGCTACATTTACCGTTCGCACCATTAACGTTGAAAAAGCGTATGCCGATCTTTCGTTTTACTTCAAAAATGCAGCCGGGCAATACAGTCTTGGCAAAAAGAAACTCCTTATACTACCAAGCCATCTGCTCGCTGTAGATTTCCAGACCAACACAAAATATATGCGAAAAAAACAGCCAAAATACCTCGATATCCAAAAATCTATGCACATAATGCGCAGCGAACCCTTGGAAGCAGTGTTTGAAGTCGACACCTTTCCCTACTTGCCAAAAAACTACTACCTTCCACTTAACAGCTACGATTTTGACAAACACTCGTTCATTATTGGTGCAAGTGGCAGTGGTAAATCTAAGCTTATCGGGCTATTTATAGATAAACTACAGGCCAATTCTGCAATGCGACAAAATTATCGTGTTATCGTGATCGACCCTCATGCAGCGCTGGAACAAGACTTAAAAAGCATTCATAATAGCGGTGTTATCAGCTTTAAAGGACAAGATGACGGTGCAGAATTATTTGGCGGAGCAGGTACCGACATATCTGCTGCAACAGAACTTACTGGCACATTATTCAAATCACTCCTTGCCGATCAGCACAACCCAAAACTAGAACGTGTATTACGCTTTAGTCTTTTCATATTAATGACCGCGCAAGTTATGTCGCTTGAGAATCTTAAGCGTCTTTTAACAGATATCGAATACCGTAATCAGATTATTGATCATGTGCAGGAATACGTGCCTCAGAACATAATTCGCTTCTTTTCTACTGATTTTAATGAGCTGCGAACGCAAAGTTATAATGAAGCGATCCTTCCTATTGTGTCGCTGGTTGACGAGATGCAACTACAACCTGCAATGTCACAGCAAAACGAAAATAGTAGTTCGTTGGCAAAATTAATTAGTGGTAATTTCTTAACTGTCTTTTCACTTAATAAGGTCAGCATGGGCGAAAAAGTCGTCAAGACTGTAGCAGGATTACTTATCCAGCAGATTTTTCTTCTTGCACAAGCCCGCGCATTCAGTGAAAAAGTCATTCTTATTGTCGACGAGGTTTCAGTCGTACAAAATCCAGCTCTTGCACAAATTCTTGCCGAAGCCCGCAAATATAACCTGTTTGTATTCTTAACACAACAGTACTTTGGGCAAATCGAGAAAAACCTACAAGATGCAATCTTTGCCAACACCAGCAATTACTATGTTTTTCGTGTATCCGAAGAAGATGCTCGAGCACTTGAAGGCAACCTGACAATCGAACTTCCAAAAGAAACACTCCTAGAAGGCAAGGAAGTTGGCAACAAAGAAACGGAGATCCGTACCCGGATGCTTACCTCTCTTAATGTACGCGAATGTTTATTGCGCCTGAGTAGTGAAGGTCAAATTCTTCCGGTCATTAAAGCGAAGACAATGGACTTCACGCCTGCCCCATATGTTGCTCCAGCAGAACTTAAAACGTACGAACAGCAAATGCCTGTAAAATTCGATGAACATGCGGCTAAAAAACAAGCTACAGCTACCATAGACACGCCTACACCACAATCCTTAACACCTAATACAGAGCAAGCATCTATAACCCCTGCACCTATGAATCTTACCGAGTTTTTAGCATCACAATCATCAAGTCGCAAAGACCTAAGAAGGAGTAAATAATAATGGACGCAGCGCAAGCAAAAGATATTCTTGATAAAACGATAGGACAAATTTTTGGCTATCAAAATCCACTCAGCCTCGAGCAAGCGATGACAAAATTTGCATTTGATCTGCGCCTACCCCAGCAAGTATACGATGGCACTGACAATCAACCGACTTGGGCAAGCTCAGTCAACCCAACCCGTTTTATTACGCTCGATAATGCTAGAAAGCGCAGTGAAGTTGATGACTGGATGCTTCCACCGCGCCCACTTGCTAATCTTCAGGAAGTTATAGCAGCCTGGGCAGAAACAAATTTTACGACAACCGAACGACAGATTGACTCGGTAAGTGTTGCTGAAAGTGACGCGGTCTATGGTTCTGAAAACGTATATCGATCATCTGATGTGACTGCTTCAAAAAATATTCTGTTCTGCGACAGCGTACAACGTAGTGAATTCCTTGTAGCAAGCCAGCGATCACAGGCTTCAACATTCTGCATTCGTGCTGAAGATAGTAAAGAGTGCTCAAATAGCTTCAACGTCATCTGGTCTGGCAAAGTCACTAACTGTTTCTTTGTGCAAGATTGCTACGATCTCTTTGAGTGCATGTTCTGCTCACACATATCAAGCAAGAAATTCTGTATAGCAAATATTCAGTTTGAAGAAGAAGAATATTATCGTCTCAAGCAAGAAGTTATTAAGTGGATATTAACTCCATAGCTCACATGCGTTGTGATTTTCTGCAAAACAAAACCTCCACCATAAAAGTGGAGGTTTTTGCTACATTTGATAATGTCTAGAGACTTCTAAGCCATCCGTCAAATTTTGCAATATTTTTGTTGTTGGTAGGAACCAACTCAAAAGATAAAGCATCGCTGCTTATTTTCATTTTGTTCCTTTCTTTTTGTTTTGGGTTTGTACCTTTATTTTATATGATTTGTTTGTTTTAACCAAACATTGTTATTATAGCAAATTTCTTATGCTTAGTCAATAGACTATATAATATTACAAGAGTATATCAAGGCTCTTAACTACGTCGTACTGTTTTCACCACTGCAAGTAATGCTATCGCTCCAAATACCGCAACAATCAAACTATACAGATTAAACCCATCAATACCTGATCCGCCTAACATCTGCACGATGAAGCCCCCGAGTACGGCACCTATAATACCTACGATGATATTTAAAAATATACCCTGATCTTCATTAGTACTCATAATCATTGACGCTATCCAACCCGCTAAACCACCTAATATAATCCATGCTAGTATGCCCATAGCACCTCTTCTGTTTTATGATTTATAATCGTGAAAGATCTCTGACATATTCCTGAATCTCAGGATACTGTGACGTTTTCCTGTCGAGGAATGTGTTAATTTTATGTTGTAAGCGTTTATCTTGCTTCATACATTTCTCCCTCTTTTTACTGTCATACTCGATATGAGCATACCTCTATCGTACAAAGAAATTACTGTGCGCTCTGTGTATTCTATTACAACGTTCTTGTAAAATAGTTCACACGCGTTAGACTAGAAGTATGGGAAATATAGCCGACATATCTACAATGAAGCAAATATGCGAACCAATTCGAAGATTTGGCAAGGGTAATATTATCTATTTTCAAGGAGAAGCACCCAGGCAAGCTTATCTTGTACAAGATGGTTCTGTGCGCGTATATGCAATCGACGATCAAGGCGAGGAGTACGTAGTCGGGTTCTATACAAAAGGCGATGTGTTTCCTCTTGATTGGCTTCATGGCTATAGTAAATCTGCGATGTTTTACTACGAGGCATTAACTCCTTGCGAATTAGCACCCATAGAAAAAACTACCTTCGAGACATCGGAAGATCCTGGAATTAACCAGTACGTTCTAGACCGTTTTCTCCACATAGCCAACAGTAATCTTGTCAGGAACTTAGCGCTGCAGCAACCTCGAGCAAAAGATAAGATTATTTATTTCTTTTATTTTCTTGCTATACGTCATGGAAACGAAACCGCAGCCGGATTATATACCCTCGGAATTCCTTTGACGCATCAAACTATCGCAAACTGCCTTGGCCTTACTCGCGAAACTGTTGCCACCGAACTTGGAAACCTCAAGCGACTTGGAGCAGTCGCATACCGCAATAAAAAATATATCGTTGATAAAAAATTAGTTATTAAAGCTGTTGGTAAAGAAATAACTAATCTAGAAGAGTAGCTACGCGCTAATTAGATCTTTTCAATTTCACTAACAATTTTTAAAAGATCTTTTGGGGCAGCCCATGCCTTTAGCACATACTTATCGGCACCAAGCGTAAAAGCTCTGTCGATTTCATCCTGCAAATCAAAGTTACTAAAGACCACAATTTTTGGCTTCTTTTTTAAGAGCTGTGGCTGATATGCCTCAAGAAATGCGATGCCATCCATGCGAGGCATCTTAAGATCGAGTAAGATAATATCTGGATCTTCTTTGCCGACAGCATCAAGTGCTTCCTGCCCATCAAATGCGGTTGTTACCTGATAATCTGCACTCTCTAATATTATTTTATATGCTGCGCTTAGCGCCTGCTCATCTTCGACGACCAGGACTTTTTTTGGGCTCTTCTTCATTGGTGTTATTGTACGCCTGTCCTATGAGTCTTTTAGTAAGATTTTTTACAGATTTTCGTGGCAGAGATAAGGTAAAGATCGAGCCTTCACCCTCTTTACTCTCTACAGTAATGGTGCCCTGATTTCTCACTGCAAGCTGCTGAGATAGATATAATCCGATACCACTACCTTCTACTAAACTTGATAGCTCATTAGGGATGCGCGAAAACTGCTTAAATAAGAGTGATCTGTCTTTTTTGGCTATACCAATACCGGTGTCTTGAACATGTATTTTTATAGTGTCGTCAACTTTCTGGACTCTGATATTAATTCTTCCACCATCTGGCGTGTATTTAATTGCATTGGAAAGTAAGTTTTCTAAGATCATCCTAACGCTATGCTCATCAGCATACACTTGTGCAATTTTTGGTACCACTACCTTCAGTGTATGCCCTTTTTCCTCGATATCATGATTCATTTCCTCTATCACGTCTTTGAATACTGGCAATATATCAAATGTACGACTTGTGGTCGTCAAGCTACCAGAACCGAGTTTAGCTACATACAAGAATTCATTAATAATTTGCAATTGTCGCTCATTGGATTTATACGCCTGTTCGAGCAACTTCACCTGACCTTTCAGTAAGCGCCCGCCAAATCCATCCAATACCATTCCCACGTATTGCTTCACTCCAGTAGCCGGCGTACGCAGCTGGTGTGAGGCAAGAGATAATAATTCATCTTTTGCTTGCTGCAGTTTACGCTCTTCCGACAATGCAAACGTTCGAGTACGGTATTGCACGAGTAGATATACTGCAACACTCGCTATCAACGAGATTGCCACACCAGCCGTAATGACAGTTGATGGACGCTGACTGTCTGTACTAGAAACAATTTCACCGTGCGCACTAAGCGCGATATCCCATGTTTGACCGAAAGTTTCCATGCGGTATTCTTTTACGACAGTTGACTGCTGGTTTTTGTTATCCCTTGAATCAAGCAGCACCTGCGACTCATTAGTCTTGGTATCTACAATATTTTTGACAGTAAAATCGAAATTATCATCAATTGCGAGATCAGAAAACAGCTTATCTATGATTAAGGAAACGTATACGAATCCTCTCAACGCATTTTTACGCTCTTCTACTGAATTGAGTGGCATATCTCTCGTATATACCGGCATATACAGAACTATTCCGGGAATAGTATGCTTGCCATCGTTATTATTTGAGAATAAATCTATTCTTTCAGTCATTGCCACAGATCCTGTTGCTGCTGCAGCATCAATCGCTTTCCGACGGTTTTGCTCACTATAGACGTCAAATCCTATCGGATTTGCACCCTGACGATATGACTGGTAATACATAACTGGCACGTAAAAAGGCGTTTCAGAATTTGCAGGAGTTATCGTGGCGTCACTCACCCCTTCTTGTCGCAACGTATTTTCGAACGCTTCTTTTTCCGCTTGCTTAACAACCGGAGCATACCCCAGCGTACTCACACCCGCAAAACGCTCCTCAACATTAAATTTGCTATAAAAACGATTCCATTCATCTCGGCTGACTGCTTCTGAACCATCAAAAAATCCTGCCCCAGAGCGAAGTAATACTTCATTTGTTTCTGTTCTCGACTCAATTGCGTCTATTAAGACGTTCATTTCTTTATTAATCTTTTGATCTTCCTGTGTTTGCAGTGTCGTTTCTGCACTTCGCCAGCTTATGATCGCGAACGTCAATAAAACTGCAAATACCACCAGTGTTGGTATAATCTGAATAAGCAACACGTCTCGCCTAATGAGTCGACCAATTGGTGGAATAATAAACATAGTTATTATTATAACGCTTTTTGTCTAGTCAGCCTTTGCATGCGTCTGTTATTATATATCCAGTGACTGATATATATCGTTTAGATACTCGAAGTACTTTCCCGGAGATAATACATGCATAACGACGTTTTTACGCAATTAAGCCTCGTTATTGCATTCGCAAGCGTTGTCGCATTGATCATGCGCATCCTTCACCAACCCTTAATCATGGGGTACATACTGACAGGAATCCTTGTTGGTCCATCAGTTTTTGATCTTATTCATAGCAAAGAAGCATTTGATACATTCAGCGAAATAGGCATCGCGCTGCTGCTGTTTATTATTGGCCTTGAACTAAGTGTTGCTGTAGTAAAACGCCTTGGTAAACCCGTTATACTCACTGCTCTAGCGCTCTTATCTACCGTAGGTACGTTAGGATATTTACTTGGCGTTGCATTTCATTTTACACAGCAAGAAGCGATCCTTACAGGGCTAGCACTTTTCTTCAGTAGCACAATTATTATCGCCAAAGTCTTGAGCGACAAGAAAGAGCTGGCTAGACTTAATGGGCAAATTGCAATTGGTGTTATCCTAATCGACGATATTATTGCAACTTTTGCATTGCTATTTGTCGCAGCTCAAAGCGGAGACCCACTTTCGTCGCTTGATATTGGTCTCCTTGTTCTCAAAGGGCTTGGCGTCATTGCAGTCTTATTTATATTTGGCGCAAAACTCCTACCACCTATCACTCGATACATTGCGAAGTCACAAGAACTGCTGTTTCTATTTGCACTCGCATGGGGCTTTGGAGTCGCATCTATTGTTAATGCAATTGGCTTCTCGGTGGAGGTTGGGGCGCTCTTCGCTGGTGTTACCTTAGCCCACCTGCCTTACACGCATCAGATTGGAGCTCGGCTCAAACCACTGCGCGACTTCTTCATTATCCTCTTCTTTATCAGCCTTGGTGAACGCCTACAGCTCGACAACCTTACTGCTGGTCTTGTTCCCGCTTTAATTCTTTCTGCTGTTGTCATGACGGTGAAGCCAGTAGTTGTTATGATATCGCTAGGGTTACTGGGCTACACTAAACGCACTAGCTTCAAAACGGGAATTAACTTATCGCAAATTAGTGAGTTTTCAATTATCTTAATCGTTCTTGCTAATGCTGGCGGGCTAGTTAGCGACAAGCTCAGTGCAATTGTTACTCTCGTAGCAATTATTACCATCGCTATATCAACCTATCTTATGAAATATGACGATTGGCTCTATACACGAATAGAAAATAAATTACGCCTATTTGAGCGAAGAGAAACAAAAGAAAGAACACAGGCAGCCAAATCATACGATCTTATACTTTTTGGATATCGTTTCGGTGGAAACAAATTTCTAAAAACATTCCACAACATGAAGCAACCGTATATTGTTGTCGATTATGATCCTGAGGTTATCGAAGAGCTAAGTAAAAAACATATCCCTCATATTTACGGCGATGTCGCAGACCCAGAATTGCTAAATGAAATTAATTTGGAAAATACTAAACTTATCATTAACACTATCGATGATCACGTAGTTAATACTTCTATAGCTCGTTACGTGCGCAGACACAATAAGAAAACCGTCCTTATCTGCTATGCCAACGATCACGACGAAGCAGCAGAACTCTACAAACTTGGTGTCACATACGTGCTACTTCCTAACTTCCTTGGCTCAGAGCATTTGAATAATTTCATTATCGAAAATGGTATACGCAAAAAATCTTTTGAAGGCTGGCGCAAAGAACATCTTGAAGAGATGAATAAAACCGGCGAATTTCTGCAACAATAATCAATTTGCGTACATTTGTATTTGCATAGACGTCGACTGTAACTGTTCAAGCAGCTCGTTGGCTACTGACTGCTTCATACCATGATCGCCCCTTTGTAGACGTGCAATGAAGACATCTATGACAGGTGTGTACTTTCGAGCAAGGTATAAGCGCCGAGATACATCAACAACTTCATGCAACCTTAGCGTATTTTCAGCAAAATCAAAAAGTTTTATTAATAACACATCAGGGTCTTCTATCGCCTCAGTTACGTGATGCATGTACAGTTTATTTTTATTTTCTGCGGTAATATCATGCCCATTGTCTGCAAGTGCCTCGTCAAAATCAGGATTAGTAAGCGCAGCAACAATTTTTGCTACCCTCTCCCCAAAACGCTCATCGATATATCGCAACGCCACGTACTCGTAATGAGTTTTGCTAACATCAGGCTGTAGTTTCTGAGCTAGTTTCTTCGCCTGATCTTCCACTGAATCATGTAGTAAGGCTGCGATAATAACCTCAGCATCTGGCTCTTCAAGAGCTTCTAGGACATTATTTGCTACCTGCAACGGATGCTCAACATAAGGGGTGCCATCAGAACGATCAGCTTGATCAGCATGAACTTCGCATGACAAAAGCAATGCCTCCTCAATCCTCTGTCGTTGGTCACCTTCGAAAGTATGGTCCAATTTTTTCTGAAACTCTTGAGCCATCACCACCGTAGAAGGCTGTAAATTTGCAAACACCTCTGATTCATGAGGAAAACCTTCCATAATTACACAATAACACCGTAGCTTTATATAACCATAATCGATTATAATTTTGTGCAGCGCCTAAGACACTTCGAAACTATCATTATGGTTGTTTGCGTAAATTCTACCGCAACCTAATCTTCAGTAAAACGCACACCAGATTCTGCGAGAAGCTCACCAACAACCTGCTGGATTTTTTCTGCCGAGGGTACTCCTATGACACCCTTTGGACCCCTAGTATATCTGTAATCATAAGCAAGAAAGCCAGCTACCGTGAACTGGTTAGGATCACTCAGCCGAAAAACGTTTGATTCCTCGTCAGCATATGCATATCCAAAGCGCTTATCTTCTGTGATGATAAAATACTCAGTCCGTGCTGGCACTGGCCCATGATAACTTTCAGAGTCACCACTTCCAGGCACATACAAGCTACTCACCGGCCAACCACCTACAAGCCCAGACTGAAAGAACGACCTAAGCCGTGAAAAATATGTCACGTCTACAGGACTTTTTTCTACATGCTTTTCTAGCAATGGTAATTGCGCAACCAGAACCTCATAAGCTTCACGACGTTTATGTACACGATCGTGGAATACTTGGTCCTGGCGCTGCTGCTCGGCCTGTCTCTTTTCCCTTTCTATTTGTTCTCGTGATCTGTAATCATTGAATCTTGGTCGAAATTGAGTCATAAGTTCTCTCCTGTAGGTAAAGTACACTGGGCGCTGTAATACTGCAAGCATATACATAATGATGCAGATAGGCTATCAATAAAAAGCTGCATGTAATTGAGATGCTCTGATTGCTTGCGCAATCTAGGTAAAGAAATTCCATACAGTAGCACTGGCAACGATTAGTCCTAAAATTTTTCTAAACGTATTCACGCCACTACTTACTTCCAGATATGCCCATGCAAAAAGTGATGCAGAGCCAAGATGTGAGAAGCCGGCATCAAGATCATTATTATTAATTGCAAAAACCAGGACCTTGCATGCAATCCACACGAGCAGCAGTAAATTCGGCGATTGCCAAATAACAATCCGTCCTTTAGGGTCTCTGAAAATATCTAAAAATTTACGCTTAATAGATGTAGCCATATCTATAGATTAGCAGAACTTCAGTATTGCTCGCTTATCGCAAAAAGATTTGTGCCTTAGTCAAAAGCAACCAAGAAAAAAGCCCCACACTAGGTGAGACTCTTATCTTGGTTGCGGGGGCAGGACTCGAACCTGCGACCTTGTGGTTATGAGCCACACGAGCTGCCACTGCTCCACCCCGCGTTATCTAGTAGACTACTGAAGTCAAAGTACACAATAACAAACTGGTGCATTTTTGTCAATTATTAGCTCTTGTTTAAAAGAAACTTCATCCATGCATCTACGTTTTGCTTCCAGGTTGGCTGCTCTGAAGGCTTAGCTTCACCACTCGCTGTAGTTGTATTGGTGGTGGTAATATTTTTTAGTGCTACGTCTTTTGGTACTACTAAGACAGTTTCGCCTGGTGCAGCGAGCCCAAAATTTCTACGCGCTTCTAGCTCTAAATATTCATCTGTTTCGAAATACTGATTTTCAAGCTCCAAGTTTTGATTTTGTAACCGTTGCACTGCTGTTTCTTGTTGCATGGTGGCAATCTCTTTTTGTAGTCCATAGTTGGTTTCTATAACCTTTACCCCACTCCAGCTAATCAGTAGGGTGATTACCAGAAACGCTACGATACCAAGAGCTCGCACATCCTGGAAGACATGTATCTCTTCAATAATTTTATCTTGGTAGGTTTTAATTTTATTAAACACGTATATATAGTATATAACTTTTGCAAAAATCTGCTATACTCGTATCTGTTAAGGTATCGATGAGGGGGTGTAGCTCATCGGTTAGAGCAGGCGGCTCATAACCGCTTGGTAGTTGGTTCGATTCCAACCACCCCCACCATACACATGCAACCACTCTCGTTGAGTGGTTTTGTTTTTGTTTCAATAGAAAATTCTAACTTGATCACATAATTTAATATGAGTATATTCAACTTTGTTATACAATACGAAATGCAGGTAACTACACCCTTAACAGATACTCGATTGCGGAATGCACTAGAGTCAACCGGACGGAATGTCCAGAGAGGTGGTGGCATTCGTGCCTCCCGTTACGTCAAAGAAGAACCAGGCTCTGCTGAAACAGTACCCGTTCTTGCAGGAAATCCTTACTCAGACGACGGCGTCGTTTGACGACGTCGAGACCACCTTGAATATCGTGGTCGAACGTGGTGACGCAAACCTGCTGTATCGAGCTGCCAATAATCACTGGGGCGAGAACAGTTCGATCACGTCACCCCACAATCGAGAGTTCCAGGGCAAAAGGCTGGAGTGTTACTACCCCGTAGACACCGATGGCCAGCTTGGCAGTCGGCGACACTGGGATGAAAGGCGACAGGTACACGGAACCCGGTTCGTCAAGGACGTCTTCGAACACAGCATCCGTGACTGGCAAGATACAGACCTCGGCGAGAATCCGTACGAAGTCGTTGATTGCATTGCATGGGTAACGCTTGTGCACCTGTACAGCGAGGAGGGCTATCACAGCGGTACTCAGCGCCCTGACAAGCGCGAAGTTTGGATTACCTTGTACCGTGAGCCTAAGCAAGGCTGGAAGCGACTGGTTGCATATAGCGATGTATTCGCAAATGTGCGACTGAGCGGGTCCTACTTTCTTGACGGACTCAGTATCAACGACCGCCTCTACGAGCTGCTTAGCAATAGAGCCGTGAATATGGCAATGCAGTTCGAGATTGAAGTCGTCGATCAGGGTCTCAGTGCATTTATTTATGCATCGGATAGAAAGGGCATGTCGGGTGTATTTGGCACAGTAGAGGTACGTAGCTATGTCACGGCTGGTCGTGTCATGATCACGCTCGAGCGGAATGACGTATCGTTTACGCTCATTGGCGTAGCCGACTTCAGTCACATGCGCTTGGCTTGCGCGAGCATTGATGGCACGTTCGATGAAGCAGGGCGAATGATCGCTGATGCTGCCAAGTTCTGGCAAGCATTGAACGAATCCGAACGCTCGGAAATCTATAAGGATGACGAGAAAGTGAATCTCGGCTTCTAAGGAAGTAGTTACACCCCGGGTGGGCTGAGCTTGCTCGCATATAGCGAGTTCGCCCACCTGGGATGAAAGGATCGGAAAACACCGTAGCTTTATGCTACATACGTGTGAGTATGATCCTTTTTTCATGCCCAAATAACTATGTACATGATAATTATTTGACTTTTGCGTTGTTTTGTGATAATAATATCATTACCTTCGTTGAGTATGTGAATATTCCGAGGCACATTGACAAGCAGACAGCATTCAAGATGAGGCGTGAATGTACTTATTAGGAGTACAGTCACACCTCATCTTGTGTTTACATAGAGAAACATCACAAGCCTTGAGCTCAGAGATTCCTCCAATCAACAGAAAGTGCATCATGCAAGAGACGTACGTACACCCGAAAGTTCTCACGCTCGGTGCTGGACTGAAAACCCTGAAGCTCGTTGTAGGGACCAGTGATGACAAGATCATCGTTGATCTCGATGAGCGATCGGTTACCTCGCAGTCTAGCCTTTACAGTGAAATCAAGACCACCGTAGTACTTGGCAAAAACGAGGCAGAAGTTGAGATCACGGTGCACAAGTCACTTGGCGCTGAACTCAGGCTCAGTATCAACTTCGAAACCCGTGCAGTAACACCGCTCGGAGATAGTGTCATCTCGTCTTTTGCGCCGAGTATGGCCTCTTTTCTGATTCAGCAACATCTGGAAAGAGTCGATAAGACCCTTCTTGTTACACAGGGTTCTCCGCCTCTCGCTACGCCCAACTACGATTCTCCGGTACCACTTTTTTATGACCGACCTCGTGAAAGCCCTTTCTTCGAGCCTGACCACACGAAGAAGAGCATCACCCCCACCGACCCTAGGATCATCGAGAACAATCAGTGTCGCGAATTTCAATTCGGATCGGAAAGTCCGGTAATAGAGGATCGCTTTCGCGATCTATATCCCGACCCTGCGTGGGACGCGATACGAGACGGTTTCGGCTTCTAACCTCTGCAAGTGTACGAAGAGCGATGGGCAGACCGTCAAGACATAGAATTGATGGCACTGTTGCTATCTTGGTTTCCCTCTATTTTGATTGTCTGCTTGTCGTTTTTCGTTTTAGCTACTAAAATTTGTATTTATTTTTATATTAACGTATTGTTTAGATTATGAAGTACGCATTTGGTTTCACCATTTCAGCAACACCTCTTCTCCCGCCTATGTAGCAGTCGGGGTTTCTTGAATATTTCATTACATGCAGATAGACCCCGATCAAGGGGTATTTTTATGCCCACACATCTCATGCATACATGGAGTATTTACTATGAAAGAACAGACTCACACATACGACGAGCTTATTGAAATAAAGATTAGCACCAAACTAACCACAACGATGCAAGACGGCATTCCATCACTTGACCTCGAATCGATTGAGCGTATTGCAGAACAAGTAAAATCCCTCAAACAAACGGGGGCATGCGTAGGTATTACAACCTCGGGCGCGATCTCAGCTGGATATGCGCTGACCGGCGAAGCACGCACTAAAGAATCACGAAAAGATATAGCCAACGAACAACGTATGTCATGTTTAGGTCAACTTGGGCTCATGAACGCATGGCAAACTGCGCTTGCGCCACATTTGTGCGGGCAACTACTGGCAACAAGACAAGAACTTGCCAGCAACGAAGGCCAAGAAGCGCTTCAGGTTATGGAGCGTCTATTCGCTCATGGTGATATACCAATACGTAATGAAAATGACGCACTGTCGCATTCTGAGATTAACTTTGGCGACAACGATATGCTTGCTGCACACTTTTCTGCCCTGTTACACAAAAGTGGCTTGTTCAGAAAAACAAGCCTTGTGCTTTTGAGTGACGTTGACGGTGTATACGAAGATGTTGAAAATCCAGAATCTGTCGTGCCAGTAATTACAGATACATACGACCTTTCTCACCTTGTTGGTGAATCAAACTCCGCAAACAGTAAAGGAGGCATGAAAAGTAAATTTCAGGCTGCAGAATTTGTCACAGCACAAGGCATTGATATGTACATTGCAAACGGCAGAACCGAAAATGCGATTCAATGTACCCTTAATAGAGAAATTGGGACATATTTCCCAGCACAACGCTAATTTGCGTCACGTTTTAGAAATAGCGCCCACGTTACCACGCTCACCACAGCTATATAGATTGCTGAAACACCTAGAGCCCCAGTGGATGTTAGGTCACCCTTTACCATAGAAGCGCCAAGAACCGTATCAAGTGCAGCAAATGGTAGGTATACTGCGTTGTCTTTCAGTACCAAAGAAATGAGCGGTTCGATAGTAGTTGGTATCAGCAAAAGCACTACAATTGCTCCAACAACCGCACGCAATAATGCTGCAAGTAAAAGCCCAATTAACGCATATCCGGCATAGTAAAACATTAATTTACCTATTGTTGACCACACTGCTATATCCTGTGCAGGTAAAGACGCATCCCTTAACTGCAAGCCAAGTTTGTACATACCTATACTAAACAAAGTTGTGAGTAGGCCAAACAATATGCCGAATACGGCAATAGTAAACATTTTGACGAGTAACACTGTCGTACGACGCGTATTAGCCGTGAGCGTATACATAATAGTGTTGTAGCGGTATTCGTGTGCCATAAATAGCACACCAATAATTGCTACAAAGAGCGCAGCCAGCCCCGCGGTATTTGTTATTACTTCTTGCAAAGCCGTGGATTGCAACGTCGATGCTGCCGATCCTGTATTGCCCTTGTAGCCCTCAAAATAGAAACTCATAAGCGCAGTAAACGCCAAGACAATAAGAAAAATAACGTACGTTGAACGTATAGTAAATAATTTACGAAATTCTGCTTTCAAGGTAGGAATCATTACTTACCTCCTTTCTCGTTTTGTGCTTTGTACTCTTGTTCGCCCTCTGTTAACTCTAGGAATATATCCTCAAGCGAAGCACTACGTGTTGCAAGCTCATATACTGGCACACCGGTATCAAATGCTAGTTTGCCAACAGAATCTGTAGTTACACCTTGAACACAGATTCCTTCGCCTTGTTTTTCAAAGACAATCTGTTGCTTCTTTAAAGCCTTCTCGAATTTTGCGAATGAACCAGTACGCACAAAAACATTTGTATGTTTATTGCCTTCCGTCAACTCTTTGATCGACGTATTCGCAATTAATTTTCCTTTGCCGATCACTACAACATTCTCAGCCATCAGTGCCATTTCATTAAGTAGGTGGCTTGAAACAAACACTGCGTTGCCTTGCCGGGCATAATCTTTCAAAAATTCCCGCAGCCATGCAATACCTTCAGGGTCAAGTCCGTTTGCCGGCTCGTCTAGTATTAAATATTTCGGCTTACCCAAAATCGCTGCTGCAATTCCCAAGCGTTGACTCATTCCTAGTGAAAACTTACCTGGCTTTTTCTTAGCAACATTTGTAAGACCCACAATATTGAGCACTTCCTCTACGCGACTATCTGGAATGTTTCCGGCAGCAGCAAGAATTTTCAGGTGATTACGTGCGCTACGCGTAGGATGAAACGCCTTCGCTTCCAAGAGTATTCCTACAACTTTTGATGGTTGCCGATAGTTGTACAGAAATTTATCATCAAATTTTGTTTGACCGTGGCCATTATCAAGCCCGAGCATCAACCTCATGGTAGTAGATTTACCTGCTCCATTTGGCCCCAAAAATCCTGTAACTTTTCCTGTTTCAATAGTGAACGAAACATTATCGACAGCTAATTTTTTATTATATTTCTTGCTCAGATTTCTAGCTTCTATCATGCGCCTCCTTTTTCATTAGTATACCTTACAAACATAAGCTTATCGTACCAAAATACAGTTAAATGCATTGCTTTTTTCATAGGTACGCGCACCTGAAAAATCTTGCTGATTGGTAAATTTCTGTCCAGCCACCTGAATTTCTTGAGGCATCGTATCTACATACACAATAGGGTCGTATTCTTCACAGTTGAAACTACCTGCATATTCAAGTGTGTCGCTACGGCTCAACACCAAGCCAGCAAGATCGGTGTTACGTAGGACATCTTCACTACTAGCATTACTGTGCAAACCCGAAAGTACTAGTGTCTTTTTCTCCCATGGATCACTGGTTGTAAGTACGGTTTTTGATGGATATATATATTCCATTCGAAGCTCAACTGTTCCATGCGTCTCAAGTGTAATGTCGGATTGTCGTAAAGGTTTATCAGTCTTAAAAACAGTCATTTCATGTAACCTTACAGTGTCAACCCTTGGAGCCTTCACAACTATTTCTATGTCGCTAGTCATAACACAAAAGAGCATACAACCGTAATCTGCCCTGTAGTTTTGCGTGTTTATCGTTAATGTACCATCTTCTCTGACATCTGTTTTTACAGCATCCCTATCGATAGAGCCCACCGAATTAATCTCAATAGAATAAGTGTCAGACGGCTCATAGCGCACTACTGTCTCGTTACCAGTAACATCCAATGCTTTGAATTCTTTTACGCTACGTACTGAAGTTTGCTCTGCAGCTTTATATCGGTCACGTACCTGCGGAACAATTGCTGCACCAAGTGGTATAGCGACCGCTGCACTGACAAAAGTAATTGCTGCAACACCTGCTATTGTCCACCCAGGAGCTATCCATTTTCGGCGGATCATAGAGACTCCAACAACAAAGAGAAGCGCAAAGATACCTATTGCGACAAGAACTATCAAAATAATAAGCCAATACTCCCGAGTGTCTACTGGAAAAATACGTCCAGCATCAAATAATCGTTCAGGAGCAATAAATGCATACACACCGAATGCAATCGTCCACAGCATACCCATAGCAGCAAAGAATGCTAAAAACAGTCCAGCACAAACCACAATCAGTTTACCAAGGTTACGTGCAAGCTGCGACATCAGGGAGCTGGCCTGCTTTGCCCTATGGGACACATCCGTTTGATCAACAAATTCCTTAATTGTATCAACGGTAACTGGCTTACCGCGCAAACGCAAGTAGTCACTACCGGTCTTGGCTTCGGGTACAATAAGCCACATCAGCAAGTACAGAAATATTCCTCCACCCCATGCCAGTGTTAGTAGCACAAAACCAATTCGCACCCAGGTTACATCAATACCAAAATATGCTGCCAAACCTGCAGAAACTCCTCCGAGCTTACCGTTTTCTGCATCTCGAAACAACTGTCTTGATTGTACAGCTGGAGACTCTTTCTCTTCTTCATTATCACTCACTTCACCATCGGCAAAGTCCTTTGGACTTCCTAGCTGCTCCTTAAGATAAACTACGTCCTTTTGTAAAATTACCTTTTCGTCCGTGATCTTGCGTTCATGCAACAGTTCAGCCATGCGAAGCTCAACTTCCTCAACAACCTCACTTTCCTGTGACCCGACATGTTTTTTAATCGCGACGATGTATTCTCGTAATTCTGCGTGTGCGTCAACCGCAATCGTAAATGCTTGTCGACCCAAGTGAATTCGCTTTACTTCGTTCATACGTTCTCCTTTCTTTTTTCAAGCTTTGTAACAGATGTGTGTAATTTACGATACGTTTGCTGTAATGCCCCTAACACTTCTTTACCAGAATCAGTTAGCCAATAATACTTTCGTGGCGGACCTTGCTCTGATTCCTGCCATTCATATCCCAACAAGCCATCTTTTGCCAAACGACTCAGCAGTGGATACAGGGTACCTTCAACCACAATTAACTCCGCAGCTCGCAAGCGATTAATGATGTCAGAGCTGTATACTTTGCCGTTTTGACACAGTAACAATACGCAATAGACCAACAAGCCTTTGCGCATTTGTGTATCGGCAGAAGTGATTAATGAAGAAGGTTTAGTTGTTTCATCCATACAGTACTATGTTATACATAGTACTGTAAAAAAGCAAATACATGCGTAATATTCTTGGAAAATTAATTGGTTTTATCCAGTAGATTCAGCTATATATTGCAGGAGCTCGTCGGTCGATATTGCAGCCATAAACTTTTCGCGCATCTCTTTTGCGCCATCAAATCCCTGTACATATACTTTGCAAAATTTATTTAGCGTATGGATTGGTCGCTGATTTTCCTGCCATGTCGATGCAAACATCTCAACGTGCTTCTTATATAGAGCAATTCTGTCTTTCTGTGAAACGTCTGCCCACGGACTTTTTTCTGCAAAAAGATACGGATCGTGAAAAATTCCACGACCAACCATAATGCCGTCAAGTTGGTGTTTTTGAGCAAGCTCATTGCCATGCCCTCTACCAGTTACATCACCATTTCCCACGATATGCGTATTTGGCGCAATACGATCCCGGAGCTCTCGAACGTATCGGATATGTTTCCAGTTGGCAGGCACTTTGCTCATTTCTTTTCGGGTACGTCCATGCACCGTAAGCATTGCAAGATTTTGCTGTAGCAGTAATTCGTGCCAAGTAAAATCGACCTCGCTAAATCCAAGCCGGGTTTTAACACTCACAGGAATTGCACCACCAGCACCTTCTTGTGTCGCCTTGATAATTTCTACTGCAAGCGGACGATTATTAATAAGCGCACTACATGTACCGGCTTTTACCTCTGATTTTGCAGGGCAACCCATATTAATATCCACACCAGCAAAACCCATTTCAATTAATTCTTTGGTGGTTTTGTAGTAGTTTTCCGGATTTTTACCCCATATTTGCGCGATTGTTCTGGATTCTTCACCCTGAGTCAGTAGTTTTTTCATCAGTTTATGGCGCCCCGGGCTTTGCAAACCATCAACATTCACAAATTCAGTAAAGTACAAATTTGGTGCAGCACATGCATCAATAACACGGCGAAACACCGTGTCTGTCACATCATCCATAGGAGCAAGGACAAAAAATGGCTTTGGTAAATTATCTAGTATACTCACGTGTTATTTTATTTTAACGCTCATTGACGTTATACGGTAGAGTCTCTTGTGCTCTAAGTTCTTTGGCGCTTAAACGACGGGGCATACGACCCACTCCCCTCGATTGATGTCTATTTTGTACTCGTTGCTGCACGCAAGGCGTCACTGCAGCGACTACAGACACACCACTGCCGAAAGATTCCGGCTCCGAAGATACACCATACACCATCTCTCTGGCTGCT
Organism: uncultured Candidatus Saccharibacteria bacterium; assembly: GCA_964499935.1. GTDB lineage: Bacteria > Patescibacteriota > Saccharimonadia > Saccharimonadales > UBA4665 > CALBGR01. The sequence continues at coordinate 171,538 of CAZCMS010000001.1, read as the reverse complement.
CTTGGATTAAAACCTTGATTAATATATGTATCTACCCTACGTTCTGCCTCATCATCTTCTACTTTTTGACTTGAAGATATCGGTAAGGAAGCAGCTTCTTGCGACACATGCATGATTGGAATGTCGGAGTCGTCATGAAAACCAAACAACGATTGCTGACCTTCTATAAAAGCGACAGGCTTCATACTTATAATTATACCACTTCAGGTATAGTTAGTCAACGATATCTTAAAAAACGCTTAATTTTATTCCCAGCGGAATACTCGGAAGGCAATGACATATATAACCACCAGCCAGACACCCATAATGGCGAACTGTGCACCAAGGTCAAAGATTGTGGCTCCCTCTGTAATCACGAGCCTCACCGACTCTACTATAGGGGTGAGCGGTATAAACTTAGTTATATTCTGCAACACTTCAGGCATCAGGAATGTAGGGAAAAAGACACCGCTCAAGAACATCATCGGCAATGTCGTCAGTTGAGCCAATGGTGCGGCTTGGTTCTCATTCTTAGCCCAGCCACCAATTGCCAAACCAATACCGAATATCATAATGGTTCCAAATACGATAACTACTGCGAGATCAAAGTAATTACCCCTCATGTTGAGGTTAAAGAACAGTAATGCAACCGCATACATAAGAGCAACAGATATCAGCCCTACGATAGCGTTTGAAACAACATTAGCCGTAAAATACTGCCAAACTTTCAGTGTCGTTGTATGGTACCTGCGTAGCACACCGCGTTGCTTGAGGCGAGGGAACACGCTTGTCGGGCCAAATATACCCAGCGAAAGTATGACAAACCCTAAAATACCCGAAAATGTGTAGTCGAACTGCGTCAGACCTTTGGTGGCAGTCGATTCAGTCTTAACTGTAAATGGCTGTACCGTTGGCACTAACTTATTATTAATATCCTTGAAGATACCTTCCATCACAGCACCGAGCGTCTGGCCTGCCTGTTGATTATTTTGATCGTACAAAATCTTTAATTCACCACTTGGATATTCATTACCTGAAGTCTTCTCGCCAAAACTATCTGGAAGTATTACAGTGGCATCAAGTTGCCCACGACTCATCTTTTCCTTTGCTTGATCAAGTGTCTTGGCCTCTTCGTCTATATCTAGTACTTTCGTGTCTTTGACATCCTTCAGGAACTGCGTAGTAAATGCATTATTCGACTGTTTTAATACCGCAACCCTAAACGACACATTACTGTCATTATTAAATATACTACCGAATATAATCAAAAAGATTAGTGGAAAGAAAAATACGAAGAATATTGCCACTTTGTCACGGAACAAGCGTCGAACATCTATTTTTGCAAACACAAACACTGGTAAAAGCGCTTTTTTGAGATTCTGTATATTCATGATTAGTCCCGTAGCGCCTTTCCTGTCAGATCAATAAATACATCCTCGAGATTAGCTTGCTCTACGTGTTGCTCCTTCTTGAAGCCCTTTTTCAGTAAATCTTTTATAAGATTCTTGGGAGTATCAAGTGCTATAATCTTGCCTTCGTCCATGACTGCCACTCGATCGCATAGCAGCTCTGCTTCGTCCATGTAATGAGTCGTCATGATAACCGTTACACCCTTGTCTCGCACTTCACGCACAAGGTCCCAAAGATTACGTCGTGCTTGCGGGTCAAGTCCTGTTGTTGGCTCATCTAAAAAGAACACTTTTGGCCCATGCACAAGCGCAGCTGCGATTGAAAAACGCTGTCTTTGACCACCCGAGAGATTTTCCGGGTAGCTATTGGCTTTCTCCTCTAGTTGAACGTCCTTGAGAAATTTCATAGCATCAACTCGCTCACCATAAGAAGCAGAGAAAAATTCGATTAATTCTACGAGTTTTGTCTTTTCTTCAAACGACGGCGTCTGAGGCTGCACCCCTATAATACTTCGTATTTTGTAAGGATTTTTAGCAACATCAATCCCGTCAATCGTGACGACACCACCGTCTATAGGGCGCATCGCCTCCATCATTTCAAGAGTCGTGGTTTTTCCAGCACCATTTGGTCCTAAAATACCGAAGATTTCACCCTTTTTTACTGCAAAGCTTATACCTTTAACTGTTTGTTTATTATCGTATCGCTTGGTTAGATCTTTTGCCACTACAATATCTGTATCTGTCATACTGACGTATTGTATCATTATTTTTTCACACGCAAATACAAAAACACTCGGATAGCACCGAGTGTTTTTGTAAGTTTTAATTACGAAACTAAAATTACTTTGAGCGCTTTACAGTCAAGAATCCGTTACGTGGATTTTCGTTTACTTCGTAACCTGCTGGTAAATCAGTACCAGTTTCTTTACGATCGTCTTTACTGAAGTAGTAAATTGTTTGTTCTTTGCCACCGCGAAGTGTTACTGCTTTTGAATTCAAGTAGTATGTAACACCTTTCGAGTTTGTGTGCTTGTATGCTGCCATTTCTAGGTCTCCCTCTCTTACTATTAGTGGTAGTACCCCTAACATACCCTGATGGTATTTTATTTGTCAACCTTTTTCATGCAGGCTACCACTCCTTAACCCGGTAATCACCCTTCAAAATACCGCAGATTAATGTATTTAATGGCTTGCGCCATACAGTGCTTATGTATTACACTTATGGTTGTATTTAAAGACTTAATGTATAGGTGGAAATAAATGGAATTTTCTTCTCGAGGTTTTCAACGCAACAATACTCGACCAACATCAGCTAACGCTACAACGCCTCAAGGTAGCACAAACACCCCAGAGCTCAATGGCAATGGACCAGTACACAAAAAGGCGTATCACAAAATAAAATCAAGCCGTATTGGATCGATTTTAGGTGGTGTGCTTTTTGTATCAATTATTATTCTTATTGTTGCAATCATTTTTGGCGTATCCACACGCTCCTCTGAACGATCCTATGTTAATGGCAAAGATTATCAGGCAGTGTTCCTAGAAGGTGGTCAAGTATATTTTGGAAAGGTAAAAACCCTCAATGACAGCTTTATTAACCTTGTTGATATTTACTACCTTAATGTCGACAACCAGAATGTACAGCCAGAGAGTAGCTCATCTCAGCAAAATCTTTCACTCGTAAAGCTTGGATGTGAGCTGCATGGTCCAAAAGATCAGATGATCATCAATCGTGATCAAGTAACTTTCTGGGAAAATCTCAAAGATAAGTCACGCGTCGTAGAAGCTATCAAACAATGGCAAGAACAAAATAAGGATGGCCAAAAATGCGATCAACAGTCGGCAACACAACAGCCAAATGCGACAAGCGAATCCCAAAACAATGCAAATAGCACATCTTCAAACGGAAGCTCACAAAGCAATTCTAACGCAAACACTTCGACAAGCAACGGCTCATCAGCAACTCAGCCTAATAGCTCTTCTTCAGCGCCACAACCAACGAGCACTACACCTACAAACCCAGAAACTCCTACAGCCCCAACTCCATAAGCTAAATCACTCTTAGCTTTTTCAATACGCGTGGCACTGCTACGCGTATTGCTAATAGGAGGCCAACTAATACTGTCATGACAAGTGATATACCAGCCACATCAGGGGACCATACGGGTGATACAAAATCGAACTTGTAAACACTATCTGGGATGTCTTTAGTCTGGATTCCTTTATTAGCGACGTAGTCACGTATACAAGGCACTCTTGCGCCACCAGAATAACTTTCTGGATGAAGACGCTCACACTCGCGTTGGGCTTCTGTATATATTTGCTCGTTCTGCTGTTTTACCTCTTCTTGCTGAGCAGACAATAAACGCTCGTATGTATACTTCAGCTGTATAGGAGGATAAACAGACGCTTTACCTGAATTCAGGTTTGTATTCATATGCCTGTATACATAAGTTCTGAGGTCTCTCAAAGCTCCTTCGATATCACCACCGTCCTTGTCGGCAACATATACGGCATTGCGTAGCTCTATCATTCTCTGGTTATTGTGCCTTAGGGCATATCCAGTAACACCCAACATACACACAAACGCCACCGTGAGGTACCAGATATTAATAGCGCGCAAATACTTCCATGCCCTGTACGTATGTTTTTTGTCTATTGTATTCATATGTTTGTTTTATTATTTTGTACGCTTAGTGTAACACATCGTAGTACATGGTAGACTATTTACTATGCATATTTACTTCTCAGGCATAGGTGGCGCAGGACTAGGGCCTCTGGCATTGATCGCAAAACAAGCAGGATACACAGTCTCAGGATCAGACAAACAAGATTCTAGCTATATACAGTATTTGCGAAAGAATGGCATTACAAACATTCACATAGGTCAAACCTACGAAGCGATCGACCAGGTACACACAAAAGAACCTATAGACTGGTTTGTGTTCACCACCGCAGTGACAAGCGAACATGCTAACCCACCTGAGCTAGTGTTTTGCAAAGATAACAATATTCGAACAAGTAAACGCGATGAACTGCTTAACAAAATACTGGAAGACAAAGAGCTACAGCTTATAGCAATTGCAGGCACCCACGGTAAAACCACCACTACCGCCATGGCCGTATGGCTTTTCCAGCAACTATCTATACCCGTAAGTTATTCGGTAGGAGCAAAGCTACCATCCGGAGATATGGGAGCCTACGTACCTGAAAGCTCGTATTTTATATATGAGGCCGACGAATACGCTCGTAATTTCTTGTCTTTTCACCCATATATGTCTCTCATAACAGGCATCGACTGGGATCACCCAGATATCTACCCTACACGAAAAGAGTACGAGCAAGCATTTAAAGATTTTGTACAGCAGTCAGCACATACAGTTACCTGGGAAGAGGACACGAATAAATTAACCCTTAAAAATAATAACGATAACACAATCATCAGCACTAAAGATTCAGTTTTCGCACAACTAACACTTCCAGGAGAAGTTAATCGCCGAGATGCATTTCAGGTGATCACGGCTGTGCATCAAATTACCGATCGACCACTTAAAGAATTGGTAACTATCATTAATAATTTTCCAGGAGTAAGTCGCCGATTCGAACAAATTGCACCTAATCTTTACACTGATTATGCTCATACTCCACCAAAAATTCGAGGTGCGCTGCAATTGGCTCATGAAGTAGCTGGAGAAAATGTTGTAGTCGTATACGAGGGCCTACACAACACAAGGCAACATTTTATTAAAGATGATTTACGTACACTATTTAAGGACACAAAACACCTTTACGTTGTGCCTAGTTATTTAGCGCGTGAGGACCCTAATCTGTCGCTTCTGCAACCAAGTGACTTAAAAACACTTATGCACGAACCTGACGCCTCAGCAATAACTCCTTCTGAACTCAACGACAGCTTAGCGCAACAGATCAGAACTCATATACAAAATGGGGATCTCGTGTTATGCCTGTCTGCAGGCGGAGGCAATAGCCTCGATGAGTGGCTTAGGATGAAATTCACCTCATGAACACTGTTTACTTTGCATGTTCAATACGAGGCGGACGAGATGATGCAGTAATCTATAAAGGTATTATAGATAGTATTAAAAAACACAGCACAGTATTAAGTGAAGTTTTTGCTGACGACACTCTTACTCCCATGGGAAGTTCGGGTAGCTCACGCGACATATGGGAACAAGACTTAAAGTGGGTGCAAGAAGCCGATATCGTCATAGCGGAAGTCACTAATCCAAGCCTCGGCGTAGGATACGAAATTGCTAAAGCAGAATCCTGGAGTAAACCTATTCTATGTCTGTATCGCGAGCAAGAAGGCAGGCGTCTCTCTGCAATGATAGACGGTAGCCCCAACTGCACCGTAGTCAGATACAACAGCGTAGCTGAGGTAGAAAATATCATTCAAAACTTTATTAACACCCAAAATATTACAAAATAATTACAATTACACCCAGCACAATGATGAGCACTATCCATAAAACAATGTCTACTGGATCCTTACCAGCGGTAGTATCTTTTGTTTTTTGAATAACGTTTGCAAGTGATGGAGCTTCTGTCTTTGAAGCGCTAGGCGTAGGCTGTAATGGATTTGCTGGTTGAGACTGATGCAGCGGGTTAGCCGATGCGCCATTTGTCGCTCCTGTTTTGGGAGGTTTAGGCATGTACGCTTCCCTAACTTTTTCTGCCTCCATACTGGCATCAGCAATTTTTTTCCGCAATTGTTCCTGGTGTTGCTCGTTTTGGAATTCATGACCGTACGCAATCGAAGGGTCTTCAACTGCTTTGCCAGTTTTTTTATCAATCTCAATACGATGCCAGGCACTTGACTCAACCCTTCTGTCTGGTGGTACATCAGCTTGTTCACTTTCGCCTGGAATTACAGATAACGCTTCAGCAGGTTTGGTAGGATTTGGCTTTTGAAGCTCAGTAGTCACTGATTTTGGTCGCGGAGTCGATTCCTGGGAAGTACTATTGACTGGCCGTGATTTTTCTTGCGCGATATCACGAGGCATATACGCCGACTTAAGATGCTGCTCAAGTGTAGGCGCCTTGCCTGCCTGAGACTTACTTTCTTGTTGCTTAGGCTTTGCTGTAACTTCTTGTTTGAGGCGTTCAATTCTCTGCTCTAGCGTAGTCTTTTGCCTTTTGGCCTGCTGTTCATTGCGCATTTTCTCAGCGTTGTGATCTTTTTGCGTATCTTTCAGTTCTTTGGCATGCGCTTTTTCCATGCGCTTTTCACGACGTTTATGTCGAATGTGCTCTATAACGCCTCCTATTATCACTCCAGCAGCGAGACTACGCCTTTCAGCGCTCCTTCGGTTTGAAGTACGCTCAGGGGAAGCAGTAGGTACTGCTTCTGCAGTACGAGGCACTGGTGCAACCGGTGGAGTATTGTAGCCACCAGCCCCAGCAACAGGATTACCCGGAATAACAGGAGGTGCACCGCCACCGCCACTAGCACGTGTACGCGAAGAACTGGCCGTAGACGATGATCCAGTTCCAACTGCTGCTCCTCCAGTTGTAGACCCTGTTGTGGTTGCGCCACTACTTCGCCGAGTACGTGGTGTGGTCGAACCACCAGTAGTAGCTCGTGGTGAAGTATCTTCGCCGGCAGCCTCGTCATCAGACTCTCCAGTTTTTGCCTGTGCATCTTCAGGAGTTTGTGTTGCGCTTCTTAGTCGCTCTGATACAAATAAATCCCCTTCTTCTCCGACAGCCTCTTGAGACAACACAATTTCTTCGGCTGTGTCTGCCTCATCAGCCTCATGCGTAACTATCTCATCTTGCTCGATGTCGGGGTTTTCGGCCTCTTCGCCTACATTATTTTCGGGTTTTTTAGATTGTTTTTCGGGCTTCTTCGACTCTTCACCGCGAGTGGTTTGCTCTGGAACTTCTGCTGCTGAAGCTTCTTTTGTTTGCCCTGAGACTTCTGGAGCCGATTTGGTTTTTTTAGATTTTTTGCGTGACCGCTTTTTCTTTTGCTGTTCTGATTCTGGTTCTGGTTTAGATTCTTCTGTACGAGTAACTGTTTGCTCTTCTATCGCAAGCGGTACTTTAAGTGGTACCTTTTCCGTACGAGCCTGCTCTTTGCTTTTGTTAGATTTTTTCTTCTTCGTAGAAGCCTCGCTATCAGCAGGGATGTCTGTTTCGGAATGAGATGGTTTTTCAAATGCCATAATTTCTATAATGAGCTACGTTTCTCATTATATTGTACCATAAATCTATATATTTTACTAGCTGCCTTTCTTAAAAATTACATAGCCTGCAATATGGGGTTACTCTGTATTATATTTTATCGGTTATCGCCTGAGCCTTTTTGTACACCACGAGACTTACGACTCGAGAGTTTATCGAGATTTGCTTTCGCTACGTCCTCAAACGCCACGCCCAAATATTCCGCCAAGAGCGCAATATACCACAGCACATCGCCCAACTCTTTCGTCATCTCTTGTGCGTCTTCTTTGGTCACAACACCATCACGATCACGAATAATTTTTTTATATTTTTCAGCCACCTCACCAGCCTCACCTACTAGCCCAAGGATTTTTGCGACATACGCCGGGTCACTAGCTAGCAACTGTTCATTTCTGCGATCCATCATTTCAAAGGTGGTTGCTTGTTTTTGGTATTCGTCTAATGTCATGAGGTAATTTCTCCTTTTTCGTTAATTTTTACAGACCCTTCACGTAACACTGCTACGGCATCGTCGATTATTTGTATCAGCGTCGATGCCTGAGATTCAATCTTGCCACCATCAACATAAAAATCCACCGTATCACCAAAGTATGCGTTGGCTTCCTGTAACGTTGTGGCTGGATGCTGATCGCTCAGATTTGCGCTACTTGTAAGTAACGGTCCTGTCTGAGTAAGGAGCGCGTGTAACTTTCTGTCTTTTGGAATACGCACGGCAAGAGATAATTTGCCAACATGAAGATAGTCTAGTACTAGTTCGGTTGGAATAATAATACTTAAAGGATTCGGCCAATACTGCGCTACGGGTGTAAGGTATCGCCTTTTGAGCCCCAAAGCAACAAGTTGATCTATTTCTGCTGCAATAAGTGTACCTGGTTTATTCGTGCGCTCCTTAAGGGCGTACAAACGGGCGACAGCCTGCTTATCAGCTGCTCGTGCCACCAATCCATACACAGTATCAGTTGGCATTACACCAACAGCTCCTGGTTGCGCCAGAGCATCATTTGCTTCACCAAGTGTCTTTAAAACTCGCATACTCTGTATTGTAACAAATCAGAGTGAGTAATAATTAGACTGCTTTCTTACTAAATCTTCGGCCTGTAAATCTGCAAGCACAGCATCCAGACGTTCGTCATGAATTATTTCCTGTAGTTGCTCATAAGAACGGCTGTCCTTACTGAGCTCCCTGATCACCGTTCCTCGAATCTGGCGTTTTGAACCATGAAATGTACTCTGCTTTTTATACGAAGCGCTTACTGTATTTAGATTGCCTACATTTTGCTTTAAATAACTTCCATAATCCATTAATGCCCAGTAGAAGGTGCGTGGACTTTCCGTGTCGATTGTATCCGCTACTATACTCCTGATGTCGCTATCGCTCACATTTTGTTGGTCCGAAAAGAAGTGATGTATATACACAGTTCTGATATTTGTTTCAATGAAAATCTCGGCCTCGTTGTATGCATATGCCATGATTGCACCTGCGGTATTAATCCCTACTCCCGCAAGCTGTGTAAGTTCTTTTGCGCTACCAGGCATTACTCCTTGATATTCGTGCGTGACCTGCTGCGCAGCTTGCCACAAGAATTTTGCCCGTCGATTATATCCAAGCCCTTGCCATATGCGCAGCACATCACCTAACGAAGCATTTGAAAGCGATTGTATTGTAGGATACTTTGCTATAAATAGTTGGTATTTTGGTGTTACTCTTGTTACCTGCGTTTGCTGTAGCATGACTTCGCTCACCATGATTTTATACGGATCAAAATATCCACCTGTATCAGGTTGTCGCCATAATAAATCATGCCTGCCGTGACGGTCGTAATAGTCCCATAATTGACTGTAAAAATCTGAATATTTCTCAGCACCCATCACAGCATCATAGCAAATTGACATTAGTAATTGATAGCAAGACCAGTGGTTGAGGTTACGTCGCTGATCTTTTTTGGACTTCCGCCATCAATATTCACAACATAGTCCGCAGTTTCACTGGCACTACTTACTCTGTACGCAATCGTAGATTTATTTAACCACCTGATCGGACCCGTGAGGCCACTTATTGCTTCTATTGTTCTATCGTTGGACTTTTGGTCTCTAGTAAGCAGCACACCTTTGCCATCACGGGTATCAACCCAAGCATTTTTACTGCCTCCAGGCGCAGCAACGTACTGCCGGCTTGCATATGAATCAACCGGAGCATTACCTTTGTGCGCCGTGCTATCTCCAGCTCTATATTCATACCACCCGTCAGGCGTTTCTAACATCAATATTGACTCACTCATTCGCACAATTGTCCACACTTCTTTATCTAAGATTGATTGTTTGCCACTGCCGTCAATCTTAATCTTTGATAACCCTGGCTTCTGGCTTGGATCGCTACTTGCCACCGAGAAATATATCTGGCCAGCAATACTTGCCATGCCATTAAAGTAGTCACTGGTTGCTAATACGTGTCGTGCACTATCTTCGGTATTATATGAAACGAGGCGTTGTCTCTGTGAATTACCTGCACTTGGAGCTGCATACGTCGCAACATATGAAAGATCATCGCTAACCCAATCAATTAAACGAATACTTTGAGCATCATCAATAGATTTAGTTTGACCTGATTTTATATCGATCAACGTTAAGGTATCGAGCAAGTATTTACTCTCGTCTCGTTTATTCATACGTGACGACACAAGAGCTGCCTTTGTACCATCTGGGCTTGTTGCAACACTTATTTCTTTTCGCTCACTACCACTTCCTGCTAGCAAGAGTTGTTTATTTTTACCATCGACATCAACTTTATATAAGTCATATTTGCCACTTTGTTTTGAGATGTAGACAATTGGGGTGCCTGGAGCCATTTGTACTTCGAATGCGGTTTTAGTCGTTGCAGCAAAATTTAATTTTTCTGTCCGATACTCTTTGGATTTTATAGACACAGAAATAGTGTCGGTATCAGGATTATCGAGCGTCAGCACGGCTTGCCCGGACTTATCTGCAAATGCACTTGCATCACCACTGACAATTTCTGCATTAGTGATCGGTTTTTGAGACAAATAATCAGTAAGATTAAAGGTGTACCTTGCTCCAACTGCCTTAAGTTTCACGTCAGGCAAAGGATTTGAACCCCAACCAAGCGTGATATTTTTTTCAACTTGCGCAAATGCCACTCGATCAATAATAAGTTTCTGTGAACCGAGCTTTATTTGCCTAAATGACGAGACACCGTCTCCATTTGTCTTTACCTCTGTGGAGCCAATTGCTACCGTAACGTTTTTTAGTGGCATACCTGTAGCTGCATCAACCACCCTGATCGAAGCACTCCCTCGAATCCCCATAGTATTGAGAGCAAAATATCGGGTTGTCGGCCATACTGCGCAACCTACGATCAGTAAAATAACCGCCACAATCGTCGACCATCGCGCCCACTTATTAGCCCACCATGCAGTAAAAAAGTTTTTTATCTTTTGCTTTGAAGAGATTTTTTTAGGTGTTGTGGCCTTTGCTACCTTTGCATCTTCTGCAGCAAGAATTTTGTCTGATTCTTCGCGAGTAATGTCATCAACGGCTTTATCAATTTGGCGATCGTCCAAAGGATCAGGCAGTGGTTCATCTAGGGTTTTTGTATCATCTTCGGTCTTGATGTCATGAGTAACATCATCTTTTGATTGCGCTTCATCTGTAGCAACCTCAAGTTCGGCTGTATCTACAGTAACTTCAGGTACATCATCAGCTACATTCTCGAGCTCGGGTGCAGTTTGTGGTTCTGTATCATCAGTAATAACTTCGATTTTATGGTCTGCTTTTGGCGTGGCCTTTTCTGTATGAGATCCTGGAATTTCAGGTGCAGTTTTTGCTGCGTCAAATATATCGATAGAACCCGGGATAGGTTCTGAAATTTCATCGGGTATTGTAACCTTGATTTCTGTTGGCGTCTCTGTAGATTTCGTCTTATCAATGTCGACCAAAGAACTCTCTTCACGACGAGGATCCATCATAGCATCAACTTTTCGCTCAAGCTCATCCTTGGACACATCATTACTGTTATCTTTACTTTTTCCTAAACGCATATGCTTACTCTACAAAGTAGTATACCAGAGTAGACACCATCAAGCATCAGGATAAAAGCTGGTCAATTAATGCCATTCGGATAAACATACCGTTCTCGACTTGCTGCGGTAAATATACTGCTCGCGGGTCAGCATCAACTGATGGCGCAATCTCATCAACCCGAGGCAAAGGATGCATTATTATTGCATCCGAGCGCATAGCCTGCAGTACTGACTGATCTATAGTAAAACTTGTCCCGATAGCTGGATTTTGCATACGCTCCTTCTGGAGACGCGTCCAATACACCACGTCAGCAGTATGTATAGGTTCGTAAACATCATCAACTTCTTCGTGTGCAACGCCTTTTTGCGTCAGATGAGTTTTTATATCTTCGCCAATCTGTAATTCAGATGTAGAAACAAATGATATTTTATTGTCAGAATACAAGCTTAGTAGCAACGCAAGAGATCGAGCGGTGCGTCCGTGCTTCAAGTCACCACCTATCACCACATTAAGACCGCCTAGCCGTTTTTTCTCTCTAAAAATCGTGTACAAATCAAGTAAAGCCTGTGTTGGGTGTTCGCCTGAGCCATCGCCAGCGTTGATTATTGGCTTTTCACTTACCTGGGCTGCCCTATCAGCAGCGCCATTCTCCTTATGACGCAACACTATTAAATCTGCGTATGCACCTATCGTTCGGATAGTATCTTCGAGTGTTTCACCCTTGATCGCAGAAGAAAATTCATCTGCATTTTCGGTTCCGACAACACTTGCCCCAAGTCGAAGCGCAGCAGTTTCATGACTGACTCGTGTTCGTGTAGATGACTCGTAAAATAATGTTGCCACGACTCTTCCAGCATGAGTCTGCGCTAACTCTCGCCTATTATCCGCCATCTGTTGACGCATTTCGTCCGCGTGAGCAAAAATTTCGCTTAGCTGATCTTCTTCAAATTGTCGGGCAGACAAAATATGCTGCATAGTGCCTCCTCTTTTAGCGCAACTATACAATGAATAACACGATGTTAAAAGATATTATTCACAACATATCTCTAAAAATCCGTTAACTAAAGTACCTTAATTGATAATTCCTTTAGTTGGCTGTCCTCTACAGAGCTAGGGGACTGCATCATTACATCTACACCTGAGCCATTTTTTGGAAAGGCTACGACTTCACGGATATTGTGCTCGCCAGTGAGCACCATAAACATGCGGTCGAGTCCAAACGCACAGCCAGCGTGCGGTGGTGCACCATATTTAAATGCGTTGAGCATTGCACCGAACTTCTTCTCTACATATTCATCGTTATATCCAAGTGCGCCGAACGCTTTATACATAATATCTGGATTATGGTTTCGGACTGCGCCAGAACAAATTTCATATCCATTCATCACCATATCAAACTGATCTGCTACGATAGCGAGTTTTTCTTCATCTGTTTTTGCTGCTTCTAGTACGGAAGCTCCGCCACGTGGCATACTGAACGGATTGTGTCCAAAATCTACTTTTTTATTGCTATCATCCCACTCGTAGAATGGAAAATCCACAATCCACGCAAGCGCCACTTTATTTGGGTCCTTAAGCTCAAAGTGATCGGCAAATTCACTACGCAAACGTCCAAGCACTTTATTAACTACCGCACGGGTATCCGCACCAAAGAATACGGCGTCACCATCTTGTGCATCTGTCTTTTTGGCAATTACTGCAAGCTCATCATCTGATAAAAATTTTGCAATCGGTGATTTGACCTCACCATTTTCGTAGGTAAGATACGCCAGTCCTCCAGCGCCCTCACTTTTTACAATGTCAGTAAATGCATCAATTTTTGAACGGCTTAAACCTGCTGCGCCCTTTACGCAAATTGCCTTTACCGCACCGCCATTGATGATGGTATTCTTGAACACTCCAAACGCTGTTGCCTGCAAATCCTCACTGAGATCGATAAGTTTCATATCGAATCGTAAGTCTGGCTTATCCGAACCGTACTGCTCCATTGCGTCTTGATATGATATACGCGGAATATCAGCATTCACAAGCTGCTTACCTGCAAAGTCTGTCACTAAATACTTAATCAGAGGCTCTACTGTACTACGGACTTCTTCTCCATCATCAACAAACGCCATCTCCATATCTAGCTGGTAAAAATCTCCGTACAAGCGATCTGCTCGTGGGTCTTCGTCCCTGAAACATGTTGCAATCTGGTAATACCGGGGCACACCACCGACCATTAACAATTGCTTAAATTGCTGTGGAGCCTGTGGCAACGCATAAAAATTACCCGGATGTACTCGAGATGGAACTAGAAAATCGCGTGCGCCTTCGGGGCTTGAGTTAGCTAAAACTGGTGTCGTGACTTCAGTAAAATCATTTTTTTCCATGTAATCACGCATCACCTTGTAGTAGGCTGCCCGGTTTTTGAGCATGTCTTGCATCTTTGGTCGACGTAAATCTAAGTAACGATATTTAAGGCGCAATTCTTCACCCGCCATTGCATCACCGCTGATCTGGATTGGTAGCGGTTCGGCTCGATTGAGTATAGATAAATCATCGATAACAACTTCGATCGTCCCTGTTTCAATATGCGGATTCTTAAGATGCTCCTCGCGCTCTTTCACCACACCCTTAGCACTGATTACAAATTCATCACGCAGTTGCTCTGCGATTTCAAACGATTCTTTTGCTTCTGGCTGAATCACCAACTGCGCAATACCCGTATGGTCCCGAATATCAATAAATATTAAGCCACCATGGTCGCGCCGTGACTGCACCCAACCCTGTAAGGTTATTATGTCGCCAATCTGGTTGACGCTATCTTTAGTTAATGTTCTCATTCCGGCTATTTTAACACTTTATCGACAGTTTCGCTATCTGTTTCGTCAGGCGTCGGCTCACTTTCATTCTCCTGACGTTGAGCATGCTCTTTTTGAGCGATGGCCCGTGCTACTGCACGTACATTTTCGTAGGTATCAAATTCATCGATAATTTGATTTCCAATCATTGCTTCAAGTATGTCTTCGATGGTAACTATTCCAACAAATTCTTCAAATTCATTTATGACAACGAATAAATGGTGCTTTGTCTTGAGAAACGCCTGTAAAGCCTGTTGTAATGTAAAATCTTCGTGCACATAAAAGACTTCTGGCCGAACGACATCTTTTACATGACCTCCAGTTTTTCGGTGCACCAGGTCCTTCATATATAACGTACCGACAATATTGGTTTTCTCATTTTCGTATACCGGAAACCTTGAATAACCACTTTTATAAAGCTCGTCCATCAGCTTAGGACCGATAGATTCTGCAATATTTACTACTTGCACAGCCCGGAGCGGTACATATACATCGCTTACATACGTATCACTGAACCGCAAGACGTGCTGCAATAAATCAATGTCGTGTGCTGCAATTCTGTTTTCTGGAAGGTCTTTCTGGCGCTCAAGCAAATCTGCGATATCTTCTTTTTCGTAAAGATTTGTCTTAATGCTAATGTGTCGATGCCTGCGGAAAAACTCGCCTACACGCTCGAGCAGAGGATACAAGTAATTAAGAAGCCAATTGATGGCTGGTGTTACAAACGCTGCAATGCTTGTATTTATTGCTGTGAGCCCACCCGATGGTAACCACAAAAATCCCAACCATATCAAAAACGCAACAATCACAACTGCAAACCATGTCGTGAAAACATGCGAAAACAGCACAAATGATGTTGCTGAACAGACAATAACGATTGCCCATAGTAATATCTGGAGGCTCACGCCATAACTTACAGGTTTGTACAGCAATTGCGCCAACTGATCGCCGTTACGAGCCCGACGCTTAAGCTCCTTGAGAGGATAGTGGTAGTATGTCCTCTGTAAACCAATTGCAAGAAGTGTAATAGCAGCAAATAAAATACCGAAGAAAAATGTCATACAATCATAGTACTTGGTTCATGCATTTTTTAGAAGCTGTTATACTAGGTATTGATTAGAAATTGGAGGGTACATGGATAAACGTTTTTGGATAATAGTTAGTATCATACTTGTAGTATTTGTTGGTTTTATTATTATTAACAATAAAGATAAGGCATCAGCGCCAGAGTCTAAGACCAAGGGGCAGCCTACAAATAATGTGCGTGGCGAAGGTCCTGTCACATTTGTCGAGTACGGGGATTTCCAGTGCCCAGCGTGCGCGCAGTACTATCCGGTGATCGAAGAGGTGTTTAATAAATACTCTAGTGATATTACATTCCAATTCCGCAATTTCCCTCTTGTGTCTATTCATCCGAATGCTTTCGCTGCATCACGTGCAGGTGAAGCAGCTGCCAAACAGGGTAAATTCTGGGAGATGTACGACAAGCTCTACAGCAACCAAACCGATTGGTCTGCAAACTCTAAACCAATGAGCAACTTTGAGATATATGCCAAGCAAATTGGACTTAACGTTGATACTTTCAAGAAAGACTTCTCTAGTGCAGCAGTAAATAACGCTATCCAAGCTGACATTGCTGCAGGTGAAAAATTAAAAGTACAGTCTACGCCTTCCTTTGTTGTAAATGGCAAACTCATCAAGAACCCCCAACCAACTCTCGAAGCATTCTCTAAAGTTATTGACGAAGCTATCGCAGAAAAAAACAAAAAATCTGACAATTAAAAATGTAGCCTCCGTGACGGAGGCTACAAACTTTTACTTTTAGCGTGTTTTAGTACACTAAAAATTCCTGCCATGAAGGCCGGCATACTGTTACAGCGATACGTTCACGCTGTGAAATAACTTTGACCTTAACGGACATCGTTGTTCTCCTAAAACGCCCCACAAAATACAAAAATTGCCTGCGAGTCGTCATTTTTTGTTTTATTTTAATGTTTTTGTCTCTTTTAGCTACAAGTAAAGCTATTAGATGTAGCCATACTCTATCAAACAAGCTTACGCTTGTCAACTACTCCTGATAGTGGCGTAGAGCCACTCTCTTTTTGCATAACGTAAAACACTCTCCAAAAGCCCGTTTCCGTATATATTGCGTCTAATCGCATACCTGACCTTAGCACCCGAAACCTCTGGCCGTATACTATCCACGATCTGAATAGACGCCGGTGGTATATGCAGTAACTGCATAGTCGCAGTAACAGCTTTCAGCTCTTGTTCGGAGCGCACTGCAACAATAAACTCAACAGCCTGAGTAAACTTTCTGTTTTCTGCCCAGTCTGGAATGCTCGCAAACATGTCAGCGCCCATAAGAAACACTAATTGTGTACCGTTAAAGATCTGGCGTAGTTTTACAAGAGTTCTCTGGACAGTAAATTTCTTGTCGACCAACTCTGCTATCTGTAGTTTATTATGAGGCTTTATAGCCTGACGGAGCATCGCTACCCTGTGCCCATAATGTTCGGCACCTGGTTTGCCCTGAGGCTTTCGTTCGGGTACAAAATATACCTCTTCGAGTTTTGATTCTTGGATCGCCTGCAGCGCAAAGCTGACATGACCACTATGAATAGGATCAAATACTCCTGCATAAATACCAATTTTGTGTTGCGTCATAAGGTATATTATACGCTTATTTTTTGTAGACAGAGCAACGACATGACCCAGAGATTCGATTTTTTGTCACTGTGGTAAGAACATTTTTTTGGCCACATTTCGGACATTGTCTCGATATAAATGTACATGTTTCTGCGTCTGACTGTTTGGTGCTAGGATTGTCTTCTGTTGATCTTGAAAGACCACCCGGGCATGAGCTTGATTGATCATTTTCAATTGCTTTCATAGTCAATGCAAGACCTTTCTCTATATCTCCGAGTTCCATATATTGACGTGCTTCATAAATTTGCTGAGCTGCCATGTCGCCGAATACAGCTGGATTAATTGCCACGTCAAATACCGCCTGCTCTATCATATGTTTACCAGAGAGGGCACTGAGATGTTGTACAGCACCAACTCGATTATGTATTCTGTGCGCCGAATCAATGAGCTCATTAGTAATAAGTTCAACTTTTGGTTGTAATGTCTCTTCACGTTCATAGCACTTATGACGATATTGTAGGTAGTCCTGTTTTTCGCGAATTTCACCAAAAAATGTATCACCATGATGCTCGTCCCACATCTGCACTAAGTCAATAACTCCATTCTTGAGCATAGCATTTGGTACAAGAATCGGAGTGGCTAAAATTTCTGTGGCAGTCATGCCTGAGAAATCAACGTTTAATTTTTTGGCAATTGCGATAACTGTTTCTATATCTACACGTTGGTTATTATGCGCTCCAGGCTGCTTAACACCGGCTATAAACGCAGATTCAACACTCATTTCACCGTTTTTAACGGAGGTCATTTGAATTGCACAACTCATAGTTTCGGTAAAGAATCCTGCGTCTTTCATCTCTGCTTGCCTCATATCGTCAGCAGCACAAGAGAAAACAACAAAACTAGCATCTTCTAATTTCCCGGCTTCATATAATTGCTTAAGTCTAAACGAGTTAACCGTCTCTGCCTCTATGCGCCTACGCATTTGGGGGTTATTTGCTGCAAAACGCAGGCTATTCGCCTGCACTGACTCCATACTTTGACCGTGCTGCTGAATAACACCCGCTGCGTCTACCTGCAACGTAACTTTTTTACCAACGTGTCCTGATTTGATAGTACGCTCAACGACATCTGTTTTGACATTAGTCTCTACCATCTTGCGAGCAGTCATGTCACCTTCTTTAGCCTTACGGATTGCATCATATAGTGATTCATTGGGCCTCATGTTTTCGGCACCAAAATCAACCTCACATTCATTTGCAACAGCACATGCACCGATAAACACACCTGCCCGATGACGTACTTTTTCGTCTTCAGGCAATTCAGGCACTGCCACCGGCGCACCAATCACTTCATTACGAGCGCGCAATTCCATCTCTCGCTCTTCAGCATGAGTAATTCCCGTGATGTCGTACAGGTCGTGTATCTGTGGTTTTTCTGGTGCGCTAACCGACATATTCCCTCACTCACATAGACGAGCAGAGGGTAGACCTATATAAGGTCGTGCTCCTGCTCGGGAGACTTAACAGCTGTATCGGACTTTAACCGTTGCGGCACAGTGCGGGAATTTCACCCTCTTCCAGCTTTTTATTATTAAATGTAACTAGCTTTAGTGTACCAAGTTACACGCACGCTAGATATAGTATTTTTCAAAACGTTTTATACACCAGATAACGACTACTGCCCATGTGCTAAGATGCATGTTACGCGCGGTCCAGCTAATACTGTTCCGGCTGCATTCCGCCTAGCCACCTTAATACAAGTAGACAGTAATCTACCTAACAGTAAAACTCTCCAAAGCTTTTTCGAGTATCTGATAATCGGGGTTGATGTTATGGTCAATATACAAGAAGTAGTACGTATGTTGCTTTGATTCAGGCCCAGTTAAAACTATGTTGGTTTTGGTATTGATCGTACCAACCCCAACCAAGTTTCGTGTGTAATTCCCAGCATCGCATAAAAACTCAACACCTTGCCACTTCGACACTAATGTTGAGACTCCTGCAGTCTGAGGATTGACGCCATTTAAACCTGTGAATTCTATGCAATTTTCCGACACTGAGCCTGTAACAACAATTTTGTTTTCAGATACGATAACGGGCAATATTCGATTGAAAGCCTTATCTGTTGGTACGCGATCAACATAAACTTCTAGCGTTCGATTATCTGCATTTTTGGCAGTTGCCTGATATGAATAGATATTTGTTGGATATTCGTTATGCCCTTTGAACACCCAGTCACTTGGTAGCCTAAATGTATAGGTTTCTTGTGTAAATATTTTTTCATCTTCGCCCTGGGGAGGTGCGTACTCTCTTGTAATCGCTTGAGGTAAAGATATCTGTTCGGTATCTTCCCTAAGAAGTAGGAATAACCCGACTCCTACACCTGCGCAAATAATCAAAAGCACGATGAGTATACTTATCCAGAGTTTGCGTTTTGCTTTCTTTTTGCCTCGTCGGCCCAGTCTATACATTGTCAATAGTACCCACTTTTCTTATGTACAGTATACAACAACTCCTAGCTACTAGCTGTTTCGCGTAGTTTGCGAAAACGCTCAACATAACTCTGTGCAGCGCCTTCAATACCCAGCACTTTTAATGCATCTAATAAAGTTTGTAAATTCTGTAAGGTAGTGGTATCGTTTTGCATTTGCTGTTCGGCATTTTGAAAAAAATGCTCAACTTTCTCTATAAGCCACTTCTCTTCTGTAGGTTTAATTTGGTTAGTATGTAGTGTCGGTTTGCTGTCAGAACCTTTGACAAGTTCAAGTGATCGAGCATTGTGATCACGTTTTACTAAATGCCCTCGTTTAATCAGACTATTCACATGCAAAGAGACGGTAGCAACCGAAGTATAGTTACAGCCTGCCATAATTTCCCTGTAACTTGGACTATAGCCGTGCTCGCCTATAAATGTTTCGATAAATGTAAGAAGTTCACGTTGTTTTTTACTCGGTCTCACTGTGTCTGTCATACCATTATTATGCCACGGGTTGTTTCGGCGCCTTAAAAACCCATAATTTATACCATACGTACTTCCAGACAGTGAAAAATAAGGATGAAAGCCATAAGCCCAAGAATGGCGAGATACCGAGCAGCTTTAGCCCACCGACAATTGCGTAATCGATAGGAACATTAAGAATACTGATAATACTAAATCGTGCCAATAACTTCTTTTCGGTATGATGTTTACTTTCATGACGGAACGCAACATATCGCTGAATGAGATAATTTACAGTCCAGCCACTTAGATCGGCAATTATTTTTGCCACCCACCATCGCCACGAAAATACCCCATACAGTAAGACGAATACTCCGTATCCCACACCAAAAAATGCAAATCCACCTATGTTGTACACCATGAATTGCCCTACGGTTCGTTTAGACGGTTTTTTTATCATGAGATATTCCCTGTTTAGTCGTTGCGCTCATTATAGAAGCTCCAATTGTGAGCCCTGCCAGCCCCCACCATATATATGCAACTGTGTCGTCAGCCCAAGCATGAGATATAAAGTTCACAAGACTTAAGCCAACGAGACTCGTCAGTAAAATAATTGGCAAAACAGACCATTTGCGCACCAACCAGAGTGCTCGTCCTACAAAAATACAAATAGCCACAAATAGTCCAAGGCCTATAATTCCAACTTCTTGTGCGATTTGCAAGAAATAATTTTCTGAAATCCTATTTGTACCCTCGTGATTATATACAGACGCCGGACCTGCAGTTCCCGGGCCACGGCCATAGGGCTGTTCGGCGACATCTTTTACTCCATCGAGCATGACACCAGCACGAGATTCATTGGAGCTTGAAGTGGACTGAGAATGTTCGTCGGTGTGAAACAGTATGTTTTGCAGGCGATCATTGTCCCGCAAAGCAAATACAGTTCCTGCGCCTAATACCACTATTACTGTAGCGCCTATTAACAGTAGTCTTCTAAGCTTCCATGAAGGCGCCATACACCATGCAAGTACAGCGATTGCTACCGCAACTCCAATGTATGCACTCCTTGAATACGTCGCGTACAGTACAGCGATTGCACCCACCAGCAGGCCGGCAAAAGCAAACTGTTTCGTGCGCTGATACTTACGCGAGAATATTGCAGCTATCGCTACAATGACAAGTACAAGATACGCACCTAGTGGATTTGGCCCACGAAGCGTTGATTGCGCCCTGACATAATCAAGCTTTTCATCAACTGTAATATATGGAGCTATCGTATCCGGCCCATACCCAACATGTTTTAGGAAGTCTATCGGCAATACGAATGCTTGTAGCAAGCCAAATACTACTACTAAGCCCGCAGGTATAAGAAGTAATTTTGGCCAATGTTTTGCGATCCATTCTTTGTGGTAGCTACCATGCAGCAAACAAATTATAAAAAACACAAGATAACGCAGGTTACTAAGCAAGCCATACCCTAACGCCTTGGTGGTCACGTCATCACGGAATAAGGCTGTCAGACCGGTGACTACATGGAGAGCGATATATACACTTATCAGGATTAGAATTGGACGAGTGAGTGGGTGCCTTAGAAAAAACACCAGGCGTGAACGATCTTTTACGACCCAGACTATTCCTATAGCCAATATAACGACAAGCAGAAATTCCTTCCAGAGTCGCAGTTCGGTATAGTGTCCAAATATACTACTAAGGCCAATTGTCACCGTTGCGTGGAATGGCATCAGGGCTATAATCAGCACTATTACACCTAACAGCCAGCTGCTTAATGAAATATCAGTTAATTTTTTCATAAGTGATACAATCAAGTATATATGAAAAGTAGCCTCTCGTTGATCTATAACATCTGTTTAGTAATCGGGGACTTCCTGGCACTGGTAGCTGCATTTGTGGGCGCTTACCTGCTAAGAGTAACTTTCAGTAACGACCCGTTCCCTAATCAGATATCCTCGGAAACCTATTTGGGAATATTTCTAACTCTATTGCCATTCTGGATACTAATATTTGCACTGCTTGGTCTTTATAATACCTCTATCTATGAAAAGCGCTTTTCAGAGGCCGGCAGACTCGCGGTTGGTTCGTTTATAGGCTTTTTGTTCGTGATTTTTTGGAATTTCATGAGTGTAGAACCAATTTTTCCAGCAAAGCTTGTTCCTGTGTACGGACTTATTTTAGGGTTTCTTTTCTTGGTATTGTTCCGTACATTTGCACGCGCATTTAGAACGACACTTTTTCGCTACAATATTGGTATTACACATGTCTTAATTGTAGGCAATACAAGTATTGGCGTGGAGCTTGCAAAATCACTCGCCAATAGTCGGCGATCTGGCTATAGAGTTGTTGGGATTGTGGGCGACAAACGACGCACTGCTCATGCAGATTTCGGCTCGTTTGAAGAAGCGCTAGAAACAATCGAGGACACTCCCTTACACGGCATCATTCAAACTGAGCTATACGCAGACGAAGTTCGTAACCACGAGATATTAGAATACGCACAAACTCATCACATTAGTTACCGTTTTGTGCCAGGAAATACCGAATTATTTGTTGGTAATATTGACGTCGAACTATTCCGTTCATCAGTGCCAGTTATTAATGTCCACCAGACTCCGCTCCTTGGCTGGGGGCGTGTGATCAAAAGGCTGTTCGACTTAATTTTTGGTACATTAACATTATTACTGACTTCACCTATCTTCCTGATTGTTGGATTACTGAATGCAGCGACAAACAGAGGATCAGTGTTCTTTAGGCAGACTCGATTGACGCGTTTTAATCAAGAGTTTAGGGTATATAAGTTCCGCACCCAATACGCAAAATACGATGGTACCACTCCGGAAGAAGCATTTGCTATGATGGGAAAACCTGAGCTTGCCAAACAATATCGTGAAAACGGTGACCAAATAGAAAACGACCCTCGCGTTACACCTGTGGGTAAGTTTTTACGAGCCACCAGTCTTGATGAATTACCTCAGTTAATCAATGTTATTCGTGGCGATATTAGCCTCGTTGGCCCCCGTGCACTCATACCGCAAGAATTAGCACTATACAAAAAACGTCATGCAATCTTAAGTGTTAAGTCCGGGCTTACAGGGTTGGCACAAGTATCTGGACGACGCGATATCCCATTCGAAGAACGACGTAAGCTAGATTTGTTTTATGTGCAAAATTGGAGCTTCTGGCTCGATATTATTATCCTCTTCAAGACTATTCGCATAGTTATTGATCGCAGCGGAGCAAAATAATGGCAAGTAAAAAAGCACCGAAAGTTGCGATTGTACATGACTGGCTGATTGGCGGAGGCGCCGAACTTGTAGTTGAGCAATTGCATAAAATATATCCTGAGGCTCCAATTTACACCTCTTATTGTTCCGATGAGTGGCGAAAGCGTCTCGATAATAAAGTCATAACAGGCTGGCTACAGCATCTTGGTAAAATTAGAAAGTTCATCCCTCCGCTCAGAATTTGGTGGTTTACACGACTCGACCTCCGAGAATACGACGTTATCATAAGTAGTTCTGGGGCCGAAGCAAAAGGCCTTAATCGTATCCGCAACGACGCGGTCTATATTAATTATTGTCACGCTCCAACACACTACTACTGGAGTCGCTACGATGAATACATGAAGCACCCTGGCTTTGGACGCTTTGACTGGATCGCCCGAATTGGGCTTCGTTTATTACTTGCTCCGCTTAGGAAATGGGATTACAAAGCTGCCCAACGACCAGATTATATAATTGCAAATTCAACCCACATTCAAGCAGAAATTGAGAAATATTATGATCGTGATTCGACGGTCATCTTCCCTCCTATATATTTTGAACGGTTTCAAAAGCCTGAGAACACCAATCTAAAACGAAGTGGCTTTCTCATTTCTGGTCGCCAAACTCCCTATAAACGATTCGATCTTGCAATCCAGGCATGTACACAACTCAATATCCCGCTCCGTGTTATCGGAGGCGGTCCTGACGCACAACGATTGCGCTCGTTAGCTGGACCTTCGATAACATTTCTTGGACGAGTACCAGACGATGAACTCGAGCGAGAATTTGCCAGTGCCGAAGCCCTCATATTCCCTGGTCTTGATGATTTCGGCATCACTCCGGTGGAGGCAATGGCCACAGGCACTCCAGTGATTGCATACAAAGGTGGTGGAGCGCTCGACTACGTTATTCCGGGCAAAACTGGAGCCTTCTTCACAGAGCAAACTGCGGAATCACTCGCTGAAGCTTTGAAGCAATTTTCTGGTAAAAAATATTCCCGCAAACATATCTCCGCGCATGCGCAACACTATTCCAAAGAGATATTCCAAGAAAGAATGCGTAGCTACCTCAAAAAGACTATTACAAAGTAGTCCACAGTTTTTCGAACAACAAGCGTTGCATAGCTGTTGCTCCAGTATTTTCTATAACCACTGCATACGGCGTGTAGTCATTGGATATAGATATTTGCGCAGTTTTATTGCCATAAATAATCGTGTAACTTGCAATTGTAATTTCGTCAGGTTCGGCAAGCCATCGACGCTGTGAAAGGTCTGCTGGATCACCTCCTTCGCCAATCGCTATAACTTTTACGTTAATGCCTTCGGCAATACGTCGGTCGGTAAACTGCGGAAACTTACGGTACAAATAACGACGTAATGGTCGCGATGAGTACACGTAATATTCTGGAGTATCAAGGGTTCGGCAGGTCTGCAATACATCACGTAGCAGGGTTACGATGCCTTCATCATTTTCATAGTATTTCACCACTGGGCGACCATGAGGACGGCTTTTATTTGCTGCCATTTCTGGCACTAATTGCTGCGCATTTTTTTGTACCTGTAATAAATCTTTGCGTTTATCACGAATGATGTCGTATATTTTTTCGGGTGATTCCGCCGAAAAGTACTCTCTTTGACCACTCTTTCGGGTTCTTACCAGTCCTTTAGACACAAGCTGCTTAATAGCTTCGTACGTTGTACCTCTGTTTATTCCTGAATATTCTGCTACTTTACGAATAGAAACCGCCTCAAGCTCTAAAAGCGCAGTATACGTTGTTGCCTCGTGTTCGCTAAGGCCAAGTTGGGTAAGCATATCCATAACAGCATCTTTGGATGACTTCATAACCAAACTGTATCTCAATAGTTAAAAATTTGTCAATAATTTGTTGCCAATATTGATTGATTATGTAAACGCAAGCGAGTATAAAAGTACATATTCACACTAAATAAACAGGAATTTTTATGCCTCAAAATTTTAGACTCTACAATGGAGTAAACAAAGAAACAACTGTAATCGGCGCGACCGAAGGAGTGAGGCTGACGATTGGTGGACCAACATTCGATAGAATTCTTGAAGCTGTTTCAGATGATGATATACGATACCGGGTTGTAGAGGAAGGTCATAAGGCTCGTCCTCCAAAAACAATTTCACCTCATCACGTAGAAATAGCGCCTCCTCTTGCGCCTGAAGCCGTAGAGCCTTTGGGTAAACTCTTGGCACAAGAAGCGTTCAGAGATCGCGATCCCGTAACAGTAATAGACCATCGAGATGGTTTACCTCAAAACATTCAAGATGCACATACCCAAGGTAAAGAGATTTTTGCAATCGCAGCGTAAGCGCTTTTGCTGAGCTACTATTATGTGTGGAATCGTAGGATATATTGGAACAAAGAAAACAGGTACCGATGTAGTTCTTGCAGGTCTCACTGCGCTTGAATACAGAGGGTATGATTCGGCTGGTGTTGCTTTTATTGAAGATGGTTCAATTGCTGCATACAAACAAGTTGGTCGCGTACAAGGGTTACGTGACACATTAGATTCGGAGCACTCAAAAGAGCCTGAAACAACATCTGCAATCGGACATACACGCTGGGCTACACATGGAAGTCCAACGCTCACAAACGCACACCCCCACCTAAGTGAAGATGGGACAATCGCCGTTGTTCATAATGGCATCATTGAAAACCACAACGAGCTTCGAGCATTCTTGCAAGATAATGGATATTCGTTCGTATCAGAGACTGACACCGAAGTTATTACACATCTTGTGGATTATTACCGAAAGCACTCAAAAACATTACAAAAAGCGATTGAAAAAACACTGACAGAACTTCGGGGTGCTTATGCTGTTCTCATTATGTCCTCAGAAGAACCAGATACGTTATATACCGCAAAACTGTCTAGTCCTCTTGTTGTTGGTATTGGTAAACAGGCAATGTTTATTGCATCAGACGCGACCGCAATACTAGAGCACACAAAAAACGTTATTTACCTTGATGACTATGAACTTGCCACAATACGCAAAGATGGCACATACGATGTCACTAACTTCAAGCATTCAAAAGCCGTAACACATATCGCAGAAACGCTGGAATATGACTTGGAGCAATCGCAATTGGGTGACTACGCTCATTTCATGCTAAAGGAGATGCACGAAGCACCTCAAACCATTAAAAACGCCACTCTTGGACGCATTCGCCTAGACACCAATACTGTGAAACTTGGTGGTCTCGACAATGTAGTAGACCAGCTCCGATATATTGATCGTATTGTCGTTGTCGCATGTGGGACATCGTACTACGCAGGGCTTGTAGGTGAATATTTGATCGAAGAAATTGCAGGCATTCCTGTGGAGGTGCAGTTGGCAAGTGAGTTCAAATATCGTAATGAACCTTTTTCTCGAAGCACCGCTTTAATTGCGATTTCTCAATCCGGAGAAACAGCAGATACTATTGCAGCTCTTAAAAAGGTTGAAGGCTATGGCGTATTAAAACTAGGGATTGTTAATGCAATCGGTAGCACCATTGCCCGCATTACGGATGCAGGCGTATATTGTCATGCTGGCCCGGAGCAAGCTGTTGCATCTACGAAAGCATTTATGGCTCAAGTCAGTGTTTTGACACTTATGGCACTCCACCTCAGTGATGGAAATTCACCTTTATACAAACCTGTTTTGCAGGAACTTACAACCTTACCCGAAAAAGCTGAAGCTATTCTGAAAAATACAAAAGACATTAAACGATTGGCTAAAAAATATAAAGATGCACGCGACTTTCTTTTCATTGGTCGAACCTATGGCTATCCGTGTGCTCTCGAGGGTGCACTAAAACTAAAGGAAGTGAGCTATATTCACGCTGAAGCCTATGCTGCGGGCGAAATGAAACATGGACCGCTCGCAATGATCGACAAAAATTTCCCTACGCTTGCCATTGCAACTGACTCACCAATTCTCGAGAAAACACTATCTGCAATGCAGGAAATTAACGCTCGCAAAGGTCCAATTATGGCAATCGCAACCGAGGGCAATACTGAAGTGTCTAAGCTCACTAAAGATGTGCTGTACATTCCTAAAACACTCGAACAAACACAACCAATACTTATTGCACTTGTTGAGCAACTTTTCTCTTATTACGTTGCTGTCGAGAAAGGTTTTAATGTCGACCGCCCGCGCAACCTCGCGAAATCAGTGACCGTTGAATAAGCTATTAACAAAAAGGAGGACAACCTATGGGTACTGTAAGAAAAGGAGTGGTAAACCGAAGTGTGGAGGTCTTCCCAGGAGATAATGCAGACCAAATAAGATTTCATGGTGAAAACACCCTTGATCACCCCGATATTCAAAGACGGCTTGAAAGTCTGGGTAGAGTACGTGTGTTAAATACAGAAACAGGTACTGCTGTAGTTGCGCCACCTTTGAGCGAAGAAGATCAACAAGCGCTAGTAGATGCCGTAGACGAAGCATATCCAGCCGATCTAACGATGATCAGCGATCGACGCGGTGATCTTCCCTACGCCAATCCACCGATCTATCCGAGTCATTGTCAGTAACTGAACTTACACGATATGTAGGATGCCACGCAATACTAATGCAGTGTCTTCCCACTTATCTACTTCAATGCAATCAATACCCATAATTTTTACCGGGTAGTCATTACCACCTTCGATAATCTTGTCGCCCATGAACAAAATATCATTTTTCTTCAATCCGGTAGCCTCCATAAGTTTGCGCATCCCGTAGGCTTTATCAATTCCTGGTTTTGTAATATCAATTGATGTTGCGCCGGCAGCTCGTACTTCAAACTGAGGAATATGTGGCGCTATCATATCACGCAAGCGCA
This sequence comes from uncultured Candidatus Saccharibacteria bacterium, assembly GCA_964499935.1. Lineage (GTDB taxonomy): Bacteria > Patescibacteriota > Saccharimonadia > Saccharimonadales > UBA4665 > CALBGR01. The sequence continues at coordinate 143,361 of CAZCMS010000001.1, read as the reverse complement.
ACTTCTTTGTGCCATCTGGGTCCCATTCTTCTTTGATACGAACTCCTTCAAGACCTAACTCAGACACAATGTCTTGCCCTAAAATTGACAAGGTGATTTGACTGTTACGATCTTCGATCGTTTCACCATAGGTTTTCTTTTGACGATAGCCTGATTCATCGAGTCCTTTTTCGAGTGCATCAATAATGCTCTTTTTCTCTGCAGGAGTAAAATCATCAGCATAGTTCATTTTCCAGTCTGCATTTTCAGCATCATAGGTGTAATAACGGGTTCCGCTTGTTGGCATTAGGTGAAGATTCTTAAGTAAGTCTGCTTCAGGTGGTAATCCTGCAAGAATTTGTGATTGCATTAGTTCGTACTTTGCACCAGATATTACGCAAACTTGAAAATGTTTGAGTAGCCCAACAAATAATTCTGTCATTTGATCAGGTAATGGAGATTTACTTGGTGCCAATGTGCCGTCCAAATCAAATGCTAGTAGTTTCTTCATATCTCTCCTTATTTCTGAATTCGTTTACTTACTTCGCCCACCTGCTGCGATAAATCTTTTCGCGCTACCAATATGCCATCGGGCGTATTCACAACAACAATGTTGTCTAGACCAATTACCGCCACTGGCTTGTCTTCGCCGTTATGTACAAATGAATTTTCTACCCCTTCAAGATATACATTATCACCATAGGTGTGATTCATAGATTCATCACTTTCGGAGACCTTATGTAGGTCGCCATATGACCCTAGATCAATCCAATCAAAATTTGCTGGCACTACAAGCAAATTATCTACCTTTTCGATCAGTGCATTGTCTATATTGCTTGAAGAAAAGTCACAGTAGACCTTTTCGTAATTCGCAGGAGAAGCATTAGAAAGCTGTTGGTAGTTTGCAAAAAGTTCGGGTGCATAGCTTGACATGTTGTCTTCAAAAACAGCTGTCGAGGCGATAAAGTAGCCACAATTCCAAAGATACTCACCTGATTTTACATACTGCTTTGCTGTCTTGTAGTTTGGCTTTTCTTTGAACGACGCAACTTCAAATACAAAACTCTTACTATCTATAAGATTTCCTTTTTGAATATATCCAAATCCTGTTGCAGGATGATCTGGCTCAATGCCAATTAATGCTATCTGTTTATTCTGCGTTGATACATTTGCAGCAATCTCTACACTTCGCTTAAAGCCATTAATATCGCGTATATAGTGGTCAGCCCACAAAATAAGTACAGGCTCGTCCTTGCTGTGTACTGCTTTTATAACAGTGAGTGCTGCGAGTAAACAGTTTGCCGTGCCACGACGAGCAGGCTCTACAATAAACTGGTCATCTGTGATATTCGGCAATTGTTTTTTTACATGATGAGCATGACTTTGTTCGGTTAAGACATACACCGTATCAGCCACCTTACTTACCCTTTGGTAGGTTTTTTGCACTAATGACTCGGTGTCTCCATTAACCTTGAGGAGATGCTTCGGATATGAGGGCGTCGACAGTGGCCATAACCTTGTTCCTGACCCTCCTGCAATTATTACTGCGATCATACTCATACCATAGTATCAGACTCAGACAATTTTGATATACTCATGAATATGAATATTTTAGTTGCCGGTGGTGCGGGGTTTATTGGTTCGCACACTACATCAGAGCTATTGAACGCTGGACACGATGTAATTGTCGTCGATAACCTCGATAACAGTTCAGAAGAATCATTACGGCGTGTCGAGAAGTTATCGGGTAAAAAGATAACGTTTTACAAAATTGATATGTGTGACGCCGATGCGCTTGAAGCAGTCTTTGCAAAGCATGCTATTGATGCAGCGATTCATTTTGCAGGATTAAAAGCTGTTGATACCTCTGTTAAAGAACCTTTGAAGTATTATCGGAATAATCTTGTTTCTACACTGAATCTTTGTGAAAGTATGGCGCGTCATAATGTGCGTCAACTCATCTTTAGTTCGTCGGCAACAGTATATGGCGATCCTGAAAGTGTGCCTATAGAAGAAAATGCAGCAATTCACGCGACAAACCCATACGGACAGACCAAGGTAATGATTGAACAAATCTTGCAAGATCTCGCTCGCGCCAATCAAGGGTGGCAAATTAGCTTGCTACGCTACTTTAACCCAATTGGCGCTCATCCATCAGGTGATATCGGCGAAGATCCAAATGGCATTCCGGATAACTTAGTCCCTTTTGTCGCCCAGGTAGCCGTTGGCAGACGAGAGAAGTTAGCCGTATTTGGCAACGATTACGACACACCAGATGGCACTGGTGTCCGTGATTATATTCATGTGGTCGATTTGGCAAAAGGTCATGTTGCAGCACTACTACATCCACCCGAAGAAAATTCAGCCGAAGCTTATAATCTTGGTTGTGGTCGAGGGCATTCAGTTTTGGAAGTTATACAGGCGTTTGAGCGAGCATCCGGTAAGAAAATTCCTTACGAGATCACCGCTCGACGGCCGGGAGATATTGGTACTTGTTACGCAAATCCAGCTAAAGCAGAAAAACTCTTACACTGGAAAGCTGAGCTATCCTTGGAAGATGCTTGTCGTGATGCATGGCGTTGGCAAAGTCAAAATCCCAACGGTTTTAATTCATAGGATATTACACAACAGAATAGTCAAAAAACACGGTATACTATAGGTATGGCAAATCTACTTGTAACAGGTGGTGCGGGGTTTATTGGGGCAAACTTCGTACTATATACACTCAAACATCACCCTGAGCATACAGTAACCGTAATAGATAAGCTGACATATGCAGCGAATCCATCGACACTCGACAGCGTTCGAGATCAGATCACCTTTGTTGAGGGTGATATCTGTGACGTTGAGCTTATGGATAAACTTGTAGCCGAGACAGATGTCGTGGTGCACTTTGCAGCCGAAAGTCATAACGACAACTCCCTGCGAGATCCATGGCCGTTCTTGCAGACAAACCTTATGGGCACTGCCTCCATTCTTGAAGCTGTACGAAAACACGGCAAGCGTCTGCACCATATCAGTACTGACGAAGTGTATGGTGACCTCCCCTTGAATGATCCCGTTAAGTTCACACCCGACACTCCGTACCACGCAAGTAGCCCATACTCGAGCACCAAAGCTGGCTCTGACCTGCTCGTGAAAGCGTGGGTTCGATCATTTGGCATTCATGCGACAATATCTAACTGCTCAAATAATTACGGGCAATTCCAGCACATTGAGAAATTTATCCCTCGACAGATTACAAATATTCTCAGTGACATTACACCAAAGCTGTACGGTACAGGTGAGCAGGTACGTGACTGGATTCATGTGGATGATCACAATAGCGCAGTCCATGCGATTATTGAAAAAGGTCGTAGTGGCGAAACGTATTTGATTGGTGCTGACGGCGAAAAAGATAATAAATACGTTATCGAAACAATTCTCGAGCTTATGGGCAAGGATAAACATGCGTACGAACACGTAAATGATCGCCCTGGCCACGATCAGCGCTACGCAATTGATGCAACCAAACTTCGTGAAGAATTAGGCTGGACTCCTGAATATACTAATCTTGAAGAAGGACTGAAAGCGACTATCGAATGGTACACAGAAAATCGCACATGGTGGGAAGCTGAAAAAGCTAAGGTTGAAGCAGCGTACGCTGAGAAAGGTCAATAATGTCATTTGATCCAAACGACTACAATGAGCTAACCTCACGCAAGACAAGCATCCCAGGTCTCATTGAATTTAAACTACCAGTGCACGGAGATAATCGCGGGTGGTTCAAAGAAAATTATCAGCGCGAAAAATTAGTTGCTCTTGGATTACCTGAAGACTTTGAAGTAGTACAAAATAATGTTTCATACAATGCGAAAGCGGGTGTGACTCGTGGCATTCACGCAGAACCTTGGGAGAAATTCATAACAGTCGTATATGGCACAGCTTTTGCAGCCATTGTAGACTTTCGACCAGATGGTAACTTTGGTGCAGTTGAAACATTTGAACTAAATCCTGGAACTGCAATCTTTGTTCCGCGTGGTTGCGGTAACTCATTCCAGACACTCGAAGACAATACTGTGTACACATATCTTGTGAATGAGCATTGGTCGCCAGAAGCAAAATATACGCTTATTAATCTTGCGGATGAAGAAATAGGAATCAAGTGGCCAATTTCTCTTGAACAAGCGGAGTTATCAGAAAAAGATAAAAATCACCCACCTCTGAGTGAATTAAGAAAACAGTTAGGATTATAAATTATGGATGACAATGGCTTTCTTATTATTGGCGCTAATGGGCAACTCGGACAAGCATTACAGGCACAATACCCTAACGCTCAGGCAGTAGACGCAGCAGAGCTAGATATAACTGATCTTGCTGCTGTTGAAGCCTTTGACTGGTCAGGAGTTACTACAATTTTAAACGCTGCCGCATACACTAATGTTGACGGCGCCGAAACACCAGAAGGACGTGTTGCAGCATGGAAGGTAAATGCGACAGGCCCGGCTAATCTCACCAAAGTAGCTATCAAGAATGATATTACAGTAGTACACATTTCTACAGATTACGTATTTGATGGCACACAAGACTTACACACAGAAGACGAGGCTTTCTCCCCTCTCTCTGCTTACGGCGATTGCAAGGCTGCAGGTGACATTGCCGTAGGCTTTAATCCAAAACACTACATTCTGCGCACCAGTTGGGTAATTGGCGAGGGCAAGAACTTTGTTCGCACCATGCTTGGATTGGGCGAAAAAGGCATTAGCCCAACAGTAGTGGCAGATCAAATCGGACGATTAACGTTTACGAGTGAACTTGTAAAGGCTATCGATCACCTTTTGTCCACCACGGCAGCATATGGTACTTACAATGTAAGTAACTCGGGCGAATCAGCAAGCTGGGCAGACATTACTCGCACAATATTTACAGAGGCCGGATTCAACGCGCTCACTGTCACAGATACGACTACGGCTGAATATTTTGAAGGCAAAGAAAATATTGCACCACGCCCTCTGCAAAGCACCCTCGATTTGCAAAAGATTCAAGCTACGGGCTTTACATCTAAAGATTGGCGTGTAGACTTAAAGACGTATATACAAAAGGAGTTGAGTTCATGAAAGGTATTATTTTAGCAGGTGGGTCTGGTACACGTTTGTACCCTATTACAAAAGGTATTTCTAAGCAGTTGATGCCGATCTACGACAAACCAATGGTCTATTATCCGCTTAGCACACTCATGATGGCAGGAATTAAAGATATCTTGATTATCACCACTCCACACGACCAAGACCAATTTCAGCGTCTACTCGGTGATGGATCCGACTGGGGAATTAACTTACAGTACGCAGTTCAGCCAGAGCCAAAAGGTCTAGCACAAGCTTTTATTATCGGTGAAGAATTTATTGGTGATGACAAAGTTGCTATGGTGCTAGGCGACAATTTATTCCACGGTGCAAACATGGACGAACAACTCAAGCAATATACCGATGTCGACGGTGCTGTAGGGTTTGCAGCGCAGGTGAAAGACCCTGAACGCTACGGTGTGTACGAATTCGACGACAATATGAAGGTGTTGTCTATTGAAGAAAAGCCAGAAAAACCTAAGTCAAATTATGCAAACGCTGGGTTGTATTTCTGCGACAATGAGGTTGTTGAAATTGCGAAAAATGTCCAACCTAGCGCACGTGGTGAAGTTGAAATAACATCGGTACTTGATGCATATTTGCAAAAAGGCAAGCTAAAAGTTTCTTTACTGGATCGTGGCACAGCCTGGCTCGACACTGGCACATTTGGCTCTATGAACGATGCATCTGAATATATCCGTGTTATCGAAAAGCGAACCGGACTCAAGATTGGATGTCCTGAGGAGATTGCTTATCGTGAAGGGTTTATTAATAAAGAGCAATTACTTAAGATTGCTCAACCACTTGTAAAGAGTGGGTACGGTAAATATTTACTAAGTTTATTAGGATAAATTCAAATGACTGCGTCAAAACAGAAGCCTTCAGTAGATGTACTACTCCCTTATTGGGGTGAATTTAAATTGTTAAAAAAAGCCGTTGACTCCGTATTAGCACAAACCGAACAAAACTGGAGACTACTCATCATTGATGATTGTTATCCGTCAGACGAAGCATCCAAGTATTATTCTAATTTTCCAGACAAACGAGTTACATACTATCGGCACAAAGAAAACTTTGGATTAGTAAAAAACTATAATTACGCAATCAACCAAACGACAGCAGACCATAGCGTAATCATGGGGTGCGACGATATTATGCTACCGACATATCTAGAGACAGCTCTTAAGAACATAGGTGCAGCTGACTACTATCAGCCAGGCGTTCAAGTTATTGACGAGAACGATAAAGTATACCTACCCCTAGCGGATCGTATAAAAAAAGTCTTGCAACCTAAAAAAGGAAGAGTACACAAAGGAGATAAAGCTGCAGCTTCATTATGCCACGGAAACTGGTCATACTTCCCTTCGATTATGTGGAAAACCAAGACACTTAGGAAATACGGTTTTGACGTTGATAAGCCTAATACTCAAGACATGGTGATACAACTGAATATTTTATGTGATGGTGGTTCCCTCTTCCTCGATCGAGAGGTTACATTTCAGTATAGGCGGTCCGCCTCATCGTTTTCGAGCAAAGCGAAACAAGGCACTCGATTCAGCGAAGAAAATGAAGTACTTAATAATTACGCAAAACGCTTCCAGGAAATGGGATGGAATAAAGCAGCCCGTGCAGCACGAATGCATCTAACTGTCCGCCTTCACCAAATTCTCTCTTAGTGCAAGACGCACGATGTATTTACTGTTATAATCTTAGTATTGTAAGGAACGTTTTATGACAGGCCAACAAGTAGTTAATTATTGAGGTCAGTCTGTGTTAAATAATTATGACAAATAACTCATACTGGAAAAATAAAACTGTTGTCGTGTCAGGAGGATCTGGCTTCATTGGCTCACATTTTGTGGAAGAGTTGGCACTAACTGGAGCCAATGTAGTATGCCTATACCGTACTCTCGGTAGTAGAGAGCTTGCCACCTTTGAAAGCAAGGGAAATATTCGATATATACAGATCGATCTCCTTAATCCACAGGAGCTTGAATCAGTCTGTAAATATGCAGCGCCAAAAATTGACTGCTTCATTCATTGTGCAGCGCTAGACGGTAATACAGAGTTTAAACTCACATACGCTGCAAAAATTCTTGACGCCAATAATCGTCTCGTGTCTAATGTACTTAATAGCTGTAAGGCTACAGGCATAAATGACGTCGTATTATTAAGCTCTGCTGAAGTGTACTCACCGAATGCTCCCGATCACCTTTCTGAGTCTGATGATTATCATAAATACATCAGCTATACCGAAAACGGATATGTCTTGTCGAAAATATTCAGCGAAATGCTATCAGAGCTATATCACAAACAATACGGAATGCAGATATATACACCTCGCCCTACCAATGTTTACGGACCACGAGATAGCTTTGAGGCGACAACCAACCGAGTCATTCCTGCTATGATACGAAAAGTCTCTAACAATGAGACTATTGAAATCTGGGGAGACGGAAAGCAAACCCGAAGTTTTATATATGTGAAAGACCTTGTTCATGCAACCCTGCAAACAGTAGAAAAGAATGCACCAGGACCAATTAATATTGCGACGAGTAATCAAACATCTATCCTTGAGCTCGCAAGTTATATATCCGAAGAATACGAAGCTAAAGAACTCGTAAAACTAGATAAAACAAAGCCGACCGGAGTTAAAGCGCGCTCACTAGACGCTACTAAAATGTACGGATTGATCGACTTTGAGCCATCATCAATCCGCGAAGGTCTTAAACATACGATTGATTGGTATCAATCCACCAGCAAGTTAGATACTCCTGAAAAATAGAACTGTTTCCGAGTTACAAACTACATATTTATTGATACAATTGTATGAGCATGGAAAAACTTCTTGTAACCCTTTATATACTGACTACTTCGTCTGCCCTTATATGCTTAAAGTGGGGCTCAAGCGCAGGTGCACCGATTAGCGCAGTGGCAGGCAAACTGGCACTTAATCTTAATCCATTCGTGATGGGTGGTATCTTTTTATACGGGACAAGCTTTCTAATATACACATATCTGATTTCAAAATATGACTTAGGCTATATAATTCCACTCACTACTGCTTTTGTGTATATCGTGATCTTCTTTGCCTCATTCACTATTTTCCGAGAGTCGTTTACCGCATTCAAGATAGCGGGAATCGCGCTCATCGTGGGTGGTATATTCTTGCTGAATATGAAATAGTGCCTGATTAAGATTTCTTCTTTTTGTACTCGTTGTTTGCCTCAAGTATGGCTATTTTTCTAGCAAGTACAACGAGCTTCTTTTGGTCTTCGTGTATACGAACGTAGTACGTTAAGATAAAGAACAAAAATAATGTGGCTAATAAGTACAGTATGAGATCAGCTCCTCTCCCTACGCCAAGAGCATTCGCAACATCATTCGCTGTGTCAGGTAACACTATCGTTGTAATCGCCAAAATCGCGAATATAATAACGATGATGCGTATACCCGCTCGTGCGTGCGCCTTTGATCTATTTACCAAAAACCATCCTGCGCTCAGCAGCACTAAGCTGATAAGTATGATCTTGATAATCATCTTTGCATTTTCCTTAAAATTACGTCTATACCTATATTGACCGCATTAGAAACTGACTGACCCTTAGCACGAGAATAGTCAGTATACGTAATGGTCACTGGCACTTCTTTGTACGTAAAGTTTTTCTCGGCAATGCGCTCAATTATCTCTGATGCGTGTGCAAAATCATTCATAGTAATATTTAGGTTTTCTGCGACATGCCTATTGAATAGCCTTAAGCCGTTATGTGTGTCGGTTAATTCTATGCCTGAGGTTTTATTTGAAAACTTTATCGCAAGTTTAAGTATAATCTTCTTAAGAAGACTGATGTTTTCAACTTTACCTAAAAATCTAGATCCTAATACTATATCCACCTTTTCTTTCTTGATAGTCTGCAGCATATTCTCCACGTCTTCAAGCCTATGTTGGCCATCAGAATCAAAGGTAACAAAATATTCAATATCTGGATCCTGCAATGCGTACTCTATTCCGGTCTGAATTGCCGCACCCTGACCAAGATTTATAGGATGAGTCACTACATAAGCTTTTGTTTTCCGAATTTCAGCCGAAGAATTATCAACGCTTCCATCGTCAACACATACAACGTAAGGATATTCCTTGAGTACATGCCTAACAACATCACCGACAACTTGGCCTTCGTTGTAAACAGGAATAATTATAGCTGTCTTATTTTTACTCATACCTTCGCTATTGCTGCAGTCACTGCATCTCTTATGGTTAGTATTAATATATCACATTTGGTCTACAAGTTACGCAAACTAGCTGTATTTTTTCTGCATAAGGTCGTCGCAGATACCTATACTACTATATCTACCAGTATCGTACTACTATTGCCATCGTTTGAGCTAATAATAATATGGTAGATCCACCGACTACAGCTAGGCTGTAGAATCGTAACGAAGTAGAAATCACTCTCCTAAATGGAACTACAGCAAGTAGTAATAATGCCGGATAGAAATATCTCGCTTGAACGCCCTTAATGATGCCTGGTTCATTTTGAAGATACGATGCCGCAACATATAGCGCAGCAAAACTGCCTATAATCACAGCTAGAGAGATTATAATCGCACTGATATTCATGAATCTTTTTTCTATAGCCGATATTCGCAGCAATATTTTATCTTTTGAGTATTCAACAAATAAATACATAGCAAGGAGTATGTTCATAAGAGTTATTGAAACAGAAGGCATTCCAACCAAATTATTAAATCCTAACCCTAAGTATCTGTATATAAAGTCTGTATTTGCCCATTCATAAAACATTGTTCTTACAAAAGCTCCTGGGAAATTAAGTATTGAATTAACTCCTTCGCTTGATGGACTTACCGCTGCAGCAAGGCTTATCTTCTGCCACGCAAGCCCAACCAGACAAATTACTAAGAAAATGGCTAGCTTATGAATAAGCATTTTTCTTAAGCCACCAAAGAAAAATAAAAGAGGCAAGAAACAAATACCTGGAAAAATACCCTTTGTAAGCACCATGAAAATAGCAGCAACCACCGCGATGATCAGTAATTTATTGCCCTGCTTAGTATATTCATTTTTAGAAAGCGTCACGCTCCGTATAATTGTCGCGATAAATATTGCTGTTGCACCAAGAAGCATATAATCAGCTCCCGGGTTGGTTACCTGTATGATCGAGTGCGGAAGCAACGCAATCCCAACTAGCGCCCATTTGCGGGTTGGTAAAATTCTAAGTGCAACGAATATAAGGATTATGTAACTTACTAGAACCGCCAGCCTTACCATATAAGACATAACGAAGATTGGTACGTTCAGCACCTTTCCTATCCATATAGCTATCACTTGAGGGATATACGTTGCTGGAGAATACCCAGCTGCAGGCGCATACACTAGTTCCTTCTGCTTATTATCACTTACGGAACGCATACATTCTAAGGTCGTACGCTTTTGTTGGCTGTATTCTTTGTACGAATACGAATATGACACCCCAGCAGTCGCCTCTTTAACCTGCAGGCAACCAAGTGTCTCCCGGTACGAGACAGGCATCTTTACACCTTCATCCCTATCAACTACAACACTGCCCTCACTTATTCCATATGCACGAACAAAGTGTGCTTCCTCGTCTGCACCAGTAAGTGGTGGCATTAGAAAGATTGTGAGCAACCCAAAAACACAAGCAAGAGCAATAAAACTATATTCTGGTGATGCAAGCACCTTTTTTGCAGAACGTATGGCCTGGTTGCGTAATTTTTTATATTCTATCATAGGGCTATTCTCTGCTTACTAATACATCGCTGTGAATACATAAAAGATACTCACCAAAAGACTGGCGCACACTACGACAATCGACATAGCTGGCAGCACCTTTTTCTTTGCTGCAATATCAATAGGAGAAAATACACCGATGAGCATTAATAGAGGTATAAATAGTGGCAAAAAATACCGTCCTTGTACACCATCAATAAACTTCCATCCAACAGGGTTAAAGCCCACATACAGCGCAGCAAAAATTGTTGCCGAAGTAACAAGTGCGCCAATATTCAGCCAAACTATCTGCTTCTTCATTGGCATAAGCTCTTTCTTGATACTTATTGCGATACATATAAGCGCCACAAACAAAAGAAGCACGAATATCAGTGGCACTTTTACGGAATTACCACTAACTGTGAGTAGTAACTCGCGGTAATAAGTATCGCCGTATACAACAAGGCTTTTTATAAACACCGTCACAAAATCAATGGGGCTATGAAGAATATGAGCTATTTGATCGCTTGGCGATATCGGCAATTGGTCTGCTCGTTGGGACAACTCAGGTGTTTCAGTCGCTCCAATAGCCCGAGACCAAAAGAATGCTAATAACACACTTGCTGCTAATACTCCCGCTTTATATACGTTTGCCAACCTTTTTGTGCCAAGAGCAGAGAATGGAAGCGCTAAAATAGTGGCACTTATAAATACATAGTTTATCTTGATTAGCGGTAGAGCAATTGCACAAAATACTAAGCCAGCAAGCATGCCACGACTTGCCTGACTTTTGTCTGTACATACCCTGTATAGCAGCGCGAAGAATAATAAAGAGATTGCAATGAGCATAGTGTCTGCAGTAATTACTGCTGCTTGAAAAATAGCAGTAGGAGTAAGCGCTATTACAAAAAACAACCATTTTATATTCGACCTACGGAGTAAATAAATAGAAAATCCGGCTATACCCATATAGAAAAGTAGGCTCAGCAGTCTTGCGAGAAATAGTGTCTGTCCGATGTTTAGATTTAGTACACTGGAGAAGAGTATACCTACTATTGAACCTGGGTACGCAAGCGGTGAGTAGGTTGCAACAAACGGGAAGTAGTGTTCTTCATTACTAAACTGCTTCGACATAAAATTATCGTATGCATCTTTATTTGTGACGTCAGCCCTATCTATAATGTGGGAGTTTTTCTGCACATCTAAAATGTCGTGTGTACGATAGTTTGAAAGCTCACTGAAACTATCAGGCATCAAGTTTCCGCCCTTTTCCCTGTCGGTATTAGGAATAATTTCTCCGTGCGATATTTTATACGCTCTCGCAAAATGAGACGGCTCATCTAATCCCCATAACGGAGGTGTTAATACAAGGAAAAGATATCCACTAAACCCACATAGTAGTAAAAATAGTATGTGGGGCTTTTTTACAAACGCCCATAATGAACTCATGCCTTTAGACTTTGCTAACGTCTTGTCTGCGCGTGATATCTTGCTTTTTGTCATTGTCCCCTCTTGAAACGTAACACCCTATGGTAGACTCTTCGTGCTCCATTCCTTGCTTTACGCATCGGGTACAGCACTAGATACCCAATCCTGTAGGCACGCCTATTGTCGTTCAGAATATCCCTGAGGTGTTTATCAAGCGTCTTTACACCCAGTGGTGCTGTCTTACTTACGTGCAGACGAATATCTGCATATACGTTCTGAAGATTGTATTTTAGGTTTCCATACTCAAGTTCCGCAAACTTATCATTCATTACAATTGAGGAATAATACCCTGCGTCCTGAGCAATATAAGAATATGAACGCTCAATTGCATGCAAAAGTGTTCCATCGGTTTGAATTGGCTCAGCTGGAAAATCTTCATACTTCCAATTATGCTCAAACATTTTCTTTAATGCCTTAGGCCGACACCAGAACATGCCACCAACTGGAAAAATAGGATGTTGGTCCTTTGCTATCTGTACACTACATCCTAGCTTGCTGAGTAATTTTTGCGTGTTATCAAAGTTCATTGGATTTGTCCAAAGATTGGCAAATGCCGAATCATACAAAGCATGGTTTGGCTCAGGAGGCATAGCTACACCAAGACGATCATTTTCAATAAAAGTCTGCAACATATTATTCACGTACTCTGGTGATTTTGTCATGTTTTCGTATACTTTATAGGAAAATCCGTGTGAAATAGTGTAGTTCGACGCGCCTTCATACGGCGAACTCTTGTCGTGCATGATACATGCAACGTCATATTTCATAATGATCTTACGCAAACCTACTAGCAGTGCACCTTCGCCTCGTCCGCGGTTTTCAACAATATGCACCTTAACGCTATTGAAATTTGCGCCTGAAAATACTCGTTCAAAAATCTGCTTCTTTTCTTTAGTATTGGTACTTATGTGCAGGTCGGTGTACGCTGGCAAAACACTGAGTTGTTTTTTCATAAATTCTGCCATATCTTCACGATATATATGTACAAACGCACCGAATTTTACAGGTTTTGGCTTAACTTTTACGCAGTCTGCTGGAAGTATTTGCGTTAAGACAAGTTGCTTCCATATATTATATAGATCGCCATTACGCAAAATTGTATCCCACATCATATTGGTATCGTACTGAGTCTTGTTTCTTACATAACTAAACGAATCACGTAGTTCATTGGCAATGGTATTGCTCATAAAATCATCGAGATTCGAATAGAGATGTCTGCGCTTCACAATCGGTAATCGTCTGTTTTCAAGCAGTTCAGTTGTCATAAACGCCAGGTGATTTTTTGTGAGATTTTTTATGTCATCGGTCTGAACAAATACATCATAAGAATAGCCTTTTTTACAGAAGTATTCCGTAAATCGAACTTCGAACTTAAAAACAGCATCATAATAGCCGGTAATCTTAGGGAATTTCTGCCAATATTCTTTAAATTCGTTACTTTCTAACACAGAGCCCCGTATAGCAATAAAATAGCTATGGATATGATCACCAAATTCTATGATCTTACCTTTTAGAGGAATGACATCCGAGTATCCCTTTGTTAACCCCCACAAGTCAATTTCTTTTGTATCCATTTCTTTAAAGATCTCGGAAAACGGATACAGAGGACCAAAGACCGTGTCGTTGCACAGTATCAGTTCGTCATATGTTGCTAAATTCTCGTAACCTATTGTTTCGATGCCAAACTTATACGCAGTAACGTCAAAACCCACGTTCTCTCGCTCAATTAGTTCACCATACTTCTCAAGTTTTGGTTTTTCTTCATCGAGGATTTTACCATTAACAATAATCAGAACTTTTGAACTATTTTTTGCCAACTCCGCAAGGTAGTAAACCTTATAATCATCAACTATGCCGTCTTTGTCAAAAAACACAAACAAAGTGAGTCGTTTCATTTTCTCGCGTACTGGCATTAATTATCCCCTGCTTTTCTTTATAATATTTAACACTTTATTCATTGGTCGCGTAACCGCAAGACCAATTTTATATGATCTTGAGCCAACAATATCTGCTATCTGCCGTTCTTTTGCGAGCAGCTCTGCCTTTGAGCGCTTTTCTTCTAATGCCATTTTCTGCTCAAGATACTCGTTATGCGTTATTAGGTCTGGCACCATTCGCGCATAATTAAAAAACTCGGTTGACCGCAATCGGTCAATAGCAGCATCAACGCCTGGTCCATTAAGTGTTCTTCTGCAGTACTCTGTAACAACATTCTGGAAGAACTCAACGAAGTTTAGCTCTGATCCATTATACTCGACTTTTGTTGTAATAGTTTTATTAGAAGTAGTTCCATTAGACTGCCTATACCAATACAGTGATTCGTTGATCACCCCTATTTTCTTAACCTTTCGCAAGACTTGCGCCATAATGAAATTATCTTCAAAAATATTTGTTACTAAAATCGTATAGTCAATATCCTTAAATAGATCTTTTTTAAATAATTTACAGTGTAGTGTTTGTAGAGTTATATTATTTGCGCCAGATAAGTGATAATGGTTAACAAACGTAGAAGCATTACTATCTATAGTGTATGGCGTTTCTTGTTTAGCGCCTTTTACTGGAGCAAGTGGCCCAGAGAATGTACTAATACCACAAGCTGAGATGTGTGTTTTTGTTGCCTGCATAGTCTCGTATAGACGCTCAACATACTTCTGGTCTATGACGTCATCTGCATCTACAAAACACACCAAGTCTGCAGCTGCCCTCTCTAGTCCATCGCACCTCGTTTTTGCAGCATTGCCATTTTTTACTTGTATATACGTGATGTTTTTTTGTTTCTCAGCATACGATCGTACAATCTCTGTTGATTTGTCTGTCGAGTTATCATCTACGATAATGATTTCTAGGTTTTTGTATGTTTGGACTATTACACTGTCCAAACACTCTGTTATAAATGGCTCCGCATTATACATGGGAATAATTAAAGATATAAGCGGTTGCTTCATAGCATGATTATACTATATTCCTACAACATACTTCAGGTTACGCTCTACGTGGTAAAATTAGCACCCAATTGACATGCTTCTCCTTGAAATGCTAATGTAAGAATATAAATTTTAAAATAAAAATTATGAAAAGAAGCAAAAATCAATCCAGCAAAAATAAACGCAAAAAAATGACTCTGATTGGTATTGGGGTTATTTTATTAATACTGTCTGTATTGTTTATATTAGACCGAACCGGCACCGTAGAAATTTTTACAAAAAAATCCAACAACCTTCAAGAAGACAAAGATGCAAAAACTACCAGCAAAGCACCCTCTGCCCAATCCGGCTACAGCGATGGTGACGAACGACAACCTGGAAATACACTCAACGAAAACAAAGGCACAAGCGTCATAAAAGATACAAACGGTGATATACCGAAAAGCGTCAATACAGGCCATGCTGTCACTTCATCATCTGGCGAAATTACCGTATACACTCCAGTGGCTAATTCGCATATTAAAGCAGGCCAGACAGTTGCAGGCACTTCCACTCTGACTAAGGTCACCTACCGTGTGCTTGATGATGTCACTGGGATGATTGCTATGGGCGAACTAAGTGTAGTTAATGGAAAATTCTCAGGCGCAATTGACTTTAATACAACCTCCAAAAACGGAAGGATTGATATATTTGCCACAAAATCAGATGGCTCAGAATACAGTACAGTGGAGATACCGATCGTTTTTAGGTAAAATTAAGATATGAGAAAGTATATGGTTAACAAGCACGCCCTGAGCCTACTTATTGTAGGGGTGTCTATACTATGTGCTCAAACTATCTTTAACCAAACAGCCTCAGCAGCATATCAAGCGGGTCGAATTCTGGACGATGGCGTACTTTTAGACGCCAGATCAATGAATGCAGGGCAAGTGCAGAGTTTCCTTGGGGGCAGAGGCGGACAAATAGCCAATAAATCATTCGTTATGAACTGTGATGCTGCAGGACAACAAGCAAAACAGATATACCAATCAATGGGCGCACCCTGCGGTCACACAACATCAGCAGCTAACATAATTTATTACTCAGCCCAGGTTTACGGTATTAGCCCAAAGGTCATTATGGCGACCATGCAAAAAGAACAAAGCCTTATAACCGCCACCAACCCAACCGACCGACAATACTCTCAAGCAATGGGTTACGCCTGTCCAACAAGCGGAAACTGTAGTGATAGCTCTAACTTCTTTTGGCAAATAGATAATGGCGCCTGGGTGTTGCGATACCATTTTGAACGTGCAAGAGGAAATATGAATTGGTGGAGCCCTAGCTCAACATGGACATGCGGAACCGAAAAAAATCTATACAAACCAAATCTATACCCAGGCCAAAACGTTAGATTCTATGACACCAGCGGAACCCATTACGCAACAATTTATATCCAAAATTCGGCCACATCCTCTTTCTATTGCTACACTCCTCATGCATACAACAATCCTCAAGGACTCTATGGACGAGCGCCTTACGGCACTACGGGTCTCTACTACAGTGGAAGCTACAACTTTGTGACCTTCTTTGATGCATGGTGGGGTACAACTCATAACGGTATTCAGATTGATATGATTAGAGCAAATCAAGATATTACAGCCACTTATAATACGTACAAAAACCAGCTGGGCAGCCCTACTTCCGAGCAAGTTCCTGAATTCACTACCGATGGTCGTGTATGGCAGAATTTTCAAAACGGAACAATAATTTGGACACCAAACTACGGTGCACATCCGTTATTATTCGGAAGCATTTATGATCGATGGAGATTACTTGGAGGCAGCCTTGGAACATTAGGTGTGCCGTCAAGTGCGTCAATCATCGAGTCTGATGATGGTCGTGTGTGGCAGAATTTTAGATCAGGCACAGTTATATACAGTCAAGGCAACGGAGCCTGGGAAGTCTTAGCAGGTCCAATAGGTGATAAGTGGCGATCTGTCGGCGGTAGCCGGGGAACCTTAGGTCGTCCAACTTCTGGAGTTGCTGCTAATAGCACTATGCGCAAACAGAATTTTGAGAATGGCGTTGTTGCAAGAAGAGATTTTAATACTCCTGCATATACTATTACTGCGGGTATTTACCAAAGATGGCAAGGTAATCAAGCAACCTTGAAAGCACCAACCATGGATGCTGTGAGGGAATCAAGCGACGGTCGAGTCTGGCAATATTTTGATGGAGGCCTAGCTCTTACAAATAACAGTAATACATGGATTATAAGAAACGGTGCAATTCACGAGAAATGGAAGAGTCTTGGTGGTAGTACTGGTAAACTTGGTAAGCCTGTATCAAATCAAGTGTCCGAATTAGACGGTCGTGTATGGCAGCAGTTCGAGAAGGGATATTTGATCCAAAAGAATAGTCAGTCGCCCGCATACGAGGCTTTGTTTGGCACTATCTATACTAGATGGCATCAATTGGGTGGTAGTACCGGCGATCTCGGAACACCACAAAGTTCAGTAATCACCGAGTCCGATGGCCGTATGTGGCAAAACTTTGAAAACGGAACAATAATATGGAGTCAAAATACTGGAGCCTGGGAAGTGCAGGGTGGATTTTACACATTCTGGAAACAGTATGGAGGTAGCCTAGGTCGACTTGGCAAGCCTACAAGTGCAAGAAAAATAGAATTAAATGATGTACGATGGCAGAATTTTGAACGTGGCAAAGCTACATGGAGCCCGGTTGCAGGCTGGACAATAAATTAATATAGAGTCTCTTTCCCCACCTTTGATTATTTCTTAAAGACTCTTCGTATCCTACGCTTGATAGACCCAGCGAACTTTCGAACAGAGAGCCGAACTCCTGGTTGATGCAACACCGCAAGCTCACTATCTCTCTGCGCTAACATGTGCTCAAGATTATTGATGTGATTCTTTTGCTGATGTAAAAAATAGTACACGAGACCGAAAACACCATTTTTACTTAAGATCAAGAATTGACTTCTATAAGGCTCATCGAGCTGATTCTTGACCTTTGTAATTTGCTCTATTTTGGGCATAAAATATAAATTGTAACTTTCAACAACGTTGTCATCTAGATGCCCGTTCCTCATGTACTGCTCCATGTAGCCCAGGAATTGATTTGTAAATCGCAACAATATATCTTGCTCGAATTTCTCGCCAAATGATTCTAAACTTTCTTGGTAGAGCTTCTCTATTGTTTCAAATTTATCTAGTGATCTATTTTGAAATTCATTTTTGAATTTGCTACGCGTTATGGAATTTTGGTTGAGACGATAATAATATAGCTCCTCCGGGACTATAACAACGCCTTGCGTTAAGTTCTTATAGTACTGAATAGCCATAAATTCATCTTCGTTTGCTCGATAATCTGAGTAACTCCAATCAATATTAGCGATAACTTGTCTTGGATATAATTTCATCCATGCTGTTTGCATAAAAACATTTCTGTATGGCGCACCAGAGATCAACCAACGAATAGCCTTGTCTTTACTTTTTTCGTAAACTATTTGCGGACTGCCGATTTTTGACATGGTAGCTATCTCGTGATTACTTGAGAAGTTACGATATCCCCCGATCACAATACTTGATTGATGACCCCGGGTTGCATCAACCATAACCTCTATTGCCCGTGAATGTAACGCATCATCGCTATCAATAAATAGTATTCGCTCTCCTTGTGAATTTTCAAAACCTGTCTTTCGAGCCATATTAAGACCCTGGTTTTGTTTATGGATAACTTTTATATAATTGTGCTTTTCAGAAAACTCATCACATATCCCGCCTGAAGCATCGGTAGAACCATCATTAACCAATATTATTTCAATATTTTTGTATGTCTGACATATAACACTATTAACACACGTTGATAGAAATTTCTCTACATTATAAACAGGAATAACAACTGAGACCAAGGGTAGGCTTTTACGTTCTTTACTTGAAGCCACATTACGCGTAGAGCTCGTGTTAAGAAAATTACTTATTAACTCATTGTCATTAAGATCCTTCTGTTCGCCTTTTTTGCTCCTGTTTTGTTTGTATTTGTGCAGCTCTAAAATATCTACAAACTTATATCCCTTATAATAAAAATGGTACTTAGGATTTGTTACAATTTCATCAATAGTATCGGAATGATACTTATTCTCCTTCTCGTCGTGCTTTTCAATATTATCACTTCTGAAGACAATTTCTTTATCTCGAGAAATATAATCGATATCTTGACCAGCACGAATATTAAACAAGTCTAAAACTGCACTACCTTCAATCGCAATCTTCTCCCGTTCGTGCACATCCTTAGGGGCTAAATACATATATTCATTAAACATGTCGTACATTTTTTGGCTTGCAAACTCTTGCTTGCGATTAATCTTCATAAATCGCCGAGAATTTTCATTAAAGAACATACGGACTACGCGATTTGCTTCTTCTGCTGTATCAGTGATGTGTATGGAATGCTTATCTTTATTCCAAAGGCCACGAAGATACTGCTTTTCCTTTACTCGTGTTGTTTCATCAAGATTTGCCTCAATGACATACACTTGCAGGTCATCAGAACCATCAAAGCAAAACCCTGCTTTGTTATTTGCGTTTTCAAAATCTAGTCCATAGTTCCATTCATCATTCTTGCTATTAAAGTATAGTTGCTTGATGACTTCTTTGCCGACAAACTCATCATGCTTGAATGTTTTCATATTTACGATCTCGCCCAACTTCACCAAATGCTCATACGCTTCCTGTCGTAGACCCTCTGCTGTCGGGAATATGATTG
Organism: uncultured Candidatus Saccharibacteria bacterium; assembly: GCA_964499935.1. Taxonomy (GTDB): domain Bacteria; phylum Patescibacteriota; class Saccharimonadia; order Saccharimonadales; family UBA4665; genus CALBGR01. Next base: position 123,349 of record CAZCMS010000001.1, on the reverse strand, counting down.
CTATAAAAATATTTTTCTTTTTAAGTGAAACATATTCAATTGTCATGTAGTCTAAAACTTCTTCACTAATTTTTGATATTTTTCCTCTATTAGATCCAAAAAACTCGTAGTTCCAGCTGTGTTCGTACGTTTCTTTTGGAATGATTGTATTAATTTTATCGCTAAGAACAATTGAAGCTGCTGCACGATGTGCGCCATTTATAAGATAGTTATTTTTTCTCTCAACAGGTGCGGTATGCTTCCAGTTATGATCGCTTTTTACGCTTTCAATTGTGTTTATGAAGCTATTCTTAAAATCTGCGTAACTATTCTTTAGAGGTTCTTTTTCATAAAAATTATTAAACGCCCTGATATGCTCCTTATAGACTTGTTCTGGCCACTTAGAAGAATTGCCCTCTAGATACGCTCGGGCAAAGATGGTTTTTGCAGCAATATCTATTCTTTTGGGTGACAGAAAGACACTAGGATCATATAATTTTTGACCTTTTAACTTAGCTTTGATTGCTCGTTTTATTGTCGGTTTTTTTTCACCCATATAACCACGCTATTCTATGGTATATTTTTCGTTTGGTTGCCAGTGAATATCCCATTCAGAAACTCCTCCGACTCGTCGATCTACTTCGAACTCTGCCAGGTCGCCAACTGATGCATATTCATACGCCCGATCTCGACTTTTCACAGAAGCTCTTAATGTAAATATTCCGTTCGGAAAAATATCTTGTATCTCTAGATTGATATTAATAGGCTTATTTTTCCTCAAGTTAAAAGAACGTCCTATTTTTTCATCAGATGAAAACCGATATACTTGTTCGCCTGTGTCTCGATCCAGAAAAAGCGACACTATAGAATCTTCTATATTTTCTTTTGGTAAAAGCTTTACATTCATTTTTATTGTTTTTTCCGACCTCAAAAGTGTAGCAGTAATATCAATAGGTTGTTTGTTTAAGTTATTCCCTTGCTCTTTTTTATGATTTTTATTTGTTTTCCCAACAATGCTTTCGCCCATGAATAGTTCTCGGTATCCTTGAGCAACTTTTGCTGGGTTACCTTCGGTGATAATGTTGCCTTTCTCAATAATGACGGCCTTGTCACAAAATCGCTGCACGGCATCCATATCATGAGTCACGAGAATAACTGTTTTTTTATTTTTTTTCAGTTGTGCAAAATATTGATAGCATTTTTTTTGAAAGGCCTCATCACCAACAGCCAACACCTCATCAAGTACTAAAATATCTGTGTTGGCACGAATAGCTATAGAAAACGCCAAACGAACCTGCATCCCAGAGGAGTAATTTTTAAGTTTTTGATCCATAAAACGCTCAAGCTCGGCAAACGCAACAATCTCATCATACATCACTTCCATTTCCTTGCGGTTAAAACCTAGGAGAGCGCCATTCAAAAACACATTTTCTCGTCCTGAAAGCTCTGGGTTAAACCCGACTCCCAGCTCAATGAAAGGAGTTAGTTTTCCACTTACCTTAATATCACCAGAGTCAGGTGTATATATACCTGCTAATAACTTAAGGAGTGTGCTTTTGCCACTACCATTGCGACCCACAATGCCAAAAAATTCACCTTTTTTTACTTCAAACGAAACACCATTCAAGACTTGTTGTTTCTCGTACCCTTTTTTTCGTTTATAGAAGTTTATGAAAGCACTTTTTACCGAGGCATGTTTCTCATGAGGTAATTTAAAAGTTTTAGTTATCTCCTGTACATTTATTGCTACATCATTCAACATCTATATATTCTCCGCAAAATATTTGGATTCCTTCTTGAAATACAACAACCCCGCAATAAGCACCACGACTACAATCACGAAAGGTATGAGCACATACGGACCGCCATCGAATACACGAGAAATGGTTATAATCTTTTCGTCTTGCGAAACCGTTACAAAACGAGCATCTTGAATGGCCTGAGCCATAGGATTTAATAGTAGTAGTTTTTGAAATGTTACATCAGTTATTATTGCCAAAGGATAGAGGATTGGTGTCAAATAAAACCCTGCTTGAATGACCACCTCCCATATATAGCTTACGTCTCGATACTTCACAAACGCTGCCGACAGAAACAAAGACAGCCCCAATCCAAGTGCATAAATTTCTAGAAATATGAGAGGCAACCATACGACGCTTAAAGAAAGTTCGACTTTGTTAATTAATAAAAATACAGTTATAACCAGTAGATTCAATCCTAAATTAATAAGCGCAGAGATACTGCTTGAAAACACTATCATCCATCGTGGTATGCGAATTTTTCGAATGAGATCGCTACGTCCAACGATTGAACCAAGTCCTTGGCTGGTTATCTCGGCAAAGAAATTCCAGAGTACGATACCGAGTAGTAAATAAATAGGAAAGTGTGGAATATCGCTGCCAATTTTCAGGAATTTCACAAACACAATATAGAGGATCAGGAACATCATCAGAGGCCTTAGTAGAGTCCACGCATACCCCAACACCGAACCCTGATAACGCAATTTAAAATCGGTGCGAACAAGCTCACTTAACAATGCTCGGTTCTGTTTAGAGATATACTGTTTCATCGGCTTTAGGGTATTATAAGGTAATATGGCGCAAACGTCGACACCTCATATTGCAGTTGTGATCCCGAGTTGGAACAGTAAAGAAGATTTACCAGTGTGCTTGAACTCACTTTTACAACAATCTATTCCGTGCGAAATTATTGTTGTAGAGAACGGTTCCACTGACGGGTCGCTCGAATTTCTTACGAAAAATTACCCGCAAATTACAGTCCTACCCCAAAAAACTAACCTTGGATTTGATGGCGGAGTTAATGTTGGTATACGCTACGCGCTAGAAAAAAAATATGAATACATCGCTTTATTTAATAATGACGCTGTTGCTCACAAAGATTGGCTTAAATATCTACTAAAAACACTCGTAGACAACCCTAGGGCTGGAATTGTCACCTGCAAGCTCATGGATATCCATAAGACCCACCTAGACAGCACTGGTGATATATACACCACCTGGGGCTTAGCCTATCCTAGAGGCCGTGGAGAACCCGTGAGCGACAAATACGATACCTTGGTGAATATATTTGCAGCAAGCGGTGGCGCAAGCCTGTACCGTAGTACTATGTTCAAGCAAATTGGCATATTCGACGAGAAGTTTTTTGCCTACTACGAAGATGTAGACATTAGCTTCAGAGCACAGTTAGCTGGCTGGAAGGTATTATTCGCGCCAAAAGCTATCGCGTACCACCAGATAGGAGCAACAAGTGGTCGTATTGAGGGCTTCACTACGTATCAAACAATGAAAAATCTACCGATGCTTTTTTGGAAGAACACTCCTACGCCCTTTTTACCATCGATGCTACCTCGTTTTACATTCGCATACACAACTCTAATCGCAAGTGCCTTAGTTGATGGTCGTGGCTGGCCTGCCGTGAAGGGGCTTGTGGTATCTATCAAAAATATAGCGCACACATTGCATGAAAGAAAGCGCATCAAGGCGTTAAAAACTGTACCTAATGAGTATATTTGGTCTATACTAACTCATGATTTACCGCCAAATGCACATAAATTACGCAATTTTCGATCATTTTGGTGGCGCATAAGGAGAAAAGTATGAAAAAAAGAATTGTAATTGATGCCAGGGAGCTACGTACAAGTACCGGCCGATATATTGAACGGCTACTTCATCACTTGCAAGACGTAGACACCAACAAAGATCACCAATACTTTGTATTATTACAACCAAAGGATGCCGAGGGCTGGAAACCAAGAAAGAAAAATTTTACTGTTGTTCCCTGTAAATACAAAGAGTTTACATTTGCAGAACAGATTGGATTTTTATTTCAGCTTTATAAACTTCGGCCCCATCTTGTGCATTTTGGAATGACGCAACAACCTATTTTATATCTTGGTAAAACTATCACTACCGTCCATGATCTCACTACTGTTCGGTTTGTGAATCCAAGTAAAAATCGTGTAATATTTGCTATTAAGCAGTTCGTGTATAAAGCAGTCGTAAAAATCGTCGCACGTAAGTCGGTTCGTATTATTACGCCTTCGGAATACGTTAAGGATGATCTTGCAAAATTCGCGCATATCAATAGCCGTAAAGTGGTTGTTACTTATGAAGCGGCTGATGTATTCGACGAAAAGCCAGAGCCAATCCCAGAGCTTATTGATAAAGATTTTATTATGTTTAATGGCAGGCCACTGCCTCACAAAAATCTCCGCAGATTAATCAAAGCTTTTGTTGTGGTTCGTGAAAAACACCCGGATCTACTACTAGTCATAGCCGGTAAAAAGGACCGCTCCCACCGTTCATATAGGTCGTTGGTGAAAAAATTAAATGTTGAAGATCATGTGATATTTACAGACTTTATACCGGACGGGCAACTGCGCTGGGCAATGGAACACACACAAGCATACGTATACCCGTCGTTAAGTGAAGGTTTTGGCTTGCCTGGGCTCGAAGCCATGATGTATGGCGCGCCACTCATCAGCAGTAATGCCACTTGCTTACCTGAAATTTACGAAGATGCAGCCGAATATATTGACCCGTATGATGTCGACGATATTGCTAAGAAAATTAAGAAAATACTCACCAATGAAAAACGTCGTGCTGAACTTATTGCCAACGGCAAAAAACAGCTCAGAAAATATTCATGGCGCAAAATGGCCGACCAGACACTGGCTGTGTATAAGAATGTTTTAAAAGAAGATTAACACCTTAGTTGCGTGATACAATATAAGCATAATGCGGTTTCCTCGAGCAAAACAACTTGTGTTTACAAACAACAAAGGTGGTGTTGGTAAAACAACGCTTGCCTTCAACACTGCTGTAAAAATGGCAGAAGAAGGCTACAAAGTTACTCTTGTCGACCTAGACCCACAATGCAACCTAACTCGTCTCGCACTTGGTGACAGTTGGTTTGAAATTAACTTATTTACTGGCGATCAAAAAGATATTTATGATGTACTGCGAGGTGTTTCTGAGGGTGGTGCCGACATTGACACTTCGGTCAAACCAACACCACTCAACCGATATCCAAATATCACTATTGTTCCAGGCAGCCCTAATATTGTGCAGTTTGAAAACCTACTTATTACCGCTATCGGACAAGCTGCAAGCGGACAACGAATTGGATATTTTACAACAAGCGCCATTGACAGATATCTGCGCCAGCTCGGACTAGCAGACGAAACAGATATATTCATTATTGATACTTCTCCGACTTTTGGACTCCTTAACCGAGTTATACTTTTGGGAGCAGATTATTTTGTAGTACCTTTGATGCCTGACGCATTTAGTGTACAAGGTATCAAAAACCTTGGATCAATATTTGCTGACTGGAAAGAACAGTGGAAGATTACTGCCAAAGCTTTGGCAGGTGACATAGAGTCAAAACTCATACTTGATGGCGAGGGGTTATTTATTGGTTATATCGTAAATAGCTATAACGTATATGCCAAACAGCCTATTAAAAAACAGCTGAAGTTTATGGATTTGTTGCCAAACCAAGTAAAAGAACACTTATCGGAAAAGCATTCTAGGAACGGGTTAGTAGCAAGAAGCTTCACTGCACCACTGCAAAATATCCAAGATTATGGTCAACTCCCTCCAATCGGTCAGGATATGTTGACTGCGATTTTTGATATACCAGAAAAAGAAGTAGCTAAACTACCTCAGGGATCCTCGGAGTTATACGAGAAATCTAAAACTGAATTTCATAATCTAGCTACCACTATTCTTGACGTGCTGCAAAAATATTAACCAACATCCCTTTATTCTGAGGGCTTTAAGACGATTCGACGCTCACGACCTTCGCCAACTGACTCACTGACAATACCATGCTCGGCTGCAAGTTGATGCACTATTCGTCGGTCTGCAGCATTCATTGGCTTTAGATCAAAGGGATTTCCTGTTTCTTGCACTGTCTTAATCCATCGCTCAGCATTTTCTGCTATTTTTTCGGCACGTTGCTTTTTATAGTCTGCAACATCAACATTGACACGCGTCACTTCATGTCCTTGATTTTTTAGTGCATTGCTAACGATAAACTGTAGTGCTCGCATTGTGTCACCATGCTGCCCAATTAAAAACCCATTAAGATGCGTGGAGGGGATATTAAGCTCTATGATCTCATCATCGTTTGCTGTTGCATAGATATCGGTGTTTAATCCAAAAAACGACAAGACATCTTCGAGATATTTTTTAGCGTATTGAATTGACTCTTCCATAGACCTCAAACTCCTCACTTCTTCCTTTTTTTACGTTTCCCCGACTTTTTAGTGTTTTTTGTTTTAGTTTTAGATTTAGAAACCACCTCCGCCTCAGGAATATCTGAAACATTACGGATTGTGACCTTTGTTGTCGATGTAGATTTTTTAGATGTAGTACTTTTCTTACCAGCAAGTGCTTCTAGCTCTTCCTCATCTTTACTAAGAACAATTGCCTGCTGAATATACGCGACAAGACCTGCCACGAGCCAGTATAAGCTCAATGCCGAAGCGATTGAAACAGTGAATAAAAATACCATTGCTGGTAGTAAAAACTTTGTACTACGACCAATTGCAGCATTCATCTCAGATTGATCGGCTTGCTTTCCTTCGCTTGCCTCTCGTAGTATCTGACGAAGTGTTCGAGCGTCTGGATCATTGGGCATAAGTTGTTTTGCCTGATAATATTGCACAACCACACTTGCCAATACGATTATCATTGCCGGAATATACAAGCCTTCACTACCGAGTGCACTCCTTGTAAGGTCTACGACAGAAAAGAGAGTTTCATCGAATTGATTAATATTGTCCGCAAGTTGTTGCATCCAACCTAGGTTCTGTACTGCAGGATAGGAAAAATCGACTATCTGCTGCGGATTATCGACGATTCGTCTAAGTCCACTATACAAACCGATAAAGATTGGCAACTGGATAAGCAATGGCCCGAGTGAAGCAAACGGATTAATACCCCGTTCTTTATATAACTCCATAATAAGGAGTGATTCTTTTTGTCGATCACCTTTGGTAGCTTTTTTGATTTTCTTGATTTCTGGCTGTAGCTTTCGGATCACTTTCGTGTGATGAAGTTGCTTCTTCACAAGAGGCCACATCAGTAACCGAACAAGTACTGTAAATAGAATAATTGCCAAGCCAAAATTATGGCCAGGGATAATGGCGTAAATAAACACCAGTAAATTGAAGATTGGTTGGACAATCAGCGTTGTAAACATCTGCTACTCCTTGTTATCTACTATATCATGCTCACTAGTGGTAAGTCCGGCTTTTTCAAGTTGATGCACAATAACTTGCTGCACTTTTTCATGCGGTGTTGTAGCAAGTTGCGAAGTGTGTACGACAAAAACAATATCAGTTGGTGGCATGTCTTTTGCGAGTGTAGTCCGAATGATTTCGTACACCCGTCTTCGGATACGATTTCGCACCACTGCTGATTTATGTACTTTTTTACTTACCACCACAGCAGCACGCCACGTTTTTCGACGTGGGTTAGGCGCGTACTTAAGGACACCATACGAGCTTCTTATTGACTTTCCATGGGAATAGACATATCGCAAACTTCCATGTCCATGAAAACGATAGGCTCTCGCAAGCATAGTATTAGATGCCCTTCACCTTTACGTTAATTTAGTGTGAAAGTTGTTTGCGACCTTTGAGTCGTCGACGTGCAAGCACAGCGCGTCCAGCACGAGTCTTCATACGTGCAAAAAATCCGTGTTCGCGTGCTCGTTTGCGTTTCTTTGGTTGGTATGTGCGTTTTGGCATAATTTCTATTGTACCTTACTTCTTAATTTAGGCACACCTCTCACCTCACATGAGACTGTGATGTATACCCATAATCATTATTTATTATGTATTGTCAGCGTAAAATCGACAATGTTTGCCCACTAATTCTATCAAGTTATCCACTTATAACCAAATATTTTCCACAGATTTAACAGATGTCAACTCATCATGTGTATAAATCGACCCCTATTTCATTGAATTTGTGTCTATTTTGTTGTGATTTATGTACAAGTTGTGGAAAAGTAGGATGTTGTTGGGGTATATTGTTAGTCAGAGAGTAAATATATTGAGGGAAACATGCAGAACGGTCTATGGCAGGCAGTCTTAGGTGAAATTGAACTATCGGTCTCGCGTGGAAATTTTATCACGTGGTTTAAGAATACAACTGTCTTAAAGCACGATGATAATTCCCTAGTGATTGGTGTTCCGAATGTATTTATTAAGCAGCAACTCGAGCGTAAATACGAACAGCTTATAAAAGAAACTTTGGAACGTAATGGTGTGACGTCTCCATCTGTTGAATATAAAATACACGCCTTAGCTGGAAAAAAGACTGAGGATAATCAGCCAGTATTAAAAACTCAGACCGTTTCTATTAAAAAACCTGCGCCTGCAATAGCAAAACCATCAACAAACACCTTAAGCCATACCTACAGGCAAGGTCTCAACGAAAAATACACCTTTGAAAGTTTTATTGTTGGGTCAGGAAATGAGCTCGCCCATGCAGCGTGCCAAGCAATTGCCCAGAATCCTGGCAGTCGCTACAACCCCCTATTCTTGTATGGTGGTGTGGGTATTGGCAAGACCCACCTTATTCAAGCTGTAGGTAATACGGTACTTACAAATAATCCTGATGCTCGAGTTGTATATGTTTCAACCGAACAATTTGTACAGGAATTTGTCGACGCACTACGATTTAAGAAAAACACTGCGTTTGCTGATTATTATAGAGGTGCAGATGTATTGATTGTTGATGATGTTCAGTTCCTAGCCGGGAAAGAAAAGATCCAAGAGGAATTCTTTCATACATTTAATGCCCTTCACCAAGCAAATAGGCAAATTATTATCAGTAGCGATAAGCCTCCTAAAGAAATTCCAACCCTAGAAGAACGCTTACGCTCTCGATTTGTGTGGGGAATGAGTATTGATATGCAAAATCCTGACTTTGAAACTCGATGCGCTATTGTACAAGCCAAAGCCCATAACCATGGAGTTGAACTTGAGCATGAGGTGGCCGAATACCTCTCAAAAAATGTTCCGACAAACATTCGCGAACTCGAAGGGGCATTAAATCAACTTCTAGCATTTTGCGATATGCGTGGACTTTCACCTAATCTCGCCACAACTATGAGTGTATTAGGATCTCATACCACCAGACCAAAACACATTAGTGCGAAACAAATCATTGAACGTACTGCGAAATACTTCCAAGTAGATATTACGGATATTATGAGTCCAAAACGAGATAAAGATATTGTAGTACCAAGACAAGTTGCAATGTATATATTACGGAGCGAACTTCATTTGAGTTTTCCTAAGATTGCACGTGAATTAGGTCGAAAAGATCACACTACAGCCATCCATTCTGTTGATAAGATAGAGAAAGAGATTCGAACTGATGAAAACCTACGAATTGCTATCAAGGAAATTAAGGAGAAACTTCATGTATAAAACCTGTGGATTACCTGTGTTCAATACTCGGATACTTCGTGGAGAATCTATGACTTCTGCACAATACCCTGGGCTAGATATTTATACGTACGTGAATAACTCCCTACTTTTCCAACTTATACGCAATTTTTATACCCATATTTTTACAATCATGTTTTCATTATTTTTATCTGTTATGTATATGTTTTACACAGTATACACACCCCTAATAATAACTAAGACTATTCTATTTAATAAGTAATTAAGTAATAAGGAACTGATCTATGAAGCTACAAGTAACTCAAGAAAATCTTAGTAAAGCACTTTCAACCGTGGCTCGTGTTGCCAATACGAGAGGAACTCTACCTATACTTGCGAATGTACTTATCAAGACCACAAATAATAGACTGAGTATTGCTGCAACTAATTTAGATATAGCTATCACACAATACTGTGGTGCAAAGGTACAAGAAGAGGGATCTATTACTATCCCTGCTCGGCTGATGCAAGATTTTATTAGCAGCTTGCCCCAAAGCGTTATTAATCTAGAGCTAACTGACAATAAACTTCATATCACTACTGATCAATACCAATCTACGATCAATGGTATTGCAGCTGAAGACTTCCCTGTCATGCCTGCAATAGAAGATGGTAGTGAATTCTCTATTCCTCCACACGATTTAAAAAGTGCTTTACAACAGGTCGTGTTTGCAGCATCAACTGACGAGGCACGTCCAGTACTCACAGGAGTGTATCTCCATACACGTGACGATGCTTTAAGAATGGCTGCAACAGATAGCTATCGGTTAGCTGCAAAAATCGTATTATCTTCTAAGGATACGGTTGATCTCTTGATCCCAGTGTCGGCTATGCAAGATGTACTGCGAATAGTTAATGATGTTGAAGAGCCAGTATCTATCACCTATAACGATCAACAGGTATTAGTAAAGGCTGGTGATGTTGAGCTTGTTGCACGTCTTATCGAAGGAAAGTATCCAGACTATCAAAAACTCATTCCAAGTGAATTTGCGAATGTGGCTCGAGTAAAGCGAGCTGATCTGATTAATATTACAAAGGTTTCTAGTCTGTTTGCTCGCGAGAGTGCCGGTAGTATAAAAATTGCTACCGATGAAGACAAAGGAGTACTTAGTATACGCTCTATAGCGTCACAAGTGGGCGAAAATACTGCGAGTGCAGATGGAAAGATTGCTGGCTCGGGTGAAATCACTGTTAATTCACGCTATTTACTTGATGCGCTTAATGCATTTCATAGCGAAGAAATTAACTTTAGTTTTAATGGCAAATTAGAACCGGTTGTATTATCTGACCCGAGTGAAAAAGATTATACACACTTGATTATGCCCTTAAAGAGTTAAAATAAGAGTACATGCTAACATATGTACGTCTTCAAAATTTTCGTTCGTACACTGACGGGTCATTTGAGTTTGAACCTGGTGTAAATATTATTGTTGGGCCAAATGCGAGTGGAAAAACTACTATTATTGAGAGTGTTCAACTAGCGTTACAAGGCAGTTCTTTTAAAGCTTCAGATAAAGAATTAAGAAAATCTGGAAGTCCTTGGACAAGAATAGATATTGGCATGCAACACGAGCTAAGGGTCGTAAAAATATCTGGAAAAGAAGATGGTGCGACAGAGAAAGTCTACGACATAGAGGGAAAAATATATAAACGACTTTCGAGTGCAAAATTGTATCCTGTTGTGTTGTTTGAGCCTAATCACCTACTACTTCTGAGTGGTAGCCCTGAGTTGCGGAGAAATTTTCTAGACAATCTTATTACGCAGACATCACCGAACTATTCATCGATACTACGAAATTACAAGCGTGTGCTTGCCCAAAGAAATGCTTTACTGAAGCGACCTAGAAGACCTCAAGCAGAGGAGCTATTTGTATGGAACCTTCGACTGAGCGAGCTGGCTGGAAAAATTGTTGCAGATCGACTCGAGGTCATAGAGAAAATTAATCAAAACATTAGCGCACTTTATAGTGAGATATCAGGTGTGCCAACTACGGTAAAGTTTACATACAGCAGCCCGATACCACTACAAACGTATGAAACAAGCTTTTTAAGCGCCTTAGAGAAAATGTTAGATAGAGACATAGCTTTAGGTTTTACGTGCCGTGGGCCGCATCGAGAAGACGTTACAGTACATATAAACGATAGGCTTGTGAGTGATGTGGCGTCGCGGGGCGAAATACGAACGTTAATTTTGGTGCTGAAAATGCTGGAAGCAAAGTTTATAGAAGACGCTAACGGTAAGCGCCCAATTTTGTTATTTGACGATGTGTTTAGCGAACTCGACGGTAAAAGACGACAAGCACTTGTATCATTTCTGGAGTCATACCAAAGTATTATTACTACCACAGATGCAGACGTGGTGATCGAGCATTTTACTAATGATGCGAATGTAATTCCGGTTGATCGGGAGTAGTGAGGATTTTGACTGGTTGATCCAAGGGGATTTCGTTCGCAGTACTATCAATAACCCACCCAAGATTAAATACATTTGGGTCGAATCCTTTTGATATAAGAAATTGGCTTACTGTTTCCGAGTTTGCGATAAATCCTTTTGTTGCATCATACAAATATACTGGAGTTTGATCTTGGTCATCGGTATTATCGATGTAGAATGATCCTGCATCGTCACCCATGGCTGTGAATGTACTATCACTCTCTGGAGTTCCTCCTTGATATGTTGTGTAAAAAGTTCCCTCATTACTGATGGCATACACATATTGTGCATTTTTAAAGACCGTAATTAATCCACTCGGAGGTTCATTAATACTATCACTTTTCTCCAGCGTGTCATTAACAGATTCAATGACCACCCCGTTTGCAGACGAAAAATACAGAGTGTTTTTATTTGCACCCAATTCACCCATAGGAGACTCAATAGATGTATTAGCGATTTTCTTACCGTCTTTTGCGGATAGTAAAAGTAAATCTTGTGAAATTGGTTCAGTTGAGGTGTTAGAGTGATCATGATCGGAGTGTATGTCTGATGAATTTTTAGTTTTCTTCACTTCCTGAACTAAAAGTTTATCGTCGTTTTGAGTTACTACAAACGATACAATCGTCTCCTTGCTTGTGTAGACTGTGTTTTCTTTCTCTGGAGCGTTGAGAGATCGTGTGTGGATAGATTCCACTCCCTGTAGATCAGATGAAATGTAGTACAGTTTTCCATTACGAATATCAATATCGTACACAGGTGACTTATTAATAAAGGCTGTGTTGAGTTCGCCAGTTGCTATATTGTAGGTTTTTATTTCTGTTTCCAGCTGGCTACCCCTGTAAGGTCTTGAGCATACGATATAGCCTTCATTTTCTTGTATAGTAGTGCATTCATCAGCTCCGCTAAAAAATAACAACTGCAACTCATTAGTTGTCAGATCGTATCTCCACCAGTGATTATCGGCAGAAGACAATGATATAGGAGCAGAAGTAATATCATCATCACCGTGTGGTCTAAACTGGTTTACTGCCTGGGAGAACATATCATCTTTCACTTCTGGTACATTGAATAATACGCTTTTCTCCGTCCAGCTCACTGAACTGAGTTCACTGTTTATGTACATAAAGTTACTAAGTCGAGTCGTTTTGTTGTTAGTTAAATCGTATTTTGCAAATGAAGATCCAGTAAAGTAGTACATATCGTTATTGTGATACCACGGGAAAAATACGTTTGAAGATACGTTAGATAATGGTGTTTTCTCAACTGGTTTTTGCTTCGTAATAAGCAATCCAATAACACCTCCAGCGATAATAAAAAACAGTATAGCTACAATTATTTTTTTATTAATTTTCACGAATCACCTCCCCTACTGATGATGGAAATACCCCTAGTAACCCCAAGTTACCCGTATTAGATTCTGGTTTAAATCTTACTTCCCATTTACCATTTTGTAACTGTAGTACTGCCCAGCGGTCATCGGTATTTGGTGCACTTTGTTTCACTACTACCCAATTATAATCTTCAACAAAAGTAACGTTTAGTTGATCTGCTTGTATGTTGCAAGATTGTTGGTTTATGGATTTACATAGTGTATCCCGTATTGCAGCGTTAGTATAAATAGTGTAATTGAATACTAGTTCTGTGGTGGTGTCTGTGTCTAAAGTATTTACGATGGATATTTCAGTTTTGTCTGGTTTTCCCACTCCCTGATATAAATATGAGCCATTTTTTACCCATAGTGAAGTGTCGCCTTTTATATTCTTTTCGTTGCCACCTATCGTTAATATAAATGGAATTGACCCCTCATTCTTGATCGATACTCTTGTGTAGTGGGTGAACCAGTATACGCCAAAAGAAAGCAGAAGTACTCCACATAGGATTGCTATGACAGTTGCTACTCTTTTTTTAGAGATGACGAAAGAATTTCCTGACACGTACATTAAAACCCTCCCTTCCCACCGCCAACAGACAGGTGAATATGTGCGCCTGTTCCCTTGTCGAGGCCTCGTGTACACTTTTTATCTTTAGAGTCCATTATTGCAACGTACTGATTATTTGGTAAGCCCATTCCACAGGTTGTTCCAAGTTGTTTTTGAATGTTATTGGCGCTAGTAATAAACCGTACGACCTTAGGATCTACTCCTTCATAATCAAATGTTTGTCCATCTACTCCGGCGCCACCACCTATATCTACTGCCTTTCCAGCAGAGTGATTGCTACCTGTATCGCCTGCGCGAACCAAAGAAGTGATAGTAAATTTATGATCTTTACCTAAACTGGCGATAAGTTTCAAGAGTGGTGTAGTTACAACACTGTCGCCTCCATTAGCGATAGTTTGAATTGGATTTTTATCTGTTTGCCAAGCAATATTTTTTGACTCAAGAATCATAGCTGCCAACTCTTTTCTAGACCCATCGGCCACATCACCACTTAAAGGAATTGTATCTTGGCAGTTTTTTCCGCTAGTATCACTATCATCGGAGGAAGTGCTTGCGCTGCTACCCGAAGCTCCAGGAGTAGGATTGAGACCCATTGCTTGTCGCAATTTCTTCATATAGCCATGCTTCTTCGAGTCTTTTCGGTCAGATGCTGCCCATGGCTTATCGTCAGAAAGTCTTTTCACATTCGATTCTTTATGCGGGAATCCACCACTGTAGTATGTGTCAGGGTCATGATGGTCATTGCCAGGTGTTTCACTGTGCCCTAGTAAGCCCTGCGCATTACTTGCAGAATCATTTGTGATATCACCCTTTGGATCATCACAAGGTATCTTATAGTAATCACATAGATATTTAGATAGAGCCACAACAGACTTAAATTGCTTACTATTATTTATTAACTCCTTTCCGTCTGCGCCATTTATTTCGATACCAATTGCTCGACCATTTGCTGCGCCTACGTGATATGTTTTCTTCATAGCGTCAAGCGGGTAGTACTGATAGATCTTTCCGTCTTTACCAATACTGAATTGAACTCCGGTTTGTGTACCATTACGCTGACTATAAAAGAAGTCTAATAAGCCTTGGCCCTCGCCATCACTGGTGTTTGATGACTCAGTGTAATGAATAACAAGCGCTTTTGGTGAACTAAGGTCTCCATGAGCCATTGCATTTACTTTTGTACGATTAGCTCCCTCGTATAGCTTGGTCCAGTCATTTGGATTTGTGCTTGCCCCCGTAGCATCGCCGGATTCTTCTGGAGGACATGGTGGGGTGCATGTTCCGCCACCACTAAAGGAGCCACCACCACTTTCTCCTGCCATTTCATTACCTTTAAACTGGAGTAATTCAGGTTTTCTTGAGTTTCTTGGTTGGTCAAGGAAATTAGGAGTACCAATAGTGTATGCTGCAATAGTTTCGTAGCCACTTTTTACCTGATTGAGGAGCGAAATACGTTCGCTATAGTACGCTTCTTGTCTACCTACAGAAGCTCCTGCCCAGAATTTATTGCCTGGATACTTATCGTAATATGTAAGCGCTTTTAAGAAGTCTTCAGCCGTTGAGTCTTGCTTTATAAGCACCTTAGCGAGTCGGTTTTGAGTGCCAATTGACATCTGCCGTGCCACTGGGGTTACCCCTGCATCGAACGATTTAAATGACTGAACACCATCTGACCTGCTGCCACCATCAACGTACTCTGTCCAACTACCAAGGTTAAGGGGATTGTATTTTTGGGGATTATTAATATCACCACCTTCACCTAACGCAAAGGCTAGTAAACCCAGTACGTGTTGTTTAGTGACGGTGTTGTTTTCAGAAACACCATTAATTTGCGCAATAGCCTTTAATACATGAATTGCCCACTGTTCTAATATGAATTCTCCTCTCCCCGAACCATTTGCACCAGGGAGTCCACTATTATACATTTGTAATTCGCCTTTATCTCCTCCGGAAGATTCAATATCAGCAATTGAGCCATCCGAACATATACACAGTCCTTCTGCTGCGTTTTCATCTGAAGTTGCTTCAGTAGCTGTTCCATTAATAGGTGTTAAAGGTGTGTCATCGGCTACACCACGTACTGTAACGACGTCTAGCCCGTCTTTAAAGCCCATTACTTGAGCGAGCTCCCACCACAGGTCGATAGCGCGAGGTTTACCTTTTACATCTCCTCCTCCGCCACCAACATCACCCTTCTCTGCAACAACAACTCGTCCTTTGTATGTTATTTCCAGTTTTGTTCCGTTTGGGAGATTTCCAAGTGCGTTAAAGCTACCTCCTCCGGTACTTAATTCAGCGTACGAGGCTGTTCCAGCGAGCACATTATCGTGGTTGCCTATACCTGAGTCATCACTTGAACCATTTTTACCTTGTGGATCTTGGTTCTTGTTGGTGGGTATAAACTTTCCGTCACGATAGGTACCGCCGTAAATACTCGCTCCAATTGTTTTTCCTTCGGCAGGGATATCTCCCACGGCTTTGTACTGCGTACCAGAGGATGCACCACTGCTTTCAGGTTCCGTACTTCCATTATTGGACTCGTCTGTTGGGTCACAAGAGTTAACATCAAAATCGGTTATTTTCTCTCGGTAGACATCTCTTTGTTTGTCATCTATAGCGTAAGTAATTGCTGCAGTCTGTGAGAATAAAAGCAAAAAAGTTAATAAAAATACACCTACTACTCTTACAATCCTTTTAATGTACGTGGTTTTATGTAATGCACTTAATGCACGAGAAACAGCACCTCCGATTACAGTAGCGCGATCAAAATTTTTGTAATGTGTATATCTTTTTTTCATAGTTTAGCTTCCAAACGGTGACCAGTGCCAATCTTCAGCTGCATATGGCTTGTATCCGAATTTCTCAGCATTTTTATCAAGCCATACCCACATAGGATTACTTTTATTCATCAAAGTTCCGTCTCCACCAAAGTCGATAGCAACACCAAGTTGATGATTGGAGTATCCTGGGCGTCCGACTCGTACTCCATCACACGGACAAAGGGATTGTTGGTCCGCCATTGTTCGGAAAGTACTTGTTGCCTTCATTGTAACTCCGTCTTTTTTGGCTGCTTCAACCATGGCGTATACTGCACCAGATACTACGGAGTTTGTTGTTGCATGGCCATTGGTTGATCCAAATCCGCTGCTTTGTGGTAGATTTGGTATTTCACATAATCGTATTTTTATTAATCTGCCTCCCTTATAGCCATTCTGCTTGCCGAGATCTTTTGTTCCGGGTCCACATGCAATGTGGTCAGAATTGCTCTCTAGCTGCGTAATATCAAAAGTTGAATTGCCAACTTCTTGGGTAGGTGTTTCACTTTGACTTGTTGACTCGTCACCATAATTGCAGCCCTCCTCATCGATACCCTCGTAGTTAGCTGTGCAATTGGCCACGGTCATGTCAGCTAAATAGAATCTATAACGAACAAGTAATTCATTGCTCCTATCTTTACATTCATCAGGTATTTTTCCATACTCCATACTTCCATTTTTATTACTATCAATACTAAACGTATTGGGATCTACAGTGGTTCCAAAACACGGTATGCCATATTTTTCGTTCAATTCTTCGAGGTGAGGCTCAACTTGTCGGGCATTTTCGTAAGGGTCTTGGAATCTTGAGTCATCAATTTCATCAATACTAAATCCGTATTCAGGAAATCCGTAATCATACGTTTCCGCAGCGTATGACCTAGGGGTCCATATTGAACTAATATTTTTACTCAAGTCCTTCATAAAATTAGTTGGTAAACCAATCATTGTAGTGGCAAACGAATCAGTCTGTCTAGACACTGTTCTAGACATAGAGTTAGCAAGAAGAGACTGGCTATTAAAAGGATCAATGTATCGAGCATAGTATGATTGATTTTTTTGTCTATCTATTTCAGATTGATGACGTTCCTGATCGATAACTAATACCTGAGGTTGGCTTAATTCTGCTCCACCATAACTCAGACTCGCTTCATTAGCAGCGAGTAAATATCCGTAGTTGGCATTATTCCCTAGGTCTGCTCCTGCAGCAGCTACATTTACCTGTTCGCCACTAATCCACCTGAGAATAGACTCCATAAATACCCGAGAAGCTAAATACATCCCTCCCTCTGAAGCTGCATTCAGTGCTGCGGTAAACGGTCCACCTGAATTTAGGACTACCGATCCAACTGATATAATAAAACCTCCAGCAGTTGAGTTCACTGCTGAACATGCGGTATTTGCTCCTGGTATGGGATTGAGTACTGAGTCTAGTTTTGCGAAAAACCAAGGCTTTGATTTTCCAGGCCTAGAAGAGTCAACTATATCAGGTCCTGTAAGTTCTTCACCCTCTTCTGCCTGTATGCTGCGTGCGTCTTTCCATGAGGTTTGCGTTGTATCATCAAATAGGTACTCAGAGTGAGCACCCAATTCGTCCATATTGACATTTTTATTATTGGCTTGTATTTGTGATCCTATCGAAGATACTTCTACGCCTGTTCGCATCAAAGGCTCCGTAATATTTGTTTTCTGCACTTCGCCAGAAGCGTCACCCAACCCTTTGACAGCGCAAATCATTGTAACTACACCTAGAGCACCAGTACCCTTCGTAAGGTTATTTTTTAGCTTATCTACCTTTTCATTAATTGGAGTGCCAGAATCATTCGTTATATCGTTTGCTTGCTCTGCTGCCTCTCGTATTTTTGGGTCGGTAATATCATTTCCCTCGCCGTCCACCTCGGCCCCTGTAGTAGTGGATTTTGGCCCAGTCTGGACGCCTGTTTTTATTTTTTTCTCTCGCTCCTCTTTCACTCTATCTCTGTAGTCACGCAAGGATTCATCTGCATTTCTAGCGATATTTTTAAGTGGATGAAAGCTGACCGCTGCTCTTAATTTAAGCACCCGCTTTGTCATAGCGCCATTTATGACACCAAGATCAAGCACATTTCCTATTGCTGTTATGGTGTGTCTACGTTGTCTGGCAGATCCTGTGCCTGAATCGAGTTCTATAACTACTTTACCACTTGAATTTTTAGGTAGTTCGTTAGTATTAAAATCACCTTCCCTTATTTTATCAAGCGCCATTTTTCCTTTAGTGGTAGAAGGATCTATAATGAGTTTTTGTAATCGTCGGTTATTGTATTCAGTTTCAATTCCTGCATTCCTAAGTTTTTTGTCGGCATGATCAGCAAATTTATTACCGAAATAGCCCATATTTCGCTCAATAGGAGTATCGGCAGTTCGAGCGTATTTAAGAAGTAGTGAGCCTCTATGGGCTAGAAACGCTTGTCCTGATACGAAATGGGCTCTTTGCAAGAATTGAGCAAATTGTACAAACTGCATTGGCCCAGACAGAATAAAATAAAGAAAAATTGCAGGAACAATGAGTCCACCAAGAAATCCAACGATTGCGATTCTGCCCTGTTTTGTATTTAATAATTTACTTGATAACCTTGCGAGTGTTGCAGTTCCGGCTTTTCTTCCGGTTTGCATGCCGAGGTTTTTTAGATACTCTCTATCTTCATCCGACAGCGTAAATCCACGACCTACTTTATCAGAGGCAGATTGACCTCCATCCTCTGCAGCTTCCTCCCCGCCCCGAATGAGACGTAAATCTGGACGACCAGAAGTGGTTTGACTCCCACTTTGCGACGTAGATTCACCACCCCCATCTACAGAACGCAAATGGCCTTGTTGGGGCGCAGTGGTTTCTCCACCGCCATCAATTGCTCGTAGGTCAGGTCTTGTAACAGGATTTTCGTCATTCCTGTCGTACACCCCGTTGCGTAATGGTTCGGCCATCTTAGTATTAGTTACCCTTGCTTATGAAACTATTATAACAACTACATGCCTGGATGTAGTTGATTACTTAAATCAATCGTCCCGCTTAATTGATCCATATTGCCTGCCTGGCTGAGTTGCTGAATTTGATCTGGATTTGTAGTGATTAGGCCGGTCTCTGTAGGGCTTGCGATGATCTGTATATGTACGTGGCTTTGTCCTGCAAAGAATAATCCTTGTCCAACCGGGAATTGGCTTAATCGCTTCTTTTCTTCGCTTGTGAGTTTAAACACATCACTTAAAACATCAACCGCCGACGGGGATTGTTTAAGTAATAATTGCATACTTGCGTTTGCAACAATTGCTCGACCCATCCGACTGCCCATAAAATCCTCAACATCCTGAGAAATAGTCGTAATACCTAAATTATATTTACGTGCACGTTTTGCGAGCGAGAACAAGAAATTAGCAGAATCTTCATATTTCATGAGTTGCCATGCTTCGTCTACGACGAGCATGCGTCGCCTTTGATCGGTTTTAGTTTTGTTCCAGATGTAATTTAATACGATATACATAGCTACCGGTCGTAGCTCGTCTTCGAGGTCGCGAACATTAAACACAACCATAGGGTTATCTATATTTATATTCGAAGGTTGACTAAATATCCCGGCAAACGTACCCGTAGTATATTTACGTAAGCGTTGTGCAAGTTGTGGGCCAAACCCACCCATATGTAGGAGCGTATCGTATAGATCGCTAATTGTTGGTGGTGGAGAGGTGTGTGTGAGGGGGTCATTTGTGATGCCGGCTTTTGCGTATGTTTCTATAAGTGCGGCATCAAGATCAGCTTCTTCTGCAGGAGTTAATGCGGGAGTCAAGGTTGTTGCACCACCAACCATCTGTGCTTGTGCGCCACCCATCATTAACCTAAACAGTCCGTGCAAAGTGATAAGGTTACTACGTAGTGCATTGTCTGCTTCTTCTACATCGACTACTTTTGGCAGATCAAAAGGATTGATGCGTGTCGCTGAGTTAAGGCTCAGGCGTACGTATGCTCCACCAACAGCATCACACATGCGTTCGTACTCGTTTTCTGGGTCAATGATAAATATTTCTGTACCAAACATTAGACTTCGCAAGGCTTCAAGCTTAACCGCAAAACTCTTACCTGCGCCAGATTTAGCGAAGACTACAGAGTTACTGTTTTCGAGCGTGAATCGATCAAAAATTACTAATCCTGAGTTATGCATGTTAATACCATATAAAATACCGTTATCCTGGCTCAGATCAGCTGAAGTAAACGGAAAACTTGTGCTGATTGCACCGGTGCTCATATTGCGCCTAATCTGAAGCTGGTCGATAAATTGTGGAACGGTACTATTAAGGCCCTGCTCTTGTTGTGCGCTTGCCGGCTTACTAAAAATAAGCTGTTGGCCAAGCATAGACTCAACTTTGTGAGATACGAATTCCAATTCTTCTACAGACGATGCATAAATAGTGAAGTACAAGCCAAAGCGGAAGAATCGCTCTTCGCCGACTTGTAATTTGTCTCGAATCTCTTCAGCGTCTAAGATCGCAGCTTGTTTAGCTGGGTCACGAATGCGACCTTTTTCTGCATCGAGTTGTAGGCCAGCCTCGAGTTGAGTCACCTTTTTCTTGAGGTTATCGAGTACCACCTGACTCTCAACAGGGTACACGTAGATAGAAAGATCCATAACCTCGTCAATATTTACCAAGCCACTAATCCACCCTGTATATACTTGCCGTGGGTAGCCATATACGTAATATGTGCGTGCAAACCGTGTGCCTAAATTGAAGTATGATGATTGGAACTCTAAAGAACTTGGCGCAATAAAATCTCGTAACGCAGTAATTCCCTTTTGAAATGCTGCAGCGACTTCTTGTTGTTCTGCAAGTTGTTGTGCTTGTGCTATTGCGACCGGATCGAGGGGTTGTTTCTTTTTTCCAAATGCCATTATTGAAGCTCCCTTTGTAGGTGTGACTGCGTAACGCTACCTTGACCTTTTTGTACAACATCTGCCGTGAGGTCATTGAAATTTTTTAATTGTTGTCTTGTTGCAGTATCTGGATTATAGGTATCGTAATACAACTCAATAAGTTCTTGTGTGTCGAGTGGTAATCCTTGGACGCCACATTGTGACAATCCACTTAGTACTGCCTGTACACGGTTCCGAAGTTCACTTTTAGCATTTTCCAAATCAGTTTCATTGACTACCACATGTGTTTCCTTGGTGCTAAACATGTTGGCTAGCCCAGTAATGAAATTTCTGCTGTCGGCTGCAACTGCTTTTTTTGCG
Organism: uncultured Candidatus Saccharibacteria bacterium; assembly: GCA_964499935.1. Classification (GTDB taxonomy): domain Bacteria; phylum Patescibacteriota; class Saccharimonadia; order Saccharimonadales; family UBA4665; genus CALBGR01. The sequence continues at coordinate 101,432 of CAZCMS010000001.1, read as the reverse complement.
CTCTCTGGGTGTGGAAAATATGGAATTACTAAATAAAATTTCTTATCCATAATGTTCGTCTGTTGTGCTAACTGATCTATGTATATTAAATAGTCTTCCATAAGCATAGCAAGGAGCATATTGTCATGTTCAGTGCGGATTTTATCGAGTCTTTCGATGTAGGGTTGCAAATCAACTTTTTGTGATCGTACGAATATTTGAACGGGAAAATAGAGCGAGTTAAGAAAACCTTGGTACGCAAATTCAATTGCCTCTTGCTCCTGAGGGCTCATAAGATCAAAGTTAACACTCTTCAACATAACAACAGACCTGAATGAGCCGTCATTCATAATGACGATTCCATCACGTATTTCGGCTATCTGTAGAGTATTTTGAGTGCTATTAGGGTTAGACTTGGGTTTTGGCGTTTCTGGTGACTGAGTTTGTCCGGTAACCGGCATAGGTTGTTGGGGTTGTGGTGGTACAGGCCCTGGAGCAGCTTGGGGCATACCAGTTTGTGGCTGTATATTTTGATTTGGATCTGATGGATTCATATATCTACTAGCTTATCCCACCCTCTGCACCTATGTGGCTCTGAGGTAATTAATGAAGTGGTATGACAACTTCGTCCGGTTCTTCGCCGTGTTCTTTTTTGGCTTCCCGAGCAAGTGTTGAAATACTCAAATCATTGCTATGTGCAAGATTAAGTATAACAGTGTCGGGCTCTGGTGTCACTTGCTGTATTGGTGTAGCTGGAGTTGTGTCGACTGACGGAGTTTCCGGAAGGTGGTCCTGCATAGGAGGTGGCGCAGGAGTATCTTGTGTCGCTTGTTGTTGCGCAGAGAGTGGTTGTAATGTCGGGAGATGCGAATACTGCATAGCTTGCTGCTGCTGGCTTTGTTGCAATGAGGCGAGAATCGCTTGGTCGTCAGACGTGTCAGTTGCTTGAGTTTGTGAAGGAGGTGGCGCAGGGGGCTGTATAGGATCGGGTTGTTGCATGGATGCTATCAGGCGTTCTCTGTGTTGTTGTGCGTTTGTGGTGAGCATGGCATCAAATTGCTGTGCTTTGGGATTGTGTCCGGGGTCTAGTATGTCCTCGCTAGGGCTTGTGTCGTCAAAAGGCGTTTCACGAGGAAGAGTATTAATATCGATTAGTCTATCGGTGTGAGTCTGCACACCAGAAATACCTGCGTATACAGGCGTTGGTGTATAAGGACTCATAGAAGTGTTCTTGATCGCCCATCCCCGGCTGTCAATGGTAGCTGCAAGTGTTTGCAGTCGGCTTCTGACTTCTTTTTGAGACAATCCGTCGGTATATGCGTGTTCAATCACTTTTGGTGCTGTGATAGTAACCAATTCTTTCAATCCTGTCTGATCCCATATGCGCTTTCTAGGCTTTAATAGGAATCTGATTCGGGCAAGTGCCCATATTTCAGTGGATTGCTCTTTACCCCATGGAAATGCAAAAAATCCAGCGATAAGTCCTGGGGGTATAAAGACAATTAACAAAAAAGGCGCACCCTTGGCAACTGCCATATAACTAAGCCAGCCACAAAATACGGTAACTCCTGCATAAACAAACTGTCTTAAAGATAAAGGTCCGAGGAGTTTATCGTCTGCTTCGATGTCTTGAATTACTTTATATGTTGCCATTGATTACGTCCTGTCGGCAATATTAGGATCTCTGTAGGAGCGTGCTCTTTGTTTTGCGTGGTCGCCCAAGGTTCTGTCCCTGTAACCGGTAACGTTTCCACTACTATCACGGATCGGGACAGGTTCGTTGTTGATCATCTCGACACCACCTGAGCCTTTTCGAGGTAGTCCATCTGCTCCTATCTGGGAGGTTCGCGCAGGTTGCGCTGAAACATCTGCTATATCTTTTGCGTTGCGATCAAGTATTCTATTGATTTCGCCTGCGACTGCACCGTTCGCTCCGCTCTTCATGTTTTCGAGATCCTTAAAGAATGTAAGGGCTTGAGCTTTTTGCTCATGTGTTCCATATGCAAGTCTGTCTTCATAATGTTTTGCAAAGTTTTTAATAGCTGTAGGCTTTCCATTGCCGTGCTGATACAGGCTAACACTCTCCCATGCATTTTGCATGACTTCGTTCTTGTTAACATCTTTGACTCCAGGTTTGCCAGTTTCACCTTTAACTTGAACCATATTTTCTAAAGTACCAAAGCTTGGTGCAAGATCACCGCGCCCAGTCTTTTTGGTTTCTGAGTTTGCGAATCCTGCCAAAGATGCGGCAGTATTCATGTTGCCTCCAGAAGCTCGGCCGAGTACTTCCTGCATGTCAAATACATCGTCGTATCCTGTGCCAGTAGAAACAAGTTGCCGAGCTGCAGCAACTTGTTGTGGTCGACCAAATCGGACGCTTGCTTGCGCTGCCTGAACAGCGCGGTTAGCTCGCGCTGATGCGTCTGCTTCGGATGTTTTGCCATCTTTCATGAAATGCTCGGTTAACCCTCTTTGCGCATCAGCTGCGCTACCATAGGTTAGTGCGCGAAGTGCATCATCATTTTGGTTAACACCTTGCCATTTAGGATTTTTCATAACTTGATCTAAGGCGGACATTTCTTCTAACTGTGATCGTGCTTGCCTACCTCGTTCACCCATACCGAAGCCACCCTGTACGCCCATGCCAATATTTGAGGTAGTTCTATTAAATGCTCGAGTAGCCATGTTTCGATCAGCAAATCGGTTGCCAGCTTTCATCTTGCCAAAATTCTCCTGCATTTTGTTGCCTCGGTAGTTTTTGAGCCTGTCGAAAGCGCCACGACTTCGGTCGTTAGCAAGTCCTGCTAGGGTTGCCATTGCCCCGCCTGCCATTCTAAATGCAAATGGAAGCATAAAATACGGCAAAATATATGCTGCAAACGCAATGAGTTGATTGACAATATTTTCACTGCTACCACCATTAGAGACGGTCATAGAGAATACCCGCCCTGTTGCAATAATTGCAGAAATTATAGGGAACACCACCAGCATTACAGTCAGCGTATTTTGCCATATCTGCCACCCTTTTCGAGTGTTGGGCAGTATGAGACACGCTATACCTATAGGTGCCATGATAATAAGGACAATAATGATAAGTTCGCGTAGTACTAGCACTAGGAAGGCGATGATAACAGCAAGTACAGCGGTTACTACTAGGCTTAATAAACCAATAGCTCCAAGTGATACCGCAGCGCCACCAAGCATTAATGTAGTGAGGAAGTTCGTAGAATCCCCTACACCGAATTCTACTCCATTCATTCCTTGGAACGGTAGATATATTAAAGCGCGAATTCCATTTCCAACATCATTAGTGAGAATAATGAGAAAATTCATCACACTCCACGACAAAGTTATAAATATAATAGATATGAGAATGCGAGGCAGTAGCTTACGAATGGTGTACGCATCGAGTATTTCATATCCAAATGCTGTCGAAATAATAATAATAAGGCCTGCAATTACCACTATACCTAATGCAATAGAGCGGAAGACAGACCACGCTTGTTTGTATCTCGCTCCGCTACTATCATCGTCAGCAGTATTGAATATTTGATCAGTGTTAATTGTTAGTAGTGTGTTTATCGCATTATCCATGCCGTTCACTGCAGTAATTGAGGCTTTTACTACAGGGCAAACAATCCATGAAAGCATGCCAATAGTATCCCCATTACACTCTCCTTGTGCTTTGTCGCGGTCAGTGTCTCCGGGAGAGGTTGATGCTAGTGTGGTTGTAGTATTTCCGTCCTTATCTGTAGTAGTAACAGTGCTGTTATCTGCACTTATTCTAGAGGTAGAGCCGTTTGGGCCCTCGAGCGTGACCGCAAGTACGGCATCAAGTCTTTTTTTACAATCTTCTATGTCCGCAGGCTTTTGGGTGTAGTAGTGTTTTTTGTTTGACTCCTTGAACATCTCCTTTGAACATCCAAGTGTTTCGTATAGCTTTTTTTGAGTTTTTTCACAATTTTTCCAACTTGTGTCATCTTTTTCTTTAAATTTGCCATTATCATCCCAGCCGTGACGCATTGACGAACAGGAGGTGCCGGAGATTTTGTTGAACTCGGCTGCAGCTTTGTCGTAACACTTTTGATATTCAGCAGGCTTTGTAAAATATTTTGTTTCAGTTGCATCAGGGTTATTAGGGTCATTCCTGATTTTCTCTGCTTTGAACATCTCGCCACTGCACCCGAGATGTTCATTTAACTTTTTTTGTAAAACCTTTTCACAGCCATCCCACTCACTACTGTTTTTATCCATGTTATTACATGTTGCACCCAGGGCTTCTAGTAGATTTCCGCCCGTTTGAGCATTAACTGTACGAGCAGATAAAGAAACGAACGCAAGTACAGTAACAAGAAAAATACTTATATAGATAAAATAAGGATTTTTTGCTTTTTTGAAGTTTAAACGATGACTCAAAATATTCATGCTTTTATGCGGTTATTGCTTCGACAATTACTTGTCTGAGTAATTACTATGTAGTATACGCTATTCCATAACATAAGCTCAATGAAAACACATACTCTATTGCTATGGTGTTAACAATCTACAAAACTCTACCATGAGCATGTATAATCAACAAATATGAATCAAATAGTAAAATTAAGTTTTGTAATAACGCTAGCCGTGTTGTTATTTCCTGGGTTCTCGAATGCTGCAAGCGATCAAGCAAAAAAAGCTTGTGCCCAAAAATATAAGTCCAGTTCCGACAGCTACTACAATTGTGTGGCTGGGTATGATCTAGGGAAATCAAAAAAATCAAAAAATACAGAGGTAAAGTTATGGACTCGTGATGGAGGCGGTAATAAAATTTTACTGACGTCAAAGTGTAGTGCCGTGTCTACGTGTGCCGAAGGATATACTCTTGGCGGAAAAGATAAGGACTCTTCTAAAGCTTCCTCCGAGGACGATAAAAAAACTCCCTCCCCGACGCCAAAAGCCGTAGGTAAAGCTGCTGCTGATGCTGGCAAAACCAAAGAGGCTGCATGTAGTCGCTACAAGAATGCTGATAACAAAAAGCAATGTGAGCAAGCGTATACCGCACAAACGAAAGCTATAGAAAAAAAAGAAGCCAAGGGAGATACTGGTAAAAAATCTTCTGACGAGGTGGAGGATAGTAAAGATCCTGCATTGGATTGTGTTGACAACCCAGATAAATGTAATTTGATTAAGAAATATGTCAATCCAATCATTGCATTTTTAACAGCATTTGTAGGTATTGCGGTGACAATAGGTATAATATCAGGAGGCATTCGTTACGCTTCGGCTGGTGATGATCCTGGAAAGATGAACGCAGCAAAGAAGCAAATAGGGACTGCCCTAGTCGCCTTATTTGCACTGCTTATTTTGTACGCAGTGATAAGATGGATAACCCCAAATATAACGTAGTCATATGATACAGCTTTTTCAATCACTTGCTCAAACGCCCAAATGTTCCGATCCAGGGTTTTTTAGTCTACCTACCTGGTATAAATATTTGGATGTTAAATTTGATGACTTAACTCAAAAGTGTGAAATTCAGTTTAGTCTCATGAAGGCGAACAAGTTTAACGGCGGTGATGTCTTGCTTGTTGGGCTTGGTATAATAGATATCCTTATACGAATAGCAGCGCTCGTAGCGGTAGGGTTCGTGCTGTATGGTGGTATTCGGTATATTACCAGTCAGGGCTCTCCGGATGGAACGAAATCAGCGCAAAACACCATCCTAAATGCTTTGATTGGGCTAGCTATAGCCATTATTGCATCCGCAGTAGTGGCATTTTTAGGAACAAGGATTGGTGGCTAGTATGTTTATCCTGAACATGAACGCTGAATATAAGGCTAAAAATAAAATATATATCGGGCTAATTGCATGTACGCTTTTGTTATTTATGAGTTTATACCTACCAAAGACTGTACATGCTGTTATGAGTAAGGAGGTGGGTACTCGACTAATCAACGACTATACTAAAGACTGCAAATCATATGATCCATCAGCTAAAAACAGTAAAAAAGCAGATCAATGTAATAAAATTAGAGAAGACCTTGCTCGCGAAGCGAAGTGTAACTTTGGTTCTAAGAAAGCCACAACAGCACAGATCAACAATTGCAAAACAAAAGTAGGCCAACTTAAAACCAAATCTGAACTAAATGCCCCCGCCAATAGCGCAGCGCGATCATCTGCAGTTAAAGATTTATCAGGTATAGATATAACCCCTATAGAAGAGGTGGGTGCAAATGCTGATCAGAGTACAATTGATAAAGTTGTAAATATTGTCTTCAGCCTTGCCGGTGGCCTTGCCCTTTTATTTACCGTAATAGGTGGACTTAGGTTTATTCTGTCTAGCGGTGATCCGCAAAACACAGCACGTGCAAAGAACACCATAATCTATGCACTTGTTGGACTGATAGTAACAATGTTTGCGTTTGCCATAGTAAAGTTTGTAACAAGTAGAGTACTCTAGAAGCATGAAAGCACGACTTATTCTTATGAGCTTGATAGCGGTCACAATAGTAGGTGCGGGTATTGGTGGTAGTCCTGCGTACGCTGACAATCCATTAGGTGATGCTTGCAGTGAAAAGAAAATCAAAGATTTACCAGACGCAAAGAAGCCGTCCGCATGTCAAGTTGATGGAAGTAAAAATCCTATCTCTGGTGGAACTGACAGTTTATTATTTAAGATATCAATCATGGTTTCTGCAGTTGCAGGGTCTATAGCCGTAATTATGATGATTGTTGCAGGTATTAGTATGATGACTTCCGGTGGTGATTCTCAGAAGTTTGGAAATGCGCGTAACACTGTTATATTCGCGGTTGTAGGCCTTATTATTATCGCAATTGCCCAGTCACTTATATCATTTGTAATTATTAAAGCAACCACACCTTGAGGTATACTAAAAGTATGATAAGTAGTATTCAGAAACGTACCATTTCATTTTTTGTCGTAATAGCGCTAACCCTAGGGATATTCGTTGCGCTGCCATCTGGCGGTGTTGTATATGCAGACGCGAAATCAGAAGCATGTGCAGCAATTGGTGATAGTAAGTGTAGTGGCGGAACATCAAGCGTCCAAACGCTTATCAAAAATATAATTAATGTCCTTTCGGCTATTGGCGGAATTATTGCGGTTATTATGGTTATTATCGGTGGCTTCAAATTTGTAACTTCTGGAGGTGATTCAAACGCATCGGCCAGTGCACGCAATACAATAATATATGCGCTCGTGGGCCTTATTATCATTGCATTTGCGCAAATTATCGTACAGTTTGTATTGCAGCGAATAGGATAGAGTGATTAAAAGGAGGATATAATGACACACATAATTAAACAATATATTACACCTCTCATTGTCACGGTTCTTCTTGCGCTGACAGCGTCAATTGGCTTGACGGGTCTTGCTCATGCTGACAACTCTGTTAATATCGACAACAAAGTTAAGTGTGGCTCGAATATCAGTGGGTTTAGTAACGGGGGTTGTAATTCAAACGTTTCTGGCAGTGGCGCCAAAATAGAGGGGTTGATACGCTCTATTATTAACACCTTCTCTGTTATTGTGGGCGCAATTTCGGTCATCATGATCATTATTGGTGGTTTCCGTTACATAACTTCTGGTGGTGATTCTAATAATGTTGGTGGTGCTAAAAATACCATCCTCTACGCTATCGTGGGTCTCATCATCGTTGCCTTTGCTCAGGTGATTGTACAGTTCGTACTACAGCGAACAATCTAGACGTTTGCAAAGTATTTGTAATGCAGTTAATATATGTGGTATAAGTATTCTTAAGATCTAAAAATAGATAAGGAATATAAATCATATGATTCAAACAATAAAAAACAATATAATTGCAATCTTCGCTATTACGATACTTTCAATAGTGTCATTAATAGCTTTAGCGCCTGTGACTAATGCACAGGTGCCCCCTGCGTCTTCGACTGCTCCTGCAGTTACGCAAAAAGCACAAAATGAGACAAAATGCGGTTCTGCTATAAATCTTGAAGCTGCTAATTGTACTGCTGAAGTTGATAAGGCTGGTGGTAGCGTTCAAAATCTCATCGCTCGTATCATCAACACCCTCTCTGTCATCGTTGGTGCTATCTGTGTCATCATGATCATCATCGGCGGTTTCCGCTACGTAACTTCAGCTGGTGAATCTAACAGTGTCAGCGGTGCTAAAAACACTATTCTCTACGCTATCGTAGGTCTCATCATCGTTGCCTTTGCACAGATTATTGTACAGTTTGTATTGCAACGAACAACATCATAGAAAAATAAAAAGGATACATATGATTCAAACAATAAAAAACAACATCCTCGCAATCCTTGCTATTGCAGCATTATCAATTATATCACTAGTAGCTTTAGCGCCAGCTGCACATGGGCAAAGTATTCAAACTGAAACAAAGTGTGGATCGAATATTGATCTACGGAAAACAGGTTCCTGTGATCCTGACGTTGCAAGTAGTGGAGAAAGCGTTCAAAACCTTATCAAACGTATCATCAACACCCTCTCTGTCATCGTTGGTGCTATCTGTGTCATCATGATCATCATCGGCGGTTTCCGCTACGTAACTTCAGCTGGTGAATCTAACAGTGTCAGCGGTGCTAAAAACACTATTCTCTACGCTATCGTAGGTCTCATCATCGTTGCCTTTGCACAGATTATTGTACAGTTTGTATTGCAACGAACAACATCATAATCCACTTAAGTCGTCATAAAACGATACGATACTTAAAATATATATGAAACAAAAAACAAATTCTCTATTTTCGCTTAATGTAGTTTTGATGCTAACGGTCGCTATTCTGATAAGTGTTGTCGTTACATTTGGCTTACCTGGACAGACAAGTGCTCAAAGCATGCAGAAGGCTGCTGAGTGTGGTTCTGGAGTGCGACTTAATACAGATGGCGAATGTTCATTGAAAGAACAAGAGAAGGCGTGTGAGGGTGATGCAGAGGGTACTGCCCAGGAGAAGTCTGAGAAATGCAGCTCCGTGAGTAATGTAGAAAAATTAATAAAGAATATTATTAATACCCTATCGCTGCTTGTGGGTGCTATCTGTGTCATCGTGATCATCATCGGTGGTTTCAAATTTGTAACTTCTGGCGGTGACTCAAATGCTACCACTAGTGCACGGAGCACGGTTTTATATGCCCTAGTGGGTCTTGTAATCGTCGCTTTTGCTCAGGTGATTGTACAATTTGTATTGCAACGTATAGTCTAATAAAAACATACCAATTAAAAACCCTCGCTGGTATTAGCGAGGGTTTTTAATTGGTAGGACAGGCTCTATAAAACCTGGATTTTCTTAACAGTATCCTGTTTAACCTTTGTAAAGCTAATTGTAAGAACGCCGTCTTTAAGCATTGCTTCAATCTCTTCTTCTTTTACGGGAACAGGCAAGGCGATGCTACGTGAGAATTCACCCCAGTAACACTCTTGTGCAAAGTAATTTTCAACATCTTCTTCAGTGCCAGCAGATAATGTACCACGAATAGTGAGTGTGTTGTCTGCAATACTTACATCAAGATCACTCTTGTTAACTCCTGCTGTACGAGCCTTAACAACGAGTTTTTCACGTGTTTCATAGACATCGACTGCGAGTTGGCCTTGAATTGCCTCTTCTTCGTCCCATTCATCTTGTGTTGCCACAGGTTGAGCTGCTGAATCTTCCGGCTCCGCAACTGGTGCGTCATCATCGCCCAAAAATGCTGCAGTTAACTCGTCCTCTTCTAGCAACAGATCGTCGTCGCGATTTCGTCGCGCCATAGTTGTTACCCTCCTAATTATTGCTTACAGAAACTTGCGTTTTTGTCTTGTCGACAGTATAGCTTAATATAGATGTAGGGTGCAACCTGAAGTATACATATTTACAACATATAAAATACAACATGCTAGATTTTATAGATACACTCATCAGTTACGTCGCGCCACACGAATGTTTAGCTTGCGGTACAGAGGGTCAGGTATTATGTTCCTATTGCCGACAGTTTCTACCAGATATGCCTCCAGGGTGTTATAAATGTGGTGCCGAAAGCGCTTCTTACGCTGTCTGTGAGACATGTAATGAAGCTTCGGGTTTGCAGAATGTCTGGGTACGTACTCCTTACGAAGGATTTGCTCAAGAGCTCGTGCAACGATTGAAGTTTGAAAGAGCCTACAGTGTATCTACGACTATTGCAGTATCGCTCCTCGATAGCTTCGCTTATTTACTGCCCGTAGGAGCGGTTATTGTGCCAATCCCTACTGCGTCGAGTCGTGTGCGGGCGCGAGGGTATGACCAATCGGTGCTAATTGCAAAAGCATTCGCAAAAAGAGTAAAACTTCCCTACTCTACCGCCTTGAGCCGAATCGGGCAACATCGACAAACAGGCAATAAAAGAACTCATAGACTTATGCAACTTGAGCAGGTTTTCGAAGTAAAGAACCATACATTAAAAAATAAGCCGATAATTCTTATAGATGATGTCCTTACTACAGGCGCAACCATTGAGTCTGCTGCTAGCGCACTACGTAAGGCAGGATTTGAGCACATAAGTGCAATGACTTTTGCAAGAGCATAGATACCCTGTATTTAAACAAAGAAAAAACGACCAGTAGAACTGATCGTCTTTTGGCGGAAGGGGTGGGATTCGAACCCACGGTACCGTTGCCGGCACGCTGGTTTTCAAGACCAGTTCCTTAAACCACTCGGACACCCTTCCTAGCGCGATGAGACAAACCTACGGTTTATCTCATAGTTTGGCGGAGAGAGAGGGATTCGAACCCTCGCGGGAGCTCTCGCCCCCCTAACGATTTAGCAAACCGTCCCCTTCAGCCACTTGGGTACCTCTCCACGCCTAAAATTGATGTAAAGTGCATATTTGTTTAATATCACAAAACAGATTGATTATATCAGTTTCTATCTGTTATTCAAAGTATCTTCTACTAAAGTTTATTTTTTCTTGAGGCTTCTATAGTGGTACAATAACGCTTATGGCAGATCAAAATCCTGGTCAGATTATCACTCCTGGAGGGCAGCCAGAAGAACAAAGCACACCTGCACAAGAAGTTCAGGTTTCGTTGCAGCAGCCGGTAAACACTACTCAACCAATACCGCCTCAGCCTCAGCAGCAACCTATAATCACCACTCCACCTGCTTCTCCGCAGCAAGTGCAGCAGGCTGTACCTATTGTTCCTGTACCCCAGCAACCAGCTGTGTCTGTTCCTTCTAGCCCTGTGTCCTCCTCTGTAGCTACTTCGCCCAGCCCTGCTGAGCAGAATGTACAGGAGCAGCCCGTAGAGCAAGGTTTTGCGTCTGGTTTTACTTCGTCTACTTTGCCTCACGAGAATACGTATAATCAAATGGCACCTGACCAAACATTTGCAGCTACACCCGATTCAGACGAGATTGTTAACTGGACTGCTTCGGAGTATATTGCGCACCATAAATCCCCTGCTTGGTTTTTGGCGCTAGGGATTGGGGCCGTAATAGCTGCGGTAGGTATATATTTTATTACGAGTGGCGATATATTTGCTGTTATTGTCATTCTGTTTGTGGCTATAGTGTTTGCAGTCTTTGCAGCGAAAAAACCAAAAGAACAGACGTATTCTATAGGCCCAGGAGGAATTACTGTTGGTGCTAGGCTGTATACATTCGACCAATTCAAGGCTTTTTCGATCATTGATGAAGGCGCCTTCTCGAGTATTATGTTCTTGCCGATGAAGCGTTTCATGCCTGCCATCTCCATATACTATGATCCTCAGGACGAAGAGCGTATCGTGCAGACATTGAGCGATTATTTACCTGCAGATGCGCAAAAACGAGACGCTGTCGATGCTTTAATGCGTAAGGTTCGCTTCTAATTTTACGATTCTCGATTAAAATTCTGCGTAATATTTTGTGTCTGACATTTTATAAAACCTAATAGTATCTGCGCCATATTGATCGAGTGTATCTTGAGTCACTGGAGTGAGTACAGTGAGTGCTCCGCTATCTTGTAGCTTTTTCTTGATCCACATACCGAGTAACTTCAAATTGCCTTTTGAGCGAATATTTTTAAAGTTATCTCCGCTCGTACGCATTGGTAATACATATCCATCATCGGTATATACAGTAAAATTACCTTTTGGATAGATATCTTGCGTCGATAGTTCTTTTTTTGCAATAAGTTCTACTTCGTACCAGTCCCTTGGGATTATTTTCCCTGTTGATCGTGTCCAGCGTCCTTTGCCAAAATATACATTTAAGCTCGATTTTTCACTTGTAGCAATCCTGGCTAACGAGTAGTCAAAAAAATCTAACGATGCGGTGTCGATAGTTTGTGGATCATGACGCTGTAGATCATTAAGAGTTTCTACAGAGACCCTTTTCTTAAATGAAGCAGAGCCAGGAACGACAATATCTGCGTTGGTTATATGTGTCGATACTTCTGGGCTAAACATATGTTCCAAGAAGTTTGCGATACCTGAAATTTCTGAAGCGTCAGTAACACGAAGTGTGGCTTCAATGTTTTCTGATAAACCACTGCGTGAAAAATTCGAGGATCCAATATATGCCGATGGCTGCGTACCGCTATTAAAGAAATATATTTTCCCATGATATTTACGGGTGTAGCATACATACACACCATTTTGAGGATTAATATCCTGTAACCTCCGTGATAGTATGGTGAGCAAATCAAGCTTACGCTGCGAAAGGCCTTCATAAAACGCCATGCCCACAAGGAGTCTTACAATTCCCCCGCGCTCGGCGGTAGCTACAAACATTTTTTCGTACCGCTGCAAAATATCAAGAGATGTGTAGCCTGAGGCAATAGTAATATCACGTGCATTCTTACACTGCTCATCAATCACGTCTAGAAATTTGTTGCCATGTTGGTCGGTGTTTGTGTATATCATAGGGCGAATGGTTGTTGGGTGAGTATTGGTGATCGAGAAGCTTTTTCCGTAGTTTCCTCTGATTTTAATGGTGCATATATGGCGGGTAATATTGATTTGGCTATGACATGAGCAGCTACCGGAGGAACCGAGTTACCTATTTGACGTCGCACTTCAGTAATAGATCCTTCAAATACAAAATCATCCGGATAGCCAAATAGCCGTGCCCGCTCTCGATTGGTGAGTGGCCTATTTTGCTCGTAGTGATATCCCCACGTACCACCACCTCCGCCAGCAATAATGGTGGTCGAAGGCTTATTGCGATCAAGGCGACGATAGACATGGCTAATCATACCTTTTACGTAGTATGGGCTGTCTTTGGGTATGGCAGCAAAGTTTTTTCCTTCCGGTATAAGACTAAGCATTTTTTTTGTTTTTTCTTTAATATTTTGGTGTTCATTATTAGCCTTCACCCGTTCCACATCCTTGAGCGCTTCACCAGAAGTGACATATGTTGCTTCATTATGAGTTGGCTCTGGGAATGTAAATCGGTAATCAACATCATTTCTTATGCCCACAATTATGACTCGTTCGCGTAGTTGGGGTGCGCCATATTTTGCAAAATTACATAGCTGGTACTGGACTGTATAGCCAAGTGCTGCAAAGTCATCAACGATTTTTTTGATTGCCTCGCCTTTGTTGGCTGAAAGAAGTCCTTTTACGTTTTCGCCAATAAAAACCCTAGGTCTCTTTGCTTCAACTGCGCGTACAAAATGCTTATACAAATTTCCTCTATCTGTTGCAAGTCCCCCTCTCTTCCAGATCATAGAAAAATCTTGGCATGGAAAACCGCCAGTCATGATGTCGCAATCAGGGACTGTACGAAAGTCGACATCAACGATACTTGCTTCGTGAACATGATTACCAAAATTTCGTTTGTATGTTTCGCATGACCAGTGGTCGTTGTCGTTCGCCCAGATAATTTCGTAGCCAGCCTGCAAAAAACCTAGGTCCAGGCCACCACAGCCAGAAAATAAGGAAACTAATGTTGGTTTTTTTTGCGTGCTATTCATGATTCATCCCACTGCTTATGGTTACAAACAGTAGTGTATCAGATTTCTTTTAGTTGTGCCGCTCTTATAATAATTTAAATTTATTGTATAAATACAATTATGTTCTTTTACGAATTGTCAGAATAAGGCTTACTATACTTAACCCTAGGGCAATAATTGCAACATACAAAGCTCGCGAAGCAGATTTTTCAGTTGTGTTGGTTGAACTATCGTTTGCTGTAGTAGTATTTTCTGAATCTGTGGTTACGCGTGTGACCGAAAATGGTCCCTCGTTGGGATTACTGCTATCGTGTCTACCGCCACCCTGCTCCTTATCCCACGACACAACAGTGCCATCGGAATATGCCTGGTAGGCCTTCCACTGTAAGTTGGTCTGTTTTTCGGGTGTTTGGGCGCTAAATGTAAACTCGTCACGCAGATCTTTATTGATCGTACCACCGCTCCATGTAATTGCAGTAACAGCATCATCATTGCCATCAATGGTAATATTCCACCCAGATTTTTGCGTTGGTGTTACGTACATAACCCCAGAAGGAATCATTATTTTTACGCTGGTAGTAGGAATATCTTTTTCATTTGGTACGTTGACCATAAATGTCTGAAATGTTGCAGATGGAACTTCCGCGGGCTTAACAGTGACATGCGCCATTGAAGTGCCGGACAACACCACTGTAATAACACTCACAGCAATTCCAAATACAAATATTTTTATATATTTCACTATTTTCCCCTTGTGCTTTTATTCCATTATAGCTTACTTCGCTGAGCGATTTCCTTACGCCGTTGTATCAAAAGAATCGCAAGGAATAGTAGCCCAATGCTACTGCCAAGCATAAGTGCTTCTGTCCAGAAGTATGTTTGTGTAGTATCTGTATTCGCGGTAGCTCCTCGACTTATACGTTTGTGTGCTACAAAGGTATAAGAGTTTGACGCAGTTGTAATATTGAACTGTAGAATATAGGTTCCCTGAGTAGGGAAAGTGTACAAAATAGTAGCAAGCGATCCGTCCGTTTGTACAGGTGCTAGAGTTTCAGCTGTCCTGCTTGCGTCATTAGTGATCGTAGCTACTACTCGACTGTCGTTTTTACTTTGGGTATCAAAATACAATGTAGCCTGCTCGCCTGCAATTGGGTCATCGTCAGGTTGGATATGTAAAATTGCACCTTTGGTACCTGTTTTATCTTTCACCAGAACGTGTGCCATTGCACTGCTTGGTAAAAGAAAGAATAAGATCCCGGCAAGTGGTATAATTTTTTTCACGGCTGCACCCTTTCCACGCTAGGTACGTCGTGCCCAGTATGTCGACTATGGTAGTTTCTGATAGTACCGGGAATTGCCATAATAGCTACAATCCAGAACAGCCAAATCGCCAAAAACAGCGTTACAGCGTAGTCCTTGCTTTTAAATTCTGGGAATTTTCTGATAGTTAGGGTCACAACTCGATAGGTTTCTAGCCCGCTTAGGGCAATAAGCGCACCAAGAGCCACTAGCTGTGTTGCGCTGTAAGCAATATGTGTACCAATTGTCCATACGTGTATAACTGCTAATACACCGCCAATATATCCAAGCCTATGGAGTAATTTCCAACGTTTGTATGTCATTCGTCGTATAACTGCATCAAAAGATGTTGCTGCCATGATGCACAAAATAATAAAAGCAATCGCACCTGCGAAGAGTGACCATTTAAAAAGTGTTGGCAGTAATGCAAGTTGTCCAATGCCACCAAGTTGCCCAAATAATGCAATCGTACCATGCAACAGTGCAAAATATGCTGCTGATACTCCGATGCCTCTTCGTGCAAAAATTAAATATTGTATTCGATCTTTACCAAGCACATAACTCAACGGCGAAATCACTAAAGCTGTATACCATAGTGCCACACTACATAGTCCAAATATTTGCTGTGTGCGGATTAAAAACAATTGATCACTTACAACCGAGATACGCATCCAGGCGAATAACATTACGCTTCCCAGTAATGAGGTCATCAAAACATAAAATCGAAGATTATATAACAGAGGAAGTTTTTGTTTCTCAGTCATCGTATTTAATGATTTTTTGCGAGCCACTGCTCAACCAAATAAATGCCTGTTAATGTTTGGTTATCATTAATAACGCCATCAGCAATCATTGTATGAATCGCTTTGAGTGAATAAAATCTTCCTTCACGGATAATTGCCGAATCATTTTTGTCTTTTTGGTTGGTCATTGTTAGGTCACGAGCTAGGTATGTTGCTTGGCGTTCGGTCATGAGACCATTGCACACACGGGTTTTTCCAAGCAGCTCCCATGTCTCGGCAACAATGCCTGTTTCTTCCACAAGTTCGCGCTTTGACGCAGCAATTGCTTCTTCGCCTTCTCCTCCACCACCAGGTAGTTCCCAATTCCAGCTTTGACTTGGGTAGCTGTACGCATCAATTAAGTAGATCTGATCTTTATCATTAACAACAGCTATCATCACAGAGTCGTTTGATTCCATCACGCCATAAATACCATCTTTGCCATTCGGTAGCACAACTGCGTCTTCTCGAACCTTAATCCATGGATTTTTGTACACAGTTTTGGTGCTTTTCTTGGTGTATGGATGATCTTTGCTCATGTATTTATGATAGCAAAATACGTACTGTTATTAGCATCAGTAAGTGCGCAGGCTGTAATTACTTATTGACCATGAGTGGCAACTTCACTATCGTGTGATATTTTCGTCATATGTATATAGTAACAAGATGTATTGTTTTATAGCCTAGTCCTTTTTTACGTAACACGACTCTTCTATCACTTCTCCGGGGCAATACCCGCATTGCGGTACTTGAGCCATACAGGTTATCTGGCCAGTCTCTACTTTTACAAATCCTTTAACTTTCGTGTACCCCGTAGGTGCTTTCGAATCATCTTTCATTTTGGTATATATGATACCTGCAGTGAATAGTAATAGTATGACTACCGCGGTCATAATGAGCTTTTTATTTTTTGACATCTTGGTTACACGTCGCCGTTTTCGACAATTTTTTTGTCTTCGTACGGACTCACGTCTCGACGATACCATTCGGCTTGAATTGAACTTAGTACACCCATTGCGCGGTTGTAGTTAAAATACCTAGGTTCATAGAGCTCTTTAAGAATTCTAGTGACTACATAGTTGAGTGCACCATCTTGTTGTTCCAGGGGCAAACTCCTAAGGTGCTCAACCAGTGGTTGTAATAATTCGTCAATAGGTGGTCTGTCGTCTTTTTGTATGTACGGCATAATTGAATTATAACAAAGTATACTGTAATAAAAATAGACGCCGTTCTGACGTCTATTGCTTTAAGCTTGTTTGGTGTACCCGGCAGGATTCGAACCTGCGACCTTTGGCTCCGCAAGCCAACGCTCTATCCAGCTGAGCTACGGGTACGCACGTTGTAACGCAAAGTGTTTTCGCAACAACAGGGGTAATTTTAGCACATTATCACAATAAATACTAGTACTAAACAACGGGTTATTGCTACAATGCATGTAGCGAGGAGAGGTGCAGGAGTGGTTGAACTGGCTTGTCTCGAAAACAAGTGAGCCGGCAACGGTTCCGAGGGTTCGAATCCCTCTCTCTCCGCCACAAGTTTCCTATAAAGCAAGAGGATGTCATATGGAACCAAGTATTTTCACGCGAATTATTAAAGGCGAAATTCCCTGTCATAAAATTTACGAAGACGAAAAAACCTTCGCATTTCTTGATATCTACCCTGTGCAACCTGGACACACGCTTGTAATACCCAAAAATCAAGTGGAGTTTGTATGGGATCTAGATGATGAAACCTATCAAAAACTTATGACCACAACCAAAAAGATTGCACGGCACATAAGAGAAACGCTCGGCGTGCCATTCGTCGGAGAGAAAATTATAGGCGTCGATGTACCTCATGCACATGTGCAACTAATTCCCTTTACTACCCCAGACCAATACAACCATCCTCAGGATATGCAAGCCGATCCGGATCACGAGGCATTGGCACGAATTGCAAAGCAACTAGCATTTTAAGCCAAGATGGTTATACTAATAGTATTATGTCAGCAGGATTAATTGCTCTATTCTTAGCTCTTGGTGCTTCTGCGTGGACGTACTCTAAGATTACGCGTCGCACAGGAGGCATTACTCAAAACGATATTATTGTTACCGCTGTTGTCGGTATACTCATATTTTTTATTGCCTGGACGTTATTCGGCTCTATTCTTACTCCAAAAAACTAGCCATTTAGTACTAATTTTGTTGGTTTTTCCTAGTCAAATTAGTATAATATGGCTATGGACGAGAAGGGGCTGGGGAAGCGCCTGCAAGACGCACGACGTAAGGCAGGTTTAACACAACAAGAATTATGCCAGAAGGCAGGGCTTAGTTATTCGACGCTTGCCAAAATCGAGCGTGGTGCAATAAAGTCCCCTTCTATTTTTACGATCAAGAGCGTTGCCGAAGCAATGCAGATTAGTCTCGATGAACTGACGGGACTATCTGTTGCAGTAGCTGGCATTCAGAAAAAAATATCACAACGAGGCGTTCGCTTCGTGTATTTTGATGTAAACGATTGCTTAGTGAAGCACCAGACGTTCGCACCATTATCAGAAAAAACAGGAGTGCCCGTAGACAGCCTTGAGGATGTGTTCTGGGAGTTTAACGATCCTATTAACAGGGGTGAAAAGTCTGTTGAGGAGTTAAATGCTGCATTAAGCAATCTTGCAGGTAGTGAAATTGACTGGATGGAGTATTATTTGGATGTCGTACAGCCAGTTGAAGGTATGGCGGAGTTGTTGGCGTGGGTTCATGAACACTATAAAGTTGGGCTGCTCACAAACACAATGCCAGGCTTTGTGCAGGCGCTCCAGGCACGCGGAAAAATTCCACCGATACAATTCGACGCCATTGCAGATTCATCAATTATAGGGGCAATGAAGCCCGACCCAACGATATACGAAGTAGCACAAGAATTAGCTGGTGTGGCAAATAGCGAAATTCTCTTTATTGATGATCTACGCTCTAATCTTGTTGGCGCTAAAAAATGTGGCTGGCACACTATTCGATTTGATGGCTATCAACCAGAAGAATCTATCGAAGTTATCCGCAAGACACTCGAATTTGCAAAATAAATATAATCTTATCATCTCGCTTTTTCGCTGTTTTCAGCTCATCAGCGTGAATACACATTCACGGAAAGCGACGGGGATGAGTAGTATAGAGCGAGAGCAAAACTGCACTCAAGCACTAACTACCCTTCCCAGGCACTCTCTGTTCAATCACACAACCCTGGTGATCTCGACGTGACCATCTGTCTCGACGAAGTTGAAATAATCCGGCGAAAGTTGGTCTAGGGTTTCCTGATTCCATTTATACACGTCGGTTCGCGTAGGGATATGCAGGGTACCTTCCGTCGTGGTGATTTGGGTGATTTGCCCAACGCGTGTTTGGGCAACCTCTAGGACCGGCAACTCTCTCAAGAGGGTATGACCTATGAATACTTTGTATCCGTTAGGCGTACACTTATGTACGTCGTAACTGACATAAACTAGCATGCCATTGGCAGTCGTAAGAAGATAAACGTGCTTACGGACTTCGGGTAGGGCAACAATTGCCTTTTCGCTAACCGTAAGACTGTTCACTCGAGTATACGGCTCGTTGCCATCGTAGTGAATCGTGTCTTCATCACGCACCAACGTGTGAACGATATTCAGTTGGGGGCATGCAAACGTCAACCGATGACACAAGAGGCTACCGCTAACACTACGACGCGCGAGCGTGTAAAACGTCATGCCGTTCGGGCTGAACAGCACATTGTCGTAGCCACTGTCTGCCAAATACACGAATGACTTACCATTCGGTGCGGTGAACTGCACTGCATTGCTGAGGTTTACCACGGTTTTCTCCTAGGGTCTGGATTTTGACTGGGAATAAACAAACGGTTATTTGCTTGTTACCAGTCAAAAATATGAACAGAGAGTTTTTAAGGTACCTCGGAGGAAATACTCTACGAAGTGTGAAAATCATAACACATAAATATCATTTAGTCAATTTGCTTAAGAACTAAAACGATCATACTCGCGCTGAATGCTTTCAAGAACGGTCTTTGCTTCATCGAGCTGTTCACGAGTTTGCGCCACAATTTCGGCCGGTGCATTATCGACGTACGAACTATTGCCAAGTCGTTGTTCAAGGCGGTCAATCACCTGCTGCTGGGCAGCTTTCTTATCTTCAAGTTCACTTAAGTATTTTTTGGCAACATCCACGCTAATATCAAGCCAGCAGGCAATAGAGGTTTGTGTCAGTTGTAGTCCATTCCCCTGCTCTACTTTCTGGACATCTCCAAGTTGCGCAAGCCGTGCTACGAGTTCTGCATTGTCTTCCAAGAGTCCAGAATTTGCGAACGAAAGCGTCGGCTTTTGTACCTTTAGCGCCCGCGAAATGTATCGAGCTTCCGTCACGATAGTTTTAAGTCTCTCAAACTGATCCGCAGCATCAGTGTCGAAACGCTGCTTTTCGGGCCACTTGTAGGTCGCGAGCAGTGAATCTCGCCAATCAAGCGCTTGCCAAATAGTCTCAGTTACAAATGGTGCAAACGGATGTGCAAGTGTTAACGATTCTTCTAAAACATGCACCAAAACACTAATATTTGGCGCTGCCTTAGATGCTTCAATATACCAATCCGCCAGATCATCCCATATAAAGTGGTACAGGCGTTCGTAGGCTTCGCTAAAACGGTACTGTTCGATATCTGCGACTAGCCCATCGGCTGTCTGCTGAAGTTTATCGAGTATCCAATGGTCTGCTACACTTTGAGGATTTACAGATTGAGGTTGATAGTCATCTTCAACCATATTCTCTATAAAGCGAGCGACATTCCATAGCTTATTAGCAAAATTTCGTGCGCCAATCACCTTGCCTGGCACAAATGGCTGATTATTACCTGCCGATTGTCCGCTAATAATGCCCATTCGAAGCGCATCGGAACCATATTCGTCAGCAACAGACAAAGGGTTTACTACATTTCCTTTGCTTTTACTCATCTTTTGGCCTTTCTCGTCGAGAATCAGACCATGCAAGTACACTGATTTAAAAGGAATTTCATCTGTTACGTATAACCCCAACATGATCATGCGTGATACCCAGGGCATCAAAATATCGAACCCGGTTTCCATAAGACTCAATGGGTAAAAATCAGCCTTATCCTTATCATCCGGATAGCCTAATGTCGCAAATGGCCACTGCCCACTACTGAACCAGGTATCAAATACATCTGGATCACGGCGATATGTTTTTTCGCCACGAGTAATAATTTCTTTATCAACGGATTCGTCATATATCCAGTCTTGTGGTTCGTCCACATTTTGGAACGCCGGTATCGGAATACCCCATGCAATCTGGCGACTAATATTCCAATCTCGCAAATTACCAAGATATGTAATCAGCTGTTTCTTTTTTGCTTCTGGATAAAATGTTATCTTTCCTTCCTCGAGTACTTCAATTGCTCGCTTTGCAAGTGGCTCCATATCTATAAACCACTGTTCACGCAGTAACGGCTGAATGACTGTGTCGCATTTGTAACAGTGCCCTACGCTATGCGAATGCTTTTCGGTCTTAACTAACGCCCCCTGCTCTTCCAGGTCTTTTACGACCGTCTTGCGAGCTTCTTCTACTGTAAGTCCAAGATAGCGTTTTGGCACGTCGGTCATGCGACCTTCATGGCTAATAACGCTCATTTTTGGCAAGTCATGCCGCTCCCCTGCCTCGAAGTCATTCGGATCGTGTGCAGGAGTGATTTTTACAGCGCCAGTACCAAAATCTTTATCAACAAAATCATCAGCAATGATAGGTATCTCGCGATCTGTTAGTGGTAGCTTTGCAGTTTTACCAATAAAATCTTTATACCGCTCGTCTTCGGGGTGCACTGATACCGCAACGTCACCAAGCATTGTTTCCGGTCGAGTTGTCGCAACCACAATCTCTCCTGAGCCATCAGTCAACGGATAGGTGATATACCACAAATGCCCCTGCTCTTCTTTGTACTCAACCTCAATATCTGCAAATGCAGTGCCATGGAATGTACAGAAGTTAACGAGCCGTTCACCTCTGTAAATAAGCCCGTCTGACCACATTTTCTTAAATGTCTTATATGCCCTGTTAATGATTTTATCGTCGAGCGTAAAAGTGTAACTATTCCAATCAACGCTTGCGCCAAGTCGTCGGTATTGATTTTCAAAATTATCGCGGTTTTCGGCCACAAATTCCCAGATGCCTTTATAAAGTTCCTCTCGGGTAAAATCGAAGCGACTCTTCCCTTCTTTGGCAAGTTTTCGCTCGTATACTACTTGTGTCTCAAAACCAGCATGATCTGCGCCAGGAATAAGTAGCGCACGATCACCTCTAAGGCGATGGAAGCGTATCGCAATGTCTTCCAAGGCTAGAGTAAGCGCATGCCCAAGGTGTAGATCTCCGTTCGCGTTTGGTGGTGGTACCGCGATGCTGTACGGCTTCCCTTTTCCTTTTGGCACAAAGGCATCAGATTTTTCCCATAGTGCATAGATGTCCGCTTCGTATTCTTTTGGTTCGTAGGTTTTTGGTAATTTCATATAGAAGTAGTATACCACCTCTGTTATATCATTGACAAATATGGTGTAAATAATCATAATACGTATTTAGTTCTGTTCGTTGAAAATCAAACCACGACCTCTAGGAGGAAGATGCTTCATTTTTGGGCGGGCAATGAGTTTTTGCTGTGCTTGGCATTTCTCTTGCCTAGTGTGGTAAATTGCATTGCTGCAGTTGTTTTTGTCTACGTCGCGTCACGACGCTTGTTGTATCGAGTTATCGCTATCGTCGTGTGGCTCGCTGTACTCATCGGTGCTCTACTACTGATGTTGTGGCTGTTTTCAGAAGCAATGATGATAGAGAGGGCTACGGTTCTCAATATTGTCTGCGTGCTGTGGGCAGCTTGGTGTATCGAATTGTTTCACAAAACATTTGGACTCATCTCTTGGGCGCTTCCGTCTAATGATTTCAGATCGAATGATGAGTGGGACGACGATTCCGATGACGATAACTGGGACGATGACGACCCAGACCCTTTGCTGCCGGCACCGATGGGTCCTTCGGCAGGACGTATCTTAACAGACATGCTCCTCACGTTTATCGTGGTCTGTATCATAATTCCCTTTCTCGGGTTGAGTTATGATTAGGAGTGTAGTCTAGCTTAGCTACTGATGAGATTTGGGAAGTTCAAATCGAAACTACAATTACTCTAGGTTTAAGATGTAATCAAGTTCCTTTTAAGTTTTCACATGAAATTAAATAAAACTTAACGATTATATTTTCACGTGAAGGATTCTTTATTTTATTATTAATTTTCCCTTAAGTTTTTAAGGGTGATTTTCCTAACAGGTGGGCCATTCTTAAGGGAGTCAATTGCAGCTACTGTCTCAGTAAGTAAGTTTACATACTGAGATTCGGCTTGATATCGAGAGTATATGGATCAACTGTTGGCTGATTATGTAGAGCCTTAAAGCAGCCGAGAGTCGCAACCATGGCGCCATTATCTGTGCAAAGTTTTATGTCTGTGTATTCTATGGCGATAGGTAGGCGCTCTGACAATTGTTGGCGTAACTCATGATTTGCAGCAACACCACCGGCGATCACGACATTCCTAGGAGTAAATTCTTCATATGCTTGCACGGCCTTATCAACCACAGTCTCAATAGCTACACGCTGAAAACTCGCTGCGATATCGGCTTTCTGAGCCTCAGAGAGGCGCTCTGGCAGCTTTATAGAAGGAAAGGTGAAGTCCTCACCGATTTGTTGCTGAGCAAGCCTTAGAACGGCTGTTTTGAGCCCAGAAAACGAAAATTCATATGGCTCATCAAGCCGAGACTTTGGTAATTTGAATGCATGTGCATCGCCTTCGAGTGCTTTCTTGCTTATACTCGGGCCACCAGGGTAGGGGAGTCCTATAATTTTTGCTACTTTATCAAATGCTTCACCGATGGCGTCGTCGCGTGTTTGTCCAAGTAATGTGTAGTCAAAATGATCTCGGAATAATGCGAGCTGACTATGACCACCACTTACGATAAGGGCGAGTAGCGGAAACTGAGGTTGGGCTTTAGGGAGCGCATAACCAGGCAGGGAAGTTTCGGTCAGGAAGTTAGCATACACATGCGCTTCTACGTGATTGATTGCGTAGAGTGGCTTATTCTTTGTAATCGCCAGTGTCCGCGCAACAAGCACGCCCACTAGGAGCGAACCTCCAAGTCCTGCACCATAGGTCACGGCTATGCCATCAATATCATCCCAGTTGCAATTCGCCTGAGCTAAGGATTGCTCGATTGTCGGAATAATCGCCTCGACATGACTTCGAGCAGCGACCTCTGGCACGACACCTCCATACTGGATATGCAGATCCATGCTGGATGCCACAACATTTGACAGTAGTGTATATCCATCTTCCACAATTGCTACGGCTGTTTCATCACAGCTGCTTTCTATGCCAAGAATCCTCATTACGTATAGTGTAGCAAAATTTATAGTATAGAGGCTCAGATTGCAGCAGTTGTATAATACTTCTTGGATAAGGAGATCGTATGGGCCAAAAATATCTCGATACATTATCAGTGCATGTAGCTGGATTGCAGGCTTCCGTAAAGGGCGAAGATGTGCTGCTCCTCGATAATGAAATTGGCGTATACGGAGTGTTTGATGGAGCAGGGGATGAGCCTAATGGGTTTGTTGCTGCCCGCACAGCAGCAGATGCAGTGAGAGATATTTATAGAGCGAGCGACACTCCTGCGACCAGGGAAGTAGCTTTAGAAATTGCCAAGACTGCTATGGGTAGAGCGCGTTCAGCAGTAGAAAAATCTGGTAATGGCGCGACAACAGCATCGTTTCTGAGTTTGCATACAGTAGAAAGTTTAGGTTGTGTTGCATGGGCTCATGCAGGCGATTCACAGATTATGTTGCGCAAAAAGTCAGGTGTGTTTGGTCTTGTTTCTGCCCGTCAATCGCATAACGGACTGCTCTTCAACGCACTACATAAGAGCAGAATACAGATGTATGGACATCGGGATGAGTTTGGATTATTTACACTGCTCCCCGGGGATCGAGTAGTTCTGTGTACAGACGGTATACCCGGAGATCGAGAAGAACAGAGTATATCCGAAAAAGAATATGCCGATGCACTTGCTAGGCCTACGCCACTGGTAGCAGCTCAAGCGCTTCTGGGTTTGAGTAAGAAAGAAGACGATAAAACGGTTATTGTAATCGACAGAAAAGGTTAATAAGAAGCATAGCAATATATTTTGACAAAAACACAACTTATCATTCTAATGCTTGACAAAATGTCAATAATTTGCTAATATAAAAATCAGTTCAAACAAAAACAAAAAATACTAACCCAAGGAAAGAAGTAGAAAATATGAGAAGTCCAGAAACAAGTGGATATGCACGATTAGCGGAAGCTGAAGAAGAGATTAAGGCCCAGGCTGAACAAGAAGCAGCGCGTGAAGCTGCTATTACTGAAGCGTACAACGATGAGGCAATGCGAGATGAAGCCAATGCGATGAATGAGCAGTACGATAAAAACGCAACTCGTTTTGCTACTGAGGTTGCGGGACTCAATGAGCAGGCACATGTTGAAATTTTTGGTACTGATGGTCGTACTGAAGGCTACCTTGATCCAAAGACCGGTGAGCCCCTCCAGAAACCTGCTAAGGGCATCCTTGAAACAATGCGCGAAAACCCGGTATATGGCAAAACACAAGCCGAGCGCGATGAGGCAGCAGACACGTACGAGTCAGATGTTAATAGTATGCTGGAAGAAGGCTTAGAGCTATCGCAGGCTAAGGTTGTTATGGATCTTCGAGCTCAGCGCAAAGAAACTATCCAGACCCAAGAGCGGGAGCAGGGTGCCCTCGCACGTAAGGCTGCCAGAGAGCAGGAAGAATCAAATCGCCAAAAGATGGCTGAATACGAGCGTAAACTTAGTATCCTCAAAGATCAATACCTTGCAAACGGCGAGAGCGAAAAAGATGCAGAAGACTTAGCGATGGCTCGACTCACGCCCCCTGATAAGACTCCGGTAAAGAGAGAAGGTAAGAGCGAGTCAGACAAGACGGTAGATTTCATTAATGAATTACGAGATGATTTACGAGCAACCGAAGTTTTCAAACGACGCGTACGTACCGAAGGTATTTATACTCTCGATGAGTCCAAAAACCCACGCAAACCATCTACGGCAGAGGGAGTTATTGTTCCGCCAGTCCCACCAAAGGTTTCTGATGAGGTTCTTGCAACGTTACCTCCTGTGCCTCTAGCGCCAGCCGGTGCTCATAAAGACCCATGGAGCGGTTGGTCAAGCAGTCAGGAAGGATTCAATACGCCTCCTAGTACTCGCAAGCCGACTCCACCAACGCCCGAAGATCCTTCGACCGCCAAAACTACCGAAATGCCTAAAACTGATTCAGGTGAAACACCATTTGAAGGTGTAAGCAAGGGTATGGAAATTGAACTCTACAAGGGTGACAAGGGTGATGTATATGCACCTAAGAACCTACGTCAACGCCTCAGTGCTCGATTTAAGTCAGCAAAGCAAGCAATTGCCGATAAATACCATAGTGCAGCTGCGACAATTGCTAACCTTGGTGTTAATACCAAAGAGTACTTTGCAGACGATGAAAAGGGTAAAAGACGTAAAATTATTGGTAGCGTAGCTGGCGTTATTGCGGTCGGCGCAGCGGGATATGGTGCATATAAGTTTGGTATTGTCGGTGGTGGTGAACATCATACCGACACTAGTACATCTGGAGTAGGCTCAGGTGAGACAACGCACACGCCTACCCATACTGGTGAAATCGGTGGCGCTGATCAGGTACCTGATCACAGCGGTACCCCAGAAGGTACCACTGGCTCAAGTGGCGGTGAAGATGCTCTCCTTGACAAGGAACGGTTTAGTAGCGAAGCTTCTCGAACAATTACGCTTGGACAAGAAGGCGACAGTATATGGAACCAGTCTGCTTCATTCCTTGAGGCAAATGGTATCGATCCATCCGAAGAAAACATTGCTCGTATAAAAAACGCTCTTCTGGAACACTACAACATCAGTGAAGTCGAAGCGACCCAGCTAGCTGTTGGACGAGAGTTTACTATTCCTCAGGAGGTACTCGAAGATATACTAAGAGATAGCCGATAGTCAGACAACATTCTAGTAGGTTACTGACGCACCAGTTTTAATAAAACTGGTGCGTCTTGCGTATGTTTACGGGTATACTAAGCCCATATGAATATTCGAACGATTGTTAAGAAACTAATACCAAAACAACTTTTTAAAACAATTGAACCATGGGGCCACCTGGCTGAGGCGGTGCTTTTTAATATTATCTATCGTTTCCCTGGACGCGACCTCAAGGTTATTGGAGTTACGGGCACAAATGGTAAAACAACCACGAGTTTTATTATCCACAGCATGCTGATTGAGGCAGGGTACAATGCTGCGCTTATGACGACGGTTGCATATGGTGTTGGTAAAGACATTAAGCCACAGACAGAGCATATGACGAGCGTAGGCGTACCAACACTCATGAAGCGACTCCGCTATATGCGAAACAATAAAGTGGATTGGCTGGTGCTCGAAACGACGAGTCATGCATTGGCCCAACATCGCGTTTGGGGCGTACCGTATTCTATTGCGGTAATGACGAATGTGACACACGAGCATTTGGATTATCACGGAACATTCGAGAAATACCGTGATGCAAAACGTATGCTGTTTAAGAAGGCGAATCACAACAGAAAAGGGCTGCATACGGGAATTGTGAATGCCGAGGACCCCAGCGCGTCGCTGTTTGCGAATGATATTCGGCATGCGGTGAGGTATGGCACTACAGATAGGGCAGACCTACAGGCACAAAACATTCAGCTCAGCGCAGATGAGGTGAAATACGACGTTGTGGTCGATGACCAAAAACTGCACATTACTTGTAAGTTGCCAGGGAGCTTTAACGTGCATAATTCGCTTGCTGCAGTGGGAGTTGGGCAGGCGGTTGGCTTGAGTGGCAAGCAAATTGAGCGCGGTATCGCAGCACTCGAAGGGGTCGCTGGCCGAATGACTCGTATTGACGAAGGGCAAAACTTTAGTGTCATTGTAGATTATGCCCATACTCCTGATAGCTTCGAGAAACTGTTTAAGGATTTGAAGCCAGTAGTAAAGGGTAGGCTAATCGTTGTATTTGGTTCGGCTGGCCGACGTGACGAAGAGAAGCGCACTGTACAAGGTCATTTAGCAGGAAAGTACGCTGATGTAGTTATTGTGACCGAAGAAGATGATCGAGATATGGACGGCCTAGCGATAATGGAGCAGATTGCTGAAGCTGCGGAAAAAATGGGCAAAAAACGAGAAAAAGATTTGTTTCTTGTACATGATCGCACAGAGGCGATTGAGTTTGCTATGAAGACTGCAAAGAAGGGCGATACGGTGTTATTGCTTGGCAAGGGGCATGAGAAAGATATATTACGCAACGGACCTCGTGCTGCTGAGCTTCGGCATTTGCAGCAGGACGATCATAACCCAGAGCGTGTTGTGGAGTATGAGTGGGATGAGATCGCTACTGCCAAGAAAGCGCTTAAGAGTATAATTTGACATTTTTATTGTAATATGATAAAATTAAACTACAGAACGTGAGACGTTTTGTAGAACATTTTGTCGTAGTCTCAATCCGGAAGCAGGTGCTCTGATGGCTGTAGTCAGTGGTAGCAATGGCGATATTCGCCAGAAGTATCAGGTGCGTTACCGTTGGGCAGGGCTTGCCATGTTCAGCGTGTTGTTGTTGCTTGTTGTTTTCGTGTTCGGCTTTCATACGAGCGGGGTGATGATGTATGTCATTGTCGTCGCAGCGTTTATTGGCTGGTATAACGGAACAATGAGAACATTTCGTCGTCCTGAAGCAGACGGACTAAAGATGATGTTCAATCTTTGTCTGATCATGCTGTGGATACCGATCCTCATGGGACTGATTTTCAAGGGATCGCCTTTGTTTGCGATTTTCAGTCTCTTTGAGGCAGATAGTTTTGTCAACGAGATCTTCATACTTGCTTACGGGCTTGTACTGATCTATCTCGTGTTCATCGCTTGGTTTCAGCTTTTTGGGATTGCCTGGAGAGTGATGTATCCAAGTATCGTGAGGCAAGGCTTCAGGTCTGACCTTGATATCAAGGTGCCCTTCTTGCAAAAGGTAGACAACTACCTGCTTCGGCATTTCTATATTGCTGCAGTTGCATGGGCGCTCTTGGTGGGCGGGTCTTTTGGCTCTGGCTTCGTCTACGGAGTGGGTATGGTCTGATTGATTGTGCGGGCGACAAAACGTGTGTAAGCACGGTGGCTCTCTAGCCTTTATGAGTCGCCCGTTTCGGACTACGAAATTTGTTTCTTTCGGTTAGCCTGAATCCCGATTTACTGTGGAGTAATCAAGTCAGGTGATCCGACTCTTTCAGCGGTAATATACTATAGAAGAGTCGGTTTTTCTTTATTTATTGATTATTGAGCGTCAGGGTGGTGCAGCGAATGTAGCCACCACCTTTAGCAAGTTCGGTAATTTGTGGCGTGATAATTTTAAATTTGTACTTTTTGAGTGCTGCTTGAAAGTTTGGCGCCTGGCTACTCATAATAATAGTTTCACCAGTAGATACAAGATTGCACGCAAAGGCTTTTTTTGCCTCATCGAGGGAAACCTCGATTTTATCAACGCCATCAAAATCTCGTAAAATTTTCTGGCTTTTTCGCGTGAATGCAGAGGGGCACCACGCAATAAGGCCTTTTTGCTTGCCATCGTCACTTGGTCCACGAAGAATTGAAAGGGCGAGATCTATATCGTAAAAGAAACTATCGGGCCAACCCGAGTCTTTGTTTATAACGGATTTACCAAGCCAGTTCCGTTGTGGAATGGTTTGTAGACTAATAACCTCATATCCGAGCGTGTCGGCAACAAAAGTGTGTGCTACGGGATTTGTTCGGTAGCCCGATCCTGCAAATAGGTAATTGCCACAGGGCAGGGTGTCGCCTTGCCCGCTGAAGTGTATGTTATTTGGAACGTGGAAAATCTCTTTTCCTAGATCGCGCAGTACTTGCTCGGCATATGGCTCTTCTTTCTTTCGAGCGTTTGGTAGTACAGACAGAATGGCTTTGTTACCACGTACAAGCGCCCAATTGGCGGTGTAAACGCCATCTTGGCAATCTCGTGGCGGAGGAACAGTTATAACCTCAACCCCAGCTTCACTAAGCGCTGTTTTGATTTGATCATGTTCGGCCTGCGCTTTTGTACGATCAATTGGCACGGTTTTATCCATAAAAGGATTAATGGCAGCTGCATCATCAAAATAGTGAGCGCCTGACATAAGAACCTGAGTGTTAATGTTTGTAGCCATTATAAAATATTATACAGAAAATGAGTCGGTGCCGGGTTTAGTATTTGTTTGGATAAATAATCCACTAAACCCGGACTTGCCGAACGACGTGCATTTTGCGCCGTCTATCTTGATAATTGGTTCGTGCATATGCACGTCGTTCGGTGTCCTGTGCGCTCAATCAACTGATGAATCTGGCGGAGTGATCAACCCTGCGGAGCGCTTTTGTCCTCTTTCGACGACCTGCGCGGTCCGAGTGCCTCTTGGCTTGTCTTGCCATGTCCTCCAGGATTTCGTGTACCGTTTGGACGGCAGACTTGAGCAGGTACTTATGGGAGCGGGACTCGCACCCATTGATCTTGAGGACCATCACCCCCTTTTTGCCAATATACGCACTATCGACCCACTTGCACTTGCCTTTGGCACGCTTACAAACCGTTTGCCGGCCCGTATAGGACATGCCATTGGGCAGATGCACAGTAACGGTGTGTCCGTTGAGCGTGGCGCTGAATCGCTCGATGAGCGCTTCTGCGGTCTGCTTTTTTGAGGACAACTCCCTCAGCTCCTTCGTTTGATTGACAGAACTAATACTATTAGTAGCATTTAAAATATATTTAAGCAATAGTTAAGGATTGTCCTATTGCGTATTGTAAATTAATATTGTATTGCATTTTTGTTTCTAGGGGTGTAAAATACACAGTAATTTAGTTAACTTTGGATATTTACCGAAGTTATATTAAATTATTATTTAATTTTATACCTTAGAGTTGCAGGCGCAATTCAGGTGTATGATCTTTAAGATTGTGAAAGTACTCCACAGGAGAAATAAGCGTTTACATATCTTAAATGTTTATTTCTCCTGTGGAGAGAGAAGTAATATGCCAACGATTATGCGAGTAGCTGCTTGTGTGATCACGATTCGTCGCAAGACGGAGGGAGTGGTGTTGTGAGTAGTGTTGCTAGTAGCGGTAGCGTGATCAACAACGACGAGTTCTGGGCTGGACAGCCGGTTCAGGGCGATAGTGGCTTGACTATGGACGAGCTGGGCTTGCCCACGGACGAGTACCAGAAGCAGGTGAGTACTAAGACCCGTCGTCGCTTCTGCCGGAAGATGAGTCGCGTGAACGCTACGCCTTGTGGGGTGCCTCCTGTTCTTGATCGTGGAGACACCCGCAAGCGTCGTGAGATCGCTCGTAGCAAGGCAGCTGATATCGACGCTCGCGAACTCAGGGCAGAGCTGCTGGACGCTGGCGTTCTCTTGAACTAGGGAAGTGGTCGATTGTCCGAGGGGTGTTACGTTGCTGCGTAATTGTAGCTTGATGCTGCCACCTCTCGGACCTCGGCTCTCTCTGCCTCTTATCTCTTTACTGCTTTCACAATCTTTTACTCAGTATATATAGCAGACCCCCAAGAGGTCTGTTTTTTGTTTACGGAAGATTTACCAGTGGAGCTTGACAGCTAAATTGGCACTTAGGTATTATGAGTGCTAGAGAGTTAGCACTCTACTATTGACAGTGCTAACTCAGGTCAATGCTAGATCATAAGATAAAGAGGAGTATTACTATATGAGCGTACCTATTCAACCACTTGCTGACTATATTGTTGTGCAGGCTGAAAAGGCTGAAAACAAAACAGCCAGTGGCCTATATATACCTGATGCTGCAAAAGAGAAGCCAAAAACTGCAAAAGTTGTCGCAGTAGGCAAGAATGTTGCTGATATTAAGGTTGGTGAGAAAATCCTTTACAAGAATGAATATGAAGCCACAAATGTGAAAATTGATGGCGAAGAATACGTCATTGTATATATCAGTAATGTTATAGCGACAGTTAAATAGGAGGAGATCAAGAATGGCAAAGAAAGTATTTTATGATGATGATGCAAGGCGCCGAGTACTCGGTGGCGCACAGGTGCTCTACGATGCAGTAAAGACAACGATGGGACCAAAAGGTCGCAACGTGGTGATTAGTAAATCATATGGCGCCCCAACAGTGACACATGATGGTGTAACAGTTGCAAAAGGTGTAGAAATTGCTGATGAAGATGACGAAACACTAGGCTACAAAGTCGGTGCAGAATTAATCAAACAAGCTGCAAGCAAGATGAATGATGTGGCTGGTGATGGCACGACTACTGTTACAGTACTGACCTATAATATTCTGAACGAAGCGAATAAGCTGATTGCTGCTGGGCATAACCCAATGCTACTCCGAAAAGGGCTTGAGGCTGCTGCGCACGATGTAATTGCGCAACTTGGTACGCTTAGTGAGGATATTAAGGGCAAAAAATCTCGTGTGGCTGAAGTCGCGACCATTTCTGCCGGCGATGCAGGTATTGGTGAGCTTATCGCCAGTGTTATCGATAAAGTTGGCAAAGACGGAGTCGTGACAGTAGAAGAAGGCCAAGGGCTTGAACTTGAGAGCGAAGTTGTAGAAGGTTTCACATTTGGCCGTGGGTTTGTGAGCCCATACATGGTCACTGATACTGCACGAATGGAAGCGGTATACGACAAGCCAGCTATCGTGATTACTGATAAGAAAATTAGTTCTATTCAGGAATTCTTGCCACTACTTGAAAAGCTTGCGCAGTCAGGCAAAAAAGACTTGGTGCTTATTGCTGAAGATGTTGATGGTGAAGCGCTTGGAACATTGATTCTTAACCGACTTAAGGGTGTATTTAATACTGTTGCGATCAAAGCTCCTGAATTTGGTGATCGTCGTAAGGATGTATTGAACGATATCGCAGTACTAACAGGTGCAGAAGTAATTTCTGATGATCGTGGCATGACATTCGAAAACGTTGAAATTGATGTTGTAGGTAGTGCGCGCAAGGTAATTGTAACCAAAGACGAGACTACAATTGTTGAAGGCGCTGGCGCAGTAGCAGAGGTAACAAATCGCATCGCACAGATTACAAATCAGGCTGACGCTGCAACAAGCGAATACGACCGTGAAAACCTTGAAAAGCGACGTGCTGCATTAAGCGGTAAGGTAGCGGTCATCAAGGTTGGTGGTGCTACCGAAACAGAAATCGAGGAAAAGAAATTCCGCGTAGATGATGCTGTTGCTGCAGTTAAGGCTGCATTGAGTGAAGGTATTGTGCCTGGTGGTGGCGTAACGCTTGTAAACCTTGCAAGCACTATCACTGTTAAAGGTGCTGATTCGGTTGAGGCTGGTAAGCAAATCCTTAAGAATGCTTTGGATCAGCCATTCCGTATTATTTTAAGCAACGCAGGTCTGAATGCAGACGAGTGGTTGCCTCAGGTTAAGAACGGTAAGGCAGGGCAGGGTGTGAACGTAAACGACCCGAGCAAGCTTGTTGATCTTAAGTCAGCAGGGGTGGTTGACCCAGTAGCTGTGACTAAACAGGCAATTCAGAACGCTGCTTCTATTGCTGGAACGGGAATGACTATGGGTGCATTGGTTGTCGAAGTACCCGAGCCAGAAGCTCCTGCAGGTGGCGGTGGCGCCCCAGGCATGGGTGGCATGGGCATGATGTAAAGCTGATAAGCTTTCTCTACATACTAAAAGAGGTTGCCTAGGGCAACCTCTTTTAGTATGTAACTTATTTATTGTTCTCGGTTTTGTCCAAGAAGTTGTTGAGCTATGAATGAATCTGGAGCAGCTTCGACAATCCCTTCAATGGTAGGAGTTTGGCCGGCTTCTATAGTTTCAAGAAGAAATCTATATGACGCATTATCCTGTTGATATTTATGCACAACTCGAGCTGCTCCTTCTTTGGCAAGGGCTACAATGTCCCCAAAAGTGTTATCAGGATTTTCCAGCCCTTCAGAGAAGGCCTTGTATCTTGTAGAGTGTCGAAATATGGATTCAGTATCACTGCGTAAGTGGTTACTTTTACCTTTTAGCAGATCTCGGAAAGCGAGCACCTGCTGCAGACCTGGGGTTACGCGCTCATCGTCAAGGTCGGCCAAATCTGCTACTGATCCTTCGATACGTTTAGCTATGAGTCGCTGCTCCTTTTCAAGCTTTATGATTCCTTCGGCAGATGAAATATTTATATGTCTATCTAGGGTTTCGTTTATTGCTTGTATGTCTTCGTTGTCAGCTGAAATACCTGCTTCATGAATCAACCCTGCCCAATGTTCTCTTTTGTCGGCTAGTTCTTCCATTTCTGCTCGTACTGTTTTATGCCCTTCGCCTCTGTAATCTTTCTTCAGATCACGTCCACTTCTCGAAATAACTTTTTCACCTTCTTCATTTGTGCCTACAGGTGTAAGTTCGAGTGCAACATTGCTTCTTAGGCGATCAGCTGCATCTGCCATGGCTCGAGCCTTTTCTTGATCATCGACTTGCTTTGCTTGTGCCTCGGCGAGAGTGATCGAACCGAGTCTAGCTGTCGTGGCTTCTTTCTGTGCACGTAGGTGTTC
Organism: uncultured Candidatus Saccharibacteria bacterium; assembly: GCA_964499935.1. GTDB lineage: Bacteria > Patescibacteriota > Saccharimonadia > Saccharimonadales > UBA4665 > CALBGR01. Next base: position 66,758 of record CAZCMS010000001.1, on the reverse strand, counting down.
GTTCATATCGTGTTGTGTTACGTGTTGTTCTGACATGGATATTCTCCTGTTGAGTAAAAATTAATTTGATTAGTTTTTGTTTTGTTGATCAGTCTGTATACATTATTGCATAAATTATCATAAATGTCAATATAGCATCACACAATAATCTTAATTTAGATATAATAATGTCAAAATAAGTCTTTACAAAATGTTAAAAACCCTGCTATTGTACCTGAAATGAGCATAGAATGGTTAAAGGACATAGGACTTACTGAGTCTCAAGCGCAATCGTACACGGAACTAGTAAAAGTAAAGACCATGACGCCACCTGAGCTTGCGAAAGCGACGGGTGAAAGCAGAACTGCTGCCTATATGGCACTGGCAAAACTAGAAGAGATTGGCCTTGCCGAACAAGTGCGAGACGCCAGGAAACAGACATATATGGCAAAAAGCCCCTCAGGTCTTGATAGGTATATGCAGGGCAAACGACAAGAGATAACTTCTATAGAAGAGCGCTACAGAGAAGGGTTATCAGAGGTACTCAAGCAATTTTATGAAGTACGCAAAGAAACTGGTGTGCAATATTTTCGTGGCAAAGAAGGTTTAAGAGGTATGTATGAAGATCATCTTCGTGCTGGCAAGGATATTTATCTATTAAGGACATATGCAGACGAAGATTTCTTTGAAGATTACTTATATGACTATATGGAGCAGCGCGCCAAGGCAGGAATTAAGACCTATGCCTTAATGCCACGAGATTTGCGATCCATTAAATTTGATCAAAACAACCCCCATCTTAACCGCGAAATAACGTGGTATGACCCGGAGGTCTATACGGCGCCAGTAGAGATTAGTGCTTTTGGGGATAGGGTATCGATTATATCTTTTGGAGACGAGGCTGTCGGGACAATTCTGGAGAGTCCACAAATCGCAAAAGCATTTAAGCAACTTTTAAGAATGGCAAAGAAAGGTGCGCGATTACAAGAAGGCAGAGAGGGTAAATGATATTGCTCATGCTTGCAGTTTAATGAAAGGGGAGTTAGGCTAGTAAAAAGGAGTTATCTATGGCGTTATTCAAGCGGAAAAATTCGAATGGGCAGGTACCAGCGGAGCTAGAGCAGTACTACGAACGACCAGCATGGCAGATGTGGGCGCGTAGAATTGTTGCACTTGTCGTAGTTCTACTTATCTTGTTTGCGGTATTTATGTTGGCACGTGCGGTGTACAGGAGTGTTGCCGATGATGGTGATAACGCAACGAAAAGTTCGTCACAATCTCAGTCTGAAGAAGAAAAAAAGAAAAATACAGAAGCAAATAAAAATAAAGACCAGGAAAAGAGCGCGCAATCTCAGCAGAATAACTCAAGCACAAGTGACAATTCTAGTACGTCACAGTCTCAAGGTTCTGCCATACCAAAAACTGGTGATGATCCGACAGGTCAGCCTCCTGCAGGAACGGCTCCGTCAGCACTGCCACGCACTGGTGATGACCCATCAGATCCTTTGCCACCAGGCTATACCCAGTAGAGCTAATTCTTGTCTGAGTCTCTTTGTGTAAAGTAATTGATTTCGTTCACGACATCTAGGAGCGCTTGGGCTTTGAGTTTTTCATCACTGATTTGTTTTGCAAACTTGTAGGCTTCTGGAATGAGATCTTTGTTGTCGGATGCCTGTATGAGCATCATGATGGTCTTAAATTTGTCCTCAGAATTAAGATCAAGCTCCCCTACTAAGGGTGTGAGATCGTGTAATGCCTCATTTTTAATATCCAACAAATCATCAGTGTGAATCTCGACGTTAGAAGATTTAGTGCCGTGTTGTGAGCCATTAGAAGGATGGGGAGTACGAGCCTCTTGCCTTGACTCGTCTCTAGATGTGGATAGGGCGCTGGTAGTTGCGTTGAAGTCAGGATCTACCGGTGTATCGTGGGATTGTTTTGTACCCGAGCTTTGAGTGTCGAGCTGTGGTGTATCGCTACCATCAAGAGTGATAGCAGGCGTGCTTTGTGCTGGCGACGGATTATCTGTTGGTGGTGTTACAACTGGATCTCCAGTGAGTGCCGTTAGCGCAGAGTCTGGTAACGGTACATCTGCGTCTTGTTTTTGATCTTGGGTGATCACATCATTTTGGTGCCCAAACATTCATTTCCCCCTTATGCTTTACGCTATACTATAATACATAGATACGAAATAACACAAGTGGAGGAACGCATGCTTGACGATCTGAAATATATACACGAATACGATGCGCAAGATGCGTTAGGTGTCGCTGAACGACAGTGGCAACAACTTGAGTATTCGTTTGATGTTGATTTGTCTAGTTTGGGTAATGTGCAGTACGACAATGTTGTCTTTGCGGGTATGGGTGGATCTGCCCTCGCTGCTGTAATTAGTGAGAGCTGGCCTAGTGTAAACATTCCATTTCAAATAGTGCGAGATTACACAATTCCATCGTATGTTTCTGGTAAGACGTTATTTATAGCATCAAGCTATTCTGGTAATACCGAAGAAACACTTTCGGCGATTGCCCAAGCTGCTGAAAAGCAAGCAACAATAGTCGTGATTACTAATGGCGGTGCCTTGGAACAGCTTGCACTCGATAATAATTATCCGCTTTTGAAGCTCCCAGGAGTCAGTCAACCAAGATATGCAGTACTTGTAAGCCTCAGGGCGCTTGTTGTAGCTTTGGCGAGTGCGGGAGTGGTGCCTCAGGAGAAAGTACAAGAACTTGCTGGTAGTAGTGAATTTGTAAAGCAGCAGGTAAGTGCATGGATTGCGACTGTTCCGACAGCTGACAATCCTGCTAAGAAACTTGCTCAGGAGCTCATCGGTACATCCGCTGTAGTGTATGCTGGACCACTTTTTTATCCAGTGGCGTATAAATGGAAGATTAGTATCAATGAAAATGCAAAGCAAATCGCGTGGGTAAATCAGTTGCCAGAGTTTAATCATAATGAATTTCTGGGCTGGACAAAGCAACCTGTCGATAAACCATATGCAGTCATTGATATACGTAGTAACTTAGAGCACGAGCGTACATTAAAGCGATTTGAGGTAACAGAGCGATTACTGAGTGGCGTGCGTCCAAGTCCACACGTCATTGTTCCTCAAGGCGAAACCTTGCTGCAGCAAATTTTATGGACAATAGTGTTGGGCGATTTTGTGTCACTGTACGTCGCACTGCTTAATGGGCTGAACCCTACACCTGTCGACTTGATCGAGAAGTTTAAGTTGGCGCTCAACGAGTAGCGCCTCAAACTTGCTATACTGAGAAGCATGAAGCGAGCTCGAGTTCTGACGCCATTTCAACAAGTTATATCACTATTTTTATTGGCAAGCGCCAGTGGTTTGGGTTTTTATGTAGCAGGGGCGCTTCGTAATAGTTCTACGGAATATTGGTATTTATTATGGAATTTAGGGCTAGCATGGATTCCACTTGGCTTCAGCCTGTTGCTAAGGCGTTTACTGAGAACGAGAAAATGGTCAGACTGGTTGCCTTTAGGTGTGACAGCATTGTGGCTTGGATTTTTGCCGAACACATTTTATATGCTGACTGATTACATTCACCTGCAAGACGTAGTGCGTGTCGATATTATATATGACGTTGCAATGTTTACGGTTTTGATTGCGACAGGTGTTTGCTTGGGCTTTGCGAGTCTTGCAATAGTGCATATTGAATTACGAAAACGCCTGCCAAAGGCGAGTGCCTGGCGAGTCGTTTCGTTTATTATATTACTCGCAAGTTTTGCTATATATGTGGGAAGAGATTTGCGTTGGAACACTTGGGATATCCTGACGAGTCCTGCAGGTATATTATTTGATATTTCGGAACGCATTTTACACCCTATGGCACATAGTCAGACGTTTGTTATGACGGCCACGTACTATGTGTTATTGAGTTTAGGTTATTATTGTTTATGGAAGATCGCTGAGCTGGTTCGGTCGGTTCGCTAATCTGTTATACTAGTGAAGTGAAAAATGAACTTATTGATGTGCTTGAGGTGGCGTGCCAAGATCTTTTTGGCGTTTCGGTTGCAGTTGAACTAACGCGTCCTGATGAGCAGTTTGGTGATTATGCGTCGAATGTGGCGCTGCAGCTCACAAAGCAAGTTGGTAAAAATCCTAGGGAAATTGCCGAAACGCTTGCTGAAGTATTGCGCACACAATCCCTCGTACAGGACGTTTCAGTTGCTGGCCCCGGGTTTTTGAATATTAAACTTACAGACGCGGTGCTACTTGAGCAGGCAACAGCTACTCCAGAACTTGCTGACGGGGAAGTGGTTATTGAAACTAATAACCCGAATCCCTTTAAGGCGATGCATATTGGCCACGCGTTTAATGCGATTTTGGCTGATACAGTTGCAAATATTCTCGAGGCGAGTGGTAAAACAACGCATAGAGTAAGTTATCACGGTGATGTTGGCGCCCATGTAGGAAAAAGCATGTATAGTTTACTGAAATTTGTTAATGGCGATCCATCAAAGCTTGATGAAATTACAGTCGCAGATCGTAATACGTTCATGTCTAAAATGTATGCAGAGGGTGCAAGAGCTTATAAGGAAGATGAAGCTGCCAAATCCCAGATTGATAATCTAGCGAGGCAGTCGTTTACGCGTGAGGATCCTGTATACGCAAAAGTATATGAAGTGTGCAAGGCATGGAGCTTTGAGCAGATAGACGCAATTGTTGCTCGTATGGGCAATAAGGCTATCGAAAAACGATATCTCGAAAGCGAAGCCGACCAGCTAGGGGTAGAGACAGTTCAGCAGCACGTAGGTGATGTATTTATAGAGAGCGATGGTGCTCTCGTATTTCCTGGCAGTAAATACGGCTCGTTCGATAACGCCTTCGTAAGTTCTAGTGGACGAGGTTTGTATGCAGCACGTGACCTAGGTCTTATGCAGCTAAAGCATGCGGATTATCCGGCTGCCACCAAGAGCTATATTGTAACCGCCGAGGAGCAGAGAGATTATTTTAAGGGTGTTATCAAGGCAGCAGAACTGGCGTTGCCAGATTTACGAGACGTAACGGTAAATATTTCGACAGGTACAGTAAAGTTATCAACAGGCAAGATGAGCTCTCGTGATGGTGATGTGTTGGATATTGGCTGGTTGTTCGATCAGATTCAGTCGGCCGTCGAACAAGCAGGTAGCGGCGACGAGTCGGTCGTAGTGGGCGCATTGCGATATGAGTTTTTGCGTGTACGAATTGGGAGTGATGTTGTTTTCGACATTCAGGAAGCAGTGAGTATAAAGGGTAATAGCGGGCCATATTTGCAGTACGCTCATGCTCGAGCACGGAGTATTCTGCGTAAATCTCAGAGTCAAGCAGGTGTTGTTACTCAGCTTGAAGCAGGCGAGAGAAGTTTAGTACGAAAGATGAGTGAGTACACCGATGTTATTCAGCGCGCCTGCCACGAGCTAGCACCACATCATATTTGTTCGTATTTGTATGAGTTGTCTCAGCAATTTAACCGTTTTTACGAGGACAATCGAGTGATTGGCGATCCGCGTGAAGCAATTCGTCTAGGACTCGTGCAGCATTATGCAGATACGTTGCGTTCGGGACTAGACATACTAGGCATCCCTGCACCGGAAAAGATGTAAAGAAATTTACTGAAAAATCGTCTTATTTATGGTATAATATAGTTATAATGGTGAAATAATAAGAGGTAGGAATAGTTATAATGGTGAAAAAAACAGTAGCGAAAAAAGCAACTAAAGCAGCAGAGAAAACTAAAGCTGTACGTGCCAAATCTCGAGCACGAGCCAAAAAAATTGCCGAAGCTGCACCACATAGACCATTAAGTGGATTTGTTGAGTTTATTCGTGAAAAGGGGGTCGTTGGGTTGGCGATTGGTCTTGCAATCGGTACTGCAGCTTCGGGATTAGTGACACAAATTGTGAATGCGGTGATTACCCCAATGGTTGGTTTAATAGTAGGCAAAGAAGGTTTGGCAGGACTTAACACCACTATTACAATTGGTGATCGATCAGAACTATTTGCATTCGGCGATTTAATCGATGCAATGATCAAATTTATTGCAATTGCAGCAGTGATTTATTTTGTCGTACTTGGACTAAAACTTGATCGCCTCGACAAAAAGAAGGAGAGCTAATGCAAAAAAGTAACGATGCGTGGAAAGCTGAATTGACACCTGAACAATACGCGGTGCTCAGACAAAAAGCTACCGAAGCACCGTTCACAGGAAAGTTTTTGCATAATAAAGACGAAGGGATCTACACTTGCGGAGCATGTGGTGCGACACTATTCCGCAGTGATACCAAGTTTGATTCAGGTAGTGGCTGGCCGAGTTTTTATGATGTCGCCACGAGCGGAGCGGTGAAATTGGTACCTGATAATAGTCATGGTATGGAGCGCACTGAAGTAGTGTGTGCGAATTGTGATAGTCACCTTGGGCACTTGTTTGATGACGCGTATGATCAGCCAGGCGGTCAGCGGTATTGTATAAATTCAGCAGCGCTTGAGTTTAATAAAGATTAGCAATCGGCGGGATCGTCGTAATATTTGGTACCCCAGGTTGCCATTTGTTCAAGGACAGGCAATAGATCCTGTCCTTTTTCGGTGAGCGTATATTCGACGCGTGGTGGGACTTCGGCGAATGATTGCTTGCTGATGATGCCGTGTTTTTCGAGGTCGTCGAGGCGTTGGCTGAGTGTGCGAGGGTTGATGTTGCCAACGGACTTTTCGAGTTCACAGAAACGCTTCGGTCCACTAAAGAGATCACGCAAAATAAGAGCTGTCCACTTGTTGCCAATGATTTGCATCGCGCTGGCAATACAGCCTGATTTTGGTTCGATAGGTGATTTTGTATCTGTAGATTTCATTACTTTACAAAGTATAGTAATGGCGTGTATACTAAAAAGTGCCAATACTATATAAAGTATATCATTTTATATTCAAAAGGAGAATGTATGCCAAAGATTGCAATAATCACAGGAAGCGTCCGCCAAGGTCGCGTAACAGAAAAATTAGCTACGTGGGTAGCCAAAGAGGTGGCTAACCAAGCAACAACTGAGGTCTTGGACCTAAAAGACTATCCAATGCCATTTTTTGATGAGCCAATCTCACCACGATATAATCCAAATCGCACGCCAGCTCCAGAAATTAAGAAATGGCTCGATACAATAGCTGCATTTGATGGCTATGTTATCGTTACCCCAGAATACAATCGAGCTATGTCGGGTGTACTTAAGAATGCCTTGGACTCTCTAGGTAACGAGATTGTAAATAAGCCAGTGGCTCTCGTGGCCCATGGTTCAACGGGTGGCGCGCAAGCGGTTGCTAATTTGCGTATGTCACTACCTGGCAACGGTGCCGTAACCCTACCTGATGCGTTATTCTTTACCGATAAAGTAGGTGAGGCCATCGACGATGAGGGCATGCTAAAAGAAGAACTTCAGGATAATCCACATGGTCCACAGGCAAGTCTGACAAATTTAGTGAGCACACTGGTTGCATACAGTGAAGCGCTTGCCACAGTGCGCAAATAGTTACTATAAGCGCTGAAAAAAGATGACACCTTTCATTATCTAAGGTGTCATCTTTAGCGTATAATACTAATAATGATTGATAAAAAAGCGATACCAACAAAACTGTTTTGGGTGGACTTAGAAATGACGGGGCTGGATACTTCGAGAGACGTTATTTTAGAAGTTGCTGCCGAAATTACTGACTTTGAATTTAAGACAATAGCGAGCTATGAAGCACGAGTACGTCAGGATCGTGACGTGGTTATTGAGCGAATGCAAAAAAATATCTGGTGGAAGGATTATCCTGAAAATCGTGATGATTTTGTAAGTAAGTTGGATGACGCAAAATCATCTGAACAGGTGGAGCAGGAGCTTATCGCGTTGGTCGCTGAGCATTTTGGTAATGAGCCAGCAGTGCTTGCAGGCAATTCAATCCATAATGACCGTAACTTTATTAAGCAGTGGTGGCCTGCGCTTGATCTAAAATTGCATTATCGGATGCTTGATGTAACATCTTTTAAATTACTCATGCAAGGGAAATATGGCGTAGAGTTTGAAAAACGTGAAGTACATCGAGCATTCGATGATATTCAAGCGTCAATCGCTGAACTACAAGATTATCTTACTCGCTTCAAAGAACTTTAATTGAATTTCTTTTCGTCAGATGCTAGGCGTCGTATTGCATGGTTTTGATACCCTTCAGCAGCTCGATGTCTTACTACAAGTACACCATCATCGGCAGCTCTTTCAAGCATCTGCCGTCGGATAGAGGATATACTTACATCTTCAGGGGACGTTCTGACCTCTAATCGCATTGGGTCGTCTTCTTGTTGTTCGATTTCAATTTGCGTAGTCGAGTGTGGGGGTTCGACTTGCTCCAAATGAGTGTCAATATTGTTTATTCGTGCTAAATCTAGTCCTATTTTCATAGTTGTATCCTGTTAATTGTTGAGTGTATTGTACACCTTTTATTTATTTTTTCTTAATTTTGTTTTAATTCCTTCCTAACTATTGATACTAGCAGAAAATTGCTAAAATGTCAATAGCATTAGCTTAATTAACAGGGGCGCTATAATTAATTTTCTTGTAGTTTTGCGTAAATTGTTTGGCCGAAGTCGGCGATATTTTTACTGCTTACTCCATTGTCGCCAAGAATACTTACAATATAGACGCGATTATTCGGGAGGGTGATAATTGCGGTGTCGTGCCATATTTTAGGTGAATCAAAGCCAATCTTATCCGCCACAACCGCATTGGGCATACCTTTGGGCAAGCCGTTGCGATAAATCTGTGTTTTCATTGCTTCGAGTAAAAAATCTTTGTTTTCAGTAGTGAGTTCTTGTTTGGTTTGCAGGTGAACTAAAATTTGAGTAGCGTCCTGCGCGCTCGTGGTGAATCCAGGAAATGAGGTGCCTGTAAACCCAAATTCTTTTTTAAGGCGTGTAGTGACATCTTCTTGGCCCATATCGTTCAGGACGGCTTCTCCGCAAGGACTGTCAGATGAGTGAATCATTTTATGTACACATTCTTTTCGCGTTTGCCCACCAATGATAATTGAATTTGGGTCTTGTGCTCCGGTCTGAAAATCGAGCAACGTAAGGTAAGCGACGTATAATTTGTAGATACTTGCAGTAAAGTACTGTTTATCTGCCTGATGGCTAGCAATAACACTCTTATTTGATACGTCATATACCACAATACCGTAGTCACCAGATTGCGTGGCTACCCATGCATCAACTGTAGGTTGTAGTTCTACTTTAGGCTCCTTGGGAGTTTCTGCAGTTTTATCTTCGGGCTTTTTCTCAGTAGTTTTGTTGTGCTGTGCAGGTGGGGATTTTGGAGAAGAATCGCGGAATATAAAATAGGCTCCAGTTGCACAAATAATAACCAAAGCTATACAGACAATGAGTAATTTTTTGCTGATTTTACGCTTACTGCGAGGTGGCCTCTGTCGATACATTCTATCTGTAGTATACCACTGTGGGTCTGTTATTTAATTAATAATAAAGCCTCGCACACTGAGGCTTTATTATCTAGCATGAAACGTGACAACTTTACGCGTTTTCTTTGTTGAGCTTCCAGTTTCGGTAGCCGTAGTAGATTGCTACAAGCATAGCAATAAGGACAGGTATCCAGTACCAGGCAAAGTTGCTTGAAGTTGACTCTACGAGCTCTTTTTCGTTATTTTTTGTTGAACTTGCCTTGACTTTACCATTGGTATTTCCTGTGCCTGATTGATTATTGGCTGCTTCTTGGTCTATTGAAATACCGAGTACTTGTGGGTTATTGGTATTAAACTGGTTGGCTGCAAGTCCAGCTGGAATTGGTGGGGCTGCAGTTAGGGTAATAGGAGCTCCAGATGTAGGGCCATTGGCGTTTGGTGCGAGCGGGGTATTAAATACTTCGAAGGTGATTGTGCGAGGATCAGCACTGTTACCTAGGGCGTCACGACCAGTTATTGTGACGGTATACTCACCATTTACAAGCTGCGTGGTATTAAACCTAAAACTACGTTGACCAGGGTTAGGTGTTGCCGATGTGCCATTGACTGTGACGATATCACCATCTTCATCTTTAAATGTGAAGTTGTCCACTGTGCCGTCTTCCTCTAAGCTTGCTGTCATTGTTCTGAATCCACTTAATGTGTTTCCGTCATTAATTCCGCTGATCGTAAGCACTGCATCAATATCTACAAAGATGGCGGTGGTAGTGGATTGTGTATTTCCTGCTTTATCTTGTGCTTCAAGGCGAATGGTGTATGTTCCACTTATACTTGGTATACCAAGACTTGCAGCCACATTGCCACTTGCTGTTGCAGTCCAGCCACTTGAAATACTAGTACCGTCAATTGAGAAGCGGTACGATGCGATATTTTCGTCATTCACGGTACCTGTTGCCTGAATAGTATTGTATGTACCACCATACAGCGTTCGATCAGTCGCGAGCGAGGAGGCAGTAGGGCTGGTTTTGTCAACTACAAAGTATGTATATATGTCGTTGCTGCGATTACCTGTATCTGAGCCACCGCCGACTGAATCTCGAGCTGATAGTTGCACACGGTATCGTCCTTCTGCAGCACTGTCAGGAAGGGTATAGAGTGCTTTATTATCAAAACCTTGATTTGTGACGGTAGTTTTACTGTATATGGTGTTCCAGGTGTTGTTACTGTTTTGTCGAGCTATATTCACATAGTAATGACGTAGATTATCTTCGTTGTCTTGTACTTTGCCTCGTATTTCTACGCTACCGTTATGATGAGAGTCATTGGCGGGGCTTACTATAGCTACTTCGGGCGCTGCGTTGTCTACTTTGTAGCTGTGAGCTCGGGTGGCTGCGTTATTGTTGTAATAACGAGTGTTTCCTGCGCCGTCAGTCGCTCGAAGTACAACATAGTTTACACCATTTGGCAACGTGTTGGTGTCGATGTCTATATAGAATGTATCACCAACACGGGTGATTTTACTGGTTTTACCCGCCACCCAGGTATAGTTACCGTGACCATCGCCAACATTCATGAGCAGTTTTTGAATATTATTTGCATCAGTGACAGTTGCGCTAATGCGTTGCGTGCCGTTTACGGTGCTGTTATTCATTGGAGTAACAATAGCAAAGGTAGGTGAGGTTTTGTCGAGCTTGAAGTTGTCTGTCCAGCCAACGCTATCACTGACACCTCGCTTATCAATGACTGACACATGGGCAGCGTAGGTGCCTTCTGGTAAATTAAGCTTTGTGGCGTCGTATGTCTGAGACCAGTGTGCATTAGTGCCATTTGGCAGGAGGTTAATAGTAGTGCCACCGTATCGAGTGCTTGTTTCACGGTGTACAAGCTGTACGTACACCCGATTGAGTCCGTATACGGCGCTGGCATCACCGCTAACAGTAAATGTGTTACCCACAAGACCGTTATTGAGGCCTTCAACATTTAAGGTAGTGGCAGGAGGGTAGTTTGGAATTATATTTTCGTAAAGCTTGCTTGCGCCTTCTATGAGGGTTTGACTTGGAGGTGTACTGAGTACAATTGTGCCATAGCTGGTAGTGACAATTTCTATGGTTACGCCAACAGGCTTGGTTGCTGGTGTCCAGACTGCACTTTGAGCACCGTAAGTACTTCCATCAGTATTACCTGCAAAGTTGAATGGAGTGGTAAGCGACTTGTTGCCACCTGAATTTATAATATTCAGTACATCAACGTTGCCTGTACGAGAAACAGAGCTGCCATCAGCACGATGAATCGTAGCTTTGTAGCTAGTAGCATCAGAGAAGTTTCTGACGTACTGGTCGATGACGATGCCTTTGTATGAGCCATTAACAGTTGTGTAGCGCAAAGAGTGAATATCTGGCGTTGCAGGCATTACTTCCGACAGAAGGGCAAGGTTCTCGGAAATCGTATCATCAGTTTTAGTAAGTGTTGCTCCACCAGCGTAGGTGATGGTTACTGTCACGGACACAGGAGTGCTTGCGCTTGCCCAGGCGGACGCAGGGTTCCACGAGCTGCTGCCAGCTTCGGAATAGGTTCCATGTTGGATAATGATTGGCGCAGTTGTTGTTGCTACCGTACCCGTGCTAAGGGTGGTATTTACTGGAGCTTTACTCGTTTTTGTAATTGGTGTGGCGCCACCCGATCGATTAACTTGAACTTCAACATTTGATACATCGGTGAGCCCGTCAACCTTAATATCTGTGGCCACACCTTTGTATGTACCTTTAACGTAATAAGAATCTACGCTAACGATACTTGGTGCGCCAGCTGCGCTTGCGATACCACTTATGGCGACCGACAGGGCTGTGCCTGTAACGCTGGTTATTGCAAAGATAAATGCAATGCTTATTATTGAGAACTTTCTGTACACTTCAGTAGCGCTGTGATACCGCATAATATTAGTAAATCTCCTTATACTTCCCCTAGTTGTACCTTAAACTATACTTAATTTTCTCTTCTTCGTCAAAGTGCTACAATGTTTGTGAGATGAATCACAAAACTGTTGAAGACTACGTTTTGAGCATGCCTAACGCCACTCTTGACTACCCCTTCGGGAAAGGGGTAGCTGTATATAAGGTTGGTGAAAAAATGTTTGCGCTTATTCAAGAAGAGAGTGATCCTGTGCGGATCAGCCTTAAGTGTGACCCGCAGTTAAGTACATTGCTGAGGGAAAAATATGAGACTGTTATGCCTGGATATCATTTAAATAAAAAGCATTGGAATACGATTATTCTCAGTGGTCAGCTATCCTGGGAAGAAGTTCAGGATCTCATTAAGCATTCGTATCAATTGGTTACAACCGGATAGTGTCGATTTGTTTTTTCAGTTCTTCGGCGTGAGTGTAGGATTTTTGTATTGATTCTTTAACAGATTTCGACTTAGTGGCGTTGTAGGTTTGCTGTAATACATTTTGATAGTTTGTAACTTCATCATTCAGTATCGACATATACATGGTGTTAAAATTAGCTGCTGCTTTAGCGTCTGCCAGACGCTGATCAGTTTCGGTGCTGGTTGCTTTTGCCAGATCTTTTGGCTTGAAGGTGATTTTTTTGGTTGCCAGTACGTTTGTAAGTGCAACATTATCACTTGTGGTGACGGTGAGCACATTAACAGAAGTGTTTTTAATTGATTCACTTGCTGATGTTTCACTGACGCCTAGGCCAGCAATGCGACTGAGTTCAGTTTGTTGCTGTAGTAGAGTGCGGATCTGTGCCTTGTCTTCGCCACCTCGGCTCATGATAAATGACATAAGAAAGAAAAAGAATAATATAACGACAACTACACCAACTATCATTGCTATTTTTTTTGTTGGTGTATCGCCATCTGGCAAAGAGAGCAGAGGCTTTTTAGGGGCTCGCTGTTCTTTCATTATGAAGTCGTATTGATTCGACGCTTTTGGTGGCATATGCACCTATGATAGTAGAAAGTGCTTAAGTTATAAAGTGGAATTTTACGCAATACTATTGACAAAAAGCATAAGTTTTGTTATTATGTAGGTACCGTTCAAAAAATAAAAACAAAAAGGAAACAAAAATGAACGCGCAGCGCTCTGACGAGCCATCAGGAATCAATCTAATAAAAGCATGCTTTAGTGCTACAGTAAACTATTACGATAGTTTACTACGATTATTTATATTACAAACCTGTAATATGAGTAGTTTGATTGTCAGCACACCAGTATCAGCAGCTTTATTTATGGTCATGGTGCCAACGGTACAGTATATCTGTATGCGTCGTTTGAGTGCATACGTGCAAATATAAAAATACACATCACATACAACCCACTATAAATTAATGTTCCAACATTCATAACAATAGGAGATACAGTAGCGTATATTCATACGTCTAGTATTTCTCTTGCTGCCTGAATATTGGTGACGGTCAAAACAAAAAAAGGAGAACTATGCCACAAAATACAATCAAAAATACACCTATTCATTCTAATGAAGTACATGTCCGTCAGACATTTGGTACAGCAACCCCCTCTAGCGTGGTGCGACTTCAGCAGGCACGAGGCAGACCAGACGCCTAGTATAGAAACAGGGTAACTAATTATAAAGAGCCAGATTCGTCTGGCTCTTTTTTGCTATTGCTTGCGAGATGAGAAGTGTTACTAGATACTATGTAGTATGGATGCGGTCGAAGAAATTAAGAATCGATTAGCGATAGAAGATGTACTGAGCGAGTATGTGCAGCTTAAGCGCGCCGGTAGGAATTTCAAGGGCTTGAGCCCGTTTTCGAACGAGAAGACGCCGAGTTTCGTTGTGAGTCCGGAAAAGCAGATCTGGCATGATTTTAGTAGTGGCAAAGGGGGTGATGTTTTTACATTTATCCAAGAGATGGAGGGTGTCGACTTTCGGGGTTCGCTAGAGATTTTGGCTCGCAAAGCCGGTATTGAACTAGAGGCGTATAAGGGTGGTAGCAAGGATGATAATAAGCAAAAAGAACGCTTGTACGACTTGTTGGAGCGAGTTGCAAAATTTTATCAGGCGAATTTTAAGAGTAATGACTATGCGCTAGAGTATGTATTTAAGAAACGAAAGTTTACAAAAGAAACGGTATTAGACTGGCGCCTAGGGTATTCGCCGAATACTGGCAACGCGGTGGTAGATTTTGCTAAAAAACAGGGGTTTAGCATCAAAGAAATTACTGCAGCTGGCCTTACTAACCGATTCGGCGGGGACTTGTTCAGGGGTAGGTTAATGATTCCTTTGCAGGATCAACACGGTAAAGTGATTGGATTTACTGCACGATTATTGTTCGAAGACCCGAAAGCTCCCAAATATATTAATACGCCCCAGACAGCGTTATACGATAAGAGCCGACATGTGTATGGGTTGCATCTAGCCAAAGAGGCAATTCGTAAAACGAAGTTCGTGGTGCTGGCAGAAGGGAATTTGGATGTTATTGCCAGTCATCAGGCCGGAGTGCGCCAGTGTGTTGCGACAGCGGGAACGGCACTGACTGAGCAGCAGCTAAAAGCGCTTAAACGATTTACTGGAGACGTACGGTTAAGTTTTGATGCGGATAGGGCAGGAATTGCAGCCACCGAGCGTGCTATACCAATTGCCAGTGCGGTTGGTGTGCGGTTGAGTATGATTACAATTCCTGACGGCAAAGATCCTGATGAATTAATCCGTCATGACGCTGCTGCATGGGAAAAGGTGGTTGCCGAGCCACGCTACGCATTGGATTGGCTGATTGAGCGATACCAGAAAGAGCTTGATTTAAGTAGGCCAGCGAATAAATTAGTGTTCAGCGAAACGGTGCTCACTGTCATACGGACACTAGCAGACCGAGTTGAACAAGAACATTATGTACAAAAGGTAGCAGATATTATTGATGTGAGTCGAGAGGCATTGTTGCAGATGAAACTTGAACACACAGCAAAACCAGCGCCCATTAACCAGGGTAAAAAAGTGCATATCAGTAAGGAAGAGCATGATGCGCTCGAAATGCGAAAAAAAGAAAAGAAACTGCTAGCACTGGTATTGTTACAGCCACGAATCAGGGATGTACTTGTTTCGTTACAGCCTGAATTTTTGGTTGATGAGCAGGCAAAGTTTTTGTTCAGCTTTTTGCAAAAGCACCCAGATTTTGACGGTACGCCCACAAAAGCAGCGGAATTGAAAGAGGTTGCAGATTATGTTAAAATGTTATCATTGCAATTTGAAGAACTTTACCAGGGCATAGAATTGCTTGAACTGCGAAACGAAGCTGAATATTTGCAGTCGGAATTGGTAAAGCAATATGTTGAAACCCAAAAAACTCAAAACAAACTAGCCTACAAGACGGCAAACGCTGACGAAGAACGTGTGTTGCTCTTGAAGGACAAAGAACTTAACGAATTATTACGTAAATATAAGGGGCGCATTGATGGCAAATGACAAGAATAAGAACAAGCCAAAAGCTGAGGAAAAAGTTGATTTAAAACAAGCTAAAGAAGAGCTATTTGAACGGGCGAAAAAAGCTGGGCAAATTGATCAAAAAGAAATTAATAAAATAATTGCTGATATTCCCGAGAATGTCGAATTGCTTGATGCGCTGTATACGCAATTAACAGAAGCAAATGTAGAAGTTTTAACTACCGAACCTGACACTGAAAGTTTCTCTGACGAATGGGTGGCTGAAGATAACGAAGAAATCGTTATCGAAGACCAAAAATACCTCGATGATATCGCCGATGACTCGGTACGATTGTACCTACGTGAAATTGGTAAAGTGCCATTGCTTTCAAGTGAGGAAGAACTAGAACTTGCTCGCCGAGTTGTTGCAGGAGATAAAGAGGCAAAAGATCAGATGGCCGAAGCAAATATGCGTTTGGTGGTTTCGATTGCGAAACGTTATGTTGGTCGTGGACTCGATTTATTGGATCTTATCCAAGAAGGTAACACTGGACTTTTGCGCGCTGTGGAAAAATTTGACCCGGATAAGGGCTTTAAGTTTTCGACGTATGCAACATGGTGGATTCGCCAAGCGATTACACGTGCAATTGCAGACCAAGCTCGTACAATTCGTATTCCAGTACACATGGTGGAAACCATCAATAAATTGCTCCGTACACAGCGTCGTTTGACACAAGATCTTAACCGCGAGCCAACCAATGAAGAAATCGCTGCAGAGATGGAGATTGACGTTGATAAAGTTGAGCACATCATGAAGATTAAGCAGGATATCTCATCTTTAGACGCTTCAATTCGAGACGACGAAGAAGAATCAGTACTGGCAGATTTTATTGAAGATGAAGATACAATTACTCCTGAAGAATCAGCAACAGGACAACTTCTAAAAGAGCAGGTAAAGGATATGTTGGGTGCACTTACCGAGCGTGAACAAAAGATTTTACGTTTGCGTTTTGGACTAGAGGATGGTCGCAATCATACGCTCGAAGAGGTTGGGCAAGAATTTGCTGTGACTCGCGAACGTATCCGTCAGATTGAAGCAAAAGCTTTGGCAAAACTTCGTCGCCACAAAGACGCTAAAAAACTTCTTGATTACATCAAGTAAAATTTATTGCATTGAACGTGCAGGTGCTTTACTAAGGGCATCGATAATTGCAGTACAGAAAGCTTCTAGGTCATCTGGGTTTCGACTGGTGATAATACCGCTGTCAACAACCAATTCTTTGTTTACCCAATCGCCACCTGCGTTGCGAATATCATCTTGAAGTGTGAAGTAGCTTGTAAGCTGGACGCCATCTACGAGATCTGCTGACACAAGTAGCCATGGTGCATGGCATATTGCAGCTAATGGTACGTCATTTTCTACGCAATATATTGCCCAATCTCGAGCTGTTTGATTCATACGAAGGATGTCGGAGTTAATGACTCCTCCTGGAATGACGAGCATATCATAATCCTCCATATTGACATCTTCAATATGCACATCAGGCATAAAAGTGTCTGCAATTTTCGCATGGTTCATGCCATGAAGAGTGTCTGAGTCACTGGTTGTAACAACGGTAGTTAAGGCACCAGCTTCTTCGAGTGCTTGTTTTGGTTTTGTGAACTCTACTTGTTCGAAATAATTATCGACAAGTATTGCTACGTGTTTTGCTGTGATGTCAGCCATAAATACCTCCTTACATTTAAGGTGATTGTATTTAATATTATTTGTAGGACCTATGCTGTAATATTTTGCACAACCTCAGTAAATCACAGTTTATATCTGTTACAATTACTACATATGAATGATGCAGAAAACTTACATAAGCAGTTGGTGCTTGACCCAAAATTTAAGAAAGCCTTTCAGGGTGTACAAATATACGGCGTAGCTGGAACTAACGGTAGCGGTAAAGATACGGTGTTGGATGTGTTGCAGCAAAGTGGATTTTTTGTGTTTAATACCGGCGATGCGCTTCGTCAAATTTCTACTGCAGTTATGGGCACAACTCGGAGAGGCGGTAA
The DNA here is from genome assembly GCA_964499935.1 of uncultured Candidatus Saccharibacteria bacterium. Lineage (GTDB taxonomy): Bacteria > Patescibacteriota > Saccharimonadia > Saccharimonadales > UBA4665 > CALBGR01. The sequence goes on along the minus strand of CAZCMS010000001.1, from coordinate 48,899 downwards.
TGATTCGCCGACAGGAAAGATAGCGAATATGCAGCGGTCAACATATCCAGGTGGTATGGTGACTCTCGGTCTGCTTGATTACTGGACTCGTATTTTACATATGCCCGCCGATCTTCAGCCTAAGGGCTTGGCGATAGGCAGTATTCGTTCGGTGAGCGAAGCTGAAACATTGAAGCAATTTGGTGGTACATTGATTGCAGTTAGCGCAGATGCGAAAGTACGGTATGAGCGGATTGTTGGCCGAGGGCGTGCGTATGAACAAACAATTACATTTGAGCAATTCGAGGTAGAAGAAAAAGCTGAAATGGGATATGGCGAGACTGATCCTACAAAGTTTGGTATGGCACAAGTTATAGATATGGCTGATATAACAATAGACAACAGTACTGATAGTATCGAGGATTTTTCTGACAACGTTAGGTCAACATTAAGCCTTTCTAGTAATGGCTAAAGACACGAAAGTTATTGCGTGTGATGGCCCGGCGCGTGCGGGTAAAACGACCCTTGCACGTAATTTCGAAGAGCGCCTAGGCGTACCGTGTATTGCTACTGGAAATATTTATCGGGCAATCACTGTTTTGGTGCTAGAAAAACTAGGAGTCGAGGATCTGGATGCCGACAACGAAAGTGCTATCGTAAAAGCTATAGACTCGTATGATATGTCTCGGCTGTCTGCAAATTTTTCGGGAGAAGTATTGTTCCAAGATGAGGCTTTTTCTAATCTGACTGCTCCGCGATTGAGTGCAAATGCATGGAAAGTTTCTCGCATTCCAAAAGTGCGTGCAGAGATTGTTGAGCCACTCGTTATGAAGATGGTCGATGAGTGCGAGTATTCACTTATCTTTTCTGAAGGTCGTGACGAAGGGCGTATTTGGAAAGAAGCTAATAGGCTAGGGCTTGCTATATTTTTGTCGGTTGACCCTTTAGTCGCTGCAATTCGAGAACGTTCTATGAGAATCGCACAAAATCAGGAATCACAAGAATTACGAGAAATAATGAGTGGCATTATGCGCTATGATCTCGATAATGCAAGCAGAGGTAGCAGGCCCACCTATGTGGACGACGAACTCGCAGTATATACAGGCAAAGCAACTAAAGAAATTAAACAGGCAATTGCCAAGCAGCATCAGATTGTAGTACCCACAAGTAGTATTGATGCATTTTCTGTATTTCAGCGTGTGGTAAGACTCGCAAAAATTGCGAATGTGTTTGAAAAAAAGAACGCCACACTGCAAACATCATTGCTGGAGTTAGTGTAGTGGACGTTTTCGGGCATGACCAGAGCGTTAATAAGATAATACAGGCGTATTGTGCTGGCTTACATCCGAGTGCTCATGGAAGTGAATATAAAAAAATCCTTGAAGCCAATACGGATCACTTGCAGGGCAACTTGGTGCTCGTTGGCTATGAATTGTGTGGCGGTGAAGACAGCAAGATGATCGGGCAGGCAGCTTTAGCAATAGAACTATTTCATGCGTATTTGCAGTGTGTTAATAAGGGTATTGATCTGACGCAGGCACTTCGGGCACAGCACGAGGCAGAAATAATTTTAGCAAACCTAGAAGCTGATCCAGAAAATCGTATCAAGGCACTAGGTATTACTAACAGAACATTAATGCTTGCGAATCTAGCACGACTTGAGAGCACTTCTGAAGAAGACAAAATATATTGGCTGGCAACAGAGCAAGTTCTTAATCCTCTGCACGTAGGGCAGGTGTTGGCAGGTGCAGACTGTAAAGCGACAAATGCAGTAACTCCGCTCGCGCTTGAGTTTGGCGGTAGATTTGTGTCGGGTAAAAAAGTAGATACCACAAAATTTATTGAAGAGTTACAAAAAATTACTTGGTAAACGTTATGTTTCGCTGGAGTAGCTGTACTACTTTACGATGATTTTTACGATCATACCGCTGAAATTCCCGAAATCCAACGTAGAGTAGCGCTGCCAGGAGCGCAAGATCAACATCGGTATCAAAACGGAATATTCGTAGCAAAGCGTACACACCAATAAATGTATACAGCACAGCTAGAATATACGTTTTTATGGTACGAGCTTTGTGAATGCCAACGAGTTTAAGGTCGGTTGTGAAGCGAAAGCCATGATGGAGTACATGTGCAAGCAGACATGCGACCACTGTTAAAAACATAAGTGCAAGGCCACTCTCGTAGATTGGCGCGGTAGTCGGTACATCACCTGGCATAATGTCATGGCGCATAAAATGTAGGAAAAAATTGCCAATCGCAAGGCCACTGATAACCACGCCCCAGATAAGAAAATTAGCAATTGAATCTCGTTGCTGGCTAGTAGTGTTTTTAATGCGATGTAGGGTGACAAGCTCGTATTCGAGCTTGTGTTCGATTAAGAAGTATGTGGCGATGCTAACGAGCGCGAGTCCACTCAGTGTAATGCTAAGCAGTGGATCTTGTGTAAAAAATGCAAAAATTATACTTATAACAGCTACAATTACGGTCGCATCGAGCGTGCGCCAGATTATTTCGAGCCGACGTTTCTTTTTGGGGATTTTTTGCTTCTTCATCTACGAATAGTATAACATCGCTTATGGTTGAGTAGACAATAAAACATTGTATTTTATAGTAAAATATGTTATACTAAATATAGTATGGCTGAAACTGTTCGGCAAGCTTATGAATTGGAGGAAACCCTCTTGAGTCAAGGTATGGGAAAGGTTTCCCATACTTCTGATGAGCATGCCCAAAATGGGGAGAAGGGTGCTCCTGCTATTGCTGAGACAGCGAGCTTTTATAGTAGAAACATCGCTGTTCTTACAGAGGTCGTGACAATTTTTGGCATCAATCCTGAAGCGGTGGAAGACTTAGATTCCTTGGTTGAGGCAACCCAGCCGTGGGTTCGTGGAGACCATGCACGCCCAGAGCACAGAGCAAATGTAACAAATAGCCAGTCACGTCGATTGCATGAACTATATAATTTGCTAGGAATTAGACATGCCAAGGGTTTGAGTGGTGGGCACTATGAATACATCGTAGGTTTAGGTGGTTTGCAGCGCGGAAACATGCGACGTATGAACTTCCTGAGGCAAATGATGGAACGTGATGATGTAAATACTGACCATATTGTTTTGCTCGGTGGCGAAAGGGTGGTATACCCCGAAACCGAGAGTGCAATGCTTGAAGAGAATATCCAAGAATTACAGGCTACTACTCTCTATGACCCAGTGGTAAAAAAGATTGTAAATGAAGGGGTATCTCCTCGGCATGAAACAGATATGATTAGGATGGCTGCAGCGCTAAGGCTAAAGGACTTGGTATTCAAGCGAGAGTCGGGAAACATTATAGAGTTTGACCGAAATGGTACTGAAGTGACTCTTATTCACACTAAAGCCGTGTCCCGCCCTAACGGTGAACCTCGACATACCACAGAGGCTTGCATGGTTAATTTTGTTAATGTAATGCAGCCATTGCTTGCAGCTCGTGTGGGATTTGTCGCTACAAATCCGCACACTGAACGTACAACACGATCTGCCCAACGGATTATTACGAATGTCGGCAGGGGTGATGTAGTGCTCGAGCCGTCTGGTCCTGGAGCATTAGATAGCTACGAGCACGAACTGTATAGAGGAGAGATTGCACGTTTGCTTTACGAAGATCAACTACAGATAAAAAGCAGGGACACTAACTCTGGCTAGTACGAGGCTTAGGTAATTTGTCGTAATCAGGGTTACTTTTGATGTTTCTAGACAGAAGACTCATAATCTGACGGAAGCTCTCCGCGATTTCAGGACTAGTAATACTGACGCCATAGCCCTCACCTTTGAATAATATAGCTTGCACCGTATCTCCTGAAACTGCCCATTCTACATCTGCTGTGTATTCATGGCCTCGTACCCATGTACGCTTAAGGCCACCTGCTTTTGCGTCTTCTTGTCTGTTGGACTGAGCATACGCCACAATTGGTGTAATACCGTAACGTCTTTTCTTGTACTTAGGTGCTAGATATCGGATATCGAGCATTTTTTTTAAGCCGAAGTAGGGGATATCGGACTTAGAGCGAATAAAATGCAAATCTCTCCCCGTCGCTTCCATTTGCTCAATATACATCTGTTCAAGTTCGCTCTTGCCTTTATAGTGCTGCACTCTTGGTTGTTGCCCGCCTTCGTGGAAAGCAGTAAGCATTTGTGGAAGTTTATACTCGAGTTGTTGTAGCTGGTGTTCGGTTTCGAGTTGTTTTTTCTCGAGCATTATCTTAAGCGAAAGAGGACTAGTAGGAAAGTAGGTAAATTTTTTATTTACATCTTGTTTGGTCGCTAAGCCAAGTGTTACGAGCTTATCGAGTAATGAATAACAGTTAGTTCTGCTTTCTCCTATAAACTTCACAAGCTGACTTGGCCTGAGGCTTTTCTTGAGGACGAGAGCACGGTATGCGCGTGCTTGGTTTTGTGACAAACCAAGTGAAAGGAGCAGTTTTTCATCCATATTGCTACTATAAGGCATGATAATAAATTGTCAACTTAATTTTGACAATTTAAAAATTACAGATAGTGAAAGAAGATAATGTATTTACAAATTATATAGAATGTAATATAGTACCGAACAATGCAAATTAAAAATAATAAAGGAAAAGAAGTATGGGCGAATTTGAAAGCACAAATGAAATAGAACGAATTAAAGCAACGATGATCGAGGCTGCGCAGATTGCCTCCGGCGAGCTAGACCCGAACCCACTTGAAATATTTCCAGCTCAAGGTAAGGCAGAGCGCCGAGCGGATATTAAATGGGAAGACGATATGGGGGACGCGCAAGAAACTATGTTCCGAGCCTATGTAGCTAATCTTGGTCCGGGGCGTGTAGAAAGCTTAGGACCTGATGAAAGAGGGCTCTTTGACGGTCAGTACACGGCCTTAACTGAAGGTGGCCAGCCTCACAAGATGATCGCTCAACTTGATATATTGCAGACTGCTAACGCACGCCCAGCTGAGTATGTAGTTTCGGCGTCCGACGGCAGAACTAAATTAGGGGATAATGAAGTTTCATTTACGCTTCAGTATCTTATGGGTGGTTCCAGTGAAGAGGGTGACAGCGTTGATATTGAAGTTCCTAAGAATGAATTTGAAATGGCGGTTCAGATAGTTAAAGCCCAGGAAGGGTTTGTAGAGGAAGATCCAGTAGACATTATTAATACTGACACCCATTCACTGCAACGCATAGGTACATTAAATGGTTCACCTGTAATAATGATGAATGTTAAACGTAAATATGACGATGAGGGTAAGTATAAACAGCTAAATAACGCTCAGAAAATGCAGGCAACACACGCAGTAACTGGTAGGGCAATTGCGTTTACTACGAGTGCGACGTATGAACCTACGAGTTTTGTACATGCGGAAAGATCTGGGGTTCCTGCAACTGTTCTTGCGTACGGCACGGAAAAATTGGCGTCTGTTAAAGGTGATACTGAAGTTACACCACCAAAGCTTGAACAGCTTGGCGCTGAGCTGTATAAACTTGCAAAACTAGTTAAGTAGCGGTAGCACCAAACTCTACAAGGGCGCCATAATGGCGCTCTTTTAATATTTACTGCAGTAACAGAGTGTATACTATACATATGACAGGGAAGACGGAACGTAAGCGATTGGTGGTTATTGATGGGAAGTCAGTATTTTACCGTGGCTACTACGCCATGCCCAATTTGAGTACCAAAGATGGTACGCCTACAGGCGGAGTGTTTGGGTTTGCGACGATGGCACTTGAGGTGATCAGAAAATTGCAGCCAGATTACGTGGCAGTGGCATGGGACAAGCCCAAGACGAATATTCGGAAACGACTAGAAATATATCCAGCGTACAAGGCGGGGCGTAAGCCGGCACCGGCGGATTTTTACGAGCAAATACCGTTGCTACATGAACTACTTGATGCGTTTGGCTGGCCATTATATGAACTCGACGATTACGAAGCAGATGACATTATGGGCACGTTGGCGTTGCAGGCCGGAGAGCAAAATATTGATACGCTACTAGTAACGAGTGACATGGATTTACTACAAGTCGTTAATGGACATACGAAGGTATTTGCACTTAAGAAGGGCTTAAGTAACATAGAATTGTATTCACCGGATAGCTTTAAGGCGAAGTACGGCATTGATGTACATCAATTTTTGGATCTAAAAGCGCTTAAAGGTGATTCTTCGGATAATATTCCAGGTGTACCGGGTATTGGTGAAAAGACTGCAGTCCAGCTACTGCAAGAATACAAAACGCTCGATAATGTATACGAAAACATGATGCTTACAAAAGATAGTGTTCGGAAGAAGCTTGAAGCAGGGAAAGAGTCGGCGTACTTGAGCAAACAATTGGCAGCAATATGGACTGATGCGCCGATAAAACTTAACCTAGAAGAAGTTGATGGTCGAAAAGTTAACCCAGAACGAATTCGTGATTTGTTGCAAAAGTTAGAGTTTAGAAGTTTGGTGCGACAGTTACCCGATATTATGCAAATTGCCGAAGAAGATGGCCCTACTGAACATGGTGCGGGGAATCTAAAAGTTGGAAAAAACACATTGGTAAATACCGATGCTGCATTGAAGAAAATCCAGCTTTCGAAAGATGCTCCGCTTGTTGTTCACTCGCGTGCTGCAGGCAAACATGGACGTAAGCCGGCATATATTATTGTCTCTGATGATTCTAAAAAATTGTATACGCTTGAATTGGCGAAACTGGATAAAGATTTAGTCACAAAGCTTTTTGAGGACAGGGGTATTATTGGCTATGACGTGAAGGCAACGCATCAGGTTTTGCTTGAACTGGGAATAAATACCTTACCTCAGATTCAACATGATGTACTTATCGGATCCTTTGTGTTGAATCCACTTAAGCGAGAACAGACTCTCTCTGAGCTCGCGCATGCAGATATGGACTACGATGGTTCCTCGCTCGAGGAATTGACTGATGAGGATTATGTGCACAGGGCTTCTGAAATTGTGGCGATTTTGCACGGGTTGTATAAGCAACAAAAAGAGGCACTGGCTGAAATTCCGCGACTTGCTGAGCTGGTGCGTGATATAGAGTGGCCAGTGATACCAGTACTTGCTCGCATGGAATATGAAGGAATCAAGCTTGATACAAAGTACCTGGCAGATTTTGCGGTAGAAATTGATGATGCAATTTCTGACCTTGAGCAACAAATTTATGGCTTCGCTGACGAGGAGTTTAATATTGCCAGTCCCGGGCAGTTGGCGGAAATATTATTTACGAAGTTGAACCTACCGAAACAAGGGATTAAAAAAGGCAAGACAGGGTATTCGACTGCTGCAAGCGAGCTGGATAAGCTGCGTGGAAAGCATCCAATTATTGATCTGATTACACAGTTTAGGGAAGTGAGCAAATTAAAAAATACCTATGTTGATACGTTGCCAAAGCAAGTTGATGAAAATTCCCGTGTACACACGACATTCCGACTAACAATAGCCCAGACCGGACGGCTCAGCTCTAATGATCCTAATTTGCAAAATATTCCAACAAGGACAGATTTAGGGCGAAGAATTCGAACAGCGTTTGTAGCTGGAAAAGGAAAGGCATTCATTAGCGCAGATTATAGCCAGTTTGAGCTACGTCTGGCTGCTGTTATGGCTGAGGACGCGGAATTGGTAGGAATGTTCAATAACGGTGCAGATATTCACAACACAACGGCTGCACAGGTGTACGGACGGGAAATCGAGGATGTAACAAAAAATATGCGTCGAGCTGCCAAAGTGATTAACTTCGGTATTTTATACGGCATGAGCCCGCATGGGTTAGCGGTGGCTGCTAATATGACGTATGAGCAGGCGATGCACTTTATTGAAAAATATAAAGAGCTACGAAAGCCACTATTTGACTATATGGATCGTATTAAAGATTTTGCGCGCAAAGAAGGTTATGTCGAGACAATCTTTGGACGCAGGCGTCCGATGCCAGATATCCACTCGAGCAACTTTATGGTGCGCTCTGGAGCGGAGCGAGCCGCTATTAATATGCCGATTCAGGGTACAGAAGCTGACCTGATGAAGTTAGCGATGATCGAAGTGGATAAAAAAATGCGTGAGCAGTATCCAGAAGCAAAGATGCTCTTACAAATACACGATTCGATCCTTGTTGAGGCGGACGAGAAAGATGCAAAACCTATTGCAAAGATGTTGCGCGAAACTATGGAGACAATATACCCGAAACTGCCTGTTCGCCTGGACGTCGACACTACAATTGGCAAGAACTGGGGCGAATTATAGAGTGAGCTCAAAACGCACGTTTCGACTAAATAAAATAGTTCGAGATGAGATTCCTCGAGATATTGTTGATGGTGGCGGAGAGGTCGTGCGGGTGCACTTGCGAACAAAGGAACAAAAACGAGAAGCTCTAGCCAAAAAGATTATGGAAGAAGCGATGGAAGCTGGTGTGTCGGGATCGGTATCTGAGCTTGCAGATTTACAAGAAGCGGTCGATAGATTGGTGGCTAACGAAGGCTTGACATCTGATGATGTTAGGCGTGCGCAGGAAGATAAAAGAGCGCGCCTCGGAGGCTTTGACAATTGTTACTTTATAGAAGAAGTGAGGCTCCCTGCAGATAACACATGGGTGGAATATTACGCAGGAAATTCAGATCGATTCCCGGAGGTATAGAAATATATGCCGACATATACACAGAAAATCAAAGAAGATATGTATGGGCGTAGATTATTTTATTTCTATAACCCCGAACATCTAAAAGAATTAGCCAGTGATACGTATGAGACTGTTTTTTTGGATTTTCAAAAAATCGATAGTACGGAGTGGTTTAGCATTGCTCTTACTAAGCCCTATTAATTTAAATACGTTTTTATTTGTCAGATAAACGACGGCGGGCGCGTTGGCCGGAAGTTCGTTTAGTCGATGTGGTGATTCTGCTGCCACGGGCTTTATAAATGCGATAAGCAAGCACAATAGCCCAGAGGGCAAGTACTATCGCTGCACCCGATGTAATTACTCCAAGCAAGCTTGAGGGGGTGCGTAAAAACATCAGCGCCACAAAAGCGGTGAATAGCTCGCCGAGTATAAGGATGCGCGCTAGCTTGTAGCTACGTTTTTCTTGGGCAAAATAACCAATTGCAAAAAGTACCGCATACCAACAGGCGATCATGAATGCGATGACAATCCATAGGAATGAATTCGTGAGACATTCAGATGCATTTTCACAATTCTTTGCAACATCAGCGATACCACCCATGATAACAAGCAGCGTCATAACGGCGAGCTGTACGAATGTTGCAGTGGAGGTTTGGTAACGCATAGACATATTTGCAAATAGTATAACGGGTTTTGTAAAAATAAGCAGTTTTATCTTGCAAGTAAATTGCTACAATAAACCTGTGATTAAAGCGATAATCCTTGACTGCTACGGCGTGCTTACAGAAGACGGCTGGACGCCGTTTAAGCAAAAATACATTACCGGTAAGCCAGAGTTGGAAATGGCAATTAAGCTGCTGGGCCGAGATGTTGATATTGGCAAACGTACCGACGAGGATATGATTCGGGAAACGGCTCGACTTGTAAATGTTGAGGAATCGGTGGTGCGTAAAGCGCTCACTGTACAGGTACCGAACGAACAGCTTCTGTCGTTCATAGAAGATGAACTAAAGCCTACATACAAAATCGGTATGTTAAGCAATGCGAGTCACGATGTGGTGTCGATGTTGTTTGCTGATAGGCCAGGGTTATTTGATAGTGCTGTAATGTCGCATCAGGTAGGGATGGTAAAGCCTGATCCGCGTATTTTTGAATTGATTGCAGATAGGCTGGGAGCGTTGCTTTCGGAATGTCTGTTTATTGATGACCAGCCACGATTTTGTGCAGGTGCAGAGTCTGCCGGCATGCAGGCGATACTTTTTGAAGATTCTGCACAGTGCATACGTGATATAAGGAGGTTGCTACAACAGTAAATTATTGCAAATATATCACACATATGGTACTATAATTATAGTAAAGAGGCATATTAGGTGCGATATATCGTAGCATTACTTATAGCAATAGGACTGGTTGTTATCTTCATTATCATATTAATGAGGGCTATTTTTGGTGGTGGCGACGCACCTGTCGAGCAAAAACAAGTTAATCTTGCGGATTACGACAGAACCAATGTTGTTATGCGCTTGGTAGTGGACGGGCCGGTTACGGCCGACGAAGAGCATCGACAAGTCCATATTCAGGTTGGGCGAGATGGAAACACGGTGCAAATTATACGCGGATACCAGGGAGAGGTGATTCGCAAAGAGCAAACAAACAGCAATTCATCTGCATACGGTAATTTTTTGCGTGCAATTGATTTGTTAGGGTATTCTGATGGAAATAAAAGTAAAGCCCAAGAGGATTATCGAGGCCACTGTCCGTTTGGTCAGCGATACATTTTTCAAATTATGGACGGAAATGACCTAAAGCAGCAATTTTGGTCAACTTCATGTAATGATGGCTCGGGTAGTTTTCATGGTCAATCAGATCAGATCGTAGAACTGTTCCAGGCACAAATTCCAAATTACAGTACCATCACCGAAGAACTTAGTTTTTAATAACTTTTGATAGCCACCTGAAGTAGTCATATTTTCGCAAGAAAAGGCTGCCTCAGCCGAGTGAGCGGTCTTTGAATATTCCTTTAGGAATTTCAAGGAGCGAGGCCTTTTCGGTGATAAATATGACTACTTCAAAAAGACTTATCTAGAATTAACCCAGATCGGCTTTTAGCCAATCCTGAAAATAATACGTTTATCTGTTTGGCAGGCACGCTGAAGTTGTACGGTATGCATGCGTAGTCTGCCGACGAGTGATGAATTACGTGCGGTAATAACGATAATTTTGGGTTGCACTTTTACTCCAACGTTTACATCGAAGTGTTCGGCAATATAGCGCTTGATAATACTAATTTCACTTGGCTCATCAAAATTTTTGCGTGAAAGTATGTCTGATAAATTGTCCATTACCGTATAGTATACCTTTTCCTGTAGGGTTTCAGAGAGGAAGCATCTCATTTACAATGGTATATATGCCTGAATTACCCGAAGTCGAAACCATACGCGTTGGCCTGAGCGCGCTGTTGCCCGGGCGTACAATCGCGTCTGTTGAGACCGATAACCCGAAAAGCTTTCCAAATGCACCGAATGATGTACAGCAATTTGTACTTAATGCAAAGGTTGTGCTGGTTGAACGACGCGCCAAGGTGCTTCTTATCGAACTATCGTCCAAATATTCTTTAGTTATTCATTTGAAGATGACAGGGCAATTAGTATTTCGCGGTGAACAAAATTTCGGAGCAGGGCATCCAACAGATTCGCTTGTGGGCGCACTTCCAGATAAGTCAACTCATGTAATTATTACTTTTACCGATGGGAGTACGTTGTTTTTTAATGATCAGCGAAAATTTGGTTGGATACGTGTGTTTCCTACGGCAGAGGTGCCAAATATTGATTTTTTCAAAAAAGTTGGGCCAGAACCACTTAGCGAAGACTTTACGGCAGATATTTTTATTGAGCGTGTAAGAAAACGTAAAAATAGTGTTATAAAAGCAGCAATTCTTGATCAAAACGTGCTAGCAGGTGTTGGAAATATTTATGCTGACGAGAGTTTGTGGGCAGCAAAAATTCATCCTGCTACAAGGGTTAAAGATATTTCAGATCAAAAACTACAGCTGCTCCACGAAGAAATAATATCGGTACTGAAACTTTCGATAGAAAAAGGTGGCTCTACGGATAAAAATTATGTTAATGCTGAGGGTAAAAAAGGAAGCTATCTAAGCTTTGCGAATGTATTTCGACGTGAAGGTCAGCCATGTGTTCGTTGTGGTATGACTATAGAGAAGATCCGTGTAGCAGGTCGCGGGACTCATATTTGCGAGAATTGCCAGAAATCACCACTATAAGTGGGTGTGGAGTGTATGTTTTGAATATGTGGTCAGACAGAGGAGGGAATGCTATAATTTAAGTTGAACCATAAACGGAATATTGCGAAACAGACATATGGGAATTCTGAGGGTCAAGCAACGCTTGAATAGGATGCAGGCACAGCAGAAAATTCAGCGGATTGTGCATCTATTTACAACCATGATAAGGGGTGTAGTATTTTTTGTGGATCGCGGTATTCATAAGGTGCTTTCCTACATATTACGCAAACTATATCGCATAAAATTTCTTCGCCCAGTTATCAAAAAAATACATCGCTTTGCACTGGCGCATCATCGATTTACTTCACTTGCAGTAGTCGCTGTTCTGATGCTAACTATTACAGCTCCCGTTATACAAATTATTGCCAATAATAGACAGTATGCGCTTAGTTCTCAGGCTCGAACATTGCTTGGAGAATCAAATAATAACCTTTCAAAAAAGATAACATATGACGAGCAGGCTCGTTTATATCAATTTAATAAAGATGCTAAAAAAGATCCTGCAACCGAAGGTAATCCAATGGCAAAATTACAATCCCAAGTAGGCGGTGCTGGCGAAGAGGATAGGCAGCAGCACAGCATTGATATCCCTAAAAATCTTTCTAAAGGCATAACGTACTACGACAATCAAATGGGCTTAAGTTTTAAGCTTGTACCTGAATTCACTACCAAACAAGGAGGGTTACGAGAAGGGCATCTTATTTATCCATTGAGGGAGAAAAAAGGACAAGTCGCGTACACAGTAACCAATAGCGGTCTAAAAGAAAATATTATTTTATACAAAAGTCCCGGCGATACTTTTAAGACCAGTTATCTTCTTGATTTGCCCAAAAGTCTAGAGGCAAAGCTTATCCCGGAAACCGGAGAGATAGGTATTTATTCGGCTGACCCTACGCTTTTTGGCAATATTAGCTACGGCAGCAGTGACGACCAGACTAGAGTGGAAAATGCACGTAATAATGCAAAAAAGAATTACTTAACATTTAAGATTCCAGCACCTATTGTGATGGGTTTAAACGGAAATGACCAATCAACTGTTGCGCCGGTAAAAAGTTCATTTTCGCTTCAAGATAATGTCCTTACAGTGACCACCACAGGACTCGAGAAAGCAGATTATCCACTCGCAATTGACCCTAGCGTATCTGTAGACAGTACTTCGGATTTTCAAACAGGAAACCAAGAGGACAATAATAGCACCGTAGAATCAGGCAGCATAAAACGGAGCGCGTTGAGTGGAGGAACAGTAGGTAGCTGGACAAATAATGCAACGAATATGTCTAGTAGCGACTACTATCACTCAAGTGTTGCATACAATGGTTATTTGTATAATGTGGCAGGCTCGAGTGTAAAATATGCACCAATAAGTAGCGATGGTTCAATAGGGTCATGGACGCCCACTGCAAGTATCAGCGGTGGGGGCTATAACACAGGGGTCGTGGCCTATAACGGTTATTTATATGCACTAGGTGGAGGGACTACTCCAACTACTGGTGCTCGTTATGCACCAATAAGTAGCGATGGTTCAATAGGGTCATGGACGCCCACTACGAGTCTTGCTACTGGAAGAACAGGGCATCAGGCGGTTGCGTACAATGGATATATGTACGTTATTGGGGGGCTGGATGGTGCAACATCTCCATCGACCCAGGCGTTTAATTATACGGGCGCACAGCAAACATACACTGTCCCCGCAGGGGTTACAAGTATTGATGTCGATGTGCGAGGTGCTCGTGGCCAAACAACTACAGTTGCTGGTGGTAACGGTGGACGCGTGCAGGCTACGATGAATGTAACCCCAGGTCAGACATTGTATATCTATGTTGGTGGCTTAGGTTTGAGTAACTTAGGTAGTTTTAATGGTGGAGGTATCGGTTACAACAGTGGCAGCGGTGGCGGAGCGTCGGATATACGTCAGGGTGGCACAGCTCTTGGGGATCGTGTGGTCGTTGCGGGCGGTGGCGGTGGCGGTGGTGCAAACGGCATACCTCAGGTCGGTGGCGCTGGTGGCGGTCTTACGGGGGCCGACGGTGGAGTTGCAGGCAATCATCCAAGTGGCTGGGGTGGTACTCCGTCTGCCGGTGGCGCTGGTGGCACAAGTGCAGCAACGTGTTTGAACGGTAACGGTGCCGCAGGCGTACTTGGTATAGGTGGTAATGGGTTTTCAGGAAGTTACGGTGGTGGTGGCGGTGGTGGCTACTATGGTGGCGGTGGCGGAACATGTACAGTTAGCGGGGGTCAGGTGTTTGTTGGCGGTGGCGGTGGCGGATCATCATATACAGCAGCGGGCGTAACAGGCGTTACTCATACACAAGGATATCAGACTGGTGCTGGACAAGTTCTTATCACTGCTCAGGTGCCAACGTTGACTAACGACGTTCAGTACGCCCCTATCAATGCAGACGGTACTTTAGGCTCGTGGACATCAGCGTCTACGCCAAGCAGCTTCACTAATGCACGATCAAAACACCAGTCACTCGCGTATAACGGGTATATGTATGTAATCGGAGGCGGGGGCGCAGGCGGTGCGATGTACAGCGACGTTCAATACGCTCGCATTAACGCTGATGGCACCTTAGGCTCGTGGGCGACTACATCAAGTTTCGCAACTGCACGGGAATATCATTCAGCGGTTGTAAGTCGAGGGCATATCTATATTCTTGGAGGTAATACCTCGAATCTTAACGACGTTCAGTATGCCCCCATCAACACAGACGGCACACTAGGCGCCTGGAATACCACAACCACGTTCAATACAGGAAGGTATGGACATACATCGGTCGCCTATAATGGATATATTTATGTTATTGGAGGCACTGGAGGGGTAAGTGTTGGAGATAAGATTCAGTATGCCAAAATTGATGACCCGGGTACAATCGGATCGTATAGGGGATTGAATAGCTTTGGTGCAGGTCGCACTGAATCTGGTGTGGTTGCATACAATGGATATCTATATGTCATAAGTGGCTGGACCTCGTCTGGCACGCCAGCTGATACATTATATGCCCGCATCAAGGCAGACGGCACACTCGACTCGTGGGGGATTACTTCGAGTCTCGTTGGAGGCAGCGGAAGGCATGGCCTCGCTGCAGTAGTGCACAACAATATGATATATATCATTGGAGGTACGAGTAACTCGACAAATAACTGGAGGAATGACGTGCAGCGTGCTACTGTCAACGCAGACGGCACATTAAGCGCCTGGGCAAATTTCACTAATTTACCCGTAGGTCGCTATGGACATACGGCATCGGTATATAATGGAAAAATTTATGTAACAGGTGGAGCTGTAAATGGCTCTACACAAACCAACACAGTGTATATAGGTACCTTTGGTCCCGCGGATTCCTATATTACATGGACGACAGGTCCGCCTCTATTGACTGAGGTACGCTATGCCAGCTCAGCGATCTATAACAGAAGATTATACGTTGTTGGAGGATACGGTGCGTCTAATGTGCTGCAGTCAACAATTGCATACGCAACGATCGCTGAAGACGGCACATTAGGGTCGTGGAATACGACATCATTACCTGAGGCTAGAGGAAATCACTCTGTTATTATCTCGAGAGGCTTCATGTATGTTATTGGTGGACTGAAAGGGGCGGGAGCTACTCATTCGACAGATACAATCCGTACATCAATTAATAGTACTACAGGCGCACTAGGAGGCTGGAGCACTCTGAGTAGTTTTTCTACAGCCCGAGAAGGCGCGAGAGCTGTAGAGTATAGCGGGCAAATACTTGTAGTTGGTGGGCGTAATGCAGGAGCTTTTCATGGTGACGTACAGACGGTGCAGATAAATAACGGGGGTAGTGGTGCGACAAGAGCCTGGGTGAATGGTGGTACTTCATTTGTGAATGCACGTTATAATCACGCTACGGTTGCCTATAAAGGATATCTCTATATTATTGGTGGCTTCAATGGGCCAAGTACGTACTATGCCGATGTACAAAAGGCGCCAATACTAGACAATGGGGGACTTGGTGCATGGGTAAGTGGTGGCCCAAGTTTACCTACAGCGCGTTCAGGCGTAGCTGCTGTTGCTCACAACGGATATATGTATGTTTTAGGCGGAAAAAATGCTAGTGGATTTCTAAATGAAGTACAACGTGCATCGATAGATTCAGTAACGGGTACTCTTGGTGTATGGTCTCCTGACACTAGCTTTGCTGCTGCTCGATATGCGCCTGCAGCAGTTACCTATAACGGCTATATGTATATCCTGGGTGGTAATGACGCAGGTCCACAGACAACCGTTTTTGATTATACTGGTGCACAACAGACCTACACTGTGCCTGCAGGGGTCACGAGTGTAAGGATATCTGCACAAGGGGCAGACGGTGGCGGTAGCGGACTTTATTATGATGTCGGCGGTAGCGGAGCATACGCTGAGGCTGATCTTTCGGTGACACCGGGCGAAACATTGTATGTACAGGTTGGAGGAAACGGGAGTACCAATAGTGGCTACAATGGTGGCGGTAATACTACTGGTGATCTTGGGCTTGGTTATTCGTTTATTGGTGGTGGAGCTTCAGATGTGCGTCAGGGTGGAGCAGCGCTTGCAAATCGAAAGATTGTTGCTGCGGGGGGTGGTGGAGCTGGAGGCGGGAATTATTATGGGGCCTACGGGGGTGGAGGCGGTGACGCATCATACGCATCGCCCGGAGGCAACAGTAGTAGTGGTGTATGTACTGGTGGCGGCGGTGCGACTAGCTCTGTAGGCGGTGCTGCTGGCACAGTGCAATCAATAGGAGATACAGAAAAACCAGGACAGCCAGGAGTTTTAGGCAGTGGTGGAGCTGGAGGTGATGTCATTGGCGGTGGCGGTGGCGGTGGCTACTATGGCGGTGGCGGTGGCGGTGGCTGGCAAGCCTACGCAGGATGTGGCGGTGGCGGTGGATCATCATATGTTGGGCCGGGGACATCTAATTCTTATATCTATGCCGGCGGTGACGGCTACGGATACGGTCAGGATGGGCAGGTTGCGATTACATACGGAAAGTCGGCATACAACGATGTTTATGTTGCTAAAATAAATAACAATGGAACCTTGGGTTCTTGGACTGCAACTGCAAATATGACTCAAGATCGTACGCTCCATGCAGCAGCAGTTGCTGGAGGATATATATATGCAGCTGGCGGAACAAATAATATTAGCGGTGTAGTTTATAGAACAGTCGAATATGCTCCAATTAATTCTGACGGCACAGTAGGAGCATGGTCTCGCACAGCTACCATGTCGAGTCTACGTCTTGACGTCTCGTTAGCAGTTGTTAATGGATATATGTATGCAATTGGTGGCCACTCGGGGGCTACTGCCTTGAATTCAGTCGAATATGCTCCAATTAATTCTAGTGGTACCCTTGGAAACTGGCAGGCAACAGAGAATATGGGTAGTGCACGAAGTAGCGAGGGCAAGAGCGCTACTTCGTATAACGGAAGGTTGTATATTACAGGAGGTCACAGCGGGAGTGCTGCATTGAATACTACTGAATACGCTGCTCTACAATCTATACCAAGAAGATTTTCGTACTCTAAAGTCATAGATTTAGGTACGACAAGCAACATCACAGGATTGTCATTTACGGGCAATTCACTCGTTTCTCGAGATAATCTCATTTTGAAGTATAAAGTTGGAAATTCTAGTGGCGTATTTGGTGCGTATAAATCGAGCGGTAGCTTTAGCTGCTCAGAGGGTGATGCAGGGAGGTACGCACAAATATTCTTAACCCTAGACGACGAAAATATCGCATCATTTAAGGATGCGGACGGGCTGCGCTCGGTGTTAGATAGTGTAAAGGTAGACTCGGTACCATTTGCAGCCCCGTCTGAAAAGCGCTTACGGCATGGTGCATTCTTCCAGAATCAGACGCTACAGCCGTTTAACACAAATAATACTCAGTGTTCAGTCTAGCTACTTTTTATCTGGGTAGCGTATACTGTATTGCATGATTACCTCTCTTGTTGGTCCGAATATATTTTTAGTGCAGCGCAAAAAGGGTGCCATAAAAAAAGCATATATCACAGAGCATGGTGACATGGGGCTGGAGAATATTGACGGACAAGAGGCAGCATATGAACGCATTGCTGAGGCTGTACAAAGTTTGCCGTTTTTAGCTACAAAAAAACTAGTATTCTTACAGGATCCTGGGACGAACAAGCAGTTTCTAGAGAATTTTGAGACACTGCTTTCTGATATTCCCGAAATAACAGATGTAGTGATTGTGGAGTCAAAGCCAGACAAACGTACTTCATATTACAAATGGCTTAAGAAAAATACTGATTTTTACGAGCACGCTGAGCTCGACGCCAGGGGACTAAGCAAGTGGATTGTAGAATATACAAAAGAATTAGGTCACGATATCACAATGCAGGATGCACTCTATCTTATTGACCGAGTTGGAACGAATCAACAACTTCTCAGTCAAGAAGTCCAGAAACTATCGCTAAGTGGCAAAAAAATTACACGAACAACCATCGATGCCCTTACGGAAAAAACCCCACATAGTAAAATCTTCGATTTGCTCGATGCGGCATTTACGGGGCAGTCCAATAGAGCATTGCGCTTATATAAAGAACAGCGACAGGCAAGAGTTGAGCCACAAGAGATCCTAGCCATGATAGGTTGGCAATTGCGACAAATTGCATTGGTCAAGACGGCTGGAGATAAACATGACGTGGTAAGTGAAGCAAAGATGAGTCCGTACAGTGCAAACAAGACAAAAAAGATTGCTCAAAACATCTCTTATAGTCATCTCAAGCAGCTCGTAGATGGAATCGTTACACTAGATGTGAAAAGTAAAAGTCAGCCTATTGATCTTGACGATGCGTTGCAGGTCTATATTTTGGATATTGCCTAAGTCGTACCTGACGAGCGGTTGCGTTATGCGGGAAATAAAAAACCGACCTCACGTTTATTGTAGAGGTCGGTTAATAGTTGCCAGAATAGTATCTATTTTTTGGTAGTCTTCTTGGCAGCTGGCTTTTTCGCAGCAGGCTTCTTGGTAGTAGTTGCCTTTTTGGCTGGAGCTTTCGCTGCTGGCTTTTTCGCGGTAGTTGCTTTGGCAGTAGTCTTCTTAGCAGCTGGTTTTGCACCTGCAGCTTTAGCAGCCTTAGCGAGCTGGCTCTTTTTGCGAGCAGCTTTGTTTTTGTGAATTACATTTTTCTTAGCAGCTTTATCGATTTCGCTCTGAGCTTTGCTAAGTTTTTCACCTGCTTTAGCGCCAGTGCCGGTAAGGCTTGCATGAAATGCTTTCACGGCACTCTTAAGTGAGCGCTTTGTCTTGCTGTTGCGTGTTGCTGCTTTCTGAGTAACACGTACACGTTTTTTTGCTGATTTGATAATTGGCATGAATATTCCTTGTTTAGTTTATGGTTTTATTCAAGGTGTAACTATACAAGACCGGCCTCTGTTTGTAAAGCATAAGTTAAAAAAAGATCGACAACGCTTACGTTTTATGATACGCTTACGGCAAAAGGTAATATAAATAAAAAATCAAAACTATGGATACAGAAAAACAAGTTATCGATCGACTACAACAAGCAAATAACGTGTTGCTGACTGTTAGTAATAATCCTTCGGTCGACCAACTTGCTGCGTGTATTGGATTAAGCATCGCGCTCAATAAGCTGGGCAAACATGCTACAGCGGTATTCAGTGGCGCAATTCCATCGACAATTGAATTTTTGCAGCCTCAGGACACCATAGAAAAAAACACCGATAGTTTGCGCGATTTTATTATTAGCCTTGATAAGGCTAAGGCAGATAAGCTCAGGTACAAGGTAGAAGATACTGTAGTTAAAATATTTATTACTCCATACAAAACGAGCATTACTGATGCTGATCTAGAATTTAGCCAAGGTGATTTTAATGTCGATGTGGTACTCGCAATTGGTATTCATGACCAAAAGGATCTGGATCAAGCAATTACGGCACACGGAAGAATTTTGCATGATGCAACAGTTGTTACTGTTAATAACCAAGAGGGTGACAATGAATTAGGTACGATTCATTGGGTTTCCACGGAAGCAAGTAGCTTGTCTGAGATGGCAACACTGCTCGCAACTGGATTGTCTGCGGATGTACTGGATGAGCAAATTGCGACCGCATTGCTCACGGGTATCGTTGCAGAGACGGATCGTTTTAGTAACGATAAGACAACTTCAAACACGATGAATATTAGTGCAAGCCTTATGTCTGCGGGTGCAAATCAGCAACTTGTGGCTTCGAAGCTTGAAGAAGAGCAGCAGCCAGAACCTGAGGCTCCCGAGAGTAAACCTTCAGATGATGAAGATAATGCTTCCAACGAGCAAAGTGACGCACGCATAACTGATGATGGTACTTTAGAAATCAACCACGATAACGATGAAACTCCTACGCCTCCGCCATTAGAAGATGGATCAAAAGACACACAGCCGGAGAATGAGCCGGATAAAAAGGAAGGGCCAGAAGCTAAACCAGAAGAAGTTACGCAAAAAGCTTCAGAAACCAAGCCGTCACGACACTACAATCGTTCTGCTCGCATACAGCCTGAAGAATCGCCATTCACAAGCGCCACTGATCCTAATGGACAAAAACCAGAGCCATACATTGATCCATTAACGTTGCCACCAGTAAGAGATACTCCTGTGACCGATCAGGATACCTCAAAAGTAACGTTACAAGATTTGGAAAAGCAAATCGGTAGCTCTCATGTGACGCAAACTTCGCCAGATAATCAACCTAAAGAGCCATCTGCACCTCAGTCTCATGTTGGTGAAGAGCTTAACTTGGATGATTTACAGCGACCTGCGGGCTTGGATGAGCCTGAAGCCAAGGCTGATCCAGTTGCGTCAGTTGATGCTGCCCGTGATGCAGTAGCGGCAGCAATGTCGAGCAGCAATGAGCCACTTGCGCCCATCGCGTCATTAAACGCCAAGCCACTTGGGAATCCACTGCATTCCACATCATCAATATATGCGCCACCGTCTGCACAAGATGATGCTTCATCAGCACAGGTAACGAGTCAGACGCCTCCTCCGCAAGATGGACAGTTACCTACATTCCCTCAAGCGTCACCAGCCTCATCACCGTTGCCATCGGTATCACCTCTGACACCTGCGCAGAATAGTGCATTGCCATCGCTCCCTCAATCTCCACTACCTACTCCAGATGCAAACGCTGTGCCATCATCAGATCAACTCATGACAATGCCTTTACCACCAGCCAACCCATTGCAGCCACCAGTGCAGCAAGATCAGCAGAATAACAATAACGATTCTAACTCTGCACCACCCGTACCTCCACCTATAGTCCCGCCATTCCCAGGCCAATAGCAGGTACGCTACAATAATCGCATGCAAGGAATTTTACTAGTAGATAAGCCAAAGGGCTGGACAAGTTTTGATGTGGTGAATTTTGTGCGTCGAAATGTCGCTGCTGAGTTAGGTAAAAAGCCAAAAAATGTGAAAGTTGGACATACCGGGACGCTTGATCCGTTTGCGACAGGGCTTTTAGTGTTGCTTGTCGGAAAAGAATATACACGACAAGCGCAGACACTCTCAAAAGTAGATAAAACCTATGAGGTAACAATGCATTTTGGAGCAAAAAGCTCTACAGGAGACCCAGAAGGTGAAATAACCGAGACCGATGGGCATATTCCAACAGAAGAGGAGTTGCAGGCAGTATTCACACGTTTTACTGGGGAGATTTCGCAAGTTCCGCCGGCGTATTCTGCTATTAAGATTGATGGCCAGAGAGCATATAACCTGGCGCGTGCGGGCAAGGAAGTAAAAATCGAGCCCCGTACGGTGACGATCCATACACTCGAACTCGTTTCGTACGATCATCCCGAAGCTCGTTTAGTAGCTAGTGTTTCCTCAGGCACCTATATCCGTACCTTGGTAGAAGATATTGCCCTAGAGCTCGATACTACCGCGTATACTACTGAACTTCGCCGTACTCAGGTGGGAGATTTTTCGATTGAGGGTGTTCAGATGGATATTATCGCTGCAAAAGCAGGAGAACCAATTGATTTTACTCGAGCGCTACGTATCTGAAAAATATTGACAAAACATCAAAAAGATACTAAAATCGAAGCACTTCGTAGAGTTTGTGTATCACTCCGAGGTACTTTGACAAACAGACAGATCGCAAAGTGAGGAGTGTGTATATGAAATATCGTATACGTGCTCCTCATTTTGTGGGGATACAGCACTCTTGTCTACAGCTGCGATATTTGTCGTAGTACAACCGAAAGGGAATAATGGAGAGTAAGGAAGTGGTAGTCAGTACCGTATATGGCACTATCAGGGTCCGCTTGAGTCAGCCGAGCGGTGAGATTTCTTCCAGAAAGTTGAACCGGATTATCAGGCAGGCGGGTCTCCATAAGCGTCATGCACGACGTGGGATTGAAAAAATGCTGTTTGTCTCTTATTTGGGCTTTCCTGGTAAGCAGATGAACGAGTTCACCATTCGGCTTAGCTCTGAAGCAGGGTTTACGATACCCTACAGGGTCACGGTCCAGGCGCATCTGCGTATGCAGCTCTCGGAAAGTGTTCTGGGCATCATCCACGAGGGTCTCGCAATGTTGTTGCTCTCGTGGCTGAACAAGCCCATTTTGGAGGCTTCGTTGCAGCATAGCTCCTTCGGGAAGCCGTTGCCTCGGTTGTACAGCGATTTTCAGTTGCCGTCTCGGCGACATTTGTTCGCTCATAGTGTGGGGCTCTTCGGGTTTGGTGCATCAACTTTCATCGTCAGGGAGTCATTCTCTCGCGTGCGAGCGTAATAGCTCCGAAGTCTAGGCTCCGTAAGTATGGGGCGAAACGACAGGCGACAGTGATTGCGCTCTTGTGCTGTTCCTTGTGCTTTTTCTGTCTGTTTGTCGTTTTCGCTCCACAAATTAAGTATTTGTGCTGATGAGCCCTGAAGGACGAAAGCGAATAAAATCCGTGCACACATTGCATAACAGATGAAACTGTGCTACTATACACAGTAACGCCATCGAATTATATCTCTAAAGAACATAAGTAAAGGAATTGAATGATCTCGAGCGAGAAAAAGCAAGCTGCTATCAAGAGCACACAACTTCATAAAGACGACACCGGTTCTGCAGCTACCCAAGTTGCAGTATCTACGGAGCGAATTAAAGAGCTCACCGAACACCTAAAGGTGAATAAAAAAGATTTCGCAGCACGTCGAGGCCTCCTGCAACAAGTTGGTAAGCGAAAGCGACTTCTTAAATACATCGCTGAAAAAGACGGCCAAGCATATCTTGACCTAAAGAAAAAGCTAGGTATTCGTTAACGCGCATAAACTCAGGTGTCTCGAACTATCGAGGTACCAAGCTTGTGCACATTAAAACGAGAAATTATTCACGCGCTGGATCACAGATATACCGCGCTAAAGACAGCACGAGTAGCCGTTATATTTGAACTCAAGCGCATGAATAACCTCGAGAAAGAAAAGGAAATATGACAATTAATCCTTTCGGAAAAGATATAGTAAAAGTAGAAACAGAATTATGCGGTAAAACGCTCAGCCTTGAAGTTGGTCGAGTTGGTTTCCGTACCAGCGCCAGTGTGATTGTTCGTTATGGCGAAACAGTTGTACTTGGTACAGCTATGGTTAAGCCAAAAAGTGTTCATGGCATGGATTACTTTCCTCTGAGCATCGACTATGAAGAAAAATTTTATGCATCAGGCAAGATTAGTGGCAGTCGCTTTGTAAAACGCGAAGGTCGCCCATCTGACGAAGCAATTCTTATTGGTCGTCTTATAGATCGCCCAATTCGCCCACTATTCCCTAAAGGCTATCGTCACGAAGTGCAGGGTGTTGCAACAGTTTTGAGTATGGATCCTACATTCCGCCCAGATATGATTGCAATGATCGCAATGAGTGCAGCACTCACTATCAGTGGTGCGCCATTCGACGGTCCAATCGCTGGGCTTCGTGTTGGCATTAAAGACGATCAGATCGTTGCATTCCCAACCCACGAAACCCTCGAAGAGGGTGAGCTTGACCTTGTAGTTGCCGGCACAAAAGACGCAATTATGATGGTAGAGGCTGGTGCTCGCGAAGTATCAGAAGAAAAAGTAGCCGAAGCTATTGCGTTTGCACAAGAAGCGATGCAACCAGCAATTGCATTGCAACAAGAGCTCGCAGAAAAAGTTGGCGTTACACCAATTGAATACGAATTAGTAAAACCGAACGATGAAATTCAGGCAAAAGTTGATACGTGGGTCGAAGGGAAGCTTGGTGAGGCACTACGTGCGCCGTATCCAGAGCGAAACGAACTTGTTTCGACTTTACGTGATGCATTCCATAAAGATTTTGAGCTTGAACACGGTGACACATACGAGGAATTAAAGCCAGAATACGATGAAGCGTTTACTATGGCACTTCACAAAGATGTCCGCAAGGGTATAGTAGAAGATGGTATTCGCCCAGATGGCCGAAAACTTACCGAGGTGCGTCCGCTGAGCAGTGAAGTTGGGTTGTTCCCGCGTACCCACGGCTCAAGCCTGTTTACTCGTGGTATGACACAGGCAATGAATATCACCACGCTTGCACCACTTAGTTACGCTCAATTACTCGACACTATGGAGCGCAACGACGTGCAGAAACGTTATATGCACCATTACAATGCGCCGGGCTATACAGTTGGCGAAGTTCGACGCTTGGGTAGTCCAGGTCGTCGCGAAATTGGCCATTCTGCACTTGCGGAGCGTGCGCTTATCCCAGTGCTCCCAACAGAAGCAGAATTTCCATACACTATCCGTACGGTAACAGAGATCATGAGTCAAAATGGCTCAACATCGATGGCTGCAACGTGTGCAAGCTGTTTGAGTCTTATGGACGCAGGTGTACCACTCAAGGCACCGGTTAGTGGTATTGCGATGGGGCTTATGCTCGATGGTGACAAAACATATATCATGAGTGATATCGCAGACGCAGAAGATTTTGCTGGAGACATGGACTTTAAGGTAACTGGTACCGCAAAAGGTATTACTGCACTGCAAATGGACATGAAAGTACATGGTTTACCAGTAGAAACACTTAAGGAGGCGCTTTTACAGGGTAAGGAAGGTCGTGCGCATATCCTTAACCACATGATATCTGTGATGAGCGAGCCACGCACAACACTAAGTCCATATGCGCCACGTGTAGAATCAATCAGTATCAACCCAGATAAAATTCGTGAAGTGATCGGCAAGGGTGGTGAAACAATCCAAAGAATCGTTGCTGAAACTGGCGCTGAGATTGACATCAAAGATGACGGTACAGTAATGATCGCCAGCCCCGATGGTGCAAGTATTGAGGCAGCAATTCAGCAGATTAACGACATTGTAGCCGAACCAGAAGTCGGTGCAATTTACAAAGACAAGCCTGTTGTCAGTGTTATGGACTTTGGCGCATTCGTACAGATTATGCCGGGTAAAGATGGTTTGGTGCACGTCAGTGAATTATCCGAAGATCGCGTCGAAAAGGTGAGCGATGTCGTAAAAGAAGGCGATAAAGTGACAGTAAAGTTGGTTGCTATCGATGACCGTGGTCGTTTGCAGCTTTCTATGAAAGCAGCAGCCCGCGAACTTAACAAGTAGAAGGTAAGAAATGAATCAAGATACGCCAGACATACATACAGGAACTGATGCGCCCAAGCAAAAGGTAGCTGTAAAAGCCATGATTTGGCGACATTCAGGCAAGGGTATCGAGTTCCTGCTTTTACAACTGAATCAAGAAGAAGCGCATGCGCAGGATCGCATTGGAGAATGGCATTTCGCTGGAGGTGTATTAGAGCCTGGAGAAGGCGATGTAGAGGCGATAAATAGGGAAGTGGTAGAAGAAACTGGGTTGCTCCCTACAAGTATCCGAATAGCAGCTTTGATCCATGAAGATGAGTGGGAGGGCTATTATGAGGGGGTGCCAGGTTTCCATTTTGTGGCTAAATTCTATGCATGTGAATATATTGGTTCGGACACGGAATTTGTTTTAAGCAGAGAGCATGATGCTGCTGATTGGTTTTTGATTGAGGAATTTCCAGCTGGAGTACCAAAGGAAACTCGACGTGCGAGCCAAAAATTCCTAAATACTCTAGACCAGGGCACGGAGAGCCATGGGGGATAAAAGCCAATTGCTTGATCAAATTAAGGCAGATATCTTAAATAAAAATATCTGCCCAGATTTGGCCAAGACGGCCACGAACCTTGTTATGGGTGACGGAAACGCAGATGCCGATGTGGTGTTCATTGGCGAAGCGCCCGGCAAGAATGAGGATCTGCAGGGACTGCCGTTTGTAGGTGCAGCTGGTAAATTCTTAAACGAGATGCTTGCAGGTATTGGTTTGAGCCGAGAGGATATTTATATTACCAATATTGTAAAATATCGCCCGCCGAACAACCGCGACCCACTGCCAGAAGAGAAGAAGGCTTTTTGGCCGTATCTCGTTAAGCAGTTGCAGGTTATTCAACCAAAGGTAGTTGTGACACTTGGTCGCCACAGTATGGAATATTTTTTGCCAAATCAAAAAATATCGGTTATACACGGCGTACCAAAGCGCACTGCATTTGGTGATTTCAAGATTGTAGTTCTACCGCTGTATCATCCAGCAGCAGCACTATATAACGGTGGCATGCGCAAAACTCTGATAGAAGATTTCAGCGCTATTCCGGCAATTGTAGAAAAAATTACGCAAGATAAGAAATAATTAATAATAAATCTCTGAATCAGAAAGGAATACTTATGAACCAGAAAAAACAGAATGGTCAAAACGACCAGAAAAAAAATAACAAACCAAGACGCAATAACAGCCAGCGTCAACCACGACCACAAAACGGTAATAACGGTAATGGTGCAGGAAATGGCAAAATTTCCCGTGGTGCAGCAGTACGTGCGCAGAAGCGTACACAGATGGATGCGCAGCGAATTGCCAATCAATATCAGGCTGCAAACCCAGATCTAGTTGCACAGACAGAACGTCGAGCCAACTTTATCGACGAAAGTCCTCGCTTAAAAATCATTGGTCTTGGCGGTATGGACGGAGGTGGTTCAAAAAATACCATACTCGTCGAATACATGGACGATGCTGTAATCATTGATGCCGGAAATGACCTTGGTGTTGATCTTCCTGGTATTAACTATGGTATCGCTGATATGGCGTATCTCCGCACAATCAAACATAAATTGCGCGGTTACATCATTACGCATGGACACCTTGATCATATCGGTGCGTTGCCACATATTGTGCCAGAGTTTCCAGCGCCAATTTACGGCTCTAATTTTACAATTGGCCGTGTTGAAGAAATTTTCCAAAACTTTGGTGTACCAATGCCAGAAGGATTTGAGCTTCGCACGGTAATCATGAACGAAAACACGCACGAACGTCTAAAGGTGGGTGCATTCTTCGTAGAGCTTGTACGTATTACTCACTCAATTCCAGGTAGTACAATGGTGGTGCTCGATACACCAGTTGGTCGTATTGTAAACACTGGTGATTTCCGCTTGGATCCGAATCCACTCGATCATGAAAAAAGCGATACCGATCGCCTAAAAGAGCTTGGCAACGAAGGAGTACTAGCACTGTTATCCGAAAGTACCACTACCGATCGTCCGGGCCGTACGCCATCAGAATCAACCATCGAGCAAAGCTTCATTGATATTATCGAAAAAGCACCAGGTCGTATTTTTGTCGGATTATTCTCGACAAACATGAACCGTGTTCAGATGATTATTAACGCTGCTGTGCACCACAATCACAAAGTTGCTATGGATGGTCGTAGTATGGTCAGTACGCTAGAGATGGCTATTCGTCATGGGTTTATGAAAGTACCAAAAGGTACATTTATACCAATTGCGAGTGTACCAAGCCTCAAAGATGAAAAGATCGTCGTTGTATGTACCGGTTCGCAGGGTGAACCAAGTTCCGCGTTGCAGCGTATGGCAAACGGCGAACACCGTCATATTAAGCTCAAGGAACAAGACACAGTTATCCTCAGTAGTACACCAATTCCAGAGAGTGGCAACGATTCACTTATCGGTGAGATGGTCGATGGATTAATTCGTAAGAATGTTCACGTATATGAACATCGTAATCACGAACTCGACGGTATTGGCCCGCTACACGTATCAGGTCATGCCAGTATCGATGAATACGCTGATGTTATAGATATGCTTAAGCCAAAATTCTTTATTCCGATTTACGGCGCATTCCGCTCTAAAAAGCGACATATCGATATCGCTATCAACCAAGGAATTCCACGTGCTAATACTCTCAATGCCGAAAACGGTGAAGTAATTGCGCTTACTCAGGATAAGATGGAGGTCATTGGCGAAGTTCCTCATGGTACGATTCTTGTCGATCAGACAGGTACAATTGTAAATAACATCGTCGTTAAAGACCGCGTACTTCTTGCGGAAGAAGGGCTTGTAGCGATCATTCTTACAATAGACAAGAAGACTGGTAATTTAATGACCAGCCCAGATATTATTAGCCGTGGATTCATCTATATGCGTGGCAATGAAGAGATCATGAATGGCTTGCGCCAGGAGCTCCGACGTGCAGTCGGACAGCGATTCAAACGTATTGATCTTGATCGTTTCAAGGCTGAACTAAAAGATCACGTTACTCACTACTTGTTTGAGCACACGCAGCGAAGTCCTATCGTGATTCCTGTTGTGAACGTTGTCGGTGGCGGTAAAGGCGAAGTTAAGACTACTTCTGGTGGACGCACTAAAACTGGCGAAGAAGTTGCTGCAGAGCAGCAGAAGCGATTCCAAGAACTTCGTGCTAAACTACTGACACAAGACGCTCGTACTGATTAGTTACTGTCCCTAATGTACATAAAAACGAGTCTAGTGTGATGCTAGACTCGTTTTATTATAATCATTGATAGAGCTTAAGCAGTTGCAGGAACCGGATGTGGTTCTGCCTGAGAGTCGCGACGGAAAATGATAATAGCGTCGTCTGGAGTGATCTCGGGGTCTGCTTCGACACGAGCAGCAAGCTCAGGGTTAATCTTGGCAAGTTCTGCCCGATCTTCCTGTACAGCCATGCTGGCATCAGCGTCAAATCGAAATGTAGTGTGGCCAAGCCTTTGTATTGCTCCTGCGCCAACTCGTTGCACGACTTCGTGATCGACACTGTTCCCGGGAATCTTTTCCCTTTGAATGGCGACGACCCGTATGTCTTCGGGGTGCTGTACGGTGTCTCGCATTGCAAGGTATTGAGCTGCTCTCCGGGTTAGGTCAGAGATCCGCCTATTAGATTTATATGCTTCGGTGCGTGAAGTAACAAAATTCATAGTATTTACAATTATACAATTTTTCGAAGTAAAAGCAACGATTTCTAAAATTTTACTTAACTTTTGCAAGTCTGATAGGTGCATTGACAAATGATGTAAAATTTGCTATAATACGGCTATGAGATTCAAAAACAAAAAAGAAGCCGTGATTATACCTTTTCCGACACCGAGTAATGTTGTTTCACTTACCGAGCGTCGACTAAGGCGAAGTAGTTCTCAAATTTTAACAGAGGTGGTGGCATCAGAAAGCGATCGCAACGCAGTGGGAATAGGCCATGATGTTGCAGGAATACTAGTGAGGCAGGTTGTACCAATTGATGTATTATTAGTGGCGCAGGATCAAGAAAACGTCACACCACCTGATGATTTAATAGCATAAGTTTGATAAACTAGAACAGTAATGGCAAAAAAGAAAAAACAAACAAGAAAGAAAAAAGTAGAAGCAGCTCCAGTTTCTACTGAGCGATCAGCATTCTGGGCATATAGCGGAGCAATTTTATTATTTGTAGTAGCACTATTTCTGCTGCTCGGTGGCTTTGGTACCGGCGGTAATCTGCCAATCGGAATGTTCGGTGGGGTATTTGCTGCGCTTGGATGGGCAGCATATATGACGCCAGTCGCACTCACGTACTGGGGAGTGTATAAATTTACAAGTGAAGATAGGCGTATCCCGCTCTCGCAATTGTTTGTAATGATCGCGGTTTTGGTATTCAGCGCCAGCTTCTTCTTCACAGCATTTGCACGAGCGCAAGCTGATGGCACATGGACCGGCGGACATGGTGGCTGGACGGGTAGCATAGTAGGGACGGCAGTACTACAGGCGTTGGATAAATTCCCGGCTGCAATTATTTTCTTTATTGC
The DNA here is from genome assembly GCA_964499935.1 of uncultured Candidatus Saccharibacteria bacterium. Classification (GTDB taxonomy): domain Bacteria; phylum Patescibacteriota; class Saccharimonadia; order Saccharimonadales; family UBA4665; genus CALBGR01. The sequence goes on along the minus strand of CAZCMS010000001.1, from coordinate 18,854 downwards.
GAGTTTGCTATCAATTTTTTATGCATTTGGTATTTCGCCAAAGGTACTCCTTAAAGTTGCGGATCTGTTTAAGCGAAAAGAGAAAGATACTGATATCAATGAGCTTAAGGCCAAGGCAGCGGATACGGGCTTTAAATTGAACGAGGGTGTGCCAGTAGAGCATCACGATGCTAAGCCAAAAGAACAGCCAAAATTAAGTTCTTTGCGTAATACGGCAACAAAACTATCTGCTAAAGAAAACCATGAGGCACTGACCACTGCCAGTGACCCTGATTGGCAATTGCCAACAGTTAATTTGCTCAACCAAAAGCAAGACAAGGCAGACGCTGGTGACGTGAATGGAAATGCACAAATTATTCATGATACGTTTGAACACTTTAATATTAAGGTTGAAATGGAAGGGGCGAATGTTGGCCCGCGTGTAACGCAGTATACGCTTAAGCCACCGTCTGGCACGAAGCTCACAAAGATTACTGCGCTGGAAAATAACTTAGCACTCGATCTGGCTGCACACGCGATTCGTATGGAAGCTCCAATTCCGGGTAAGCGAGCAGTTGGTATAGAAGTGCCAAATATTAAAGCTGCCACAGTTCGGATCAGTTCATTGTTGCAGTCGAACGAATTCAAGGCCATTAATAGCCCGCTTGGGTTTGCAATTGGTAGGGATATTGCTGGTAAGGCAATCGTTGCTGATCTTGCGAAAATGCCTCACTTGTTGGTTGCTGGACAAACCGGGTCTGGTAAATCCGTGATGGTTAATACATTCTTGACGAGTCTTTTGTATCGGAACTCTCCGGCAGATCTTAAACTAATTTTGGTTGACCCAAAGCAGGTTGAGATGGCGCCGTATCAGGATATACCGCATCTGTTAACACCAGTTATTAATGAGCCTGAAAAGTGTATTAGTGCGCTGAAGTGGGCAGTGGCAGAGATGGAGCGTCGCCTACGGACTATGGCAGAAGTCGGTAAGCGAAATATTGGCGAATATAATAACCTGAAAAAAGAAGAGGGTATGCCATATATTGTGATTGTGATCGATGAGTTGGCGGATCTTATGATGATGGCAGCGCGCGATGTTGAGGCGTTGATTGTACGTTTGGCACAAAAAGCCCGTGCCGCAGGTATCCATTTGGTGCTGGCAACACAGCGCCCTTCTGTAGATGTTATCACTGGCCTCATTAAGGCAAACGTGCCGGCTCGTATTGCGTTTACAGTGGCAAGCCAGGTGGATTCACGAACAATTATCGACCAAATGGGGGCGGAGAAGCTGCTCGGTCGGGGTGATATGTTGTTGCTAACGAGTGACATGCCAAAACCAAAGCGTGTGCAGGCAGCACTCATAGAAGATGATGAGACTGGAAAAGTAACAGACTTTATACGTGATCAGCGAGCTCCACAGTACGACGACGAAGTGGTGAGCCAGCCCGTACAGCTCAATGGTAAAGGCGGGGTGGTCGCTGATATGGGTGGTGGCTCTGATGCCGATGATGACATGTTCCGCGATGCAGTGCATGTGGTGGTTGAGTCACGTAAAGCGAGTACGAGTCTACTGCAAAGAAAACTGCGTATTGGCTATGGACGCGCAGCCCGGCTTATGGAAACAATGGAGGAGCAGGGTATTATTGGCCAGGCAGATGGTTCACGCCCGCGTGATGTGTTGGTAAATAGTATGGACGATGTGTTTGGTGGCGCATCTGCCGAACAAGAAGCTAACAAAGACGAATATTTGGCGCAATAACCATGAAGTACGCGCTCCATGTACCTGACACTACAATCAAAAAAGTAGTGCGCAAAGGGTTTGGGATAGAAGTTGGCAATTTTGTTTTTATACCCGAGGGCGAAACAGGGTGGTTGTATAAGTGTAAAGATAAAAATGACACACAACTGGTTGTAAAGATTCAGAAGAAACCAGTAAAACACGGCACAGTCGCATATATGGCTTTGTGCAATGCGAACTATGCGCACATGCCACAGCCTGTATTGAGTCGACGACAAAAAATATGGAAGCGACATTGGTGGTACCAATACTCTGTGCAAGAATATATTGATCTCGAAGCTGGTAATGAGATTTTTGCGATTGATGATAGATATTTGCCACAACTCGGCAAGGCGCTTCGTGATTTGCATGATACGCAATTACCGCAAGCAGTGGTATCACAATTGCCGAGCGAAACGTATGAGCCAAAGTATCTTAAAAAAACCAAGCGTCATATGAAGTGTGCGCTGCGCGGAGGGTTTAAGAAGTACCCCGAAATTAGAGAAGCCTTGATCGCAAACAAGGAAGCGATAGAGGGCTTAATTGCACGTGCAATTGCTGATGGGCAAAAGCTGCAAGAACAGCACTTACCTCTCGTGTTGGTACATGGTGATGTGCATCCACATAATATATTGCGTTCGAAAACTGGCAAATTATACCTTGCTGATTGGGAGATTGCTCATATGTCTCATGCAGAGCAGGATGTTATGTATTTTGACGACCGCCAGATCCGGCTAATATCTAAAGGGTATGGCAGAGATTTGCTCGAAAACCGCTTGGCAATCGACTATTATCGACACCATTTACGCCTTAGGGAAATTGATTTCTTTGCCAGTTATCTGGGAGTGAAAGGTAAGACCCTGGAAGATAGGCAGCGAGGCTTCAAGGGGCTAAAAGAGACGTGTGAGCTTCTTGCAAAGCTATATACATAATGTCAGCAAAACTTGTGGTTGCATGATAAGCGTAAACGTTTTAATATGAGAGCAAACAAAGACGTCAAATAAGAAGCTGAAGCGTAGAAGACTAGTTACTTTTGAGAGACTTGTTGCGGTCTTTTACGCTCTCAACTTCTTGTGCGTGAAGCTGATTGTAACTTTTTGATAATAAACAACACAAAGCATGGCAGGTTATGTTAGGTATTGTAAGCCGACTCAAAAATGTCACAGCGTGATAACAGTTGACTAACAGGGGTAATTTTGATACAATACTCGAGTTATTAACTCAGCTTATAACTATTTGTGTATAGGCTTTAACCAAAGGAGGATTCGTGAATCAATACGAAATCGCTATTCTTTATGATCCAGATCTAGAAATTGATCTGGAGCAGGCTACCACAAGGGTAGAAAAAATATTTACTGATAATGGTGCTAAGGTAACCAATATCGATAACTGGGGTAAGCGCAAGCTTGCATATCCAATCAAGAAAAATGAATCTGCTGTGTATGTATTCTATGCACTTGAGATTCCAGGTGAGGGTGTTGCTAAGATTGAAAAAACACTCAATATTACTGATGAGGTCATTCGTTTCTTGATTTCTCGTCCAGACCTAAAGGCGATTGCAAAAGCAGAGGCTGAAAAAGCTAAGCAAGCAGCTCGTCGTGGTAATGATAGCGAAGAAGAAACTGAAGACAAAAACGACGAAAAGTAAGGGAAAAGAGCAGCCCGAGTTGGTGAATTCATTTCACAACCCGGCGCGATGAGGAAAACCGTAGGTTTGTCTCATGGGGCGAAAAATAATATACTACAAGTATTACAAATTTAGCAGCCCGGACAGTACCGAAACCTAGTAAGTCCGGCTAAGGAGGGTTCTTATGGCACGAAGTGTCAATCAAGTAACATTAATGGGAAATTTAACTCGTGATCCAGAGCTTCGGAACACGCCAAGCGGACAGAGTGTTTGTAGCTTTAGTCTTGCGCTCAATCGCGCATACAAGGACCAGAGTGGTGAATGGAAAGAAGCGACTGACTACATCGATGTTGTAGCGTGGGGGCCATTAGGCGAGCGCGTAGCACAGTACCTTAGCAAAGGACGTCGAGCACTTGTACAAGGGCGCTTACAAAGTCGTAGCTGGGAGCAGGATGGGCAAAAGCGAAGCAAAGTAGAAGTACTTGCAAGCGACGTAACATTCCTAGATGCTCGTGGTGGCGACGATAATGGTGGAAATGGCGGAAACGCTTCATCTAGCAGCGCCACACCAGCAGCCAAGAAAAAAGATGATGTGGTTATCGAAGATATCACTGACGAACCAATAAATCTCGACGATATCCCATTCTAGGCAAGGAGTATAGTGGATACATTTGCAGGGTTTACCTGCATGACTGACCCTAGGAATTACAGTGACGACAAGTTCATAATAAGATTTATAGTATTGGCAGTATTTTCAGCTGGGACGTACTTTATTATCCAAGGATTTGAACGTAACTGGGTAAGAGCCGTATTGATCATACCTCTAGCAATTCTTTGTCTAATCGGGTGGATCATCATGGAGATTCTATTGATACCATGGGGCTGCTAGCGCAAAATATAGTAATGTAAAGAAAAGGAAAGAACTTATGGCAAAGATTTTTAAACATCGTTCAGACGTAGCATATTTTGACTACAAGGACGTAAAAACACTACAAAGATACGTAAATGTATACGGACAAATCGAAACACGTAAAAAGACTGGTCTGACTGAGAGTCAGCAACGGCATTTGGCACGTGCTATTAAGCGTGCACGTCATATCGCACTACTACCATTCGTAGCAAATAACTAAGGATATGTTTAATGAGCGAACAAAATCCACAGAATAATGCTGGATCTTTTGAAGGCGAAAGATGCGAAATAACTCAAGAGCAGCAGACAACCACAGAGATGCAAGAGTTACGCAGATTTGTAAGCGGTGTATGTGGTGTTATTGGTGATTTTGTGAAAACTGAATTAAGTATCAGAAGAGGAGATTATTAATGGCACTTAGTATTACGGATCTTAAAAAGGGTACATTGTTTCAAATTGATGGTGTGCCTTACCGCGTGGTTGACTATAATCAAAAGGTCATGGGTCGTGGTGGTTCGATCGTTAATGTGCGCATTAAGAGTTTGATTGACGGTAAGGTTTTAGAAAAAACTTACAAGGGTAACGAGCAGTTGGATAGCGCAAGCGTCACAAGCCAAAATGTGCAGTATTTATATAATGATGGCACGACGTTTTTCTTCATGAACGAAGAGACATTTGATCAATTCGAGATTTCTACAGACCTAGTTGGGGATGGCGCAGGGTATCTGAAGGAAGGCGATAGATTGCAGTTGCAGTTTTTTGAGGGTCAGCCAATTAGTGTAGATTTACCGAAGAATGTTCCACTTAAGGTCACTTACACAGAGGACGTAGTAAAGGGCGACACTACAAGTAGCGTACAAAAAGATGCTACACTAGAAACAGGTATCACCGTGAAAGTCCCAGCTTTTATTAAGCAAGATGATATTATTTCTGTCGATACAGCAACCGGTGCATACCGTGAACGCGTAAAGGAGTAAGGCTTATGGCACGAAACAATAGTGGCACTGAATCATCTCGAGGCTGCGGTGAATTTACGCGGAATGTCGGCGAGTTAGCAGTGGGAGTAGGAATACTCGCATTGGTAGCTGCAGGACTTTCCGAGATATCATTAGGCTAATGAATAGTAAAATTCGCCTTGACCAGGCTGTCGTAAAGAGAGGTCTCACAAGTACACGAAGCCAAGCCGAGACGTACATTAAACTCGGTAAGGTAACTGTTAACGAAAAGGTTATAAAAAAACCTGGGTTTTTGGTGTCTGAAGATGCCACGATTGTACTTACGGCGACAGAGCAATATGTCAGTAGGGCAGGTTTGAAGCTTGCAAGTATTGCTAAGCAGTTTGACGTAGAATTTCGCGGAAAAACAGTACTCGATGTCGGGAGTAGTACCGGTGGATTCACTGACTATGCATTGCAGCATGGTGCCAAGAAGAGTATTGCGGTAGATGTTGGAACAAATCAGTTGCACCCAACGCTACGTAATGACTCACGCATTGAGCTCCATGAACAGACGGATATACGAGAGTTTCAGACCAAAGATGTAGTAGATATTGTAGTGATTGACGTATCTTTTATCTCGCTGCGTCAAATATTGCCTTACGTGAGAAAATTATCAAATACATCGACAAATATTCTTGCCATGGTGAAGCCTCAGTTCGAGGCCGTGGCCGACAATGTGAAGCACAAAGGTGTTATCAAGAATGACCGAATGCGTCGTGATATTTTGAAAAACTTTGAACAATGGGCTGTTGGCAACGGTTTTGTAGTGCTCGATAAGGCCGATTCTGCAGTTGCAGGCGAAAAAGGCAATCTGGAACGATTTTATAACTTGAAAGTCACTAAAGCATAAGAATTACGCTACAATATAGATATGTATTTCAAGAGTCGTGAGGCTGCGGGCAGGCTTCTCGCAGGGCAGCTCGCAAAAAAGTATACCGATAATGTATGCGTGGTGGCATTGAGCGACGGCGCTACAGTAGTGGGCGCCCAGATAGCGCAAAGTTTGCGTGCCGTTATTATGTTGCTCATAACCGCACCGATAGAGCTTCCTAGGGAGCCAAAGCCGTTGGGCGCAATCGCATCTGACGGATCATTTGTGTATAACAAAGCCTATAGCGATTCGCATATTGCAGAGATGACAAGCGAATATCGAAATCATATTGAGCTCGAAAAAATTCACCGTATTAATGAAATGCACAGGGTTAGTGGTGAAGGAGAACTGATTCGTAAAGATTTACTAAAAGATAAAACTGTTATTTTAGTGAGTGATGGACTGCAAGACGGATTTGCTGTTGACCTAGCGTTCGAGTTTTTAAAACCGATTCGTACAAAAAAGATTGTTGTTGCAACACCACTTGCGCATATATCGGCTGTAGATAGGATGCACGTACAGGCAGACGAAATATTTTGCCTTAATGTAGTGAGTGACTATTTTACGACCGATCATTATTACGACACGTCTAATATTCCAGACCACTCAGCAGTGGTGCGAACTATAGAGAGTTTACTTACTGCCTGGGAGACAAGTCCCAGTAAAATTTAATTTAGGTAACGCTGTAATGTCTGGACATCAAGCAAAGTAAAGCGGGAAGAGGAGTTACTGAGCAGCCCTTTCTTTTCGAGGGCTGTTATTTCTCGACCAGTTGTTTCGCGAGTTGCACTGATTGAACTTGCGATATCCTGATGTCGAAGTGGCACGTCTACTAAAAGTCCGTTTGGAGTTTCTGTGCCGAACCGGTTTGCCATACTAAGCAGGAAAGAAATAAGTCGTTCGCGCACAGTGCGATATTCAAGATTAAGAATATGCTCTGAATGCACGCGGTACATTTCTGTGACCATGTGTAACAGGGAGAGAGTGACCTCCGGTGACGTTTGTAGTAATTGCGTGAATTGTTCTTGTGGCAAAAGCCATACAACTACTGGGGAGAGCGCTGTGTACATGACTTGCTTGGACTTGCTGGTGAAGGCTCGGGTCATGCCCAGTAGCTCCCCGTCTTTACGGATAACAAGAAGATTTTCTTCGCCGTATTTAGTTATGTCGTATGACTTTACCAGTCCTTTTTCGATAAAAAAAACGCCCGACGGCGTCTCGCCTGGGCGTATTATAAACTCTCCTTTTTTGTAGGTGAGTCGCGTTCCTTGCTGAAAGAACGTGGCTAACACCTGGTGGTGTGCTGAGCTAATCGGCATGCTTATATTATCGCATATTGTGTCTCCAGGCATCAAGATGCCTGCTTTTCTTGTTCGGTCCCATTGCGTATTTTACATCGAAGTCATTGCTTGTTCTTTTACCCCTGTTATAGGCTCTATATTGTGACGAATGTCGCTTAAGATATGTAAAATATATAACTCATATGTCGGCTTGTTTACAGTAGTCTGTAGTTAGTGCTCGGCAGCAATGCAGGGGTACAAGAGGGGGGTAGCTATGATGCAAATTCACGCTATTGAAGATCAACTTAAGGAGATAGGGTGTAATTTTCGTTTTATAGGAAGACCAGAAATAAAAGAGCTTACTAAAATACTGCTGCCAGACGAAAAAATTATTCAATGTGCGAACGGGTATTATGAGGCAGGCGTTGCGCTAGTGTGTGTTACTGATCATAGATTTTTGCTGATTGATAAAAAGCCGATGTTTTTAACCATAGAAGACGTACGTTTTGATATGATATCGGAGATCGACTTTAGTCATAAATTATTCAACGCAACACTAAAGATTCACTCTACAAATAAATCAGTTACGTTTACAAGCTGGAACCACAGCCGGCTCCGTACATTGGTTGACTACTTGCAACAGCATGTCGCAAAGATTAGGCAGCAAACAGGGCAGGCTCATGCTCGAGCGTTTATAGAAGCGCAGTTTGAGTCTACGGACCGGCAAGTTGAAAATATGCCAGTACCTCTGGTGGAGGCCACAGTTGTAAGACGATCACAAGATCAAGAAGAGCAGCTGAAAGCTAGCGCTGCACAAGTTGCGATTGAAGGATTCAGTAACGGTAGCCAATCGTCTCCATTGCCACTAAACAATCCGTACTCACGACTGCCAAAATTGCAGAGACGTCGAAAATTTCCGAAATTTTACTAGATAACGTACTGTATCTGACTAAACGTTGAACTTAAATTCAGCAATATCGCCAGGTTGCATTACGTATGTTTTACCTTCGGTGCGAATTTTGCCTGCAGATTTTGCTGTTTGCTCGGATCCAGCTGCTACGAGGTCGTTGTAGTCGATAATTTGTGCAGCAATAAATCCTCGCTCAAAATCTCCGTGAATAACGCCCGCTGCCTGGGGTGCAGTCGAGCCTTTTCTGATTGTCCATGCACGCACTTCTTGCGGGCCTGCTGTAAGGTAGCTTTGTAATCCGAGGGTGTCGTACGCTGCATGGATGAGCTGGTTGAGGCCGGAGTCATGCACACCGTAACTTTCTAGTAGTTCAGAGCGATCTACCTCGTCCAGTCCTTGTAGCTCGTGCTCAAGTTTTGCGCATACAAAAACTGATTGAGCGGGTGCCACAAGTTCTCGCAGCGTACGTTGCTTGTCTGTATTTGCGAGTCCCGCCTCGTCAATATTAAATACATAAATCACAGGCTTCATTGTAAGAAGCTGGAGATCTTCCAGTCCTTCATAATCTTCTGGTTGCATGACGGTGTGGATGGGGGTGTCGTCGTTGAGTAGCTGTTGCATTTTGTGCAGCTTCTCGACCAACGGTTTGAGTTTTGGGTTAGCTCGACTTTCCTTCTCAAGACGGGGTAGGCGTTTCTCTACAGTTTGGAGGTCTGCCAATACAAGCTCAGTATTTATAACGTCAATATCTTTTTGTGGATTATGCTCAGTATCTACATGTGTCACATTTGAATCTTCGAAGGCGCGGACAACGTGCGCAATTGCATTCGTAGAGCGAATATTTGCTAAAAACTGATTACCTAAGCCTTCTCCCTGGCTTGCGCCAGCGACTAATCCAGCAATATCAACAAACGTTACTGTTGCGGGAACAATTTTTTTACTGCCATAGATATCTGCGAGCTTTTGCAGTCGATCATCCGGAATAGGTACGATACCTGTATTGGGTTCAATTGTGGCGAACGGATAATTTGCAGCTAAAATGTCACTGTTAGTAAGTGTATTAAATAATGTTGATTTGCCGACATTAGGAAGGCCGACGATGCCTATAGATAAACTCATTTGTATATAGTACCAAATAACCACCCGTATTAACAGGGGTGAATATATTGTTTTAATCTTTACATTATAGTATAATAAGTCCGCTACACGACGAGTGTTGGAGTAGTAGAACTTTTATTCCCTATCACCGAAAGGGGTGATTGCAGCACAACGTTGTTTGCGGTTGTTTGGTGTTTTGGCTCTCGTTCTCGGGGGCTTCTTTGGCCTGTTGGTCGCGGCCGGCATCTGTGTACGCAGCAGATCAGTGCAGTGAGGTCATCGTGGATACCACGAACGACCAGGTGTTGAATGATCGAGCTGAGCTTTTGGCTTAATCTATCAACCTTGCTCCCTATTGTTTCCATGAATATGTAGTCATGCTGATGAGTCCTAATAGGACGAAAAACAACAAACAGAGTAATGTATCAGTTTATGTAAAAACTGGTAGAATAGACATAAGAGTTATGCAAAATGACACTATATCTGTAATGGAGGAAAAGTATGGAGCTTAACAGAGATATAAGCAGTAGATACAGAAAAACTCAGGATACGAGAGCGCAGAAGTCTACTTCAATTCCTGTGAATGTGGCAGATACTCCGGTGGTCAAAAAACCAGGGAAAAAACGAAGAAAGCTGAACAAGAAAATCATTATTGGCATAGTAGCGATCTTGGCGCTTATAGGAAGTTTTTTTGGCGGTGTACAGTATCAGAAAGCGGTATTTGAGGGTCAAGAAGAGAAAGATACCGCAAGCCACCAAAACACCAATAGACAGAGAACTAATACCGGAAAAGTAACTGCAATTACTCAATCAAGCGTGACAATTAAAGATCGTACAAATCATGAGTTTACCTATGCAATAACTGAAGCTACACGTATACGCGACAGGGGTGTGAGTGTCACAGCCGATGATATAAAAGTCAACAATAACGTCACGATTTATGTAGATGCAGATAATAGCAAGCATGCATCTGTAATAATTATTGTAGCCGTTCGAGGAGTCTCTGAGCGTGGTAGTAATTTGCCAGCGCAGCAACAACAGTGATCTACTTGCTTTGCTTCTTTTTTATTTCATAATTCTCATGCAGAAAACTTAGATCAGTAATTGTGCGCTCCAAGACTATATGTGCGTCAGGTTCTCTTTTTTCAAGTTCTTGGCTGAGGGCATCGAGTCGAGTCGCTAGCAGTACAAAGTAATCCCCAGAAGCAATTTGTGCCTTTAGTTCAAACCTGTATTCTTCGGCAAAATCATGTGCCAGCCAACTCCTAGGAGAGGTGACTGCAGGATTATCTATATTGGTAACCACGTCGTTTGATTGTAGTTGATAGGTTGTCTGATTATTGCTCATGTTGTTTGTCTCCGATTATGCTGATAAAAGTGTCGTTTGCTATTACTAAATGATCTAATAGATCGATGCCAAGTATTTTACCTGCGGTTACGAGTTGGCTGGTAATTGTAAGATCATCACTTGTCGGAGTTGGATTATTTGACGGGTGATTATGGGCAATAATAACTGCAATCGCCCCATACTCTATAGCGGGCTGAAAAACTTCTCGAGGGTGAACAATATTTGAAGTTAAAGTACCTATAGATATTACTTCGTCATGAACAACCTGGTAACGACTATTAAGATAGAGTCCTCGGAGCTGTTCTTTTTGGCTACCTGCAATGCCCTTCAAGTGTTCATATGCTTGCTGAGCATTGCGGATAAAAACTGGATTCCCATTTTTACTGGAATAGAATCTGCGACCAAGCTCAAAGCCCGCAACAATTTGACACGCTTTCGTGAGGGGGATATTCGTAGCTTCGGCAAGTTTAACAGGGCTGTCTGTCGTTGCGAGCGCTTTTTCTCCGTATTCACTAGTTGTTCGTCGTGCCATGGCAAGGACGTCTTCTTTTTTAGTACCCACGCCCCATAGGATAGCAATAAGTTCCGGGACAGTAAGTTGCTTCGCTCCTCCATTGAGAAGTTTTTCACGAGGTTTGTCGTCATCGGGGAGGTCACGCACCCTGAGAATATAAGGATTTAACGATGAATCCTGTTGTGATTTTGTGTTGTCAGGTCCAAAGATAAGATCTGTGTCGCGTAGTGTATAGCTGGATGAAGCGTATGTTGTATTCATGATATTTGTAGTATACATGGTGTTTCTTTTGTAATCCTTAATTTTTACTTAATTCTTGCGTACAGCACAATCACTATTTTGTATATAGTTACCATTGCTAATAAAGACAATCCTATAGATAAGACAGTTATTGTTGCGACTTTTTTTGCTAGGTTCTTGTCTTTTGACAGGTCTAGTTTAGATACTGCACTTCCGACACGCTGAGTCTTTTGGCTCGTAGCGCCAAGAGTATGAGGGGGTGACGATTGAACATAAAGTTGCTCTCCTAGAGGGGCGGTCGCACTGTCACCGGGGGGAAGTTTAGGAGTTAGAGTAAAATTTAGGAGAGCACTAGGTGAAAAAGATCGGGGAGATGCGACGTTATTTGGCGCCTTCGCGTGGCCTGGTATATCAGGATTACTATTTGTTATAGGCAAATCATCAGCATCGTATTCATCAGGGATTTGGAGGTATTGGTATATATCGATATTTTTGCCGGCTTTATCTTTTCCGTATAGATGTATGGCTTGTATTCCAGGCTCAGTGTCAGCAGGGATGGCAACAGTTGCCTGTATGCCTCCGTTAGTGTCTGTGGCTACAGATCCGAGTGTACTATTATGGCCATCTAAGCTTACATCTAATGTGGTGCCAGGGAGTAGGTCATATTGAAATGCATTGCCAGATATACTGACAGCACTTCCAGGAGTAGCTTGTGAGTCGGTAAGGGTATCGCTGTATATTTTTGTACGGATTGGTCGGTGTGTTTCGGGTGCTTGTAAAAGGTTATTTTTAGTTTCTTGGCTGTTGTCAGTGATAACAGATGAATCATGTGTGAACCCTTTTGTTTTATTGAGTATAGCCTCTTTCAAAAGCTGGTATCCTTTTTCATTAGGATGGAAACTCTCATTGCCAAGAAATTTGTAGCTGCCAATGCCATTATCTTTGCCAGCAGTTATGCCATTTACGGACATAGCAGCCGAAGTGGCTTCACACAAGCGACTGCCAGCCAGGGCATCATCGACATCGATATATTGAACGTTGGCCTGCTGAGCTGCATGCATAATAGTATTATTCAGATACCTGGTGACTAAAGTAGCCAATTGACGCTCTTCAGTTGTAAGGCGTACATTAAGTCCGCACTGCGCTGCTCTTGCATCAGTAATAATTTGAGGATAGCCAATGATATATATTTTGGCATTTGGCGTAACAGAGCTTTTGAGGTCACTATACATTTTGACGAGTTTGTCGGACTGCTCATCTATTTCATTCATAATTTCCTGTCGATCTTCCCGGGAGCTAAAACAGCTGCCAACAGATAAAATGCAATGGCGTATTTTGTCTGCAAAGCCTATATTATTGCCAGCTATCGATACGGTAACGATAGTTGGTTTCTGCTGCATGTCATGAATATATTGCAGTTGTTTCTGGTAGCCAGGAACGAGATTACCTAAAGGGTTATGATCTGGCTTCCGTGCCTGGGATTTTTGGGTAATATGTTCGATCCTAGCCCCAGAGCATGCAACCGAATGAAAATCCTGCAAAGCAACCTGCGCCTGTATAAGGTAGGGATAGGATTTGCGTGAAAGATGGCACATGTTCTGTTTTGTGATGTCAGTACCAATTTCATATTCAAACGCTCCTTCACCCGATGCAAATGAGTCTCCCAGAGCAAGATAGTTGTTCGCAATTGCCGTAGTGTGGGGTGCTTGTAACAAATATTGTGTGTATGTAGCATTATTGTTTTCATGGTAAAAGCCAAGGGTGTGGTTGCTATAGAATCTTGGCAACCCAATACTACGATAAGAACCGACACGCTCCTGAATACTAGATTTTAATGTTCTTTGCTGACACTTTGTATATCCGGCTGGTGTTGTTTGTGTATCGCACAGCTGAGTATCTATAAGATATAGTTCGCTGTAGCTTGTTGTGCCATTGATGCTGGCTGCCACATATCGTCCGTCGTTAGTAATATCTGCCATGCCCGGTATCCAACTTCCACCTGGTTTGTCCCGGAATTTTACGAAAGTCAGCTCAAGTGTTTCGAGATTTACTTTTACAAAATCTCCTGCCTCACTTAAGATAAGCATCCATTTTGCATTGCTCGAGTACTATATGTAGGAACTTTCTGTATGTAAGAGTCCAATGGTGTTTTTGATGCGCGTGCCATTTGTTTGATGAGTAAGACTGATACTTCCGGAGTTGGAAACATCGCGCTGAAACTTAATGTCACTTGCAGCCCGTAGTGTGACAAAATATCCGTAACCGGTGCCAGCGTCGTTAACAGTTTCTGCGAAAACATTTGGATTGAGAGTAGGATGTAATTTTGTCGTATTATTGGTTTGACCCTTGACTGTTGCAGCAGTTTTTTGCCCTGGTTCAAGCAGGTATTTGCCACCTTTCTCGAGCATGCCAATACTTGTTGTGTACCAGCATCCGTCGTAGTAAGTGAGCGGGAGGGTGCTTATGCTGATCTTCTTTTGTATACATTCTTGACGAGCAAATCCATTTTGTTCCTGCTTGCGCTTATTATATTCAGTGCCAGAAATTGTATCCACTGGCTGTATGGTGGGGTGCTGTGATGTGTCGAGCCAAGTTAATTGTTCGGCCGAGGCTTGCAACGGTAATAAAAATACAAGCGAACACATAATACTGAGCACGATGGTAATAACAGAATGTAGAACAGAAGTAGTTTTTTGCATGTTGGGTCTCCCTGAAAATACTGAATTGCGGTCTGGGTTTACTATACCCAACGTGTATTAATTTGAAATTAAATTAAGAAAAAAATGCAAAAATGTGGGATAAGTTACTGAAAGGACATGGAAGGGTTATGTACTATATATGCAGATAGGTAAGTAGTGGGACTTACTTGGGTATATTAAAGTAACAAAAGAAAGGGCAAGTTATGCAGGCATTATCTCAGTTCGAGGCAACAAAAAAATCATATCAATTAGCGGAGTCAGAAGCACGTGAACTTAAACGTGAATTACTGTCGCTACGTCGTGATTTTGTGCAAAGAACAGGGGTTAATGCTCAAGATTGCCCACAAGATGAGCTCGATGAAATCGAACAAAAAATGTGTTCAATCGAAGCAAAATTAGCACATGCAGAAATTAGTGAAGATGAAATGAGACTCCAAAGTTACCCAATGGCAACACTAGGCGAAGACATGCGTGAAATGCTCAATAACATCAAAATTAAAGTCTTTAATTCGATTGTGCATGCAAGTAAGGCTCAACATCACAAGCACCAAAATAAGTGATAGGTAGGATTTTGGTTAGAGGGGTTGAATAATTGTAGCGTCCTCCACATGCGACGTTGCCACGATAGTTCGTTCAAATGCTAAGAAATGAGTGCGAGTAGGTAGAGGGCTATCTACCCAACGCCTTCTGGCGTACGCTCGCTATTTTGGACATAGATTGTTTTGCAGCACGTGATACCGCAGCTAGTTCGTCGGCTACCCATACGCGTTTGTTGCCTTTGTAGCCTGCAAGTGTGCCGTCGTTGCCGACCTCAACTAATGTTGCTGACCCTATGTTCCACTTTTTATAGTCTTTTTTTCTATTGCCGAAGACCAGAGTATTCTTGCCACGTTGGTTGCCTTTGCCGGTCTTTACTTGCAACTGTGAAGCCTGTTTGTTGGTGCGTGTCTTCCATGCAACACTATCATCGGTACTATCATGAAGTTTAATATCTCCCTTATTCACGACTAAGCGATATTTGCCATCCTTAGACTGTATAAACGACCCTTCTTTTACTGGTCGCTTTGTAGAAACAGCATCCTTATTACGTCTATCATATTTGGCGCCGAGATAAGTGTTGGGGGAGGTAGATTTTTCGCCAGAACCAGCTTTATTATTTGGGAGTTCGAAATGAACATAAGTGTATGTGCCGTTGGAGGCTTTTTCTTTTGAAACGCTCCAAGCGTAATACCCATTGGGTACACGTCCATTGTATTCAGAATAGATTACGCGATCTCCACTTACAGCTACTACCCATACAGAATGTCCACCACCTTCTCTTACTGATATCCCTACTGATCCTGGGGCAGGGTTGGTGTCTAATTGTTCACCTGCTTTTCTGTAGTAATTAAGATCGTAGGTCATGACTGCTCGCTTTGATTCGACTCCATTACTGATAGCCATATGTCGAGTAAAAGATCCGCATGTCCTTGCTTCGTATCCGAAGTCATCCAAGCTCCCAATGGGTGCTTGCGCAAGCGGATAGGTATCGGGTACTGATTCGACAGCTTCTTCCTGAGACGGTTTAGTATAATCATAAACTTCCTGAGCCTGTGTACTCACTGCTGGCGCCAACACCGCCACTCCCATAGTTCCAACTACACCTGCTAAACGTCGCTTGTTCTTAACAAAAGAGCGCACTCTTTCAAGTGCGCCCACCACATGTTCATCCTCGCGGATAGTCAATCCATCCGCTTGATCATCTTCTATAGTGTTTGTCGCAGTGACTATCTCTGCTGTATGTTGTACAGTATCATCAACTGTATTACCTTGCCGAAGGTGAGGTAATACGTTATCTAAAGTACGTAGGCCATCATTAATAAAGGCTTCTGGAGTTGGTAGAGTATTTCCGATTGTGGATCCGCCGTCTGTCATAGCATACACACTTTCTTACGTCTAGTAATACCTTTTTTATACCACAATGTGTATAGGAAAAAAATTGCTTATGCTTAGAAAAGTGCAAAAATGTGAGATAAATCACGTATTTAATATCTATTATGGTGTATTTAGCAAAATATTTAAATAAATACATGATGTTTATGGTTAATTTTCGTTATGCAGTATGATAAAGTAAGCATAAGGAAAATCTATACAAATGACAGATCAAAAAAAGACACATACACAAAGTCAGAACAGCAAGACTGTAGTTGATTCCAGGCAATCTCAGTCAACCCTCCATAGGGTTCTAAGTATAAAAAAGCCTCTATATATATGTACTTTAGTAGCGTTATTCTTGCTTTCTCTAGGAGCTGGAGTGTTTTTGTATTTACAAGATAAGAATGATAGCAAATATGTATTTACTATAGAGGATAAGTCGTATACCAAAGATGAGGTTACAAAGCTGACAGAGTATCCTGTAAAAGTAGAACAAAAGACACAAAATGTAGCTGCGGAAGAGTTGTATGAAGCACTGCGTCTAGTTAAGGCGGGCACAAACAATGGAATAGATATGACCGATACATCAATCAAGCCTCAATTACAGCAGATATATGAAGAGGGTGAGGTTAGCGAATCCGATCAAAAAAAATATGAAGATTGGTTCCGTATTAAAGCTCAGTCTTTTGTTGTTACTGAAGCGATGTCTAGTGCAGAGATTGAAGGCTATCTATATGATTTTTACTTTGGGCAACACGTGCAATATGGTCCGAGATATAAGCCCGAGGGACTTGGCGATGCTAAACTTATTGCTCAAGACAAACAATATGCTAAAGAGCGAGCAAATCATTACCGTTCGTCATTAGAGAGTGGTGTAATTAGTCCAGAGCAGGCACTGCAGGAAATTAAACAAGATCCAAAACTAGGTAACGACAGCAGTTCAAGCTCTAACCATAGTGTCTATTTTGCGTCTACTCCAGGTGAACAGAATTGGCAACAGCAAATATATAGCAAGGACATTGCAGATTTTATTTTGAATCAAAAAACTCTCAATAAACCGAGTGCTGTACAGACAGGTAAGGCCTTGGCTTCGCCCGATTCTACACAAGCAGAAGATATGAACTTCTACTTTATATATTTGAAAAAAACATCTCACAGCAAAGTAGATCCAGTGAAGTTGTCTAAAGCATTAGCTGCACTTAAATCAGAATACAAAGGATTTAAAAAATGAAACAAAACATGAAAAGCTTTGGCATAGGGCATATTATATTGGCGCTGTTCGTTTTGATGGTCACGACATTTTTAGTAAATACAGCCAATGCCGGCACAGCTTCTGCTGCCACGGGCTGTGGTGTTAACTCAAATAATATCCACGACTATGCCGGAGTGATTGTAAATTCACGATATAAAGTAGAGTATGTAAATACAGTAACAGGAGCGACTACTACTGTGTGGGGCCAGTCCAATAATACTGCTGTAAAAATTAAGACTTATGGCGCTACCACTACGCCACCGGGTGGTGTAATAAGCCTTAATACGGGACAGCATTACGATGAGCGAACATTCTCTCAGGTAAGGGATGATAATTGTCGGTATAGTTTTGGTGCGTCACCATCGCAAGGTGGGTCGGATAATACGAACGTCATTCTAGGCACAGGAGGGTCATCCCCTGATACTACTAGTGGTGCAACAAACTGGGCGCTAGATTGCGATAACTCTATCCGTAAAAACAGGCCAGACCTCAACGAATTTCAAATGTTTCAGGTAACAGGAGTAGGTAGGCCAAGTGGCGTGCCGTCTAGTGCTACAGGGGGTACATGGGAGGTTAAGCCTATAGCTCCCCCAAATGGTAAAACTACACACATTACTATTACATACTCGGCAACGGTAAGGGAGACTCCTCCACCTACAAAAGATTCGCCGGTGCCTACATGTACGCAATTTAGGCGCGCAATGACCCCTAATTCTCGTTATCACTTCTCATATCTTGCAAGAGGTTACGGGAATTCTCCGACAAATGCTGGCCCACCTATGACCTCACCTCGTTCTACTCTGCCTGCAGACGGCAGATGGAATAACTATAGTGCAGGTGCAGGTTACCAGGCTAGAGAGACTAATATTGCAACTGAAAATAATTCTACTGTTCACTCGTATAATCTCCCATCACCTCCAGACGAAAACTGGCGTGGTTGGCGTGTGATTATTGAAAAATGGCAAAAACAGAGTGATGATAAATGGCATTTCGATAGCACCTATGTAGATATAAACTGTCCAGTTTGGATATTAACACCTAATTCATCAGTGAATGCTCCTTATGTTGAGCAAGGTAATAATGTAGTATTTTCTCACTCAATTACGAATACAGGTAATGCAGTAGCTTCAGGTATTTCTCGCTGTACTGTTATAGGCGGTGCATGTGCCGATGGCTTCTCGGGTGGTATTGCGACTGGGGTGAATCCAATAGTCGATAACGCATATGCAGTACAATCCTCGACAGGTATCCCGTTCGGTACTGATATATGCCAAGCCTATAGCGTCAGTGAAAGATCTTTTCTTAATAGCAACGCAACTACATCAGCTCCAGCCTGTGCGCGTGTTGTTGGTGGGAAAACCTCCATTAGCATTACAAGTAATACAGGCAACGTAGAGCCATCAGAAACAAAACAAGCGACTATACAACTTACTACTA